>CAVYQB010000039.1:0-482190 GCA_963770465.1 uncultured Acidobacteriota bacterium
CCACCGACCGGTTGGTTGCGGCATGCTTTAATTCCTGCCGCAAAACCGCGGAATCGATGCCGAGTTTCTGCGCGATCTCATGCGCCAGTTCGTCGCGTACGATTCTGCTGGGGACTCGCTGGATGTGCGGCAGCAGATAATTCAGCGCCTTCACTTTGCCCTCGGCACTGCGAATGGGGAACTGACTCCGGGCGCGCTCGATGAGGTAATCAAAATAGCGTTGCGAATGCTTGAGCGCTTCGCCGTATGCGGCTTTTCCTTTTTGGCGGATGAATAGATCGGGATCAAATCCGGCTTCGAGAGTTAAGACTTTGATCTGAAAATCTTCTTCGACCAGAAGGCCCAACGTCCGTTCCGTGGCTTTAGCTCCGGCAGTATCTGGATCGAAATTTACGACCACGTTTTTACTGAAGCGGCCGAGCAATCTGGCTTGAATCTCGGTGAAGGCGGTTCCGGAACTGGCAATCACATTATGAAATCCGGCGGCGAAAACCGAAATACAATCCATCTGGCCTTCGACGAGGATGGCGTAATCCAGTTTGCGTATGGCTTCTTTGGCCTGGTCGAGATTGAACAGGACTCGCGATTTGGAATAGATTGCCGTTTCCGGCGAGTTGAGATATTTCGGTCCGGCTTTTTCGTCGCTGGAGAGCGTGCGTCCCGTGAAGGCGATAACTCGGCCAGTTTCGTTGGTGATAGGGAACACGACCCGGTTGCGAAACTTGGAATAGATGGTCGCTGGTCTTTGGACGTCGGTCGTTGGCTTGTTCTCATCACTGCCAGGCTTGTCTGCAATAGTCTCCGCATCTTTGGCATCCCAAGCGGAGTCGAGGGACCTTGAGTCTTGCTGAGAGCTGGTCGTGGGCTGCGAGCCTTCTTTCCACGAGAACAATCCACTAGCGCGCAACGTCTCCTCGTCGAATTCTCCCTTAAGTCGGTCTTTCAGCAGAAACCCAGAATCGGGCGCGTAACCAATACGAAACGCTTTGATGACTTCATGGCTTAGGCCGCGACCAGCCAGATATTCGCGGGCGTATGCTCCCTGCGGACGGCGCAAGCACTCCTGAAAGAAACTGACGGCGCGTTCGTGGACTTCGAGCAGCACAGCGCGCAGTTTAGCTTCCTCGGCTTCGGCGGGACTGTTGTAGCTCAGCTTTGGGAGCGCGATTCCCAACTTTTGCGCCACCGCCCTGACTGCTTCCGGGAAAGAGACATTTTCAATCTTTTGAATAAATGTGAATACGTCTCCCGAGACGCCGCAGCCGAAGCAATGGAAAAACTGCAGCGTGGCATGAACCGAAAACGAGGGAGTGTTCTCGTTGTGAAATGGACAAAGTCCTGAGTAGCGTTGCGCTCCCGCTGGTCTCAGCTTGACGTAATCGCCGACGACGCGAGCGATGTCCGCCTGCTGCTTGACGATATCTTTAAAATCGGCCGAATCGGTCATGGAGGAGGACACTACTTTCCGTAGGGATTGTGAGGTACGGAGGGACAGAAGCAAATATAGCAGGCGGATTACGTAGAGGAAAAACTGTGGATTATGTTAGTTAACCGTTGATGCGATAGGAAAACTCGGCCTGATCCTGTAACACCGTAACGTTGCCGATGCTCGCAGTTTCTACTCTTTACACTCCTCCGTCGATTTGAGACACTCGTCCGTGGAAACCCAATCTATTGTTGTCCTCGACTTTGGAGCGCAATATTCCCAACTGATTGCGCGCCGCATCCGCGAACAAAATGTTTTTTCGGTGGTGCTGCCTTGCACTGCGAGTCTGGATGAAATCCGCAGCTACTCGCCGCTCGGCATCATTCTGTCGGGCGGACCTTCGTCGGTTTACGACAAAGACGCGCCCAACATGGACCGGCGAGTTTTTGAGTTGGGCCTGCCCGTGCTCGGCATCTGTTACGGATTGCAGTTGATGGTGCATTCTCTCGGTGGCAAGGTGCGGGCCGCCGACAAACGCGAGTACGGTCATGCCTCGGTCGAGGTCAAAGAAGGTTCGCTTCTTTTTCATGATGTACCCAAGAAGCTTTCTGTGTGGATGTCGCACGGCGACGAAGCCGTGGACTTGCCGCCAGGTTTCCGATTGGTCGCCAGTTCGACAAGTGCTGTTGCCGCTATCGAAAATACTGACCAAAAAATGTGGGCGGTTCAGTTTCACCCGGAAGTGCGCCATACGCAATCCGGCGCCGACATCCTGCGCAACTTCGCTTTAAAAATTTGCGGCGCTAAGCCAACATGGACTGCGCAACACTTCATCGATTCGACTATCGCTAGCGTGCGCCAGACTGTGGGCAATGGACGGGCCATTTGCGCGCTCTCGGGCGGCGTCGATTCTGCGGTAGCAGCTACGCTGGTTGATCGCGCTCTGCGAGACGGCAATTCGCCCTCGCGCCTGACTTCTGTCTTCGTAAACAATGGCGTGCTGCGAAAAAACGAATTCGAAAAAGTTCAGCAGAACCTGCGCGACAAGCTGGGGCTTCACGTGGTCGCGGTTGATGCGACTGATCGCTTCCTCAGCAAACTCGCTGGCGTGGTTGATCCCGAGAAGAAACGCAAAATCATTGGCAACGAATTCATCGCCGTATTCGACGAGGAAGCGCATCGCGTCGAGAAAGACAAGGGCGAGGTCGAATGGCTGGTGCAGGGCACGCTCTATCCCGACGTGATCGAATCGCGCTCCGTGCGCGGACCTTCGCAGATCATCAAATCGCATCACAACGTGGGTGGCCTGCCGGAAAAAATGAAACTCAAGCTGATTGAGCCACTCAAGGAATTATTCAAAGACGAAGTCCGTAAGATCGGCCGCGACCTGGGTATGCCGGAAGAAATTCTGCAACGCCAGCCGTTTCCCGGACCCGGCTTAGCGGTGCGCATTCTCGGTGAAGTTACACGCGAACGTCTGGCCATTCTGCGCGAGTGCGATGACATCGTGGTAAGCGAAATCAAACGAGCCGGCTTGTATCCGAAGATCTGGCAATCGTTCGCCGTGCTGCTGCCGGTGATGTCCGTCGGAGTGATGGGCGACCAGCGAACCTACGCCAACACCTGTGCGATCCGCGCTGTCCACTCCGAAGACGGCATGACTGCCGACTGGGTTGCGCTACCGCATGAAGTGTTGAAGACCATCTCCAGCCGAATCGTGAACGAAGTGAAAGGCGTCAACCGCGTGGTCTACGACATAACGTCAAAGCCGCCGGGAACGATTGAGTGGGAGTGATGGAGCGGTCGTTGGCCGGTCGTCGTTGGTCGTTGGCAAAATCACATGGAGAGCCCGTCACGGGTGCACTACCTTCAGCCCCAGGGCCTTTTCGAAGACATCGAAATCGCGGTCGCGGTGCAGCAAAGAGTGTCCTGCCTCTAAGCAGAAAGTGGCGATCAGACAATCGATGGTTCTTCTTATCGTATAGCCCTGGGCTCCCAAGCTGCGGTAGTTCTGCGCGGCTTTTATGGCTAGTTCCTTCCCGCCATTCTCGAACAGATGGAATTTCAACAGGTGCTCACGCACTTTGACGAAATTAGCTTGATCGCGAATTCCTTGTAACACCATAAGGATTAGATCGGTTAGACCAAGTCGCTGCCGCGTCAGTTCGTCGTCGCAGACAGATTACTCCGAGGTTCGGCTCGAGCGGGATTCTTGAAGGTTTCCTTCCCACATCATTTTGCCGCGGAGTTGACGAATTGAGCCTTGGGCACGCGTCTCGGCTAACAGGCGCAAACCGGCCTCCACCGCGGCTTCTTGGTTGAGGCGCCGCTGCAGCGCATGGCTTTTCGCATCAAACGATCGTCGATTTCGATATTGGTCCGCATAAATTCCATTCTTTCCAGATGTGCAAATATCTCATATTCGCATCGAACCACAGTTGTGCCGGCAGAACCCAGATCCCTCGCGTTGCTCGGGATGACAGTGAATTGGGGATGTTGAGAAGAAAATATCGAGGGTAACGCTGATCCACGCTGACTCACGCGGTGCTGAAGATAATCTCCAGCCGAGTCATGAAAGAAGTGAAAGGTATTAACCGCGTGGTTATGACATAACTCCGAAGCCGGCGGGAACGATTGAGTGGGAGTGATCTGAATAATTTGGCGTACAGGAGCGAGGACGCTCGCGCCTACACAGGCCACGAATGTTTCATTGCTTTTGTGAATTCGGCAGCGGCGAGTGTGTTTAGTACGTCTTGCTTGGTTAGCCAGGCGCGGCGGGCTTGCAGGATGCCGTAGTGGATTTTGTCCATGTGCGACGTGTGGTGGGAATCAGTGTTGATTACGATTTTTACGCCATACTGTTTGGCTAGGCGGAGATGGCGGTCGCACAGGTCAAGGCGGTCGGGATATGAATTCAATTCCATGGCTACTTTGCGTTGGGCGGCGGCTTTCAGGACGGCATCGATGTCGAATTGGTAGGCGTCGCGGCGTAGCAGCATGCGTCCGGTTGGATGTCCTAGAAATGAAGTGTTGGGATTTTCCACGGCTTTCAGCAAACGGTCGGTCATCTCGCTGGCGCTTTGATTGAAGTGGGAGTGGACGCTGGCGATTACCAGATCCATTTGTTCGAGCACGGAATCGGAGAGGTCGAGAGTGCCGTCGGCTAGGATGTCAACTTCGATTCCGGCAAAAATGCGGATGCCGTCGATTTTGTTGTCGACCGCGCGGATGCGTTGGATGTGCTCGACGGCTCGCTTGTCGTCGAGGCCGTTGGCGAAGGCCAGGTTCTTGGAGTGATCGGTAATAGCCATGTATTTGTAGCCGTGGGCGCGGGCAGCCTCGGCCATTTCTTCGATGGTGTTGCGGCCGTCGGTTTCGACGGTGTGCATGTGGACATCGCCCTGGAGGTCGGCTTGCGTGATTAACGACGGCAAAGCGTGTTTTTCCGCGGCATCGATTTCACCTAAATTCTCGCGCAGTTCGGGCGGAATGTAATCCAGATTGAGCTTGGCGTAAATTTCTTCTTCGCTTTTTCCCGCTACCGGTTTTTCGGTGTCCAGCTGCGCAAGACTGTACTCGCTGAGCGTGTATCCCATTTTCAGAGCGCGCTGGCGCAGGGCTACGTTGTGGGCTTTGCTGCCGGTGAAATATTGCATGGCTGCGCCGAACGACTCGGGCGGCAGAAGACGAACGTCAACCTGCATGCCGCCGCGCATGCGAAAACTTATTTTGTTCTCGCCGCGGGCGATGATTTCCATCAGGCCCGGCAGTTCGATGATGTGGTCGATCAGCTTTTGCCGTTCGGCATCGTCGCAACAGACCTTGCCGGTGACAAGAATGTCGAGATCGCCGACGGTTTCGCGACCGCGACGAAGCGAGCCGGCGGGTGTGACTCTGTCGATGCCAGAATAATTGCTCAGATGCTCGATGATTTTTGTGGCTTGAGCTTCGGCGGTGTCGAGCAGAAAGCGTCCGGCAATGCGGCGGTAATCCTGAATCGCTTTTAGTAGCTTCTGCTCGTGCTTTTCGCCCATGCGCGGGAGGATGCGAATTTTTCCCTCCTGCGCGAGTTTTTCCACGCCTTCTGGATCGCAGACCCGGTAGGCGCTCCATATCAGGGCGATGGTCTTGGGGCCGAGGCCTTGAATCTTAAGCAGGTTGAGCATGGAGGGGTGGTATTTTTTCAACATTTCGGCGTGCAACGAAAGCCGGCCTTCCTTGAACATTTCTTGCAGGTTCAGCAGCATTCCTTTGCCTATTCCGGGAATGGCCAAGACCTTTTTGGGCTCAGCGATGAGGTCCGCGATCTGTTGCGGGAAGGCTTCGATGGCCTCGGCGGCATTGCGGTAGGAGCGGATGCGGAAGGAATCCTGGCCGTCGATTTCGAGCAGGTCGGCGGTTTCGTAGAGGATGCCGGCGATGGCTTTGTTGTCCATGATTTCGGTCGGTGATTATATTTTAGCTGGGTTTAGGACGTGTAGGCGCGAGCGTCATCGCTCGTAGTGGGAAACGAGAATTTCTGGCGGAGACTAGATCGAAACCATGGGGCGCGAGAGGCACCCTGCATCAGCTGGACGCTGTGCGTCTACAAGTTGAGTTATGACATTGGCTTACAAAATACCAGATGGTGTATTCCAAAAAGCATAGCTGGGTTATGTGGATGTCTCTATAATATTGGAAGCTGTTGGATATAGGCGTTTTAGAGGCCGCTTAATGAGTCCGCTGATGGCAGTGAAAGTGCAGAATGGCCAGCAGGATAATTTTTCCCTGCGGGCAGCGGAGCCTGTGCGGCGGATGAACAGGGATTTTCAAATCCGATTTACGGCCATTCTGCTGGCCTTGCTGACTACGGCTGCCGTGGTTTACGCCGGTTATAACCTTTCGGCAGAGCGCCAATTCCAGATTCCAGACGACGGAGTGTGGTGGTTCGAGCATCAAGGCCGGCTTACGGCAAATCGCGTAGAAGCTGGCGGGCCGGGAACTCGGGCCGGAATCAAGGTCGGCGATCAGCTTACCGCGATCGATGGGCACGAGGTAAATAACGCCGCTGGGCGAAGCCACCAGTTGTATCACGCGGGCGCATGGTCCAAAGCAACCTACTCGCTGGTGCGGCAGTCGGTTCCCGTGGATGTGGTGCTGATTCCGGTTCCGGCGGAGCGGTCGCAGTACAACTGGCTGCGGCTGATCGGGCTAATTTATCTCGGCATTGGGTTGTATGTATTGCTGCGGCGCTGGACCGCGCCGAGTTCGACTCACTTCTACATCTTCTGCCTGGTTTCGTTCATTTCCTACGCGTTTCATTATTCAGGAAAATTCAACGGATTTGATTGGACGATTTATTGGGGCAATGTAGCGGCGGGGCTGTTGCAGGCGGCTCTGTTTCTGCATTTTGTACTGACTTTCCCGGAGCGGCATTGGTTCATTCGGAAACATCGTTGGGTAATCGCCGCGATTTATCTGCCGGGGCTGTTGTTGTTGAGCGTCCACGTGGTGGCGGTATGGCTGCTCAAAGCTAGCGAGGGGCTGCGGTGGAATCTTGACCGTTTGGAGATGGCTTGCCAGGCGCTGTACTTCATAGCGGCGGCGGGAGTGTTGCTCTATAACTATCGCCGGGCAAGCACGCCGATCCTGCGTCAGCAACTGAAATGGATTACACGGGGAACGATTCTCGCGATCACGCCGTTCACGCTTTTTTATGTGATCCCTTATCTGGCGGGGTCGCTGCCGACGACGGCGATGAAGGTCTCGGTGCTGTCGCTGGGAATTTTGCCGTTGACGTTTGGTTACGCCATCTTCCGCTATCGCTTGATGGACGTAGACCTGATCTTCAAGCGAGGTATGGCGTACACGCTGGCGGCGGGTGCGATTGCGGGCGCGTACTTCGCCGTAGTGGCAGGCGTGGCCGAATTAGTTCATCTGCAAGTGCCGAGTTCGGGCCCGATCGGCTTGGTGCTGGCCATCGTAGTGACGGCGTTATTGTTCGATCCGGTGCGCAAATGGATTCAGGAACGCATCGACCAGGTGTTCTATCGCACAGGCTACGACTACAGGAAAACGCTGATCGAATTTGGCCGCGAGCTGAGTTCGGAAACCGATCTCGACAAAATGCTCAGCGCCGTGGTGGACCGTTTGTCGCGCACACTGATGGTGGATCGCATGGCGGTATTTTTGTCCCAGGGAGAGACATCGCAATTTACCCTTGCGAAATCTTTCGGTATGACGGAGACGGGCGGACTGGATTTGAGTTTCCTGGGCAGACCGCGTCCGGAGGATGCGGTCGGGCATTTGTTCTTTGACAATACTCACCAGGTTCCGCGAGAAACGGCGGAGGCGCAACAAGCCATCGCCAAGCTCGATCTCAACTACTACATTCCTTGCCGCGCGCAGAAGCACACCATCGCGGTCATTGGCCTGGGTAAAACTGCGGAAGGGGATTTCCTCACCAGCGAAGACGTGGAATTGCTGGAGACGCTGGCAGGTTATGTCGCGATTGCGATCCAGAACGCGCGCTTGTATGTCTCGCTGCAACAGAAAGTCGACGAATACGAACGCCTCAAGGACTTCAACGAAAACATCGTCGAGTCGATCAACGTGGGCGTGCTGGCGGTGGATCTGGAGGACCGCATCGAGTCGTGGAACTCGCAGATGGAAGTGATGTACGCGCTGCCGCGCTGGCAGGCGTTGACGCGGCCTCTGGGCGAGGTTTTTCCCGGAGCGTTTGTGGAAGCGTTCTACCGGGTGCGGCAGAATCCCGGCATTCACAATCTCTACAAGTTTCGCCTCGGGACGCCAACCGGTGAGAGCCGCGTGGTGAATGTTGCCATCGCGCCGTTGGTTACGAAGGATTTCAGCGTCATCGGCCGGCTGATCATCATGGATGACATTACCGAGCGCGTTGAGCTCGAGGCACAGCTTTCGCAGGCCGACAAATTATCGTCGATCGGACTGCTGGCTGCGGGCGTGGCGCACGAAGTGAATACGCCGCTGGCAGTGATTTCATCCTATGCGCAAATGCTGTCGAAGCAACTTCAGGGTGATGCGCCCAAGGGTGCGCTCCTGGAAAAGATCACGCGGCAAACCTTCCGCGCTTCGGAAATCGTGAACAACCTGCTGAATTTTTCACGCACCAGCGGCACTGAGTTTACGGCGATTGACATCAACAAAATTATTTCGGATACGCTGGCGCTTCTCGATCATCAGTTCAAGGTGACAAAGATTAAAGTGCAGGATGAACGCGGGGCGCAGATTCCACTGATCAACGGAAATGCCGGGCGATTGCAGCAGGTGTTTCTGAACTTGTTCCTGAATGCGAAAGATGCGATGAGCAATGGGGGAACGCTGCGCATTGCGACCACCAATGGCGACAGCGTCGGCGTAATGGTTTCCGATACCGGCACTGGAATTGCGCAAGAGCACATTCACCGCATTTACGATCCATTTTTTACGACCAAGACGGCGCCTCGTGAAGGCCAGCCGCGAGGTACGGGACTCGGCCTGTCCGTAACCTACGGCATTATTCAGGAGCACGCGGGAAAAATTCGCGTGGAAAGCCGTCGTGGGCAAGGCACAACGTTTTATCTCGATTTCCCATTAATCAGGAAGGCAGTGAATGTCTGAAGCGGCGGTGATAGTGCGGCACAATTCCGGAGAAACAACGCTGGCAGCGGCTGGTTCGGTGTTAATCATCGATGACGAGGCGGCGATCCGCGAGTCTCTGGAAACTTTGTTGGAACTCGAAGGCTACAGCGTTCAATCCGCGTCCAGCGGCGAAGAGGGATTAGCGCGCATCGGAGAACGCAGCTTCGATCTGGTATTACTCGACCTGGCGCTGCCCGATCGCGATGGCATGGACTTACTCGCGGAAATTCATCTGCAGGATCCCGGACTCTCGATCATCATGGTCACTGCTTACGGCACGGTCGAGAATGCGGTAAAGGCGATGCAGGCCGGCGCGGCGAATTTCATTCAAAAGCCCTGGGACAACGAAAAGTTGCTGGCGGATGTGCGTGCGGCGGTTGCGCGGCATCGGGCGGAAGAAGAAAACGTCCAACTCAAGCGCGCTTTGAAACAGCGCTACAACTTTGAAAATATTGTGGGCAAGAGCGAGCCCATGCTCAAGATTTTCGACCTGGTGGCGCAGGTCGCGCCCAGCCGTTCCACAGTGCTTCTGCAGGGCGAGAGCGGAACGGGCAAGGAACTCATCGCTAAGGCGATTCACCTGAACTCGCCCCGCCGCGATCGTCCTTTTGTCCCCGTTAATACCGGTTCAATGCCGCCAGATCTGCTTGAGTCGATTCTGTTCGGACACGTTAAGGGGGCATTCACTAGCGCAGTTGCTTCGAAAAAGGGCTTGTTCGAAATCGCCGACCGGGGCACGCTTTTCCTCGACGAAATAGGCACCATGAGCATGGACACTCAGGCGAAAATCTTGCGCGTACTGCAGGACCGAAAGTTCATGCATTTGGGCGGGGTGCACGAAGTCCAGGTGGACGTGCGCATCATCGCCGCAACCAACGTCGATTTGAAACAGCAGGTGCGGGAAGGCAAATTTCGCGAAGATCTTTTCTACCGGCTGAATGTCATCACTGTTGACTTACCGCCGCTGCGGCAACGCAAAGAAGACATTCCCTTGCTGGTGGGATTTTTCCTTGACCGATACTCCAAAGAAAATGAGCGCCCTGCGCGGCGCATTACTCCCGAAGCTCTGCGGCCGTTGCTGTCCTACTCGTGGCCCGGTAATGTGCGTGAACTGGAAAACGTAATTGAGCGCGCAGTGGTGCTCTCCGCAGGCGTGGACATTGGCGCCGAGCTTCTACCCGATCAAATCGCAGGCCGAGCTACCGCCTTTTCCGCACTCGAGCGCAGAACGGACGCATCGCTGTTCGACATAATGGAAGATTGCGAGCGGCAGATTATCATCGAGATGCTGGAAAAATGTAACTGGAACCAGACTGACGCAGCCGAGCGTTTCCATATTCCTCTTTCCACCTTGAACCAGAAAATCAAACGGCTGAATATTGATATCAAGAAGAAGGTGCGGGAATAAAGTTGTCAGCTCTCAGCTCTCAGCTGTCAGCTTAAGGCTTTCGGCGCACTGGCTTCGTTTGAGTGTCGCCCTTCGTTGAAACTCCTGCGCAATTTCTTTGCTGGAAAGCTGACAGCTGATAGCTGATAGCTTCTTCTGCTATAGTTCGGAAATCGCATGGAACTGATTTCTCCGACGGAATTCGCCAAGGAAACGATCAAATCAGTTCAGGATTACTCCCTGCTTGCGGCCCAGGCGGTCGCCAACCTGTTTCGAAAACCCCGCTATTTCGCCGACATGATCCAGCAGGCTGATCTGATCGGGTTCGGATCTCTGCCAATCATCGTGCTCACCGGATTGTCGATCGGCGCAGAACTGGCTTTGAACAGCGCGAACACATTGCAGCGCTTCGGTTCGCTTTCATTGATCGGGCAACTCGTATCGGTTGGCATGGTGCGCGAGCTTGGGCCAATCATCACCGGGCTGATGGTTGCCGGCAGAAACGCGTCCGGCATGGCCAGCGAACTCGGTTCAATGGTGGTGACCGAACAGATTGATGCCATGCGCGCTCTGGGCACCGATCCCATGAAGAAACTGGTCACGCCGCGCGTGGTTTCCACAACCGTCATGCTTTTTTTTCTCACTATCATTTCTGACTTGCTGGGATTGTTTGGTGGCGCAGTGGTTTCCGTTCTGCTGTTTGGGCTCGATTGGCACCAGTATTGGAATACCGCTTATCAAACGTTGGTTTTTCAAGACGTCTTCATGGGCCTGATGAAGCCCCTATTTTTCGGTTTCATTATCTCCACCATCGGCTGCTATTACGGAATGACAGCGCGTGGGGGAACCCAGGGAGTGGGCCGCGCAACCACGCAGGCAGTGGTCGCGTCCTCTGTGTTGATTCTGGTTGTCGATTTGTTTATAACCAAATTTCTTATGGCAGTTTTCTCCTATCAATAATCATGGCCGCGCCTCCTACCGCTATTGAACAGCGCGCTCCGTCGGAAACCGGTGCGTCGGGCAACGTCATTATTTTCGAGAATGTATCCATCGCATTCGAAGGCAAGACTGTGCTTGATGGAATTTCCTTTCACCTGGAAAAAGGCGAGACGAAGGCGATTTTGGGGGTCGCGGGTTCGGGGAAGAGCACCATTCTGAAGCTGACGCTTGGGCTGATGTGTCCCGACGAGGGGCATATTTATGTCTTGGGGGACGACGTAACCCAGATGCGCGAAGGTGATTTGTTTGAACTGAGACGAAAAATTGGAATGGTTTTTCAGGAAAGTGCGCTATTCGATTCGCTCACCGTCCGTGAGAATGTAGCTTTCCGCTTGCTCGAAGAGGGGCACGTTTCGGAGGAAGAGATTGAAAAGCCGGTGCGCGAGGCTTTGAGCTTTGTGGAGCTGGAAAATACCGTAGACAAGTTTCCTTCAGAACTCTCCGGAGGAATGCGGCGGCGCGTGGCCATTGCGCGTGCCATTATTACCCATCCGGAAATTCTGCTTTATGATTCGCCGACTGGAGGCCTGGATCCGGTTACTTCCACAACCATTATCGAACTGATCGTCAAACAGCGAGATGTCTACAAGACCAGTTCGCTCCTGGTCACCCATCGGATCCAAGATACTTTTATGATGGCGTCGCATTACTTCGACCGGAAAGCCAACAAGATGCTGCCGTTACCAAAAGGTCAGCGCGGCGAGGTCCCCATGACATTTCTTATTTTGCGCGATGGGAAGATTATCTTCAATGGCGACGTACACCAGTTAGCGCACACCAAGGACGAATACATCAAAGAATTTATTTCGTAGGAAGATTCGGTCACGGTCACATACGCGTTGTCATCCCTTTATACGTTGTCATCCTCTTTATACGATGTCATCCCGAGCGAAGCGAGGGATCTAGGTGTTTGCCGGCAGCCATAGTACACGTAGCGCAGACAAGGACCTAGATCCCTCGCGTTGCTCGGGATGACAAGGTGTCTAGGCCTTCGCGGCTTTCGCCATGGCCTCGCGGCGCGATGCTACTTGGCCCTCTATATACTTCATCCACTCGCGTCCCTGCTTCGAGCCGTTAATCAGCTTCTCGATGTTCGCAAACATGCGCGGGTTCTTCATCTTGGTGCGTAGTTCTCCAAGAAACGGCTTCACCTTGGCGAAAATGAAAAACATCTCGCCGCCAAAGCTGGGGTCGAGGACGAGTTCCTGATTGACTGTTCCTGCCAAGGTGAGTGACGCAACCATGCTCCAGTATCCGCTCACTTGGCGCAACCAGTTATTTTCCTGCGAGCCAAAAGCGGCCCCAATTTTCATGAAGTCGTCTGCGCTTTCGGGCCAGAAAGTTACCAGCCACCAGTTACGCGCCTTGCGTAATTCGGCTTCGCGGCGAAGATCGTAGAGCTGCAGAATCAGCTGCGCATCGGCAGCAGTGGGTTTCTTAGGCATGAGAACCTCCAAAAGAGTTTGGAATTGTGGAGAAGGGAACCGGAGTCATTCTACCACTACTCAGCGTTCACCCATTTTGGCCGACGACTGCGGCCTCTGCCGGCACCGGTCGCTCGTAATCGCATTCTTTATTCGGACACGCAATCACCGGACCTGCCTTCAAAAACTTTTCTACCAAATATTCGCTTCCGCAGGACGGACATTTCTCTGCGATCGGTTTGTGGGCGGAGGTGAACTTGCACTTCGGATAATTTCCGCAACCATAGAAGGTGTTTCCCTTGCGCGCTCGTTTCTCAACCAGTTCGCCGTCTTTGCAGAGCGGGCATTTCACTCCGATAAAATTCTGCTTCACGTACTTGCACTCTGGATATCCGCTGCAGGTAGTGAACTCTCCGAAGCGTCCGTGGCGGATCATCATATTTCTTCCGCACTTGGGGCATAGTTCATCGAGAGGAATGTCCGGAACTTTTTTGCCCTGATCGAGGCGACGAGTGGTTTTGCAATCAGGATAGCCCGTGCAGGCCATGAACTGGCCGAAGCGTCCGCGCTTCAGCACCATTACGCGGCCACAGTTCTCGCAATATTCTTCCTGCGTGGTTTCCTGCACGTCGGCGGAATCGAGATCCGGCAAGTTGATAGGATTTTCTTTGGTGAAAGTGCAGCTGTTGGGATCTTCTTTATCGTACGAACTGCACGCGTAGAACGAACCGTGCTTGCCCCACTTGATCACTAGTGGCGAACCGCAGCGCTCGCACTTCTCGTCCGTGGGCTTCTCCATCCGCTTGATGTTCTCCATGTGCTTGGAGGCGTAGCGGAGGTCTTTCTCGAATTTTTTATAGAATCCGGCTAGCGCACCGGTCCAGGTTTCTTTGCCTTCTTCGATCTCGTCCAGCTCTTCTTCTAGTCGCGCGGTGTACTGAATATCGAAAATGTCGGGGAAGTTTTCTACCAGGAGATCGGTCACGACCAGCCCGATTTCCGTGGGCGTAAACTTGCCGCCTAGCTTCTGCACGTATTGCCGCTCCTGGATGGTACTGAGAATGGCGGAATACGTAGAAGGACGGCCGATGCCGCGTTCTTCGAGTTCCTTTACCAGCGAAGCTTCGTTGTAGCGCGGCGGAGGTTCGGTGAAATGCTGCTCTGGCTTCAGCGCCTTGAGTGTTAACTTCTGGCCGGGCTCGAGCGGCGGCAGTTTGTGCTTGAGTTCCTCGTCCTCTTCGTCCTTGCCTTCTTTCGACTCTTCGTAAACCTTGAGGAAACCGTCGAACTTGAGCACCGAACCGGTAACGCGGAACCAGAATGTTTCCGCCGCTGATTTGGCGTCGATGTCGACAGTTGTCTGGTCGAAAACGGCGGGAGTAATTTGCGAGGCCACGAATCGCTGCCAGATCAGCTTGTAAACTTTGAACTCGTCCTCCTTTAAATACTGCTTGACCTGATCGGGATGACGCATGGCCGATGTGGGACGTATGGCTTCGTGCGCCGCCTGCGCCGCCTTTTTCTCTTTATAGGCATTCGGCGCTTCCGGCAGATATTGATCGCCGTATTGCGACTTGATGTATTCGCGGACTTCGGTCAAAGCATCATTCGATACGCGCACCGAATCAGTACGCATATAAGTAATGAGGCCGACCAGTCCTTCCTCACCGAGTTCCACGCCTTCGTACAGATCGTTGCGCGATCATCATGGTGCGCTTCACGCTGAAACGAAGCTTGCGGGAGGAATCCTGCTGCAGCTTGCTGGTGGTGAATGGCGGAGTCGCGTTGCGGCGGCGCTCTTTGCGGTCGACAGTGCGTACAAGCCAGTCGGCATGCTCCAGCGCGGCGCGGATCTTCTCTGCATCCTCGCCGTTGGTAACTTCGATTTTCTCTTCGCCTTTGCCGAGAAAACGCGCGTCGAAAGCAGGGGGCTTGGGACCGGCGAGATTGGCGTCAATCGTCCAATATTCTTTCTTTTCGAAGGCCTTGATTTCGCGTTCGCGTTCGACGATGAGGCGCAAGGCAACAGTCTGCACGCGGCCAGCGGATAGACCTCGCCGAACTTTGTCCCAGAGAAGAGGAGAAACCTGGTAGCCAACCAGGCGATCAAGAACTCGTCGCGCCTGCTGTGCGTCGACGAGATTCTGATCGATGTCTCGTGGATGCTCAAATGCCTCGCGAACCGCGCGTTGCGTGATCTCGTTAAAAGTTACGCGACGAATGCGCTCAGGTTCCGGCTCACCATCTTTCTTACCTTTTTTCTTTTTCTTCTTCTTGGCGCCGTCGCCTAACTCTTCTGCCAGGTGAGCGGCGATGGCTTCGCCTTCGCGATCCGGATCGGGCGCGAGGTAGATTCTATCCATGCCCAGTGCCAGCTTCTTCAGCCGCGCGACCACCTTTTCTTTGCCGGGGATGACGATGTATTCCGTCTCGAAATCGTTGTCGACATCGACGCCGAGCGTGCTCTTCGGCAGATCTTTCACGTGGCCGAGCGAAGCCTCGACAGTAAATCCCTTACCCAGATATTTCTGGATGGTCTTGGCCTTAGCAGGCGACTCGACGATGACTAAACCTTTTTCCAATGTGTCCTCAATGGTTTTGAAACTAGCACGAAATGCGAGCTGGCAACAAGTTGTGCGAGGTAAGCTGCTGGCTCCTAGCTGCTAGCTTCTAGCTTGCAACGGCGCCTTTTACCGCTGCCGCAAGAGAAGCCAACATGCGTTGAACCTCTAGAACTTTGGTTTCTAGTTCCGTGAAATCTGCGGATTGAATAAATTTCAAATCTCTCGCCAGAAGCAAGTGATATTCCAATTCGTTTGCGGATCCGCGAGCGATCTGAAGAAAACGCCTCATCTCTCCGTCTGATCTGCGACCGCAACCTTCGGCAATGTTCGCGCCCACAGATGCTGCCGAACGACGCATTTGACTGGTGAGACCGTACATTTCCTCTTTTGGAAAGCAACGAGTCTTTTGGTAAACATTGAGAGCGAGTTCATGAGCCTTTGCCCACACTCTCAGATCTTTAAAGTCCTCCATGGCGGCCGTCTTTTCCGAGCTAGAAGCCAGAAGCTAGCAGCTAGAAGCTCTTCACGAAATTCTTCCCCGGCAATTGCTTTACTTTGCCGGCGAGCTCCAGCTCGAACAGCGCGGCGAATATTTCGGAGGATGACAGCGCCGGTTCCAGCCTTTCGACGATGTCATCGATGTGCGTGGCTTCGTCAGCCTTAAGCAGCGCGAAGATTTTCTTTTCGTGCGGCGCCAGTTCCGCTTCCCCGAATAGAGATGCAGTTTGCTCCGCCTGCGATTCATTGCCACCCTCAGGTTGCAGCGTAAGTTTCACTTGCGCAGGCAGTTCCTCCCAAATATCTTCCCATGTGGCGACCAGCTTCGCGCCCTGCTTGATCAGGGTGTTCGGCGTCCACGAGCCTTTGTTGGTGACGTTGCCCGGCACCGCGAAAACCTCGCGATTCTGCTCCAACGCGCAGCGTGCGGTTATGCGCGTGCCGCTGTATTCGGCGGCCTCGACTACCAACACTCCGAGCGAAATGCCGCTGATAATGCGATTGCGAATAGGGAAATTCTGTGGAGCGGGGAACGTGCCCATGGGAAATTCAGAAATAATCGCACCTCCCAGAGCCAGAATCTGTTCTACCAACCGCTTATTTTCTTTGGGATAAACTTCGTCGACTCCGGTGCCCCACACAGCCACGGTTTTACCTTTCGCCGCAATCGCGCCGCGATGCCCGGCAGTATCGATGCCTCTTGCCATGCCGCTGAAAATTACCAGTCCACGCGCAGCCAGATCGCAGGCCAACCGCTCGGCCATACCGGAGCCGTAAGGCGTAGGATGTCGCGTACCAACCACAGCGATTCCTGGCTGCGAGATCGCTGCATCGTTGCCGCGCACATAAAGGATGAGCGGAGGATCGTAAATCTGTTTCAACTGGTCCGGGTAGCCGGGATCATCCAAAGCGATGATTCGCGCATCCACAGCCGCGGCCTTCGCCAGTTCGTCTTGCGCCAACTCCATCGACCGGCCGGTTCCAAGCGCCTGCGCGGAAATCGCGCGTAGGCCTGCCGCTTCTAATTCCGTAAGCGAGGCCCGAAACAGCGCCTGTACGCTGCCAAAAAATTCAATCACGCGGCGAGCCTTGGTCGGCCCCAACCCCGGCGTTAACGCTAGGGCAAGCCATTGCAACGAGGTTTCACTGGTTTTACAAACGGACACTGCCGCTTCGGACACTGCGACCTCCGGAGACTCTCCGGGCATCTATACACGCCGCGAAAGCAGTGTCAAGGTCAGATGAACATCACTTGATCGAGACCAGCGGAGGATTCCGTAAAGGTCCCGCCCGAAAAGTGCAAAACCTTTCATCTTGACCGCCATCAACCCCGGGACGATAATTTCTGGCCGCAAGCGTTTTAGGACCCTTCATCACGGGCCGCAGTCACTCAACATATTTATCTAAGGAGAAACCAGTGAGAAAATCCATTTCAGGCGTGCTGGTAGTTTTGATGTTCGTGGCCGTCGGTATCGCGGCGGCGCCGACGTTAACCTTTACCTTTTCTGACGTTCACGCGAACAAAACCGCGACCGAGACGGATACTTTCGCCGTCAACAACGCGGGCGTCATCGCCGGCGATTACGTGGACGCCAAGGGCATCCAGCACGCGATGATTCTCGCCGGAAAGAAGCTCACCACCGTTGATCACGCGGGTTGCACAACCACCGGCGGCTACCCTGCCGCAATTGCCTTCTACGGTATCAATAAGTCGGATGCAGCCGCCGGTTTCTGCACCAGCACCAAGACCGGTTTGTTCGAGGGATTTGTATATTCAGGCGGCAAATTCACCGCCATCAACTTCCCCAAATCAAACGGCACCCAGGCCATCGGAATCAATGATGCTGGCGATGTAGTAGGTGCGTACCTGGACTCCGCCAGCGTCCAGCATGGCTTCGTGAAGAAAGGCGCCAAGTATACGAGCATCGACGTGACCGGCGATACCACGCCATACGCCTGGGATATTAACAACAGCGGCCAGATGGTTGTGTTTGCCGTTAGACTCAGCTGGCACTTACCAGAGTTTCGTCTACAACGGCAAGACCTTCAAGAAAATCGCTGATCCAAATGCCAGCACATCTGGAACCATTGCCCGCTCCCTAAATAATAAGGGCGACGTCGTGGGCGCCTATTTCAATTCCGCTGGCGACGAGATCGGTTTCCTCTATCACGGCGGCAAGTACTACGATGTCATCGATCCAAAAGCCACGACCGCAGACCAAACCCGACGGTGTCAATGACACCCTCGAAATGGTAGGACGCTACGTGAACAGCTCCAGCGCGGAGGTAGGATTCAAGGCCACCACCAAGCAGTAGCCTGACCTTGGTAGCGCCGGCATCTTGCCCTCGGGACTGCGAGCGAACCCGCCGAGACGGCGGCGCTACCAAGTTCTTCACATTTCGCGCCAGATATCTTTGAACTCGAAAAAACCTTTTTTCCCGACGAGCCATTCGGCAGCTCTTACCGCGCCTTCGGCGAATCCGCGGCGCGACTTGGCATCATGACAAACGTAGATCGTATCGTTCGGCGAATCCAGCACCAGTTCGTGCATACCGACAACATCGCCTTCACGGAATGATGTAATTTCCAACTCAGTGCCGGACGAGTCTTGAACAATTCTCTGCAGCGCAAATGCGGTTCCTGAAGGTGCGTCTTTTTTTTGCGCGTGATGGCGTTCGAAAATCTGGCCGAAGTACTGGTGCTGAAGGGCGGCCGCAGCACTCCGCGCCACGTCAAAAAAGAGGTTTATGCCAATGGAAAAATTCGGGGCGTAAACTCAGGCTTCCTTCGCATTGCTGCACCAACTCCCGGATTCGCGGCAGCTCGCCATACCATCCGGTGGTTCCGACCACAATGTTTTTCCCCGCGCGAATGCAAGCTTCAATATCAAGAAGAACTGCGGCTGGGTTGGTGAAATCGATGGCCACATCGATCGAGGCAAGGTTTGGGTCGGTCAAAGCGGCCCCATTCGCATTCTCGGCGGCGCCTACCACACGCACATGGTGGCCGCGCTCGCGTGCCACCTCCGCCACGAGTGAGCCGGTTTTGCCGCGGCCTAAAACCAGAATGTTCATGAACGAAACCTGCCGGGTATATCGTACCTTTTTTGGCGATGGTCGAGTAAAGAACTGATCAGGCAAATACTTCGGGATCGAGATCTGAGAAAAATATTTTATGCAAGCGGCGTATCACCTGCGGCACTTCATCTTCTTCAATCACGAAGGTGAGATTAATCTCCGACGCGCCCTGTGAAATCATGCGAATCTTCACGTCGGATAGCTCACCAAAGACCCGCGCCGCAATTCCCGGCGTCTCGCGCAGATTTTCTCCCACCAGACAAACAATCGCCTTACGGCCTTCGTATTTCACATCTGCCAACTTCGCCAGATCCGCCGCCAGCGCGGGAATCGACTCATTCGAATCCACCGTCAGCGAAACACTAACTTCCGAAGTGGAAACCACATCCACCGCGATTCGATGCCGGTCAAAGGCTTCGAAAATGGCGCGCAGAAAGCCGTGAGCCAACAGCATGCGCGGTGCCGCCACGTCGATTATGGTAATGCGCTTTTTCGCAGCAATCGCTTTAAAAGAATTTTTGCAGTGAGGCACACGGGCTGAGATGCGCGTTCCTTCGCACTCCGGATTGCGCGAGTTGAGCACGTAAACCGGAATGTTTCTCTGGATTGCTGGCAGCACCGTAGCCGGGTGCAGCACTTTGGCGCCGAAGTACGCTAATTCAGCCGCTTCATCGAAACTGATGAGCTTGATGCGCCGCGCATCCGGGCACAAGTTGGGATCGGTGGTCAGCATCCCGTCGACGTCGGTCCAGATTTCGATTCGCTCCGCGCCCAGCCCGGCGCCGACAATCGCCGCCGAATAATCAGAGCCGCCGCGCCCAATGGTCGTGGTGATGCCTGCCTTGGTGGCGCCGATGAAACCTCCCATTACCGGGACCCGGCCTTTATCAAGTACTGGTTGGACCTTCTGGCGCAGCCGCTGGTTGGTCTCTTCCATGAGAGGAGCGGCACGCATGTGCTCATTGTCGGTGACAATACATTCGCGCGAATCCACCATCGTGGCCTGGAGGCCGTGCGCTGAAAATGCCGCGGAAATAATCCGGCTGGAAAGAATCTCACCAAATGCGGCAACATGATCAGTGGTGCGAGGAGTCAACTCGCCAACTGCGGCTATGCCGCGCAGCAATTCGTCGAGCGCTTCGAAGTAAACTCCCAGATCCCCGTGGAATTCCGTGAACAGCGCTGTGCCAAGCAGTTCGCCCGCGGTATTGTAGTGGCGCTCGCGCAAGGCGCGAGAAAGACTGAGCGCAGCTTTGCGATCGCCATTTCCGGCAGCCCGCGCCATAGCCAGCAACTGGTCGGTGACCTTCGACATCGCGCTGACTATCACCACCGGCTTTTGCGCCAGTCGACCTTTAACAATCGTGGCTGCGCGCTCGATGGCGTTGGCGTCCTGCACTGAGGTGCCGCCAAATTTCATGACGATCATTGGCGCAGGCACCTCGGAAACCAATTCACGCTGTCAGGCGCAATTCGACTGTAGGACCAGGGTTTAGTGCGGGCACTCAATCGAGGTAACCCTGCACCTTGAGTAATTCGGCATTCAGCAGGGCCGCGCCCGCAGCGCCTCGAATGGTGTTGTGGGAAAGCACGGTAAACTTCCAATCCAAAACTCCGCACGGACGCAATCGACCGACGGTTGCGGTCATGCCATTGCCGGCTTCGACATCGTATCGCGGCTGCGGCCGGTCTGCGGATTCGGTGTAGCGCACAGGCTGTTCAGGAGCGCTGGGCAGCTTCAATTCCTGGGGCACGCTGCGGAATTTGTTCCATGCGTTGATTATTTCCTCGGACCGAGCTTTCTCTCGTAACTGCACTGAGACGGATTCGGTGTGCCCATCTTCCACGGCTACGCGGTTGCAGTGCGCGCTCATTCCGAAGTCAGCCGGTACGACGCCCGCACCGTTGAGCCTTCCCAGAAGTTTGCGCGTCTCTTCCTCCATCTTTTCTTCTTCTTTGGGGATGTAGGGAATCACGTTGCCCAGAATGTCGAGCGACGCCACGCCGGGATATCCTGCGCCACTGACGGCTTGCATGGTTACGGCCATGACTGTTTTAAGTCCAAACTCGTTCTGCAAAGGCTTCAACGCCATAACCAGCCCGATGGCCGAGCAGTTAGGATTGGTGACCACAAAACCGCCGGACTTCTTGCGCCAACTTTGACATTCGATCATCTGGATGTGATCCGGATTGACCTCAGGAATCACCAGTGGCACATCACTCTGCATTCGCAGGGCGCTGGAGTTCGTGACCACGATGCAACCCGCGCTGGCGAAACGAGGCTCCATCTCTGCGGCAATCGACGCGTCAAGCGCGGCAAAAATAATCTTGGTTGCGCCTTCGGGAGTGGCAGGCGATATTTTCATTTTCGCCACATTCGATGGCATCGGCGTCTTCATCTTCCAGCGCGCCGCTTCGCCGTAGAAGCGGCCTTCAGAGCGATCGGAAGCCGCCAGCCACGCTACCTCGAACCACGGGTGATGCTCCAGCATTTGCACAAAGCGCTGCCCCACCATTCCGGTCGCGCCCAGAATCCCCACAGGAATTTTCGTCTGCATAATAGATTTGAATTTTACAACAGCCTCCAAAAACCACACTGGTAAGAAATTGAACTCTTTGAAATTACAGATAAGAAAGTTAGGAGGGAATTGGAGCCTTTAGTTTAGAAAGTATGTCCGGTAAAGCGTGTCTCGCTGCGCGGGTTTGAAGCCGGCGTCGCGAATTATGCGGCGTAGTTCTTCTTCCGTCGTGCAATTGGTTACACCGGCGGCTCGCACTACGTTCTCCTCGAGCATCACCGAGCCCACGTCGTTGCCGCCGAATCGCAGGCCCATCTGGCAGACTTTCAATCCCTGGGTTACCCAGCTGGATTGCACGTTCAGGAAATTCGAGAGATAAAGCCGCGAGATCGCTAGTACTTTGAGATACTCGACAGCCGTAGCTTCATCCCAGTGGCGTCCGCCCAGAGCGGTATTCGAGGGTTGAAAGCTCCACGGAATAAATGCAGTGAATCCGCCGGTCTCTTCCTGCAGTTCATACAACCGCTGAAAATGATTCACGCGATTCTCGTAATTCTCGCCGACGCCAAACATCATGGTCGCTGTTGTTCTCATTCCCAACTGGTGCGCGGTGCGATGCACGTTGAGCCAATCGTCGGTCAGACATTTCAGGCGGGCGATCTTGTAACGGACTTCGTCGTCGAGAATCTCGGCGCCGCCGCCGGGAATCGAATCGAGGCCAGCATCCCGAAGCCGCGAAATGGTATCGCGTATGCTCAGCTCGCTGTATTCCGCAATCGCGATAATTTCCGATGCCGAATAGCAATGCAGATGAATTTTAGGAAACCGCTGCTTGATGCCGCGCAGCATCTGCTCATGCCAGTCAATCTTCAGATCCGGATGCAGCCCACCCTGCATCAGTACTCCGGTCCCGCCCATCTCGACCGTCTCGCGAATCTTTTCGTAAATAGTTTCAAAATCGAGGATGTATCCCTCTTTCGCTTTAGGCCCCTTCAGCGGCCGATAGAACGCACAGAACGTGCAGTATTCGGTGCAGTAATTTGTGTAATTAATGTTGCGATCGATAATGTATGTGGCCACGCCCTCGGGATGCAGTTTGCGGCGCACCGCGTCAGCTTCCATGCCAATGCCGATGAGGTCGTCAGAACGAAACAAATCGAGAGCTTGCTGCTTGCTAAGGGTCATGGGCGTTCGGTAAGGCTACAACAATTCTAGCGGACGCAAGGTGGTTGCTCCAAATGAAAGCTGAGTCACGCTGCGCTACTGTGCTGCGCGGCAGGCGCCTGATGCTTGTAGCGAAGGTACTGGATCAGCGAAAGAATCCCTCCCACAACTGCCAGTCCGATCAATATGGACAGCGCTGGTTTCTGGTATCGCGCGAAAAAGCGGAGGATGTGCCTGCCGTAAAGCGATCCAAAATAAGCAGCAACCGAGTAGCGAATTCCTCGGCCAACCAGCAGCGCGCCCAGAAATTTCTTTCGCGAATACTGCATCGCGCCCGCGGCGATCAGGAATGGCACAAACGGAAAAGGCGGAGGCAGCAGCGCCGGAACCGCGATCGCCCAAAATCCCCAACGCTCGAATCTCAGTTGAATTTTCTGCGCTCGTCGTTTCGAGAGCTTGCGCTCCATCGTTTCCTTGCCGCCCTTTCGCGCCAGCGCATAAGTAATGTATCCGCCGACCACCGCCCCAATGGTCGCCATGGCTGCGTAGTAAATCCAAGGCTCGCGATGGCGGGCGGCCAGCCAAATCGTCAGAACATCCATGCTGCCGGTCAGCGGGATGACAGAGTTGTCCGCAATCCCCAACAACACAAGTCCGGGGCCTCCAAGACGGCGTAGACGAACCCAAGTGGAAACGGCGAGCAGGGGATGGATATGTGGCAGCATTGGGTTTTGATGCAGGTTAGTGTACAGGCAGTGCGGTCGCTGGAGAAATAAAGACTAAATGACTACCGCCTTCGCAGCATCCAGAAAAAATAACGGTGGTGCCGCCGGTAACGCTCCGCATTCGTGAGCCAATTGATAAAACAGACGCATGCCGTCCAGGCAATCGGGATCGAGCGAGTAATAGATGTTTTCCGTCAAATAACTTTTCACATCTTCGTGGCCCAAAGCCAGGCGCGGCGCCCACTCCCGCGCAATGACATCGAGACTGTTCGGTAGCAGACCATTATTACGTGATTCCTGAAACACAGTAGCTAGATCCAAATCGCGAAAAGCAATATTCAAAGCCGCCTGCCGCACGGCCCAAAAGGCAAACACAAACGGTTTCCCCGTCAAACGTATCCATTCCCCGGCAAGATCATAAGTAAGATAGTGCGACCGGTCGATCTGCAGCGCCGGATCGCCAATGACTAACCCGGCGTCGTTCACCTTCAGCATTTGTTCGATATCGGGCGTCATTGCGCTGAATGTTCGTCCGCCTCCCCACCATTTCGAGAACAGAACTTTGATCAGCGCGACCGAAGTCATCGACGAAGAGTCCAAAGCAACGGTGCGAATCTTTTCCAGCGGAACTTTGCTGACCAGAAGAATGGAGCGAACCGCCCGCCGCGAAGCAATAGCCACTCCCGGAAGAATCGCGAGCTCAGGAATGCTGGTGTAAGCCGCCGCGGGAACGATGCCAACATCCGCCGACCCGTCGCGCAAGCTGGCCGCACAAAGCGAAGGGAGGGTGTAAGAAATATCAAAAGCATTCCGCGCGGGAGAGTTTCCATGCTCGAAATCCCACATTAGAGGCGCAGTATTGAGGTAGGAGATGGCGGAAATGCGAAGTCGTTTCATGAGAGAGAACTACTAATTCTAGCAAAAGGCGCCCCCACGCCCGGCGCGTTCTGTGCGACTGTGGCGGGCGCGCCAACCGCAAGTGCATTCACTGGAAAAAACGCGCGAGCGCGCTGAGAGTAACACCGGCATGGCGGAGCGTGCGCGATACGACTGCGGCAATTTCTGGAGCGCCGGGAGTGTCGCCGTGAATGCAGAGAGTTTGGGCGTTGATTGGAATTTCGCTGCGGTCGCACGCAATCACTGTGCCAAGTTGCACGATGTTCAAAGCCTGGCGGCCGGCGTCGGCGGGATCGCGGATGAGTGCGTCGTCGAACTTGCGCGAGCGTAGCGTTCCGTCCGCTTCGTAGCGGCGGTCGGCGAAGGCTTCCGCCGCAACGGCGAATCCAGCGTCACGAAAAACTTCGAGCATCGGCGATCCGGCGAGGCCTATGAGCACGACGTCATGGCGCCACCGCGCGACGCCTTTCGCAATGGCTTCGGCAAGCACGCGATTGCGAGCCGCCTGATTGTAGAGTGCGCCATGCGGTTTGACGTGTGCCAAGCTGACACCGTAGTGGGCGGCCACGTCGGCTAGTGTGCACACCTGCTCGAAGACAGAATCCGCGATGGCTTCGACGGACATTTGCAGTTCCACCCGGCCGAAATTTGCGCGATCAGGGTACCCCGGATGCGCGCCCAGCGCCAGCCTCCAGCGAAGTGCCTGCTCGATGGTTGTCTTCATCGTTTGTTCGTCGCCGGCGTGTCCTCCGCAGGCGATGTTGACAGAAGTGAGCGAAGGCATAAGCGATTCCTGAGTGCCATCCGCGATCGCCTCGGGCAGTTCCCCCATATCGCAATTGAGGTCGATGGACTTCATTCCTGAATCAGCTCCGGCGATGCCAGCAATTGTTCCTGTTTCTGGAAAAGCGCTCGCGCCACTTCGAAGGTGACGCGCTCAAAACGAATCTCATCCCGCGGACGCAATTGGCCTACGCTGGGCAGGTCGGCGGAAATTACGTTGGCCAGTTTAGGATAGCCGCCGGTAGTCTGTTGCTCCACAAAAAGAATGATCGGCGACCCTCCCCCTGGAACCTGGATGGCGCCGAGAGAAACTCCTTCGGTAATCATGTGGCCGCCTGAAGATACGGGAATGGAAGGTCCTTCCAAACGCAGGCCCATGCGATTGGATTCCTCGGTGACGCGGTAAGTGCTGCTGTAGAAGAGGTGCTGCGACGATTCGGCGAACCACTCGCTTTGCGGACCGGAAGTGCAGCGGAGGATCTTGCGAGGCGACAGGCGCGACAAGATATGTGGAGCTACTATTCGTTTGCGGTAGGACTGAGGTGCGCCCCCGATGCTCAGCACATCGCCCTTGCGCAGTGGTCTGCCTTCGAAACCGCCGAGGCCGCTCAGGGTGTGCGTGGAGGCGCTGCCGAGGAATGGCATTACGTCGATGCCGCCCTGTACGCATAAGTAGCTCCGCGCTCCGGAACGCGTGGGCCCAAGGCGAAGCGTCTGGCCGGGGCGCGCTTCGAACGACATCGAAGGATCGACGGGAACGTGATCTAGCCTCGCACCGAAGTCAGAGCCGCTGAGTGCCAGCACGGCGCCCTCGGGAAACAGGAATGCTCCGCCGAGTAGAGTCATCTCAATTCCCGCCGCATCGTCGGGATTTCCCACAAGCCGGTTTCCGAGGCGCAGAGAAATAGGATCGGCGGCGCCCGAAGCAGAAACTCCCAGTGGGCCGAAACCTTCGCGGCCAAGATCCTGCACTGTGGTGAAGAGGCCGGGAGCTTGCACCTGAATAGTTTTCATGTGTTCTCAAAAGCGGCGAATCGCTCTGGAGAGATGGGGACGAAATGCACGCGGTCTCCAATGGACAAGACGCTCATATCGTTGCGGTCTGGACGAAACATGGCGAGCGGAGTGCGTCCTATCAGGCGCCAGCCACCGGGCGTGGCGAATGGATAAATGCCTGACTGCTGCCCGGCGATACCCACGCTACCGGGCGGAACTCTGCGCCGCGGCGTTGCAAGACGTGGCGTCACCAGTGCTTCGGGAAGTCCGCCGAGATAGGCGAAGCCAGGGACGAACCCGAGAAAATAGACGATGTAAGTGGCTGAGACATGCAGGTCGATCGCTTGCTGGAATGACAGGCCATGTGTATCGCAAACTTCCGCGAGATCAGGGCCATATTCTCCGCCGTAGCAGACGGGAATTTCTTGATGGCGAGGCTCGGGCAGACTTATTTCATCGAGGCGATCCAGATATGGACGAAGGCGAGTCTCAAGCTCATCGTAGCTCAACTTGAGCGCATCGAACTTGACTAAAACAGAGCAATAAGCCGGATGAAGATTGATGATGCCGCTGACAGGTCGCAGTTCGAGCAATCGAAGCAGCTTAGCGACCTGCTGATGCGCGGCCAGCGAAATGTGTTGATCGAAATAAATGAGAAGGGAATTGTCGCTTGCAGGTCGAAATCGCGCCGTACCGTGTGCAGATGCGGGCATCCGCGCGAATTATAGCGCACGGAAAAGCCTTTGCTCGATGAACAACGGAGGACGGGCGTCTCGCCCGTCAGCCGGGCGAGACGCCCGGCCTCCATTTGACACGCTACCGCATCGAGATACCTCATTGAGTTATTTTCCCGAATCGCTCTGAAACTCTGACAGACTCCGCAATTGATGGCCGTTTGCATCGAAATTGGATGGATTCAGCCATTTCTCAAACGCTATTTTCCTGCTCGGCCACTCATCATCCGTCATCGAGTACCAGGCGGTATCTCGATTTCGACCTTTGATGATCATGTGTTTTCTGAATTTGCCTTCGAACCTGAATCCCAGACGAAGAGCGGCGCGGCGGCTGGGCGCGTTCAGCGAATTGCATTTCCATTCGTAACGACGATATCCAAGATCGTCGAATGCGTGCTTTGCCATTAAATACATTGCCTCGGTAGCTCCGGGCGTGCGCTGCAAGGCTGGAGCAAAAAGGATGCTGCCAACCTCTATTACCCGGTGCCCTGGTTCAACGCGCATGTAGGAGGCGTATCCGACAGCACGGCCCGAGCGGCAATCGATGATTGCGAAAAACAGAGGATCATCCGACTTCGCCATCGATTCAAGGCGCTGTCGGAACGAAGGGAGATCCGCGAAAGGACCTTCAAAGAGATAAGTCCAAACCTCGTCGTTTCCGCGAACTCCCTCGAAAAGATCTTCAGCATGCAAAGCCGCGTCCAACGGAACCAGCCGCACATGCCGTCCCACAAGCGTGGTACGCGCTGGACGTTTGGCAGCAGTGGTCGCAACTTTATCGCCTATCGGCAAATCAACTGCGGGTGTCTTTTGTTCTTCCACGATGCTTGATGAACTCGCCAGTTTGCAATTCGTTCATTGCCTGACGCAGCTGCTCTTGCGTATTCATTACAATCGGCCCGTACCATGCAACTGGCTCTTCGATCGGCTTGCCCGACACCAGTAGGAATCGAATCCCTTCGTCTCCAGCTTGAACCGAGATCTCGTCGCCACGGTCGAACAGCACCAGCGAATGATTGCCGACGTCGTAAACGGGCGGTGCGTCTGGTTTATCGACGCGCTCGGTCAGAACCGCCCGCGGATTCGAAGAATCGCGAAACGTGCCGGACCCGGCGAAGACGTACGCGAACGCATTGCGCGTAGTCTCAACCTTGAGCCGCTTGCGCTGACCCGGTGGAACCGAGATGTCGACGTAATTCGGATCAGCCGCTACGCCTTCCACAGGTCCCCTTTTTCCCCAGAACTCGCCGCAGATAATGCGCGCGCGGGTACCGTCGTCGTCGGTGACCTCGGGGATCGCACTGGATGAAATGTCCTGATAGCGCGGGTCGGTCATTTTCAGCGATGCGGGCAGGTTCGCCCATAACTGAAAGCCATGCATGCGCCCATGGCTGTCGCCCTTCGGCATCTCCTGGTGGAGAATGCCGCTGCCAGCTGTCATCCACTGCACATCCCCGGCAGTCATCTTGCCTTTGTTGCCCAAGCTGTCGCCGTGTTCAACCGAGCCGGCGAGAACATAGGTGATGGTCTCGATACCGCGGTGCGGATGCCACGGAAATCCCGCGCGGTAGTCATTCGGGTTCTCGTTGCGAAAATCATCCAGCAACAAAAATGGATCGAACTCTTTCGTCTTACCGAACCCGAAGGCGCGTTGCAGTTTTACGCCCGCGCCCTCGATGGTCGGTGTGGTTTGAATAATCTGTTTTACTGGGCGGAGTGACATAAACTCTGCCTCCTTTTTGGATGCCCACGCGGCAAACGTCGTGCCGCCAGGCGAATTTTCTTACGCTTTTACGAATTGAACGTCGAGCGTGATGGTGACTTCGTCGCCGACGAGAATGCCGCCGGTTTCAAGTGCCGCATTCCACGTCAGACCAAAGTCTTTGCGATTGATCTTGGTAGTCGCAGAAACCGCAATTCGCGTGTTGCCCCATGGATCTTTAGCAGCAGGCGTGGGACCTTCGACCGTGAAGACCACCTTGCGCGTGGTGTCGCGAATCGTCAGGTCGCCCTCTACTGACAGTTCACCGTCACGGACAACTTTGATGCCAGTGGACTTGAAAGTCATAGTCGGGAACTTCTCAACGTGGAAGAAGTCTGGGCTCTTCAAGTGACCGTCGCGCTGCGGGTCACGCGTTTCGATCGAAGCTGTTTCAATCGAGGTCTCGACCTTCGATTTGGTCACATCAGATTCGTCCAGCGTCAACTTTCCCGAAATCTTGGGGAATTGCCCCTTCACGTTCGAAATCATCATGTGTTTTACTTTGAATTCGGCAACCGAATGAACCGGGTCGATATTCCAGGTGGTGGTGGCAGTTTGCGGTGAAGTCAGGGTGCTTGTGCTCATAGTAGTTTGTCCTTTCTTTTTCTTTAGATACGCTTTACATCTTCAGGCTGCTTAGATTTGATGCCTCATGACGATAATCGTTGCAACAAATATATAGGACAAAAAATCAGCTAACGGCAGAGCGCGCAGCCTCCAACAGTTCTGTAAGCATACGCAACCGCTCCCGCCCTAGATGGCCCAGGCATTTGCGGTGAGCTTCCTCGATCGGTTCATCGAGGCGGCTTAGCAGTTTAAGTCCCTCCGGCGTAATCCTGGCCATCACCATTCGCCGGTCTTTGGTTTCCCGGCAACGTGAGATCAGGCCGCGCTTCTCTAGTCGGTCGAGCAAGCGGGTGATGTCAGGGTCGCGGGTGATCATACGACTGGCGATCTCGCCGCAGGGAAGCGCATCACGCGCCCCTCTCAAGATGCGCAGCACGTTGTACTGATTGGCCGAGAGGTCTTCGGCCTTGAGAACTCCGACCAAAGAGCGCGACAACATGTCAGTCGTCCGCAGCAGGTCCAGAAATGCAGACTCCTCAGGACAGGGTGGACGTCGTTTGCCGTGGTCTTGGCGATTCATCTGTAGCAATAATAATCGTTACAACGAACAATGTCAAGACGCTCATTATTGCGCGTGAAGCACATCCAACTGTTCCGTTATTAAACGGCTCGGTGACTTCCATCACACGTGCCTGTGACCAGCAGCCTTGCCCGCTTTCTTCCCGCCACCCAGAATGATAGTGCATGCTTAATCAAGAATGCTGGGAGCGTGTGTAATTCCGCCCGGGGGACCCAAACTGTAGCAAGGAGACTTACATGCCATCCAACAGTCTTACGATCACCGATAATCGCAATGCCAAGAATTACGAGTTGCCGATTGAAAACGGCACAATCCGCGCGATGGACTTGCGGAAGATCAAGACCGGAGCTGACGACTTTGGTCTCATGACCTATGATCCGGCATTCATGAACACCGCGTCCTGCCACAGCAGCATCACTTTCATAGACGGCGATCGCGGCATTCTTCGCTACCGTGGATATCCCATTGAAGTGCTGGCGGAACACTGCACTTTCCTTGAAGTAGCGTATCTGCTGCTTTTCGGCGAGCTTCCTACAGCTGATGAGCTGAAAAAGTGGGTCGACGAGATTACGCATCACACCATGCTGCATGAAACCACCAAGAAACTCATGGAAGGTTTTCTGCACGATGCCCATCCTATGGCGATGTTGGTGAGTACGGTGGCAGCGTTGTCGACGGTTTATCCCGAGGCTAGAGAAGTTCATGATCCAGCCAATCGCCTGTTGCAGATCAAGCGTCTGATTGGCAAAGTGCCCTCGATCGCAGCCATGTCCTACCGGCACAGTCTTGGATTTCCCTATGTTTACCCGGACAACGATCTCAGCTATCCGGAAAATTTCATGAACATGTTGTGGCGGATGGTGGAACCGAAGTACGTTGCCAATCCCGTAATTGCGCGTGCCCTGGACATTCTTTTTATCCTGCATGCTGATCACGAACAAAACTGCAGCACCAACGCCATGCGAGCGGTAGGTAGCGCACAGGCCGATCCTTACCTGGCCACCGCAGCCGCGGCTGCAGCCTTGTCCGGACCTCTACACGGCGGAGCCAATGAAGAGGTGCTGAACATGCTCGACGAAATCGGCTCCAAGGCGAATGTCGCTGCCTACATCAACAAAGTTAAAGATGGACATGGCAAGCTGATGGGCTTTGGCCACCGCGTCTATAAAAACTACGATCCACGCGCCAAAATCATCAAGTGGGTATCAGAAAAAGTGTTCGCTGTGACGGGCGGAAATCCCAAACTTGATATCGCGCTCGAACTCGAGCGAATCGCGCTTGAGGATGAATATTTCATCGCCCGCAAGCTGTATCCCAATGTGGACTTTTACTCAGGAATCATCTACCAGGCCATGGGCTTCAAACCCGAAATGTTCACCGTATTGTTTGCTATCCCGCGCACCGCGGGCTGGCTGGCCCAATGGCAGGAGATGCTCACCGATCCGGAGCAGAAGATCGCGCGTCCGCGGCAGATCTACACGGGATCCGCTGCACGTGAATTCGTGCCATTCGAGAAGCGCACCGGCGAACTGACTACAGTGCGCTGAGGCCTGGTTTCTTAGAGCATTCTTGCAGAGCGCTGCGATACCACGCAGCGCTCTTTTTTTTAATAGCGATGTGATCCCGATCACCGCTGGCAGGATGGTTTCGCCGTATAAACAAAGTAGAGGGGAGGAGGTATCCCCAATGGAAACCATCGAGGTAAAACACAGCGTCACCTTCAAAAACATTCTGCTTACAACCGATTTCTCAGAAGTTTCCCAAAAAGCCGTGCCCTACGCGACCGCCATCGCGAGCCGGTATGGTTCAAATATCTACCTCGTGCATGTAATTTCCGCGGAACCACGGACTTCCTTGCCCATCGAGCCATTACCTTCAGAGTTAGATTATGTCCGACAAAAAGCGGAACTCGAAATGGAGAATTTCCTGGGCAGAAACCCGCTGGGAAATATACCTCACGAGGTTGTTTTGGAGCGAGGGTCCATCCGTGATGTGTTACAGGAATTATTAGAGAAAGACGAAATCGATCTGCTTGTGCTCGGCACCCATGGACGCGGCGGATTGAAGAAAGTATTGCTCGGCTCGGTGGCAGAAGAGCTGTTCCGGCTGGCTTCTTGTCCAGTGCTGACCGTCGGACCTGCGGTTCCGGCAGAGCCGGTAAAGAATAAGGAATTTCGCCAGATCGTATTCGCTACAGATTTTGGGCCAGCTTCGTTACATGCATTGCAATATGCCATCTCGATCGCCAGCGAAAATAACGCAAGCTTGATCCTGCTGCATGCCGTGACTCCGGTGCCGGTGGTGGATGTCGGGCCGTATTGGTATCCTTCTCCCGATCTCGTCGAGCAGCAGAAAACCGCGAAGACACGCAATCTCGCGCGCCTTAAGAACCTGATTCCGCACGATGCGAATCTTCCGTTCGGTGCGGAATTTATCGTGCAGTTCGATTTCGCCCCGGACGCGATTGTGAAGATTGCGACAGAATCCAAAGCCGATTTAATTGTTATGGGAGTAAACCATGCGGCATCGGCTCGGGCCTCCGCGCATCTGCCATGGGCAACCGCGCATGAAGTTGTTTGTCACGCAAAGTGCCCGGTACTGACAGTGCGGAGCTGATAGCGGCCGAAGTTTGACCGGGGTAGTCCGCAAACCAGGTTTGGGCCGATTCCCATGACTCCGGCCCTGTTTTTGCTAAGTGCCGTAAGTGTTGTCACGAACGCTTGCCGCCCAGGTCAGCAACTCTTTGCGCGTCATGAAATTCAGGATCCGTTCCGGATCGATGCCTGCGATATGAGCCGCAGCCAGTCCGAATGCAATAAATCTAAGCTGCGAGGAGCCGTGTGAATCGGTGCCAATGGAAATACGACAGCCAGCCTTCTTTGCCAAGCGGATGAGTTCAAGACTCAAATCCTGCCGATCGGGATACGAATCAATTTCCACCGCTTTATCGAGTTCCGCGGCTAGTGCGAACACGCGCGACCAATCGGCATTTAACCCGAGGCGGAAATTGTAAATTCGGCCCCGAGGATGCCCCAGAATCTGAATGTCAGGATTGCGCAGCGCCGCAACGTAGCGCTCGGTCTGATCGTCCTTGCGGCGCAGAGCAGAGTGAAAACATCCCAGTACCAGGTCGAGCCCTGCCAGTGATTCCTTGCTCATATCGCTTTCGCCATTAGGGCTCAGATTTAATTCAATAGAACGCAGAACGCGAACTTTCCGGCAAGCATCTTTTAGCATTTCATTGACGGTTTCGATTTCTACCGCCTGTTGCCGGAGTTGCTCTTCATTGATGCCGCCAGCGATCTTCAGTCCCTGCGAATGATCGGTAATCGCAATGTATTCGTGCCCTATGGCCTCGGCGGCATCAGCCATTTCCTGAATCGATTCGGAGCCATCACTCCACAGTGTGTGCATCTGCAAATCGCCTTTAAGCTGCCCCCACCAAGCTGGGTCTCGTTGAAGATGCGAATTCGCCAGCGTCCATGTCAGAAAATCTTTGCGAATATCGGGAGCGGCAGGAACTAACTGTGACAATTTCATCCATCGGCTAACAATCTTCTCGAGGTATGGACCAATCCCGGGCAATTCCGTTAATGATCGACCCTCCTGCTGCAATTGCGATGCCTCCTCTGGCCAAAGCAAAGCCTTACGCGATGCCCGCCGAAATGCCTTTTGCAAGGGCTGTTTCAGTCCTTCGGCTTCGGTCGCCAACAATTCCGCAATTTGCGAATTGGTGAGCGGATCAGCACCATCCAGTTCTGCGATCTGAGGCGACCGACGACGCGCTTTAGAAGTCTGGGCCATAGCTGGAATCCTTTAGTTCAGCTTCACGGCAGACCGTGAATCGGAATCTCAATCTTTTGGCAGCCGGGACTGCAGTCATCAACTCGTTTCGATGCTGCATTTTCGTAAGTGGTGAGTGACTTTTGACCGAAGTATTACGCGGCTGGGGGAAATATCCAGCAGCGGCGGAGGGAAACAACATGGTGCGCCCAGAGAGATTCGAACTCCCGACCTAACGGTTCGTAGCCGTTCGCTCTATCCAGCTGAGCTATGGGCGCACAAGCTCCAGTTTAACAGAGCGCATTGACGCACGTCATTTGCGCGGCGCGTACCAATTTTCATTTTCTATTATCACAACATGTCATCCCGAAGCGAAGCGAGGGATCTGGGTTCTTGCCTGTTACGACGATGCCGATGTTCAGCAGGAAACGAGATCCCTCAGACCGTCGCGTAGTACAGTTTATCGGGTCTCATTCCTGACCAAAGTTTCATACCCAAACCAAGAGGGATGTTCGAATGATTGAAGTCTGCGTCGTTGGCGAGCTCAACCTCGATCTTATTCTCTATGGCTTACCTGAAAATCCGTTGCCCGACCATGAACACTTGGCTAGCAATATGACATTGACGCTCGGAAGTTCCTCGGCAATCTTCGCGCACAACCTGTGTGTGCTGGGCACACAGGTGGGCTTCATCTCCAAGATCGGCAACGACCCACTCGGGAAGATTGCCGCTGAGCGCCTGTCTGCTGCGGGCGTAGACATCAGCCGCATGAAGCAGGGAACTGGCGGCACATCCACCGGTCTCACCGTAACCCTGCCTCATGCGCAGCATCGTTTTATGTTCACCTATCCCGGGACCATGTTTGAAATGCAGTATTCCGATGTTGACGTCGACTACGTTCTTAGCGCCCGCCATTTTCATCTCTCATCGTTCTACCTGCACCGTGCTCTTCGTCCTCAAATCGTGAACTTGTTTCGACAAGCAAAGCAGGCAGGACTCACCACGTCGCTCGATACCAATGACGATCCTGAAAATCAATGGGCTCCGGATTTACTCGAGGTGCTGCGATACGTCGATGTTTTTCTGCCCAACGATCGCGAAGCCAGAAAAATTGCCGGCATAGATGACTCTGCGCAGGCGCTCAATTTCCTGGCGGGGTTGTCTAAAATTGTGGTGGTGAAACGCGGCTCCAGCGCCGCAATATGTCGGAGCGGAAACGAGCAGTGGAGCGCAGCGCCGCCTGCTGTTGAGGTGGTTGATGACATTGGCGCCGGCGACACTTTCGACGCTGGTTTTATTCACGCGTACTTGCTGGGAGCGAAACTCGAAGATTGTCTCGCGTTCGCCAATGTCGCAGCCGCGTACTCGGTCACAAAGCCCGGAGGCACAGAAGCCTTCCGCGATGGCAATGTACTGCGCAGCTTCCTTTCCCAGCAATGGAAGTTAACTGGAAGAGGGCCGCTACCTATAAAGAATTTATAAAAAACGCGGAGTGGTGCACTAAATTGGACGATGCTGACTTACGTAATACAGTGATCACTGTATGAGCACCTAAGTGTCGCGCCGGGTTACCTCATCGCCTTATCTAGCTTCGTCTACCGACAGTTTTTTACGCAGACGTAAATCTTTCTCAGGCTATGCAATTCCTACTAGGCGTCTCGCCTGTGTCGGCTTGTGTTTTCAGCCGATTGGAATTGGCAAGTGAGGTGCAACAGCCTTGGCAGACGAAGTGGCGCGCAACGGGGCGCCCTTGAAGATAAACTTCGGCCAGAGGTTTTCTTGGACGCCCCTTGCATATCTCCCTTCTCGATTTCATCTGGCCGACGGCAGACCTCCCCCAAAGCTCACCGTTGGCCGATGAAGTCACCTTCCGTCCAACTTTTCTTCCAAGTCAAGTCCAGCATTCCGCAACAAACTCGCAACTGCCGGCTCTTTAAGTCGTGAGCCATCAAATTCCACGCGGATAATTCGCCCCTTCTCGAACTTCATGCGGCGAATGCCATATACTTCGCGCACGCTTCCCAAAGCTCGCATCTCCGCGGGGCCTGGGTTCGCGCCGTAACGATAGGCGACTTCCATTTGTGTCATGTGAGGCTGGTTGCTCCTCTCTTAAGATACAACAACCTGCAAGCGGAAACGGCTTTCAGGATCCAACTCGGCGGGACGGGAATCTAAATGATGCGGATGAAGAGGCCGCGGAAAAACTAGGATTCGTATTACGGGTATGCTTTCAGGCATATCGTGAGTGGCTGCAAATGGGTTTGGCTTCTGCTGCTGGCGTTCGATATTTTTTGGTGTGAACAGCATTTTTCCGGAAGGCGTAGCATAGTCCTTCGAATCCATATATGACGGACAATGTCTCAAAAGCCGCGACCCTTGTAAAAGATCCCGTCTGCGGGATGGACGTGAATCCCGCGACCAGCAAGCACAAGGTCGACCACGCGGGAAAATCATATTTCTTCTGTTGCCCCGGCTGCGCCGAGAAATTCAAATCGAATCCTGATAAATACCTCAATCCCGCTGCCCGTGCTGGATCTTCCAATTTAGTCATGTTAGGCGGGCCTGCCGCGGCGCCCGCAGTTTCGCGCGCGCCCGAGCCCGCAAAACAGGTTGCGTATGTCTGCCCCATGTGCCCTCAAGTTCGTGCCAGCAAGCCCGGACCATGCCCGACTTGCGGGATGGCGCTCGAGTCCGAGGTTCCTCAAAGCGCTACGCGCACAGAATACACGTGCCCCATGCATCCGGAAATCATCCGCCCCGGCCCCGGATCGTGCCCCATCTGCGGCATGGCACTCGAACCTCGCACGGTTACTGCGGTCGAAGAAGAGAATCCCGAACTGCGTAACATGACTCGCCGCTTCTGGGTAAGCTTAGCTCTTACTGTGCCGCTGCTCGTAATCGCAATGGCTGAAATGGTGCGCGGCATCCCCGCTCATGCGGCCGGCGGCTGGCTGTCAGGAGCCAAACTGTCCTGGATTGAATTGTTACTTGCCACTCCCGTCGTCCTCTGGGGCGGATGGCCTTTCTTTCAACGAGGTTGGGCCTCAATCATCAACCGCTCCACCAATATGTTCACGCTGATCGCGATGGGCACAGGAGTTGCATATTTCTTCAGCCTGGTCGCCACTTTATTCCCCAAAATATTTCCCGCATCATTCGGAGGGGTGGACGATGGCGGCATGAATGGCGCTCCACCCGTATATTTCGAAGCAGCCGCTGCTATCGTAACGCTCGTCCTCCTCGGCCAAGTGCTCGAACTCCGTGCCCGCAGCCGCACCGGAGCCGCCATCCGCGCTCTGCTCGACCTCAGCCCCAAAACCGCTCGCATTTTGCGCGATGGCACGGAACGTGACATTCCCCTCGATCAGGTAAAGCCGGGCGACCGCCTGCGAGTACGTCCGGGTGAAAAAATTCCCATCGACGGCATCGTCCTCGAAGGAACAAGTTCCGTTGACGAAAGCATGATCACCGGCGAATCCATGCCGGTTGCGAAAGAGCCGGGCAGCCCAGTGATAGGCGCGACCGTAAATGCCACCGGATCCTTCGTGATGCGCGCCGAGCACGTCGGCAGCGAAACGCTTCTGGCACGCATTATTCAAATGGTCAGCCAGGCACAGCGCAGCCGCGCCCCTATCCAGCGGCTTGCCGACCGTATCGCCGCGTGGTTCGTGCCCACGGTAATTGGAATAGCTGTGCTGACATTTATCGCTTGGAGTTTACTCGGACCCCAGCCGCGCCTGGCCCACGCCCTGGTGAATGCCGTTGCCGTCCTCATCATCGCGTGTCCGTGCGCTCTGGGATTGGCTACTCCCATGGCGATCATGGTGGGTACCGGACGCGGCGCCCGGGCTGGCGTCCTTATTAAGAACGCCGAAGCGTTGGAGGTCCTTGAAAAAGTAAATACATTAGTTTTCGACAAGACTGGAACTCTGACTGAAGGCAAACCTAGCGTCGAATCTGTGAGTGCGGTGTCAGAAGGCGACGAAACTGAACTAGTTCGCATGGTCGCAAGCCTGGAGCAGGGAAGCGAGCACCCGCTCGGCTCTGCAATTGTCGCCGCCGCTCACCAGAATAATCTCGCGTTGGCGCACGCGAGCAAATTTCAATCACACACCGGACTCGGCATCAGCGGCGAAGTCCAAGGAAAAGTTGTCATGGCAGGCAACGAGAGACTTTTCGATCAACTGCGTCTGCCCATGGATGATCTGAAGCATCAGGCCGAAGACTTGCGCCGCAATGGGCAGACCGTCATTTTCGTTACCGTAGACGGCAGTCCGGCAGGCATAATCGGCATTGCCGATCCCATCAAGCCATCTACCGCGCAAGCGTTGCGCGATCTCAAAGCCGCTGGCCTGCGCATCGTCATGCTGACCGGCGACAGCCGCAGCACGGCTCAAGCTGTAGCGACTCAGCTTGGCATCGACAACTTCGAGGCAGAAATCCTGCCCGACAAAAAGTCCGAGGTAGTGCGACGTTTGCAGCAAGAAGGTCGCGTCGTCGCCATGGCCGGCGATGGCATCAACGATGCTCCCGCTCTAGCTCAAGCAGATGTGGGCATCGCAATGGGAACGGGAACCGATGTCGCCATGGAAAGCGCGGGCATAACATTAGTGAAGGGCGATCTGGCCGGCATCGTCCGCGCTCGCAAATTGAGCCAGGCGACGATGCGCAACATTCGCCAAAATCTGTTCTTCGCCTTCATCTACAACTTGCTGGGCGTACCAATCGCCGCCGGTGTGCTCTACCCGTTCTCTGGGTTGCTGCTGAGCCCAATCCTCGCCGCCGCCGCCATGAGCTTCAGCTCCGTGTCGGTAATCACTAACTCCCTGCGCCTGAGAAATACGCAACTCTAGCGCGGCTCGTGTGGGGCGCCTCGCGAGCTTGCCCTGAGCGACGTCGGAGGCTCCAGGCGGAGCAAAGCTCCGCCGGGGTTTGGTGGAGAAGCCGCCAGTGCTGATGCGAGAGGAAGTTCGACGCCGGTAGGCCAGACTGCAACTCAGCCGCGAAGCGGCGCAAGCCCTGGGAAAGAATATAGAATCGACGAGGCCGGTAGAGGTCGAAAGAAAACTCCTCGTGCGCACCCTCCAGCTATCGGAAGAAAACTTCACCGAGGTTTTCCTAGATTGCGGCGCCCCCGTTCTTCCCGCCCTTGACGGATCGTTTTTTTCACCACGTCGGCATCAAGAGGTTCGCCAGAGTTGAAAACCCATACTCCCTGCTTCTTGTAGATGCGCCCATCCTTATCGATTGTCTGTGTGGCAGCCATGGTGGTGTTCTACGATACCATCTAGCCGAATTTACAAGCAGCCCCCGAAGCCCGAAATGGCCATCATGCCGCAAGAACTGCAACCAATCTGCAATTCAGTGCATGCTGGATTCGGCTCCGCAACAACCGATATTTCCATAAAACACTGACAGCACGTTTTTTACGGCATTTTGAGCGCAGGGATACTCCTGGCATCTTAATTGCTAATGTCGGTGATGCTAATAAACTCTATTACAACGATAGAGTTTATGGCATAATTCCCGACTTATGAAAATCTCGCAAAAAGGTTTATACGCACTGCAGGCAATGATGATGCTGGCGCGGCACTACAATCAGGGCGCGATTCGCATCCGCGACATTGCTTACGAAGAAACTTTGCCGGAAAAGTTCCTGGAATTGATTCTGCTCGAACTGAAAAACGCACGCATGGTTGAAAGCGTGCGCGGCGCCAAGGGCGGATACCAGTTGCGCCGACCTCCGTCAGAGATCCATCTCAGCGAGATCATCCGTCTGATTGACGGTCCACTGGCTCCCTTCGGAGACGCCGACCAGTTGCGCACTTTGATCGATCGTGACGCTGAACATCGTGCCCTGTACCAGGTCTTTCTCGATGTCCGCGACGCCGCCGCCAAAATCCTGGAGCACACCACGCTATCCGACATTATGAACAGCAAGGGCGCTGAACCCAGTAGGCGCCGCAAGAAAAAACACGAATCTCCCAGTGTCTTATCCATGGTGGTTCACGGAAATCCGAATCGGGGACAGGGATGAGCAGAAAGTTCTGTGCCAGACGGCGGGGATAGTCGTATAGATTCCGTCAGTTCCGAATAAATTCTGTGCGTGAGGTATCCGACTCAAGGCAGTTGAAAACAACGCAGTCGGAAGCAGTGGAATCGGGATTAGATAGTTTAATAATCTCTAGTATGTAGATCATGATAATTAGTCTGGTCACTATAGATCGGCTTCAAACGTTGCCGTAATTCCCAGGCATGTGTGTTCAACCAAACTCAAAAGGAGAGGATTGAAATTCCATGAAAGCAACCAAAACCCTATTTCTCATCGCTCTGACGCTCGCAGTTTTAACCACGAGCGTCTGGGCAGAAAACCCGGCCTCAAGCGCGCCGGCCAAAGAAACCACCCCAGCCCCCGCTTCGCCACCAATAACTGCTGCCGATGTCCAAGCCTTGAAAGATGCCATGGCCGCGCAGCAGCAACAGATCGAGCGACTCACTCTACAACTCGAGAGCCTGCAGGCCGGGAAGTCACAGCAACCCGCGCCGGAAGCTGTAGACAAGATCAACGCAACCCAAACTCAACCGCAACAGTTGGCGGAAATTAGTAGCCCTGCTGTCCAGCAAAATAGCGCGCCCAGTTCCGAGCTTAACCTGCAAGAAAAGACGCCGCAGACTCCTGCGAACCCGCTTGAAAGTCCCGTCATCTCTATTCGCTTCAAAGGAATCACAATTACCCCAGGTGGGTTCGCCGAAGCTGCATTCGTACGGCGATCGCGAGCCCTCGGAGCAGACCTGCCCACTCCCTTCAATTCGCTGACCATGCCGGGCGCTTCGCAAAGTCAGCTGTCAGAGTTTTTCGGCTCCGCCCGCCAGTCTCGACCTACGGTGTACGTCGACGGGCGTTTGGGGAATGTAGAGCTCTCCAGCTATCTCTCCGGCGATTTTCTCTCCGCAGCCGACACCTCCTCAGCCACTTCTACGAATAGTTATAGCTTCCGCCTTCGCCAGGTGTGGGGCCAAGCCAAATTCGATAATGGATGGAGCTTCCTCGGCGGCCAGATGTGGAGCCTGGTGACCGAAAATAAAGCCAGCATCGCCCCCAGCGATGACATCGGCAAGACCAACGACGCCCGGCCCATGACTATCGACCCTGGGTACAACGTCGGGTTCACCTTCGCGCGCCAGTATGGGATTCGCCTAACCAAAGCTTTCGACCATAAGGTAGCGATCGCCGTAGCCGTGGAGAACTCGCAAGCTACACTTACCTCTCACGGCAACGCAAACAACTTCCTGCTCGGCTCGGCGGGGGCGACCAACAGCTACAACGACGCGATCACCGGTTGCGCTACCAATTCCTACACCCCCACCGGCGCAACTAGTCCCGTCTACTACGTGACTTGTACTCCTGCAGCCACTTATTCCTTCAACCCGTCGCCCGATATCGTTGCCAAGGTTGCATTCGATCCGGGCTTTGGGCACTACGAGGTCTTCGGATTGTATGACCGGTTTCGCGACCGCGCCTTTCCTTGCGCAAACTTCACCGTCGGCAAGACTGGGCCTTGCCCGATCGACGCCGCGGTTACAGGTCCGAGTGCTTTCGGTGCCTACAACGCCTCGAAAAACGGTGGCGGCGTCGGAGCCAACGCCCGCTGGAATTTCTTCGATAAACACATCGTTTTCGGTTTGCACGGTTTTGGCGGCAGCGGAGTGGGGCGATACGGTGCAGGTCAGCTTTCCGATCTTTCCATTCATGCCGACGGAACTGTTGACCTGATCAAGAATTACCAAGGGCTAGCTTCGCTGGAGTGGCACGGCAAGAAACTGGATGTCTATCTATATGCCGGCTCGGAGTATGACAGCCGGACCTCGGATTACGACGCCGCCACGAAAACCTATGTCGGCTACGGATCGCCGCTTTTCAGTAACGCCGGTTGCCTCACTGAGACGACTCCTTCGACTGCCGTCACGGCGGGATTTAATCCCGGCTCGCTCTCCAAATGCACCGGCGACACGCGGGCACTTATCGAGGGTACGGCCGGCTTCTGGTACCGCTTCTACAACGGCCCCAGGGGCAGGTTCCAGTTCGGAACCCAGTACTCCTACGTGACTCGTCAGACCTGGTCTGGCGTCGGCCCAGGAGCAGGAACACCGGAAGGCCTGGACAGCATGGTCTTCACCTCGTTCCGCTACTACTTGCCGTAAGACCGAAAATGGTCCCGCGTCAGCCGTTGACGCGGGGCCACCAGGTTCAATGGCCAATCAACTTTCCCATGGGCACCGTCCCGTCGGGAACGCCGCTGGTCCGGGTTTAGGCTCCTCTCCTTTTCCCGGGCCGGTGGTGCCAACTTTCCTGCTGATCGTCAACCGAAGCCGAGGGTGCACCCTTTTCCGCGTTCTCTGCGGAAAGGGCGGGAGACGAGACACCAGAAGATTTTAGCGGCAACACGTGCTGGTACTCGGCCCCTTACATGTTTAAACGAATCCCCAACCTAATGCAGCAGCGATTCCCAATTAGTCGGCACTCTTCCTGCTGGCCCAGGCGCGGACTGATTTGCCGGATGCGAGTGCGGCGGAGGCAACTCCGCTCCTCTGATCATCCGCTGCGTCTCGTAATCGTAAAACCAATCCTCACCCGGTTCGAAGCTAGCAATAATCGGATGCCCCGTCGCTGCCGGATGCTTGGATGCATGCTGGCTCGGAGAACTGTCGCAGCATCCGATGTGCCCACACTCCGCGCATCGCCGCAGATGAAGCCACCAACCCTTCGGCGACGCCAGACATTCCACACAGACATCGCCGCTCGGCTTAGAAGCCGTGTTAATCCCGCGCTGATCACCTAACTCGCGCTTGCAAACCAAACAGCGCGCGTCCCATGCCGCACACTTCCCATCCGACCGCCCGCAGTTTTCACATAAAATTCATAGCCCGATAGTGCAACGGTCGCACAGAGACGTATAGAGTCCCCCTACCCGCAGTAAAAATCCGCAAGGAGGTCTGACGTGATCTTCGGTACGACCACGCTGAAAAGTCAGCGTGGCCCTTTTCTTAATTTGAAACCTGTCAGGCCAGGATCGGAAAGTAAAACCGGGTTCAGCACGACGCGTGGATTCGTAACCCACGTGATAGATGGAGCCGACGACCAGACTTGAACTGGTGACCTGCCGATTACGAAGTGCCCCGTCTTTTTGCATACCTAATCAAAAACAAAAGAGTTACGCGGATTCAAGGGAAATTATTTCTTTGGAACTGCACATTAGAAAACAACCGGATACAAAAGCCGCCAAATGGAGCGGGCACCCTCCGGGCACCCTCAAAGGAGCAACGACAACATGGCAACAACCGTAAAAGATCATATCCGAAAATTCAAAGCTGCGCACCGGTTGGCTTCTGACATCCTAGCCAGCGCCCATACCGGTCTGCCGGACGAAGGCCACGTCCACCATCTTGCGACCGCGATCTATACACACAACATCACGGCCACGGACGGGCAGCCGCAACCCTCAAAGCACGCGGGCCGAGACGCTGCCCAAGAAAACATGTTGCGCGATTCATACCGGGCAGAAGGCCAGAACGATCAGCAGCCCGGTAATTAGGATTTTTCCGAGTTGACACTGCTCGGGAAGTGGGAGCCTTGCAGTTCTGGGGCTCCTTTACTTTTTATAATGAAGAAAAAGTATGGGAAAAAAAAATTACGATTAAAGAAAGAAAGTAATGTAATGGAGGTTGTTTTGAGGAGAAGAGGATACAGGTGATTGAGAAGAGAGCAGGAAATTGAGGAAGAAAGAATAAAGAAAATAGTGATTAGTTTTGATGGAAGAGGGGTAATTTTAAAGAATTTGGAGGGTTTGTGGAAAAATTAAGAGTAGTAGAGGTGTGGGGAAGAAATGAGAATGGGAGTGTTGGGGAAGGAAATATGTGGAGAATGAGAAGAATACGTGTGCTGGCAACTAGTTGGCATTTCCAAACTTTTTATTCGCCACGGAATCAAGGACTTGTCGCAGCGAGCACAACGAAAAATAGACATAGCGACGTGTTAGTGAGGAGTAATTATGGAACCAAATCAAGATTTCGATAAAAGTTTTTACGTTTTGTGTTGCGCTGGCTATCTGATCCTCGGACTCGATCTGCTCGCAACGCCGGCAGGTTGCGAAAGAGTGAAATCCATTTTCCGAGATGCCATGTTGGCTGCCGGAAGTTACGAAGCCTGGAAGCCTTGCGAATTTCAGGCCGCGATGCGCGACATGCAGCGAGCCGAGAGAGGCGAATTTAGCAATCCCCCTGAAGTCGTCTCGTGGGACGATCCGACTCCCGCACAAAATACGTTAAAATTAAATGGAATTTTTTAAATTGATGTTTAAGAAGGTTAAGTATAGAAGTTAAGGAAATTTTAAATAAGATTTTTTAAAAAAAGATAAAAAAAAATGAAATTAGATTTTTAAATGATAAAAAATTTTTAGAAAAGTATTGAACTATTTAAAAAAAAGAAATTACAAGTTTTGTGATGGAAAGTTAATAGTAAGGTAGAAAAAGACTGCGGGCAGAGTGAAATGTTTATAAGGATACAAAGAAAGATGTGCAAATGACAGGAAAAAAAGTTAGATAAATATTGAGAAGAATTGAAGGTAAGAATGCTGAAAAGTATGGTACGGAAAGTATGAACGAATGAAAGTGCAGAGAGTAAAAGCTGCTGGTATGGAAAATGAAGAGAAAGAAAAGTGGAGGCAGAAGTAGGAAGCAGAGTTACACATGTTAGTGAAAGTGTTTGAACGAGAGTGTTGGAAGTAAATAAATGAGAACTAGATATTAGGTGTGTTTATGTTGGTAGTGATTGATGATTTGTAATGTGTAAATGGGGGAATTAAATTGTAATGTGATAGGAATTTAATGGAAGTAGATAGTTATAGTATTGTTAAGTATGAAGAGAATAATGAGTTGATGGACAGTAAGGCTTGTTGTTGCTGAAAAGATGGCGAATTGATAAGTAAGTAAGGGAACTATGGGTGCTGTGTGCTGGATTAGTACGATTGGGAACTGGTTAACAGACGGAAGCAGGGTATGGGAAAGAAGATGAGGATGAAAGCTATATGTTAATGATTAAAGAAGTTCTGTGGTGGGGTTTGGTACAGACAAAGGGTAGAAAAACAGTAGACTAGGGCTGATGAAGTGAATTGCTGAAGTTGAATTGATGGATAGCGTGCAGGGCGTAAATTGGCAGGAAGAGAGAAAACTGTGATGTTAAGAGAGTGAGGAAGCAGGGAATTGTAGAATTTGCTAATGGGAAATGTTATGAAGGGAAGTGTGATGATGGGACAAATTTGAAAGTAAAAATGTTGAATGGAATTGGACTGGATGAAGGGAGTGAACTTACGATATAAAGCTGGCTGTGATGTGAAGTAAAGAGATATAGAGAATTTGAAGGTGAGCGGAAAACTGGTGTTATGATTGATGTGTGAAGGAACGGTGTGATGCGTTTTACAATGGAATGGAGATTTTAAAGAGGCGGAATGATAGGCTGCAGGTATGTATGAAGGATGCATTTGAAAGGAATAAGCAGTTGATAAGTTGAGAGCGGGATGGTATTATGTGAGGGAATGAGGCTTTGAAAAAGAGGAGACTGTGAGATGACGAAAAAGTTAGAGGGAGTGATTTGAATGAAAAAGTAAAGGCAGAAGTTGTAATTATTTGAGTATGACTGCAGAATTAAGATGAATGCTGAAGCTGGGTAGATAATAGTAAACATTGAAGAGAAAGTAGAAAACTTTCAGGATATTGAGTTTGGAATTGAGAAAGAGTACTGGAGGTGTTTTGGTTTTACTTGAGAAAAGTGTTTGTTCCAAAAAACAAAGACATCGGATACCTGATTACCGCATACGACGAAGCAGTCAACAAGGCCATAGCATCGCGTGCGTTCATTAAGTCACTACTCGATGGCAAAGCCAAGGACGGAAAGCCGCTCGTTGTCGCCAATGGTGACCGCGCAACCGTGGTAGACAGCCCAGACGGCGGCAAGGCGACTCTGATCTCTCCGAAGTTCATCGGGGAAAAGTATGGCGATTACAAACCCATCGACCATCCAGCGTTACAGAAATGGACTTGGATTGGCAAGGACTCTGATGGAAAACCCATCTTCCAACGTGGCGACCTGTGGGTGCATCCCGAAGCATGGAGAACTCAATTATCGGCAGATGGGACGCAACAAGACCCTGCAAGATACTTTTCGGCTCTTGGGTCTTGCACCGGACTTCCTAGAAGCCCGCGGCCGTTTCGTTGCGCAAGCGCTTCGTCCCGAAGGAGCAGAGCAGCGTGTCGCCTTGGCTCGCCTGACTGCTGTGCTGTACGGGACCGCGAGAGTCCTGAACATGGCGGTAAACAATGGCAATCCGCGACTCGACAAGCCCTTTGCAGTAACCAGTAATGGGAAAGATTATTTTTTGCGCTCTATCCCTGGCGACATTGCGCATCTGATTTCCGATCCGCGCTCGTTCATCTATACGCGCCTGAATCCGACCACGACTAAGCCGCTCATTGAATCACTTTTTGGGCGAGATGAGTTTGGCCGCAAGCGCACCATGTCGCAGCAGTTTGTCGATACGCTGAAGGGCTGGACACCTATTGCAGTGCAGAAGTGGATCAAGAATCCGTCTGACTATTCTCCCATCGACGGTTTCTTGCAGGCACTTGGCGTGTCGGGCGTAAAGTCATTCAGCACTGGCGCCAAGGCTGCACGGGATTATGTCGCCGACTCTCCGAAATCAACCGACGCGGCGAGTTTGGAAAAGAGTCAGGAAACCCGAGACCTTCAGCAACAATACGCGGCTGGAAAACTTTCGGCGCAGCAATTAGGGCAGAAGGTGCAGGACGGGGAACTCACGCAGAAGCAGGCAAAGAAGATCGCCAGTCCCGTACAGGACAGTATCGTTAGTGACTTTGCCCGTCTCCCGATTGAGAAAACCCTAGAACTCTGGGCGGATTACACGCCAGAAGAACAGCAAAGATTGCTGCCATCTCTTCGGAAAAAGGCCTCAACCATTGACCGACTCGACCGAACTGCGTTGCAAAAGCAAGCGCTGACTTCACAAGTGCGGGCGATCCTCACAAAATAACTCAACCACAAAACAGGAGCACTCTGAAATGGAAGAACAATTTTTGACACTACCGGAGGCCGCGAAGGTATTGCGGTTGAGCCGCAGCCGGACCTATGAACTTTTTGAGCAAGGTAAACTCCCCGGACGGCAGATCGCGGGGCGAGGGCGGATACTTTTCAAACTCAGCGAGCTTGAGGCAGTGATGCTTCCGAAGGTACCGAAGGTGCGCCATGCGTGATCTCGCAGAACTGGACACCGCGGCGGATCGCGCTGTCGAGGCAATGCGCACTCAGCGACAGCGCGGCATGATGATTTTGCAGCGCTCGATTGAGGAGCGGTTGTCTTTCAATGAACGAGCAATCCACGAGCTACAGAGACTCTGGGACCTACCCAGCGGAGAGGACAACAAGTGATGGCACGTGAAAAACAGGATGCTTGGAACGGGCGTAACGAGTTAGAGCAGTTCGCCCATCGCTTCGGACTCTCGAATGCAGATTGCTTGGCGGATCCTCGCATCGCCAGATTGCTCAACTACAAATTATCGCTTGATCGGAAAATTGCTACCGCTCACGCTGCCAACGTGCGGCCACTCGGCAGAGCGGTCGGCTTCTCCGATGAAGAGTTAGACCGTCTCGACTCGCGTGTGTTTTCGGTTCTCAAGTCAATCCGAGACTCACAGCGGCATCTAGCGGTTTTGTGCCCAACGAAAAAAACGCCCAACCAAGGAGCTAAGAAATGTCCGACGAAGTGACCACCACAGTTGAAACCCAACCAGAACCCAGCATCGCAAGTGCGTATGAGGAAGTTCACGGAGACCCGACAGGCAGCAAACGAAAACCAGAACGCACGGAATCAGGCCGGAACGTCACCTTAGCAGATGAAGAAAGTACGGCGAGGGAACTTGCCGAGTCTGGCCGGCAACGGCATGTTGTGAAAACACAACCCGAGGTTAGTTTGGCCGATGCTCATGCCGGCATCTCGACGCCCGAAGCCGAGGAGTTTGAACTCCCGGACGGATTCTCGGCCTATAGTGCCGAGGACATTGACGCGGTTCTCGGATTGATGGGATTGACTGAGGACGATCTAAAAGAGCCGCGGTTTGCAGCCCTGGCCCTGAAGGAACTTGAAGCGTCATTTTCTCCGGTCGAGTCGGAAGACGGGGAAGAGTCCGAATCGGAGGAAGAGGCGACCGAAGAGGAAACCGAAGAGGACGCGGAAAAGAAGCCAGAAGAAAAATCAGCCGAAAAAACGGCTGCACTGCCTATCCCAAAAACCGTTGAAGAGTACGTTGGGAACGACCCGCAGAAAATGGAGGCCTTGAATAAGCACATAGAGGCCACGTACCAACGCGCCACTTCAATGTCTGAACCCGTGATGACCGATGTTTTTGTCCGCGGTTTGGCAAGTGCTCTCCAGACGCCAGCGGAAAATGTCCCCATGCTAAAGGAAGTGGTTGACGTTCTCCAGTATGGCGGGTACGCGCTCGTCGAAGCGGCCGTGCCGAAACTCCTGCCCGCGTTGGTCGACGAGTACATGGGACAGCGATTCGAGGCGATCCTTGAACACTTCGCTCCGGGCCTCAAACAAATGCACAACGAAGCGATGATCGCCAATACGTGGGCGGACGTCTTGGAGATGGAAGAATTCAAAGATGCCGGCCTGCCAAGTTGGGACGATAAGGAAGCCTTTAAGGCTGCATCTGATCGTGTACACAAAGACAACCCTTGGCTTTCGGAGTGGGACAATCCAAAGGTTCCCGTTGCTGAAGCACTCCGCCAGAAAGCGATTCTCACCGCCAAACTACTCAAGGGCGAAACGTACTCGCCACAGCAGCGCATGAAGGCAATCCAGCAAGCAATCGAGACGGGCAAGAAGTCGGCGCAAAGTAGCAATCGCCGTGTCTCCGCGTCGAGAGTCGGGCGCAGTGGCAAAACTTCGGGAATGATCGGCGGCGCCACAGAGGAACGTCAGAGTTTAATGTCGGCATATAACGCCCAGCACGGTAAGGACGGGGGTATCTCGTGATCGTGACACCCGAGGAAACACTTTGCAACATTCGGCTCGCTTGCGAAAGGACGATTGACGCTGGCCAAGACGCACTCGCTGAAAACTTCGTTACCAGCGAGGACAACCCCAGCGACAATCCAGAAGCCCGCAAGGCCGTGGAGAAATCAATCGCCGCAGCCAAGTTGCTCCTTGCTCACATTGACGCCAACTATGAGTGCGGCTCTGGGTTTGCCGAAGTCAAGGAGGGCAGCGTATGCCTCGAACAGAAATAATTGGAATCGAGCCTACCGAGACGAAGGCCGCGTGCGCGGTCCTCGAACTTGCCGAAAAAATTCAGGACTTAGTCCATTACTTAGAGGGCCAAGGGATTGCCCCAGCCACAATCCGGGCGTGCCGTAAGGCGTATCGTGTGATTCGGCCAATCGTTAACTCTTATTGGGGCTCTGAGAACACGGTGTTGGTATGGGACCCTCCGGAATTCCGATTCCAGAAAGCGAAGGCAAAATGCTGAAGCGCTACGAATTGTCCGTGAACATCGACATCATGTCACAGCCACGGATCACCGCCAGCAAAGGCCGATTTGAAACGAGCGACCCACGCGTGCAACGGATCCTTTCGGGATATCCCGGCGTGACCTTAGTAGATGAAAGGGCAGACGAACCTATTGGAGTAGGCAGCTCATTTGCGACCGTGGAACCTGTCCGCGTCACCAACTCCGGCGGGCTACAGTTCAAAGAAAAGCAGCCCGCGGCCAGTGCTCGGGTCACAAAAGGTTAAGGTTGACTTTTTAACTTCGTAACGTTACAGTGCATACATGAGCAAAAAGAAGTACGACTCAAACGCCGAGCGACAACGAGCCTACCGGAAACGGGTTGCTCGGCTACTTCGCATTGCTCGCAAAACACTGAAGCAGAAGGGAGGGAAAAGTTAATGTCGGAACTTTATCGAAAGAAGCGCTCACCGTTCTGGTACTACACCATCACGGTCAACGGTCAACGGGTCCGCGGAAGCACCAAAGAAACACGCAAGGTAAATGCCCAGTTAGTGCTTGACGAAAAACGCCTGAAAGCGCGGGAACAGGGCGTAGCGTCACTCATACGCAAGGCACCCACACTCGCGGAATTCTCCGTGCAGTTTTTGAAGTGGGTCGAAGATTCTCACTCTATTCAACCCCAAACGAAACGGTTCTACCGGCACGGATGGGACTTGCTCAAAGTTACACGACTGGCAAACATGAAGCTCGACGTGATAACAAATAGCGATTGTGAAACGGTCACGTTCCCCGGCGGAGACTGCCACGCAAACCAAGCCCTTCGGACGTTGCGCCGTATGATGACTCTCGCCAAGGAAGCGCGGTTCATCTTTGGAGAACTGCCGAAGATCAAAACGCGCAAGGTGTGGCCGCGTTCTGTGGCAATGAGCTTGGCCGACTCCGAACTCATTGCGACGAAGATGCCAGCAGGTGACCCCAAAGACGTTTTTCTTGTGCTCCGTGGCACAGGTATGAGGCCTTCCGAGTGCTACGCAATGCGATGGGAATTCCTTTCGCTGGATCGTGGCGAGTACAAGAATCCGCAAGGCAAGACAGCGACGGCGCGACGAATCGGCTGCTCTACCAACTGAGCTACGTCGGCCTTTGATTAACAACGCGGAAGTATCAACAGCGGCCTAATACAAGCCAGCCGCCGTCCTTGATTTTAGCCGTCCTTGATTTTAACAGAACGCACTCTCTGTTCAGCGGCGCGTCTCGACTCCCACGCCGCCTGCCTTTACACTTGAATAGTGAAGATTGCTCTCGGCCAAATCAATCCCACCGTCGGAGATTTTGCCGGCAACGCGGGTAAAATTATTGACTTCTCCCAACGCGCCCAATCTGCCGGCGCGAGATTGATTCTTTTTCCCGAACTTTCCGTCTGCGGATATCCGCCGCGCGACCTGGTTGAGCGCGCCTCTTTTGTCCAGCACAATCGCGAAACTCTCGACCGGATCGCCGCCGAAACCCGTGGCATCGCCGTGATCTGCGGCCTCGTTACTCCCGCGCAGGCGGAGAGCGGCAAGTCGGTAATGAACTCCGCCGCCTTGCTCCAAGACGGCCGCACCGCCTTCCTGCAATCCAAAATGCTGTTGCCCACCTACGATGTCTTCGACGAAATGCGCAACTTCGCTCCCGCAAAAAGCCAACTGCTATTTCCATTTTGCGGCAAGCAGATGGCGCTCACTATCTGCGAAGACGCGTGGAACGACAAGCATTTTTGGAACAAGCGTTTGTACACTTTCGATCCCGTCGAGGCTCTGGTTTCCGCCGGGGGCAATTTCGTGCTGAACATCTCCGCGTCTCCGTTCTGGCTCGGCAAGCGCGAACTGCGCCGCAACATGCTGGCCTCGATCGCCCGCAGCCACAAGGTTCCCGTCGTCATGGTCAACCAGGTCGGCGGCAACGACAGCCTGCTATTCGACGGTTCCAGCGTGGTACTAAATCCCGCCGGAGAAATAATTGCGCAAGGAAAATCCTTCGAAGAAGACCTCATCTATTTCGATTCTGACCAGCTAACCGGCGAGATGCACCCGCAGATCGAAGGCGAAGAGGCAAGCGCTTACGCCGCACTGGTGCTGGGAACGCGCGATTACGTCCGCAAATGCGGATTCACGCAGGTAATCGTCGGCCTGAGCGGAGGCATCGATTCCGCCCTAACCGCCGCCATCGCCGTCGACGCCCTTGGCCCAGAAAACGTAATCGGAGTCGGCATGCCCGGCCCGTACTCGTCCACCGGCTCCATCGACGACGCCCGCGCTCTCGCCAAAAATCTCGGCATCCATTTCGAACTGCTGTGTATCACCGACATTTTCGAAAGCTACAAAAAAACTTTGGCCAAACCTTTCGCCGGACGCAAAGAAGATGAGACCGAAGAAAACATTCAATCTCGCGCCCGCGGAATGCTGCTGATGGCGCTCTCGAATAAGTTCGGCGCCATCGTGCTCAGCACCGGAAATAAAAGCGAACTCGCTGTCGGCTACTGCACTCTCTACGGCGATATGGTTGGAGGCCTCGCCGTAATTTCCGATGTCCCGAAGACTCTGGTCTACCGCCTAAGCCACTACGTGAATTCGCGCCGCCCGGTAATTCCGCAAGCCAGTCTGGACAAGCCGCCATCCGCCGAGCTCCGCCCCGGTCAAATGGACAGCGACACGCTTCCTCCCTACGACGTGCTCGACGCCATCCTCGAAGACTACGTTGAAGACTCGCACACCGCCGATCAGATTGCCGCCGACCGCGGCTTCGATGTTAGTCTGGTAAAACGCGTAATTCGCATGGTGGAACGCAGCGAGTACAAGCGCCAGCAAGCCGCGCCCGGCATAAAAATTTCCGCGAAAGCATTCGGCTACGGCCGCCGCTTTCCCATAGCGGCCAAGTCGGATATTTAGCCACGCGCCGCAGCCGGAGACGAAGCAGGCTTCGTCTATACCGTAGAAACGTTGCTTGCAACGCTTCTGGGATTCGTATCAGGGATTTGTATCAGGGTGTGCCTTCAGGCATACCGCAGATCGCATTAAGTGATTTCGGCTTTAGCCGCTGGGTTTAGTTAAACTCAACCGCACCGATCAATTCGAAAGGAACGCATGCAATCTTTATTGAAATATCTCTTCATCCCGGTCCTCCTACTAACGCTAGCCAGCGCCCAACAAGCGCCGTCCACGTCGCACGCCGCCAAGACCACCGCGAATCTCCCGTCCGAAGAAACCGTCAACGCATTCCTGCATCAATGGTTCGGATACGACACTTCGCTGACCTGGAAAATCGTCAGCATCAAGCCCTCTGAAATAGAAGGCCTGTCCGAAATCAACGCAGTCCTAAGCGGCGCCCAGGGCCAGCAGCAGCTAAAACTCTACGTCACACCGGACGGCAAACACGCCGTCAACGGAGAAATCATGCCCTTCGGCGCCCATCCCTTCGCCGCCGATCAAAAGGAGCTAGAGCGCGGCATAAATGGACCCTCGCGCGGCCCCGCGGACGCTCCGGTCACGGTCGTGGATTTCAGCGACCTGCAATGTCCGCATTGCAAAGACGCTCATCCCACTCTCGAAAAATTAGTTTCAGAAAACAAAAATGTCCGTCTCGTCTTCCAGAACTTCCCGCTGCCCATGCATGATTGGGCCGCCAAAGGCGCCGCCTACGCCGACTGCGTCAGCCGCAGCTCCAACGACGCTTTCTGGAAATTTATTTCCAGCGTCTTCGCCGCTCAGTCCGACATAACCGCCGCCAACGCCGACGAAAAACTAACCGCCCTAGCCGACAGCGCTGGCGTAAAAGGCGCAGACATCGCGGCATGCGCCGCAAAACCCGAAACGACTTCGCGAGTAGAAAAATCCGTAGCCCTAGGCAAGGCGCTCAACGTCAACAGCACGCCAACGATTTTCGTAAACGGCCGCAGACTGCCCGCAGTCCCCTACGAGGTTCTGGTAAAACTAGTAGACTTCGCCGCCAAGGAAAACACGCAAGCAAAAAAGTAACGCATTGTCATCCCTCGCGAAGCGAGGGAACCAGGTTTCCGATGCGGAACGAAGTACCATCGGGATGATGGGCGTCATCCCGCGCGCCTACTGCCCGCCCTTGGGCAGCCAAACTTCCACGCTCTGCCCCGGACTCATCTCCACAATATGCGGCGTAACCACAAGCAATAATTCGTCCGTCTCATCCATCTTGCTGTTCGACACCATAACTTTATTGATCCCCGGAATCGCACCCAGCCCGGGAATTCCATTCAAACTAAGTTGTTCGGTTCGACTAATCGCACCCGCAACCACCGCCGGTTCCCCATCCACGAGCGTGATGTTACCTTTATATTCGCGATTCGAAATCACCGGAATGCCGTTGATATTTTGCCCCGCCAAAGTGCGGAAGTTCATTTCAAACGCCATCCCCACGTCCGAATTCGAATACACCGTGGGTTTTATTTTGAAAGTCAGACCCAGATCTTCATAAGTGAACGAAGGGAACGGCGCTTGAAAGCTGCCATTCTGCAGCACCGACGAGATCGCCGGAGTATTGAACACCGGCGCGAAACTTGCATTCAGAATGGGATAGCGCGAACCCATGCGAAACGTTGCCTCATTACCTTGCGCCGCCCGCAAGGTCGAATGCTCCAGCGTTTTCACCCAACTCTCGTTCAACGAAAGCGTCGCGCTAAGCGTGTCCAGGCTCAACCCCATTAAAGTCAGACCACCACCAAAGGTAGCCAACGGCTGGCTGAAAATAGAATTTTGCTGCCCCTGCAACTGCGCGAGTAGCCCGGCAATGCCTTGTGAATTCGCCTGATTGATGCCGCCACTCGAAATCAATTGGTTGATGAGGGTTTGAATATTCCCTCCGCCAAGCGCTCCAGTCAACGCAGCAATAGCGCCTGCGGGAATGTTATATAGGTTGAAGTTGTTGGGAATATGCATTCCCATGTCGCGCGTCAATTGGTGATCAATCTGAAATACTTGTATGTCGAGCATGACCTGCGGCCGCGTGGTGCCCAGGTTCTCCAACAATTTGGTAACCGCATCCAGCACTCCCACTGGCGCGCGCACCGCCAGCATCCCCGATTGTGGCTGCTGGCTAACAAAGCGCACGTCGAAGATCGTCCGCATCAGAGTTGTCATTTCGTTCATCTCTTGCGGTGTCGACACTCCCGGAATGTAAAACGTACGTAGCGCCATGTGGTCGTATTGACGATGATTCTCCGCATTATTGCGCGCTACGAAAATCTGCTTTTCCGATAATGGAACCCAGAACGTCGCCGTCACGTCACCCGCGGCCCGCATGGCGGTAAAGAAGTCGACGGGCTCCATATCGAAATGCACCCGTTTGGAAGGAATTGATTCCTCGAAATCGGCAGTCACTCCATAGGCCGAAGCAACCTGCGTCAGCAACGCATGGGAGTCGCCACGAAAATGAAATTCATGGAGAGCAGGATTCGGAACCACGCGTATCTCCGGCGATTCCAGTACCACTCGCGGAGCCTCCGCCACCCTCGGCGCCCACTCGGCCAGCGAATCTCGCAACTGCTGCTGCGCAAACTCATTTTGCGGATCAAGATTGGCCGCGCTGCGAAACTCAGCCTGCGCCTCTATGTTCTTGCCATGGGTCAAGTCATCGCTGCCGCGCTGCAAATGATTGAACACCAATTGCTGTCGCACCATGGCCAGAGAAGTTACATATTCGAGATTTTTCGGAATCAGCCGCGCCGCCGCATCAAATTCCACAAACGCTTCGTCGAATTTCGCAGCTTTTTGCAACTTCAACGCCCGCTCAAAATCAACTTTCGCTTTTTTCAAATCCGTTTTGGAGGGATTACACGCAGGATCGATCGCGCCTTGGGGACAAGGCAGCACCGCCAGACCTTCCGGATTGTCAGCGGCCAGAGCCGCAGCCGCGAGCAACACCAGGGCCGCGGCCGACCATCCCCGACGCATGCGCATGTTCCGATTGTAACCGGGAAAAAACCCTGCCGAACCATATCCGGTAGGGTCCTGTACCTTCGGGTTACCCCGTAGGAACGAATGAGTCGGCAAGTCTTGCAAGAAAGGCTGCCCTCAGCATTCAGTACCAGAGTTACATGCCAGTTCGCCCTATATGCCATACGATTTCAGACGTGACCAAGCGAAACCAGCCTTCAGCCGGGCGCACCGCCAGTCCACAGCGTCTACAGCCGTGGAGGTGCATCGTTGTTCTCGTCATCTTAGGTTGCGTGGCGGCTCCGGCGTCGGCACAAAATTGTACGGCGAGCAACCCGCAACTGGCGGTTGCTGTTCTTGAGAAAGTTCTAGACGCGTGCTCGTCGCCGGATGAGGTTCAGGCGATGCAAATGAAGTACGGGCACGATGTGATCCTCGATCAAGCCTCGATTGCCGGGAAACTCGCCATTCCAGTGCTTCGTGTATTCGCCAGCCTGCCCAGGAACAACGAGTGCACGTCGTCGACCTTCGATGCCGCGGCGCGCACCGCCCTAGCGAAGTTCGGCGACGAAAGTGCTTATGCAGTGATTAAGAAACAATGGGCCGAACACCGTGTCAGCCCATACCCAGCCAATATCGATTTCATTGGCGATGACTGGGCCCTTCAAACCCTGATCGAATATCTGATTGAACACGTGAACGATCCCAGGATGAGGGTAGAGTTCGGACCATCCGATGCGCCCTACGACGGCCGGTGGGGGCTACTTACGGAAATTCGGGGAATTGCCCGGCGACACGTTGTCCCCGACTTTCCCGACGCCGACTATTCGCCCTCCGGGATTGCGCAGTGGAAGGCATGGCTTGAGAAATACAAAGGGCAACACCTAAGCAAACCTGTCTTCGAAAGCGTCTCCGATGCTTATCTTCAATGTCTGGCCCGCAGAGTCGAGTGGGGTCACCCTGATGCAATCCTCGACATCGCAACTTTCGGCGGGCCATCCGCGGAGGCCATTCTCAAGCAGTTTCCTGCCCCGCATGCCGGCGAAGCAATGGGCGCCCGGCAGCTATTCCCAGACATACTTCAGAATGAGGATGGAAGACCCGAGCTGTATAGCCAGATCCAGGGAAATATCCAAGCCGCTTTACTGCGCTTTGGAGACCAGAAAATAGTAGCCCAAGTTGCGACGGAGTTAAATGAGCTACCGATTTACCCCGGCTACTACTTTCCGCTCGAGGCGATTCGAAAGCTCAGGTTTGCTGGAGGCAAGACTGCCGCTGGAATCCTCATCAATGGATTGGGAAGCTCGAATCGGATGACTCAGGATGCGCAGAAAAACTTTGACGCGTGCGTGGCGAGAGTCGTCCTCGTGAGCCAACCGTCGCGGGAGCAAAAAGAAGTCGCACAAAAGCAATGTGCCGGATTTTTTTCCTGGCCAGACCGTCGCACAGGTCTGATCCTAAGCGCCCTTGCAGAAATGGTGAAAGACCCACCGTTACCGGCAAACGCGCCCCCCACCCCGGGGAACTCACAAAAGTGGAAAGATTGGTGGGCAAAAAATCGCGACAAGGCCGTGTTCGTCATCCCGCCGCGTGCGTCCTACGACTGGCACTGACGACGACGGAAAACTGAATGCAAAAATGACTTGCTCGGCGATTACATGGTGAGCACGGCGCGAAATCGGGCCTTGCCCTGTGCCACGCGATCGTACGCCTTCGGTGCCTCTGCCAAAGGGTACGTCTCTACAATCGTTTTAACTTTCCCTTGCGCCACGAAATCAAGCGCTTCGTAAAGATATTCGGGCCCATTCTGCTGGCTGCCGATGATTCGAATTCGCTTCGAGATGAGGTCGATCAGTGAGACCGAAATTGGCTCCGCATCGGCACCCATGGTGACGAGCCGACCGTCGGGCCGCAATCCCTGGATGCTGTCCACCATTGATTTGGTCGAATTAGAAGTACTCAGGATTACATCTGCTCCGCCTGCTGCCGCAAGGCTCTTGCCGTCGCGGACAACTTCATCGGCACCAAGATCACGGATCATCTTGTCTTTGTCCGGGAGAATGCGAAACTGCGATCGTCTCGAAGCCTGCGGCCTTCGCGTATTGCACTGCGAGGTGCCCGAGCCCGCCGATGCCGAGCACAGCCACACGCTCATGCGGCTGCGGATCGGCCCAGCGCAGCCCGCTATAGACCGTGTAACCAGCGCAAAAGATGGGCGCTGCCTGTTCATAGGAAACCTTGTCGGGAATCAAATAGGTTGCGTCGGCATTCATCACCATGTACTCGGCATGTCCGCCCGGTGCGTCAACCCCTGTACCCTTCAGATAGGGACAGAACATTCTGCGGCCACGCTGGCACCATTCGCAGCGCCCGCATGTGGATTGAATCCAGGCCGTACCCACGCGATCGCCCACCTTTCGCGTGGTGACATCGGACGCCACCGCAATGATCTCGCCGACCGGTTCGTGGCCGAGGATTCGCGGAAATGGTCCGGGCAAGTGTCCAAGCGTTTGATGGACGTCGGTGTAGCAGATGCCGCTCGCATGCATCTTCACCAGCACTTGGTTCGGTCCGGGCTGAGGTTGCGGAATGTCTTTTAACTGCCACGAACTGTTCGCAGCTGGAACCACGGCAGCTTGCATAAAAACTTCCTCCTCGCGTAATTGATGCGAGTACCTTTGCCACAGGTGCATGATTTTGGATTATCCAGCCGGGTTAAATGTGTTTCAGGGTCGAGACGTTTTTGTCGGAGCGCTGGGCAAGAACGCGGTCTTTGTGTTGCGCGGATAAGGCAACCCGCAACCAGTTGCAGGCTATTATTCTGAAACGTGACCAAAAGGCAAGAAAGAACTTTCAAGACCCTGCACCTTCGCAAGGTTTCTCTCCGATTGTTTGTTCGATGGCTTGTCATCGGTGTGGCACTCGTTTGGTCGCTTGCCTCGCTGACCCTGATGGCCAGCCGATGGATCGACCCACCCACAACCGCGGTGCACATCCAGCGCCGCTTGCAGTCCTGGATTCACCACACTCCGTATCACGCGCGCTACAAATTCATTCCGCTCACCCAAATCTCGCCCGATCTCCAGCACGCAGTTATCGCCGCGGAGGACGCGCGCTTCTACCAGCACCATGGGTTCGATTGGCACCAGATCCAGATCGCTGCCGAAGACGATTTGGAAGGCGGTCGCACGCGCGGGGCTTCCACCATTACGCAGCAACTTGTAAAGAATTTGTTTTTCGGAACAGGCCGCTCTGTCCTCCGCAAGGGCGCGGAGTTCACCCTGGTACCGGTGGCCGAATTGTTCCTCGGCAAGCGGCGCATTCTGGAGATTCATCTCAACGTGGTCGAATGGGGCCCCGGTATTTATGGTGCAGAGTCGGCGTGTCGTTACTACTACGGAACCGCGGCTCGGAGTGTCGGCCGGGAACAGGCGGCGCGGCTCGCTGCGATTCTGCCAGCTCCACTGAAGCGGCGTCCCGAACACATGAATAGATACAGCGCGCTCATCCTTGAGCGGATGCGCCAGGTGAATTGGTAATGGCGGAGCAACATCTTGCCGCGGTCTTTCCGAAACCAAACGAGGACCGGCTTCTGCGAAGTCCGCGTGCCACGACGGGGTTAGATGCTCTCGCTCTTTCTCGCGCGTTCGAGCTGACTCATTCCCCGGTTCAACAAATCAAGATCATCTGCGAGGAGTGACTGATCGAATAAATCGACATTCAAGAAACGCTTCAGCAATTCCGCAGGCGGGGCAGATACGCTTCATGGCGATGATAGAAGTCTCAGAACCTCTTCGTATGCCCGTAGCGCGTCGATCAGGCGCGATGCTGTGTTCATCTGTCCTTTGAACTTTCCAAATTGCTTCAGCCCTGATTCCAGGTCGGCGCGCGCCGCCGTTTCGGCTTCTGGTGAAGCGAAGTAGTATCGCCCCAAGTCGGCGGTCAGTGCCTTCCCCTTCGGCGGTGGCTGTGCCGCAACAGCGACGCTGAGAAGGAATAGGAGAAAAAGAAGAGAATTCATGGTTTTCATGTGGTCCGCCCCCAGACCGTATCAGCGCTGTCATCGCGCACTAAGGTCGTGCGACACTCTGCAATCGTCACTAGTCTAAGCGTGTCGGACGGGGTCGTTTTCCACAACAGGGCTTGCGAGTCGCGTCAGTGTGCGATAACTCCCCCGTCGGAAATTCCGAAAGAAACAGACACGGGCTTTTGGGGAGGCCGCATGCTGCTTCCGGCCCAAACACCTTAAGTTATGCGCTGTTGGGCCGCGCCGTCGGGTTGGAAAGTTAATAAAAGAGGCGTATAAAAGTTAGTTGCGGTTAGCAATGTGGGCCCGCAGCGTATTCCTAATTGTCCTAACGAGGAAGCATGTCGACTGTGACTACCGCGCACCCCTCCAAAGGTTTGGAGGGTGTAGTCGCTACCACCTCCAGCATCTGTTTCATCGACGGCGATCAGGGCGTTCTGGCCTACCGTGGCATCGATGTACACGAACTGGCCGACCACTCCACTTTCGAAGAAACCTGTTATCTCCTGTGGTATGGCCGACTGCCCTCAGCGCAAGAACTAAAAGATATTCGCGCGCGCCTCGCCGAGGAACGCAAGCTCGATCCCGCAATCATTACTGTTCTGAAGTCTGCGCCCAAGCAAGTCGTCCCCATGGACGTGCTGCGCACGGCCGTTTCCGCACTTTCCTTCTACGACGCCGATGAGCGCAGCAACGATCATGAGGCCAACATTCGCAAGTCGATTCGGCTGACCTCACAGATTGCCATGATCGTCGCCAGCTACGATCGCATTCGAAAAGGGAAGCCAGTTATAGAACCCGACCGGTCGCTTTCTCACGCCGCGAATTTTCTGCTGATGCTGAACGGCGAAAAGCCCTCGCAGACGGCCGAACAAGCACTCGACATCGCTCTGATCCTGCACGCCGATCACGAACTCAATGCTTCAACTTTCGCCGCGCGCGTCACCGCCGCCACTCTATCGGATATGCACTCCGCCATCGTTTCAGCTATCGGATGCCTGAAAGGCCCACTGCACGGCGGAGCTAACGAGGCTGTATTCAACATTCTGAAAGCCATCGATCGTTCCGGTTCCGACCCAGTCGAGTACATCAAAAAAATGTTGAGCGATAAAAAGAAAGTTCCCGGCTTCGGACACCGCGTCTACCACACCGAAGATCCGCGAGCCACCCATCTCCGAAAAATGTCCGAGGACTTAGGGAAATCCAGTGGTCAGCCCAAGTGGTTCCAGATGTCGCGCGCCATCGAACAATTCATCAAGGCCGACAAAAAGTTAAACGCCAACGTCGACTTCTACTCCGCCTCGACTTACCACACCCTGGGAATCGATGTGGATCTGTTCACCCCAGTATTCGCCGTCTCCAGAATCAGCGGCTGGACCGCCCACGTAATCGAACAACTAGACGACAATCGCCTGATCCGTCCAAGGGCCGACTACATAGGCCCCGCGTACCCCCAACACTGGCAAGCATTCGACAAACGCTAACAAGTATGTGTGGCAAGGGCGCCTCGGTCGTGTGGAGCGGACATTCCTGTCCGCTGCCGTTGAAGTGCGCTTGTGCAGAACAGAACGGTGCCCCGGGTTCGCGTCCGCCCATTTGGACGCTAATCCGGGCGTCGCAAAAACGACGATTGGAGCTAGGCTAAAGACTCTCGCGCAACTCCCGCGCAAATTCCCGCAAAGCCGTCTCATTGCGCCGGTACCACATCCACTGTCCCAACTTCTTCGCCTCAACCAACCCAGCTTTCCTCAAAATCGCCATATGATGCGAGATCGTCGGTTGAGAAAGATGCACGCGCACTTCGATGTCATAAGCGCACAAACCCTCGTCCTTGCCAATCGACGAACCCCCGCGCTCCTTAAGCGCCCGCAGGATGCGGCGACGCGCCGGATCCGCGACCGCATGCCAAACCCGATTGAGAGTTTGTTCCGCATCCGTCATGCAAAACCAATAGATTAAATATCGATGGCTGTCAATATGACAAAGCAATGTCATCCTGGGCGAACCGAAGAACCTATGTACTTAGTTTGCGCAGCCACGGCACGATTGACACTATTCCTGCCGCTGCACAACAATAGGTACAACCATCAATCGCAACCGACTGGAGAAAACTTATGGCGGACGAAGGCGAATACCTACCCGAGCCCCACGCTGCGCCCGGAGGCAGCGCCGCAAAGTGGATACTGTTGCTGCTGGGCGTGCTTTACGTTGCGGGCTCGTTGTATTTTTTGTTCAACCTGCGTGAGCGCATCGACCAATTGGACAAAACTCAAACTGCCAGCAACGCGCAGCTCACGGATCTCAACAAACGTATCCAAGCCGCCGACGCCGACACCGAAACCCTCGCCAAACAGTTAGGCATGACCAAGAAAGAACTGGTCACGCGCTCTCAGCAACTGCAGCGTGAGCAACTGGCGCAACGAGAATCACAAGCGCGTCTCGCCGAAGAGCAGAAGCAGCAACTCAGCCAAGTCAATGGCGAAGTCGCGACTGTAAAAACCGATGTGGGCGGAGTCAAAACTGATGTCGCTTCCACCAAGGCCGAACTCGCAGCCGCGGAAGCCAAGCTGCAAAGCACCATCGGCGACCTCGGTGTGCAAAGTGGTTTGATCGCGAACACGCGCGGCGATCTCGAAGTTCTCAAGCACAAAGGCGATCGCAGCTATTACGAATTTACTTTGGTCAAGGGCGCGAAGCCGCAGCCGGTCTCGACCGTGAGTTTGCAGTTGAAGAAAACGGATCCCAAACGAGGCAAGTTCACAGTCAACGTTACCTCTGACGACAAGACAATCGAAAAGAAAGATCGTAACGTCAGCGAGCCTATCCAGTTCTACTCCGGACGCGACCATCTACTGTACGAAATGGTGATCTGGTCAGTCGATAAGAAGCAGGCCATTGGTTACTTGAGCACGCCTAAGAACGCGCCCGTCCCGGTGACCCCAGGCCAATAATGCTAAGTCCATATGTTCCACGTGGGACGCTCAGTATAATTGCTAAAAGATAATGTTGGTTATTTTTATGATGCTGGCTACTTGGTGAGCACCAGCGGCACTGGTTGGTCGTAGGGTTGGATTGTTACCTTGAGCGATTTGCGGTTGGTGAATGCGTCGGGGGTTACGGGGAAGACTACGATGATGGTTCCCGCGGTGCGGCCGCCGGGATTAATTCTGGCTTCACGTTCGAGCGGAGGGAGCGCGTGCTGCTTCAGCGTGGGGAAGGCTTGAAAGTACCGATCGAAGTCAGAGGGAGAAGCAGCGTCATCGGTGAAGCTGGCGGTCGCGGTATCGAGGTCGGCTTTGATGGTGTGAATCCAATAGGGCTTGGCGCCGTTGTTCTGGAAGGAAACGTTGATGGCGACCATGATCGTATTCTGATCGGGAATTTCGACTGACACTACATCGTCAATCGAACCTGTTGTGGCGGAATGAGGCCGCTGCGTCAGACTGGCGACGAGCGCGACGACTGCGATAACAGCCACTCCAATCAGAACAATTTTGATGGGCGGAAGATTCTTCTTGGCTGTGCCGAATTCTTCGCCGATGTTAAAGCGCGTGCCCGGGTCAGGAGTAGATGCGCTGGGGGCTGGTGGTGGCGGAGATGATACATCGTCCGGCATAGCTCGTTTTGATTCTAATCGTTTTCCAGGATGAAATCACAAAGACGTTCTCGCCTACCTCAATCGTTGAGTTCTTCGATATAGCGAGAACTCAGGTTAGCGTCCAGAGAACGTACGCGAACCTGGGGCACCATGCCCTTTTTTTATTTTGGGTTGTGCTTTCCACTGAATTAACTGATCTGCTTGACTAGCATCTCTATGCCGGCCTTATCGTAGAAGGTCTAGTCATACTACCCGTGTCCACAGTCCACTTCTCTATGCCACTCTGCGCCAGGCCCATGGACATCTCTAAGTGAGTCGTTTCGCGCCGCTCGTGCCGGCTCAGGTGCTGAAAGAATGTATCGCGTTGACTGGTTGCAGCGACGGGAAGCACCTCGTGCTCCGGTGGGGAGACGACTCTGCGGCCGCCCTGCCCGAAGTATTCCGAATGACCGTCGGCCAGGTAGGCGAAGCTAACCCTAAACCGCATGCTGCATCTAAGCGTTGATATGACTGGCAAACCGAATACGGCTATAAGCCAAGGAGGGATTTAATGACGAAGGCAGGATTGGCAATCAGCACTATTCTTAGCGCGGCATTGTTGTGCGGAGTGACGCTCGCACAGGAGCCGGTGGAAGACATTAACAAAAACGTGCATCCCGTTCTGGCAGCGGCTCAGCACCATGTGGTTGAAGCCAACAACAACGTTGCCGCCGCGCAGAAAGACAACCGCTACGACATGCAAGGCCATGCGGAGAAGGCAAGAGACCTCTTGGTCCAGGCAAACCAGGAGTTGAAGGCCGCTGCCCAGGCTGCGGACGCGGCCCGCGCGGCCGGCGCCGGGCAAAAAAGAAAGTAGTTCGAGTATTATTCCCACCGTCACAACCGGGCACTGAGACTCCGCTCTCGGTGCCCAAAGTCTTTTGCGGGAGCTTAGGTCGCTGCCATCAGGTGGCAGGAGTGCGTCTTGACGATCAGCCAGATTTCGCGTCCGGGCTGAAGCTCGAGTGAGTCGCGGGCGGCCAGGGTGAGATGTACCTCCATTTCCACGCCGCAATTTACTCGAACAACTACGATGACGTCACGTTGCGCTAATGAAAGGACGCGCCCAGGAATGACATTGCGCGCGCTCAATCCGACGGGCTGAACCGTTGCCAATAGGATGTCGCCGGCGCGAATTCCGACAAACAGTTTGGATCCTGGTTCTGCGCGCAGCAGCGGCGTTTCCAACTCCACCTTGCTATCGGCGATGCGGCATGTCATGGTTCCACGCTCTTCGTGAGCAGTTGCCACTACGGCGTGGAAAATATTTTCGAAACCGATGAGTTGCGCCATCGATTCCCGCCGGGGGGCTGTCATTACTAAGTGGGGAGTGCCGTCGGCAACGATGCGGCCATTCTCCAGGACGAGCACGCGGTCTCCTAGAGCAAAGACCTCTTCGCGGTTGTGAGTCACGTAAAGGATGGGAATATCGTGAAGGCTATTCCAGGTGCGAAGGTCGGCGATGATCTTTGATTTGGTCGCGGCATCGAGTGCGGCCATGGGCTCATCGAGCAGCAAGACGCGGGGGTCGGTAACCAGGGCGCGGGCCAGAGCAACTCTTTGACGTTCGCCGCCGGAAATCTCACTGGGCTTGCGATTACGCAGATCGGCGATGCGAAAAGATTCGAGGACGGCATCGCTCTTTTTTCTTCGTTCTTTGTTTGGAGCGGTGAGGCCGTACTCCACGTTTTTTCCTACAGTGAGATGAGGAAAGAGTGCGAGATCCTGAAAAACATAACCAGCGTTTCGATTCTGAACGGGAACATTCGTTCCGGAAGCTTGGTCGAAGAGTACGCGGTCACCGACGGTAATTCTGCCGGAGTCGGGAATTGCCAGACCTGCGACGCAATCCAGCAGCGTGGTCTTTCCCGCTCCCGACGGACCGAAAATTATGGTGATGCCCGGGGCAATGGTGAATGCAACATCAAGCGTGAAATGGCTTGCGCCATTGGAGAAGCGTTTGCGGAAGGCGACTGTCAGCGCCCCAGGCGATGGGGAATCAATAGGCAGCTGTGTACTTTCCGTTCTCATCGGGAGCAAGTATCAGCGAAAACGAAAAAGTCAGACACCGGCGACCCACTGCACACGCAAGAGCCCGTTACCGTTGCTTCCTTCCGGACCTGGCGGGGTTGGCGGGAGTGCGTCGCGCGGGACCGATGCCTGACCTATTCAATTTTAGCATCACAATCGTACTCTTCCTTTTCCCGGCGAAATCGCCAACAATGTACGAAGTTCCTAGAGCATTTCATGACTAGTGTCAAAACCGAGGTCGTTTCGCTGCCAACAGCGGTGCAGCGCTATTTCGAAGTAGCGCTTTATCTGCTGGTTGTATGCGGCTTCGGAACGCTGGCTTCGACCGGTGGTCTCGATCTGCCAACGATTCTGCTGGTGGTGACGGCGCTTTTATTTCGCGGATACCTGCTGGTTGCGCGTCGCACTTTGCTTATTCCTGAATCGTGGACCACCACGCTTACGCTCGCCTATGTGGCGTTTTATCTGGCCGATTATTTCGTGTTTTCCGGTTTGTTCGTTAGCGCCACGGTCCATCTCGTGCTTTTCGTCATGGTGGTGCGGCTGTTCTCGACCAGGCGCGACCGCGATTATTATTTTCTCGCGATCATCGCCTTTTTGATGGTCCTGGCCTCTGCCGTGCTTACCGTCGACAGCACGTTTCTTGTGGCGTTTGCCGCATTCATGCTGATGGCAGTCGTCACGTGCATCCTGATGGAAATGCGCAACGCCTCTGCCAGTGCAACGGTGCGAGCCAAGTCGTCGAATGATGAGTTGGCGCAGCGAAAAATGGCGATCTCTCTGGCGAGCGCCTCGCCCGTGCTTGCACTAATGATATTGCTGGGTGCGGCCGCGATCTTCTTTGTGCTCCCGCGCATATCGAATGGATATTTCAGCGCCTTTGCCCGCGGCCGTGTGATGAGCACAGGGTTCAGCGACCAGGTTCAGCTGGGACAGATTGGTGAGATTCAACAATCTAACTCGGTGGTGATGCACATTCAAATCGACGGTGATCCGCATGGTTCTTACGATTTGAAGTGGCGCGGCGTAATGTTGAATAATTTCGTGGGCAATACCTGGTCCAATCCGCACGCACAACACGCGGTCGTCAGCGTGGGCGCGGGGCGCTTTATTTTGTGGCAGAACGCCGCGCGCCTGAAAAGGTCTCAACGCTCAGGGCCGGCGCAGATAATCCACTACCGCGTGCTGATGGAGCCTCTGATCAGCAATGTGTTTTTCCTTGCGCCAACCGCACGGCTGCTGCAAGGGAATTACCGCTTGGTGTCGATGGACAACGGAGACTCTGTTTTTGACCTTGATCCCGAGCATCCGATTGGCCGCTATGAGGCGACTTCTGACATTGCGCAACCACAGCCAAGTGAGTTGCGGACTGGCGGTTCCGATTATCCGCCCGAGATTCTCTTGAACTATCTGCAACTGCCAACGGTGGACCGCCGTGTGGTTTCGCTAGCCAAAGAGATTACCGCTTCGGCCGAGAATAATTACGATAAGGCGGCCGCGATTGAACTGCATTTGCGCACCAAATTTGGATACACGCTGCAACTGCCGCGCACGGTACCGCGCGACCCGGTAGCGAATTTTCTTTTTGAACGCAAGCAGGGACACTGCGAATACTTCGCCTCCTCGATGGCAATTATGCTGCGCACCTTGGGCATTCCATCGCGGGTGGTGAACGGCTTTCGCACCGGGGAATTCAACGACATCACCTCGCAATATCTGGTTCGCGCCAGCAATGCGCACTCCTGGGTGGAAGCGTATTTCCCCGGCTATGGCTGGATCAGTTTTGATCCCACGCCCGCTGCGCCTGCGCAGCTGCATACCGGCTGGAGCAGAAGCATGTTGTATCTGGACGCTCTGGCTTCTTTCTGGCGGGAGTGGGTCGTCAACTACGACGCCGGACATCAATACAATCTGGGACGCGAGGCTACGCGCAACAGTTTGGGGTGGTTGCAGCGGGCGCGCAACTGGGCGCGCCAGCGTCATGAAGCATTATTGGCCGCGGCTCGCCGGATGTCGCGTAGGATTTCTGAATCGCCCGGAAAATGGAGTGTTTCTGCGGCGGTTATTGCGTTGCTGCTGATGCTGGGTGCAAATGCGAAACGCTTGTGGCGAGGGTTTCGTAACCGTCGTCTGGCAGCGCGGCCAGAAAAATCTCCCAGCCTGGCCGCAACCATCTGGTATGAGCGCATGACGCGAATGCTGGCCCGGAAAGGCTGGACGAAATCTCCGGCGCAGACGCCTGCGGAGTTCTTAGTGTCTATTCAAAATGAGGTCGTACGAGAGCCGGTGTCAAGGTTCACCGAGCATTACGAGGCAGCGCGCTTCGGAGGGTCGGCAGACGACGCCCAGCGTTTGCCGGAACTGTATGAAGAAATCTTGACGACGGCTTGTGAAAAATGAGTGGGCTTTGAAGGCGTGCGGCTTGAAAGATTATCACTTTGCCGCCAACCACCAGCGGCGCACCGCAACCGCTGACCAGATTGCTTCAACAATTCCAAAAGGCCAGGCGCCTTGGAGAAATCCGTATGCGGAACCCAACAGACACGCAACGGCGAACGCCAAAATGAACCATCGGCTGCGACTTTCAAACGCGTAGCAAACTAGCATTGCTGTGACTGCGAATAATCCGAACCACGTCAATCGACTCACGAATCGCTCCAGAGACCCTAAATCACATTGTCATCCCGAAGCGAAAGCGAGGGATCTGGGTATTGGCCTGCGCCACCGTCACCGCTGCTCCATGCAAGCACCGAGATCCCTCGCTTCGCTCGGGATGACAGTGCGTTGGAGAAATACCCCGGTCACTTTAAAGTTGCGGCGGGTTGTGGAGAGGGCCGGTTCGCAGAATGGCTGCCGATGAAGCGCATTTGCACGGGCCAGAACCAGGCGGCGATCGCGACTATTAGAACCCAGAAGGCAAACCACAGCCTGCGCCGTTTTTTCAGAGAAATCACCGGAGTCATTATCTGCAAGCTGCCCCAACGAATCAATCGTTTTTCTAGACCGGTCTTGCGGGCGCGGAGAATCGAATTCCACCATCGAATGTTAGAATAGAAAGATTGCATGCCTGCCCAGAAGCTCACTGTAGCTATCGAAGATGCGCCTGAAAACGGTGCTCCCGCGCCTTCCGCTAGGCCCAAGGTCGGTTTCGTCAGTTTAGGCTGTCCCAAGAATCTGGTTGATAGTGAAGTCATGATGGGCATGCTGGCGGAGGGGGGCGCCGAGTTGGTCGCGCGCGCTGAAGACGCCGATGTGATCGTGGTCAACACATGTTCTTTTATCGCCAGCGCTCAGCAGGAATCTGTGGACACGATTCTGGAAATGGCGCGTCACAAAACTGACGGCCGTGCCCGAAAACTGGTGGTTGCCGGATGTTTGGTCGAACGCTTCCGCGATGACATTCGCAAGAACATTCCGGAAGTAGACGCCGTCGTGGGCACCGGTGAACTAGAGAAAATTCTAGCCGCTGCCGGGGTCGCACCAGCGCCAACCAAACCGTCTCCGTTTAATATTTTGATGTCCCGCCCCGAGGGCGATGCTCGTGAGGCCCAGGGGCGTTTCTCGCGCGAATCATGGGACGGCGCCATCGCCGATTTGCCGAATTACCTTTATGACGATGCCACGCCTCGCGTGCTGGCCACGGCCGGATACACGGCGTACATCAAAATCGCCGAGGGCTGTGACCATCCTTGCAGCTTCTGTATTATTCCGCAGCTGCGCGGCAAGTTCCGCTCGCGCCGGTTTGAATCCGTAATCGCCGAAGCCGAACGCCTCGCGCGTTCCGGCGTTCGTGAAATCACGCTCATTGGACAGGACACGACCTGCTACGGCGAAGATTTTGGCCTCAAGGACGGGCTTGCGCTCCTGCTCGAAAAACTCGCCCGCATCAATGAACTGCGCTGGATCCGTTTCCTATACGCCTATCCCAACAAGATTACGGGGCGTCTGCTCGATACCATCGCCGCTCACGAAAAGATTTGCTCCTATGTCGATGTGCCTTTGCAGCACGCATCCGCCACAGCTTTGAAGCGCATGAAACGTGGCGGAGGCGCTGACGTATTTCTCCGTTCGATTGAGAAGATGCGGCGCACGATTCCAGGCGTCACCTTGCGAACATCGTTCATCGTCGGTTTTCCCGGTGAAACCGAAAACGAATTCGAGCAGCTTTGCGAATTCGTCCGCCAGGCTGAATTTGATTGGATGGGCACATTTGGATACTCCGACGAAGAAGGCGCCCAGGCGTTCGCATTGGATGCGAAGCTCCCGGAGCGCGAGATTGAGCAACGCCGCAAACATCTTATGCAGATTCAACGCCGCATCAGCAAGAAGAGAAAGAAAACACTTGTCGGCCAGGAATTCGACCTGCTGCTCGAAGGAGTATCGGAGGAGAGCGAATTGCTGCTTGAAGGGCGCACTCCCATGCACGCTCCCGAGATTGACGGTAAAGTTTTTGTAAACGACGTGCCGGATGGCCTGCAGCCAGTGGCGGGCGAGTTTTATCGATGCCAAATTACCGAAGCCCACGACTACGATCTGGTCGCTAAAATCATCTAAAGATATATGCCTCGCAAGCGCGCTTTGAAGCTCCGGTGCCCTATCTGCAAGAAACCGGTGAAAAATAGTGATGAGGAGTTTCCGTTCTGCAGTGAGCGCTGCCGCACGATTGATTTGGGAAAATGGGCGAGCGGCGCTTACGTAATCTCGTCTCCGGTGCAGGACACAAGCGAGGGTATCGAAGACGCCCCACTCGACTCAGACGAGAAGTTCTAGCGGGGTGGGCAAAATGCTCACACGACAGCCGCCGAGACGGCGCTACAAAAACATGCACTCCGCAGGGATTGACGCTCGCGCCACAGCCGCTCGGGCTCCCCTCTGGGCCAAGCTGGCCGCCACATTTTTTGGCATAGGATTGCTTCGTCCTGGGCCGGGAAGTTGGGCTTCGGCGGCTACCGCTTTACTTTGGTGGTTGCTGAGTGCCAGGATCGATCCCCATTGGCAGCCAGTAGCCACAGCATTGCTGGCGGCTACCGCTGTACTGGTGGGCATCCCCGCAGCCACACGCATGTCGCGCGCCACCGGCTTAAAAGATCCTCAGTTCGTAGTCATCGACGAGGTTGCTGGGCAACTCACCGCCTTGATTGCGGTGCCGGTGTCGTGGAAATCTATAGTGCTGGGCTTTATACTTTTCCGGGGGTTCGATATCGTCAAACCTCCGCCGGTGCGTCAACTTGAGCACCTTCGTGAGGGAATCGGCATCGTACTAGATGATGTTGCGGCCGGGGTTTACGCTTTGATTATCATGCAACTGGCTTTGCATTTTGGCCTTTTGCGACGGTGATACGGAACGTGCGCTACGCGAGGAAGTTGAAGTCCATGGGAATTTCTGACCGCTTGCTGGGTAAGACCAACGTAAATGGCAAGCCGCACATTGAAGCGGTGGTGCCGGCTGCTGCTCTGCCCGGCGGCGAAGTGCGCATCACCGGACACGGCTTGCGTCCCCAGGATCTGCGGCGTCCTCGAGTGCGCTTTGGTGAAATCGAGGGCGCGGTCGTAATCAGCTCCGACGAATTTCTGGTGGCGCGCGTGCCGGCGGGAGCGTCGTCCGGCCCCATCGTAGTTTCGACGAATGGACACTCCAGCAATCCCCATCAGATTAAGGTCGCGGTTCCCATTGCTGAGAATCTGCATCCTGTAACAAATCCTGCGCTGGACGCTGAAGGCAACATTTACGTTAGCTTCTCCGGCAGCCGCGGACAGAAAGTTCCCGTTTCCATTTATAAGATCGACACCAATTACAACGTGAAACCTTTTCTGGCCGATTTGATGAACGCTACTTCGATCGCGTTCGACCGCAGTGGTCAGATGTACGTTTCGTCGCGCTTTGATGGAACTGTCTACCGTGTCGCCTCGAATGGCACTATGTCTTCCTACGCGGAGGGCATGGGTATCGCGACGGGTATTGCCTTCGATCGGGCGCAGAATCTTTATGTCGGCGACCGCAGCGGCACCATTTTTAAAATTGGCGCCGACCGCCAGATCTTCGTCTTCGCCACGCTCGAACCAAGCATCTCCGCCTACCATCTGGCTTTCGCTCCGAATGGAGATCTGTTCGTCACCGGACCTACGACGTCCAGCTTTGACTGCATTTATAAGGTCACGCCTCAGGGCAACGTATCGATTTTTTTCCGTGGATTGGGACGTCCTCAAGGTATTGCGTTCGATGTGGAAGGCAATCTTTACGTCGCTGCGTCGCTTTCTGGCAAACGAGGGATCGTCAAGATCACACCGAACGGTGAAGCGTCACTTGCCGTTGCAGGGGCGGGTTTGGTCGGACTTGCCTTCGCCCCCGGCCGCTCCGTGGTACTAGCCACAAACAGCGCAATTCATCATCTGGCGTGGAACATTCAGGGATCACCGCTGGCGGACGTCTCTGCCTGACGCCTGTTTGAATCCGCGAAAATCCGTGGCTGATCTTGCTTTCCCTAATCATTTACACTTCTACCAGTGAACGCCGAGATCATTGCCATTGGCTCCGAGTTACTGACTCCTTTTCGCCAGGATACGAACTCGCTTTACCTGACCGGAAAGCTTAACCAGTTGGGCGTTGAAGTAATTTTCAAAACTATTGTTGGAGACAGTCGCGAACGTTTGACGGGAGCGGCGAGCCTTGCCGTATCTCGAGCTGAAGTGGTCATTTTCATGGGCGGACTTGGACCCACCGAAGATGACCTAACGCGCGAAGCCGTGGCCGACGCGCTTGGACTGGAACTGCGGCGCGATCCTGCGATCATTACCAGTCTCGAACAACGTTTCGCGGCTCGTGGCTGGAAGATGGCTCCAAACAATCTGAAGCAGGCGGACGTTATTTCTGGTGCTACTGTGCTGCCCAACGCCAATGGCAGCGCGCCCGGGCAGTGGATGAGCGGAAAATATGATGGCCGCGAACGAATCATCATGTTGCTTCCCGGTCCGCCGCATGAATTAAAAGCTTTGTTCGCGGAGCAATGCCTGCCTCGCCTGCGCGCCAAACTGCCCCCGCAATTTATTGCCACGCGCGAATTGAAAATTACCGGGCTCGGCGAGTCGTCGTGCGACGCTCGCATTGCGCCTATTTACAAGCTCTACACGGATGTCGATACCACCATCCTCGCAGGGGCAGACGAAATTCAGTTGCATCTTAAATCGCGAGCGTCGTCGCTTGAGGCAGCACAGTCGCGGGTCGATCAACTGGCGGAGAAGATCGAAGAGGAACTGGGCGACTCGGTTTTTTCTGACAACGGCGAGTCGATGGAGCAGATCGTCGGCTACTATCTGCAAATGCGCAACGCGACGCTGGCGGTCGCGGAATCCTGCACTGGCGGCCTGTTGGCCGAGCGCATTACTTCCGTGGGCGGAAGCTCTCGTTATTTTCTCGGCGGCGCCGTGGTTTATTCGAATCAATTGAAGATCGCTTTCGCCGACGTTCCAGCCGAATTAATTGAAAGCCACGGCGCCGTGAGCGCGGAAGTCGCAAAGGCTCTCGCCGAGGGAATACGCCGACGCAGCGGCGCAACGTTGGGCCTAAGCGTTACCGGAGTTGCCGGGCCGACGGGCGGAAGCGATGCGAAACCGGTGGGACTGGTTTTTCACGCGCTCGCTTCCGACGCTGGAACAGAAGTGGTGGAACGCAAATTCCCGGGCGACCGCAAACGCATCCGCCGTTTCGCCAGCCAGCAGGCGCTTGATATGGTGCGAAGGAAGCTGATGTGAAGCTCCTAGCTGCTAGCTTCTAGCTGCTAGTTTTGGACGCACGGTCCGCCGCTGGCACAGAACGAAAAGCTAGAAGCTAGAAGAGCGAGAAGCTGTTTTTCATGCGCATTTTCGTTGCCCTCGACATTGACGACGCAATCCGACAGCGCATTCAGCGCTTCATGGAAGGAGTGAGCGGCTTCGCGCCGGATGCGCGCTGGGTTCGGCCTGAGTCGCTGCATGTCACCTTGAAATTTATCGGCGAAAAATCGCAGGATGCCGTAGAAAAAATCAACCAGGCTCTATCGAGTGTGCGTGCTGAGCCGGTCGAAATTAACTTTCGCGGCTACGGCTTCTTTCCCACTGCCAAAGCGGCTCGCGTCTTCTGGGTCGGGATCGAATCCGGACCGCAACTTCCGACGCTGGCACACACGATCGACCAGGCACTGAAAGCTCTCGGCATTCCACAAGAAGAACATTCTTTCACTCCTCATCTCACGCTGGCCCGCGGCGCCGGACGCTCCGGTGCCCCGCATCGCAAGAAAGGCGACGCTGCAAACCGGAACTTCCTCCGCTTGCAGGGAAAATTGGCGGCATTACCCGCTCCTGAGTTTGGTACCATGGCGGCCCACGAGTTTTTTCTGTATCAGAGCATGCTCTTGCAAGGAGGTTCACGCTACACAAAGATCGCAAGCTTTCACTTGTAGCCCCGGCGTCCCGCCGGCTGTCGCGAGGGCCTCTTGCCCTCGCCGTCCGGCCACGCGAAGCTTGCAAATTGAAACCGCGATGACCGCTTTTCTTCTCACCGCCGCTTACAGCTATCTTTTGGGATCGATCCCCTTCGGCTACATTCTGGTGCGCATCTTTCGGGGCGAGGATGTGCGCCAAAGCGGCAGTGGAAATATTGGAGCAACCAATGTTTCCCGCAGATCGCCGGCTTTGGGATTGCTCACGCTCCTACTCGATGCCCTTAAAGGTTCTGCGGCAGTTCTGGTTGCGCTGGCTCTCAGTCGGAAAGAGTTTTTGGGGTGGTCTTACGCAAATGTTCCCTGGTATCCGGATCATTCCTGGACCACTCCACTTTCGCCAGTGGTTGAAACCCGGGTTGCTATCGCAGCTCTATTTGCCGTGATTGGCCACATTTTCCCCGTATGGTTGAAGTTTCGCGGCGGCAAGGGCGTTGCTACTGGACTAGGGTCATTTTTGCTTATCGCCCCGAAGGCCGTTCTCGTGTCAGCCGGAGTTTTCGTTGCCCTGGTGCTGATTTTCCGCTTCATTTCGTTGGGCTCGATCATCGCGGTCGGTCTGTTCCCCGTGTTCGCTTCGACGACGCACGAGTGCGAAAACTCGTCGACGTTGGCATGCTTGGTGCTGGCTTCTCTGTTCATTATCGCCCGGCACCACGAGAATATTCGCCGCCTCCTGAACCACACTGAGTCCCGCTTCCAGTGGAGGCGCACATGAGCGACATTGCCGTGATTGGCGCTGGCGCGTGGGGTACCAGCCTTTCGATTGTGTTAGGAAGGAAAGGCACGCATCGAGTGCGCCTCTGGGCGCACGAACCCGAAGTCCGTGACTCGATTTCATCCGGGCGGATCAATGAACTTTTCCTTCCGGGACAAGCAATTCCCAACAGCGTCTCCGTTACCGGCAGTTTTGAGGAAGCTGTCCACGGCGCTGAAATTGTCTTAAGCGTGATGCCGTCGCAGCACTGCCGAGCCATTTTCCAGAGCATGCGTGGCTTTATCAAACCGAGCATGTTGTTCGTGAGCGCGACCAAAGGCCTCGAAGAGGGAACTCTGCTGCGCATGACGGAAGTGATCTCAGTTGTTCTCGGTTCACAAGAAGGCTTCGAGCTTCGTATTGGGGCGCTGAGCGGACCCACTTTTGCCAAAGAAGTAGCGCGCGGCGATCCCACGGCAATCACTATTGCATCGCGCGACGGCGAGCTCGCGCGGATCGTTCAGCGAGAATTCGGCGATCCTTGTTTCCGCGTCTACACGAATACTGATGTGGCGGGCGTGGAACTCGGCGGCGCACTGAAAAACATTGTCGCCATTGCCGCCGGTGTTTGCGACGGCTTGGGACTTGGGCATAACTCCATCGCAGCCCTGATTACTCGCGGTCTGGCTGAGATAACGCGACTGGTCGTGGCCTGCGGGGGTCGTCAGGAAACGATGGCTGGACTGGCCGGAATAGGCGACCTTGTCCTTACCTGCACCGGCGGCTTGTCGCGCAACCGGAGTGTGGGCGTGGAACTCGGCCGCGGCCGCAAGCTTGCCGACATCGTCGCTTCCATGCACGGCATGGTCGCTGAAGGCGTTTTCTGCACGCACGCGGCGGTCGAGCTAGCGCGCGTTCGCGGAGTTGAAATGCCCATTACCGCGGAGATGGATGCCATCCTGAACCACGGCAAATCGCCCCGCGACGCTATCCACGATCTGATGACTCGTAGCGCAAAAAGCGAAATCACGCTCGCGTAGGCGCAACTGCGCTCGTGTAGGCGCCGGCGTCCCCGCCGTGCGAGCAGCGCAAAATTTTGTTGTGTTTTCAACCGGGCTATTCTGTCGAAACCCTGACGAACCTCCCGATTTCCCGTTCATTTTCAGTCATTCCCTCGCATTTCAGATCGATAGTCGTATACTCCGTCCGATGCTGCTTTCGAAACGCATCGTAAGCTGTCTCTGACGCCCAAAAATCCAACGTCAGATAAGATCTAGAATTTGGCCGATGTACTAACTCCGTTGTGACATACGCATTAGCCTGAACGAAAAATTGCACCCAGTCTCCATGGGGCCCGTATATTTTCTCAAATCGTTTCTCCATTCCTTCGCGAACTTGAAACTGCCAGATGATCAAAAATTTCCATTCTTTGCGGCTAGGCCGTGAACCTCGGCCGGCAGACTTTAGCTTTTGAGATTGCTTACGTGTGACTGCAGTCATGGTAAATTTTCCTTCAAAACGTGGCGGAAAAGTTGTCTTTCGTAAATCGCCCAAACCGCCCCAACGGTGCGGCTTTTCGGGGTACTTTCGTAACAGTTGCCGGCCGCGATATCAAGCTACACTTTTAAGAGTATTCGCCGCACTCTGGCCGTGTTGAAATGCGGCGGGAAAGTCCACGTGTCGCTGAAATTGCCGTCGCCATCTCGACTGCCTATTCTTTACGTCATCCTCAGTGTGCTCGTGTTGGTGAGCGTGGTGCCGATGTATTTTTATTCGGCGCAAGTGGAGTCGATCAACCGCGACCGCCTGATCACCAACGAAAGGCTTTTGCAGAACACGGTTACACGCTCTCTTGCGGACGATATTTCCCAGCACCAGCAATCCTTGCACATGATGCAGGCGAACCTCGCATCGGCGCTCCAGGTGGCCAGCGGAGGGGACATTACTTCCGAACACGTGGAAGCGCCGGAGCTGCGGGCGTTGCTGGAAAACTTCGTTTCATCTTCCGACGATCTGGCCTATGCCACTCTGTTGAACTCCGAGGCCAAAGGAATTTCCGCGGGACGAATTGCCCCCGACGCCTTTCTGCAGCGCGAACTCGAGCGCGCATATGCCGCTGCCCGCGAAGGTCGAGTCTACAACGGCGAAGCACTCGTGGTGGGCACAGGACAATCCGCCCGCACCGTCATGCTGGTTAGCACGCCCGTGACGTACGCAGGCAGTTTCCTGGGCATGATTGGCTCGGTTGTCGACTTGCAATTTCTCATCCGCCGCCTGCAGGAAGTCAACCGTGGCGGCCTGACTCCGTACGTCGTGGACAGCCAGGGACGGTTGGTGGTCGGCGCGGCGCCCGGATACGCGACCGGGCAGGACATGTCGAACCTGGAGATTGTGCGCAACTTCGTCGAGGCGGGTACCAAGGTACAAATGGTGGCCGCGACTCGGGAATTCAACATGCGCAACGGCAATACCAACATCAGAATGCTCGGCACCTACAGTCCCGTGAGTAATCTGGACTGGGCGGTGGTCGTGCAAAAGCCGCGCGCCGAGGCCTACCGAGGCGTATATGAGATGCAGAGCAATGCCCGCATACTTGCAATGATGGCCATCGCTCTCAGCATTGGCATCAGCATTTTCGCCGCTCGCCGCATTACGAATCCGCTGGAAATGCTCACTCAGTTTAGCCGGGCTATTGCCGCAGGCGATTTTTCTCAGCGCGTTCACGTCAAGAGCCGCACAGAAATCGGCGAGCTGGCACAGACTTTTAACGTCATGTCCGAAGAGCTCGAACATTTCGTGCTCGACTTGAAACGCGCTGCCACGGAAAATCGTGAATTGTTCATGGGCTCCATTCAAATGCTCGCCGGAGCCGTCGACGAAAAGGACCCGTATACACGCGGCCACTCTGATCGCGTCACGCGTTATTCGCTACTGATCGCCAAAGAAATGGGCGTGTCAGAAGATTTCATTGAAACCGTGCGCATCTCGGCTCAACTGCATGACGTGGGAAAAATCGGAATTGAGGATCGCATTCTCAAAAAGCCGGGCGCGCTCACTCCAGAAGAATTCGAAATTATGAAGACGCATACCACCAAGGGCGCCAACATCCTGCGTTCGGTTACGCAGTTGAAAGACATGATTCCGGGCATCGAACTGCATCACGAATCGCTTGACGGACGCGGCTACCCGCATGGCCTTAAGGGAGACCAAATTCCGCTTCTCGCTCGCATCATCGCCGTCGCCGACACCTTCGATGCGCTCACCACAAACCGTCCTTACCAGCAAGCGTACAACCCGGTAGACGCGTTGAAGATCATTCACAATCTTTCCGGAAAGCGTCTCGATCCGACTGCGGCTAGCGCGATTACCGCGATTTTCTACCGCGGCGAAATCCAGATCGTGCGTCCAACCGCCTCCGCTCCGCCTGCTCCGGCTTCGGCTCCTGTGCTTATTGTCCCGGCTGCGACGCCAGCCGTGTCTGAAACTCTCGCGTAAGAACTGACCCGCTTCCAAGAAACGCCCGCGCCGCGTGGATACCACCGCCTCCCGCTATAATTAGTGTTTAAGGCCGTTCCCCACAATTATGATTCAGACCCTGTTTGGCAGCCTCGACGAAGAGCAGAAGCCGGGCCTCTTCGACCGCATGAAAGAGGCGGTGACGCGTACTCGCGAAAACTTGAGCCAGCGCATCGAGGAAGTTGTTTCCTTCAGTAAGGAAATTGATCGGGCGACGCTGGACGACCTGGAAGCCACTCTTATCGGAGCGGACTTGGGCAACATCACGACTCAGGAAGTTCTGGGCAAGCTTCGAGAAAAGGCCGACCGCAAGCAGATCAAGAATGTCGACGAACTTAAGCGCCTGTTGAAAGACGAACTGCTCGCAATTTTGAATGCCGCCAACACGCGTCCGGTTGAGAAAGTTGATGGCACGCCGGAGGTCATCCTCGTGGTTGGCGTTAATGGCACTGGCAAGACTACGACGATCGGCAAGCTGTCTCAGGTTTTTCGTTCGCAAGGCAAGACCGTATTGATGTGCGCAGCTGACACGTTCCGTGCCGCTGCCATCGAGCAACTGGAAATTTGGGGACAGCGCACCGGGACAGAAGTGATCCGAACCAAAGCCGGCGGCGACCCTGCGGCCGTGCTGTACGACGCCTTGCAAGCCGCTTCCGCGCGGCACAGTGATTACGTGATCGTCGACACCGCTGGCCGCCTTCACACCAAAACCAACCTCATGGCTGAACTGGAAAAAATGCGGCGGACGGCGCAGCGCATCATTCCCGGCGCACCCCACGAAACCTTGCTGGTAATGGACGCCACTACCGGACAGAACGGTTTGCAACAGGCGCGCCAGTTCACCGACGCGGCGGGCGTGACGGGAATCGTGCTCACCAAGCTCGATGGCACAGCCAAGGGCGGAGTCGTCGTCGCAATTTCGCGAGAACTGGGGCTGCCCGTACGCTACGTTGGAATCGGGGAAAAAGCCGGAGATCTGCTGCCCTTCAATGCGAAAGACTTTGTGGATTCATTGTTCGCTTAGTTTCTTCACCACAGAGGCACAGAGCCACAGAGAAGAGCGCTATTTAATTTTAAAGCTAGTCTAGTCCCTGCATTTTCCGTGACTTTGTGTCTCTGTAATGAAAAACGTAAATGCCCGATTCCAACACTGACGAGAGCTTTCTTAGCCGAGCGCTTGATCTGGCTCGGGAAGGCGTGGGATTGACATCGCCCAATCCGTGCGTGGGCGCGGTCATTGTGGACACAAAAGGCGCGGTCGTCGGGGCCGGCAGCCATACTTACGACGGGCTGAAGCATGCCGAGATTCTTGCTCTCGATCAAGCCGGAGAAAAAGCTCGCGGGGCAACTCTCTATATCAACCTGGAACCATGCTCTCACCAAGGCCGGACTGCGCCTTGCGCTGATGCGTTGATCGCCGCCGGAATCTCCCGCGTGGTCGCCTGCATGGAGGATCCGAATCCGCTGGTTAGTGGAAAAGGATTTTCCAAGCTTTGCGACGCCGGAATCGATGTTTCGTCCGGCATTCTGGAAGAGCAGGCAAAAGCGCTGAATGAGGCCTTCGCCCAATATATCCGCCACCACACTCCGCTGGTCACGTTGAAGGCTGCGATGACGCTTGATGGAAAAATCGCGCCTCCTCCAATCCGTACTTCCAATCATGCGGCTGGTAAATCGAATCGTAGCGGATGGATCACCGGCGAAGCCGCGCGCGCGCACGTGCAAGAACTTCGTCATCAGAGTGATGCGATTCTGGTTGGAGTCGGGACTGTGATTGCCGACGACCCGCTGCTTACTGACCGCAGTGGCCGTCTACGCCGCCGTCCTCTGTTGCGCGTAATCCTGGATTCGCGGCTGCGTCTTCCTTTGGAATCCCGCGTCGTTACGAGCGCGCAAGACGATGTTCTAATCCTTTGCTCGTTCGCGGAAGAGAAAAAGAAAAAGCAATTGTTGAAGCGTGGTGTTCGCGTGGAGCAGTTGCCCAGAGCGACCACGGATGGGCATCCGGACATGCCGGCCATTGTTCGTTTTCTCGGCCAAATGGAAATCACCGGGCTGATGATCGAAGGCGGCGCATTGGTAAACTGGGCTGCGCTATCGGCCGGAATCGTGGACAAAGTTTTCTTTTATTACGCTCCCAGAATTCTCGGCGGCACCGAATCGATTTCGCTGGTCGGAGGCGCTGGATTTGCCAGCATCGGCGATACCGCTTGCGTGAAGTCCATACGCCTGCATCGCTTCGGCGAAGACTTCGCAGTCGAGGGATACTTGAAAGATCCGTATGGAGAGTAAGGCTTCAAGCTTCAGGCTCTAGGCTTCAGGCCTCTAGATAACCAAAACCTAAAAAGCTGGTTAAGAATTTCCTGAAGCCTGACGCCTAATGCCCGAAGCCTGTTTAGGAGGTTCCATGTTCACTGGCATCATTGAAGAAGTTGGACGCGTTACCAGTATCACTAACGAAAACGAAAATCGCCGGCTCACCGTTGCCGCTTCGCATCTTGTTAAAGAATTAAAGAAGGGCGACAGCATCGCTGTGAGCGGCGTTTGCCTCACCGCTGTGGAAATCACACCCGACTCTTTCGGTGCTGACCTGGCTGAAGAGACGTGGAATCGCACTTCGTTCTCACGTATTAAATCGGGGGCGCTGGTCAACCTCGAACTGCCCATGCGCGCCGACGGACGCTTCGGTGGGCACATCGTTCAGGGACACGTCGATGGCACCGGTAAGTTTATCGCGCTCGACGAAATTTCCGGCGCCGACAATTATTGGCTGCGCATTGAAATCCCGCCTGAACTAGCGCGCTACGTGATCTTCAAAGGCTCGCTTTCGATTGAAGGCATCAGCCTGACAGTGGCCAAGATCGAGGGAACAGAGGTGACGGTCGCCATTATTCCGCACACCACCGAGTTGACCAATCTGAAATCTCTCAAGACCGGCGATCCGGTAAATCTTGAAGTGGACGTAATCGCCAAGTATGTGGAGAAAATGATTCGAGGCGACTCCGCGAACAGCTCGATCACGGTCGAACAACTGGTGGAGCAAGGATTCTAGAAGCTTTAACCGAACGCCCGAAGCCGAACCTGAAGCGGAAAGTCGGAAGCCTACTCTTGCAAAACCAGTTCATCCAGCGTCAAAAATTCCTGGATGATTGGCTCGTCGCATTTCTCCATCTCTGCATATGTGCCGAAGAACAGCACCTTAGCCTCATGGAGAAATACGACCCGGTCCGCCAGTTTCTTAGCCAACCGCATGTCGTGTGTAACAACCACACTGGTCAGGTGTAATTGGGTTTTGAGCCGCTTGATCAAATCGCCCAGCAGCTGCGCCATCAGCGGATCGACCATAGTCGTCGGTTCGTCGTAGAGAACACATTCCGGTTGCGCGGCGAGGGCTCGCGCTATAGCAACCGAGCGCTTCATTCCGGTGGATAAATCCGAAGGAAGCTGGTCGCGCATTTCTTTTACTCCGACCATCTCCAGGAGTCCATCCACGATCTGAAAAATTTGGTCTTCGTGCAGATCGCGGCGCTCGCGCAGCGGGAAGGCCACATTCTCGCGCACAGTCAGGGAGTCAAACAGCGCCCCATTCTGGAATACCATGGTGACTTTCTTGCGAATGCGCTGCATGTCCCGCTCATCAAAATCAGTGATGTCTTCGCGGGCCACGATCACGCGTCCTGCATCCGGCTTGAGAAAGCCCATAATATTTTCCAGGGTGACGGATTTGCCTACGCCGCTTCTTCCCAGGATGCAAACCGTTTCTCCGGCCAGGACTTCAAAGTTGACGTGGTCGAGTACGTGGTTCCCGCCAAAGGCCTTCGAGACCTCCTTGAATTCAATATAAGGTCCGTCTGGCGGGTTCTTGACTTCGCCGATTTCTGAGCTGTTCGCGACCATTCCGTTGCCTACTTGCGATAGTAAATGAAGCTACGCAAGTTTTCCTCACTCAGCGCCGGGTTCGAACTGCGAGCTTCGCGCCTTTTCCAAATCGTCTGGAGTATTTAGATTACGGAACATTGCCGACGAGAATCTGCCGCGCATCAACTCTTCTTCCTCAATCACGCAAGTTTGGACTCTCGCGAATAGCGAATCGATCTTGTTTCTTCCGTTACGCAACGACTCTTCAGCAACCGCGGCAAAGGCACGATGATAGATTGCGCACAGCGGCTGTAAATGTCCGGCGGCACGCGGCAGCGTCACCATCGCACCCGATTCCCGCGCACGCGATAGCAGATACTGGAGAAAGCTTGCCTCCACAAATGGCAGATCGACCGCTAGTATGAGATTCAAATCCGTCGACGAAGTAGTAAGCGCCGCATGGATGCCGCCCATTGGTCCTTGATCGCGATAGACATCTTCAACCACTTGCCCAAAGGCCGAGAATTTTACGGGGTCCCCGACGATCCTTACTTCTTCAGTTACAGTACGTGCAAGCTTCAATGCTTTTGCAAGGAGCGTCTCGCCTCCCACCTGCACGAAAGTCTTATCGCTCCCCATGCGGGAGCTTTTGCCGCCCGCTAATATAAAAGCCGTTACGCCGGTCGCATCTTTCACGCGCCGATCATACCTGTTATTGGACATACGAAGAATCAGAGAAGGACGAGTGTGATCCCCTTATTACCGCGGCCGACATCGGCGTCGAGTATCGACTCCGGAACTTTTGCGAAGATCTGCTTGCTGCGTTCATCGAAACTCGACCAGCTTTCCCCGTTGACGAATGCGGCAATTTCGCGTTTTTCTTTTCGCTGTCGCAAGTAGCCACGTATGGCAAAACGCAACACTCCGCCGGCGCCAGATGAGCCGTACCCATGAATGACTTTCAGCGCGGCGATACCGTCTTTTCGCGCCTTTGTCAGAGCCGCTTCCAGCTTCTGGTAAGCCTGATCGCGGGTGGGGAATCCCTCTTCGAGATTGATGATCCGTATTCTTGACATCGCTTCGTTCGTTAACGCTTAGCACTCTTCTGCCAACTTCAACGCAGGCAAACGCTTCGGTTGCCGGCTGACATTTTGCATCAGGCGCAGCAACAAATTACACGAAAGTAACCTACACAAATTCACGCCGCCGTTAGATGATGTGTCATCCGGCGATTGTATGCCGGAAGACCATCATGCCCCAGAAGTTATTGGATGTCCTTATGTTAGGCCGCTGCTCCCACGAGTTTTCCTGGCCCCGGCGAGGCGCTGACGGGCAGTTTTACCAGGTTTGCCTGCTGTGCGCCGTCGAGTACAGCTATGACTGGACGACCATGCGGCGTACCCAGCGCGTCGACCGCAATTCCGACGCGGCCGAAGCGGAAGGCAGCGCCACGCGCCGCAGCCGCGGCCGTACTCGCAAGCCTACCTGGGTGCCACGCGCGCGACGCCTGAAAGTTGACACTCCGGTGCGCTACCGTGTGAAAAATCTCGGCAGCTGGTATGAGGGAATGATCGCCAACCTCAGCCAGTCCGGCGTGCTTCTTCTTGGACCACAGCGTTTTCCCGATAACACGCTGGTGGAGATGGTTTTTGAGATGCCGGAAGAGATTTCGGGCCAGAAAAACAGCACTGTACTGTGCCAGGGTCGTATTACGCGGACCAAAGAAAATCCGCCAGAGAAAGCTGCGGCAGATAAAGTCGAACTGGCGAAGATTGCAGCCAGCATCCTCGATTACAAATTCCTGCACCAGAATTAGTTTCGCCCAAACCGTCTCGGGTGACTTCGGTAACCAAATGTATTCTTGCAATATTTTTCGGAAATTTACATTTACTATGCATCTAATTGATTTAGACCTCATCAACAATCAGGAGTAGCTTATGAAGGCGAGGTTATCTCTCTACCTCAGCGCGTTGGTTTTGCTCACCATTTTGTCAGTGACGCTCGGCTGTTCGAAAGCGCCGACGGACACGCAGATCGCCACCGATATCCAGAATAAACTGAACACCGATTCCGGACTTCAGGGCAAGCAACTGATCGTACAAGTGGACAAGGGGAGCGTAACGCTTTCCGGCGAAGTGGACAACAATGCCCAGCGCGATGCCGCTGCCCGTTATGCCTCTGGTGAGCCAGGTGTGAAGCAGATCGTAAACAATTTAGAAGTCGCGGCACAGCCGCCGTTGCAGGCTCAAGCACCGCCGCCCGAGCAGCCCAAATCTGCCGCGACGGAAAAGCATCGCCGCAAGGAATCGAGAAACAAAGAACATAATTCCGCCCCCGCGCCGGCAGAGGTAGCTGAAATACCTTCCGCGCCAGCGGCGTTGCCACCTGCTCCTGCGGCGCCCGTAGCTCCACCGCCTCCACCGCCGCCGCAGAAGGTGACCATTCCTCCCGGGACTAGTTTGTCGGTGCGATTGGTGGATTCGATTGATTCGGAAACTGCGGCTCAGGGCCAGACTTTTCATGCAACCTTGAACTCTCCGCTGGCAGTTGACGGCTCCATGGCCATCCCAACCGGCTATAACGTTGAAGGCCATGTTGTGAGCGTGCAGAGTGCAGGGAAGTTTTCTGGACAGTCTTTGTTGGTGCTGCAGCTGGATCGCATCTCGGCAGCCGGGAACATTTACAACATCCAAACTGATCAGTACAAGAAGCAGGGAAGCTCGCGGGGCAAAAACACCGCTGAGAAAGTCGGCGGCGGCGCCGGACTCGGAGCCATAATCGGCGCGCTCGCGGGCGGCGGAAAAGGCGCTGCCATTGGCGCGGTTGCCGGCGGTGGCTTAGGAGCCGGAGCACAGGGCGTCAGCCATAGCCAGCAAATTAAATTGCCGTCGGAGACGGTGTTGACCTTCACTCTGCAAGCGCCTGTGACGGTCATTCCGACTTCGCAAGGGCCAAATGCAGATCGTCCAACTTTAAAGGCGGAACAGTAGCTCACGGGTTAAGTTCGAAAGGGCACTCGGAAGATCGAGTGCCTTTTTTCTTTCTGTGAACGCCTTCCTGGCTGAATCCGTGCTCTTCCACCAATCTTGCGGAGCTTTGCTCCGCTGACCGGCGAGGCGCCTGTCACCACATAGGCACCGGTCAGCCTGGCTGGTGTCTGATGCGGTGGGTGCTTTGGCCTGTCTTCAGGGCGTAGGCCATATAGAGAACGACGGCGAGATTAATCAGCAGGACGGATATGTGGAATAGACTTTGTTTGTGAATCAGTTTATAGATTTCAAACGGAAGGTATATAGTGCCGGAAATCAGGGCGATCCATTCGGCCCAGGCTCGGGCGTACCAGAGTCCGTAAGCTTCTACGAAGCGCAGAACGGAATAAGAGAGAGCAGCGGCTGCGACTGTCCATATTTTTGCAGTGGTGAGCGAATCGGCCCAATCGAGGAAGACTTGTGCGAAGTGGTGATCGGGGCTGATGTGCAGAAGCCGCAGCAGACCGTCGGCAATGTCCCAGGGATCTTCACGACGCATCATCAGAAGAATGCCGACTGCGGCCAGCAGCACGATCATTCCTTTCGTAAGCTCAAGCGTAGCGATCCCGCGCAGCACCTGCAGGTTCGTGTCGTGCTTGTCACACGCGCTTACGATTTTGGTGTGCACGATAGAGCTCATTAAAACATTATCTCCCGGGCTGCAGGCTCAATTGTTGGGCTGCGGTAAAAATCCCGTCCCGAATCAGCAATGTACTCACCAATGAAGTCAGGCCAGAGGCCGCGAAAATCATAGCTAATACTACGAATTGATAGATCGCAGCATACACGGGCCGGGCCCCTGAGAGTAACATCCCGGCCATCAAACCCGGAATCCAAACAATGCCGAGGGACCGCAGCGAGTCGATTGCGGGGATCAGGCTGGATTCGAATGCAGCTTGCACGTACGGGGAGACGCTGTTTTTGGAGTCCGCTCCCAAGGCCAGAGCAGTCTCGATCTCGCCTGCATGAGCCAGCACGTCGGCGCGAAAACGGTTGAGCGCCAATCCGTTGGTATTCATGGCGTTCGTAATCAACATGCTTCCTACCGGCACCAGCGAAGTGATAGCAGTGTCGATTACGCCGAGCCACGTCATGACCGCAATTACCGAGCCTGATCCGAATGCGATCGACCAGGCGGAGACGCGAAATGCGCCCGGCATGTTTTTAGCGCGGCGGGCAGATGTGGCGCCGGCGGCGATCATCATGGCGGCAAGCAGGAAGACGCTGGTCCAGCGCGGCGCACGCAGCAGCAAGAGAAGAATCGATCCCACAGCGGTAATTTGGATGATGCCACGAAGCATCGCGACCAGCGTTTCGCCCTCTAAATGTATTCCGCGCCTGCGAGCCAGTAAAACCACGACCATGGCGGCAATTGCCGCGACCAGGGCTTGCGCTAAGACTAAATACAACTGGTTGCTGAACAGCAGCTTAAGCATGCAACACCTCGTTGATGGGACCATTGCGCACCACGTGTCCAGATTGGAGGACTAGAGCGCGTGCGGCCAGACGAGCGGCTTGGGCGGTGTCGTGAGTGACCAGGATGCAGGTTAATCCCTGGTCGCGGACGACCGTTTGGATCGAAGCTTCAACTTCACGTTTAGATGTTTCGTCGAGCGCGGAGGTAGGCTCGTCAAGCAATAAGATCAGCGGCGAATTCGCCAGAGTGCGAGCCACGGAGACACGCTGGGCTTCGCCTCCCGACAGATTGGCGACATTTCGGCAGGCGTATCCTTTCAGCCCCACTTGGCTCAGGAGTCCTTCGACCGCATCTTTGGATAGAGATTCTCCGCGCTGCAGCGGGCCGAATTGCAAGTTCTGTTCCACCGTGCCGGGAAAGAGATAAGGACGCTGATTAACCATGCCCAGCTTACGACGCAACTCGCGAGGCGCGATTCGCCGGTAGTCCGTGCCTTCCAGGTAGACGGTGCCGGTAGTGGGTTCATCGAGGCGATTGAGCAACCTGAGGAGCGAACTCTTTCCCGCTCCGCTGGGCCCGACGATGGCGAGGACCTCGCCGGTTCGTACTTCGAAGTTAACGTCCTCGACCAGAATTTTTCCGTTGACCACGCGGCCCAGATGCTCGGTTCGCAGAATGGGATCGGACATTGACGAACTGGTCACGGAAGTGTTGCCAGTATGCTACTGCCTACGATACCTCGTGAGAATGCCTTTTTACTTTGTCTCTAGCCTACTGGCTGATCGGGGCTCTTCGACTCCGTGAGCCGCTTCGCGGCTCACTCCGCTCAGATGACAGCTGTAGAGCCATCAGGCTTGGGCGCGGACAGCGGCGCGCAACTCTTCCACAATTTCGCTGGCGGCCTTGCGAGCTTCATTCTGCTGCGTGACTTCGAATGAAATAGCGCCAACGCGGGCATGTCCACCGCCACCGTAGCGCTCGCAAATCTTCGCCAGGTTTACCACAGGCTCTGACGGCGCCCACGGATTCGATCCTACGGAAACTTTCACTCGGAAAGTGCTTTTGCTCAAACCAACACTGTAGATGGATTCAGGATGCAGATAGTAGGGAACGAATTTGTTGTAGCCCTCGAGTTCATGGTCGGTGACGTCGAAGAAAATTGTGCCATCTTTCGATTCGATGCGGTCCTTGAGAATGGCCATGGATCGCTGATGCCGTTCGAGCAGCGGCGGCAACAGCGATGCGACAAAAGGCTCTTCGATGATTTCTCCCAAAGATTTGGTCGCAAGCAATGGAATGAGTTTGGGAACAAATCCGTGCGTCTGATTCGACTCGATGACCATGGTCAATTTCATGGCCGGGGCCTTCATTTCCACCGCCGTACGAGCATCGGCGTACATGGCGCCATCGATGATATCCGTCCAATGCACCAGGTCGGCTACGGGCTTGGGATCGAAGCCAAATCGTTGCTCGGCAATAGTGGCGATGAAACTGGTGCAGGATTTGAAGTCCGGATCATAGAACTTTCGGTTGCTCTGGTCCTGTTCAAAGTGGGCCGCGTCGGCCGGGGATAAAAACGCGCTTTCGTGATGGTCGAACCACCAGGTGATTTTGGGCGAGCTGGAATATTTGAAATCCACGATGGCGTTTTCGTCGCCATCAAAGTTGTTTTCGTCAAATAACGAACCGGCACGGTGCAGCAGGCCCGAGAAAACGAACTCAACGTCGCTGCGAATGCGTTCGCGGTAGAAGCGCGAGAAAAGCGCTGCCGATGAGGCGCCGTCAAAACATTTGTCGTGATAGAAAACCCGAACTCTCAAGCCTGTCTCCCCTCCCGGCCAGAATCAGACAGACTACCCGAAACGAAGCGGAATCAAAAGTAAATAGGAGGGCCATTTGTGTGGCGCTGGGCAAGAAGAGGTCGATAACAAACAGAAGTCAGGCCTCCCGCGGGCTAACCGGAAGGCCTTTTGAAATTAAACGGTGTTGGCTTGTTTTTCGGCCATATCGCCGATGACCGGCAGCTTCCACATTTGGCCCTGATTGGCTTTGATAAGCAGCATGACCCAGATAATCAGAATTCCGACAGAAAGTGTTAACCAAAGCAGTAAAGCCACCAGATGTCCCAGAATCGGGATGAACGCCAGCACAGCAGAGATGATGATAAAAGCGATCCAAGCCACTACCGCAGCTACATGCAGAAAAATGCTCTGGAAGGCATGGAAGCGCACGAAGCGGTTCTTGTTGTAAGGCTCGATAACCAGGAACAGGATCGGCGGAATAATCGTCACGTAAGCCAGCATGCCAGCTACATTGTCAGTCATTCCTCCAGTCGTAGATGTGACCGGCGGTGCCGCGGCAGCCCCCGAGTGTGCCGGACACATAGTGGAACCATCCGCGGTTTGAGCGCCACACACTGTACAGAACGCCATAAACTCCCCCCGAAAGCAATGATTTGAAAATGAAGGACGCGCGCACGTTAGCAGAAATAAAGTGTCAAGGCAATGGAAATCGTATGTCAGAAAATACGGGTCCGCTGACGGTGAAGTTTATCTCGCTTCTGACGTTTTTAGCGGAAGTCCGGTGCAAAACTGTGCGCACCAGTTGCAAGAATTTATACGCTGCGGGCACGAGTGCGATTGCGTTTTTCCGCTCGCAGCGATTTCTCGCGGTGCTTTATTTATTGCGCAGCCTGGGAACTAAATGTTTCCGGGGGATCCAGGAAACAGCGGCGCCAGAAGGCTTGATCGGAAAGCGAGCCCGCCTTCCATTGTTGCAGCGTGGGCAAGGTTGCGGCCGCCATTCCTCCGTCTTCTGAATCGAAAATCAGTACTACTCCGGCAGCGGTGGTTGGGGCTTGGGTGAGTTCGCTGTATTCCTTATCGAAAAGTGATTTCGCGAATTCCAGCTTGGCTCGTGAACCGGTGCCTGCTGTGCCCGCGCTGTTTTGAACCGTTAAAATTTTGACCGTCTTCCCGCGAAGCGGTTCCCAGGTGCCGGGAAAAGAGGCGATTTCCTCATTCTTTATCTGAAAATTTTCTGCCTTAGCTTGGGCCGGGGCATTTTCAACTCTCGCTTCGGATGCGGAACTACTCGGCATTTCGACACCTGCGCGGCGGATCCATCCGCGCGATAAGCCTGAAATCCGTATGTGCACCCAGTTCGCATTCGTGTCTAGAATTTCAAATTCATCTTCCGCGCTGGCGAGAAATAAAACTTTGGCGCCTTCAATCGGATTTCCCAGCACCGGCGTGCCTGACTTTTTGACCGCGACCAGATTGTTGGGGTGCGCTTGGTTACGCAAAATTTCCTCCAATCCTTTCGCTTCTTTAGTCAGGTCATCCATACGTTTATCGGCGACCGCTTTCTGCGTGGCTAACGAGGCTGCGAGATCAGAGTTAACCGGATTACCGACTTTGAATGGGGAGTTTTCAGGAATTGACTTAGAAGACGCTAGCGGGATGCCTGAACTCGCGTCCCTCGGGTGCGGGGCGGAAATGGTGGAGTCCGGACGCCCTCGCCCGGATGGACGGGCGAGACGCCCGTCCTCCAAGTTCGGCGGTGAACTTACCGGAGCATCCGCGGCAGGCGATGTGACACTATTGCCGAGTGCGTCCTCAAGGCGATCGAGAAAGTCGGTTTCCAGGCGGCCGTTTGAAGGAAGCTCCTGATAGCCGGATTTTGCTGCAACTGGATCGGCGTACCACGCAGTTATTTTCGCGCTGACTCGGACTGTCGTGCCGCCGGAAGGGCTTGCGGTCACCTGCACCGCGCATTGGTAGTAGCCGCGCTGGAAGCGATCTAAAGGACGATCACCCGGACGAGTGAAACCATCCAGTGTCGGCAGCCGTCCGGAAGCCGAAGGCTGCAACTGCCTGACAGTTTTCTCGACTGCTGTTTTCGATTGCGAAAACGTGCGCTCGTAGGGGACGCTTTGGGCGGCCCATAGCACTGGCGCAGCCGCCAGGAAAAGAAGCATCAACGGGGAGGCCGCGACTAAATGGATTCGCCTCATGGCAGCGGCTCCAGTTGATCGTGACGAACCCAGCCGTGCTGTCCATCCTCAGTTTCGACGCCGAACCAATAGGGCGTCGCGACGACAATCACAACTTCGGTCCCAGTATCTAAAGACTTCAAACTCGAGGCCGTGTGAAAAGGTGCGGACTTAAGTTGCGCCCCGGGTGCTTTAATCACGCGTTCCGCTTGCCGGCGAAGCTCTTGAACGTGCTTTTCCAAACCTTGTTCGGAAGTTTGCGCTGTGGCCAGAGCCAGGGCTTCGTCCTCTTCACTCTTGCGCTGCAGAGCTTGTCTGGCTAACTCTTCCTGGCGTTGCTTTTCGCCTTGCTTAGCCTGAGTTTTCTGCAGTTCGAGTGCGTCAACCTGGTCTTGAATGTCTTTATACTCGGCGCTTTCAACGCTGCCATTGGATTCATGAACGATGCGCCGGAAATCTTCGGCGAACACGGCGTCGATGCGTAATGTGGTGCGATTTGCATCGCGGCTCTGCACCACGTAGCGAACGGCGAGTGTGCCTTCGTCCCCGGTTTCCTTGAAATTCGCCGGGGCTAAAACCTTGGTGCGGACTTTGTAAAACACTGTGCCCGGATCTTTCCACTCGGGAAACAAAGACGATGATGACACCGAATTGGCTTTTTCGATGTATTTGTCTTTGTTGTATTCGAAGCTGCCTTTGATGATGCCATTGTCAGCCACAATCTGCACTGCCTGCAGAACCTCGTTCTCTGGAGCCTCGATTTCCGTGGAGAAGCTCAGACCATATTGTTCTTTTTTGTGTTCGCGGCCATGAAGCGGAAGCACTGCGATGGCCAGCCAGAAAACCGAGAGCATCGCGATGGCGAACTTGCGGCTGACTCGGGCGCGCTGGTTTCCGGTGGTATCGCTGATGAGGTCGAGAATCTGTGTCCTTCTACCGATATTCCGCATGCACTTCAATTTGTTGGATGTCCAAAAGCTGGACGAGCTGAGTTGCTAGATCCCAAATTGTCAGTTCTTAAGTTCTCATACTCCATCGACTGGGGCTGGCTGTCAACTTGTGGAATGCTTTTTTCTAAAATTGATCTCAAGGGTGCGGTGGGGCAGCAATTGTATGCAAAATCATATGCCCGATTTTTTTTAGGATCATTGACCGTCGCAAAGAAAAAAATATTTGTTGCTCACTTAGATTCGGGCGCGGACAACTCAGCGGTGGCCGCTTATCGTCTTATCTGTTTGCATAACAAGAATCGTTTTTCTGATTTTTTCTTGACACTGCTCTAACGAACGTGATAATTACTCCCTCCACGCGCACTTTACAGGGAATGGATGGTTTAGCTTGCAATTGGCTTTAGGGGAAACCAGATGACTGCTCCTGATGTGCGTGTCCTTAGCCCAGGTAGGGCGGACTTTCTGTTTTTCCCGTCATCTGGTCAATTGCGACCGTTTTCAGCGAACTCAAACCGACAACAGTATCAATAGATTTAGTAACCATGCATCGTCCGTTCGTTGTGGCGTCTATATGATCTGGCTTCAGTTTTTGCGGTTGAGATTCGCATTCAGGAGGAGTGATGATCTCGTCCCGGAGAAATTTTGCGGGTAGCTTATTGCTGCTGGTGTTGGTGCTTGGCTGCTTTCAAAATGCACATGCGTTGCCCGCCTTCGCGCGCAAGTACGGCTTGCGTTGTTCGGCCTGCCACGAATCGTGGCCGATGCTGAATTACTTTGGACAAAAGTTCAAAGACAACGGCTATCAGCTGATGAACGATCGCGATGCGCCGATCTGGCAGAACCCATCGTACTGGCCAGTGACCTTCCGCATCACCCCGATCTGGCATCGGGTGAGTAACGACAAAGTTGCGCAAGATGCGACTCCGGGAGGCACGCCACCTGGCACAGTCGAGGGAAGGATAGAATCTTCCGGCTTCGACCTCAGCGGTCTCGACTTCCATACCGGCGGAACGCTGGAGAAAAATATCTCGTTTTATGTGCTGCCTTCTTCTGACAGCACCGCATCTTTTCACTTTGAAACCGTCATGGGCCGTTTGGACAATCTGTTCGGCAGCCCCTGGCTCAATGTGAAGTTCGGCAAGTTCGAACTCGACAATTTGCTTTCTGAAAAGCGCATTTTGACCTTGACCGGTATCGGCGGCATTTACCAGACGTATCACTTCCTGCCGTTCGGTGACGGCAACATTTTCGGGCAGATCGGAGATAACCAGTTGGGCGTCGAAGTCATGGGCCACTCGGCTGATGATCGCACGCGTTATTCTGCATCCTTACTGAGTACTGTCGACGGACAAGTCGGGTTGCCTTATGGCTCGAATGCTTATAGCGGTTTCTTTACTGCCAGCCAAGCCTTTGACGCCGGCAAGCTGGGTGTCGAACGTCTTGGTTTCTACGCCATGGTAGGAGAGGCGCCAACGTACTATCGCACGGCTGGCGGGGTACCCATCCCTGGATCGGGAATTGGTAACAAGGGCTACAGCCGCGAGGGCTTCGTTGGCCAATTCTATTTTGGTCCGCACTTCGACATTCAGGTGGTCACCCAGCACGGATCGGACAGCGCTTGGTTTGGACAAGGCTATGGGAATGCAGTCGGCGCCACAGGTAATCCGAACAACCTCCCGGGCACCGTGCTTCCCCCCGGGGCGCAGGCTCCAAGCTGGAACGGTGCCTTGTTCGAAGCTCACTACGTTTACAGCCCACAGCTGATCTTCATCGGAAGGTTTGAGTTAGAGCGAGTTTCGCAACAGGCAAACGGATCCGCTTCCGCCACTCCTTCCCCTTCGAACTTGGGCAATCTGACAACCTATACCATCGGCTATCGCTACAACCCATTTATGACCAGTAGAGCGGGTTTTGCTTGGCATAACGAGTACGCATGGGAACACCAGGACCTTACGTCGTTCTACGGCAACAACGTAAACTCCAGCGAATTGCTAATCGGCTTCGACTTCGACTTCTAGAGAGGAACAGCGATGCGGACAAAATTACTTCTGCACAGTTCGTTATTGATAAGCGCGGCTGCTGTTCTCGCGTTTGCCTTGCCCGCCAGGGCGCAGCTTTCGACCTATCAGCTTGAGACTTGGCTAAATTCGCCGGTCGCGACCAGCCACATCGGGAATATCACCGGCAACCCGAAGGCGGCAACCGAGCCTTATCGCAGATATTGCGTCGGCTGCCACGGCGAGCTCGGCGATGGCAATGGCGAAAATGCGGTGTGGCTTGATCCCAAGCCGCGCGATTTTCAGTTAGGTATATTCAAGTGCCGCTCCACGCCCACCGGCACTCTGCCTACCGACGAGGATCTGTACAACACTATTGCCCGGGGTCTCGACCGCTCAGTGATGCCTCCCTGGAATACTTTTACCAAGGACCAGCGTGCCGACTTGGTGGCATGGATTAAGCATTACTCTCCCCGCTGGCAGACCGAAAAGCCGGGAGCGCCAATCCAGATTCCGCCAGAGCCTGAAATCACCCCGGATCGAGTCAAAGCTGGCCAGGAAGTATTCGGCAGGGTCCAGTGTTGGAAGTGTCACGGAGTTCAGGGCATGGCTAATGGTCCTTCTGCGTCTACTCTGACCGATGACCTTGGCCGGCCAATTCTGCCCTACAATTTCACCGACGGATCACGACCGAAGTGCGGCAGTACCGACCAGGATATCTACAAGATATTCATGACCGGCCTGGACGGCACACCTATGCCATCTTTCGCCGATAACCTTAAGCCAGACGAGGCTTGGGACCTGGTCTTCTATCTGCGTACTTTGCAGCCTCACAACAAGTTTAACGCCAAGGAAAAACAGATCGCCAAGCAACTGGGATTGAAGCCAGTGAATCCACAATAGGCTCTGACCAAGTGGCGAAAATCTATTTTCAGGAGATAGTGATGAAGAATCAGAGGTATTCGAAGTGCGTGGCAGTACTATTGGGCGTAGTACTTGTTGGTTTTGCGGCGGTAAGCATGAACCAACACGTCAGCGCTGCCGCCGAAGGCTCGATTGCGGGAACGGTAAAGTTGAGCGGTACCGCGCCTCACATGAAGGGTATCGACATGTCGAAAGATCCCTATTGTGTGAAGCAACACGAAAACAGTCCGGCTCACTTGGAGAATGTTGAAGTGAGCTCGAGCGGTGGAATAAAGAACGTCGTTCTCTACATTTCGGAAGGTCTCACTGGTAACGAGGCCAGCACGGCGTTCAGGCACGCCAACGTTTGACCAGAAGGGTTGCATGTATGTTCCGCACGTTCTGGCGATGAATGCTGGCCAGACCTTCAAGGTCACCACCAGCGATCAGACGACACACAACATTCATCCGCTGCCCAATCCAATGACGGGAAACATTCCCTGGAATGAATCGCAGCCTCCGGGAGCGCCAGCGATCACTAAAAGCTGGAAGGCACCCGAAATGATTCCCGTTAAATGCAACATTCATCCCTGGATGCACGGCTACCACGCCGTAGTCAAAGGACCATACGCCACCACTGACGACAGTGGGGCTTATACCATTCACGGGGTTCCTCCGGGAAGTTACACGGTGACCGCTTGGCAGGAAGACTTGGGCACCCAGACACAGAAAGTGACCGTAGCGGCGGGCAAACCTGCGAGCGCGGATTTCACCTTCAAGTCGAAATGAGGGGAGCGAGCTTTTCTAATATCGCTGCGGCGGACAAACACGCGCTAAAACTCGGCTGGTAGTGCGGATATTGACTTGACAAAGCCTTATCTTGGGTACAGAGTTCTGCACCAGAAAGCACGACGCGGATGGTGCGCCAGCTTGGCTTTTTAGGGTGCTGGCGGCGGATCGCTCAGAGCGCTAAATCAGAACTGTGACAGGAGGGCGGTATGGAAACTGCAATCGGAGTATTTGCTTCCCGGGATAAAGCGGAGGAAGCAGTCAAGGAATTATTGAAGCGCGATGTGCCGGAGGAGTCCATTGTTTTTCTGACTCGGTCGGAAAACGAAGCCCAAGCCATCGCGAAAGAGTTGGGTACCTATGTCGGAGGCTTCGTGGGCGGAGCCGCCGGGATGGCGACCGGAGTCGCGGCCGCAACTCTGCTTCTGTCAGGGGTGGGGACCGTATTCGCCCTCGGGCTCGGTGCGGCCGCTTTACTTGGGCTCGCGGGCGCGGGTACAGCAGCGTCGGTAGGCTCGGCGGCAGTGCACGACCCGCACGCGCCGAAACCCACCGCGGCTGAAAAGTGCTCCGACGACACGGCCTTCTTTTTGGAAGTACTGAAGGAAGGGCGTTCGCTAATAGTCGTGAGGACGGAGTCGCAGGAGCTTGCGACCACAGCCTGCGCAATTCTTGACGGGCTGGGACTCGGAATGCGTGGAGAGACTCCCGCCAAAATGGAAACGGCCACGCGACTTGTGGGCGAGGTTACCGTGCTCGACATCAGCGGCAGAATTACAGTGGGCGAAGGCAATGTGATGCTCCGCGAGATTGTTCGAGATTTGGCGGAGAAGGGCCGGAAGGCGATTGTGCTGAACCTCGGTGAGGTTCATTACATTGACAGTTCTGGGTTAGGAGAATTGGTAAAGGCGCACACGACAATCCGGAACCAGGGTGGGCAATTGAAACTCGCCAATCTGAATAAGCGAGTAGATGACTTGCTCCAGATGACCCACTTGTCCGCCGTCTTCGATATTCAGAAGGACGAGGCCAGCGCGATTAATTCTTTTGGCAGCCCCTCAAGGGCAGTGGCTTAGCGAAGTGTTCATCTAGTTTTGTTTTCCGAGGCCTTGGGCTGGCCAGTCTTGCTGGCCAGCCCTTGTGGTTCGCGCTTGAGAAGCGAATGATCGCGCTTAGACAGACTCGTGAGGGTAGACTGACACCGTCAAAGGCAAGGACAACATGGCGAAACTATTTGCGGTCATCATCATCGTAATCGCAATCGGGTCCGCGATTCCCATCCTCCGGCACACTTGGGTGGCGCCGGAGGACATCTCCACTCATGGCGTCCTGATCGACGAGCAGATGTCGGAGACCATGGCCGAGGCTGGAATCTCGTTCCTGGCCGCACAGTTCATTTTGGCGATTTTCATCTGGCAGTTCTCCAACCCGCGTCCCGACGCCAAGATCAAGACCTTTCCCGGCGGCGCCAAGGGCTTGGTGATCGCCGCCTTCGTTCTGGTGGGCGCGGAAGTTGTGGCCCTCGGAATCTTTGGAGTGAAGGCTTGGGCCGACGTCTACTTTACTGCACCCTCGGCCAGCGCCATTCCGGTTCAAGTGCAGGCTGGCCAGTTCGCCTTTTATTTCCGCTACCCTGGCCCCGACGGTTCATTCGGCCCCATCCATCCCGACCAGATCAGCGAATCCAACGAGAATTTCTTTGGCCTTGATACCACTCATGATCCGGATTCCAAAGACGACATTGTCACAGCTGAAATGGCTATCCCGGTGAACAAGGAAGTCCATCTCCTCATGCACTCGAAAGATGTTGGACATTCCTTCTACGTGAGGGAGTTGCGGGTGCAACAGGATTTTGTTCCTGGGTTGGATGTCTCTCTGCATTTCACCGCAACCAAGGTCGGAAGGTACGAAATCGTCTGTACGCAGCTCTGTGGCTTGGGGCATTACAACATGAAGGCATACCTCTCTGTACTGTCTCAGACAGACTTTGATGATTGGTTAAAGAAGCAAGCGGCACTGCAGTAACTCCCGTCCACTCGCGTTCAAGCGGACGAGACATCTGTTTTTGAGGTGAGGCCATGCACGATATGTCAGCTCATGCGGTACAACACCACGCGCCCCCAACCACTTTCATTCGGAAGCACGTCTTCAGCCTGGACCACAAGGTCATCGGCAAACAGTATTACGGCCTTGGCCTGCTCGCTGCGCTGATCGGAATGGTTCTTTCGTGGCTGATGCGTATCCACTTGGGCTGGACGAACGCGGCGATTCCCGGGCTGCATTTTCTCTCCAAAGCCGGTGCTCCTGGCGACATCATGACGCCGGAGTTCTACCTGCAACTGATGACCATGCATGGCACGATCATGGTCTTTTTCGTACTCACCACAGCGCCCTTCGCCGCCTTTGGAAATTATTTTCTGCCCATCCAGGTGGGCGCGGAGGACATGCCGTTTCCCCACTTCAACATGATGTCGTTCTGGGTCACGTTCGTAGGTTTCGTGGTTCTGGTCGCGGCCTTCTTCGTGGGTGACGGGCCATCGCTCGGTGGATGGACCCAATACGCGCCGCTCAGCGCGGTGGGTTCGGTTGGGGGTCCCGGCGAAGGCATGGGCGTGGTTCTGTGGGCAGCTTCGATTACTCTCTTCTGTGTCGGCCAGTTGCTGGGCGCATTGAACTTCATCACTACGACGCTCGATCTTCGCACCAAAGGCATGAGCATGATGCGCCTGCCACTGAGCGTCTGGGGCTGGTTCATTACTTCCTGCATGGGCCTCACCGCGTTTGCAGTTCTAATGCCCGCATGCATCCTGCTTATTCTGGATCACGTGGCTGGAACCAGCTTTTTTGTCCCATCAAATCTGGTGATTAACGACCAACTGCAGCCCCACTCGGGCGGATCCACTCTGCTCTGGCAGCACCTGTTCTGGTTCTTCGGACATCCCGAGGTCTACATCGCGATCGTGCCTGGCATGGGCATCACTTCCCACGTTCTGATCGCCAACATGCGTAGGCCAATGCTGAGCCACAGAGTCCTCATTTATTCCATGGGAGCGCTCGCCGTTCTAAGCTACATGGTCTATGGGCATCACATGTTCGTCAGCGGGATGAATCCATTCTCCTCGCTGGCGTTTTCCTTCCCCACTCTGGCCATTACAATCCCGTCGACGATCATTGTTTTAATCTGGATAGGAAGCTTGTACGGCTCCAAGTTGCGCCTCAACTCCGCTTCACTATTTGCCCTGGGCTTCGTTTCCATGTTCGTCAGCGGCGGCGTCAGCGGTTTCTTCCTGGCCCAGCCCTCGATTGACATCATGCTGCACGCGACTTATTTCGTGGTGGGACACTTCCACTTGGTAATGGGCGTGGCGGCGATGTTCGGCATCTTCGCCGCAACTTACTTCTGGTTCCCCAAAATGACCGGGCGAATGATGAACGAGACTTTGGGGAAGGTCCATTTTGTGCTCAGCTTCATCGGAACGTATTGCATCTTCATGCCCTTCCACTACCTGGGCATGGCCGGGAATGTGAGACGCTATCAGGCATTCGTGGCCGATTATCTGCAACCGCTCATTCCGCTGCATCGCTTCATTACGGTCGCTGCTCTCATCACCGGATTTGCCCAGCTGATCTTCGTCTACAACCTGATTCACAGCCGGTTCTGGGGCAAGCCAGCGTCAGATAATCCGTGGGAAAGCACCTCTCTGGAGTGGAGCACGCCCACCACCCCTCCGCCGCACAACAATTTCGGCGATCATCTCCCGGTGGTTTACCACGATCCCTACCAATACGGGGTGAAGAGTTCGACTGGCGACTACGTTATGCAGGCATCGCCCGAGCAAGTTGCAACCGTGAACGAAGAAAAGTAATCGAGATCTGTAGAAGGGAAATTGGTGCGTTATGGCGACAACGGTTCATGAACCACCGCAAATCGACTCGCACCGCTTGCCGGAGGCAAAGCATTCCGGGAACGGCGGTTGGCGGAACTTGGTTCCGGTAGATGGCGATCTACGTGTGGTGCAGCATTACTCGCCCCCGGCGTCTTCGACTGCCATCTGGGTAGTGCTTTTCGCCATCACGATGATGTTCGCGGCCTTTACCAGCGCTCTGGTCGTTCGCAAGGGTGCGTCGCTGGACTGGCGGCACTTCACATTGCCCTCAATCCTCTACTTCAACACGGTGCTGCTCCTGATCAGCAGCGTGACCCTGGAAGTCTCGCGTCGCCGGATCGCTACTTTCATGGGAGGCTTGAGAAGTCAGGCCGAGAGCCCGGCACGCTGGCTGTACATCACATTATTTCTGGGACTGCTTTTTGTGGCTGGGCAATACATCGCATGGCATCAACTAAGCGCTGAGGGCGTTTTTCTCGCCACCAATCCCAGCAGTTCGTTTTTCTATGTACTCACCGCGACCCATGCGCTGCACGTACTGGGCGGCTTAGGTGGGATTATCTTTGTCATCCGCAAGCTTAACCGGGCGCTTTGCGGCGCAGTACCTTAGTGGCGACAGCGCGCTATTGGCATTATATGGATGTGCTTTGGATATATCTGCTGTTGCTGTTGTGGATGAATTTCTAATCGAGCTCAAGAAAGCAGGAGGCGCCGTGAGCCAAGCCGATTTGACGATGCAAGGGCACTCCGCAGACTCTGGTGGCGGGACGTCCATTTTCGATGCCCACAAAAAAGTTGGCAATGTGGCTGTTCATCATTGCTGACACCATGACATTTGCCGCATGCCTGGTGGCTTATGGATTTCTACGCGTGGGCACGCCCAACTGGCCAAGACCTTTTCACAGCATCACCAACGTCGCGGTGATGACCTTCATCCTGCTGACCAGCAGCTTGACCATGATGTTCGGCGTGCAATCGGCAAAATCCGGCGACAAAGCGGGAGCCTTTCGCTGGACCATGATCACGGCGGCGCTCGGCATTGTATTCGCAATGCTGCACATCCGGGAATGGCTGGCGCTGATCGATGAAGGCATGACGCTGTTTAAGAATCCGTGGGGAACGGGACTGTTTGGCGCGTCATTTTTCAGTATCACCGGTTTGCACTTGACGCACGTTACCTGTGGCGTAATCGCGCTCATCGCCGTCGGCTTGCGGTACAAAGGTGGACGTTACAATGCCGACGATCTCGAAATTATGGGCCTCTACTGGCACTTCGTGGATCTGGTTTGGATGTTTGTGGTGCCGCTGGTTTATCTTTTGAACCTTTCCCACTAGACGGACGAGGGAGCTGAAAATATGGCAGTCACGGAACAACACAAAGAGAACGCAACAGGTAAGTACCTGATAGTTTATGTCTGCTTGTTGGCTCTGGCTGGAATCCAATTCGTCATCGCCTACCAGAATATTGATGCGGGCCAAATGTTCGTCCGCATGATCATTGTCGCGTTCGTCGAGGCGCTGCTTGCGGTTCTGATTTTTATGCATTTGTGGGCAGAGAGCCGTGGCTTTGTCATTTTTGTAGCGGTGTTTACAATTTTTGTCCTGCTCGCCATGCAATATGGATGGACGGACAGTTTTCGCATGGAGCATGGCGGCGCGCCTTATTCCAATTATTCGAAATAACAGTTATTCGAAGTAACAATGAGGAAAAATGAAGTTAGCTAAGCCGCTCCCGTTGCTTGCCATTGCGCTGCTGGGATTGATGTTGCTGGTGTTTCCCGTCCCGATGTTCGCCCAGGGTTGCGCGCTCTGCTATACTCAGGCCGCTTCGGCAGGCGCTCGCATGATCCAGGCTCTGCGGAGTGGAATTTTGATTCTGATTATTCCTCCCACACTCATGTCCGTCGGTATGATTTTTATCGTTAAACAGAAACGCAATCAGTTCAAGCGGAGCGAAGCAGCAGACGATTCTGGTCAAGACTGGTAAAATGGCCACCACAACTTTAATGGCAAATTCTCCGCAGACTCTTACCACCAAGCTTCGGGATTACTACACTCTCACTAAGCCGGAAGTGAACCTGCTTATCCTGATGACCACGTCGGCGGGCTATTATCTTGCCTCTCGCGGGCCGTTCCAGATCGCAGGCTTGGTAAACACGCTGGTGGGCACGCTGCTGGTTGCCAGCGGAACTGCAACGCTGAATCAGTGGATGGAACGGGTGTGGGACGGCCAGATGCGCCGCACCGCGAACCGGCCCTTGCCTTCGGGACGTCTCAGCACGCACGAGGCGCTTCTGTTTGGCCTTCTGTTGAGCGTTGCCGGCGGAGTTTATCTGGCGATCACGGTAAATCTGTTGTCGGCACTTCTGGCAGTCTCGACCCTGCTGTCGTATCTGCTGATCTACACGCCGTTGAAGCGGAAAACTCCGCTGTGCACGCTGCTCGGAGCATTCCCCGGGGCGATGCCGACTTTGATCGGATGGGCGGGCGCGTCCAACGGAATCGATCGGCATGCGTGGTATCTGTTTTCGATTTTGTTCCTGTGGCAGTTTCCACACTTCCTCGCCATCGCTTTGATGTACCGCGACGATTACGCACGTGCCGGCTACCGTATGCTGCCCAGCTTTGATCTTGACTCCCGGTTCACGCGCGCAGAGATCGTTGGCTTTACTCTCGTCTTGATCGTCACTACCATGCTCCCCCTGGTGGGACGCGGCGGCCCCGTCTATGTTGTTGGCATGTTGCTGGCGGGAATCTTCATGCTCTATCACGTCGCCAAGCTGGCGCAGTCCACGTCGAAAGCCCTGGCAAGCCGTGTGGTTCACGCCTCGGTTATTTATCTTCCGGTTGTCCTCCTGATAATGATCACCCACAAAGGCTAAGAGATTTCAGCTCAACGTTGTTCTTTTGCGCACGGGTACAATGGCGGGCATGCGCATTCCACTTTGGCTGAAGATCGGTTGGAGTGTGTGGCTGCTGGTGTGGATTCCGTTTTACTGGCATCAGTATGGAGTACAGAATTTTTTATATTTTTGCGATCTGGGAAATTTCTTTATTGCGGTAGCGCTGTGGTTGGAGAGTCCGCTGCTGTTTTCATGGCAGGCGTGCGGGTTGCTGCTTTTTCAAACGCTCTACAGCATTGATCTCATCGGAGCAGTTTTAAGTGGTAAGCATATTATCGGCGGCACAGAATACATGTTCGATCCGCATGTGCCGCTGCCCATGCGGCTGCTTAGCCTGTTTCACATCGTAGTGCCTCCTCTGTTGCTTTGGGCGATCTGGCGCTTGGGCTACGACCCGCGAGGCTGGAAATATCAGACGCTGACTGCGTGGATCGTAGTTCCCATCAATTATTTCTGGCGTCCGCAATTTGATGTCAATTGGGCGCGCGGACTTTTTTTCCGCGAGCAGCACGTGGTACCGGGGATCACGTATTTATTGTTTTATCTGATCGCCGTGCCCTTGCTGGTTTATTGGCCGACGCATTTGCTTTTGCAACGGTGGGACGGGCGAGACGCCCGTCCTCCATTAGCGCGCGGACGCTAGCGCCTGCTGCGTGGCTTCCAGCAGGGCTTCTGGGCCGACTGGGCGCCCCGTGGCGCGTTCCATCCACAGGTCCGGCGTGATGCGGCCCATCCTCGCCATGCGTTCAAACTCTGGGCCGATGCTTCCGGCTTTCTTCATTTGCTCTTCAATCTGGAACGCGATCATGTGGCCGATTGGATAATCGGGAAGATAGAGGAACGAATCGATCATGTGCGAATAAACTCCCAGCAGAACCACGTCGTTCTTGTGGAAGACGGGCGCGTAATAACGGTTCCAAATGTCTTTCGCGATTTGCACTGTGGCCTGATCAAGTTGCTTGGGCGTGGCTTGCGGATGGTCGTACATCCAGTGCCAAACGTTCATATCCACCAGCGCAACTCCGGCGATTTCGTACGTGGCCCAGAAGTCATTCAAGGTTTTTTCGGCTTGGCTTTTGGCGTCAGGCGCGGGCAGGCCGAGCAGCTCGAGGTCGTGTCCCTGAAAGACGAACGCAAGCGCTTCGGTGAAAGCCGTGTTGGGCACGCCTTGGAGCAGCGTGAAATCATTGTCGTTGAGCGAGAAGGTTTGCTCCACGTTGTGTCCCATCTCGTGCACGGCGATGTTGAAGCCTTTGTAATTCATCCCGGCTTTTTCTACGCGGGTACGCAGGTGGGCCTTTTCCGCACGCATGGACGAGCCCATGGCGTGACCTGAGCCGCGTGCCGGGTCAACGATGATGTTCTCGGCGACATGCTGTGCGCGGTCAGGGGCGAAGCCAAGCTTCATCAGAAGATTGGGAATGTCTTTCTGATACGCCTCGGCGATCGGATATTTTTTCGCGACGATCTCGTCAAGCTGCGCTTCGGTGTACTGGCTTCCCGGACGAAAACCGTTGTACCAGATATCGAATGGCTCGAGTGGACGCCCAAGCCGAGCCTGGATCACTTGCGCGGTTTGCGCGACCAGCGGCGAACTCAGCACTTGCTCTAGCATCGCCTTTACACGCACTTCGGGAATCTCGCGGTCTTCCTGGAAGCGGCGGTCGATCAGCGTAGGTGCTGTCGGAGAGTAAGGATCAGCTTTTCTCGATGCGATGTAAGTCTTGAGCAGCTTAGCGTAGCGCGTGTCGGGCTCGGGCGAATTCGTGATCGGGCGATTGTCGGAAGCTGCAGCATCTGAATCTCTCGCGGCCGCGGGCTTCACTTCGTTGGTGTACGGATTCCAGTCGACGGCAGGATTGTTGATTGCTGCCTGTGGAATGGTTTGAGTAACAATGCGCTCCATCACTTGCTGAATCATGCGCTGCTTGGCGAGGCCGCTTTGCTTGTCGGAATAATCGGCTTTTATTTCATCGCGCAAGTTCCAATGGCTCAGGAGGCGCATTTTTGCTGGGAAAAGACGCTGGCCTTGCGGATCAAGCAGGTGATACATCCAGATGTTGTATTGCGCGACGTACTGCCCGGATTCGGCTGCGGCCTGAGCGATAGCCAGGTTCACGTCAGCAGGGATGCGCTTGTCAAAACGTTCTGCGAGGCGAACTTCGGCCCATTGGCGGCGGCTCCAACTCGGGCCATTCTTCAGACGTTCGTCAAGCGTGGTTAAGGGGAAATTCAATAGAACAATGAAGGCGATTTTATTATTGAAGAAATCATCGAGCACGTGGGCGGACGGATCGTAACCAGCGAACATTTCGTCAAAGGGAAGCACCGGCCCGAGATCGAGATCGGATTGCTGGTTGAACTCGCGACTGATCTCGTGCATGTGGCCATCGAGCTGTTCGAGCAAGCTTTGAAAGCGGTTGAACATGGTGTCGAGACTGGCTTGATCGCCGGCAAAATTTGTGCGAACGAATTCCTCGAAGGTGGCGGCATCGCCGTCATCAGTGCGCCAGAATTCGGCTACCTGATGCAGCCCCCGTTCAATCCTGGGTGCCTGTTGGCTGCCGTATTTGCCTGTTAATTCCTTTTCCAGTTTGGCGGTTGAGTCGTTCATCCACGTCGGTGAAACAGTTGCGACTGGAGATGGAAGCGTTCTGCATTAAAATCTCCTCTGAAAAAAGTGGAACCGTGAGCCAAAGAATTACGCTTGCTAACAAGATCAGACGGAAGTGGGCTTTCATTTCCTGCTCCTTAATGCCGAGTCAGGCTGCGGATAAGGCAACGAATTGCTGAACTCGGAGATGTCGGAAGTTGCGAAGTCGGGAAAAGGCAGCTTGTGATTCTCCCGCCATTGCTCAACTTCGCGCGAAACCGTAGCGGCTTTATCTTGATCGACGCCGTGATCGCGCCCCAGATAAACCGTGCGCGATGGAAAGGCCAAAGTTGTTCCAGAAGCTTCAACAATACCGGTGATTCTGAGCAGCAAGTCTTCCTGAATGGCAAGAAATTCCGCGGCATCGCGAGTCAGAACATAGCAAAAGATTTCGAGAGTCAGTGCGTTGTTGTCGAATCCAATAAATCGAATGCGGGCACCATCGGTTTCAACTTTCGGATGTTCATAAAGCATGCGCCGAATTTGCGCAAGCACGTAACGTAGTTGGTCCGCGGAAGTTTCGTAACGCAGACCGAGCTTGCTATTGAAAAGGATTTTGTCGCGGCGGCTCAGGTTCTCGATGTTCATGGTAGCGAGCGAACCGTTCGGAATCGATAGCTGCGTCCGCTCGGGGGTGCGAATGCGAGTGGAACGAAGGCTGATGTCTTCGACGGTGCCGGTTCGGTCACCGAAACGGCAAACATCGCCGACGTGAATGACTTCGTCTCCCAGGAGCGAAATGCCGCCGAAAAGATTCTCCAGCGTTTTCTGCGCGGCAAATGCAACCGCAATTCCACCAATTCCCAACCCGGCCAACGCAGTGGTCATGTTGAAGCCGAGCGTGCTCAGGATCAAAAATACAGCGAGGATCAGAATCAAGGCCTTCAGGATGCGTTCGCCCAAAAGCATGACCGATCCCGTGCCTGCTCGTCCGGCGTAGATGGCGCGCTCGCGGACTCCGCGCGCAAGTCGCTGCAAAATCCGCCACAGCAGCCAGTTGAAGCCGATAATCAACACCACTCCAATCACCATCTGGTAGTAGTGGCGCTGCAATAGCGGCAAGCGGACATACCGCATGCAGAGCGCATGAATGATCGCCGTGAGTACGAGCCAGAGCGGACTGGAAATGGCAGCCCACGCCGGGCTTACTGACTGTTTGTGTTTTCGCAGCCAAATGTATCGCGGGAATTTCAGCAGTTGAACAGCGACCCATCCCAATCCTGCAGCGAGTGGAATGGCAAGCAGAATCGCGAACCATTGCCATACCGGCATGCCTGCGAATTCGTTGTGGACAAAGAATCCGGGAAGCTTGGTTTCCACCTGGCGCACTTGCACTTGCTCGTAAAGTTCGGGAATTTTGGCCAGGGTGTCGGACGAGATCAGCCAAATCCGCGCGCCGCCAGCGTCGGGAACGTGGACAAGGGTCAACTCGCCATCAACGTCTCCGGCCGAGAGACTACCGATGCGTTGGCGGTCAAGCGGAATTCCTTCCTGCGGAGTGCCGTCGCGCTGATTGCTGATGGCTCGCAAATCGCCGGTGAAAGCGCGATCCATTACTAATTTCAGTTTGGTAGCGAGATCTTCTCCTTGCGTCAGTCGACGGGCATTGGACATTTGCAAATATTGCGCGGCGGTCGAATAGTTTCCTGCTTGCGCAGCCTGCAAAAATCCGTAGACGGTTCCGCTGGGAGTGTCACGACCCAGCGGATCGCGGGCTGCATTCGCACCGGCCGCAGGCGTGGTTAATTGTGTGGGCACGAGCTGCCCGGCGGCCGTCGCGGAAAGGGATAGGGCCAAGAGAAGCCAGTGCGCCGGTTTAAGAAGAAAAGACATAATCCCTTCTCGAGAGGACGGGGCGATTGCAAACAGACTGAGCTCACGACTGAAGCTCTTATAGAGAAAATTCATTGTACCGAAAGACCAAGTTACCGCGTGGAACGGTCGAGTCACTGACGCTTGGGCCGGTACACGTGCGTGCTGGTGCCTAAGAAAACTTCAGCGGATTCCATGACTGTTTCCGAGAGCGTGGGATGGGGATGGATGGTCAGCGCAACATCATGAACGAGCGCGCCCATTTCGATGGCGAGCACTCCCTCTGCGATTAATTCTCCCGCCCCAACGCCGACAATTCCTACGCCCAGCACGCGCTCCGTTTGCGGATCGACGATTAGCTTGGTCGTGCCTTCAGTTCGATCAAGCGTCATGGCACGCCCAGAGGCTCCCCAGGGAAACTTGGCCTACTTTGATTTCGCGATTCTCTTTCTGTGCCTGGGTTTCGGTGAGGCCGCACCATGCGATTTCCGGATCGGTGAAAACCACAGCCGGTATGGCGTTCGGCTCGAAGGCAACTTTGTGTCCGGCGATGGCTTCCGCTGCGGTGCGTCCCTCGTGCGAAGCTTTGTGCGCGAGCATGGGCTCACCTACCACGTCGCCAATGGCGTAAATTGCCGGATCGTCGGTTCGAAGCTGCTTGTTCACTTGGATGAATCCGCGTGGGCCAACCTTCACTTGTGTCTTTTCTAATCCCGGAATTTCCGAATTTGGTTTGCGTCCCACCGACACCAGAACTTTGTCGAACACCCTCCCGCGTTCTTTCACCTCGGGGCCGTCGAACGTCACGCGGATTCCGCTGGATTCTTCTTTCACAGCGGAGACGGTGGTGTTGAGCAGAATGGAATCAAGAATCTTTTCCATGCGTTTATGCAAGGGTAGAACGAGGTCGCGATCCGCTCCGGGCAAGAGTCCGGGCAGCATCTCGACCACCGACACTTTGCAGCCGAGTGCGGCATACACCGTGCCCAGTTCAAGGCCGATGTATCCGCCGCCGATCACCAGCAGCGTGCCTGGGACGTCGCTCAAATCTAACGCGGAGGTCGAATCCATCATGCGCGGAGTTTCAAGTTTGAGGCTGGGAATGATCGCGGGACGCGAGCCGGTAGCGATGACGATCCGGTCGAAGCTCAGCGAATCTTCACTTCCATTGGTTCGATTGATTTTCAAAGTATTAGAATTTTCGAATATGGCGCGGCCCTGAATGTATTCGATCTTTCTTTGCTTCGATAGCTGGCCGAGCCCGCCCGTCAATTTCTTGATGACGCCGTCTTTCCATGTACGCAGGCGTGGCAAGTCGATCTTCGGATCGCTGTAGTCGATGCCCCAATTTTTCGCGTGGCGTGATTCGTCGATCAACTTCGCTACGTGCAGCAGCGCCTTCGACGGAATGCATCCACGATACAGGCAGACTCCGCCGGGATTCAGTTCCGGATCGATCAGCGTGACTTTCATGCCAAGGTCGGCCGCGAGGAAGGCAGCAGCATAGCCGCCCGGTCCTGCGCCGATTACCGCGATGTGTAAGTTCGAAGTGTCTGGCATAGAAGGTCATTAACCACAAAGGACACAAAGGTTCAGAAAGGAATGCGCATTAGATCAGTTTTCTGCTTTTCTTCGTGTAACTTCGTGTCCTTTGTGGCTCTAGACTTTGTTTTCATCCTTGAACCGACAGCAGGAACGGTTGCTCGAAAGCTTCCGCGATCCAGCGCAGAAAGCGGGCGGCGTCCGCGCCATCGATCAGCCTGTGGTCGTACGACAAAGAAACTGGCAGCACCAGCCGCGGCTCGAACTTGCCATTCAGCCATACCGGCTCCGTGCTGGAACGCGAAAGCCCGAGGATGGCGACCTCGGGATAATTCACGATGGGCGAGAAATCCCGTGCCCCCAATTCCGCCGAGATTGGTGATGGTAAATGTGCCGCCTTCCATTTCGGCGAGGCTCAGCTTCTTGTCCTTCGCCTTTCGCGACAAGCTGCGTGAGTTCGGTGGCAAGCTCCACAATATTTTTCTTGTCGACATCTCGAATCACCGGCACCAGCAGTCCGCGGTCGGTATCGACGGCCACGCCAATGTTGATGTACTGCTTGTAGACGATCTCATCTTTTGCCAGATCGATGCTGGCATTAAATTGCGGAAATATTTTCAGCGCCGACGAGCAGACCTTGAGCGCGATGGCCGTGACTGTCATCTTGCCGCCGGCTTCCTCGGCTTTTGGCGCAAAGCGCGCGCGCAAGTGTTCGAGTTCCGTGATGTCGGCTTTATCGTGCTGCGTGACGTGAGGAACGGTCGTCCACGCCTGCCACAAGTGTTCGGCGGTTTTGCGCCTTACGCCACGGATTGAAACGCGCTCGACTTTTCCCCACTTGGTGAAATCGGGCAATTCCGGTTGCGCGAACTGAGGTCCGCGCGGCGACTGCACTGCTGCCGCGATTGAAGCAAGCAATGACTTCGAATGAGCCTTCACATCGTTTTCACTGATGCGCCCGCCGGGCCCGGTTCCTTTTACCTCGTGAATCTCAATGCCGAGTTCACGCGCTAGTCGGCGGACGTGTGGGGCCGCAGGCACCGGAGATCGATGCTCGCTGCCAGCGACCTTTTCAAGCTGCGCCGGCATGGCGAAGCTTGGGAGGATTGGCTGCGGCTGATCGGGTGGAAGCGCCTGTTCTTCGGTTTTACCTTCCGCGTGAATTGCGGCCTGGAAAGCGAGACGAGCGCCTTGCTGTCCGGAGACGTATTCAACCGGAGCATACCTCGGCCGCTCAGTTCGGGCCGCAGCAGCGCCTTCCAGCGTGAAAATAACCTGGCCAACTTTGATCTTGTCGCCCTGCTTAACGCGAACCTCTTTGACGATTCCGGTGATCGAAGATGGAACTTCAATCACCGCTTTGTCGGTTTCCAATTCCATCACCGGCTGGCCTTCGGAAACTTTGTTGCCCGGCGAAATCATCAGGCGCACAAGATCGCCTTGTGTGATGTTCTCCCCAAGTTCAGGCAGCTTGAATTCGGTAGCACCGGGCTGTGGAGAGCTTGTCGAACTTGCGGGCTGCGGCGAAGACGCAGCGGACTCATGAGGTGGTTGAGTTTCGTGCTTGGGTTGCTCCTTCCTGACGGCCGTGGACGAGGCTGAGGCTGCGGCGTGCTGGGCTTTGGGCTCCGGCGTGGGTTCCTTTGCGGGCGAGGGCGCCCGTGCCACTCCGCCTGCACCGTTTTCAAAAGTGAAGATGACTTGGCCGACTTTGATCTTTTCGCCTTCTTTAACGCGAATCTCTTTGACCACTCCGCTTACGGTAGACGGCACTTCGACGACGGCCTTGTCGGTTTCGAGTTCCATCACGGCTTGACCTTCGGTGATGGCGGCTCCGGGCGAAATCATCAGACGAACCAAGTCTCCCTGGTCGATGTTTTCGCCGAGTTCCGGAAGTTTGAATTCTGTCACTGTAACTTTTTCTCCCTTACTGGTAGTGCCGCCGTCTCGGCGGCTGTCGTGCGGGCGTCTCGCCCGCACTGCCGAGGGCAAGATGCCGGCGCTACTAGGTGATCGCCGGGTTTGGTTTCTCCGGATTAATGCCGAGATCTTTGATTGCCTTTCGCAATGTGCCGGCGTCTATCTGTTTATCGTGGGCCAGCGCGCTCAGGGTCGCAAGAACGATGTGCTTTGCGTCCACTTCAAAAAAGTCGCGTAGCGCAGCGCGGCCTTCACTGCGGCCGAAGCCGTCCGTTCCTAACGCCACCAGTTGACGCGGCACCCATTGTGCGATGGACTCCGGGAGCACCTTCATATAGTCCGATGCCGCCACGAAGACTCCGGGTGCTTCTTTTAAACATTGCGTAACAAATGGCACGCGCGGAGTGTCGCCGGGATGCAGCATGTTCCAGCGCTCGCAATCATTGCCATCGCGATACAGGCGCTTGTAGCTGGTCACGCTCCAGACGTCCGCGGCGACTCCGTACTTCTGTTCAAGAACCTCTTGCGCTTTGAGTACTTCAAACATGATGGTTCCGCTGCCGAAGAGCTGGGCACGAAGCTTTGCATCTTTTTTCTCGGAAGCTTTGAAGCGGTACAGGCCTTTCAAAATTCCATCGCGAACGTCCGGGCCTTGCGGCATTTCGGGCATCGGCACGGGCTCGTTTGTGACGGTCAAATAATAAAAGATGGATTCCTGATCCACATACATGCGCTTGATGCCGTCCTGAATGATTACGGCAATTTCGTAGGCGAAGGCCGGGTCGTAAGCGAGCAGATTTGGCACGGATAATGCCAGCACGTGGCTGTGACCATCCTGATGCTGCAGACCCTCGCCGGCCAGCGTGGTGCGGCCTGCAGTGCCTCCGATCAGGAAGCCGCGAGTGCGCATATCCGCGGCGGCCCAGATCAAATCGCCAATGCGCTGGAATCCAAACATTGAGTAATAAATAAAAAACGGAATGGTGTTGATTCCGTGATTGGCATACGCTGTTCCGGCCGCAATGAACGAGCACATCGATCCGGCTTCGGTAATGCCTTCTTCGAGGATCTGGCCGTTCTTGGCTTCTTTGTAGTAGAGCAGCGTGTCCATATCGACCGGCTCGTAAAGCTGGCCGACACTCGAGTAAATTCCGACCTGGCGAAACAGTGCTTCCATGCCAAAGGTCCGAGCTTCGTCGGGAATGATGGGTACGATGAGCTTGCCAATCTCAGGATCGCGCAGCAACTTTCCCAGCAGGCGAACGAAGACCATGGTGGTCGCAACATCGCGCCCTTCGGTGCCTTTATAAAATTCCTCGAAATGAGATTCGGAAACAGGCGCAATCGGCTTGGCGCGAACCTTGCGTTCGGGAATATAGCCTCCCAATTGCTTGCGCCGGTCTTTCATGTACTTGATTTCGGGGCTGTCGTCGGCGGGACGATAAAACGGCGCGTTGTGAAGCTCGTCATCAGGGATGGGAATTCCAAAGCGCGAACGGAACATCTCCAACTCATCGTCGTTCAGCTTTTTCTGTTGGTGGGTGATGTTTTTGCCTTCGCCCGCTTCGCCCAATCCGTAGCCCTTAATAGTTTTAGCCAGAATGATGCTAGGTGAGCCGTGGTGGTCGACTGCTGCCTTGTAAGCCGCATACACTTTGATGGGATCGTGGCCGCCCAGCCGCATGCGCGCCAGTTGCTCATCGGAAAGATGCTCGACCATTTTGAGCAACCGCGGATCAGTGCCAAAGAAGTTTTGCCGGAAGTAAGCGCCACTCTCGACGAAATATTTTTGGTATTGGCCGTCGGCGATCTCGCCCATGCGCTTGACCAACAGGCCGTCGCGATCGGCGCGGATGAGACTGTCCCAGTCGCCGCCCCAGATCACTTTGATCACATTCCAGCCAGCGCCGCGGAAAATAGCTTCCAGTTCCTGAATGATTTTGCCATTGCCGCGCACCGGACCATCCAGCCGTTGCAGGTTGCAGTTCACTACGAAGATCAGATTGTCGAGACGCTCGCGCGAAGCCAGGGTGATGGAGCCGAGCGACTCAGGCTCGTCCATTTCGCCATCGCCTAAAAAGGCCCACACTTTTCCGTCAGTCGACAACTTCAGCCCGCGATTTTCCAAATAACGGATAAACCGCGCCTGGTAGATTGCCTGGATCGGTCCGAGTCCCATCGAGACCGTGGGGAACTCCCAGAAATCCGGCATCAGCCACGGATGCGGATAAGACGAAAGACCGCCGTCAGGCTTCAGCTCCCGGCGAAAGTTTTCCAGCTTGTGCCGCGGAATTCGGCCTTCCAGATAGGCACGAGCATACATGCCCGGCGCAGCGTGCCCTTGAAAATAGACCAGGTCGCGATCGCCAGTTTCCGTCTGCGCGCGAAGAAAGTGGTTAAATGCCACTTCGTACAAAGTGGCAGCCGAGGCAAAGGTCGAAATATGTCCGCCAATGCCTTCTTGGAGCTTATTGGCGCGCACCACCATGGCCAGCGCGTTCCAGCGCACCAGGCTTTTGATGCGGCGCTCCATTTCCTGACTGCCCGGAAACGGCGGCTGTTGCACCGACGGAATAGTGTTCTGATAAGGCGTGGTCGCCGTGAACGGCAGGTTCACGCCCGCGGCGCGCTTGGCGTGCAGTGACAACTGCTGCAGCAAGCGTCCAGCGCGTTCCGGACCGCCTTCAGCTAGCACGTAGTCCAGGGAATCAAGCCATTCCCGCGTCTCCAGCACTTCCAATCCATTGGTCTTGGTTTCAGCCACGTCTGATTTCTCCGTTTTGAGCAGGAATATTCCATGATAGACAATCGCGCGGAATTTTGCTGGAGCTTTGTTCGGGAGGTCGCTGACGATAAATACATTCTGTGCCCCAATGGGAATCCTTCCACGCGGTAAAGTCATCCATACCACCGAAGCTCACTGTGCCGCCAATACGACTAATTTCGAGCGGCACTCGTGACCCACGGTTTGCATCCAAGTCAGGCAGAATTAGAAATAGACAAAATTTGAGATCACAACAGGAGACTCCCCATGGCGAAAAAACCTGCTTCCAAGATTACCGCCCAGCCACATATCCATCAAAAGGCCCATGAAATTCAGCAGTATGGAACTGTAACCCACGCCCTCCCTTTGGAATTAGAAGAGCCAGTGCGTCTGGAGATGACGGAACGCCTCAACCAAATGCTCGCCGACACCATGACCCTCCGCGACCTGTATAAGAAATCGCATTGGCAGGTTGCCGGACCGACCTTTTACCAGCTTCATTTACTGTTCGACAAACATTTCGGCGAGCAATCCGAACTGGTCGACACCATAGCCGAGCGCATCCAGTTGCTCGGCGGCCTCAGCATCGCTATGGCGCCGGACGTGGCCGAGACGACTCGAATCGAACGGCCACCCAGGGGCAGGGAAGAGGTTCCGGTGCAGATCTCGCGCTTGCTGGATGCCCACCAGATAATCATCCGAGACTGTCGCGATCTGGCGAAACGGGCGGATACACTGGAAGACGACGGCACCAACGACCTTGTGGTCAGCGATGTATTGCGCACCAACGAACTGCAGGTGTGGTTCCTCAGCGAGCATCTGGTAAGCATGCCGCTGGTGGAAGCTGTCGACGACAGCTCTGCTGCCGCTGATTGATCTCTGTTCACGAAACAAGTCATTCGATAAGGCCGGCCCGCGCCGGCCTTTTTTTTCCGCTTCCACAGATCGCTCATTGATGTCCGCACTAGAGCGAGACGTAGCTGACAATCGAGGCTACCGGCCTGCGACAAGCTCAGGATGCAGTTTTGTTACGAATTCCGAACAAACCCGGCAGGCAGCGGATGATTGGTCTTCCAGCCCGGGTTGGCTTGAGGGCAATAATAAATATGCAAATCTTTTGCTCCATGGACCGCTCCAAGTTGCTATTATTGCTTTACTTGTAGTGCTGTCAGAGGGGGGCGAATGTTTCCAGGCGGACAGAACCTACGTGTCTTGCGTGAGCAATTGGGATTGACCATGCGCGATGTGGAGAACGCCAGTGCACAAATTGCGCAAAAGCGTGCTAACGACGAATTTGCCATAGCTCCGAGCCGGCTTTCCGATGTCGAGACAAAAGGAGTCGTGCCCAGCATTTACCGTTTGTATTCGCTGGCGGTAATCTATCGCCGCGATATTCGGGAACTTCTTTCTTGGTACGGCGTCGATTTGAATGGCATGGCCACGGACATGGATTTCGTGTTCCCGCCGAAATCCCACGTCTGCAACGCTCTCGCCAATCTTTCCAGCATTCAGATGCCTGTCCGCCTTGATCCCAGCTTCGATCCCCGGCGTACCGTCAATTTCGGACGCATGGTGGAGCAGTGGGGACCGGTGCCCCTGGCTTATTTGGCCCAGTTTGCCACCTGCCAGTACACCTATGGGTATATTGGCAGCGAGGATCTGACCATGTATCCCATCCTGCCGCCGGGCACCTTTGTGCAAGTGGATGAGTCGAAAAACAAAGCGCTCGAAGGAGGCTGGAGATCGGAATACGAGCGCCCAATTTATTTCGTGGAAACCCGCAACGGCCACACCTGCTGCTGGTGCACCATGACCCGGGAAGAAATTATTCTGCAGCCGCATCCGCTGTCGCCGGTTGCGGCGCGCGCCATGCGATACCCGCAAGAAGCGGAGATTATTGGCCAGGTCGTCGGGGTCGCGATCCGCTTGGGCGATTGGCGTCCTCTCGCGGAGTCTTCAACAAACTCGAAAGCGCGTGAAGCACTGAACTAAGGTGTCGGGCAGATCCTGCTCCAGGCCCTTGCGGCAATAGATCTGGGCTTGAGCTCGCCAGTCTCTCCACGTACGCATCGGGAGGGACGCCCGCCACTTTGCTGGATTGTCTTGCGTCTTCCGCCAGTTTCCGGATCGGCATAGCCAGAACCTTGGAGAGCAGGGAACGGTGCGCCCGCGCCAGCGCTTTCCTCGCCGCCGACTCGCCATAAACTCGCGATAGTCCCCAGTGCTCGTAGCCCCCGTCCTTGCGCAATCCCGCGAGGTATTCCAGCTTGTTCAGACAGCCAGCAAAGGCTCTTAGCGTGGTTTCCTGGAGGTCTTCAAGTGCGGAATGGAGGGTCATGTTACGTTTTTGGAACGAGGAAATTACTTCGGTAACCTGCACGAAATTGCTTTGCAGACTACATTATCACGGGGTAATCCCACACTGGAAAGGAAATTAACCCGTGAAATCAAGTCTAAGATTGCTCCCTCTTGCAGTTCTGGTACTAGCGACTTGCCTGCCGGCGAATTTGTTCGCCGCCACCGCCAGCACCCCAGACGGCGACCCAAATGGGCCGCCAGTTATAATCCACCAACCGTCCCTACCAACCGATGGCGATCCTACGGGGCCTCTGGGGGGAATGGTTCGCTAGTTCGCAAAACTGAAAATCTAAAGATTCATTGTGGGCCGCCGCAGAAGGATGTTATATTTTGCGCGTCGGCCCATGAACTTTTTGACCATACTCGGTTACTATTTGTGGATTGCGCCTAAGGTCTTGCTGATAATTCTGTTGGGCGTAATGATTTGGCGCGGGCTTCAGCGTCAGTTCCCAATGTTCTGCGCCTACGCTGCTTTGCAGGTCATTCAGTCTGCCATTCTTTTCGTTATATCTAAACATTTCGGCTTTTCTACGCCCGAATATAAGCAAGTCTATTCGATGACGGTAGCAGCGAGCGCTGCTTTGAGATTCGCAGTAATCTACGAATTGTTTAAGGACTTCCTTCGTTCCTATCCGTCGCTGATTAGACCTGGCAAAATCCTGCTTCGCGGGGGGACAATAGTCCTCCTTCTGGCGGCACTAGGATTGGCGGTCTTAGCGCCGGGCAACGGCGTTGAGTTACTTGTAAACGCAACCAACGTTCTGGATCGAACGGTCAGCATATTACAATGCGGGTTGCTGATCTCGCTTCTGCTATTCTCCCGGTACTTTTCCCTTTCGTGGCGTAGCCCTGCTGTAGGCATCGCCTTGGGCCTGGGAACGTTCGCTAGCGTATCCTTCGCCGCTTCGAGTATCCGTCTTTACTTCGGGGTTTTCAGCGTCCATGGATTGGATCTTTTCACCATGGCGACCTACCACCTCTGCGTCCTGATATGGATGTTCTACCTGCTTCGTCCAGAGCGAGCGACGTCCTATGTTTTGAATCCACTTCCCAAACCTGATCTGGATGTTTGGAACAACGAATTGGAGCGTCTGGTACAAAGATGACTACCACAATCATTCTCGTTCTGATCTCGATGCTGGCATTAGCATGCTTGCTTTGGCTAGCCAAAGGCCGCACCGTTAGTGCCAACGTTTTGCAAAACCCAACCGAGCACATGCGGGCGGTGGATGTGGAAGCCTTCCGCAACCTGGTCGATCCGGACGAGGAAGAATTTCTTCGCACCAATCTTTCGCCCCCGGAATTCCGCAGAATTCAGCGCGAGCGGCTGCGTGCAGCGGTGGAATACGTTTCCTGCGCGGCGCAGAATGCGGCGATCCTATTGCGCGTGGCTGATGCGGGCCGGCGCAGCTCCGATCCCGCAACCGCCCAAGCAGCCGAAAAGTTGGTCGACAATGCAATTCGCCTTCGCCTCTACGCTTCTCTTGCCATTCCCCGGCTTTATCTGGGCATGATTTTGCCGGGCGCTCACATTTCGCCAATTCGCGTCGCAGAAAGCTACGAGCAGATGACTCGCCTCGTGGTCTTGCTGGGATGCCTGCAATATCCCACGCGAGGGATCTCTGCCGCTCTGTGATTTGAGCGCTGAAATCGAGGCCGGAACAAGCCAGCTTTTGAGGTGAGTCCGGTCCTCATCCCTCGAATATTTTTTTCTTCGCTGCCCATTACCTCCGTAACTTGATGGTGCTAACAGCAGTACCTACGATTCGAGTATGAAGTACAACGCCCTTCTATTCTGCCCTGATGAAAAAACCGCGCGCGTAGTCACCCAAGTCCTTACTGACCTGGAGTTCCGAGTCGAACCCTGCAACGAACCTTTTGCAGCGGTTAAAAAGCTGATGGCCGAGCACTTCGACGCCATCGTCGTTGATTGTGACAGCGAACAGAATGCCGCCCTGCTTTTCAAGAGCGCGCATAATTCCGGATCGAATCAATCCTCGCTCGCCGTCGCCGTTGTCGAGGGCCAGACCGGAGTCGCCAAGGCATTCCGCATTGGCGCCAATTTAGTTCTGACCAAGCCAATTAACGTCGAACAATCCAAGGGGACGTTGCGCGTAGCCCGCGGCTTGCTGCGGAAAACCGAAGCTGGGAAACCAGCCACTGCTGCAGCCCCGTCCGTGCAAGCTGCGGCACCTTCGAAGAGTGCGTCTGGGACGCAGATGCCCTCACCATTTTTGCCGGCACAGCCTGCCCCATCTCCAATCCCAGCGGTGAACGCATCCATTTTCGATGTTGAAGCCGACCCCACTCCCAAACCGGAGCCAGCCGAAGCGGCCCTGTTGGAATCGATGCCAGCTCCGGTGCCGCCATCCGCGCCTGCGAAAGATTATCCCTGGAAGCCGATTTCGAAGCCAGCCGCCGAACCCATGGCCACCGCTCTCCGCCGCGCTGCCGAAGTCACCGGAAGATCGCAGGTTGATGCTCCCGCAAAAAATGTCGCTGCGCCAGCAGTCGTTCCCCCCGTTCCACCTGCTCCGTCCTTTACGACCAGCATGGCATCAGGACAAGCCGCAGCCACCGCGCCAGCCAAAATCGCGCCCAAGGCGCACGAAGAGCCAGAAACCACGCAAGTGGACGCGCCCGCATTTGCTTCGCTCGGGGCGGTGCCCAAGGAGAAAGCATCCGGGGGTGGTAACAAGACCATGGTGATCGCAGCCGCCGCTGTCATTGCAGTCGCGACCATCGGCTATATCGGCTGGACGAAAATGCAATCAAGCCCAACTCCAGCTGCACAAAATGTCACGGCGCCCATGCATATTACTCAGGCACCGGTTCAGCCTCCGGTTTCCGAAGACGTTCCTCAGCCTGCCAGTTCTGCCCGCAGCACTGCGAGTACGGCAAAATCATCTCAACTGGCCAGCACGGAGGGGGTCGAACAGGGCCCTGACGTGACTCTCTCCACTAAAGCAGAGCGTCCGTCACCATCTAAAAAATCAAATTCTACGGTCGCGCCGAGCACCGAGCCCAAAACGCCTCCGGCTACGAAGTCCGCGCCGATCGTCGTGAAGAACGAAGCCTCCAATCCAGCTCCGCCAAGTCCGTTTCAGACTGACTCGGCACAACCTCCCGCCGCCGGATCGCTCACTGCGGCTTCGAATACCAATGACGCCGCCATCTCTGGAATTATGAGCACAGTCGCGGTGAGCACTCCACAACAAGCGCCGCAAAAAGTCAAAGTGTCTCAAGGGGTTTCTCAGGGATTGCTGATCAAGAGTGTTGACCCCGTGTATCCCGCGCTGGCGAGGCAAATGCGCATCCAGGGATCAGTCGAGCTAATGGCAAGTATTGGTGCAGATGGCAGCATCACGTCGGTGAAATTGCTAAGCGGCGATTCGATTCTGGCGCAAGCCGCAATCACTGCGGTTAAACAATGGAAATACAAGCCGTATTATCTCGGAGATCAGCCCGTCGCAATCCAAACCCAAATCACCATGAAATTCAAGCTTCCGTAAATTTTTGGCTCAACGTAAGCGTTAAGCGCGGCGCGAGGATTCCATCCTCGCGCCGTTTCAGCTCTCGGCGCCCTAAGCGCGTATTCGCACTCCAACTCATCACGTTATAATCAAGAGACCGCCACTCGCCGGAATTCCTTCCTGCAGTGTGGGCGTGCTGATAGCTGAGAGCTGAAAGCTAGAAGCCAGTAGCTAGAAGCTTCGTATGGACTTCAAACTAGTCAGCGATTACAAACCGAAGGGCGATCAAGCCGCGGCCATTGAGGCGCTAACCCGAGGTCTGTTGGATCGCGAGCAGCACCAGGTTCTTTTAGGCGTAACCGGTTCGGGTAAGACTTACACCGCTGCCAAAGTAATCGAGCGATTGAACCGCACTACGCTGGTCATGGCGCACAACAAAACTCTTGCCGCGCAGCTCTATCACGAGTTCAAAAACTTTTTCCCGCATAATGCCGTCGAATATTTCGTTTCTTACTACGACTTCTACCAGCCGGAAGCCTACGTACCGGCGGCGGACCTCTATATCGAAAAAGAGGCCACGATTAACGACGAATTGGACAAGCTTCGGCTCTCGGCTACGCGCTCGCTTTTTGAGCGCCGTGATTGCCTGATTGTGGCTTCCGTAAGCTGCATTTATGGATTGGGCTCGCCCGAGGCTTATTACGGCATGATGCTTTTTCTTGAAAAAGGACAAAAGATCAAGCGCGAAGACATTACGCGCAAGTTGGTCGAAATCCTGTACGAGCGCACCGATGGAGATTTCCGACGCGGTACATTTCGCGTTCGCGGCGACGTCATCGAAATTTTTCCGACCTATGACGACATGGCTTATCGAGTCGAGCTGTGGGGAGATGAGGTCGAGGCTCTCTCGCAGATCGATCCTCTCTTCGGCACCGTCAAACAGAAATATATGCGGCTGCCGATTTATCCGAAAACACATTATGTGATGAAGCCCGAAACCCGCACTCGCGCGGTTGATTCCATCCGCAAAGAGCTGGCCTGGTGGGAAAAAGAATTAGAGAAGCAAGGCCACGTGGTCGAAGCCCAGCGCGTTCATCAGCGCACCATGTTTGATCTGGAAATGATCAAATCCATGGGCTACTGCCACGGCATCGAAAACTACTCGCGCCATTTCACCGGACGACTTCCCGGCGAGCCCCCGCCAACTTTGCTCGACTATTTCCCACGCGACTATCTGATGTTCATCGACGAATCGCATCAAACTGTTCCGCAATTGCACGGCATGTATCACGGCGATCGTTCGCGCAAGGAAACCCTTGTCGAATATGGTTTCCGCCTGCCTTCAGCGTTAGACAACCGCCCGCTCACTTTCCCGGAGTTCGAGCATCGCATGGGGCAAATGATTTATGTCTCAGCGACGCCCGGTCCGTACGAGCTCACAAAATCCGCGGGAGTCGTGGTCGAGCAAATCATCCGGCCCACAGGTCTCGTCGATCCTCCAGTCGAAGTACGCCCAGTGAAAGGGCAGATTGACGATCTGCTGCACGAGATTCGCGAGCGCACCACGCGCGGCGAGCGCGTACTCGTGACCACGCTCACAAAACGCATGGCGGAAGATCTCGCCGAATATTACAGCGAGGTGGGCGTGAAGTGCCGCTACATGCATTCCGAAATCGAGACGCTGGAGCGGGTGAAAATTCTTCGCGACCTGCGCAAGGGTGAATTCGATGTATTAATTGGAATCAATCTGTTGCGCGAAGGACTCGACCTGCCCGAGGTTTCGCTCGTCGCAGTTCTGGATGCCGACAAAGAAGGCTTCCTCCGTTCGGCTGGCGCGCTCATCCAAACCATGGGACGCTGCGCCCGCAATCTGAACGGACGTGCAATTCTCTACGCCGACCGCATGACTGACTCGATGAAGAAGGCCATGGGCGAGACCGATCGCCGCCGCGCCATCCAGCAAGCCTACAACGAAGCTAACGGAATTACGCCCGAGTCAATCATTCGCCCGCTGGACATGTCGCTCGCTCGTATCATTGAGGCGGATTACGCCGACCTCACCGGCGGCGAGGCCGAAGGCATTCCAGAATTTAAATCGCAAGAAGAACTCGACGTTTACATCGGCAAGCTGGAAAGCGATATGCGCGAGGCCGCCAAGCGATTCGAATTCGAAAAGGCCGCAAAGCTGCGAGACACAATCAAAGAACTGCGGACGAAAGAATTCTTGTTCGCTTGATACTGTCGTCTGGAAGATAAGCGTCCCCCGCCAGTGCTGCAATCCGGCCTCATCGGTGATTTTGAATAAAAGTTGACTACCCGCAAGTCCATGACCCACAAGAATTTACAGCTGACAGTTGCATGACTTCGGTAACTTTGCACCTCTGGTTCCAGGGTGTAATCTTCGCTCGTAATGTCCAACATTGGCCCATTCGTAAAAAAGGCGAACCCGGAACTCTTTCCGGACAAAAGAGAAAGCTCGTCAAGCGCCACCGAATCAGCGAATGCAGAAACGGCTGCTCCCAAGTCCGGTCGTAAAGGCTATCCCGAAGTACAAAGCGCAACTCGCTTTCCGATCAAGCTGCCGATTTCTGTAAAATCCACGACAGGCGAGCGTCATACTGAAACCCAAAACATTTCGGCGAACGGCGTTCTGTTTCAAATGGTCGATTCCGAAATGCCCATTGGCTCCATGGTAGACTTCACCATTTCACTACCGGCCGATGTTGTGGGCGCTGAATCTGATGTGCGGCTGGATTGTCGCGGCCGCGTGGTACGCAGTTTTGAAGATAGTGGTAGGCGCGGCGTAGGCGTGGTCATCGACGAATATCGTTTCGACCGCGCTGAACGGCGAGGAGACTGATGGCAAGCACTCCGGTAACCGCGAAAATCGAGACCGAGCAACCGCATACGATTGAGGCCAACGGCCAGTTCATTCGTGTAATCGTGGCGGACTCGCAGGCCATCTTTCGCGCCGGATTGCGCAAGATCTTCGCCCTTGAAGATGACGTCCGCGTTGTCGGACAAGCCGAAACTCTGCCTCAGACGTTAACCGCGGCGAAAAAGTTTACCGCCGACGTGCTGCTGTTCGAAGCCGCAATCGCAGCCAATCCCATTGAAGCCGTCGCCGACCTGCTACGCCAGAATCCAGGCATAAAACTTGTGGTCGTAACCACCGAACCTGACCAAGATTTGACGCTGGAACTCTTCCGCCGCGGCGTGCACGCGATCGTATCGCGTGAAGTCGAACCCGAATTGTTAGTCGACTGCCTGCGCAAAGTTTCAAAAGGTGAGCCCTGGCTCGACGGCCGCGCCACGCAATGGGTGCTCGAAGCCTATCGCACGCAAGGCTCACGCGCCGGAGCTCCGCGCCCCAAAGTGCAGCTCACGCCCAAAGAAACGCTGATCGTCTCCTGCGTAACCCAGGGCATGAAGAACAAGGAAATTGCCGTCCGCGTTGGAACCACCGAACAGGTAGTCAAGAATTACCTGCGCAAAGTCTACGACAAGCTAGGCGTCGCCGATCGTCTTGAGTTAGCTCTATATTGTCTGAACAGCCGCATTTTGGATAATTCAACCATCAAAGATACCCCACCCAAGCCATCAGCCATCGCGGAACAGCCGCAGAACGGCAACGGAGCAGCAACCGCGCCACCGAATCCGCCCACTCCAGAAACAATCTAGTGTAGGCGCGAGCGCCGCGCTCGTGCTTGCCCAGATAAGTCTCCTACTTCAAAATGAAATCACCCGGAAGTCGGGAGAAAATGATCATCATTTTGATGGGAGTTTCTGGAGCAGGGAAGACCACAGTAGGACAACTGCTCGCCACGCAGCTCGGATGGGAATTCGCCGACGCCGATGAGTATCATTCAGCAGCGAACGTAGAGAAGATGCGGACAGGCATTCCCCTAGCCGACGCCGACCGCGCACCCTGGCTGGAAACTCTGCGCGCGCTAATCGCCAGATGGATCGACGCAGGGGAAAATGCAATCCTGGCATGTTCAGCGTTGAAGCAGTCATATCGAGAAATCCTGCAGCTCTCACCAGAAGTGACAATTGTCTGCCTGAAAGGAAGTACACGGCTGCTGCAGCAGCGCCTCCATTCCCGCGTCGGGCACTTCATGACCGAACAAATGCTAGCCAGCCAACTGGCAGCGTTAGAAGAACCAGACCACGCCGTGGTAGTTGACGTCGACGCATCACCCGCCGATATCATTGCCAAAATCCGAACTCGCTTGGGGCTGACAGAAAAGGCCTAAGCCCTTAGCTAAACCTCCGAAACCGTGTTTTCCGAAATTTGAAACACAGACAGGCAACCGCTCGCAGATCCGCCTACGCAAATTGCAGCCGCTTGAGCCGGATCCGGTCGGACCGCACCTGCGCCAGGTCGTAATGCGCCTGCTGCGTAAGCCAGGTTTCCGCGCTTCCGCCGAAGACCTTGGACAGACGCACCGCCATCTCGGGAGAAATCCCGCGCTTCTCGTTAACCAGTTCTGACAGCGTCGTGCGCGTGACCCCAAGAGCTGCGGCCGCTTGCGTGATGGTCAAGCCCAAAGGCTCGATACACTGTCGCAAAACAAAACGGCCAGGGTGTGGTGGATTCTTCATCGCCATGGTTCAGCCTCCTCAGTGGTAATCGACATAATCCAGATCCAGCGCGTCGCCCTCCGCCATCCGGAAAATCACGCGCCAGTTAGCCCTTACCGTAACCGCCCAAAATCCTTTCAACTCGCCTTTGAGCGGATGCAACCGGAAACCCGGTAAGTCCATATCTGCCGCGGTTCCCGCGGCATCAAGACGCGCGAGAATGTCCCGCAGTTTTTCCGTGTGCGCCCTCATTACTCCGCGGGGATCGTCATCCTCATAAAGGCGTTTCAGCCCTTTGTGACGGATCGACCGGATCATTCTTAAGCGTAATGCGTTACGTAACGCAGGTCAAGGACGTTGTCTGGTGAGGGAACACGAGCGAGGCCGCTAGCGCCTACATTGAATCTCTCGCGAAAAATGCCCGACAAAAAGCAAAGGGGCGGCAAACGCCGCCCCGTGTCCTGAAGCCTTAAAGCCTGAATCCTACTTAAGTCCCCTCGCTCCACCCCGCCAGATACTCTTCCTGCTCCGGCGTGAGCTTGTCGATCTTAATTCCCATCGACTCGAGTTTCAGCTTGGCCACGCGCTTATCCAAATCATCGGGCACGCGGTAGACTTTTTTCTCAAGCGACTTGTGGTTCTTCACCATGTAATCGACAGAGAGCGCCTGATCGGCAAAGCTCATATCCATAACCGATGCCGGATGGCCCTCTGCCGCAGCCAGGTTAATCAGCCGGCCTTCGCCCAGCAAATTAATCTTGCGCCCATCTTTCAGCGAATATTCTTCGACCGAAATTCGCGTGGTGCGCTTTGAAGAAGACAGTTTCTCCAGCGCCGGAATATCGATCTCCACGTTGAAGTGTCCGGAGTTGGAAATGATCGCCCCGTCTTTCATCAGCTCGAAATGATCTTTGGTGAGCACACTCTTGTTACCAGTCACGGTGCAGAACACATCGCCGATCTTGGCCGCTTCCGTCATCGACATCACGCGGAAGCCGTCCATCACCGCTTCCAGAGCTTTTGTGGGATCGACTTCCGTGATAATCACTTCAGCGCCATTGCCGCGAGCGCGGCTGGCTAGCCCGCGTCCGCACCAGCCGTAGCCGGCAACCACAAACTTCGATCCTGCCAGCAGGAAGTTAGTGGCACGAATGATGCCATCGATGGTCGACTGTCCAGTTCCGTAGCGATTGTCAAACAGGTGCTTGGTATCGGCATCATTAACCGCGACGATAGGGAAGCGCAGCACGCCTTCTTTGGCCATGGCGCGCAACCGGATCACTCCGGTCGTGGTCTCTTCCGTCCCGCCAATCACGCCGGTCAGCGCGTCCTGCCGCTTGGTGTGCAAAATGGTGACCAGGTCGGCGCCGTCGTCCATGGTAATGTGCGGCCGGTGATCGATCGCTGCAAGAATGTGGTTGTAGTAAGTGTCATTGTCTTCGCCCTTGATCGCGAAAACTGGAATGTTGTGATCCCGTACCAGGCTGGCCGCAACATCGTCCTGCGTGGACAGCGGATTCGAAGCGCACAGCACCACATCAGCCCCGCCATCGCGCAGCGTGATGGCCAGATTCGCCGTCTCCGCGGTAACGTGCAAACAAGCGGAAATACGAATGCCCTGCAGCGGCTGGTTCTTGATGAATTCCTTGCGAATGATCTGCAAAACTTTCATCGACTGGTTGGCCCAATCAATGCGTTTCTTTCCCAGATCAGCAAACTCAATACCTTTGATATCAGATTGCACTTGCGTTGGCGTAGTCGACATTACTTCTCCTGTGGCGCTGAATTAATCTTGACTCTAAACTTTTCACCGTGGGCTGACCCACTTCTACCCGTCACACCATTCCATCTGTCATCCACCTCGCTTCGCTCGGGATGACAGGATCGCCTGGGAACCGAGAATCAGAACCGGGTGCCCCACTCTTTCACGTTCTGTGCGAAAGGGTGGGATCCGCAAATCTACTTGTGCGCGTGCGCGACTGGCTGACGCAACCCCGCGTCACTGGCCAACTTCGCCGCCTTGTCAGTCAACTCCCACGTGAAGTCGGGATCGGTGCGTCCGAAGTGTCCATAAGCCGCCGTCTTGCAGTATATCGGACGCCGCAGGTTGAGCGACTCAATAATGCCCTTCGGGAGTCAACTTGAAATGCGATCGCACCAGGTCAGAAATAATCTGCCGGATCGACCTTGCTGGTCCCCAGCGTGTCCACGCGCACGCTCACCGGCTCAGCCACGCCAATCGCGTATGCCAGTTGCAACTCGCAACGGTCGGCCAAGCCAGCAGCCACAATGTTTTTCGCAATGTGACGCGCCATGTACGCCGCCGAACGGTCCACCTTCGTCGGATCCTTGCCGCTGAAAGCACCGCCGCCGTGCCGTCCCATGCCACCATACGTATCGACGATAATCTTGCGCCCAGTCAACCCGGTATCACCCATGGGCCCGCCAATTACGAAGCGTCCCGTGGGATTAATGTGGTACTTGGTGTCTTCGTCGAGCAGATGCGCGGGAATCGTAGCCTGAATTACGTGCTTGAGAATATCGCTGCGGAGTTCGTCGTTGCCTACGGTTTCAGAGTGCTGCGAGGAGATCACAATCGCATCCACGCGAATCGGCTTGTGATGGTCATCATATTCAACTGTCACTTGGGATTTGCCATCTGGCCGCAGGTAGGGAAGCTTGCCGTGCTTACGAACTTCAGAGAGGCGCATGCAAAGCTTGTGCGCAAATGAAATTGGTGCCGGCATCAGTTCGGGAGTTTCGTTGCAGGCGAAGCCAAACATCAGTCCCTGATCGCCCGCGCCGCCGGTGTCAACGCCCATCGCAATGTCGCCGGATTGCTTGTTGATGCTGGAGATCACCGCGCAAGTGTTGGAGTCAAATCCATAAAGCGCGTTGTTGTAACCGATCGACGAAATCGTGCCGCGCACCAGGTTCTGGAAATCGACGTAAGCCTTGGTCGTGATTTCACCCGCGATCACTACCAGGCCGGTTGCGGTCAAAGTCTCGCAGGCTACGCGGCTGGAAGGATCGTCGGTGAGGCAGGCATCGAGGATGGCGTCAGAAACCTGGTCGGCGATCTTATCAGGATGGCCTTCGGTTACGGATTCAGAGGTGAATAGATGGCGATTCTTCGACAAAATTGTTCTCCTTAAACAATCTAGGCGTTACGTCTGGTGGGGGGAATCAGCACACAACGGCCATAGGAAATGCAAGCTTTTAGGGTCTCGAAAAGGCTACCAGAGAATGCGCCGAGGCGCAATCATTTTGGGTCAGTTGGCTGCTACTGGCAGCAAGCGGGGTTCCGCGATGGATAGAGGGTCGCAACCTGGGTTCAAATGGGATTTCAGGCACTTGCACCGGCATTGCCGCACGACTTATTGAGGTTGCGAAAACTCCGGTTTTGCGTGGAGCAGTGCTTCCAGCATGTGCATAACAACTGGACAAGGCGGTGGGAAAAGCTACGCATCCGCAGGCGCGAAGCGGCGTAAGAATGCAGCCCACGGCGGAAGCCGCGCCCGCTCCGCTGGCGTGGGTCGATGGTGCTGATGGTGCGCTAGGTTTGTTCCCGCTGGGACTGCTCGTGTTCTGGGTAGTGCGGGTGCGGTTTGGCAAGAAGATCGGAGACATTGTGAAGCAGGGGCTTCCTGGCCGCAGCCAAAGTGCATTGCCCAGGATCTGAAAGACGCGTGGTCGCTAATCGTGGGACGGGCTTAAGGTTCTTGGAACCGCGATCGGCAACTCGAGACTACGCGTTCTTGGCGAAACATCGCTGTCACACTCAGCGACCGCCTCAATTCTCAAAACGTGTAATGGCCTGGTAACAACAGTTAGCTTTCCCCACGCCATCACCTTGCACGGTGATGCCCATCACTGCAAGCGTAACCGCACTGTCTTAGCTTGGTTTCGAGGCTCTGAGTTCTGCCTCATGAGCAAGTCGGCCCCGGAAGACACTGAGTCAAGACAACTCGGAGAATATCGGATTTCCCCCCGACCCTGCCCCACTCATTAGTGCTCTCCGGACCGCCGGGAAACCCAAACAACAATGAAATTCTGATGCGCCGCATGATGTGGCGGCAGGGGAAGCGTTTATGAACCACAAGAAATTCTTGGGAGCCGCGAGCGCGGCTCTGATGATCGTCGTCGCAATTTTCATGTTGGCGCCCGGCGCCCAGGCGCAAACCAAATACAAAACGCTGTTTAAGTTCAAGGGTGGCAAAGACGGAAACCAGCCCCAATCTGGCCTGGTCTTCGACACAGCCGGAAACCTCTACGGCACAACCTACGTAGGCGGGAGCGGCACCTGTTTGGGTCAGGGCTGTGGCGTCGTCTTCAGGCTGACACCAAACACAAACGGAAGCTGGACGGAGCGGGTGATCCACAGATTCAACGGCAAAGACGGATCGAATCCCGGAGGCGGTGCCCTCATTTTTGACGGACAAGGCAATCTATACGGCGCAACATTCATCGGCGGTAAGGGGGATTGCAACGGCTATGGTTGCGGAGTTGCCTTCGAGCTAATCCCTAACGCCGACGGAAGTTGGAAGGAGAAGGTGCTGCATTGGTTTACCAGCGCCGTCGGAGTCGACCCGGTCGCGACCTTGATCTTCGATACTGCGGGAAATCTTTATGGCACAACCACCGACTGGTCTTTTAGCTTTACGGGGCCTGGCGTGATCTTCGAACTGACGCCGAACTCTAATGGAACCTGGACCGAGAGCGTACTCCACACTTTCGACACCACGGACGGCTACAATCCCGGCGCCGGCGTGGTCTTCGACCCCGCTGGGAATTTCTACAGCACGACGCTGTATGGCGGTACTTACGGAGAAGGCGTGATCTACCAAATGACGCCGAACTCCAACGGAACTTGGACAGAGAACGTCCTCTACAGCTTCACCGGAGGCCAGGACGGATGGCGTCCCCAGCCTGGGGTGATTCGCGACGCGGCAGGCAATCTCTATGGCGTTACGCTTTTCGGGAGCAACTCTGGCTGCTTTGATGGCTTCGGTTGCGGCACAGTCTTCAGACTGGCACCGAACCAAGACGGAACCTGGACCGAAAGCACGCTCTACGCCTTCAAAGGTGGGAAAGACGGAGGGAACCCCTGGGCCGGTTTAGCCCTTGACGGAGCAGCCAACCTTTACGGCACAACAGACCAAGCTGGAGCTTATGGCTGTGGCGTCGTGTTCAAGCTGACCCCGACTTCGCACGGCCCTTGGAAGGAAAAGGTGCTGCAGACCTTCGCGAACAAGCCTGCATGCGGATCCCTCGGCACCCTGATCCTTGACTCGGCGGGAAATCTCTACGGGACAACCCCCGGGGATGGCAGCACAACCTTCGGGTCGGTATTTGAGATCACGCCGTAGCCAGTTTCTCCGGCTGCTCAGGCTTGAGTGGCCGGAGACCCCTTTGGCTCTTAGCTGTCGCAAAATCTCGTGGCTGTTGAAAAACTCCTTCGCGCGAAATTCGCAAAAATAAAATTGCGTCAGGATGCCCTATAAACGACGTTCTCGATTTTCCTAGACATTTTCTATCCTGCAAATTTTCGCTGTTTTGCCGAAAACGGAGTTTTTCAACACCCACTCTCTATTACACTCATTACCTCGCGCAGGGTTCTGAGCGTGATCACGATTGACAGTCAACTTTCGGTTTGCCCGTTATTGATCCTCGGTATTATGCTGCCCCTTGGCTGTCCCAGTTGAAACTCTGAAAGAATCGAGGAGAAATCATGTTGAAAATCAGTGTGCTAGCTTTCGCGGTTCTCGTAGCTGGCCTTTTATACTCTGCATCTGCGGCGCAACCTCAGGTTGCGGTTGGCGTCAACATCGGACCGGCTCCCTTGTGCCCTTACGGATACTTCGACTATGCCCCCTATGACTGTGCTCCTTACGGCTACTACGGGCCAGATTGGTTTGTTGGCGGGGTGTTTCTTGGAGCAGGCCCGTGGTTCCATGGCCCTCACGGCTTTTACGGACATGTCGATAACCGGTTTGATCCGCATCACGGTTACGCCGGACCGCTGCCGGAGCGCGGGGCGGAGCGCTTCAACCACTTCCAGGCAAACGAAGCGCGAGATGGGCGAGGCAACGTAGGTGACGCCGGCCATGACGGGAAGGCTGAGCACGCGCTCCCCGGATATCGGGGTGGTGGACATGCTGGTGGACATGGCGGCGGGCGCCGCTAGAGCGCAATCCAAGGTTACGCGAGTCGAGTTACGCGAAGTGGGTTTAAACGATCCGCTCTAAACGAGAGACGAGATAAGGCGCAACCCGCGCCTTATCTCGTTTGCACTCCGCAGCTATTGGGAGTGGCCTCCTTTAGGCGGCTGCCGCATCTACACGAACCCTGATTGCTGGGAGTGGAGAGGTCTGACCCCTCTCGCGAACGATTCGAACTCGGGGCGCCGGGCCACAAGCTAGAACAGGAGCCGTTAGGAGATTTTTGTGATCCCCCAGCTACGAAACCGATTGTTGGCGTGACATCGCCCTTTAGCGTGGCAGGTGGCGAAGTGATGGCCTTATTGTGGTTTCGTAGGGTTTTCGTCGGCTGGCGACGGCGATTGAACGGGTGATTCCGGTTGTCGAGCCGATGCTTGCAGGCCGTGCGCATCGAAAGTCAGGGTTTTTACCTCTCCGTAATCCCCTTGCGTGGGGAGTTTCTGGCCGTTGAATTCGAAATCCAGCGCGCCAATATTGCCTGCCTTGATGACGATTTCCTTTTCCGCGCGAACCGATTTTTGCGCCGGCGCAGTCAACAGAGCCCGAGTGACAATTTCACCATCCACAGAAATCGATAGCCATGAATCTTCGCGCGCCTTGATCACCACCAGCAGGTTTCCATGGGCGGGGACCGCGGGCGGCGGAACCGGTGAAGACGAGGCGATTACTTGCTGGGATGATGTCGATCCGCCCGCCGGCACCGTCGTCGCTTCGACCGGCTTTGCGGAAGAATCAACCGGCTCGTTCGGTTTCTGCGCAGGCGGAGAAGTCTCCCCTGTCGCCGCAGGAGCACTGGGAGCACTAGCGGCAGGTGAGGCAGAAACTGAAGCGCTCTTTTGTGATTCGCGCGAGTACAAGCCCCATCCCGCAAAGCCTATGGCTGCGAGCAGCAGCACAATGGCAAATATGCCCCAGGGAAGGTCTGAACGCTTCCTGCTCTTTTTCTCCGGGGATTTCGAGCACCGGCGTCTGGTCGTGTTCCTGGGAGTTGTTTGCTGGCGTGCTGGTTCCAGTCGCGGCCATGTACTCAGCAATGGCCTGCTCTTCATCCATGTGCAAACAGCGCGCGTAAGCGCGAATGAAGCCTTTGTTAAAAATGCCGCCAGGCAGCTGATCGAAATGTTCTTCTTCCAGCGCGCGCAACATCCGGGTACCAATTTTCGTGGACAGGGATATCTGCTCGAGAGTCAGCCCCTGCTTCTCCCGCTCCTGTTTCAATTGCGCGCCAAACGATGCCACGATCGCCTTCTCCTGCACAAGAACATTATCGGTCAGTCGGTCGCCATAAATATATGTTACCGGAGTGCCAGAAAAAGCAAAATTGTCCAAGTGTAGACGCGAGCCCAGTGTAGGCGCGACCGTCTCGCTCGTGGGGTGCCACGAAAATGCCCGATGGTGGGATAAATCAAATTTCGAGTGCCCCACTCTTTCGCGTTTTTTGCGAAAGGGTGGGAAGTGGAAGCGTCAAGCACAAGTGTGAGCTCGCGCCTGCACGACTGAAAGCTGTCTCTTCGAGCAACTCTTGCATCGAAGATAGACGTAAGAAATTAAGGAGCGATCAAAATGGCGAGTTCAAAGCAAAAGACAGCAGCAAAGAAGAACATCTCCAAGGCAGCAACCGCCGCTAAGAAGAAAAGAACGATTTCGCATCTTCCTGAAGTCAGTGCGAACTGCGCTGGGGAAAAAAGGCGCAGCCGCCGCTCGCAAGAAAAGAAAAGCCGCCTAGCGCAAGGGCTAAGCGGCGAATCCTAGGTGGCATCGAGTCTAGTTGCTGCTGCTGTCGTCCCGCCGTTTCAGCGTAGGCTTGTCATCATCTCCAGAGTTGCCACTGTTTCCAGTGTTGCTGGTAGACGAAGCCCTCCGCAGGCTAGGCTTGCCACTATCTTTGAGGTCGTTCGGCTTGCGCCGATTTTCCAGCGAGGCCAACCGCGATTTAACATCATCGAATTCCGAAGTAGTAACCGTGTATTCAGCCTTAGCAGGCAGGATCTTTTCAATTTCGTTCTGCGACGCTGCAATCCGATCCGGCGTCTGCGGATGCGACGCAAAAGTCTTCGCCAGCGTCCCCGGCTTCTTCTTTTCCATTGCCTGCAGCTTTTCAAAGAAAGCCACAAACGACTGCGGATCGTATCCAGATTTATACATGTACTGCAATCCAAGGTAATCGGCTTCCGCCTCAAACCCGCGCTGGAAGCTGAGGAAAGTTATGGGCAAAGCCAGGCCAGCGGCCTGATAAGCCGCATATCCAATGCCACCCCCGACGAAGATAAGCGGAATAGTCGCGAAGTTCGCGTACTGCGCCCGAGTCAACTGCCGCGTCGCATGCCGCGCACAAACGTGAGCAATCTCGTGAGCCATTACCCCAGCCAACTCGGCCTCGCCGTCAGCCGCGAGAATGGTAGCCGAGTCAACATAAACAAACCCGCCCGGAAGCGACATCGCATTGACCACATCCGAGTCAATGATCTTGAAAGTAAAAGGCACCTGCGCATCCGAGTTGCGCACCAAATTCTGCCCCAACCGGTTCACGTATTCAGTAATGACGGGGTCCGGTAACGAACTTAGAAGTCGAATCGACCATCATCGAGTATTGTTTTCCCATCTTGATGTCGCTTTCGATGGAATACCAGTTTCCGAGGCCGCGGCCGCCTACTTTGCGGTTGCCGATGGCGTCGACGTCATCTTTGCCGCCGTCGTGTTTTACTTTGTCGGGATCGGCGGGTTGGACGGGAGCGGTTTGTGTGCCTTGGGTTGTGGAGCTGTTTTGCGGTGGCGCTCCGCCTGAAACTCCGGGGTCTCCGGAAGGAACTGTTCCTGGGGTCGGAGTTGGTTGACTGCCGGGGGCGCCCGTCTGCGCGATCGCCGAGGTCAGGCTTCCGAAGGTGAACAAGGCTGCGGTGATTAGCAATAATCGGAACTTCATACCAGACTCCGTTTTCCGCCCGGGCGGGCCTTTTATCGATTATACCTCTAGAGACACTACACGCGGCGCAAATTCCCCTATGAAGTTCGACGCAGGATGGGCACAGAAGGCATTACCTCGCGCGGGTTCTGAGCGCGATCGCCTTGCTTACAACGATTGATCCAACTTTCGGTTTGCCCGTTATTGATCCTCGGTATTATGCTGCCCCTTGGCTGTCCCAGTTGAAACTCTGAAAGAATCGAGGAGAAATCATGTTGAAAATCAGTGTGCTAGCTTTCGCAGTTCTCGTAGCTGGCCTTTTATACTCTGCATCTGCGGCGCAACCTCAGGTTGCGGTTGGCGTCAACATCGGACCGGCTCCCTTGTGCCCTTACGGATACTTCGACTATGCCCCCTATGACTGTGCTCCTTACGGCTACTACGGGCCAGATTGGTTTGTTGGCGGGGTGTTTATTGGAGCAGGCCCGTGGTTCCATGGCCCTCACGGCTTTTACGGACATGTCGATAACCGGTTTGATCCGCATCACGGTTACGCTGGACCGTTGCCGGAGCGCGGGGCGGAGCGCTTCAACCACTTCCAGGCAAACGAAGCACGAGATGGGCGAGGCAACGTAGGCGACGCTGGCCATGACGGGAAGGCTGAGCACGCGCTCCCCGGATATCGGGGTGGTGGACATGCTGGTGGACATGGCGGCGGGCGCCGCTAGAGCGCAATCCAGGTTACGCGATTCGAGTTAGGCGAGTCGGTTTAAAACGATCCGGTCTAAGCGAGAGACGAGATAAGGCGCGGGTTGCGTTTTATCTCGTTTGTCGTTTGCACTCCGCAGCTATTGGGAGTGGCCTTCTTAGGCGGCTGCCCCATCGTGAAACCTGATGCTGGGATTGGAGAGTAGCCTCCGTCTGACCCCTCTCGCGAACGATTCGAACTCGGGGCGCCGGGCCACAAGCTAGAACAGGAGCCGTTAGGAGATTTTTGTGATCCCCCAGCTACGAAACCGATTGTTGGCGTGACATCGCCCTTTAGCGTGGCAGGTGGCAAAGAGAAGTGATGGCCTTATTGTGGTTTCGTAGGGTTTTCGTCGGCTGGCGACGGCGATTGAACGGGTGATTCCGGTTGTCGAGCCGATGCTTGCAGGCCGTGCGCATCGAAAGTCAGGGTTTTTACCTCTCCGTAATCCCCTTGCGTGGGGAGTTTCTGGCCGTTGAATTCGAAATCCAGCGCGCCAATATTGCCTGCCTTGATGACGATTTCCTTTTCCGCGCGAACCGATTTTTGCGCCGGCGCAGTCAACAGAGCCCGAGTGACAATTTCACCATCCACAGAAATGGATAGCCATGAATCTTCGCGCGCCTTGATCACCACCAGCAGGTTTCCACGGGCGGGGACCGGTGGCGCCGGAACAGGTGAAGACGAGGCGATTACTTGCTGGGATGATGTCGATCCGCCCGCCGGCACCGTCGTCGCTTCGACCGGCTTTGCGGAAGAATCAACCGGCTCGTTCGGTTTCTGCGCAGGCGGAGAAGTCTCCCCTGTCGCCGCAGGAGCACTGGGAGCACTAGCGGCAGGTGAGGCAGAAACTGAAGCGCTCTTTTGTGATTCGCGCGAGTACAAGCCCCATCCCGCAAAGCCTATGGCTGCGAGCAGCAGCACAATGGCAAATATGCCCCAGGGAAGGTCTGACGCTTCCTGCTCTTTTTCTCCGGGGATTTCGAGCACCGGAATCTGGTCGTGTTCCTGGGAGTTGTTTGCTGGCGTGCTGGTTCCAGTCGCGGCCATGTACTCAGCAATGGCCTGCTCTTCATCCATGTGCAGACAGCGCGCGTAAGCGCGAATGAAGCCTTTGTTAAAAATGCCGCCAGGCAGCTGATCGAAATGTTCTTCTTCGAGCGCGCGCAACATGCGGGTACCAATTTTCGTGGACAGGGATATCTGTTCGAGAGTCAGCCCCTGCTTCTCCCGCTCCTGTTTCAATTGCGCGCCAAACGATGCCACGATCGCCTTCTCCTGCACAAGAACATTATCGGTCAGTCGGTCCCCATAAATATATGTTACCGGAGTGCCAGAAAAAGCAAAATTGTCCAAGTGTAGACGCGAGCCCAGTGTAGGCGCGACCGTCTCGCTCGTGGGGTGCCACGAAAATGCCCGATGGTGGGATAAATCAAATTTCGAGTGCCCCACTCTTTCGCGTTTTTTGCGAAAGGGTGGGAAGTGGAAGCGTCAAGCACAAGTGTGAGCTCGCGCCTGCACGACTGAAAGCTGTCTCTTCGAGCAACTCTTGCATCGAAGATAGACGTAAGAAATTAAGGAGCGATCAAAATGGCGAGTTCAAAGCAAAAGACAGCAGCAAAGAAGAACATCTCCAAGGCAGCAACCGCCGCTAAGAAGAAAAGAACGATTTCGCATCTTCCGAAGTCAGTGCGAACTGCGCTGGGGAAAAAAGGCGCAGCCGCCGCTCGCGAGAAAAGAAAAGCCGCCTAGCGCAAGGGCTAAGCGGCGAATCCTAGGTGGCATCGAGTCTAGTTGCTGCTGCTGTCGTCCCGCCGTTTCAGCGTAGGCTTGTCATCATCTCCAGAGTTGCCACTGTTTCCAGTGTTGCTGGTAGACGAAGCCCTCCGCAGGCTAGGCTTGCCACTATCTTTGAGGTCGTTCGGCTTGCGCCGATTTTCCAGCGAGGCCAACCGCGATTTAACATCATCGAATTCCGAAGTAGTAACCGTGTATTCAGCCTTAGCAGGCAGGATCTTTTCAATTTCGTTCTGCGACGCTGCAATCCGATCCGGCGTCTGCGGATGCGACGCAAAAGTCTTCGCCAGCGTCCCCGGCTTCTTCTTTTCCATTGCCTGCAGCTTTTCAAAGAAAGCCACAAACGACTGCGGATCGTATCCAGATTTATACATGTACTGCAATCCAAGGTAATCGGCTTCCGCCTCAAACCCGCGCTGGAAGCTGAGGAAAGTTATGGGCAAAGCCAGGCCAGCGGCCTGATAAGCCGCATATCCAATGCCACCCCCGACGAAGATAAGCGGAATAGTCGCGAAGTTCGCGTACTGCGCCCGAGTCAACTGCCGCGTCGCATGCCGCGCACAAACGTGAGCAATCTCGTGAGCCATTACCCCAGCCAACTCGGCCTCGCCGTCAGCCGCGAGAATGGTAGCCGAGTCAACATAAACAAACCCGCCCGGAAGCGACATCGCATTGACCACATCCGAGTCAATGATCTTGAAAGTAAAAGGCACCTGCGCATCCGAGTTGCGCACCAAATTCTGCCCCAACCGGTTCACATATTCAGTAATGACGGGATCCGTAACGAACTTAGAAGTCGAATCGACCATCATCGAGTATTGTTTTCCCATCTTGATGTCGCTTTCGATGGAATACCAGTTTCCGAGGCCGCGGCCGCCTACTTTGCGGTTGCCGATGGCGTCGACGTCATCTTTGCCGCCGTCGTGTTTTACTTTGTCGGGATCGGCGGGTTGGACCGGAGCGGTTTGTGTGCCTTGGGTTGTGGAGCTGTTTTGCGGTGGCGCTCCGCCTGAAACTCCGGGGTCTCCGGAAGGAACTGTTCCTGGGGTCGGAGTTGGTTGACTGCCGGGGGCGCCCGTCTGCGCGATCGCCGAGGTCAGGCTTCCGAAGGTGAACAAGGCTGCGGTGATTAGCAATAATCGGAACTTCATACCAGACTCCGTTTTCCGCCCGGGCGGGCCTTTTATCGATTATACCTCTAGAGACACTACACGCGGCGCAAATTCCCCTATGAAGTTCGACGCAGGATGGGCACAGAAGGTTATCCGGCATCCGCTAGATAGCATATTACTTGGCGGAAGAAGTGACCACGCTGACCAGTGAGTCGGCGCAGCCGTAGTAAAGGAACCATTGGTCGTGGAAGTACACCAGTCCCTCGGCAAAGGTGGTTCCGGCGGCGTACTGGCCAGTTTTCTCGTAGGGCATCATCGGCTGCAAGACCGGCCGCTCTGTCTGTGCAATAAGATGCTTGGGATCATCTTTATCGAACAGCGCCTCCCCGGCCGCATAGGCGTTGGGGCCTAAATCGCGGTCTCCGTCGATGACAGCATTTTTTCCGTTGTAGAGCACCACGATTCCCGCCGCGGTCAGAACGGGCGGCGGCCCGGTCTCCGGAAAGGTGCTGTCGAAATGACCGGAGCGCGGCCGCAACACCTCAATTGGGACGCCCTTCGCATCCTCCACCGGAGTCCACTGAATCAAGTCGCTCGAAGTCGCCAGATGAATCGCGCCTTCACCCCAGTACATCCAGTATCGGCCATCGATTTTCGCCGCGACCAGCCGCCCTTTTTCTCTATCCAGCCGCGTGACAATTCCCGCGGACTTGTACCTCAACTCCGCATACTTGCCTCCGGCGGCAGCGGCAAACGCTTGCCCATGTTTTTGCCAATGCGTCAGATCAGTCGAAGTCGCAATGCCTACCGAAAAGCTCTTGCGATTCCACTGCGTATAGGTGAGAACGTAGCTTCCGTCTTCCGCCTCCACAATGCGCGGATCCTCAACTCCGCCCGGCCACTCCCGAGCCTGCTGCGAATCGTCAGCCGGATAAAGCACAGGCTCACCGCGCCGCGCAAACGTGATTCCATCCGCGCTCTCGGCGAGGCCGAGCCGCGACGTGTGTCCTCCAATCTCCATAGCGCCGGAATCGTCCTCGGCCCGGTAAAGCACGTACACTTTGCCATCGCGCACAATGGCTGCGGGATTGAAAGTGTGCAAGACTTCCCAGTGCACCGGGCGTTTTAATATGGGATCGATAAAAGTTGAGTCCGCGCGCGGAGCGATGACGGGATTACCGCTACCAGGCCGCGCGAAAGGCCCGATCTCCCATTTCGCTGGCACCTGCGCAGCCAAATGCGCGGCGCACAAAATCCCGACGGCCAGACAAAACTTTGCTCGAGCTTTCATCCCGCCAGTATATGCGGAGGACAAATTTGGGTTCGCCGTAAATTTTCAAAATGACGCGAACCTGAAGCCCCGGCTGTTTCGGCGTAGATTTCCCGACGGCCGAGTTCTGAAATGTTGATGACCGCTGGCAGAGCACTCCGGTATAATTCGGCGCTCAGAGTACGAAAGGAGCCTTCCATGGCGTACTTGAAACAACTCTCGTGGATGGTCGCGCTGCTGCTTGTGGCCTGTTCCAGCGAACTGGCAAGGGCAGCCGAACCCCCGTCCGATTTGTGCTCGCTGCTGCCCTCTGCGATGGTAGGCAAGACATTGGGACAAGCTTACGATTCTCCGAAAAAAAGTGTCGCTCCACGGCCATTCCGAAACACTAATGAAGGAACCGATTGCAAGTATGGATCTGGGTCGAGCCTCCTATTGTTCCGTGTGTACGTCGATCCGTCGCCATCGGCATCGGCTGACCTGTTCGCCAGGCTGAAGACTTACTATGGAACGGGATCAACTCCGGTGAGCGGCGTAGGAGACGAAGCTTATATAGACAAGGATCACGGGCTGCATGTCCGCAAAGGCAAAGTCCGTTATTTTCTGGATGGTGCGGGAACACCCAAACAGAAAACCGACCTCGCCGCTGGGATCGCAGCGCAACTCTGAGTCGCATCTGTGGGGTTGACCCAGGTTAGCGTCAAAAAACGACGCGAACCTGGGGCACGCGGCAATCACTTGGTGAAAATATCGTGATCCTGGTCGTATTGTCTCTCGACTTTCTTAGCCTTGCCCGCCATTTCATCGGCCTCTCTCTCCAACCGCTCGGAGAGAGCAGCCTCTTCAGAGCGACGTTGGTCTGATGGCTGTTGCGGTGAACTGGTTGAATCCTTCTTGATATCCGGCATAGTGCACCTCTCCAGTCCTTTGATGCCAAAGCTTCGGAAGCGGTTCTCATTGTGATGTCGGTTTCGCCTGAGCTGGTAGGGTGCCCCGCTCCTCGCCGTTTTGGCGAGGGGCGGGTGTCGGCGGAAGCGCCTTCGGCGACTGCGAGATTATGCTTGCGGACCTGAGGCCACAAGCCTAACCCAAGCACCCACCCCTTGCGATAAAGCCACAAGGAGCGGGAAACTTGGGACAGTAACGCGTCCCTTGGCAAAGGATGGACGAGGGTGTAACGTGATGCGGTGACAACGGGCCCAGATTCCACACGTTCCCTTTTCCTTGATTCAGGAGATTGATGCCGGAGTGAGCTCAAGCTAATGAGGATCGCCCATGAGAACCAACAGATCGCCCATCGGTCTGACAGTGGCTTTAGCGTTCTTTAGTGTGGCCCTGCTAGCGGGGAACGCCTGGCCAGCTATCGAGTTCAAAACGCTTCATACTTTCACCGATGGCAATGACGGAGGCTTTCCACTTGCGAGCGTAATCTTCGACGGATCAGGAGCTCTCTACGGTACGACGGAGAGCGGCGGAGTTTATGGATGGGGCACTGTGTTCAAGCTTACGCGCCTCGCGGACGGACGCTGGACAGAGAAAGTACTGCACGAATTCACGGGCGGCGAGGATGGAGGATACCCAACTGCTGAACTGATTTTCGACCAGGCGGGGAACCTATACGGTACAACGAGCGGCGGCGGCCTCGCCCATTGCGGCCATGCCGGCTGTGGAGTCGCCTTCAGGTTGACTCCGAATTTGGACGGAAGCTGGTACCAGAAGGTACTCTACCAATTCACGGAGGGCGCCGATGGAGGGGTTCCTCTTTCAGGTCTAACTTTCGACCAAGCAGGGAATCTCTACGGCACGGCCGTTTTTGGCGGGAACGGCGCCCACTGCGGGTTCCCACAGGACGTAGGTTGCGGTGTCGTCTTCAAATTGACGCCCAAGTCAAACGGAAGCTGGACGGAGAGCGTGCTGCATACCTTCTGCTCCTTGGCGGCATGCCATGACGGGATGTATCCCCTTGCCGGACTAATCTTCGATCAGGCGGGAAATCTCTACGGCACGACGCAAAACGGTGGCATCGTTGGTCAGTGTGGCGGACCCGGCTGCGGAGTGGTCTTCAGATTGACACCTACGAGCCGTGGCCCCTGGAAAGAACGAGTGCTCCACTATTTTACTGGCGGCAAGGATGGAGCGTATCCTGGCGCGGGCCTAATCTTTGGCGCAGACGGTAGCCTATATGGTACGACGTTGAGGGGCGGCGCGGTCAATTATTGCCCCAACATCGGCTGCGGGGTTGTCTTCCGTCTGACCTCAAACCAAAATGGAAGCTGGACCGAGGGCGTCCTTCGGACGTTCACAGGCGGCAGAGACGGAGGTATTCCCGCTGCCAACTTAATCTTCGACCAAACAGGAAATCTTTACGGCACGACCTCGTATGGGGGCAATCCTGGTCTCTGCGGTGGCCTCGGCTGCGGCACGGTCTTCAAGCTGACGCCGAACTCGGGTGGGAGGTGGCGCGAGGAAGTGCTTCACAGTTTCTTCGATCATCCGGGAGCCATTCCGGTAGCTGGCATCATCTTTGACGCAGCGGGGATTCTCTACGGCACCACTAGCGGAGACATCCGTAACACCCACGGATCAGTCTTCGAGATCACGCCTTAACCTCTTCAGGTCGAAAACCTAAGATGGACTGTGCGGCTGGCCCAGCCGTACTCTGACACGTCACGGGATGCCCCACCCGTGGCAGTTTCACGGGTGGGCTGCGGCGAACTCTCCCTGGCATGTTCACTGGTCACAGCGAAATCGTCGCGTTCCTGTTATACCCTTTCGATGCCGACAAACCTGCACCGCTACTACGGCGCTGGATACTCGCACTTTATTACCACAAGTTGTTACCAACGCCGTCCCCTTCTCGGGACAGCTCGCTGTCGTGATCTCTTCCTCGAAGTTATGGAACAGATCCGTCAGCGTCATCAATTTGTAGTTGTTGGTTACGTGGTCATGCCTGAACATGTGCATCTTCTCTTCACCGAACCGGAGCGCGGAAATCTTTCGTTGGTGGTGGCCGCTTTGAAACAAACCTTCGCCCATCGACTGCTGCGCGAACTTCGCGCCCAAGGCCGGTGCCCAGACCAACGCGCTATGGAGTACACCCGTTGCCGTGGGACACATTTGGCAACGCCGCTTCTACGATTTCGTTGTTTTTACCGGGAAGAAGCGCGTGGAAAAGCTGCGCTACATGCATCGCAATCCCGTTCAGCGGGGTTTAGTTCTCGAAGCCCGAGGGGTGGTTATGGAGCAGCTTTCGACATTACGCCCATGGCGAATGCGGCCCGGTTCTAGTCAATGAGATCCAAAAAGCGGAGCTTCACATCCGCAAAATCTCCTGATCCAATGTGCATCGCAGCCCACCCGTGAAACCGCCACGGGTGGGGCATCCGCTTGAGGTTAGGAGTGAGGCAGTCGGCCGCTGCTTTTCCCGATTTGGGAAAAATGTTGTCAAGTCCCCTTTTGCCTTTGATTTTCTTCAACTTCTTCATTGCAAGGCGAATATAAAGTTTGAAAAATGGCGGGTTTACCCCTTCCGACCTGATAGTCTGGAAATATAGGCAAATAACTGGCGCAGGCATCCAGCCTGCGCTTTTTTTGTGTGTGGACGTTCCTGTCCGCGAAATCTCTCGACATCCATAAATTTTTAATTCAGGGAAGGACTGCGCGCGTGGTTTGCGCCGGTAACTTTAATGAGAAAGAACCACGGTATTTCTGCGAAGCCGCAGGTCATCAAGCGTCTGTCGATTGGGCGCGACGAATGGTATACCAAGCGCAAAGGCGAAATTGCCGAGCTGATCTTTGTGATCAAGGCTTCCAGCATGGGGTTTGCGGTGAGCAAGCCTTATGGCGACAGCGAAGCTTACGATCTGGTGATTGAAGACCAGGGGAAATTGCTACGCATTCAGGTTAAGTCGGCTTTCACTACTTCGCGATGGGGATATAGCGTGGCGGTGGCGCGGAATCGGTTGGGGCGGCGGGCGGAGCGATATTCGGCGGAGGAGATTGACTTCGTTGTGGCTTACATTGTGCCTCATGATGCCTGGTATATCGTGCCGGTGGCTGAGATTGTGGGTCGGTCGCATGTTCGGCTTTATCCTGAGGGGACTCGAAAGCGGGATGGGGGTTATTTCGAGCGGTATCGGGAGGCTTGGGAGTTGCTGCGGGTTGTGAGTTCGCGGTGAGTTGGAGGGTCGGATCGGCGAAAGGCTTTTCCTGATTCGGTTAGACAATCGGCATGCCGTAGCGAAAAGTCAGATTCAAAGTCCCCACCCTATTCGCACAGAACGCGAATAAGGGTGGGGCACCCTATTGAGTAAATCCAAGATCCACTTGCTTAGTCGTAATATTCCAGGCCTAAATGCGTGATCAGTTCTTCGCCGCGGAGATGGCGTAGCGTGTTCTTCAGCTTCATCAGTTGGATGAATAGATCGTGCTCGGGATAGAGTCCGGGGGCGGTCATTGGGGATTTGAAATAAAAACTTAGCCACTCCTGAATGCCGAGGCCGCGCAGTTCGGCGCTGCGCTGGGCCAGATCCATGAACAGCACCAGGTCGAGCACGATGGGGGCGGCGAGAATCGAATCGCGGCAGAGGAAGTCTACCTTGATCTGCATCGGGTAGCCGAGCCAGCCGAAGATGTCGATGTTGTCCCAGCCCTCTTTGTTGTCGCCGCGCGGCGGGTAATAGTTGATGCGAACCTTGTGGGTGAAATTGCCGTAGAGCTCGGGATAAAGTTCGGGCTGCAGAATGTGTTCGAGGACGGAGAGTTTGGATTCTTCCTTGGTTTTGAACGACCCGGGATCTTCGAGCACTTCGCCGTCGCGGTTGCCGAGGATGTTGGTGGAGAACCATCCGTTGAGGCCAATCATGCGGGCTTTGAAGCCGGGGGCGAGGATGGTTTTGATCAGGGTCTGTCCGGTTTTGAAATCTTTGCCGCAGATGGGCGCTTCGTTTTTTCGCGAGAGCTCGTGCATTACCGGAAGGTCGACGGTGAGATTGGGTGCACCGTTGGCGAAGGGAACGCTCTCCATGAGCGAGGCGTAGGCGTAGATCATCGACGGTGCGATGTTCTCGTCGTTCTGCGTGAGAGCTTTCTCGAACGCTTTCAGCGACTGGTGCGCGGCGGTCGGTTCGATGTAGCTTTCGGTGGATCCGCACCAGATGGTGATGAGGCGTGTGGCTCCGGAAGTTTTTCTGAAGTCGCGAATGTCGGCTCGCACCTGTTCGGCGAGATCCATCTTGTTCTTGCCCTTTTTGACGTTAGGGCCGTCGATTAGCTTGACGTAATTGTGATCGAACACCGCTTTGCGTGGCTTGATGGAGCTGAGGAACGGCTTGACCTGCTCTAGCAACTCGCGATCAAGCACTCCCGCTTTTTTTGCGGCGGTATGCATGTCGTCGGTGAAGATGTCCCAGCCGGTGAAGACGAGGTCGTCTAGTGCGGCTAGGGGGACGAATTCTTTGATTTTGGGGGAGCGGGCGTCGGTGCGTTTGCCGAGGCGGACGGTTCCCATTTGGGTTAGCGAGCCGATGGGCTTGGCGATGCCTTTGCGTATGGCTTCTACGCCGGCTACGAATGTGGTCGCGACCGCGCCCATGCCGGGGATCATCACGCCGAGCTTGCCTTTGGCGGGTTGAATCGCGCTGCCGTTTGGTTTTGTGGTTTGAGTTCTTGCGGACTTCTGCCGAGTCGCCATCTTGGTGGAGGCTTCCTTATGAGAATTATTGATGATAGGCAAACAGGTATGTTCTCGTATGGAGACGGGATTTGCAACCGCGTTGGGTTGAATGTGGAGTGGAAGGATTCAACGGCGTATCGGCGACATCGGGTGGGACGGGCGAGACGCCCGTCCTCCATTGTTTGTTATTTCATGTCTAAGTCGACGGTTTTTATTGGGAGGTCCCAGTGGGCCACGAGGATTTCGAAGCGCTGCTGTTCTTCGCGGTCGTAGGTTTCTTTGTCGGGGAATAGTTGCTTCTTGAGCGCGTCTTCGTCGAAGGGTTCGTTGGCGACTGTGGCGTTCTTAAAGACGATGGTTACACGGTAATCCCAGCGGCCGTCTTCTGTGGTGTGGTAGCGCGGTTGATCCATCCAGACCTTAAGCATGCGGCCCATTTCGACTTCTTTTTTCAATAATGGATAGTGATTTTTCTTGAACAGACGCAGGAATTCGTCGGCGTGTCCCCACTTTGCTTTGTAATAGTACTCGATCACGAATGGTTGGCCTGGCGCGGGCGTGGTCTGCGAGAAATTTAATGTTGGGGCTGCGAATAATACAGCTAGCGCGATGATGAGGGGCTTCATGTGAGTCTCCGTTCTGGTCAGAGAATATAAACCCTCGTAGCGTATGGGAAGAAGTGTCTTTCGCCCCGCTGGGGCTGGTCTGTTTCGTTCAGTACCCACGGGTTACGCCTGTGGGCTGCATTCTTACGCCGCTTCGCGGCTAACGGCTCCAGAGCTTTCGAATTACGACAACTTTCTGCGGGCTAGACGCCCGCTGGACAGCCGGCAAGATGCCAGCGCTATTAATTTATTCTGCGGTGATGCGGTTTTGCCAGTGCGACCAGGCGAACCAGATTATTCCGGCGACCAGCGCGACTCCAATGACTGCGTCGAACTGGTGGAAATACTTGCCTAGGCCGCGCCAGTTTTCGCCTAGCTTCATGCCCAGCCATGCCAGTGCGAAACACCATGGCCATGAGCCTAGGAAGGTGTAGAGATGAAAGCGACCGCGGGGCATGCGGGCGATGCCGGCGGGCAGGGCGATGAAGGTGCGGACTACTGGCAGCAGCCTGCCGATGAAGACGGCGAGGTATCCCCAGCGGGCGAAGAAGCGGTCGGCTAAGTCGAGTTCGCGCTTGCCCATGAGGATCCAGCGGCCGTATTTTTCTACCAGCGGACGGCCGCCGTAGCATCCGATTTCGTAGGCGATGAGTGAGCCCAGGTTGCAGCCAATGGCTCCAGCGGTGGCGACCCAGAGAAGTTTCATCTGGCCTTCGTAGACCAGGTAGCCGGCGAAGGGCATGATCAGCTCGGAGGGCAGTGGGATGCAGGCTGATTCGATGGCCATGAGCAGGGTTAGGCCTGCGTAACCGCCGGTCGCGATTACGGATTTGATGAAGACGAATAGGACGGCTAGGATTTTCTCAGTCATGGAAATGAAGAGTGCAAAATTTTGTGCGTGAAGCTTGTTAGCCTGTAATTTCTAACAAATGGCTTGTCCAAAAGGCAGCGGCTGAAGCCGCGGTCGTTCCGTGCGGTTGCGATATGGCTGAAGCCATATCCTGATACGAATCCTGATGAATCTTGATACGAATGAATCTTGATACAAAACTTGATGAATCTTGATACGAATGAATCCTGATACGAATCTTGATGAATCTTGATACGAATCTCGGTGGTTGGTGGCTGCGTTTCCGACAGACAGTGTTCAACAAAGAGACGTTGCAAGCAACGTCTGTACAGAGCTTTAGAATGATCCTTCCTGAGTGAAGCTAAACCCCGGTAGAGACGCGCCCTGGGCGGTTTTGGCGACTTTCACGCGCACCGTGGGGGCGTCGGGCGCAGTGACTTCGGCTGGACGCAGCACGGCGTATTGCGAAAAAACCTCGCTGTACACCTTGGTGACGAGGTAGTCGCGGCCGTCGTCGTCCTTGCGCCAGACTTGTCCGAGTTGGATGGATTTCACTGCCACCAGAGTTCCTTTTAATTGCGTTGGGTCACTTCCAGAGTACCTACGGTGCCGTTGCTCGTCAATTGTCAGTCGAGCGGATTGCTGTTGGTGCAAACCGTTTTGGTATTTCGGAAGAACTATGTCTGAACCGGCATTTGTTGCAGGAGCTTCAATATGGCCTCTGCGGCGCGTTCGGCGGGATGAAGCCGGTCCGAGGTCGGGCCGCTTAGCAATTTCTTTACGGACGCCAATCCCTCCAGCATCTGGTCGCGTGGCTGGCCATCGGGAAGAACTTCGCGCAGACGCGCTACTACTTTCGTGGCGGTGAAATCGTGCTGCACCAGTTCCGGGACAACCTCTTTTCCGGCGATCAAATTCACCATGGCAAAATGTGGAACTTTGACGCGCGGGCGTCCGAGCAAATATGTGAGTGCCGACACGCGATACACCATGACGAAGGGCGTGCCCATCAATGCGGCTTCTACGGTTGCGGTGCCGCTGGCGATAATTCCGGCGCGGGATTGCGCGAGGGCTGGCAGGGCGTCTGTGGTCAGGTGTATCGCAACGGTGCCCCTATCTCTCTTCATCACTTCAAGAATAAGATCTTTCGAAATCGTCGGAGCTACGGGAAGCACAAACTCATACTCATCGCCCAAGAAATTTGCGGCCCACAGCATTTCTGGCAAATTCATACGGACTTCCTTTGCGCGACTGCCTGGCATCAGCGTAATCCACTGCCTGGAAGAGATGAGTCCGTTTTCGGTGGCGTATTGGTCGCGAGTAACATCGGGGTGCCGTAGGTCCGCCAGTGGGTGGCCCACAAACCTTGCGTCCACGCCGCGATCGCGATAAAACTTTTCTTCAAAGGGAAAAATTACCAGAGCCTTGTCGATATATTTGCGCAGCAAGCGGACACGTCCTTGCCGCCATGCCCAGAATTGCGGGCAAACGTAATAGACGACGGGGATGCCGCGCTTATGCATCTGGCGAGCTACGCGCCAATTGAAAGCGGGCGAATCGATGACGACGGCGAGATCAGGATGGCGCCGGTCGGCCTCAGCGATCAACTTATGAAACAGACCATAGATTTTTGGCAGATGGCTGACGATTTCAGAAATGCCGACCACGGCGAGATCTTTCGCGTCGACGACCGTGTCGCATCCGGCGGCGCGCATGCGATCTCCGCCCACCCCGAAAAATTCCAAAGACGGATCGCGGCGTCGCAGAGCTTCGATGAGTTGAGCGCCGTACATTTCACCCGAGGCCTCGCCCGCGGAGATGAGAATTCGCACTGCAGCATTGTAAAGGGATATGGCGCCTGCAATAAGGCTCTCTGGGAGAAATCACTCAAGTGGCTGCGCTGGGCGCACGACGAATTCCGCGTGGTCTTTATTTTTGGCCCACCAATCCTTCCATTTCTGAATATTTTCAGGGGTCGCATTCGCTCCAGGCCGCAACGGCGGATCCTTCACCATGAATCCCAGCACTCCAACCAGACAGTCGCGAAAAGTTTCCGTTGCACAAGTCTCTAAATCGACTTGCGAACCGTAGGGGACTGTGCCCCAAATTGGCTTGTAGCTGGGCTGCGCCTTTCGCACGACGTCTCCTGGATTATCTAGCGCCTTTACCAAGGCATCCACCGCGCGTTTCCCGCCGATAAACTCCAGCTTCCGCACCGATGCGTAGGCGGACGCACCGTGTAGTCCTGCCACGATCTGTTCGAACATGTCCTTGTCGCCGAGTTGTGCCAATGCCACTTGCAAATTTCCTTGAATCTCTGTCCAGCGAAAACCGCCAAAAGGCGAAGTGACTGCGAAGCCCATCGGCTCGGGTTTTCCCAAGTTCGGAAAATGCTGCAGAAGTTGGCGGGCCGAATCGCCGCCCTTGGCCGCGATCGCCAGAATTCCATCCGGATGTCCCCAATCCACTCTCCGGGCAAGGCATTGGAGATACGGGTCGGTCGTTTCCGCGTAGGCGGGAAAAGTCATTTGGTGCGCTTTGTGTTTTTCCAGGTACGCTTTCCATTGCGCGATGCCGGCATCGGAATAATCTGCTATCGGCAAGTCTGGAACCAGCCGACGACGTCGAATGGTGTCGATGTCGTCGAGGATTGAGTCCCGCATGTCCACGCCGTAGTCTCCGTACCACTGATACATCGTCGGGTCTTTGGCGTGGGCAATTAAGAATTCGATCAATTCGGTCAGCGCCCGATCGTCGCCGATAAAACTGATGTCCTGCATTCGCAGCCCGGCGCGATAGTCATCGATGCCCAGCTTCGCCAAGGCGAGCCGCGCCGCATTCACCCAGCCCTGGCAAACCGCTCCCCCGTCTTTGTCCGTCGGCCAGTCAGCCAGCTTGTGCAGGGCTGGTATTGCTTGTTTGTCGCCGATCGATGCCAGGGCAAGGACTTCGGCGGTGTAGGGCATCTGATCGTGCTCGCATGATTTTTGGATTTGGGCGATTGAGTCTGCCAGCTGGTCCGGACTCCAGTTCTCGCACGTCTGGGCCATCGCAGTTACGGACGCGAATGCGGTGCTCAGTAGCAGGCTGACGGCAAGTATGCGAGAGCCGGCGACAGTCGAGCTATTGACCGGACGGCCAGGGGCGGCCGTCCCTACGTGATTTTTCTTTGGGTGGGCTAGCCAGTTTTTCGTTGTCATTCCTTACACGAGCCTATTAAACTCCGGCGGCTGCGGCTGCGACACTGCCGCTTCCTGCCAGCAGTTTCAACATGGCCTGGTCGTTCGCAGGCTTCGAGTATAGGTAGCCTTGAGCCATCTCGCAATTGAGTTGCTTGAGTTGGTTTATCTGCGATTCTGTTTCCGTTCCTTCAGCGACTACCTTCAAACCGAGATTGTGGGCCAGCATGATGATGGTCCGGACGATCTCGTGATTTTCCGGGTCGGTGTCCATGTTCATAATGAAGGTGCGATCGATTTTCAATGTGTCGACTGGAATCCGGCGCAGGCGGCTGAGTGAAGAATAGCCAGTGCCGAAATCGTCGATACTCAAACGGACTCCCAGGGCCTTCAATTGCGCCAGCACGTGGCCAGATTTTTCCGCATCGCCCATGGCGATGGTCTCGATGATTTCGAGCTGCAAGCAGGCGGGATCCAGGCCGACCTCTCGTAAGGTTTTGCCGATCTCGCTGGCTAGATCAGGTTGAGCGAATTCCTTGGGGGTGATGTTCACACTCATGGTAAGGGCGGGAGTTGCAGGAAATTCAGCTTGCCAGGATTTGAGATGCTGGCAGGCCTCGCGCAGCAGGAGCCGATTCATGGGAATGATGAGTCCGATTTCTTCGGCGACGGCGATGAACGCAATTGGTGAAAGTATGCCTTCGGGGCGCTGCCAGCGCGTCAGAGCTTCAAAGCCCGTGATCTTTCCCGTTTGCAACGAGACAATGGGCTGATAGTGAACGCGAAATTCTCCCTGCTCGAGCGCCTTGCGCAAGTCCGTTTCCAACTGCAGCCGCTTCACAGCATTGGCGTGCATGGCCGTGTCGGAGACTTCACAGCGGGCCTTTCCGGCTCGCTTGGCGCGATACATGGCTAAATCTGCGTCGCGCATTAGATCTTCAGCTTGGGTGTGCGGGCTGGTGCTGGACGCGATGCCGATGCTGGCAGAGATTACGATCTCTTGCTGGTTTACGACAAATGGGGTCGCCAGTTGTCCTTGCATTCGCTCTGCGACGCGGACTGCCTCGATGGGGTCGCGGATGTCGTCCAAAAGAATGGCGAACTCATCGCCACCGAGTCTGGCGAGGGTATCGTCATTGGAACGTTTATCTGGCAGGCCTGGATTGCGTGGGCGAGAGACGGTGTCGGCGCGTCGTACTGCATCCTTCAACCGTTGGCCGATTTTGACCAGCAGTTCATCTCCGGCTGTGTGTCCGAGGCTGTCGTTGATGATTTTGAATTCGTCGACGTCGATGAGTAACACCGCGAATTTGTAGTTCGAGTGCCTCTTGGAAAGCGTGAGAGCGTGCTGCAGCCGATCCAAAAACAGGGCGCGGTTGGGCAGGTTGGTAAGGCCATCGTGGAAGGCGTTGTGGGCGAGCAGTTCCTCGGCTCGTTTGCGCTCGGTGATGTCGCGGTTTACGATTACCAGTTTGTCGGTCTGACCTTTTGCGTTATGGATGGCGCTGGCGGTTGATTCCACCGTGCGCCAGGAGCCGTCTTTGTGGCGTATCCGGTATTCGACGCATTCGCCCTGGCCGCTCATGCGGGCATTTTCTGCGGCTTGCAAGACTCGCAAGCGATCATCAGGATGAATTTGATCCATCGAAGAAGTGGTCTTCAGGTCTTCGGCAGAATATCCGAGGATTTTTTTGTAGGCGGGACTGTTGTATAAGCGGTGGCCATCGCAGTCGACCAGCGCGATCATATCGGCCGCGTTTTCGCTGATCAGCTGAAAGAGTTGATCTCGCTCAGCCAGTTGGCGCCGAATGCGGTGAAGTTGCATGTGCTGGTAGACGGTGTAGAAATCGAAAATTAAAACCAGACCTGCCAATCCGCGCACCCATTCCCGGAGGTCGAACCAGTACGATGAGTCCGCATCCCAACGAAACCAGGGAAAAGTGAAGGAGACGATGCCCAGCGTTAAGGCTAGGGTCACAGCGACGGCGAATCCCCAGAGCCACCACTCGCGACCCTCGATCTGACGCATCTGCGCCGGAATGGCTTCGGGACTGTTCTGGCTTACTTCCTGGAATGCTGGTTGACTCATGCGCGTTGATTAATGCTTCCTACCCTCTTCGGATTCTAATGTGGGGAGGGATAAACAGAGAGTTACGAAAGAGTTTTTCAACTGGGGAAAAATGGTGACAAGCTCGAAATTTGAAGGGAATTAAGGCTGCGCGAGCTATCAGTGCGGCTTTCTAGCGGCGGGGCTCGTGTTTTGCAGACTCGCATCATAGACGGCCCTGGCGATGCGCGCGATCACGCGCTCGCGTGTGGCTTCATCGGCGGTTGAATCCGTTACGAAGACCGCGATCGCAATTCGTCGCCCGTCGGGCAGCGGGATGAGCCCAATATCGTTCGTCGCGTGCGCCACTCCGTTGTCTACATCGGAGGTGCCCGATTTGTGAGCAACGCGCACTCCGGCTGGCAGATCACCCTCGAGGCGCTTTGTCCGAAGGTCCGATGTCATCCAGCCTAATAGCAGATCTGTATGCTCCGATGTCAGCGGCGAATTGTCGGCGATCCTGCGAAGCAGTTGGACTGCGCCCGACGGCTCGAACCAGTTTCGGTATTGAGCTGACACGTCATGATGAAGTACGGCTTCACTGTCCTGCAGATGGAAGCCGTTAACGCCAAGCGAGGCGATATATGTGTTAACCGCGTTCCGGTCCGCCCACGAGGCATAGCAGAATGTCCGCTGCTACGTTGTCGCTCACCGATACGTCCAATCGCAGAAGCTCACGCAATGGCACATCGACCCCTCCATTCGGATACTTATCCTGCAAAGGACTGTAGACGTGCGGCAGGATGCGATCCTGCGCAAGAAATCGTACTGCTTGATCGAGCGAAAGCGTGCCTTGCTCGACCTGATGCAGAACCGTGATCGCCAGTGGCAGTTTGAAGACCGACTGCATGGGAGGCTGCGCGTTGGGGTTAAGGTCGCAATTCAGAGCTGAACCGCGCAACGAACAGGCCACTGACACTTTGCCGTTGGCCTCACGAGCGATGGCGGCAATCTGTTGCCTAAGAGGCTCTTGTGCATGTGCGGAAACTGCTAAGAGAGTGAGAAGCAACGCGGAACGCATGTGCCTCAGCATAAAAGCAGCGGTCGTTTTTCCAAGTATCGCTGGAGGTGCGGAGGGCACGCTAATCGTCGGCGTTGGCCGTGACTTGTGAACCAGCGGCTGCGAGTTCCTGATCTTTGTATTGCAGTTGATAGAGCTTGTAGTAGATGCCGTGCTGCGCGAGCAGTTGCTGGTGTGAGCCCATCTCGCGAACCTGGCCTTTGTGCATGACGATGATTTTGTCGGCGCGCTGGATGGTGGAGAGACGGTGCGCGATCACCAGCGAAGTGCGGCCTTCGACCATGCGGCTGAGGGCGTCGCGCACGCGGAATTCGGTCTCGGTGTCGACGCTGGATGTGGCTTCGTCGAGAATTAGGATTTTGGGATTGTGGGCCAGGGCGCGAGCAAATGAGATTAGTTGCTTTTGTCCGGTGGAGAGTGTGCTGCCGCGCTCGCGCACTTCTTCGTTGAAGCCGTTGGGAAGCGTGCGGATGAAGTCGGCGAGGTTCACGTCTTCGGCGGCTTTTTCTACGTCTTCGTCGTTGATGCCCTCGGTGCCCAGGCGGATGTTGCTGGCTACCGTTCCGCTGAAGAGGAATGGGTCTTGCAGGACCACGCCGAAGCGATGGCGAAGGTCGGCTAGGTCCATTTCTTTGACGTCGACTCCGTCGATTTTTATCGTGCCTTTTTGCACGTCGTAGAAGCGCATTAGCAGGGAGATGATTGTGGTTTTGCCCGCTCCGGTGTGGCCGACGAAGGCAACGGTTTCTCCGGGTTCAATGGTAAAGCTCACGTCGCGGAGGACCCAGTCTGGCTCGATCGATTGTGGAGGACGGGCGTCCGCGCCCGTCGGCGAGGCTGGGCGTGAGCCGGGCGAGGACGCCCGGCCTCCATCATTTTCTTTCGGGACGTTTCTATAGGCGAACCAGACGTGGTCGAATTCGATGCGGCCGGGGCCGTCGGGGGCTTTGATGGTGGCTGGCGATGTGACCTCTACCGGCGTGTCGAGGAGTTTGAAAATGCGCTCGCTGGACGCCATGGCGGACTGCAAAATGTTGTATTTCTCGCTGAGATCCTGAATGGGACGGAAGAAGCGTTGCGCGTATTGGATGAAGGCGACCAGAACTCCCAGCGTCGTTGTGCTGCGGATTACGTCGTTGCCGCCGAACCAGATCACGCAGGCGATGGCAATCGCGGAGAGAACTTCGACTACGGGGTAATAGATTGCGTGGGCGAGGATCGCGTCTTTGTACGCGTCCATGTGAACCGCGTTTACATCGGAGAATTTTTCGTAGGCGCGTTCTTCGCGATTGAACAGTTGGAGCACGACCATCCCGCTTACGTGCTCTTGCAGGTAGGAATTAATTCTGGCGATGGCTACGCGAATGCGGCGGTAGGAGTCGCGGACGCTATCGCGGAACATCTTGGTGGCGACGCCAATCAGCGGGAGCACGGCGAAGGTGATCAGCGCGAGCTTCCAGTTCATGCGCAGCATGATGGCGATAATTCCGGCGAGCACGAAGACATCTTCGAAAATCGAGACCACGCCGGAGGTGAACATTTCGTTGACTGCGTCGACGTCGGTGGTGACGCGGGTGACCAGGCGGCCTACGGGATTCTTGTCGTAGAAGCCAATGTGCATGCGCTGCAGATGGCGGAAGATCTGGGCGCGCAGATCAAACATGGTCATCTGTCCGGCCCACTGCATAAAGTAGGTCTGTAAATATTCCAGCAGGAAGCTGAAGACAAGCAGGGAGACGTAGAGTGAAGCGATTTGCGCGATGCCAACCAGCGGCTTGTTGCTCAGGAAGCGAGCCAGCGGCGTGTGCAATCCCTGAACCGGCGCCAGATAACGGTCGACGACGACCTTAGTGAGATAGGGGCCGAGAACGTCGGCTGCGGCCTTGAGGAGAATGGAGACTAGGGCAATCCCGACCTGCCATTTGTAGGGACGCAGGTAGGTGATCAGCCGCTTCATCAGCCGGCTGTCGTACGCTTTGCCTAATACTTCTTCTTCCGAGGCCATAACTGCTGATCTCTAAAGATACCTTAGATAGATGGGAAAGAAACTAGCGGGGATGGAAAACTTGGCGTACCGCGCCAAACGGAGGAACAAAAAATATCTAACCCTTGTCCTACCAGCATCTTTTGCGTAACAATCTGAATCATAGAGCTTAGAGACCTGCGGGATTTCCCGGGAGACGTTCCTGAATGTTCTTTCAACCTAGGCGCCAGCCTCGGGGCACAGCGAGCCTTCTTGTCCTGCTGCTTGTATCAGTTTCGTTACCAGCCTTGGCGGCGGAAAAGACGCGGCTGCATGTGGATGATTATCAGATCGACGCGGAGCTTACGCCGCATACCCACAAAATTTCCGCTCGCGCGAAAGTTAAATTCACTGCTTTGGACGACATCAACGCCGCCACTTTTGAGCTGCACAATGGATTGAAAGTGAGCAAAGTGACCGACGATAGTGGCAAGACGTTATCACCTGAACGCATCAGCCAGGATTTTACCGTGCGGGTGCAGCTTGCAAAGCCGCTCAGCAAAGGCAGTTCAACCACGCTCACATTTGATTACGATGGCACGCTTGACTCCGCGGATGACAGTCCGGTGCAGGGAATGAAGCTGGCTTCCATTAACGATGACACCAGTTACTTGCTGTACGCGGGACGCTGGTTTCCGGTCAATGCTTACGGGATCAACCGCTTCACCGCGACCATCAATATTACTGTGCCGGCCCACATGGTGGTTATTGGCAGCGGGACGGAGACGGTCAACAATTTGCCTCCGTCAAAAAAAGCGGCTGCGACCGAAGGATCTACTAAGACGTTCACTTTTGTCTGGAGCAAGCCGAGTTTTCCGGGAACCATTGTTGCGGGAACGTTTCAGGAATTCAAAAGCGACGAGGCCGGCGTCGATCTGCATCTGTTTTTCAAACCGACTCACCAGAATTTGGGCGCGCTGTACGCGGAGACCGCGATCAAAGAATTTACTTACTACGTGACGCTTTACGGTCCCGCGCCTTCGGCAACATTGAGGATCGTGGAGCTTCCGGATGACACGGTGCCGTCGGCGTGGGCGCCGGAGATGGCGGCCGTTGCGAGCCGCGCGGTGACCGAGAAGGTGAATTACCGGTTGCTGGCGAATACCATTGCGCATCAGTGGTGGGGAGTTTCGGTGAGTCCGGCTTCGATTGATGATTGGTGGCTGTGCGATGGTTTTGCGCGCTACTCCGAGGCTCGCTATGTGGAAAACGCCGCGGGTGCCAACGGTTTGGAAGAAGTGGTGAAAGACATGTCAGTCGGGGCATTGGCGTATGACTCCGTCCCGCTGGCGACGATTGGCAAGCTAGATATGTTCTCCCCCGAGTTCCAATCGCTGGCGACCGACAAAGGTGCGATGATTTTGCACATGCTGCGCTGGGTGGAAGGCGATCAGAAATACGACCAGACGATGCGCACTTTTGCCACAAAGTATGCGGGCAAGTCGGCATCGCTCGACGATTTCACCGCGATAGCCGAGCAGTCGTATGGAGAAAAACTTACCTGGTTTTTCACTCAGTGGCTTGACTCCACGGGGGCTCCAGAATTTAAAACCAAATATACGGTTTACCGGCTGGGGAATAAATGTGCTCCGGCGGACAAGTGTCCGGGCTTCCGGGTTGTAGGACAGGTCACGCAGGATCTTGACCTTTTCCGCATGCCGGTCGAGCTGCGTATTGATACTGACGGTAAAACTGAAGAGAAGCGTATCGACGTGGTCGGAACCGATTCGGCTTTTACCCTGGAGACTTTCGGCAAGCCGCGCCGGATCTCGATTGATCCCGATAACCGTGTGTTGAGAAATTCCTCTGACGTAAAACTGCGAGCTTCCATTCAGCGCGGCCAGGCGTTAGTTCAGCAAGGGGATTTCGCTGGGGCGCTTTCGGAGTTTAACAAAGCTCTTGAAGTGAATAAGAACAGCTCGCTGGCGCATTACCGGGTGGCGGAAGTTTTCTTTTTGCAGAAAAATTATCAGGCGTCAGCCAATGCCTATCGCGACTCGCTGAATGGCGATGGCGATCCGCGATGGACTGAGGTTTGGAGCCACATCCAGTTGGGGAAAATTTTTGATCTTACCGGGCAGCGTGAGCGCGCTACCAACGAGTATCGGCAGGCCTTGCAAACCAACGACAACACCCAAGGCGCGTTGGAAGAGGCGCGGAAATATTTGCAGAAGCCATTCGAGCAACAGAAGACCAAGCCGAAGCGGGAAATAGCGATCGTGGTGCGCCGAAGTGCCAGTGTAAGTGTGACTGGCGCACTTGTTCCCACCTGTCTGCGCTCCTAAGCTTTTCTCAGGATATCAGTCCCAGGAGATCAATCCATGCTGCATAAGAGTCTTGCAGGCGGCGCGATTTGCTTGTTCCTGCTTGACTGTTGGCTATGTCGGGTTGGAGCAAAAGCGATTTCTCGGGTCGCTCGGGTACGGCCTTTGTTCTCGCGTTTGGCGCAGAACGCATTTTGGGGTGGGATCGATTATAGTCGGCTGGCATCACAAAGCGCTGTGGACTAATTTAGTAAGCCCAGCGTAGTAACGTGGCTCCTACTGTGAATCCGGCGCCCACGGATGCCAACAGTACCAAATCGCCTTTCTTGAGTTTGCCTTCCTGGCGGGCGGTGTCCATCGCTAATGGAATCGTGCCGGCGGTGGTGTTTCCATAGCGGTCAATGTTGATGACTACGCTTTCCGGACGCAAGCCCAAGCGATCCGCAGTCGCGTTTATGATGCGTTTGTTGGCTTGATGCGCGATGAACACGTCGATATCAGAGGCTTTGATCCCGTTGCGTTCCAGAATTTTTTCGCACAGCTCGGTCTGCTTGCGCACCGCGAACTTGAAGACGGCCTGTCCATCCTGATGAACGTAGTGCATTTTTTCGTCTACGGTTTCATGCGTCGAAGGATGCAGGCTGCCGCCGCCGGGCATGTAGAGATAGCATCCGCCGGAGCCATCGACTTCGTGGATGAAGTCGATCATGCCTAAAGAGTCGGAATCGGCGGCTTCGAGAATTACGGCTCCGGCGCCGTCGCCGAAAATGATGCACGTCGCGCGGTCGGTGTAATCGATGATCGACGACATCACGTCGGCGCCAATCACCATGACGCGTTTGTGAGCGCCGGTGGCAACGAACTGGGTTCCGACTTGCAACGCGTACAAGAATGCAGAGCACGCGGCCGACAGGTCAAAGCCCCATGCTCCTTTTGCTCCTAATTTGTGCTGGACCAGGCAGGCGGTCGAAGGGAAAAACATATCGGGCGTGACCGTGCCTACGAGGATAGCGTCGAGGTCGCTCGCTTCGATGCCGCGCTGCGCTAAAGCGTTCTTCGCCGCTTCGACTGCGAGGTCGCTGGTTGCCACACCCTTGTCGACGATGTGGCGTTCACGAATGCCGGTGCGTTCGGTGATCCATTGGTTGTTGGTGTCGACCATTTTTTCCAGGTCGGCGTTGGTCAAAAGGCGGGGCGGGACGTAGGTTCCGAGAGCGCTGATCTTAACGCGCACAGGTTGGCTCACCTATAAGTTCTCCATGTGGAATGTAAACCCAGTATTGTGACGCACACGATGGGCAATGTCCAACTTGATAAGAATTGAAGGCACCTTCAACTTAACTGGCAGGGCGGCGAGCTTCTGCCTCTTTTTGCGAGACGTAGCGCAACAGAATGTCACGCAGCGAGACCAGGCCCTTGAGTTGCTTGCCATCGGTGATTGGCAAATGGCGGAAGCCGAACTCGCGCATGAGAAAGAGGCAGTTGTCGATCGTCTCCTCGACGCTGACGGCTTTGGGGTTGGCGGTCATGACTTCGGAAATTTTGGTGGTTCCGGGACTGCGGCCCAGTGCTACCACGCGATTCATTACGTCGCGCTCGGAAAAAATGCCGACGATTTCTCCGTCGCGCAGCACCGGCAAAGCGCCGATGCGATGTTCCATCATGAACCGGGCGGCTTCGAGAACGGTGCTGTTGGCGTCGATGGAATAGACGCGGCGGTCTTTCACGATATCGTAAACTTGTCCCATAAATCACCCCGTTGGGAGCGGCATTCAGCGGGGTCGTTCGATCTGAGCCTCCGCGAGCCGCGAGTTTGAACACTTTATCACGGTTGGGGGTGTCGAGGAAAAGTCTTACGCGGCTCCGGTCGTAGGGACGGGCGAGGACGCCCGTCCTCCATTTATCCCTGATTGCGCGTGCCAACGCTGCCGCCATCTGGTATCTTCTTGCATTCATATTGCTGATTAGTCTGATGAAGGAGAGTTGATGCCCGAATCGGTGCGGCCAGAGCCTTCCCCGCTATATCGCTGGATGGTGCTGATCTTTCTCAGCCTGGCGATGTTTGGCAATTATTACGTTTACGACGCACTCAGCCCGCTGGCCGACGTGTTGAAACAGCAGCTTGGCCTCTCGGATTCGAACATCGGACTGCTGCAGGCCATCTATAGTTTTCCCAACATATTCACCGTGGTTATTGGCGGGGTGCTGATTGACCGGATTGGGCTGCGAAAGTCGTTGATGATCTTCGGCGTGCTCTGCTTCATCGGTCCGGCCATTACGGTCGCCTCGGGACACCTTTGGCTGATGGCCACCGGCCGGCTGATTTTTGGCATGGGGGCGGAGTCGCTGATCGTTGCTGTGACCGCTGCTCTGGCGCGGTGGTTTAGAGGCAAAGAGCTGAGCTTTGCGTTCGGCATGAACCTGACCATTTGCCGGCTTGGTTCCTTTGCGGCGCTGAACTCGCCAACCTGGGCGCGGGCGGCGTACGCCAACTGGCGCTGGCCTTTCTTGATTGCGCTTGGGGTCTCAAGCTTGTGCGTGATCGGCGCAATAATTTACTGGGTTATGGAGGTACATGCGGAGAAGGTTTATCACCTCGGCGAAGTGTCAACCGACAAAGTAATTTTCTCGGATTTGTTCAAGTTTGGCACGAGCTATTGGCTGATTGTGGCGCTCTGCGTTACGTTCTATTCGGCAATTTTTCCTTTCCAGACTTTCGCGGTGAAGTTCTTTATGGAAGCCCACGGAACTTCGCGTGAATTTGGCGGATTCCTTTCGAGCACACTGACTCTTTTTGCCATGATCGCAACGCCTTTGTTCGGGCTCATGGTGGATCGCGTGGGAAGGCGGGCGATCCTGATGATGCTCGGCTCCCTGATGCTGATTCCGGTCTATCTGATGATGGCCTACACGCACATCAATCTCTACGTACCGATGATAATGATGGGTGTGGCTTTTTCTCTGATTCCGGCGGTGATGTGGCCATCGGTAGCGTATATCGTGGATCAGTCGAAGCTAGGCACGGCTTATGGGCTGATGACCATGATCCAGAATATTGGACTGTTCGGCTTTAATCTGGTGATTGGCTGGGCCAATGATTTTGGACATGCCAGTGCGGACAATCCCGGCGGATACCGGCTGGGAATGTGGATTTTTTCGGTCCTCGGTTTCTTAGGAGTGTTTTTCGCTTTCCTGCTGCACAAAAGGGAGACTGGGCCTGAAGGCCACGGGCTGGAAACCATCACTACAGCCTCGGCTTCGGCGTGATAGGCCTCAATCTCCGCGCTGCCGGCGAGTTCGGCCGATGAATCTGTCCCTATGCACCTCTCATCCATTATTCTAGTAGTAATTTATGGCAACCCGATCCAAGACAGCCGCTGAAACTTCAACCGCAGTATTGGACGCACCCAACGGAGAGCGCGAACGCGTGTTCGATGCATACCGGCGTTGGGGATATCTTGAGGCCGACCTCGATCCGCTTGGATTCCTGCGGCCCGTGCCTCACTCTGATCTCCCGGTCGACGGCGATTTGGCCCAAGAGGCGCGGCGTGTGTATTGCGGAACAGTTGGAGTTGAGTTCATGCACATTACCGACCCTGCGCGACGGCGCTGGATTCAGGAGCGCGTGGAAGCGCCGCAGGCGGCTGTGGATCAGGAGCGGGCGCTCGAGTTGCTGATTCGAGCCGAAGTTTTTGAGCAGGTGCTGCAACAGCGCTACCTCGGCAACAAGCGTTTTTCGCTCGAAGGCGTTACCGCGCTCATTCCCCTGATTGATGAAATTCTCGAAGCGGCGGGACAACAAGGTTCGACGGAACTAGTGATGGGGATGAGCCATCGCGGCCGTTTGAACGTGCTGGTGCAAGTGGCCAGACGGTCGGCCGAAGAAGTTTTTGCGGGATTTGAAGATATCGATCCGCGCAGCGTGCTGGGTGGCGGCGACGTTAAATATCACATGGGCGCGACCGGCGAGTACATCACTCGCAGCGGCGCCAAGGTGCACATCCATCTGGTATCGAATCCCAGTCATCTGGAAGCGGTTGATCCAGTGACGATTGGCCGCACCCGGGCTAAGCATGATCGGATCGGAGAGCATGGAACCAAGAAATATTTGCCTTTGCTGGTACACGGCGATGCTGCGTTCGCGGGTCAGGGTATTGTGGCGGAGACTTTGAATTTCGCTGACCTCCCGGGATACACCGTCGGTGGAACTGTACATATTATTGCTAACAATCTGATCGGATTCACGACTGTGCCGCGTGAGTCGCACTCTTCTCGCTTCGCGGCGCAATTAGCCCGACGCCAATCCGTTCCGATTTTTCATGTCAATGGCGAAGACGTGGACGCGGTGATCCGCGTGGGCCGGATCGCACTCGAATATCGCTATGCTTTTGGCACCGACGTGGTCGTGGACATGATTGGGTATCGGCGACATGGGCACAGCGAAGTGGATGATCCGACCATCACGCAGCCGTTGCTGTACAAGGCGATCAAAGAGCATCCGCCGCTGTGGGAGATTTACGCCGAAGACATTGGGGTCGAGGACGCGCAGGCGCGAGTGCAGAAAATCCGCGCGGAATTGGAGGCTGCGCAGAAGCGTGCTGGCTCCATCACGAAGAAACCCACGCTTCGCGATTTGCCGGAGTACTGGCAAGGCTACAAGGGCGGCCGCTATAAGCCGGAGTATGAAGTGGAGACGGGATTATCAGCGGACGAATTGCGTGAGCTGACCAAGCCGCTCACGACTTATCCGGAAGATTTTCACATTCATCCGAAAGTAAAAAAGCTGCTGGAACAACGCGCGGAAATGGGTAGCGGGAAACGCCCTGTCGATTATGGAATGGCGGAGGCGCTTGCATTTGCCAGTTTGGTAAAAGCCGGCGTGCCGGTGAGGCTTAGCGGACAAGATAGTCGACGCGGCACCTTCAATCAGCGGCACTCGGTATTGATAGACATTGAAAACGAGAGTGAGTATGTTCCGTTGCAAAACATTTCCGGCGGGCAGGCGCGGTGCGACATTTACAACTCGACTTTATCTGAGGCGGGCGTGCTTGGATTTGAATATGGATACAGTCGGGACTACCCGGAAGCGCTCGTCCTGTGGGAAGCCCAGTTCGGCGATTTTGTTAACGTGGCGCAGGCGGTGATTGATCAGTTCATTAGCGCGGGCGAAGATAAATGGAATTTGCTCTCCGGCGTGGCTTTGCTGCTGCCGCATGGCTACGAAGGCCAAGGGCCTGAACACTCGAGCGCGCGCATCGAACGATTTCTCCAGCTTGCGGCGAGAGATAATTTTCAGATCTGCCAGCCTTCGAACGCCGCGCAATATTTTCACTTGCTGCGCCGCCAGGCCTTGCGGCATTGGCGCAAACCGCTAATCGTGTTCACGCCAAAAAGCATGTTGCGGCATCCGGATGCGTCGTCGGCTATCGAGGATTTCGCGCAGCCCCACTTCCGCAATGTGTTGCCGGATACGGAAGTTAGAGAGGCCAAGCGGATCCTGCTGTGCACAGGAAAAATCGGGCACGAACTGCGAGACGAGCGCAAGAAAAGAAAAGACGCTTCAACTGCAATTGTTTTTCTGGAGCAGATGTATCCGTTCCCCGAAGCGGAGTTGGTTGCTGAACTGGAAAAACATTCGAGCGCTCGCGATATCGTCTGGGTGCAGGAAGAACCTGCCAATATGGGTGCCATGTTTTATATGCTGCCGCGGCTGCGTCACATCGCGGGAGAGCGTCCGGTGCTATCCGTAAAACGTTCGGCGAGCGCGAGTCCTTCGACGGGGTCGGCAAAAGCGCATGAGATGGAGCAGAACACGCTGCTGACTTTAGCGTTCACGACTAGTGGCGAGTGAGAAATGCGGCTTTGTTTATGGAAAAGCCGATCGTGTTACCGCGCCGGCTAAAGCCGAATCGATCGCGGCGATTTACGGTATGCCTGAAGACATACCCTGATACGAACCTCGGGCAGGACAGATTTTTGGGCGCTTGGCTGTTCGTTTTATGGGCGGAAAGTTGAGGCCCGTTGTTCGGCTGACGATGATTCCGGTTGCTGCGCCAGTGCCGGCTGCCTCGGGGCTGCGCGTTCCTTAAACGAGTATTTGAGCAAACACCAGAGCGCGCGAAACCCGTCCTTCCAATTGATCTTCTTGCCTTCTTCGTATGTCCGGCCCCAGTAGCTGATACCGACTTCGTAGATCCGCAATTTTCTTTTTGCCACTTTAACCGTGATCTCAGGCTCGAAGCCGAAGCGGTCTTCCTCGATAGGAATCGATTGGATAATGTCCCGCCGGAACACTTTGTAACAAGTTTCCATATCGGTGAGATTGATGTTGGTCAGGCAATTGGAAAGCAACGTAAGAATACGATTTCCCACGGAATGCCAGAAATAAAGCACACGATGCGGTGCGGCGCCGAGGAAGCGCGAGCCGTACACGACATCGGCTTTACCTTGCTGGAGCGGTTCCAGCAGAACAGGATAATCGCCGGGATCGTATTCCAGATCGGCGTCTTGTATCAGTACGAAGTCGCCGGTGGCTTCCTGAATGCCACGACGCAAGGCCGCTCCCTTGCCCATATTTCGCGGTTGAATAAACACCCGCACTTTCTCATGCTGCGCGTGCAAGTCAGCCAGAATTTTGGGCGATCCGTCGCTCGAACCGTCGTCGACACAAATTATTTCCAGCTCGAGCGGCACAGCAAGGACGCGTTCCACCACTTCGCGTACCGTGTTCCGCTCGTTATACACCGGCATGACGACGGACAATTTCATATCGATAAAGTTACTCCAGTTTAAAGCAACGAGTCAGCGAAAAGCGTTGTTGCCGGCTATCCCTTGAGTGCGATCTCTCGACAGCCCGGCTCCGGGCAGGCATACCGCAACACATTCCGCTGCCGATCGAGACTGGAGATGAACATGGGCCGGCCGTGTTTTTCGCAACGAGGTTGATCCGTGGAAACCAGCGGTGCTGCCTCGCGCTGCGGAGTTACGTAGCCGAGTGATTCGTTGAAGCAACGTTGACAGAACTTATCGGTGCAGCGGAAGAATTCCACCGAATAGTTGACATTGAATGGAGCCAGCAGAAACTCCATCGTCCGATAATGCTTGTCGCACAACGGGAGGATGTCGCTCCTCATGGGCCGAGTCTAGCATTGGAGGCAAAACAAAACCTCCGAAGCCGGCGTGGGTATTCGATTTATCACCGTCGCTGATGCGAAAGATTCACTACGATATCGCTGGCCGTGGCGGATCCTGTTTTCATTTAGCGAGTATAATTCTCAGCCTGGCCAGGAGACCGGATCAGTCCGTATTTCGACACTATTGTCCAAGTCCGTCGACAGCATGACACATAGACGCGGTGGTGCTGCCGTAGCACGCTCATTGGGCCGCATGAGGCAACATTGTCCATAGTCTGCGGTGGCACGCGAAATGCTCCTTATTTCACCGGCATGAATTCACTCGTGGCAACCATATGGCAAATGCGATTCAGTTCAAGGTAAACGGCGAAGCCCGCCATTTTGACGGTGATCCGGATACACCTCTGTTGTGGTATCTCCGCGATACCCTTGGCTTGACTGGCACAAAGTTCGGCTGCGGCATCGGGCTTTGCGGGGCATGCACGGTACACAAAAACGGCGACGCCCAGCGTGCGTGTATTACTCCTATGAGTTCCCTGGCGGGAGCCGAGATCCGGACGATTGAAGATATTGGCGCCAATGGGCTGCATCCCGTCCAAAAGATGTGGATGCAATTCAATGTTCCGCAATGCGGTTACTGCCAGTCAGGGCAGATTATGCAGGCCATCGCCTTATTGAAGAGCAAGCCCAAGCCTACCGACGACGACATTGACGAAGGCATGGCCGCGAACATCTGCCGGTGCGGTACGTATCAACGGATTCGAGCAGCCATCAAGGCTGCCGCGCAGGAGCCGGCATGAGCGCGATTGAAAATGTAAGTCGACGCTGGTTTCTCAAGGGCTTGGCTGGTGCGGGAGCGCTCGTCCTGGGAGCGTATTACGCGCCGGAAATGTTGTGGGCGCAGCAGTCCGACGATGGGCGCACCGATGCAGATAAGGCTCCATTTCATCCCAATGTGTTTGTTGGTATAGAGACGGACGGAACTGTTTGGATTGTCGCTCATCGCTCGGAGATGGGAACCGTAATTCGCACGACTCTACCGATGGTAGTCGCCGACGAATTGGATGCGGACTGGAGGCGCGTGAAGATCGATCAGGCGATCGGCGATCACCGGTACGGCGATCAGAATACAGATGGTTCGCATTCCGTCCGCAGCTTTTTTGACGTGGTGCGTTTATCCGGAGCTACGGCCCGGGTGATGCTCATTCAGGCTGCGGCCCAGCAGTGGGGAGTACCGGCGAGGGAGTGTAAGACTGATCTTCATGTGGTGGTTCATTCTGCGTCCGGCCGCCGCCTGGGATACGGCGAACTTGCTACGGCAGCCTCGAAGCTGCCGGTTCCGACGAAGGACCAAGTCCAACTGAAACCGAAGAGTGCATGGCGGTACATCGGCAAGGGAATGACCAGCTACGACCTCGCCGATCTGGTTACCGGTAAGGCAGTCTACGGGATGGACGCTCGTCTCGACGGCATGGTATTCGCATCGATCGAGCACCCACCGGTACTCGGAGGCAAAATTAAGTCCGTCGACAATACCGATGCTTTGAAAGTCGCAGGCGTATCCCAAACCGTTGTCATCGATCCTTTCAAGCCCCCTCCTGCATTCCAACCCTTGGGTGGCGTTGCCGTGTTGGCTAACAGCACTTGGGCTGCTTTTCAAGGGCGTAAGAAATTGAAGATCGACTGGGATAACGGTCCCAACGAGACGTACGATTCGGATCAGTACAAAAAAGAATTGCAGGAAACTGCGCGCAACCCTGCAAAGGTCGTTCGCAGCCAGGGAGATGTCGACAAGGCCTTCACCCCAACGGCGCAGACCTTTGAAGGCGAGTACTATGTTCCACTTCTGGCTCACGCTCCAATGGAGCCGCTGGTGGCGCTGGCTGAGTTCAAGGACGGCAAAGTCCACGCCTGGGCGCCTACTCAGAATCCGCAGGCGGTGCAAGCTATCGTCTCAAGCGAGCTTGGGATTAGCAAAGAGGATGTGATCTGCCACGTTACGCTGTTAGGCGGAGGGTTCGGAAGGAAGTCTAAGCCCGACTACGTCGCCGAAGCGGCAGTTCTGTCTCACAAAGTTGGACGTCCGGTGAAAGTTGTCTGGACGCGCGAGGATGACATTCAGTTCGATTACTACAACGCGGTTGCCGCGATGTACATGAAGGCTGCGCTGGATACGAATGGTAAGCCGACGGCGTGGTTGCAACGCTCGGTGTTTCCTCCGATCACGTCGATATTCGACGTCAATGCGGTGTACGGAGATCCGCCCCATCTGGCGCAAGGCTGGACGGATATGCCGTATGACATTCCGAACCTTCGCATTGAGAACGGTCCGGCGAAGGCACACGTTCGCATCGGGTGGCTGCGCTCGGTGGCGAATATATATCACGGATTCGCTGTGCAGACCTTTACAGACGAACTCGCTCATCGCGCGAAACGCGATCCTGCGGACTACCTGCTGGATCTGATCGGACAGCCTCGCACGATTGATTTCAAGGGCGTCGATTATCCGAACTACGGAGCTTCTCTCGAGACTTACCCGTGGGAGACCGGCCGTCTGCGGCGCGTGACCGAGATGGTCATCGAGAAGTCAGGGTGGGGGAAACGCAAGTTGGGCAAAGGAGCCGGCTTGGGCATTGCAGCCCATCGGAGCTTCCTTACTTACGTTGCGACCGTGGTCGAAGTGGAGGTGAGCGACCAAGGAGACATTCGCATTCCGCGCGTTGACTGTGTCGTTGACGCGGGACTGGTGGTGAATCCAGAGGTCACGAAAGCGCAGTTCGAAGGTGCCGCCGTGTTCGGAACCAGCGTGGCCCGCAGCGGGGAAATCACAGCCAAAAATGGCGCGATTGAGCAATCGAATTTCGACACCTACCCGGTTGCCCGCATAAACGAAGTTCCGTATCAGACTAACGTCTACCTGGTTGAAAGTGATGCGCCGCCGGCAGGCGTGGGTGAGCCTGGTGTCCCGCCGTTTATTCCGGCGCTCTGCAATGCTATTTACGTGGCGACGGGCAAGCGGATTCGTGAGCTGCCGCTTTCGCGAACTAACTTGGGGAAGGAATCCTGAGTAGGTGCGGGTGAATCCAAAGGGATAAGAAATAATAATTTCTGGAGGATGTGTGAATAATCAAAAACAAGTTTCTGCAAAATTAGCTGGACAGGTTTCATTAGGCAAAGAGCTTTCTGTTAATCGGCTGGGCTTTGGAGCGATGCGGCTCACCGGCGAAGGCATCTTCGGGCCTCCAAAGGATCGCAAAGCTGCGCTCGCGGTTCTGCGCCGTGCCGCCGAACTGGATGTCAACTTCATCGATACGGCGGATTCTTACGGTCCGAATGTGAGTGAAGAATTGATTGCCGAAGCCCTGTTTCCTTATCCGAAGGGATTGGTCATCGCGACCAAAGGCGGCTGGAATCGTCCCGGACCAAATCAGTGGACGCACGATGCCACTCCCGCTCACCTGCGCGAGGCGGTGGAAGGCAGTCTGAAGCGATTGAGAGTGGATCGCATCGATGTTTATCAATTGCACGCGCCCGATCCGGTCGTGCCCTTTGAGGCCTCGATTGAAACGCTTGCCGAACTGCGAAATCAAGGCAAGATTCGGCTGATTGGACTGTCGAACGTTACGCGAGAACATATCGAGCGCGCGCGCAAAATTGTTCCCATCGTCTCCGTTCAGAATCGATACAGCTTTGCGGATCGCGAATGGGATTACGTGGTGGACTACTGTGAGAGCAACGACATTGCCTTCATCCCGTGGTTTCCGCTCGGAGCAGGAAAGGTTGCCGGCGAGGTGCTCAACGAGGTCGCAAAGGCGCATCGAGCTAGCCCCAAGCAGGTGGCCTTGGCTTGGCTATTGCGGCGGTCTCCGATCATGCTGCCGATTCCGGGGACGAGCTCAGTGGAACATCTCGAGGAGAACGTTGCGGGGGCTTCGGTGCATCTCGCCTACGAAGAGTTTGAAAGACTCGCTGAGGTTCCGGAGTTAGTGGCATCCAGATAAGGGGTGATTGGCAAAAGGCAACCCACCCTATTCGGTAAGAACGCGAATAAGGGTGGGGCACCACAGAAAATCCCCCCAAAGAAAAATTCATCCGTTTCCTACCCGAGCCACTGCGGATTCTGAAAGGTTCCGTCGAAGTGGTGGCTGGTCTTGTACATTTCAAACTCGCCCGATTGCGCGGCCTTGGCGGTTTTTGCTAACAATGCGGCCACCTCTTCTTTTCCCATTGGCTGAAAACTGCGCGCCGCATCCAGCGCTTGCTGCAGAATCTTTACAGAATCGCATCCCGTGATGACCACGCTGGTCGGCAGGTTCATGGCGTAATGCAGGCACTCGACGGGGCTTACAGTTTTGCTTTGAAGAATAAAGGGATCTCCCATAGGCTTCATGCCGAGCACTCCGATGTTCTGCTTCTGCAAGACAGGAAGTACCTTGGCCTCGAAGCTGTTGAAATGGTGGTCCATCACGTTGAGCGGCATCTGCACCGTGTCAAATGTGAATTGATGAGCGGATGCGGTAGACAGCATCTTCAGATGAATATCGGGGCTCTTGTGGCCGGTAAATCCAATATAGCGGAGTTTCCCGGCTTTTTTCGCTTCCAGCACGGCTTCAAGAGCGCCTCCGGCAGCGAATATGCGGTCCGGGTCGGTATCGCGAATGACCTCGTGAAACTGCAACAGATCGACGTGGTCGGTTTGCAGGTGTTGCAATGACTCATTGATCTGCTTTTCCGCGGTCGCGCGGTTTCGCCCGTCGATCTTTGTCATCAAGAATGCTTTTTGCCGATAGCCGTCGCGCAACGCTTTACCCATGCGGAGTTCACTCTCTCCGCCGTTGTAATCCCAGCAGTTGTCGAGGAAGTTGATGCCTTGGTCGAGACCGGTCCGGACGATGCGGATGCTTTCCTCTTCGCTTACTCCGGGCCTGCCCAGGTGATAACCGCCAATGCCAACCATCGAAACTTTCTCGCCAGTGTGACCAAGGGTGCGCATGGGGACGCCGTTCTTTGTATCAGCCGCCCAGGCTCGCTTGTTGATGCGAGCGCTAATCATGGTTGCCGCTGCGACTCCGAGGAATCTTCGTCTGGTAGCCATTGATCTCACCTCGTTCTACGTTTCCTGTGATATTAGACCTGAGCTGTATCTGCAGATGACTGCAATATAAGTGCCAATCAGCTCTGATTGCATTGCTGACAGTGCAACCCCCAGTGATAAGCATTTCCCGCTGGCTTGATTTATCTGCATGCAATCTTTGGCAGGCGAAATGCATCGTCTATTAACAAGAGAAATCTATGTTTGTGGAGGTTTGAAAATTATGTCTGAAAAACTACTCGCGGCGACCTTGGCAATGGCAACTTTTTTAGGATCCACCGCAGGCCTTGGGTTCGGACAGTCGGCCGGCAACTCAGCAGCAAGCCTGTACAAAACGGATTGTGCCTCGTGCCATGGGCCTGACGGACGTGGAAGCGCGGTAGGAAAGAGCTTGCATGCCGCGGATTTTCATTCGCCCCAAGTTCAACAGCAGTCTGATGAGCAACTGGCTGCCGTAATCGCTCAAGGACGAGGCAATATGCCTCCGTTCGGAAGTCGGCTGAGTAAGGATCAGATCGACACTTTGGTGAACTACATTCGCACTCTGGGTAAGGCGAAATAGTTCGACATCTCAGCACGAAGTAGTGCCCACCGAGAATATCTTTGATCCGCAATGTAGTTTCTGAGCGGGCAAAGATCAGAGACAGCTACGGATTCCGTAGACCGCATTGGCCCGTTCGATGCGCTCGACTTTCAAGCATGTCGTGACAGAGGTCAACATTTGTGTCGGACGGCTGACATCCCTGCGTAGTTGAGGTAACAATCTCGCTAGTCTTAATTCTCTCAATTCCATGCATTTGCTGACTTTCGGGGTGCCGGCATTCAATCGCACTTTGGCAAACGCTTTGCACATGTTAGCGCGAATGCCGAGCGGCGGCCCTGAGCGTATGAGCCGCTCGCAACTCGCAAAGGAGAAACATCATGAAGAAGCGACTTACGTATCTGATGAGCATGTTGCTGGTAGTTCTGCCTATTCTCTCCTCTTCAACTTATGCAGCTAATCAGGAAAAAGACGAAGACCGGTTAACGAACAGCGGCACTGTGTTGAAGGAGATTCTCGATGTTCCCGACGACATCCCCCGGGACTTGCTCGACAAGGCCGATTGTGTGGTTGTGTTTCCGTCCGTTTTGAAAGCTGCATTCATTGTTGGCGCCAGCTACGGGCGGGGCGCGATGTCCTGCCGCAGGGGAGAAGATTTCACAGGATCGTGGGGAGCCCCTACCATGATGGCTCTTGAGGGCGGCAGCTTTGGCTTGCAGTTAGGTGGCGAGGCCACAGACTTTGTGCTGCTGGTAATGAATGAGCGGGGTGCCAGCGCAATTCTTGCCAGCAAAGTGAAGCTTGGAGCCGATGCGTCGGTTGCTGCAGGTCCGGTGGGCCGCACTGCCTCGGCAGAAACCGACGCCACCCTGCGTGCCGACATCTTGAGCTATTCTCGCTCCCGGGGTGCGTTTGCGGGTATCTCACTCGAGGGATCAACCGTTCGTCCTGATAACGGCGCCAATGAAAAGATTTACGAACAGAAACTCCCCGCCAAGGAGATAGTGTTGTCTGGGCATGTAGCCATCCCGGCAGCGGCAAAGATCATGGTTTCGACACTGGATTCTAAAACTCCCAGGCACAAGTCCTGAACCGAGGGGAAAGCAGGTTGTCCAGTCCCACCACTCCTTTACAGTTTGTCCCAAGGCAAACTGTAAAGGATGTCATGCGATGCAACACGCGTTGCCAGAGTCACGGGCGGTGCTACATCGAGTCTGACGCAGACCGTGACAGCGAATTCGGCTCTGAAGTGTCTGGCTCCGTCGCGCCCTGAGAGCGTTGGTGAGAGGGTCGGGAAATGCCCAGCTTCTGCATTTTATGAATGAGCGTGGTGCGCTTCAAGCCGAGTTTCGACGCTGCTCCTTTCGGGCCGCCGATTACCCAACCGACGGATTCAAGCGTGCGCAGAATCAAAACGCGCTCGGAGTCCTTCAGTGTGGTTGGGGCCGAGGAGGCAATCGTCGTCGTCGTGGTACTCAAGGTTGATCCCGCGGGCAAAGGATTGGGGAGCACGCCATCCTTGGAAAGAATCACGGCGCGTTCGATCAGATTCTGCAGTTCGCGGATGTTGCCGGGCCACTCGTAGGACGTGAGCGCAGACATCGTGGCTGAAGGAATGTGCTCGATCTGGCGACTCATCCGCCGGCCATAGATCTCGGCAAAGTGCGACACCAGGGCCGGAATGTCTTCCCGGCGTTCGCGCAACGGCGGTAACAGGACCGGAAAAACATTCAGCCGGTAGTAGAGATCGCTGCGAAACTCGCCCCGGTTCGACATTTCCAATAGGTTACGATTTGTGGCCGCCACCATCCGAACGTTTACCTGATGAGTGCGAGTGCTGCCGAGACGCTCGAACTCCTGTTCCTGCAGAACGCGCAGCAACTTCGGCTGTAATGCCCCAGGAATATCCCCAATTTCATCCAGGAAAAGTGTGCCTTTGTCTGCCAGTTCAAAGCGGCCAATCTTTTGCGCGATGGCTCCTGTGAACGCACCTTTTTCATGGCCAAAAAGTTCACTCTCCAACAGATCCAGCGGAATGGCAGCGCAATTCAGCCGCACGAAGGGACGCCCGCAACGCGCGCTGAGGTTATGAATCGCGTGTGCGATCAACTCCTTGCCGGTGCCGGTTTCTCCCTGAATAAGAACGGTGGAGTCTGTTGGCGCCACCCGTTCCACTTGTTCGAGAACGGATTCCAGAGCAGAGCTATTACCTATCACCTGCTCGAATCTGCGCTCATAAGATACTTGCTCCCCACTCGGAAATCTTTGGACAGTTGCCACAGAGATCCTCCCGCGCGCACGCGTTCTTTATCTGCTTTAATTGGCCAGAGCTGCTCGGACACTCTCGAGTAAGACTTCATCATCGAAGGGCTTGGCTAGGAACTCGACCGCACCCGCTCTTAGCGCCTGCATACGCATTTTCGTGTCGCCATGTGCCGTGATGAAGATGGTTGGAATTCTGCAGTGTTCAGCGTTCAGCTTGGCTTGCAGCTCAAGACCGGACATTCCCGGCATGCGAATATCCGCGATCAGGCATGCAGTCTGCTGGTGCTGGCCGGAGTTCAGGAATTCTTCCGCAGAGGCAAATGCTTGTGACGGTAATCCAACGGATTTAAGCATGCCCTGCAATGCACTGCGCATTAACTCATCGTCATCGACAATCGCGACCATTTTTGCCTTCCTCTGAACAGCCATAGTGACAAAGTATCGTTCTGCCGCCACCGCCGCAATTATGCTTTGGGAGTTGACAATCATACTTTGGTATGAGGCCTGTACCAGCTGCCGAGTGTTGTGAATTTATTCGTGAGTCTCGACTTTGGTGGGCAGGCTAAGATGAAAGCTTGCGCCGCGGCGAGAATTATCGGTAGCCCACAAGCGGCCGCCATGCGATTCCACAATCGATCGGCTGATGCGAAGTCCCATGCCGGTTCCTTGAGGCTTGGTGGTAAAAAACGCGTCAAAGATTTTGCTCGCCTGCTGCGGCGGCAGCCCCACGCCGGTATCGCTGATCGAAACCATCAGTTGGCCATCTCCGGTTGTCTGGGAGCGAATGATTAGCTCACGCGGGCCATCTGCATCTTTCATCGCTTCAACACTGTTCATCAGGAGATTCATCAGTACCTGTTGCAGTTGCACGCGGTCTCCCATGACCTCAGGAAGTTCTGCAGCGAGTTCTGCCCACACCGATATGGAGTACCGCGCAGCTTCCGCGCTCATCAGGGCCACCATCTCTCGAATGATCTCGTGCATATCGACCGACTCCCATTGCGGATTAACCTTTTTAAAAAGCAGGCGAGTTCGGCTGATGATCTCCGCGGCACGGGTCGTGTCTTTCACCATTCTCGATGCGGCCTCGCGAGCCTCATCCAGATCGGGTTGATCGCGATTGAGCCAGCGCAGGCAGGTGTTGGCGTCGGTAACGGCGGCGGCAATCGGTTGATTGACTTCGTGTGCCAGAGAGGCGGTCAGCTCTCCCATCGTGGTGATGCGGCTGATGCGCGCAAGGTCCGCCTGCGCCTGATGGAGAGCTTCTTCGGCCAGCCGGCGCTCGGTAATGTCGGTTGAACTACCGACGAATTGCACCAGCTTCCCAGACGCGTCCAGGACGGGATGGCCGACGCTGTGGAGATGCCTTACTGTGCCGCTGGGAAGGATAATCCGGTATTCAACTTCGTACTCCGATTTTTCACTGATGGCTCGATCGATGGTTTGTTGACACCGGGTTCGATCATCGGGATGAATGCGCTCCAGGCGTTGGTTCCAAGCCGACATGCCGTCTTTTTTATCGAAGCCATAGATGCGATACCATTCGTCGGACAGATGCAGCGCGCGTCTTCCAGCTACTTCCCAGACCCAGCTCCCAGTATGCGTTAGCTTTTGCGCTTCCGCTAAGTAGGCTTCACTCTGCTGCACCCTCTCTTCAGCCCGCTTGTGTTCGGTCACGTCCATCACCGTACCTACGAATTCAACCAACTCGCCGGATGGGCTGAAGACGGGATGACTTACGACGTGAATGTCTCTGACCTCTCCGCCGGGATGAACGATTCGATAGTCCGTTTCGTAATCCACCTTTTCACGGGCAGCTTTTTCCGATAGCTCTCTGACCCTGGCTTGATCATCCGGATAGACGCGCTGCAAGAATGACTCAAACCGTGGCGGTCCATCGTGCGGATCAAAACCCAGCACCCGAAAGCATTCTTCTGACCAGTACCTCATCTCGCCGGTGGCGGAGACCCGTGCCCAACTGCCCGTTCCACTGAGCCTCTGCGCCTCAGCTAAGTAGGCTTCGCTCTGCCGCAATTTCTCTTCCGTGCGCTTATGGTCAGCGATCTTAAGGCTCAGTTCCTGATTGGCCCGAGTCAGATCTGCTGTCCGCTCCCCGACTCTAGCTTCAAGCTCGCTGCGCGACCGGTTTATGGCCATCATTAGAAACGCAAAAATCAGAAACACGAGATCATAAACAGCCCGAGACACGGCGTGGACTTCCGACCAATGGCTGTACCGGATGATGGAAGCAAGCAGCGCTGCCACGATGCCGGGTATATTGCCGCCGTACCAAAACGTAATCGCAATTGCGGAGAGTGCAAACGCGGCAAACGGCTGAGGCAGATGAAAATATAAAAACAGCCGCGCCAGGCCCATAGCTGCTGCGATCGACGCGAAGGCCAATCCATAGCGCAGAGCAGCAGCGGCGGCTGGCCGTGCAAACCATCTACCTGTATCCGTAACAGTCATCGTCGAGAGTCTGTTTACGTTATGGATAAAGCCTTGCCCGGGAAAGATGCACCCTTCAATGTAAAGAATCGTTACGGCGCGCAAACCTATTTGCCAGCGGGAATCTCCAGCTTGCCCGCCATTCTTACCAATTCCGCGAGGGAGTCAGCCTGCATCTTGTGCATAACGTGCCCGCGATGGATCTTCACGGTGATTTCGCTGGTGCCGAGGTCATACGCGATTTGTTTATTCAGCATGCCTGAAACCACCAGTCCCATGACTTCGCGCTCGCGTGCGGTCAGCGACTCGTAGCGTTTTCGCAACTGGCTCAGATCATTCTGTTGTTGGCGTGATGCACGGTCACGGTCCAAAGCCTGATAGATCGCATCCAGCAGGTCCTGATCGCGGAAAGGTTTCGTGAGGAATTCCACCGCACCGGATTTCATGGCCTTGACCGTCATGGGAATATCGCCATGACCGGTGATGAAGATGATTGGAATCCGGATCCCTCCATCAGCCAGCTCGCGCTGGACGTCCAGACCGCTGACGCCAGGAAGTCTCACGTCCAGGACAAGGCAACTTGGCCCATCCGGGCGCTTGCTACGCAAGAACTCTTGTGGTGTTGCGAAAGTCTCGGAACGCAAGCCAACCGACTTCAACATGCCTTGGATCGCGGCACGTACCAAGTCATCGTCATCGACGACGAACACGGTGGCGGCGGCTGTGAGCGTCATTCATGCGCCTCTGCGGCTGTGATTAATCCGAAAAGATTTTACGCTCATCAAGGGGCTGGAAGATGGTGATTCCGGCGGTGGCCTCCCGCGTGGACCCGGCTGCTTCAAGTCCGGGCCCTAACGCGAATGCCAGTTCTACGCTCAGTTGCCAGCTCCGGTAGTTTCGGAGCGCGACATAGGTAGTTCCTTTACCACGATGGTTTCAAGTTTGTCTTGTGCTAATTGCTTCTCTGTCTGCTTGGAATACACGAATTCGTTACCGATTTCGCTTCCTGGATAGAACCACTTCAGAAGCACAGGCGGTCCTCCCGCTTCTGCCTCTGCGAAGGTGAGCTCGACGTCGTTCGCCGTATCCTGCAGGTCGGTGGAACTGGTCAGAAAAGTTCCGTACAGGACACTTCGGTCTGAATTGAAGATCTGAACGACACGGGGTTCAGTACCATGATCGGCCAATTCAAACAAATAGGTTCCTGTCGGCAATACCTGCCCCGGAATCTGGACTGGTTGAGTGAAAGTGATTTTTGTAGCATGGTCAAACTCGTCAGCGTGAGCAGCGAGTTCGACGATTAGAGTAAAGGCGATGATCAAGCCTATAGCGATGTAACCTTTGTTGATTTTCACTTGTTTTTCTCCTTTAAAACAGTCGCGAAAAAAAGGAACTTCACAACTGCTTTTCCTTTGTTTTCTCGCTGTGCGTGGCGGCCGTTGCCTCGCCGGGAGTGAATGCTTAGGGAGCGAGACTAGGACGCCACGCATCAGCGTTGCGCTTGCACTTTTACTAAGGCACGGCAGATACCAAACCAGGGCAGAGAAAGATTTGCCAATAAGAAAAGCGCTGACGGGCAATAGATCCCTATTCACTCAAGAGTCTAGGCCCTGGGAATTTATCCGTATGCTGCCTGGATCAGACCCTCGGCCGCACATTGTGACCGTCCGAATATCGACGCGCTATCAACCTGTTGACACTCAGTGACCTTTCGATTTTTCTTGCTGAGCACAAACGCTCGCAAATCCGTATGCGAGCAGAGAATTGGAGTTTGGAGATGTGCATGCATTCAGTCGGAATGACGTAGCCGCCGAATGCGGACGGCGTGGAGCGTATGACCGTGTTTCCCCCAAGCTCCACAGTCGGTATGGCGAATGGCGCTACGTCAAGAATTGAAAAGTGAGCTGGAAAGGAAAGAATCGAAATGGCAAATAAAGAGAGCAAGAAATGCGCACACATACCGTGCCTGTGCGAGGTATCGGATGGAGAAGAATACTGCGGAGATGCCTGTCGTGACGCGGGAAGCGAAGACGTGGAAATTGCATGTCAATGCAGCCATCCCGCGTGTCCACTCACGTTTCGGCAGTTCGCATATCGTAGCCGCGCCGAACTGGATTGCTAAGAATTGTCGTTTTTGGCGGCGTCCGGTTAGCTCATTGGAAGGGTCCGTCGCCGATCACCGATGCGACGGGTCAAAGGAGAATCGATTATGAAATTTATAAAACAGGGTTTGTCGCTTGTCCTCTCATATTGCCTTGTATTAGTCACTGCACCGGCAGGGTTCGCCGCGCAGGTGAATCAATCTAGCGCACAACCAGCGGTTCAACCCGCGATCCAGACGCCGGAACAGCTGCAGCAACTGGTAGCGCCGATCGCATTGTATCCAGACGCCCTGGTAGCACAGATTCTTGCGGCCGCCACGTATCCCGACCAAGTGGTAGAAGCTGACCGCTGGCTGCAGCAAAATCCCAATCTCAAGGGCGAACAACTCGGTAAAGAAGTCGATAAGCAGCCTTGGGATCCCAGTGTGAAGGCCCTCACTGAATTTCCTTCGGTGCTCGCCAACATGGACAAGAATCTTTCCTGGACGTCTTCACTTGGCGATGCCTACGTCAATCAACAGCAGGACGTGATGAATGCTGTTCAGGTAATGCGCGACCGCGCGGAGAAAGCCGGGAACCTGAAGACGACGTCGCAGGAAAAGGTGAGCAATAAAGGGAAGACCATCGTGATCGAACCGGCTGACCCCGAGGTTGTTTATGTTCCAGAATACGATCCGTGGCTGGTGTACGGAGACCCCATCGGCATCTGGCCGGGGTGGTATTCGTATCCCGGACTTTATCTTGGGGTTCCCGGAATCGAGTTTGGCTTTGGCTTCGGAATCGGCTTCTTTGGCGGATTTGGCTGGGGCTGGGGACACTGGGGATACGATTGGCATCACCACGACATTCGTTTCGATCACCACAGCTATGTCTCTCACAGCAGAGTTTTCGCCAATCGCAACAACTTCAATCGTGCCGGCGGATTTCATGGAGCCAACGGATTTCATGGCGGCGGAGCGAGAGGATTCGCGGGTGGACAGCATGGATTCTCCGGCACTCATTCCGGAGCGTTTAGTGGCTTCAATCATGGAGGAGTCGCAAGAGGCTTCTCTGCTCGCGGGCAGTCGAGTTTCGGCGGAGGCTTCCATGGCGGAGGTTTCGGTGGGGGTGGTTTCCACGGTGGTGGAGGCGGTCGAAGGTAATTTCGGTTCAACTATGACAAACGAGACTGATGATATGGAGAAAGAACATGCGAACGAACAATATGACGCTTGAAACGACAGAAACATTTAGCGTGAGACTGGCCTGTGGGTTCGCGTCCACGGCTCTTTTTCTGCTGTTCCTGGTGGTTGTCGTGGGTTTCGCCACGTCGAGCTTCGCTCAGGAATCACAACCAAAAACGTTCTCCTCTGCGGCCGAAGCTAGCGATGCTCTTTTTCAGGCTGCGGAAAAACAGGACGAGCCAACTTTGGAATCCATCCTCGGTGCAGGGAAGGAAGTGACTTCCTCGAGCGACGAAGAGGAAGACAAACTCGAACGCGAGCAGTTCACCAAGAAATACCAGGAGATGCATCGTCTAGTCGCAGAACTCGACGGAACCACAGTTCTTTATATTGGTGCAGAAAACTGGCCTTTCCCCATCCCGTTGGTCTCGAAGAACGGTAAATGGTTTTTCGATTCCGATCAGGGCAAGCAGGAGATCCTGTTCCGCAGAGTCGGGGAAAACGAGACCACCGCAATCGAAGTGTGTGAGGAGTTCGCGATGGCAAAGACCGCGCGTGCTGCAAAGGCTGCTAGCCATGACCCCATTACCCAATTTGCCGAAAACCTGTCCTCTGGCAGCACGGCGAATTCCGACAACAAAGGGTCCACTCCTTTCCACGGGTATTACTTTCGAATTGTGACGAACAACTCGGCAACGCAAGAGAGCGGCCCCAGCAAAAGGCACGGATTGATTTTGGTAGCCTATCCCGCAGAATACCAGTCGTCGGGTGTGAAGACCTTTATAGTCACCTGGCGTGGGACCGTGTTCGAAAAGGACCTCGGGCCTGACACAACGACGGTGGCACCACAAATAAAGGTCCGCACCGGTTCGAGCTGGCGACCGGCGGAATCAAGCTAAACATTTGAGCTCGCCATGGTGCGATCCTACTGGTGGAACAATGTTTGTCTACCGGCAGCGTCGAGGCGAAGTCCAGAGAAAGAGAACCGAGATGACAACGAAGCTAGCGGTCTTCCTCAGTGTGATGTCCCTGGCGGCTCTTGGCGGCACGCAGACTGTTTCGTTGCCGGAACCGCCGCAGGTGCAAGCGCAGAATCACGTTGTGTCACTGACGCTGCATGCGGTGAATGAGAATGGGCGGGACGCTTTTGCTTTCGACGGGAACGCCGTCGCCCCAGTCATCCGCGCTTCCCCGGGCGACACTGTCAAAATCACTTACATTAACGACCTTCCTGCTAAATCCTCGGAGAGCTGTGCGATCAATCCTTGCATGGACATGACGAATTTGCATTTTCACGGGCTCAACGTATCGCCGGATGCTCCGCAAGACGATGTGCTGACCATGCTGGCCAAGCCTGGCGAGACGTTGCACTACTCCGTCGAGATTCCCCGCGATCATCCGCCGGGTCTGTTCTGGTACCACACTCATCCGCATGGTGAAAGTCACCGGCAAGTGTTGGATGGCATGTCAGGAGCCATTGTCATCGAGGGAATGGAACGTTATGTCCCTGAAGTAGAACGGCTGCGCGAGCGGGTGATCGTGGTGCGCGGCCAATCCATCGAACATGATCCGAATGCCGCCGGGTTCATGCGCGAAGTTGGAATTCCGGCGAAGGGGTGCGGAGGGGAAGCGGAAGCGGTCGAGGAAATCTTTACCGTCAACGGAACTGTGCGACCGCAAATCGAGATTGCGCCTAAAGAGCGGCAATTCTGGCGAATCGTGAACGCTTCAGCCGACCGCTATTTGGACCTGCAGTTGGATGGACAGACATTTGAAATTGTGGCCCTTGACGGGATGCCGCTGGCCTATCGCGATCCCAAGCATCCGACCAGAGTCAGCGATCACTTGTTGGTGTCGCCCGCGGGTCGGCTAGAGGCAATTGTCACCGGTCCACCTGCTGGCGCACATACAGCGTTGCGTACGCTTTGCGTGGACACGGGCCCGGTCGGGGATCCCAACCCGGAGATGGTGCTGGCAGATATACTTGCGCCAAGCTCAGGTGTTGACACACTGCCGAAGCAAACGCACGTTATCGACGGGCGTCCGCCGGTTTATAAGCCAGTTGACGTTGAGCCGTTGAAGAAAACCGCACCGGACTTCGTGGTCACCTTTACCGAAGACAAGAATGGCTTCTACATCAATGGCCGCAAGTTTGCGGCGGATGCGGCACCCATGACAAGCGCCCAGGTTGGCACCTATCAGCATTGGCGTATTGTCAACGCCACTGCCGAGCTGCATCCTTTCCACATTCACCAAGTGCACTTCCTGGCTTACGCGCAGAATGATTCGCCTCTTCCCGATCCCGCCTGGCTGGATACCGTGAATGTGCCAACTGCCGGCTCGGTGGATGTCATCCTCGATTTTACCGACCCCATCATCAAGGGAATGTCGCTGTTTCATTGTCACCTGCTAAATCATGAGGACAAGGGAATGATGGCGAAGATCCTGTTCAAATAATCTTTTGAGCCGACAAAAATGATTCGCAAAAAAAACCTCGTAACCATGTTGTGAGCCATTGCATCAAGCAGGACATATGGCAATTCGCCGGAAGCAAGGCTCGCCTTCGCAGTCCCGCCGCCGCAGATTTTTCCACACCACTGCGAGGCAGCCCTGCTTCCAATGTTACTAACAGCCAATTCGAGAATTAGTGTTTTCCTAGCCTCCACTCGCTCAGAGATTTGATGTGCCTGGGTAACCGCGAAATCTGTCGAAATACGGACATCCTGTCCGCCCTGTGACGCTGCCTGAACGTCACAGAGCGATCTGCAGCCGCATAGCTTTGTATGCTGCGGAAAATACGCAAGAAGTCGATTGGAACGCGACGTGCCTCTCTGCCTTATGGAGAAAATAACGTGCAAGAGGCGCAAACATACTCCGGTAGCGAACCGCGATTCACCCCCTGCAACGTCCACAACGTGAAGGAGGAAATGAACGAGACTCTCTCGCGCTACCGAGCGGCGTTCTTCAGGCGCGCTTATCTCGTACTCGAAAATGCGGCGGATGCGGAGGACGCGGTTCAAGACGCGCTGCTCTCCGCCTACAAGCACATTGACCAGTTCAGAGGTGAGGCGCAGCTGTCGACATGGTTAACCGCGATTGTCTCCAATTCTGCGCGCATGCAGTTGCGCAGGCGGCCCCGCCACATTCACGTGTCACTGGACGAGCCCGTTGGCGAGGAGCAGGAACACTCGGCGGCAGAACAATTGGCGGACGGCCGGCAGAGTCCCGAGGACGAGTGCCGAAGCACTGAGCTTCATGCGCGCCTCAAAGATCTTTTGACTGAACTCCCGCCTTCGTTGCGCAGAGTATTCCAGTTGCGCGATCTGGATGGTCTGACCACGCGCGAAGCAGCAAACCTTCTTGGCGTGGCGGATGGAACCGTGAAAGGCCAGTTGGCCAAGGCCCGCACGAAACTAAGGAAGTTAATGGAGCTGGGGCGCGATTCACAACGTCGTGCGCGTCGCACCTATACGACGACGCCAAACATGTCTGAGAGATAAGGCTCACCCAGGAAACTCTTATGTGGATTGTTCAACTCGCATTGCGGCGGCCGTACACCTTTGTGGTGATGTCCATCCTCATCCTGATCATGGGTGGACTGGCGATTGTTCGCACTCCAACCGACATTTTCCCGAACATCAACATTCCTGTCGTCAGCATTATCTGGACTTATAACGGTCTTACCCCGGAGGACATGAGCGACCGCATTATCAATGTCACCGAGCGAGCCCTTACCACCACAGTTGACAATATCGAGCACATCGAATCGCAGTCTCTCTACGGGATTGCTGTAGTTAAAGTATTTTTGCAGCCGAATGCGAACATTGAACAAGGCATTGCGCAGATCGCGGCTATTTCTCAGACCCAACTCAAGCAGTTACCTGCGGGAACAACGCCACCTCTCATTCTTGCCTATAGCGCATCGAGTGTGCCCGTGCTGCAATTGGCTCTATCCGGGCAAAATTTATCGGAGCAACAACTCAACGACTATGGCCTGAATTTCATTCGCACGCAGCTTATCACTGTTCAAGGTGCGTCGGTGCCTTATCCCTATGGCGGCAAACAACGTCAGGTGCAAGTCGATCTGAACACAACTGCTCTGCAGTCAAAAGGACTGTCGGCGCTCGATGTCGTGAATGCGATCAGCCTGCAAAACCTGATCCTGCCTACAGGGACATCGAAGATTGGCTCCAGGGAATACGACGTTTCCATTCCCAATGCCGCTCCGCAGACGATCGCGGACCTGAACCGTATTCCAATCAAGACGATTGGCAGCACGACTATTTACATAAAGGACGTCGCGTGGGTGCGCGATGGCTTTCCCCCGCAGACGAACATCGTGAAGGTCAACGGACAACGCTCGGTATTATTGACGATTCAAAAAGCGGGCGATGCGTCAACGCTTAACGTAATCGCAGGCATCAAGGGGCTTCTACCTCAAATTGCAACGACGGTTCCACCGCAGTTGAAGATGACGCCACTGGCGGATCAATCGATTTTCGTTCGCGGTGCGATCAGCGGAGTGGTGAGAGAAACCTTGATTGCCGCTTGTCTGACTGCTTTCATGATTCTCACTTTCCTGGGCAGCTGGCGAAGCACGTTGATTATCGCGACGTCGATTCCGCTGGCGATTCTGACGTCCATCATTGTGCTAAGTGCGATCGGGCAAACGATCAACATCATGACCCTCGGGGGACTCGCTTTGGCGGTCGGCATTCTGGTGGATGACGCCACGGTCGAGGTCGAGAACATCAATCGCAATCGCGAGGCAGAGCCCGATAAGGACATGGACGAGGTCGTACTGCACAGTGCATCGCAAATCGCAATTCCTGCATTTGTTTCCACGCTCTCGATTTGCATTGTGTTTGCACCGATGTTCTTGCTCTCAGGTGTGGCGCGATATCTGTTTGTGCCGCTGGCCGAAGCGGTGGTGTTCGCTATGTTGGCTTCATATTTCCTTTCGCGAACCATCGTTCCGACCATGGCCAAATATTTGTTGCGAGGAGAAAAGAAGGAAGCTGAAGCCGCACCTAGTCGCAATCCGCTGGTACACCTGCAGAAGGGTTTTGAAGCGGCTTTCGAGAGATTTCGTCACAGCTATCGCGGCCTGTTGGACGTTTTGCCTCCATCACCGACCTGCATTCCTCATAGTTTTCTTCGCAGCATGTCTCGGATCTTTGGCAGTTCTAATCCCTTGGTTGGGCCGAGACTTTTTCCCCGCGGTTGACAGCGGTACTTTCAAACTTCACATGCGCGCTCCCACCGGCATGCGCATTGAGGAGACCGCGAACCTTTGCGACTTGGTGGAGCAATCAATTCGAAAAGAGATTCCGGCGGCAGAGGTTCAGAGCGTCATCGACAACATTGGTTTGCCATACAGCGGCATCAATCTTTCTTACAGCAACTCGGCGCCGGTCGGCACATCGGACGCCGACATTCTTGTGACGCTGTCCGCAAAACATCATCCTACGGACGACTATATTCATCAGCTACGTCAGACCCTGCCGAAACACTTTCCGGGGGTTTCATTCGCTTTCTTGCCCGCTGACATGGTCGGGCAAATTCTCAATTTCGGATTGCCCGCCCCCATCGATGTTCAGGTTGTCGGGAACGACTTGCAGGGAAACCGGATCTACGCGGATAACTTGCTTGCGAAAATGAGATACGTTTCCGGAGCGACCGATCTGCGCATTCAACAGCCCTTCGATGAGCCGTATATCCGCATGAGAGTTGAACGGACGAAAGCCGAACAATTAGGCTTCACAGCTCACGATATCGCGCAGAATCTTTTGGTATCGCTGAGCGGCAGCTTCCAAACGTCGCCCACATTTTGGGTCGACCCGAAGAATCGCGTCAGCTATCAAATCGCGACGCAGACACCGCAATATCGCACCGATACTTTGCAGGATCTTGAGAACGTTCCGATCACAGGCTCCGATCCAACGGCTCCTCCGTCGCTCATGGCCAGTCTGGTGTCGACGCAGCGCGGAGCAGGAATGGCTGTCGTCTCCGACTACAACGTTGCGCCAGTCATTGATGTCTTCGGTTCGGTTGCCGGTCGCGACCTCGGTGGCGTCGCGGGTGACATTTTCAAGATCATTGACGCCACCCGCTCGCAACTGCCGCGCGGTTCTCGAGTGGTTGTCCGTGGGCAGGTGCAGACGATGCGGGCTTCCTACATCGGTCTTCTGAGTGGACTGGCATTTTCGATCGTACTTGTATACCTGCTGATTGTGGTGAACTTTCAATCCTGGCTTGATCCTTTCATCATGATTTCCGCGCTTCCCGCCGCGCTCGCCGGGATTGCGTGGTTCCTCTTCATAACGCATACGACGCTAAGCGTGCCCGCTCTGATGGGAGCAATCATGTGCATGGGAGTCGCAACCTCAAACAGCATCCTGGTGGTGAGTTTCGCCACGGAAAAAATGACGGAAGGGATGGATTCCATTGCTGCCGCGCTGGAAGCCGGATTTACGCGATTCCGCCCGGTGCTGATGACCGCGCTTGCAATGATCATCGGCATGGTGCCCATGGCGCTCGGGCTAGGCGATGGCGGGGAACAAAATGCTCCCCTTGGCCGCGCAGTCATTGGCGGTCTGCTTTTCGCAACGGTTTCCACGTTGTTTTTTGTTCCGGCATTTTTCAGCGTCTTGCAAGGATCACGCCGGCACCCAGCTCAGGACAAGGGACCAAGCAGTACGGGAGTGAATCATGTCGCCGCAAACTGAAGATAGACAACAAACCGATCATCAAACACCTCCAGCGAATGCAGACGCAAGCAAGCGTTCACGCAAACACTGGCTGGTCTTAGCGATTGCTCTCATCGCCGTCGCCGCCCTCTTGCTGTCGGGCATCTGGTCCCGGCTTCGGGCACGTGCCGAACTAAAGACAGAGACAGCTCAAGCGGCGCTGACAGCAGTGTCGGTAGTGACGCCAAAACGAACTTCGCCCGCTGACGAACTCATTCTTCCGGGAAACGTGCAGCCCTACATCAGTTCGCCAATCTACGCCCGCACCAACGGTTACCTGAAGGCGTGGTACTTCGATATCGGTGCGCGCGTGAAGAAGGGACAACTTCTTGCGGTAATCGAAACCCCTGAGGTCGATCAGCAACTCGAGCAAGCCCGCAGCAACCTGTTAACCGCTGAAGCCAATCTCGAATTGGCTTCCATCACCAAAACTCGGTATCAGGGACTGTTGAAAAGTAATGCTGTGGCGCAACAGGATGTCGACAATGCGGTCGGCACCTACAACGCGAACAAAGCGATCGTTGAAGCCGACAAGGCGGCGGTCCAGCAGTACTCAGCGTTGGTCTCCTTCGAAAAAGTCTACGCACCTTTCGATGGCGTAATCACCGCGCGCAACACCGATATCGGAGACCTCATTAATTCTGGGAGCAGCACGGCAGCCAAAACCGACCTCTTTCACATCGCTCAACCGGGAAAATTGCGCGTCTATGTGAACGTACCCGAGGAATACTCGCGAGGGATCAAAGTCGGCATGACGGCGGATCTCAGCCTCGCCGAATTTCCCGACCGCAAATTTCAGGGAAAGGTGGTGCGCACTGCCGATGACATCAACCTTACGACTCGCACTCTGCTGATCGAAGTTGATGTCGACAATCCGACGGGCACGCTGCTCACGGGTTCGTATGCAGAGGTCCACTTGGCGATCCCAACTCAGGCCTCCACCTTTTTGATTCCGGTCAACACCCTCTTATTCCGCACCGAAGGGTTACGTGTAGGAATTGTCAAAGATGGGAAAGTCGTGCTGACGTCCGTCACTCCCGGTCACGATTTCGGCAACGAGATAGAGATCGTCGCCGGTCTTAAGTCGGATGATCAGATCATCATCAATCCGCCGGACTCAATTCTTTCCGGTCAGGAAGTGCAAATTGTTCAGGCGACATTGCCGGGAGATATCAAGTGAAGCTGCGCTCGAAAACTGACTTTCTAGCAGCTCATGGAAAGCGACCGTGCTGCTGGCGATCGCAGCCTTGCAGTTGACTGGATGTGTGGTTGGCCCGAAGTATCACCCGCCGGCAATTCAGGCTCCTCCTGCCTATAAAGAAGTGGGAGACTGGAAGCCCGCCCAGCCTAATGACCAGAATCTTGGCGGCACATGGTGGACAATATTTCAGGATCCGCAACTCAATGCACTCGAAGAGCAGGTCAATGTTTCGAATCAGAATTTAAAGGCTGCGCAGGCGCAGTTCCAGCAAGCGCGAGCGGTCCTGCGCTACTATCGGGCCGATTACTATCCGACCGTGACGACCGGGCCTGAAGCGACTCGGACGCGCGTCTCCGCCAACGCTCCCACCAACTCAATTCTGCGTGGAACCACGTACAACGACTTTGTTTTGCCGTTCGACGTTTCCTATCAAGCCGATGTTTGGGGACGCGTTCGAAAAAACGTGGAGTCTTATCGAGAACAAGCACAGGCGAGTGCGGCCGACCTGGCCACGGTCAACCTCAGCATGCACGCGGATCTGGCGGTTGATTATTTTCAGGCCCGCAGCCTGGATGCTGAGGAACAGCTTCTGAACTCGACAGTTAAAGACTATGAGCAAGCCTTGGACTTAACCGAAAGCCGCTTCCACGGAGGCATTGCGTCGGAAGTCGAAGTCGAGCAGGCAATGACTCAGCTGCAAACCGTCAGGGCAGAAGCGATTGATGTGGGAGTGCTGCGCGCGCAGTACGAACACGCGGTAGCAATTCTTGTTGGAAAACCTCCGGCCGAGTTCAGCCTACCGCCGCTGCCTCTAACCGAACCACCTCCGCACATTCCGATCGGCCTGCCTTCGGATCTGTTGGAAAGACGTCCGGACATCGCGGCTGCAGAGCGGTTGGTTGCGTCCGCGAACGCCCAGATCGGCGTTGCGAAATCTGCCTACTATCCATTGATCAACTTGGGTGCATCGGGAGGATTTGAGAGCTCTGTTATCACGACCCTTATCAATGGGCCAAGCGGTCTATGGTCGATTGGCCTGTCTGCGACCGAAACCATTTTCGATGCGGGTAGACGTCGCGCTGTCACCGATCAAGCGCGCGCGTCTTATGACTATCAAGTCGCTAACTATCGACAGAGCGTCCTTAATGGATTCCAACAGGTCGAAGACAATCTCGCCGCGGTCAGAATTCTGGAAAACGAAGCCAAGGTCCAGGATGAAGCGGTGGCGGCTGCTCAGCGATCATTAGAGCTTTCGACAACTCGCTACAAGGGCGGAGTCACCAGCTATCTTGAGGTCATCACCGCGCAAAGTGCGGCGCTCACGGATGAAGTGACAGCCGTCAATATTTTGGGACGCCGCATGGCGAGCACAGTGCTGCTCATTCAAGCTCTCGGCGGAGGATGGGACCGATCGAGTTTACCAGCGCGCCCCGAATGCTGCGGTAAACTGGCCAGCAGCTCAGGTTCAGAGTGAATCAGCACACTTGTCTGATTCAATCCACAGCCAAACTGTGAACGACGTTTCGTGGTCATGTTCAGATCGAAAGCGTTCAACGAGCTACTCGAAATCTCGTCCAGGCGTGACTGTTGCACTGGCCATTCCAGCCAACCTCTGTTGCGCCGCACTTCTTAATCGACCTCCGCTCCGAAGCTTGCAGACCCGTTATGCTTGACCCAACGACGGTACAGTTTCTGCGGGCAGATGCTATCCTGCTCAGGCGCAGCGATAGCCCATGCGGGTTCTGGTCAACCTGAAGGATCCGTCGTCGTGATTTACGCATGAAGATTACTGCCAAGGCCGACAGCGAACGCTTCGAGCGCGGTGCGGACAAGTATGCCGCTTACCTCGCGACGCCCGAGGGCCGTTTGCGCTCCGACTTGACCTTTGCCAATCTGCAAGAATTGATTCCGCGTAAGGCCAACGGGTCGTTGCGTGCGCTGGATGTCGGGTGCGGCACTGGAGAGACGGCCGTTCGCCTGGCGCGTCTTGGCATTCACGTCACGCTGCTGGATTCGTCTGCGGAGATGTTGGAAATCGCGGAGCGTGCAGCGCGGGAAGCTGGGGTTACGGAGAACACCGCGCTGAAACACGGCGACGCGGCCGAGCTGGCAAGTTTGTTCCCTACGCAATCGTTCGATGTAATTCTGTTCCACAACGTATTGGAATTCCTCGACGACCCGGTTGCTGTGTTGCGCGGCGTGGCTCGCGCCCTGCGGGATTCATCAGCGACAGTGTCAGTCCTTGTACGGAACCGCGCCGGCGAAGTATTCAAGGCTGCAATCCAAGCAGGCGATTTAGAAGTCGCGAAAAATAACTTAACCGCTGAGTGGGGACAAGAATCTTTGTATGGAGGCCGGGTTCGACTCTTTACGCCGGATAGCCTGCGGGCCATGCTGAAAGCGGCATCGCTCGCGGTGATTGCCGAACGTGGTGTACGCGTCCTCGCGGACTATTTGCCGCCGCAGCTTTCTCGCAGCACTGACTACGATCGGATTCTTGAGCTGGAGCGCAAACTGGGGAGCCGGTCAGAATACGCCGCAGTCGCGCGTTACACACAATGCTTTGCGCAGTTGGGTAGTAGCGCAGTTTAAAAAGATTCGTATCAGGACGTCGCTTCAGAGGCTGCGGAAAAAGTCTCGTTTCGTATCAGGGTATGCCTTCAGACATACCGGAAGTCGCTGAAAATGCGTCCGGCTTTAGCCGCTGAGGCTTGCCTTCGAGCCAGCGGCTGAAGCCGGTTTCAAGCTTCGCACTGAAACGGCATTGCTGAAGCGATGCCCTGATACGAATCTTTATTTGAGCACCACCATTATCTTATGCACCATACCCGCAGTTGCTTTGATGATCGATGGAGAATCGTGCAATGAATAACGTCGCCGGCGAATCTTCATCTGTCCTATCAGGCGCGAGAGTACCTGATGCCCCGATTTCGCTCGGGCTCGGGCTCACCAACGAGTGCAATCTCTCCTGTGCCTTCTGCTACCGGGATCCAACCCGAACTGATCGCCTCTCTCTGGAGCAGGTGAAGTCCGTCATGGAACGACTGCCAATTCGCTCGGTGAACTTGGGCACCGGTGAGAACGGCATGCATCCGGATTTCAGGACAATACTGGCCTACCTGCGAAGCCAACCGATCAAGCTCACTATCACGTCCAACGGACACAGTGTTGCTGTTTTGGAGGATTACGAATTACGCGCGTTTCACGATATCGAGTTTTCTCTTGATTACCCCACGCAAGCAGAACAAGACGCACAGCGCGGACCCGGTAATTGGGAACTCATCTATCAACAGGCCGAACGTTGTGTGAGGTTGGGCGTGCCAGTAACGATCATTGCGGTGATGATGAAGTCAAACTACTTGCGCCTCTCGGAAGTCGCGCGAGTAGCCAAACAATTTGACGCCCCGTTGCGTGTGAATGTGTATCAGGCGGTGCGATCCGATGTGTACGCGCTGTCCTACGAAGAGTATTGGGAAGGGTTCCGAAGTCTTTTTGCCGATACCGATGTCATCGCTATCGGTGAGCCGCTGGTCCGAGCGATGGCGGGTCTCCCCCCGCTTGCAGGTGGATGTGGCGTCAGCACTGTGCGAGTTACGCCGCGAGGCACGACACAGCCCTGCGTTTATTGGCCAGGGTCCGGCGAGCCGCTGTCGGATTTGATCTCGATGGGGCCAGACATTCTGGACTCCCCGCCGTTTGAACAAGCGCGCACGCTTCCCGAGGCGTGCCAGCCTTGTGAGTTCCGCGAGTCATGCCACGGGGGATGTGCTGGGCGACGACGCTTGCAAGGCGCACTGCTGCAGCCTGACTACTATTGTCCAATCATTCGCGGGGAGCATCCGAGACTGCAGATCCGCATGGCGGCTGCCCGCGATCTACCGAAATTACGCAGCTCGTGCACGACGGTCGTGATTGCCAGGGAAGAGGATTCGTGAAGAATGACATCTGGTGAGGAGAACGAACATGACAGAGTCCATTGCGAACGCTGTGTTCCTACGCAGCAAAGCTGGAAAGGAAGAAGAGCTTGCGGCCCGGCTTGAGGCGCTTGTTGTAGCATCTCGTTCCGACCCAGGAGTACTGATCTACGATCTGCACCGCTCTCCAACAGATCCCGCGTTGTGGTTCCTCTACGAGCGCTACGAATCGCAAGAGCATTTGAAGAAGCATCTGGAGAATCCGGTCCTCCGCCGTTTTCTTGCGGACGCCGCAACACTGCTGGATGGGAAGCTTGATGTTCGAACGTTCAGGGTGATTACCGATTTACACGGCACTTGATTGAGTGGGCCACCGACCGTCAAAAGCTAGGGGATCAGCTACGCCCTGCGCGCGAACTTACTGTGCGTCCATCCAGTTATCTGACACCGTCACTTTAACCGCCACATCCTGGAATTTCCCGGCCTGATTGGAAAAGTTACTTCGCTGTCAATCGTCAGGAAAAAGCTGCGCCACCGTCTTCATGGGTATGAAGAGCCGATTCGGGTGATTCGGAATATCGATGAAGCCATAGCGTCTGTAGAGGGCGAGCGCGTTTTCGTCGATGGCGTCCACCATCACGGCGACAGAGGCGATGTTCCTGCTGTGCGATCTGGCAATTACGCGATCTCCTGTTTCAATCTTCGCGCCGCTGCAATCGCCTTCTCGTTTGGCTTGGGCGGATTCAGGAGTGCCTCGATAAGAAGGCGCTGCGCTTCCGCAGTCAAAGTCAGTGTTCGATCCGTGCCTTTGCTGTTTCCTTGTTTGTCACCATTGTCCATAATTAATGTTAACTCGCTGTCATTTCGAGCGGAGCGGGATTGTGAGCGGGAGCGAACAAACACGCGTAGTCGAGAAATCTGCTTTTACCGATCCCAGCAGAACAGCAGGTTCCTCGACTGCGCTTGCGCGTCCGAGCAAGCTTCGCTCGGAATGACACGAGATCCACCTTTATGTTTTTACTGCGCGGGCATCCACTTATCTGACCCCGTCACCTTAACCGCCACATCCGAAATGAAGATGTGCAGGGGCTTGCCGTCGGCGGTGCCGCGGTGCTCGGTCGAGATAAGCAGCGGTCCTGCCTTTTTGTAGCCCGTCCAGGTTGCCTTGACGAGGCTTGGCTTTTTGTCCCCGCCGTGCTGAAACACAAGGTATTCGACGCGGTTGTCTTTGCCGACGTAAAGGTTCCAGGTGTCGCCGGGCGTGTAGCCGCCGAGTTCCGATCCGTACTTCACCGAGACCAGCGTCGCTGAACCGGCTCCCGCCGGCAGTTTCTTCATGCCTTCATCGGTCACAGTGGCACTGGTGTCCCAATAAGCATGCAACGGGAACAAGAGCCAGTAATTATCGTTGGTGAAACCGGCATCAGTTTGCTTCTTCGTGTCGTCGTTAATCTCGGAGCGCATGTAAGTGACTTGGACCGGCTTACCGTCTTTGTCCTTTCCCTCATAGGACACCTTGCCGGTTTTGGGCTCCCATTCCCACTTGCGGGCAGCTTTGAAGAGTCCGGTAATTTCACCGTTCCAGGTGTAGCGGATCGCTTCGACTTGCCCGAACGAATCGAGACCATAGGTCTTGGCGATCTGTTCGAGAATGGGCGGGCGCGTCTGCGCTGGCGGATTTTGAGCAAGGGCCAGCACTCCGCAAAGCAGAAGAAGACTCATCACGATTAAACGGCGGGCATTTTTCATAGAGTTCGCTCCTCGGTGAATTCAACGAATGCTGTCTTGGATGACCGGTAAAGGCTTCTGGATACATGCGTCGCAGACCGCGGCCGAAAGCACTTAATGACGGAATTAATTCTCCACACGACAGGATCGAGTCCTGTCCCAAACATTCTGATTGGCTGCGCAACCGAACACATCACGAGATACAGTGTTTTTTCCCTACCGCTAAAGGCTTGGCGTGCACTCCCTCATTCGTGGTAGCTCGAAGCACATCAAGACTCAATGCACTTAGTCGGATGAGCGCTGGGGCGCGGCCGGTTGAGTACTTCGACGCGACAGAATGATTGCGCCGGCAATTGCCACACATCCGTACTCCAGCCACATAATCCAGCCCGGAAGCAACCACGGACGACCCAGCGCGCGCAAATGCCAAACATAATAAGTTGGGATGATGCTCACTGTCCAGATGATGATCGGCAGCGTCGAAACCGAGCGCAAGAACGGCAGCATCCAAAGCAGGTACCACGGATATACGACCGGCGCACATAGAAGCGAAGCTGCGATGGGCCAACCAAAACCTTCCGAAGACCATGCCGCGGATTTGCTTAGCTTTCTTAAGCAGATTGCGGTAAGAAAGCCGACGAGCACTGCGATCCCAGCTACAAGCTGCGGAGACGCCACTCGCTCGAGCGCTGCAAACACCGGATCATTAAAGCGGAAACTGTGCACGTAAGTGCCAAGCGAGCCGGTAGGAATTCGTCCGTGGTTTAAAAATGGTACGTATAGAAGTCCGACTACGACTGCCGCTAGTGCGGCGTCGCGCATACGAATACGCTTCCAGTAGAGTGGCAGCAACACAATCGGCAGGAATTTCACCGCAACCGCCAGCCCAAATGCCATGGCCGCAGCCGTACGCCAACGCCGTTCCAACGCGGCGGCAGACACCAACAGCAGAAACACGCCGAGAATGTCGATGTGACCGCTGCCCGCCACTTCCACCGCCAGCAGCGGGTTCCACGCATAAGCCAGAACCCAGTGCGCGCCTTGCCCACTGCGACGCAAGATATCGAGCAAAAGGAAAACAACCGCGAAATCGCAAACTACGAATGCCACTTTCAGCGCAAAGACAGATTCATGAATCGCGGTTACAGCGCGAAAGAAAAGCTCAGCGCCTGGCGGATACGGGCTCGGTAAATACGGATTGTTCAATGTGCGAGTTTCGGGCGTATGCAACCCCGTCAGGGCAGGATCGCTGGGAACGACAATATAAGGGTTGTAGCCGAGCCGCTGCACGTGGCCGTCCCAAAGGTATCGATGAATGTCATCATCGGCGCCCGAGGGAACCCGGAGAAATTCAACATGCCACACAGCGGCCAGGACGAGCCCGATGACCACAACGCGCCGCGAAAATCTTGGCGCAGCGGACAACTCACGGATCGCCAAGAGGTACGCGATGCCCGCAAGCGTCAAAGAGGCCATGAAGTATGGCCCACCCCGATCGCCGAAGTTGCGTGAGCAGAGCGTCAGCGCCACGCACAACGTCGTGCCGAGCAGGCACACTCTCCACCCGGGGCTGACCTTCACAGTTCCCTTGTGCCCGTCCGCAACTGCGCTGCCATAAGCTCCCACCCCCGGCATCAGCCCCCACAAGTTAGGAAAACACAACGCTGGAGCGACGCTTGCGTTCCACGATGCGTTGAATAGCGGCACCAGCCGAGTACCCGAAGGGACCAATTACCAGTTGCATCAGGAACATCTTATCCCCACAGCGAGACGCGAAGTCTGCGTTACGCCAATTCTGTATCTGGCAGTCTGCGGTAAAGAAGTGCTCGACAACACTGGAATGAAAGAAAACGCTTCCTGTTGACCGCCAAATCGCGACTCGCACGGCAAACACTAGTAGGGCTGGAATCCAAACCCATACTGCAGACCTGCTAGTAAACGTGTCGCATACTACATATGCGAGCCACAGACCATTGGCGGCAACCAGTAAGAAGAGGTGGTCGGAGTAAAACCGTTGGGGACCTGTTGCAGAAGAGGTAATGTGCCGCATAACGGAATACAGCATCGGCCCGGAAAGGAGTGCCAGCCCGGGAACGATAAGTATCGCGATTACAAAATGAAATACGAACGTCAGCAGCGGTTTCATGGTTTCTCAGTCTGCGATGCTACCAGAGTCCCATTCAAAAGAAGCCGGATAGGTGTTGTTAGCAGGCGCAGCATTCATTGAGAATTGACCGACCGTCCGGGTCAATGAGCGGTTGACTCCCACTCTTTGAGCCACGCCGCCGTGCGTGGCGCCCTTGCCGGAGCCAGCCGCAACTCCTCGGCCAAGCGAGTGAGGTCGTCAGCTACATCGATATCGTAAAAAGGAGCTGCGAAACCTACGGATAGCTCAAGCGCGTCGCGCGCGCGCCAGGAGTCTCTCCAGCGCGCTGCTGGTGCCCATTCCGTCGCCTGCGAAAAGCGTAGGGTGAGAAGCCTTTGCTCCGACGAGATAGTAGCCTCCGTCGTGCGTCGGTCCAACGACTACGTCATGTGCGGACAGCGTTTCGAACGCGTCTTCGAGAACAGAACGCGGCAGGTGCGGGCTGTCGCTGTTGAAGGCAATGATGCGTCGTTGATGGCCTTCTGCGAAGTGCGCAAACACCGAAGTGAGGCCTGCAGCCAGACCTTCACCTTTCTGCGCAACTACGCGCGCTTCGTTGCCGGTCAACTGCGCCAGCTCATTGACGTCCAAGTCCGGGCACATGACGGCAACTTCCACCTCGCCCAATGACCGCGCCAACGCCAGCGTGTCGTCCAGAAGACAGCAATAGAAATCAGCGACAGCCTCTGGAGAAAGGCTGGGCGCCAGACGAGTCTTCACCGCACCTGGCCTCGGCGCTTTCGCCATGACAACCAGCGTGCGGTCACTACCTGACGAACGCCCTGCCGTCTCCCTTGAAGATTCCATAGATTGTTGTGGTTTTATCTCTCAGCCACTGGCGGTAATCGCTCAAGAGTTTCTCGATTTCGGCCGCGCTCATGAAAATAATCCCATCTGAAAGTCGGACCACACTGTGATGTTACATGCCCCATGAATGCCTGAAAGAGCGAAAAGAGGTTCATCGAGATGTTGTAAATGCCGGAGGTGCAACGACTGCCCATTTATCGCCGTAGCCTTCACGGTAGATGTGAAGATGAGGACACGGGACTTCTCGTTTGTCTTGCGACATCAGAGGAATCGAAACCCGCTCGCCAGGACCAGGAAGAAGCCAAACTGGTCATCGAGACGATGCTTCTCCATCGCAATTAAGAAATCCGCCTCTGCTTGCGCGACGTTGACATCAGCCATCAGAGATACACCTGTGACGGTTAAGTATTACACGGCCGAAACTATGGTGGAATACTTCACCCTATCTATGACAACCATGGCAAGGGCACGGGAGCACTGTCGTCTCTTTCTTACTTGAAACCGCCGTCGTTGTCATAGGCAGGATGACACGGTTTAGTGAGGTCGGGGTGGCACGGCATTTATTGATGGTCACTTCACTGCCTGATTCGAGGGTTCGCTACCGAGTACAGCAAGTCAGTCAGGAAATTTACCGCGATGTAGGTCAGGCCAATCGCGAGGATGCATCCCTGCACCAGATAGTAATCGCGGTTGCCGATGGCCTGAATGGTCAGGCGTCCGATGCCAGGCCAGGAGAAGATGGTTTCGGTGACGATGGCGCCGGCGAGCAGCGCGCCGAATTGTAATCCTAAAACTGTGATTACGGGAATCATGGCGTTGCGCAAGGCGTGTCGATAAACTACCGTGCGCTCCGGCAATCCTTTGGCGCGGGCAGTGCGGATGTAATCCTGACTTAGTTCTTCGAGCATCGAGGTGCGCACCATGCGCGTAAGGATGGCGGCAAGCGCTCCGCCCATGGTGATGGCTGGCAGCACCAGGTGCGCGAGCGTGCCTGAGCCTGAAACCGGCAGCAAGCCCAGCTTGATGGCGAAAAACAAAATGAGTATGGGACCGAGGGCGAAGTTGGGAAAGGATAATCCGAAGAGGCTGACTACGCTGAGCAGGCGGTCGTCCCAGCGATTGCGCCTTTGGGCGGAGCGGACGCCCGCGGGAATGGAGAGCAGCACGGCCACCAGCAAAGCTGCGAGAGTTAGCTGCAGAGTGTACGGATAGCGCTGGGCGATGAGCGTGCCGACGTCCTGATTGAAGCGCAGCGACGGGCCGAGGTCGCCGTGCAGCACGCCTTTCCAATAACGAATGTACTGCTGGCCTAATGGGACATCGAGGCCGTACGCGTGACGCGTAGCTTGGATGTCGGCGGCGGGCGCGCCTTCTCCCAGCATCTGCAGAACTGGATCGCCGGGTACCAGGTGTATCAGAAGGAACACCAGCGACACTACCAGCCAGACTACCGGCAGCGTGTATAGAACGCGATGCGTCAGGTATCGAAGCATTAGTTAATGGGTCAGCGGCTTGGTGCGAACTCGATACGCTACCTGAGTCCGGCAGCTGAATCAAGCGGGTTCCGATTCATTGAAGTTAACGACGTCTACCTGAGCTTGGTTACTTGCGTCATTTGACCATTTCGCTGTGGGAGAACTCCCATTGTGCTGAAGTTTTCAACACAGTACACTCTTCCCATACTCGCAGTCGATTCCCAAATTCCTTGATTGCAATGTGTTAGGTGACCATTCAGAAAATCACCAAATGGAATCCTAAGGCGAGATGCGTGCAGTGACAGCAGAATGGAGGCATTGGTGGGAGTGATTCTAGGGACAAAACCGAGTTGGAGGACAAAGTACAAACTAAGCCCGCTGGTTTGTTTCGTCGTAGTGCTCATCTTGGCTGGTCGCGTCCATGCTGCCACGCATCCCGTCCCACTTGACCCGAAGGCGGACACTTCCACCTGCATTGCCTGTCATGAAGACAAGACTAAGGGAAAATCGGTGCATTCTGCGATGGCCATGGGCTGCACAGCCTGCCACGAGATCCGCAACACCCGGGATGCAACCTACGTTAAGCTAATAACGACCACGCCCTATGCCCTCTGTTTCACCTGCCACGCCGACAAAAATGCGGCCGACATCAAAGGTACGGTGCATCCGCCGGCGGTACGCGATTGCCTGAAGTGTCATGATCCGCACTCCTCAGACAATAAGTTTCAGCTGGTGAAAGCCACTTCAGGAGACGAGAAAGAGAATCTCTGTCTGAGCTGCCACAAGACGGGCATGAACGTGCCGGAGAAAGGCAGCCGCCATGCCGCCCTCGATATGGGATGCGAGACTTGCCACCTCACCCATAAAACGGGAGAGATTGGCAAGGCCGAGTTCGACTTTCATCTGACCAAGGCCTCGCCGGCGCTTTGTCTGGATTGCCATGACGCCAAGAGCGCGGACTTGCAGAAAGCGCATCAGAACCAGCCATTTGATAAAGCGGACTGCCTGACTTGTCACGATCCGCACCAATCCGCCGCTCCCAAGCTGATGGCAAAGTTCATGCATCCGCCTTTCGCGGACAAGCAGTGTGACGTTTGCCATGCGCCAGCCAAGAGACGGCAAGGTGGTGTTGACGCAAACCGATGTCAAAGCGCTGTGCGTGACTTGCCACGATGATAAAGCCAAGCTTATCGAGACGGCGAAAGTGCAGCATCCGGGAGCCGCGGGCGATTGCACCGACTGTCATAGTCCCCATGCCAGCAGCCAGCCCGGACTTCCCAAGACCAATGCGGTGGAGATCTGTATGGGCTGCCACAGCGACATCGCCGATCTGGGCAAGAAACCCGTGCATCACCAGCCGGCATTCGTGCAGGGTTGCGCTACCTGCCACGAGCCGCACGGCGGAAGCAACGATCATCTTCTGCGGGTCAAGGGGAACGGGCTTTGTATGGAGTGCCACGGAACGGACGTGACTCCGCAGAAGCTGGAAGCGGAGCATATGATCACCATCTTTAACGGCCAGGTAAAGCTGCCGGAGGATTACTTCCAAAAGAACCAAGTAGTGATTCTTTCGCTGCGGTTTGGGCTGGGGCATCCGGTGCAAGACCATCCCGTCTCGGACGTGATGGATCCAGCGGATGTAACCAAGGTCAAGACTCACCTGGGCTGCCTGAGCTGCCATCAACCGCATGCTTCGGCGCAATCCGGGCTGCTGGTAAAAGACCAGCAGAACAATATGGTGTTCTGCGATACCTGTCACAAGAACAGGATAAACATGCGGGACACGACAACAGGAGATTAGACATGTTTGCATATCCTTCGAAATCGAATGGCAAAGGCAGGATGTTGGTGGCACTGGTAAGCCTGCTGATCATGGCATCGCCAGCCGCGATGTATGGCGGCAAAAAGAAGACAGCGGACGCCACGCCGCAACCGGCGGCCCCGGCCGGGACCCCGGTTGATACTTCGAAGCTGGTCTGGCCCAATCCGCCTAACATCGCGCGCGTCCGCTGGCTGAACTACTACGCGGGCATGAAAATTGATTACACTCCGCCCCCTAACAAGAAGCCGAAGCAGAGCTGGATGGATCGCGTGGCCGGAACCAAGCAGGTGGATAACGTCGACAGGCTGAAGACTTTTCCTTGGCAGTTAATCAGGCCCTACGGGATTGCTATCGACTCCAAAGGTTTGGTGTATGTGGCCGATCAAAAAGTGGGAGCGGTTTTCATCTTCGACACTGAAACCCGCGACGCCACGCTTATTAAGAACGGCGTGGACGCGCATTTTGGTTTGATCAATGGCGTCGCTATCGATGACGCCGACCGCCTTTTCGTCTCTGACGGCAAAATGCATCGGGTCCTGGTTTTCAACCCCAAACATCAAGTCGAGGGACAGATTGCCGACGGTTTGGTCGATCCCGTGGGAATGGCGGTCGACAACGAGAACCGGTTTCTCTATGTCGTCGATGAGCAGCAAGACATTGTCCAGGTATACGACGCAGACAGCCTCAAACTGCTGCGCCACATCGGAACTCCAGGTAAGAAGCACATTCTCACCACGCCGGGCGACTTCGGCGGAGCCTCGAATGTGGCGCTCGATCAGGACGAAAACGTTTACGTCACCGACACCATGAACAATCGCGTCGAAATCTTCGATGCCGAGGGCAAATTCATCAGCGAGTTCGGCAAGCACGGCGATGGTCCGGGATACTTCGCCCGTCCCAAGGGCATCGCGATCGATTGCGATGGTCACATCTGGGTAGCCGATCAATATCAGGATCGCGTACAGGTTTTCAACCGCGATGGGCAACTGCTGACTTATATCGGCGATGTGCACGCGAGTGGTCTTGGACAGTTCAAAGCGCTGGTCGGAATTGCCATCGACAAGCAAAATCGCGTATTTACCACCGAACAATATCCGGGCCGCATGCAGATGTTTCGCTACATAACCGACGCCGAGGCGGCCGCCGAGAAGGCGAAGCGCGAGGATGACTCGAAGAAGGCGGCGGACGCGCGCCGGGGAGTCGCGTCCAACAGCGCACCGAAGCCGCCGGAGACGCCTGCGGCGAAGCCTTAGGCTTCAACATTAGGGGAAAGTGTCACAACCAACACTCGATGAACCCGCTCATGATTAGGCCAACGCTGCTTGGTCTTACCGGCGCGTTAATAATCGCGGTGCGCTGGTTTCAGTTGCGGCGGAGTGTTCCGTCCTGGACGCTGGCTCCCGCAGTCCTGTGCGTGGCTTATGTCTTCTTCCGCGCATGGCTCTTCGGACGGCAATCAGCGGGCTCCTGGTATACCTTCGATCTTTACACCCTCTATGCTGATTTGAGTTTCGGATTCAATCCCAGTCTGTGGTGCAACCGGTGGGTAGAGCGCTCGGGGTTTGTATCCGATGGTCAGCGTGATTTACGAGAGCTTGATCCTGGCGATTGCGGCCACCTATGCGTTCTCGCTCGGACGCCGCGGGCAGCCGGCCCGCGTTCTCGCCGTAATGCTGCTGGCTGGAATCGTTGGCATCCAGGCGTACCGCCTGCTCCCTGCTTGTGGGCCGGTTTATCTTCTCGGATCGCCTGACGCTTGCCACAGAACCTACAATTTCAGGATTACTTTCAGCCTCAAACTGTTGAAAAACGCTACAGAGCCGCGCCGCTCCATGGGTCTTTTCACCATTCCTACTGCGGGAGAAACCCCATCCCTGGAAGTTCTATGCCGTTGGTAATATAGGCTGTTCTTCGACGGCATCCAGTAAGTCTAATATTTGCAATCACTTAAAAAATGGCTCTTGGAGAAAACAGAGGCAAACTATGCGGTGGTCATCGTGCACTATGGCTATCGGAGGTTCGAAGTGGACCTCGAGATTTCAGTAACAGTACCAAAGTAAATATGCAAACGCTTACTCATAAATTCCTTAAGGAGAACGTATGAAAAAGAGTCTGATAATCATGTTCATGATCCTGGCCGTGGCAACATTCGCCGCCGCTCAGATCCAACCGCCCTCGACGGACGTCCTGGGCGCCCACCTCAATTACGGCCGTGGTTGCGCGGCCTGTCATGCACCCCACAGCGGCGCATGGGGCAACGGGGCCAACAAGTCCGGTGACACGGTTTCTGGTCAGGCTATCTTGTGGGGCCAGGACACCGGCAATCTTTATGGACAGACCATCACCACCGCTGGAGGCCGAATTGAAGTTCTGCCGACCGCAGCCCAATTCGTAGCTGACACCCAACCCGATGTGAACGGCCTTTTGACCTGCCTCAGCTGCCATGACGGCAACTGGGCCCAAGGCGCCATGATGAAAGACAAGGTCTATGAAACACTGCCCCCCACTTACGGAACCTACAACAACATTCCGACCTTGCTGGGCGCCGATGGCGACGGTAAAGGCAACTACCTCGCTAACCACCCAGTGGGCCTGAACGCCACTGTATCTTGCGGCGGCCAGTGGAATTGGGACTGCACCGAGACCAACGGCACGATCAAGATGAACGGTAAGAATTCGTCCCAGTTCGTGACGAACTATGGCTTCTTCGTGTCCCTCAGCGCGTACAATAATACCGCTGTGGTAACCTGCACGAGCTGCCACAACCAGCACTTGATGAACGTAGTCAATGTCACGCAAGGCGCGACCAGCGGCTTGCCCAGCGGCCCATACGCCACAATGTTCTTTGTCCGCGGCCCGTACAACCCGGCCGACGGCAACCCGCTCACCAACCAGACGGCGCAATTCTGCCGCCAGTGCCATGGTGGCGAGTCGAACGAAATGAACGGCGGCACAGCCGGAACAGTTTTCTAAACTGTCGGCTTTTGACCCGAGGGGAGAGCGAAAACCTCTCCCCTATTTTTTTGAGTTAGGATGACACTATGAAACACCAATTAACAATCTGCACCCTGGTTCTGGCGGTGCTCCTCCCAGTAACGGCGACGGCCCAACAGATGGCGGTCTCTCACACGCCGACTACCGCAGGGAAGCAGCAACCAGCAAATGCAACCACTCAAGTTACCGGCAAGCCCGTGGCGCGAGTGAACGGGACGGTATTGACCGATCGTGACCTGCAGCGCGAGATCTACACTTTGTTTCCTTACGCCGCCCAGCACAATGGACAGGTCCCCCCGGAGTTAGTGCCGCAAATCCGTGCAGGCGCCCTGAAAATGATTGTCTTCGAGGAACTGCTGTACCAGGAAGCAGTGCGGCGACAGTTGACGATACCGCCGGCAAAGCTGCAAAAGGCGGAAGGGGACTTCAAGAGTCAGTTCAGCACTCCGGAGGAGTATCGGCAATTTCTGGGTCAGGAGTTTCAGGGATCCGAGAAGGCGCTTAACAACAAGATCCGGCGCTCTCTGCTGATTGAAGCCATGCTAAAGACGGAAGTGGACAACAAGTCGACTGTCTCCGTGGCCGAGGCCAAGGCTTACTATGACAAGAACCCGGCCCGTTTCCAGTACCCCGAAGCCTTCGCCTTTCAGACAATCTCGTTCCTGCCCCCGGATAAACCTACGCCGGAGAATTTGAAAGAACTGCGCAAACGCGCCGAGGACGGTCTAAAGCAAGCCAAAGCGACCACCAGTTACGAGCAATTCGGAATGCTGGCGGAGAAGATTTCGGAAGACGATTACCGGGTGATGATGGGAAACCACAAGGCTGTGTCCAGTGACAAGCTGGCGCCGCAGGTTGTGCAAGCGCTGTTGGCCATGAAAGAGGGCGAGGTCAGCGGAATCATCCAGATTGGAGCAGGCATACACCATCATCCGGCTGAACCAGCACATCCTGGCGGGAAAGAGGAAGTTCGAGGATGTGAAGGCTTCGCTGCTGTCGGAATTGCAAAAGAAAAAGGTCGAAGAAGTACGTGCAGCTCTGGACCAACGTCTGCGAAAGAACGCCAAGGTGGAAGAGTTGTAGTTTCTTTCATAAGATTGTCATAGTTCAAGGACTGTCATCCGAGCGTTTTGCAAGATTGTCAGCCTCCGAGCGGAAGTGGCGAGGGATTGCAGATACCTCGCGGCAGGAAGCAGATCCCTCGAACTGCGCCTTCAAGATCACGCCCCTTTTGTGCCACACAATGCGCCAAATGCCTTATTAAGCATGCTTTAGCTGGGTTATATGGCCCAGAACCATCCTTCCTGACCTCTCTGCAAACTCCGTTATCTCTTGTTCACGCAACCAGTTAGCGCGCGTCCCATTTTGGTCGCGGACGTGCTTTTGTGAGAGTAGACATGGCTGGCGCCCTTGCAATCGCGCCGTTGTGGGAAGCCAGGAAAAACCTAAGAGTGGAGCTGCTGTCAGAGACAGCAGGAAGTTGGTACCAGGTGGCGAGTATTCTACGAAATTCGGGTCTTGTGCTGGTGGGACTTCTCCTGCTGGCGTTGCCGGCTGCTGGACAAGTCACGCTTGGCGAGCTCAGCACGAACCTCAATGGCGTGGTCTCTGCGGGCTATACGGGAGATTATGGAAACCAGATCTCCTCCGATCACGGCCTGACTTTGGGCGGGTCCGGAACGCTCTCCGGTTTTTACTACAATCCCAACTTTGTCAGCTTCACGGTTTCGCCTTACTTGAATCAGGCGCGGGACAATTCGACCTTTCAATCCATTTCCAATGCCAGCGGGGTGACCCTGGGCAGCACGATTTTCGGCGGCAGCCATTTTCCCGGATCCATAAATTTCGCCAAGGCCTACGACAGCGAGGGCAACTTCTCGATCCCGGGAGTGGCCAATTACACGACCCGTGGCAACAGCCAAACATTTGGTGTCGGCTGGGCAGAATTGGTTCCGGGCTTGCCCAGCCTCTCGGCCAACTTTCAGATGGGAAGCGACCAGTATTCGATCTACGGTTCGAACGACAACGGGACCACGGACAGTCATTCATTCAGTCTCCGGTCAGGATACACGCTGAAGGGATTTAACCTGAGTGCCTTCTTTGGGGACGGAGGCGGGAGTTCGGCGATACCGCAAGTTCTGCAGAATTCGACGCAAGATGTGAACACGTCTTCAAGCGATCGCGCCTACGGATTTACTGCAGGACATGTCCTCCCCTTGCACGGGGCATTTAGCAGCAGCTTCGTAAGCTCCGAGTACAATTCTGACTATGAGGGGGGCAGCAACACAGGCACCGTGGATACTTACACGGGGTTGGCGGCGTTTCAACCCACCAACAAATTGCACGTTTCTTTTAGCACCGACTATTCCACAAATCTTTCGGGTAGCCTGGAGCAGGCGATCGCGGGCACTGGAGGTGTGGCTCCGCCGGTGAATTTAGGGCAGGGCACGCACGCGCTGGAGTTGTTGGCCAATGCCAGCTATTCGGTTATGGCGAACATGCAAGCGTTGGCTTTCGCCGACCATCGCGAACAATTTTTCCTGGGGGAGAACTTCACTTCCAGTTCCTACGGTGGGGGCATGACCTATGGGCGGCCTTTGCTGGGAGGCAACTTCAACGCTGCTGTGTCCCTCAGCGACAACACGGTCAGCACCTCGAACGCGAGCTCCCTCGGGCTCATTAGCACGGTCAATTACAACCGTCGCTTTGCCGGGTGGGCCGCGAGTATTGCTGCCAGCTATGAGCAAGATGTGCAAACGCAGTTGATAACCTACACAACCTCTTCTTACAGCTACGGAGGGAACCTAAGGCGCCGTTGGGGGAAGTTCGGATGGAGCGGGGGCGCCGGCGTCAACAAGACACTTTTGACCGAAGTAGCGGGATCGGCGAACACCAACGAGAGTTTCAATACTTCTATTTTCTACTCGCACTGGCTTACCGCCAACGGCAACTACTCGAAATCCAGCGGAAACGCAATCCAGACCGGATTAGGGTTAATCCAAAACCCAATACCGCAACCTATCATTCCCAGCAATGATCTCATTCTTTTTGGTGGCAAGAGCTATTCATTTGGTCTGAGCAGCAATCCGGCACGCAGACTGACGCTGGGAGCGAGCTACTCCAAGTCAAACACCAACAGCACGCTACAGGGAACGATGTCGAACAATGACAGCAAGATGATCAACGCGGTTGTGAACTATCAGTTCCGCAAGATGTATTTCACCGGGGGGTACAGCAATCTGGTGCAGGGATTCAGCGCGTCGGGGCTGCCGGCGGCGAACGTGTCATCGTTTTATCTGGGTGTGAGCCGATGGTTCAACTTCTTCTAGCGTGTCGCGGCCGTGGGAAGCGAGTATAAGATTGGGAAGCTATGGGAATAGGGATGCGGGGCGCGCGCAAGCTAAGTTCAGTCTTCATTCTGCTATTGGTTGTTCTGCTTCTTCCGATGACCGCATGGACTTCGCGGAAGGAAGCGAAGCCTGCGGCCAACGAGCCTGGGCCGCCGCAACTTGAACTCGAGGGAGGGCGGAGGCTGATCTACGAGCGCAGCTTCAGCTCGGAACGCGAAGTGCGGCCGAATCGCGGCTTCTGGCACCGGCTGGTGGACGTCATCGCCGGCGAACCCGACTTCAAGAATCTCGTCCGGCCCTACAGCATTGCCACTGATTCCCACGGCCGCGTCATCGTCACTGATCCCGGCGCCGGGGGCGTCCACATTTTCGATTTCGTGCAACAAAAATACAAGTTTATCGAGCGCCGAGAAAAAGATAAGGACGCGATGCTGGGGCCGCAATGCGTCGCGGTCGATGCCCAGGACAACATCTACGTGACGGATTCGGAAACCGGCAAGGTTTTTGTCTTCAACTCCGGAGGAAAGTATCAGCGCGCGATTGGCAGCCTGAAGGGCGGCGAAGGCTATTTCAAACGGCCTACTGGAATCGCCGTGGATTCGGCGGCGCAACGGATCTACGTGACCGATACGCTGCGGGATCAGATTTTCATGATGGATATGCAGGGCAACATCCTGCAGACGATTGGAAAACGAGGCGGCGGCGACCTGGAATTCAATTTTCCCACTGAGCTACGGCTGGACGGCCAGAATCTGATCGTAGTAGACGCGATGAATTTCCGGGTGCAGGTGCTGGGCCGCGATGGCGCCTTCCACTACGCCATCGGAAAACTTGGCGACAGCAATGGAGACATATTCCGCCCGAAGGGCATTGGGGTCGACTCGGAGGGCGATCTGTACGTCGTGGATGGTCTGTGGGGCGTGGTGCAGGTTTTCAATCAGGAAGGCCAACTACTCTATTACTTCGGCCAAAGAGGCACGAGCGCGGGAGAGTTCCAATTGCCGGCCGGATTATTTATCGACCGCAATGACCGGATTTTTATTGTGGACTCTTATAACCGTCGAATCCAAGTATTCCATTATTTCGGCTTGAAGAAGACGACCAAGGAAGGAATGTAGTGAGGGCTAAGTTCTTATTCGCGTGCCTGATAGTTTTGCTGAGCGGACGAACGCTTCTGGCCCAGTTTAAAGGCGACGTAATTGGCATGCACGATCTGAGCCGGGGAAGCAAATCTCCTATCACCGGTGCTCGCCCGGATTTCTGCATGTACTGTCACGCACCTCATTCCGCCCTGGGAGGCCGAGTCCCGCTGTGGAATCAGAAGCTCACTGTACAGAGCTATAGCTTGTACACCAGCAACACCGAGAAAAACCGGGCAACCCAGCCCGTGATGGGTTCTGACAGCAATCTGTGTCTTTCCTGTCACGATGGAACCGTGGCGCCAGGAACCACGGTTGTGTCCGGCCAGGTGACTATGCAGGGATCGATGTACAGCTACGATATCTTTGGCAGCAATCTGCAACCTTCGCATCCTTTCTCTTTCGCGCTGCCCATGAAAGACAACATTGATCTGACGGCATCGTTAGCCTCGAAAGGAACAACTGGAGATCCGACCGGGGCGGTTCGCCTGATCAATGGCAACGTTGAGTGCACGTCGTGCCATAACGCGCATGTGCAGGCAAAGGACTTGATCTCGCAGAATTTCCTGGTCCGCGACAGTTCGCGCGGCCAGATGTGCCTGGCCTGCCACGATCCCACCCGGCAAATGGCTGGCAAGGCCAACCCTCTTGCCAACTGGACCACGGGCGTCCACGCTTTGGCGCAGAACAAGATTTCTCCGCAAGCGAATTTAGGCAGCTACCCCACCGTGGCGCAGGACGCATGCATTTCCTGCCACACTCCGCACAATGCCCAGGGCCCAGCCCGACTGCTTCGCGGACCCAACGAGCAGGATTGCATTGCCTGTCACAACGGAGGCACGAATATCACGCCGGCGCCGCCCAACGTATTTTCGGAGTACGTTACACCCAAGGTTGGCCATCCCTTCCCGTCCAGCACCAATCCGCATGATGCAGCTGAGAGCGCAGTGATCAACAACAACCGGCACGCTACTTGCGTCGATTGCCACAACGGACATGGATCAGCCCAGGTGGGAACGTTTCCCGTACCTCCTCTCATCCGGGTTTCGCAGAAGGACGTTACCGGGATCAGCGCCACCGACGGAACGAGCGTGCTAAATCCCGCGGTCAATCAATACGAGAGCTGCTTTCGTTGTCATGGAAGCAGTGCGGCTAAGGCGGTTCGGCCGATCTACGGATACCTTCCGGTGCGGGCTACATCCGCAGGGGATCCGCTCAACATTATTCCGCAATTCAGTATTACCTCGTTGTCGAGCCATCCGGTTACGCATGTCAGCAACAGTTCCCTGCCTCAGCCCAGCCTGCTTAGCAACATGTTGAATCTCGATGGCGTGACCCAAGGCCGCGCAATGGGCACGCAGATTTTCTGCACCGACTGCCACAACAGCGACGACAATCGTGAGTTTGGAGGCACGGGCCCGAATGGTCCGCATGGATCCAAATGGACTCACATTCTGGAACGCCGGTACGAGTTCAGCCAGACAATCGCGCCTGGCCAACTGGTCAACAATCTACTTCGCAATCCTGATCTCAGCGTAAACGGGCCGTACGCCATGTGCGGAAAGTGCCACAGTCTCAGCAACATCATGGCAAACGCCAGCTTCAGCCAGCACCAGAGCCACATCAATGCAGGTTTCAGCTGTTCGACATGCCACACTGCCCACGGCATGGGCGGTACCAACCCGAATGTAAGCGGGCAACGGCTAGTGAATTTTGATGTCAACGTGGTTGGGCAGAATGGAGCGGCACCGATCTCTTACAACCGCGCGACCAACACTTGCGTGCTGGCCTGTCACGAAACCGCGCACAATCCCAACGGTAAGGTCGCAGCTCGTGGTGCGCGTCCGAATGTGACAGCTCCGGGAAAGAAGTGACGGCATGAGCGTGGCGACGGCAAGTGCGGCCGAGACCCGAATCCAAAAATCTTCTTCCGTTCTGCCCAGACTTCTTTACCCCGTGGCTCTGGTGGCTTCTCTATCGATCTGGCTGCTGGCGCTGCGGGCGCCGCTCTGGCTGGACGAAACCCTGGCGTACTGGCAGGTCAGTGGGGGTTTCTGGAAGGTTTGGAGTCGCTCGGAGCTGATGCCTTCCTCTATCGGCTACCTCTATACCCTGTGGGCTGCCAGGTCGATTCTTGGCAGTCATGCAATTGCGTTGAAGATCCCCTCCACGCTGGCGATGCTGGGAGCTGTCTATTTTCTGTTTCGGGCAGCCCGCGAGCTCTTCGACCAGGACATTGCGTTTCTCGTCTGTATCTTTTTTGCCCTGGAACCCAACGTAGTGTTTGCCGCCACCGATGCGCGTCCGTATGCGTTTGCCTTGCTGACAACCAACTTTGCGATTTTCGCTTTTGTGGTATGGATGAAGCGGCATGAGATGCGTCAAGCGATTTTGTTCGGCGCTGCCGCAGCGGCGATTCTCTACTTTCATTATCTCTTTGGCGCCATCCTGCCGGCGTTTGCGATTTACTATCTGGCGGTTCGACGGCATTGGATAAAGGCGGATGCACGGCAGTTGGCGGCGGTGCTGACCTCGTTCACGCTCCTCATTCTTCCACTGGTTTATCGGGTGTTGTTTCTATATCACACCAGGGCAACACATGTCGTGCAGGAGCTGCAGCACTCGGGGTTGGCCGCGCTAAACACCCTTGCCCCCATACAAACTCTGATTGGCTTTGTGGTGACGGCTTTTCTCGCGGCTCTAGTGCGAAAAGTAAAGCTGCCGGGACGCGACTGCTTCCCGGCAATTCTGCTCTGTCCACTCTTGGCTCTGGTTCCGGCCGGCATCCTTTTCGGCGTGAGCCTCGCCACGCCGTTGCATCTGGTCATCCCACGGTATTTCACGGTCGTTGCGCCCGGTAGTGCGCTAACCTGGGGCCTCCTGACAAGTCGCATCGACTCCCGCTTGCTTAGGCAGATCTTCTGCGTGGGCCTGGTGGGAATCACGGTGTTCGAATGCTTCAGCTCGCCCGATTCGCGCAAACACGAAGTGAATTTCAAGCAAGCGCATGAGTTTATAAATGCGAATATTGCCAAAGATAAGGCGCCAGTCCTGGTTTGCAGCGCATTCATAGAAGCCGACTTCGAGCCACTCCCGACTGATCGAACCAGCGAAAATGCGCTCAATTCGCAAGTGACCTATTACCCGATCAATGCCGCGGTGGTTTTCCTTCCGATGTCTTTGAACGATGAGGCAATGCGGATCGGCAAGCAGACTGTGATGACGGCGCTACAGCGTCGTCAGCGATTCCTCGTGATCGCCGCGCCGACGTCCTATGAGACGGTAGAGTGGCTGGCCAACTATTCGACCGGGGCGTTAACGGCACGACCAATAGGAAAGTTTGACGACCAAATTGTGGTGGTCGAATTCCGACCCCTCGCGGGAGATGACTAACGTCGTACGAACACCACCCGGTCTCATTGTCACGGGAGTGGCAATTGGCGACTCTCCGCAGGGGGTCAATTTTCTGTGCACCGTTTTTGGCAGCACGAACGGAAGAGTTATTGATGAAAAGCTGAATGAGAGATAAGGCCCAGTCCGCGGTCATCCGGCGGTTTCTTCGATGGGACCTCATCGTCATTGTCCTGGTGATCCTGGCGTTTGCTGTAATTCGGTGGCGCCTGCGCGCCATGCCTCTTGAGCGGGACGAGGGTGAGTACGCCTACGCCGGGCAACTTATTCTGCAGGGAATTCCGCCCTACCAGATCGCTTACAACATGAAGTTCCCGGGAACCTACGTCGCATACGCAGTAATCATGTGGATTTTCGGTCAGACGGAGGCCGGCATTCGCATCGGATTGTTGGCGGTGAATGCGTTTACCATTTTTCTGGTGTACGTACTGGGCAAGCGGCTATTGGGGGCTCTTGCGGGCGTGGTGGCTGCGGCAAGCTACGCGCTACTCTCCATCGAACCGTGGATCAATGGATTCGCTGGGCACGCCACCCATTTTGTTGTGCTCGCGGCTACGGCCGGCCTCTGGCTCTTGCTCGAGGGAATCGAAGAACGTCGGGAGTGGGAGGTGTTCTCCGCTGGGTTGCTCCTGGGAGTTGCATTAGTGATGAAGCAGCCGGGGGCAGCCTTTGCGGTTTTCGGCGGCCTGTATGCAGTAACGAGCGGAGGCCGGGCCCGGGAGCAGGTTCGCGGATCTCTACGCAAGCTGGCCTGGCTTGGTACGGGCGTGATGCTGCCTTTCACAATCACCTGTCTCGTTTTATGGCGCGCGGGAGTCTTTGGAAAATTTTGGTTCTGGACCTTTTCGTACGCCTACCAGTACGGGACGAACGTTTCCCGGCCGCAGGCCTGGGGCTTTCTTACAGCGAACCTTCCCTTAATTGTTTTACCGTCCGTGGGAATCTGGATTCTGGCTGGGGTGGGGATCTCCGCCTTTCTCTGGAATCGCAGGGCGCGAACCCACGCGGCTTTTCTCTTGGGGCTCCTCGTTTTTTCGTGCGCTGCCCTTTCAGCGGGGCTTTACTTTCGGCGGCATTACTTCATCCTGATACTGCCTGCGGTGTCGCTCCTGACGGGGCTCGCAATAAGCACCACTACCGAGTCGCTGGATCACGGCCGGCCGGGCAAATGGCTACGCTACATCCCCGCCGCAGTGTTCGCAGGAGTTTTTGCGTTTGCATTGTTTCAGCAGCGGTACTTCTTCTTTCAGGCGAGTCCAATTGCCGCGACTCGGTTTGTGTACTGGCCCGAGCCTTTTGCGGAAGCTCGGGAGATCGGCAATTACCTGCAGCAGCGCTCATCGCCGTCGGCGCAGGTCGCGGTGCTGGGATCGGAACCGGAAATATTGTTTTATGCCCACCGACGCTCCGCCACGGGATACATCTACAGCTACAGCCTGACAGAAGAACAGAAATATGCCACCGTCATGCAGCATGAAGCCATCGCGGAAATCGAAGCGGCGCGGCCAGAGTTTCTGGTGTTTGTTCGGGACTGGGTGGTTTTGCCGGGCTCCGACAAGGCCATCCTCCACTGGTGCGAGCAATACATCGCGGCCAACTATGTATTGGTCGGGGTGATGCGGGTGGGAGACGGCCTGAAACTACGCACGGAGGAAGAGATCGCGAGGCAACCGAAAGATCTAACTGCGGCCTCATTTGTATTTCGGCGCAGGACGCCCTGACGCAATCAGATTCACTCCCAACGGCCATTCGCCGCACGCTCGCTTGTAAATCGAACGGTTCAGAGCGTATTGCCGCATCCATTGTGACCTCAATTAGACTTGCTTCACTATGACAAATGGCAGCATGAATCTCTTAGCGCCGCACGAAAACGACTGCCAGCGAATCCTGAAAAATAAGACTGAAGCGCGGATCTGACAGCAGGACGCTGGCCAGCCCATCTTTTTTCGGAAGCAGAACGATGTGCGCCTCATTGAGATAAGGATCGTCCACATAGGACGCGTCGCCCTGCTGCGTCCTGAAGAATTGAGTGTCCAGCTCGTCCCCGTAAAGATCGGTGCGGCCATCAATCGCCACTGGATAGTCTGGCATATACCAAGTGAGAAATCCGCCCCAGTCGAATGTGTTGTAAAGCGGCCCCGGCTGGGGATTCTGGCGAAGAAAGTTGACGGCTCTCACGGGAAACACGCTGCTCATGGCGTTGTCCAGGCCGCGAGTATCAAAACCCACGTTGCGCGCGATCAGGAACAACAGCAAAGCCACGGCTGCCAGCACCGCTGCTGTTTGTGGAAGAGTCTCGCTGGGCTCGCGTTCACCTGCTTTGCCCCAGGCGTCCGCAATGCAAGCCGCTGCTGTAATGCAGAGAAACCATGAATCGCGCATGGTGCGAAACGCGACAACATTGGCGACCGTTAGCAACGCCAGCTTGAAAAGATCGACGCGCTTCTGCCGTCCCAGGGTGAAGAACGCGGCGCTGGCCAGCAACAGTTCTACGTAGTGGCTATAGGAACGAAAGTTCAGGGCCTGAAATTCGCGAATGAAGGTATAAGGAAATTTCGAACTCGCGTAGGCGAAGACCACAGCATATAAATGATAGGAATACGGTCCCAGGCAGGTAGCCAGCACGCAGGCAGCGAAGATGAGAACCAGGTTGCGGGCGGGCAGCCGCGAGGGCTGCGCAAAATCCGGAGCAATGCCAAGACGTGCACCCAGTTGCTGGAATAGGTGCACTGCCGTGAACAGCCCAACTACGAAAATTCCGTAGACAAACTGAATATGGCAGTTCGCCCAGACCAGAAACACCAGCGGCAGCCAGTGAAGAGGTGGAACGCGCCCGGTGCGCTGTGACTTCGAAAATTAGTGTGAGCGTCACCGCGAACATGATCATCGAAAGAAAAACTGGCCGCGGCATCAGGGTGAAAAGGAAGACGGAGCAGGTCACTGTGCTCAGAATGCAAGCCGCCCAGAACTTTCCTGAAAGCCTGCGGAGCATCCAATACAGGGCATAGGCGACTGCCAACGTCAGGAGCGTGCCAAATATTCCTACTCCGACGAATCCAAACCAAGCATAGGCGCGTGACAGCAGCACTTCGTAAATCCAACTGTAAGCGGCCCAAGGCCGATTCGCCGCGGTGCGCGACAGGATGCCGGTGTGAGGAAACGCATGGTGCTCGACGATCCATTCGCCCGCCTTCAGCTGCCACCAGATGTCGAGATCAAGAACAGAGAACTTCAAAAGTAGGGCACGGGCCGCCAACGGCAGTCAGCAACCCAGCCAAAACGACCATCTGCAGCAGCCGACGGTCGTGATAGCCCGCGCAATTCCTGCATGACATTCATGGTTCGGATGTTTCCACGCGAAGCAGGCCCCGGAGCCAGAACCGATTCAGGGCCGGAAATCTTTGTGACCCAGCTCCTTTTGACCCAGCGTAGCCATCACTGCACGCTCAAGCCCGCGGTTGTGATCGTCACGGGTTGGGTTGGGCTGACGACGTGCCTTGAACCTGGACGGTGTACGTTCCAAGCGCCGGGAACTCGAACTCGAGTTCCCTTCCCCGCACGCGTTCAGCTTCGACAACTGTAGGCTGCAGTCAGACCCGCCGGCCCTGCTCCGATAATGACCGCCTTGAAGATCGTTTTTCCCATAGAAACCAGCTTTATCCCGCCGACAGGCGCGCTAAGAGAGCGGTTTCGCCGGCGTGCCGGCCTTGATACCAGAGTGCTTTTTGGCCTGCGCCATCAGTTGCAGGACTTTGTCTTTGTCCGCATAGTTCGGATTCGTGTCCAACAACTTCTGCCAGGTGGCGACGGCTTGGTCGACGTCCATCTTTCCCTGCCACTCGACGACGCCAAGGTTGAATAAGGTGTTGGCCTTATTCGGTTCGTAAGCAAGCGATTTCTTGAACTCCGTGATCGCCGCATCCGGGTTGCCCGTATACCAGATCGCGGTGGCCATGTCGGTGCGAACGCCGGTATTGGCCGGCTCCAGTTTCAACGCCCGCTGGTAATAATCGATCGCTGTGGGATACTGTTGCGCGTCGTAGTAGACGTTCCCGACGTCGGCTAGAAGCTGCGGATTGTTCGGGTCTGCCTTGAGTTTCTCGATTAATGGTCCAGCTTGCGTGTCGGCCATTTTCTGCATTTCCGCAGGGCTCGGGGCCTGCATGCCGGGGTTTGCCGCCGACGGAGCAGGGGCCGATGGGTTCGCCGTTTCAGCTATGGAAGCCGCTGGACTCTGCGATCCGCGGATGAACCAACCGCCGGCTACGCCGACCAGCAGGCAGATGACTGCGAGCACGTAAGCCTGCACGCTTGTCCATTGCTCGATAGAAGTTGATCGATTTTTATCTGTCATTGCTGAATGCTCCTTCGGATCAGTTAGTTTGGCGGCAGAAGCCGCGAATCCTTTATCTACGTCTTAGCCCTTGCCCTGCGTTTGTACGTCGGCGATGAGTTTCTGCACTGTGGCTTTTTGCTCTGCCTTCAGTTGCGGATTTGATTTCAACAACTCCCGCCAAGCCACGAGCGCACCTTTGCCGTCCTGCTTGCCCTGCCACTTGATCATACCCGAGATTGAACAGCGAGTTGGCATCCTTGGGATCGTATTGCAACGCGGTTTGAAGCTGGCTGATCGCCCCGTCCACATCGCCGTTGTAGTACAGGCTTGAGGCCAGTTGGGTGCGGATGGGAACATTCTTCGGATCGACTTTCAATGCCTCGTCGTAATAGCCGGCTGCGTCTTTGAATTGGTGGGTAGATTGATAAATGTTTCCGACCTGCTTAAGAAGATCAACGTTGGTCGGGTCGCTCTTCAGCTTTTCGAGCAACGGTGCTGCCTTTTTGTCGGCCATATGTTTCATCTGATCAAGGCTCGGCATCTGCCCACCCATACCGCCGGGTGCGACAGACGATTGAGCATTGGCGGCAGGCGGCAACGCCGCTGGCGACTGTGATCCGCGGAAGAGGTAACCGATTGCTAGTCCGACCACCAAGCAAACCGCTGCCATTGCGTAGACCTGCCTCGGTTGCCAAGTGGATTCGCCCTCTACCTGTTCGACTGATTCATTCGGCATGCGTCGTTTCTCCTTCGATCTCCCCACTTTCATGTACTGCGGAGCCGGAAACTGTAGTAACTAGGGGCAGCTCACGTGCCACATTGCAAATCGTGAAAAGCAGTTTCTTATTCTTCCTGTTTTCATCAGCTTGCAGCGAGGGAATTTCCGCAACGGTTTCGGATCAAATCAGGTTTTCGCGTCTTTCTCCGCAGGCGGCCGCGAAATTTGCCCCGCAGGTGCCTCGTCCAAACCGGACCTTATCCTTTATCCTTGTTCAGCCTACGGGCGTACGAGCAGAAGGACAGCGTGCTCCATCACAGACAAATGTGATCTAGATCACACGTCGGAACAGCAACAGATGCTCACAAGGCCCGCGAACAAGCTGCTCGTCTCATCAGCGACCAACCATAGGTGCGCAGTTTCGCGGCAGAGACACTTGTCATCCAGAGCAAGGCGAGCGATCTAGGTTCGTGCCTGCACGACCACTGACGTCATCGCAGGCAAACCCCGAGATAGCTAGCTTTGCGAAGTTCGACAGATCGTCACTGCATCTGTGAAAACGCCGTGAGTGTATCCATGTGTCAGTCAAACTTGCGCCAGTTGCACAGCACCGGAGCGTTATCGTAGGGCAAGGCCAGGTGCAATTCCTGGTCGGCGGCGGCAGGGTCGTAGCGATGCAACAGGAAGCCGTAATTGAGATGTAATAGCCGGTCCTGTGGGTTTTGCAGGATGGCCCACTGGTAATCGGCGACGATCTCCTCATAATTGGGTGAACCTTCAGCCTGGCTTTTCATCCGTACGACTTCTTCCAAGTGGTTTAGTTGGTTTGTAAATGGAGGCCGCTCCAACTTTGACAGAACCAGACCAGCGACCCGTAAACGATCATAAGGCGTAAATGCGAGCAGACGCTCGCACTCTTCCTCAGAGGCGACATCAGGGCTCACTGCGCTACGCCTCAGCTCGGCCGGCAGCATGCTGTCGAGCTGGCGGAAGTAGGCACGTGCCAGCAAGTAGGTCCCGCGCGGATTCATATGCACGTGTTCGTAGAAGAGTTCGCTGCCCGGGACTTCATGCGGACTTTCGCCAGCAAGAGCAGCGGCCCCATCAACGACGCCGACGCCCGAGCCGGCTCCCGCTAGACCACGAATCACTTCATTCAATCGGCTATCCGCGCGAAAACGAAGTGTATCGAGATCCTGGGCACGCACGAAGCGCTCCTTGGCCCCGGCAAAATCACCGAGAGACCAAAGACAACGAGCAATGCGAAACTGAAGTTCAGCATACTGAGGATCGATTTCTGTCGCCGAGAGGTAGAGCTTCAGGGCCTCAGCGTACGACCCCGCGCTCTCAAGATCCGCACCACGCTGGACTAAGCCCTCCCAAGAATGCATCTCATCGTCTCGAATGCCTTCGCGGTGCAGCGAAGCGAAAGGAGCACAATCCTTTAAATTCGTAGCGACGGTGCTGATCAGGACTTGAGCGCCAGAGCGGCGGGCGACCGCGACGATATCGCGCAAGTTGGCTGCGAAATTCTCGTATACGAGCTTCATCTGTGGGGAGTCGGCGCGCACCTGGCGGTCTAGAAACATCTCCATGCCACGCCACTCGTTTTTCTGGCTAGTGCGACTGACTTTCCCGACAAGCTGACCCAACCTGGTAGAATTGAGGAAAATTCTGGCGCGGATGGCTGGCAGACTCAAATCCCACGGCGTTAATACCGTTCCCGGCCCAAACGGCCCGACAACTTCGGTGTTGCCAGTGTAAATAACAAAAAGGTCGGGTTGGTAGTGCGCCAGGTCCTTGACCATGGGCAGGAGCGCATGCGAGTTGATAGCGGTGATGCTGGTATTGATAACCTCGAACTTTGTCTGGGGGAAGCGCTGCCGGAACATCACCTCCAGGTATCGAGCAAATCCGTAAGTAGGATCGGGATCCCCCCATGCGACCGACTCGCCCAATACGAAGATCCTATACGTTCCCGGCTGCTTCCGTGCGGGAATCACGAACGGCCGCGGTGTCCGAAACATGCCCTCCAGGAAAAAGGTTGCGGCGAAAGATGGATTATCGCAATAGGCAGGGCGACCTTGGTCGGTGCAAGGGCGCGTGACCCCTGTTGGCGTTCCAACTCCGCAGACCCGCAGCACCACCTCCGCGAGCGCGAGCAGTAACACCGGGGCCAGAATGGTCGTCGCCGAGATGGCCAACCACCGGCGCCAGCGGGATCTGCGACGCGTCGGTACTACCTCCGTGATTTGCGGGCCTGCAGGTACAGTCGTCACTGTCGATTGCTTCTTCTCGACTAAATTTCTAGGCCTTTATTATGGGGCCGATGCCAGCTCACCGAGAAGTAGAAAGGCAATTGTCATGCCAGCGGGTGGTTCACGAAGCGCTCGGAAGAGAAAGCATTTAGCGGCACTTGGCCAGGGGTCGCACGACCTACAAAGGGCTAAAACACGCGCCGAGTGAGGGGAAATGCTCGATTTGGGAGCGCGACACCGCTGCCATGCAAACCTCTCTGCCCTTCCAGTGTCGCGATTCCTCTAGCCTGCGAGATCACTGAGAAATATTGATTGCATCGCAGGAGCCGACATTGTTAGAGAGGCGATTTTACGACAGTAACCCATTTTTCTATGCGTTGCCAGCAGTCGCTTACTGAAAAACCAGAGACCAACGCTGTGAAGATTACGACCGGGATACTTATTGCCTCCAACTCCCAATGTGGACCGCAGAGCGCGATGAGTAACGGGACGAAGTCCGAGCTCACCGCTGGTCGCCCCGGCCTGGTCGCACGATGAGAATAATGAAGAGCACAAAAAGAAAAGAGGCAGGCGCCTGCCGAAGTGGTGATAAATATTAGAGTCGACAGCGGTCCCCGCTTAGACAGGCTCGCAGCGCCGTCTGCTAGAACTGGCGCTTCGCCATGCCATTGCGCCGAAGCGTGATGCGCGTCACTGCACACCTTAGCCAAAGCGGAGTACATCTGGTTCCTGCCCGAGAGGTTTACTTATGCGAGGCAAGAGACTTTCCTTCGGATTGAGAGCGGCTCTGGCAATCTGTACGATGACCGTGTTGGTGGCGACCACGTGCGTGGCCACGGAAAACGTGCTGCATAACTTCAACGACAACGGCAAGGATGGGTACAATCCCATCGCTGGCCTGATCTTCGATGCCTCGGGCAATCTCTACGGCACAAGCAAGGAAGGCGGCACGTTTGGCCTTGGTACGGTGTTCGAGTTGACGCCCAAAGCCGGCGGGGGCTGGAAGGAGATGGTACTGCTTAGTTTCGACGATAACGACGGTGCCTATCCCGTTGGCGGCTTGATCTTCGATGCCTTCGGCAATCTCTACGGCACGACCTACGAAGGCGGCGCTTTCGGTGTTGGTACGGTGTTCGAGCTGACGCCCACAGCGGGCGGGGGCTGGACAGAGACCGTGCTGCATAACTTCAACGGCAACGGCGTGGACGGTGACTATCCTGTTGCTAGCTTGATCCTCGATGCCTCCGGGAATCTGTACGGCACAACCTTGGAATACGGAGTTTTCGGCCTCGGTACGGTGTTCGAGTTGACGCCCCAAACGGGCGGTGGTTGGAAGGAGACGGTGCTGCTAAGTTTCAACAACCATGGCGGGGCCTATCCTGCTGCCAGCCTGGTCCTCGATGCCTCCGGTAATCTCTACGGCACAACTTACCAAGGCGGTGCTTTCGGCGTCGGTGCGGCGTTCGAGTTGACGGCCAAAACGGGCGGTGGTTGGAAGGAGACGGTACTCCATGATTTCAAGAACAACGGCAAGGATGGGTACTATCCTGAAGCCGGACTGATCTTTGATGCCACCGGCAATCTCTATGGCACGACCTACGGGGGTGGCGCTTACAACGTGGGTGCGGTGTTCCGGTTGACGCGCAAAGCCAGTGGGGGCTGGGCGGAGAGGATTCTGCATAACTTCAATGACGACGGCAAGGACGGTGCCTACCCCGTCGCCGGCCTGATCGTCGATGCCTCCGGCAATCTCTACGGCACGACCTATGGCGGCGCTTCCGGCCTCGGTACGGTGTTCGAATTGACGCCCAAAGCGGGCGGCGGCTGGACAGAGAAGATTCTGCACAGCTTCAACGACAACGGCAAGGACGGGAATCATCCCGAGGCCAGTCTAGTCTTCGATGCCGCCGGCAATCTCTACGGCACGACTTACGATGGCGGCGTTTACAGCGACGGGACAGTGTTCGAGATCACACCTTAACTTCAACTTCAGCGCCCCGGTTCGCCCGAGCGGAAGGGACACATCTGGGACGGTCTGATCCTTAGAAAGCTCTGTTAGAGTAGCCAGGTCACTGATCGAGCGGTCGAGCAAATCGAGAAGTGCCATTGGTTGTTGGCATAATCAGATGGGATGAGAAGAGCCGGTCTCCGGCGGGATGCGATACGCTCCCAACTTATCGACGCGCTCGAAGCGCAAGAGATAAAAGGAGACCGGCAATGAAAAAGACTAGCACCGTAGCGGCAAAGCAGACCAAGAATTTTCGAGAGCAGAAACTGACGATCGGGAACTGTATAAGTAACTGTGTAACCGGCCATGAGAAAGGGAGAATGACTCATGGCTATCGACAAAACGCTGATCGATCAACTGCGGAAGGATTATAAGCGCCCCGAGCAGATCATCGGGGAAAATGGGCTGCTCAAACAACTGACCAAGGCGGTGCTCGAACGGGATCTGGAAGCCGAAATGACCGGGCATCTGGGCTACGAGAAGCATGAGCTATCGGGACACCAGCAAGGCAATCCGCGCAACGGAAAAAGCCGAAAAACTCTGAAGGGCGATTTTGGGGAGTTGGAGCGATCCATTGGCCGAGAAGATACGGTAAAGCTGTGTAGCACGGTTTCGGTGCGCGTCGGGTCTACTTTGAACACCGTTCCATTGTTGTATGCGCCGCCCTCAAAAGTGGTGCCATAGAGACTCCCGGCGGGATCACGGACCAAGCCTACGTAAGGTTGGCCCCGTTCAACCAAGGGAAGCTGTAAAGGACGGTGAAGGTTTGGGCTGCGCTGATTGGGTGGCGACCGCGCCCGAGAAAAACAGCAATGCTAACGCCAGCGCAGGAATTGGCGCTCGCTTCCGGAGCCTGGAAGTCCAGCATCGCTGTTGCACTGAGTTTGTCATGACTGCCCTCCAGAAGATCGCCTTGTTTGATCGAATCTGTTTCCCGGGTTTCGGATCATTTTCCTCAACGGATGCGCGTTCCCATGGGCAACGGGCGTTCGGGGGAAGCAGACCTGATGACCATACTGGAGGAGGGCGTTGGATCGGAAGCTGTCACAGCCTGATGTTTCGCATGGGCAGAAGACAAAACGAAGGCCGGTCTGCACGCGATCTTTTCCACGGATCATGCCCAAACTATGCCCAGTCTGACGAAACAGTTAGAGTTGGCCAACAACGCCCAGGAGCGACTCAGCGTGTGCGACGTTGGTGTTGCGCTCAGAGATAGCGGATTCGGCCGCCTCCTAATGCGGAGAGGTTACTCCTGTGATGACTTGGAAGACTTGTACCCGCGCGTTCACCAAATCCGCTACGTAAATGCGGTTGCTGGTATCGACCCACAACTCGCCCGGGGCGAGAAACTCTCCGATTCTGCTGCCGGATTGTCCAAACGTACCCATCGGCGTTCCATCCGGTTTGTAGATACCAATGATGGACCTGGCCACATAACTGATGTAGATGTTTCCGTCCCTGTCTACGGCCAGCCCGTTGTCCCTGCCAACGCCGGTAACAACGCGGAAACAACCAATGCGGTTGCCGTCGAAATCCAGGATTTGAATGCGTGACCGCCCGCTATCCAGAATCACAATTCCGTGATCGCTGACGGCGATCTGCGTGGGAGAGACGAATTCTCCGCTGCCATTGCCGTTCCTGTCCTTGCCCACATGCTTCAAAACGTTGCCTTGCAGGTCGAGGATGAAAACTAGATTGCGTGGAGTATCGGCAAGATATAAACGGCCTGCGTTTCGGTCAATTGCAATTCCCGTGGGACGTTCATATATGTTTTCGCCATGGAACTTCCCGATATAGCGGACGAATTGCCCGTGCTGGTTATAGACCAGCACCATGCCGCGCTCGGAATCAGCGATGTAAATGTTGTCTTCGGCATCCACCGCAACTCCAGCCGGCAACTGCAGTCTGCGACCTTGGCCGCCCAGAATACTGAACGAAGTCTTGCCCTGTGGGTCAAAAACATGTACGGCCTGCAGGTCAGGATCACTGATGATGAGCCGCAGCATGGAGTCGGTGGTCACTTGATGCGGCGCCCGCATCACTCTGGCTGGCCCATAGGCAAAAGTCACGACTGTATCCCGAATGCTTGCCAGGTTGGAGGTGGGGTGTACGATTTTCGTGGCATGGGCCGGCGGCTCGAAGTCTTCCACAACCCTGCGGGCAGGAAGAGTCATCCACCAAGGAGCCTCGGTCTGCCTTGCAGCGTCTTCACCGAGAACTGAAGTAGACCGGGAGGTTACGCCCAACCTTTCAAGCGTGCGAGTGAACTTCGATAACTTCTCGTATTTTGCGTTGCCGCAAAACGTACCAAGGTATTCCAGTTTGCGATCGCCTCCCAGGTTGATCTGCGGGAAGGCGCGAACATTCTGCGTGGGCGGCTCAAGGAGCAACGACCCGTACGCTCCTATGGCAGATGAAGCAGCTTCCTCAGCTGTTTCGCTCAGCATGGATTGGGCCGCAAAAACCAGGGCAAGGCCAACTACAATCGGCAGTTCAGTCTTCGCCGTGCGCGCACCTGTTCGAAAAAATAACCTGTAAAATCGCTGCTTGCTAGGCATGGGGCTCGTCTCCTCCCATGCGGTTCGAAGTGAAATAACAAAATGAGGACGGGGGATCCTCTCCGAGCTTGTGGCGATTCTCAATCTTTCGGCTGGTATTTGTCAGTGACCTATCTAGCCCTTGTTAGTGACCTATGCCTCCTAGGCGTGTGATAGCAGGAATACCGAACGGAGCATCCCGAAGTCACTCTTGTGGCTACAATTCCGCGAGAAGCTCACAAAACTGGAAGACTCAGAAATTGCGGTACATCATCTGCGCGGCGCTGCTGCCACGCGACAGGGTGACGATCCAGACAAGAAACAAGGTCAGCACATAGAGCGGCGGGAGCCAGAACCATCGCCAACGAGCCAGTAGCACCATCGGTCCTGTGGGGGAGCCTGCGGGCGCGGCTTGAGCGTCCTCCCCTTCAGTCGAATAGCGACTGAGCCCGTCGATGGTAAACAGCGCAATCGTGTAGCCAACGGCTAGCGCGAGAACCAGCAGGTAGAGACTTCCGCTCAGAAAGTGGACCCGATAGGTCGCTGGCGAAAGAATCGCCGCCAGCATTTGTCGCGCTTGGGGTAAAGTGTTGGCGCGGAAAAAAATCCATCCCAGATTCACCAGACTGATCGTGGAGACCCACGAAAGCGCACTCCATGGGATTCTGGGAGGCGTCCAGTCGAACCTGCGCTCCAACCCTTCCACCTGCCGGTGCAAGATGAGAAGCAATCCATGGTAGGCGCCCCACAGAACAAAAAGGATGCTGGCCTTGTGCCACAATCCGAACAGAACCATGGCTATCAGCAAGCTGAGATTTCGCCACCACGCTTCACGGCGCAAGCGCATCAACGGGAAAAAGACATAGTCGCGAATCCAGAAAGACAGCGACATGTGCCAGCGAGTCCAGAAGATCGACGGACTGGTCGATTCAAACGGCCGCGCGAAATTCTCAGGGATGGTGAAACCGAGCGCATGGGCTGCGCCGATGGCGATATGCGAGTATCCGGCGAAGTCGAAGAAGAGCTGCAGGCCGTAGCCGAACGCGAGGCACCAAACATCCGGGCCGCTCCAGTTAGCAAGACGGTCGAAGCCGGAAGTGATGCCATCTCCAGCCTGAATTCCCTGTCCCAGCAATTTGGCCAGTTGCATCATTAGCACGCCGGTGGCAATGCGCTGGCACCCGTGAACGATGTCGTCCAAACGCGTGACGCTCTCAGAACGGAATTGCGGAAGCATCTCGGACATGCGGCAGATGGGCCCGGAGATAGTCACAGGGAAGAAAACCATATAGAGCGCAAATTCGAAGAACGACGGGTCGACGTCGTCACCCTGATAAACGTCAAAGAGGTAGCTCATCGCCTGAAAAGTCCAGAACGAGATGCCTAAGGGCAACGCGAGGTGCGCGAAGCGTTGCAACGAAGAGAAAGGAAGATGAACCGCGGCTTCCGGCAGGTATTTGAAAGTACTCAGCAGGGCGAGATTGAGAAAAATTCCGATGGAGAGTATTACGCCAGAACGTTTGCGGCGAAGCCATTCTCCCACGAGATAGTTCATCACGATGGAGATGAGGAGAACGGCCGCGAACCATACTCCCCACGTGAGGTAGAGCGCAAGGCTTGCGATCAGGAGGGTAGCTTGCCGGATTGGCCGCGAGCGGACCTTTTCCAAGATCACGGCGCACAGCAAGAACGCCACAGCGTACGAGATAATGCGAAACAGGTTTCCTCCGTGCGCATGGAAAATTCAGCGGCCGAATCTCGCGGCGAATTCTAGTCGAGCCGGCGACACAAGAATAATTGTGTGCGCACTCGGTTACAAGGACACGACTTGATCCGACTTCACTTCTCATCAGCTACACTGATTTGTGCTCCCATACCGCAATCTCATCGAAGGGCTGGAAGCGGCTCCCGGCGAGAGTCCCTTCGTTACGGCGTGGGTTAACGAAGACGAACAAGGTACAGTCACATTTGCTGAATTCCGTCGTCGCGCCCGTCTGCAGGCCGGAGCGCTCCGGGGGAATGGCGTGAACGGCGGGGATCGCGTAATCGTCATCATGCCGCAGGGCATTCCGGCGATGACCGTCTTCGTTGGAGCGATGATGCTCGGCGCGGTGCCGGCATTTATCGCCTACCCCAATGACAAGGTGGAGCCATCCAAGTACCGCTTCGGAGTGGCGGGAGTTACTGCAAACCTGAATGCCAAGGTTGTCGTCATTGACGAAGAGTTTCCCGATGAAATTCTCGGCCATGTGACGCTGGGGGAGCAGACGAGGCTGCTTCGAGTTGGCAACGGCTTCGGGCGCGAAGAGGAACTTCTACCCTACCCTGGTCAACGCGACGGCGTTGCATTCATCCAGCATTCAGCGGGCACCACTGGACTTCAGAAAGGTGTGGCGCTGACCCACGCTGCCGTATTGCGCCAACTGGCACATCTTTCGCAAGCACTGAAGATTGACAGCGCGACCGACCGGATTTACAGCTGGCTGCCTCTTTATCATGACATGGGCCTGATCGCCTGCTTCATCCTTCCCATGGCCTGCCACGTTCCGCTCGTAATGCAGTCGCCCCTTGACTGGGTGATGCATCCTGAAACCATGCTGCAGGTCATCAGCGAGCATAAATGCACGCTCGCATGGTTGCCTAACTTTGCTTTTCAGTTTGTTCCTCGCCGCACCCGGCCGGCCCGTCGCGCGCAGTATGATCTGTCTTCGGTTCGTGCGCTGATCAATTGTTCTGAGCCCGTCCGGACGAGCAGCATGCAGGAATTCCAGAACGCATTCGCGGCAAATGGACTGAAGGCCGGTGCTTTGCAAAGCTCCTACGCCATGGCCGAAAATGTCTTTGCCGTCAGTCAGTCAGACATCGATCGTCCATCCGGGCCCACGCGCATTTGGGCCGATGGCAGACAGTTTCGGAACTCGCATCGCGTCGTAAGGGTCGCGGAAGGGACCGAGGGTTCGGTTTGCTTCACATCATCTGGCCGCCTTTTGCCGAATCATGAGATTCGTATCGTGTCCGATTCGGGCATTCCCCTCGAGGAAAACTACGCGGGCGAAATTCTTATCAAAAGCGATTGCTTGTTTGACGGTTATTACAACCATCCCGACCTCACAGCAAAAGCGATCGTCGATGGCTGGTACCACACGGGTGATCTCGGGTTCTGTGTGGACGAGGAACTTTATGTGGTCGGGAGGAAAAAGGACCTCATCATTGTGGGCGGGGAAAATATCTACCCGCACGATATCGAGGAAATCGCTGCCAGCCACCGCGCCGTCCACGATGGCCGGGTAATCGCTATGGGTGTGTACAATCCGGATCTTGGGACGGAAGAGATCGTCATCGTGGCCGAGGTAGAAAGCGAAGACCTGCTGGCAAATACTGTCGAGATCGAACGGGAGATTCGTAGCCAAGTCACCGCCGGCTTGGGGGTGACGGTTGGAATAGTTTTTCTGAAGCCGCCAAAATGGATTGTGAAGAGTACCGCCGGAAAACCAGCAAGATCCGCCACCCTCGAGAAATTGCAGAAAGAACATCCGGAACTCAACGTCGAGTAACACACATGCGTGAGAGGCCAAGCGGATCACTTTTGGGGAGAGAATATTGAAATGACGGAAGAAGCCAAGCAGATGATTGAATACATCCTTCGGCGAATTCGAAAGCCGGCCCTGGTGATTGATGAGAACACGCCCCTGGTCTCCTCCGGATTGGTTGACTCAATGGCACTCGGCGAGGTGATGCTGACGCTAGAAGACCTGACGAATACGCGAATTCCTGCGGGAAAAGTGAAGCCCAAAGATCTGGATACGGTCGCCAAGATGTTCGAGACTGCACAGCGAGTCGGAAAACAGCGAAAATAGTTTGGGTTCGCACTGACAACTGCAAAGATATTTCCGGGACGCGACCCTAGCGGCTCGCACCCTGAGCAAGGTGCGCAATGCGCCACTGGTCAATCTCGCGTTCGGCCTGCGCGACTTGCGGGGGTGTAAGCAATTTCCGGATCTGTTGCGCAGTCGCCGCACTTTCCTTCACCGAATCCTGTGCTAGAACCAACCACTTATAGGCGGATTCGAGATCCGCTCCATTGCCGCGGTCGGAGGCCAGTAAGAGTCCGAGACGATATTGCGCTTCAGCAATGCCAGAATTTGCCGCGAGTTCGTAGTATTTCGCGGCTGCAGCGGCATCCACAGGGCCGCCTTCGCCCGCTGCAAACATGTTCGCCAGAGAAAGTTGAGCATAAGGGTGGCCCAGGTTTGCCGCCGGCGTCAGCCAGCGCCGCGCTTCCTCCAAATCCTGAGGTACACCCTGCCCAAGCAAGTATCGCGTTCCCAACCCGAATTCTCCCGCGCTCTGTCCCTGGTCCGCCGCCTTTCTGTACCAGTCGACGGCCTGGCCATAGTCCAGCCGGCCAAGTTTCGGATCGGCGAAAATATCACCCAGTGCGGCCTGCGCCGACGGGTCACCCAGTGCGGCCGCTTTCTTGTACCAACCGATGGACGCATCGACATTCCCGCCATGCTCGGCCCGCAGGTTCCACCGGGCCAGTTCGAGCATCGCGGGAAGCAAGCCCTGATCCGCGGCCTTGGTGAGCCAGAGTGCAGCTTGGGTATCATTTAATGGCACTCCGTCGCCCCGGTGGTATAAGGCTGCGAGATTTAACTGGGCGGTTGCGTCCCCTGCCTCGGCGGCGCTGCGAAACCAGGTTGCTGCCTTCGCCTCATCCTTTTGGATCCCATCGCCAATGGCATACATCAGCGCCACGTTGGTTGCCGCGTCTTTCGATCCGTGCTGCGCCGCCTTGGTATACCACGAAACAGCTTGTACCTTGTCCGGCGGCATCCCGAAGCCGGCCTGACAGAAAATTCCCATGGCTTCTTCGGCCGCAACAAAACCCCGGCTCGCGGCCTGCTGCAGCAGCCGAAGTGCTTTCGCATCGTCCATCTTAAGCAATGTGCCAGCATGGTACGCGAGCGCGAGCAGGGTCTCCGATTCGGGGTCGCCCGCTTGCGCCTTCGCTTCCAGCGGCTCCAGATCGGAGATCGTCAATGCTCGGGCTTTGGCAAGAAGGGCATACGCATATACCCGAACTGCGGAGGAGGGCGCCGCATCCAGGGATTTAGGTGCAGCTCGATCTGATTCGGACGCAAGTCGCGGCTTGTTCGCCGGTGGGTTATCAGCTCCGCTTGTCGGAGGGAGTTGTCGGGCAATTCCGGTTAACTTGAGCTTGATGACAAGTTTGTTCCCGACATAAGCTTCCTCATAATCCTGCGCCGACTTGAGATCGATGACCAGCCTTGCAATGGGCGGCGCAACGCTGAATGCGGCAGCTCTGACGGCAACAACGGATCCGCGATTTACCATCAGACGCTGACCCGGATGAGCAAGTTCGCATCCAGGAAAATCGAATACCAGCCGGTCGGGATGCGCGAGCGTGCTCACCTCGGCTCGCACCAGTTTACTGAACGTAACTTCCACTTCGACATTGTCACCGCGTCCAGCCACAGATGTCGCCGTGATTACCGCATGCGAATTGCTCACGCCGAGATCGGCGCTCGCTTGGGATACAGCGGCCGTCGCAGCCAGGCCCGCCAAAAGAAATAGAAGAAGTTGTGCTGAAGCGATGCGTATCACTCTTCCTAATGGCCAAGTGCTTGGCTTCGCGCTGTGGAAGGCGAGAAAACTGTGCAGCATCCAATTCACGAACTCTTTCGACTCCGGTGCCCTTTCCCGATCCGCTAACTATCTCCAAAGATATATTAGTCGGGATTGTGTATGTAGCGCAGGTTCGGCACGAATACCATCCGGATTTCCCGCAGAAAGACTTGGTCCAGCAATCCTCACACCGGCGAAACAGAGCGCGAAAAACGGTAGTGGTTAGGCTTGAAATGGTTTACGCGAGATTCCCATCAGCTTCCTTCGGGGGATACGGAATGACGCTTCATCAAACGGAAGACAAACTAACGTCACTACCCGGAGCAACTCTATTGTTGGACTAAAGGCATTAGACAGTCTAAAATCGCTGCCCATGAAACTATTCGCAGTGCTGTTACTCACTGGCAGTTGCTGCGCGCAGTCCTTCCACCTCGATCGGTGGACGGTCTCGCAACTCGCGGCCTCGGCGACCGACGCTTACGCGACTTATCGCAACATGGAGCGCTCTCGTTTTCGCGAGAACGATCCCATCGCGCGGCCGTTCATGGGCTCGACGGCAGGGCTTGCTACCTTCTTCACCTTGGATGCCGGAGTTAAATTGGGATCCGGCGCTTTGCTGCGGCATTATGGGCACGCGAAATGGGCACGCGCTGTTCAGCTATTTGGGGTGGCTGACAACGCAGAAGGCGGTCTGTTTAGCATGATCAATTATCACCAGAAGCGATGAGCCGTAGTCGCGATATCGCAAGTCGCCTGCATCGTTGACCGACGCCATGTGACGCTCCTCAGCCGCGCCTTTTCAAAGCCTCAAGCGCCGAGTTCGAATTTTCCGCAAGAACGAAATCGGTTCGGTCAGTGCAACCGCACTTCGGCTTCATGATCGTCTGACTCTTTCAGTTTTTCCTCGATGTGCCGCTGCACGAGGTCCCACTCAGAGCGCATCACCATATCTTTGATGTCGAACTTGGTTTCGCGTTTGGCATCGTCAATCCGGACCACTAGCTCGTTTTTATGAAAACGAAAGTCGATGGTCTCGGCTAAGCGGGATGAGAGAATTTGACGACTTTCCCCACAATAACGAATACTACCTTATCGGAGACCAGCGTGTATTCAGGACAGAGTTCCGGTCCCATTGGCGTTGCCGGACCGCCGAATGTCGCCATGAATCCGTGTCCGAGCGGAATGCATTCGCCCATGTGCATCCTCACAATTTTGCCCTGTTGATAGATTCCAATTTGGGCTGTCAGCAAATACGGCAAACTGCACAAAAGAAAATCAAACACAACGCGCGTTTCATGGACGTTCCTCCTAATAGGTTACGGCGCTGGCGCGCTTTTGTAGTAGCCGCTGCGGCAGCGAAATTGGAGCTTGAGATTGTGAGTGGGCAGAATACGAATCGAGTGGAAATCGGTGGCAGCCAGCGGCAACGCGTAAGTTACCACGCGCGCAGAATGCAAATCGTCGATGACACTATTGAAAACGTTGACAGCCCCGTCGCTGAGTTGGAGATAGCGACCACCGGAGTCATTGGCAATCTCTTGCAGGATTGCACTTCCGTTCGATGGTTCGGCGACACCATTATCGACGGCATACACTTGCACTTCGCTGTCTCGTACCGCGCCCAATGCTTCCTTTAATGAGGTCACGCTGATGGTGTCATCACCGTCGGAGAAAAGTATGATCACACGCCAGACATCGGGCTGAGCGCGGGCATGGAGAAGGTCCGCCGTTTTTTTTAGCGCATCGAATAAAGGTGTCGCGCCTCCTTCGGACGAGGAATCAATTCGGTCCGCGCTGAACGAACTGCGACAATCCTCAGAGCAGATGAGACGCGTTTGCATCCCGCTGAATGAAAGGACAGAAACCTTGTCTCCTGAGCGCCATGGCCACTGTGAAATCAGTCGTTGAACCTCCGCAACTTCTTGCGGCAAGCGCGGCAAAACCGATTCGCTCGTATCCATCAACACCATGACATCGAGGTTGATTAAATCGGCGCGGGTGAAACTGCGAAAATCGCGAATTACGGCGTCGTCATCGACCACCGCAAAGTCATTCTTTTGAAGATCCCTTACCGGATGATTGCGTTCGTCGGTGGTGAAAAACACCAGCCGCACTTCGGAGACGCTGTGATGGTACGTCGGATCGGAAGATTCGTGGGGAGCGTTCGATTGAGCCGAGACGAGATTGTGGCTCATGACGGTTGCAATCAGAATCGCCGACGAAAGTAAACCCGTCACCCGAGTGAGCATGAGCAGACTATTTCCCGGACCTTGGACGTAGATCGGGGGAATAAGGTTGTAATCGGCAAAGCCTATTGCAAGCTGAGAATTACTTCATTCACTGAAGTTACCGAAGTTTGAAGGGAGCAAATAATTCGCTGAACTTGGCCGACATCAAACCAGGCACTCATGGATTGAATGCTGGAATCCCATATATGGAGAAAGGTTTTGCGGGCGGGCGACAAAATCAGTCAACCGTAATGTTTTATCATCTTGATAAATGTTCTTTATCGCGGGCAAAAACACATCGAACGGTGCGATAGTTGAAAAACAAACCCCGGAGCATTCGCCCCGGGGTTTCAACATCTTCATTTGTCCCAAAGACATTCTTGAGAAATACTTGCCTCTCAGGCCGCAAGTGTGTCGACGAAATGCTCGCACAGCGTGGTCTCAAGATTGTAGTAGTTGGTCACGACGGGCGAGGTTAGCCAGGGTTTGAGAGTGTCAAACATTTCGGGATAGAACTCCCTCTCATAACGATCTGCGTCCTGTTTGGTAGTCCATAGACTGATGGTGATTACTTTGTTCTGCTTCATGTTCTCCGGGAAGAAGGGCAGAATCTCCAGGAATCCATTCTGCTTTTTGAGGATGGGCAGAACCTGGTTCTTGATTGCCTTGACGAACTCCTCTTTCTTTTCGGCTTTCACTTCAAAATCAAGAATACGGGCAAACATGGGAGTGCTCCTTTCATTACGACTTGAGACTGGGGTTTGGAGCGGGGGCCCTCGGCCCAGAAACCTCAATCGCTTCGAATGCCGGGGGCTCAGGCGAAGCCAATTTAGCATGTTGTTTGAAATGGCGCGGTGACGAATGCCCGCCATCACAGTGCGCCATAGCACAAGTGGTCGCGGAAAAACTTCGAAGTCCGCGATTGGGGCCTTGAAGGGGCGCGGCTTCAGCCGCACCGCGCACCGTTTTCAATGACTTACGGCACGGCTGGGAAGAGGTTGCGGAAAACTCGCTTTTTTGCGTGCAGTGACTCTCCGCAAGGTGTTTCGCCCTCCCTGGTCGCCCTCCTTCTGTTCTGGGTTGCGGCGTGGGAGTGTTTTTGCCGACACTACGGCCTTCTTACTACCCCGCCGGTAGAAGCTTCACCATGCGTACCAGATTGTGGGCGGCGGCGGTGAGCCGAAACAGCCAGTCCACTCGCCTCCGTCCGCGCAGCTTGGTCTGGCGTAATCCCGCTACCGTCTTGATCCAGCTGAACACTTTCTCCACCCGGCGCCGCCTTCTCTGGCTGCTGGCGAAGCGCGGATGGTTACGTTCCCCATCATTCAACCAGTTCTTCCAATTCTTCGACGCTTTAAATTCGGCCACCAAGGGAACCACGCCCAACCCCCGCATCCCCACGATGCATTTCTCATCTTGGTAGCCCTTATCGGCAGCCACCGTAATCTCCCGCGGGCGTGGAGCCAGGGCTCCCAGCATCCAGCGCGGCATCCAACTCCGCCCGCCGCCCCGCTTCCGTCACGCAGGACTGCACAATCAATCCATTCCTGTTCTCCGTCACCACGTGCCCCAGATAACTCGGCTTCGACGGCCCCGGTGCGCTCTTCTTATACAGTCGCGCTTCGGGGTCCGTCTTGCTCTCATGCCGATCGCGTAGCAGTTTCCGCCCTCGTATTCCGCTACCCCGCTGTGGCGGATCTTTCTTCAGCTCGAAGCTGTCCCGGCTCGCCCACGCCTCCAGCAAAGTACCGTCTACGGTGAAGTGCTCATCGTCCAGCAACCCCGCGGCTTCGGCCCGCACCCGCTCGAAAAATTTCTGCGAGACTTCTCCGCGCAGCAGCCGGTCGCGATTCTTGGTGAACACCGTGACATCCCACACCGCGTCGTCCACTTTCAGACCCACAAACCAGCGATAGCGCCAGTTGCCGTCGATCTGATCCATCAACTGTCGCTCGCTGCGGATGGTGTTCAGCGCCTGCAAAATCCGGCGGAATCGACGGCCGCCCTGTCTGCCCGTACAACTGGTCGAACCAGGACGACAGTTCCTGCAGCGCCCGGTCCGTCATCTCCCGCACCCGCCGCAAAGGATGGTCCCGCGGCACTCGCTGCTCCAGCGGAATGTAGCTGAAAACTTCCTCCTGCTCGTCCTGGTTTCCTCGCATACCTGCTTGTAACTCATCTCTGGCAAAAAACAAGTGAGTTTTTCCGCAACCTCTGGGAAGCCGTGCCTTCGTCATTGAGATGTAATGGCGGCGCGGCTGAAGCCGTGCCTTTTCAAATCCTCTATCAGTTTTTCCGCAGCCCCTCAGCACGAATCACGAGCGGTTATTTAGCCTTCCATTGTGGACACGTCGCCTGCGTCTACGCCTGCTTCTTTGGCCTTTAAGAAGCGGCGCAGAATTTTTCCTGAACGAGTCTTCGGTAGCGCCGCGACAAATTCCAGCGCGGCCGGAGTAGCGATCGGTCCTAACTCTCTTCTTACATGTTCAATCAGGATGTTGGCGAGTGCATCTGACGGCGTATGGCCGGCGCGAGTTTGAACGAAGCATTTGATGACTTCGCCCTTTAGCGGATCGGGAACGCCAATCGCAGCAGCCTCGGCGACCGCCGGGTGCGAAACCAGCGCGCTTTCTACTTCCGCAGTGCCGATGCGATGGCCAGCGACGTTCAGCACATCGTCGCAGCGACCTAGAACCGTGATGTATCCATCCTTATCTTTTAGCGCAACATCGCCGGTCACATAACAGCCCGGAATCTGCTGCCAATCGCGTTCGTATCGCGCTGGATCTCCCCAGACAGTTCGCAGCATGCAGGGATACGGCCGCCGCAGCACGAGACGTCCGCCCACGCCCGGCGGGACAGACTTGCCTTGCTCATCGACGACGTCGGCTTCCGAGCCTTCCAGTGCTACGCCCACTTTGCCGGGCCGCACAGCCATGGTGGGCGGTGTGCCCAGGGCTGGGCCACCCAATTCGGTTTGCCACCAATTGTCGATCACGTAACCCCATTTGCCATCGCCGGCCAGATAGGTCTGAGCCCAGCGCCATGCTTCCGGATTCAACGGCTCGCCAGCGCAGGCAATTACCCGCAAACTGGTAAGGTCGTACTTTGCTGGATAAGCTTCCCCGTAGCGCATGAACATGCGCAGAGCGGTGGGAGCAGTGAACATTTTGGTCACGCCGTAGCGTTCGACGATTTCCCACGCGGTTCCTGGATTAGGGTAGTCAACAGCGCCTTCACGAAACAGCGTCGTTGCGCCCGCGCATAGAGGCGAATAAACGATATACGAGTGGCCTACCACCCAGCCGATATCGGATGTGCACCAGAAGATGTCCTGATCGCCGACGTCGTAAAAGCTTTCCAGATAATACGTTGTGGCGACCATGTATCCGCCATGGACGTGCACCACTCCCTTGGGTTTTCCCGTCGATCCTGAGGTGTACAGGAGGAATAGTGGATCTTCAGCGTCCATTTCTTCGGCGGGACAGTCGGCGGGAAACTTCAGCAAATCATTGAAATCGATTTCGCGTTTGCTGTTCAGCTCTGTGGGACGACGCGCATACACCACGACTTTTTCGACGAACTCAAGCGTGTCGATAGCCTCGTCGACGATGGCTTTCAACTCTACGGTCTTGCCACGGCGGAAGCCGACGTCGCCAACGATGATCACCTTGGCTTGCGCATCAATAATGCGATCGCGCAGCGCGGTGTGGCCCAGTCCGGCATAGACGACTGAATGGATCGCGCCAATACGAGCGCAGGCCAGCATGGCCACGGCGCCCTCGATGGTCAGCGGCATATAAATAACGACGCGATCGCCTTTTCTCACCCCCAGCGATTTCAGTCCGTTGGCAAAGCGGCATACCAAGCGATGCAGCTGGCCGTAGGTCACAACCCGCTCTGTCCCGTCTTCTCCCAGCCAGATGAAGGCCGCGCGGTTGCGGCGCTCGGAGTGCGCATGACGATCCAGCGCGTTCAAGGTGATATTGGTTTTGCCGCCCACGAACCATTGATGGTGCACGCCATCCCATTCCAGAACCTTGTTCCAAGGCTGCGTCCACACGAAGCGCTTAGCGTACTCGCCCCAGAAACCCTCTGGATCGTTGACCGAGCGCTGGTAGGCTTCGGCGAAATTCTGCTGGCGGCAATTTTGCGCCACGATCGGCGGCGCCGGATATTCTTCATCGGTGGTTAATAGATTGGAAATGCCTTCGGTTACTGCAGCAGGGCTCATGGCGTTCTCCCGCAAGACGAGATGTGCGATTTTAGGGCCGCTTTCGAACCGGCCGCAGTGACGGAGGTCACAGGGCGATGTGAGCTGAAAAGATTGCATCATTGACAACACCAGGAAGCACGATTTGCGCGACGGACGGGCACTACGGCTGGGTAACTAAGTCGTTAATGGGGATTTTCCTGTATGTCTGCCGTTGCGTAACTTTGTAATGATGTCTCACTTTGCCCATGGAGATTAGCGGCGGACGCATTCTTTGTGTGGATGACGATCTCGTTACTTTGAGACTCCGCAAGGTGTTGCTCGAAGCGGCGGGATACTCCGTTTTGCTGGCCTCTTCGGGCGCCGAGGCACTGCGAATGCTCAGCGAGGGAGCCGAGGTTGATCTTGTCTTGCTGGATTACATGATGCCTGAAATGAACGGGAATGAACTTGCCAGCAAGTTGCGAGCGCTTTACCCGCATCTGCGGCTGATTGCGGTGTCTGCGGTTGGTCAACTGCCCGCGACACTGGTCAGCGCGGTAGACAGTCATGTGCAGAAGGGGCACGACCCGGAGCTTCTCCTTTCGGTGATCTCGGCGGTGCTGGCTGGTTCTGGACCTACAGGCTCGCCAGGCAGTTCACAGGTGCAATCCCCTAAAACTATTCTTTGCGTGGATGATGAGAAGCTGCAGCTTCAGTTGCGGAAGGCACTGCTCGAATCTGCTGGTTTTGTTGTGCTGGCAGCTCAGTCTTCAGACGACGCTATGGAGATGTTCCGCACGCATCACGTGGATGCAGTCGTAACCGACTATTGGCTATCAGGAAATAACGGTACTGCTTTAGCGGAACAGATGAAAAGGCTTCGCCCCAGAATTCCGATTTTGATGTTGTCAGGTTTTTCTTCATTGCCCGGCGAGGGCGCAGTGGTTGATGCATGGCTTCGAAAAGCGGAAGTTGAACCGGAAGAACTCATTGAGACGGTTAATCGGCTTATCGGTCTTCGTAGCGATTCACAACAAGGTGCCAACTCCTAAATGAAAACATTACAGCTCGAAGGTATGTCACCAAAAAAGTGGCCGGCGGGGTTCTATGCCATCGCGTTCTGGTTTTTGCTGGCTGCAACCGCGCCGGAGGCATTCCCCGATATCGATCAATCCACTAATCCCGCAAAGCAGTTGACACTGGAAGAACTGGGAAACGTCGAGGTGACCACGGTTTCCAAACAACCGGAGGAGATTTGGAAAACTGCCGCGGCCGTATACGTAATTACCAACGAAGATATTCAGAATTCAGGGGCGACGACGATTCCTGAAGCATTACGGTTGGCTCCGGGGGTGGAGGTGGCGCAAATCGACAGCCATCAATGGTCAGTCGGTATTCGCGGTTTCGGGAGCAACCTCACGCGGGACATTCTTGTGCTGATCGATGGCCGCACCGTTTACACGACCTTGCTCGCCGGCACGTATTGGGAAGTGCAGAACGTCATGCTGCAGGACGTCGATCGCATTGAGGTTATCCGTGGGCCGGGGGGCACGATTTGGGGACCTAATGCGGTAAATGGCGTTATCAACATCATTACCAAAACCAGCAAGGACACACACGGCGCACTGATCAATGCAGGCGGAGGAAATGTTGATCAGGGCTTCTTTAATGCGCGCTACGGTGGCGGCAATGGCAAGACCTTCGATTACCGCATATACGCGCTGGGATTTGACCGGGGTCCGGAGTACCACACGGACGGTAACAACTTCGACGCCTGGCGCGCGGCGCAAGGCGGTTTCCGCGCCGACTGGACCAAGAGCGATCGCGATAGCTTCACCTTTCAAGGCGACATTTACGACGAGGGAGCAGGGCAGAGTGTGGTTGCGACCACTTACGCGCCGCCCTACTCGCAGACCATCGATAAAACAGCGCCTCTTTCCGGAGGAAACATTCTTGGGCGATGGCAAAGAGTTCAAGGCGAGGGGAAGGATATTCAGCTTCAGGCTTACTTTGATCGTACCAGCCGCGAGCAGGCGAATTTCGACGACTACGAGAATACATTCGATGTCGATTTCATGGACCGTTTTCGTCTCGGCGCTCGCCAGCAGATTTCGTGGGGAGGAGGAATGCGTTTCACCCACGAAGACAATCCAGTCGTGGTCTCGGGTCTCACATTCACGCCGCAGAACAGAACCGACAACCTATTGACGGGATTTTTGCAAGATGAAATCGGACTGGTGCAGAACCGCCTGACTTTGTCGCTGGGAACAAAAATAATCCACACTAATTTCACCAGCCTGCAGTGGCAGCCAAGCGTTCGATTGCTATGGACGCCAACCGATCACCAGACCGTGTGGGCCGCCTTTACGCACGCCGTGCGAACTCCGTCCGATGCCGAAGAAAATTTTTCGCTCGCGGGCTTTATTGCCATCGCGCCCGGAGGAATACCGTTTTTCGCGCGTTTCAACCCCAACCCTCACTTTAGACCAGAAGAACTCAACGGATACGAACTAGGCTATCGGCGCCTGTTGGCTGCCAAGTTCTATTTCGCTATAGCCACATTTTTCAATCACTACGGTGATCTCTTCAGTGAAGATGTGACGGGAGCACCGTTCCTGGAAACAAGCCCACTGCCGACGCACATCCTGCTTCCTGCGCAGTTCGGTAACGGGCTGGTGGGAACTACGAAAGGAGTCGAGATCGCTCCCGAATGGCGGCCCGTGAATTACTGGCGATTGCTGGCTACGTATTCATTCCTGCAAATGGATATCCAGAAGGCAACTAATTCTGAGGACATTGGGACCGCGCCTATTGTGGCTGGCTCGAGCCCCAGGCATCAGGCTACCCTGCAATCCAATCTCGATTTTGCCAAGCGGTTTCACTTCAACCTGACGTCTCGTTATGTCAGCGCACTGCCCGCAATCAAGGTGCACGCATACATCACCGGGGATGCCCGTTTTGCCTGGCAACCGAGTCAGCAGTTCGAGTTCTCAGTAGTCGGACAAAATCTATTCCAGCCGTATCATTACGAATATGCAGGATCCGATCCGGGGCCACCGATTGGGATCCGTACAGCCGTTTACGCGCAAATTACGTGGAAAAGGTGATTCGCCGATTCATGCATTCCGGACGTTGGGGACTTGGGAGCTCGCTTCTATCGCACAGAAGGGTTCGCCGATCGATCTCGAGTGCTGCGCCGTGGTTTGCCGTATTGTTGTGCCTTTCTGCAACTTCTCTCGCTCAGCAGGTGCATCCCACCGAGTCTCAGGTGAAGGCTGCTTACCTCTTCAACTTTGGCAAGTTTGTCCAATGGCCGATCGATCACGGTCCTAGCGGAGACTCGTTTGAACTGTGTGTTCTCGGGCAAGATCCATTTGGACCGGTTCTCGATGCCACGGTGGCGGGAGAAAGTATCAGTGCGCGCAAAATTGCCGTGGTAAGAATCTCTAAAGTTTCTGAAGCTGCTCCGTGCAACGTTCTATACATCAGCGGGTCTGAGGGAGGCCGATTGGGTCAAATTCTTGAAGCTGCGCGGCATTCGGGGACCCTAACGGTTAGTGACATCCCTCATTTTGTCGAACGCGGCGGCATCATTGGTTTCGTTAAGCAACAGGACAGAATTCGATTCGAAGTAAATCGCGGCGCAGCCGAAAACTCACATTTAACCCTAAGTTCGGAATTATTAAAAGTTGCTTTACGAGTGGTGAATAAGGACACGGCAGAAAAATAACTATGACTGCGCAGCGCACCAGATCGATTTCGACCAAGCTCATGATGATGAATGTGCTGGTGAGCGGCGCAGCATTGATATTGGCATCCATCGGCTTCTTTATTTATGACCAGATTACGTTCCGGCAGGGGTTGGTCCACACGCTTTCGGCGCAAGCCCAGATCATCGCTTCGAACAGCGTTTCTGCGCTGCTGTTCAACGATCCCCAGGCAGCGGCTAACACACTTACTGCGCTTCAGAATTCACCTAATATTTCGTCCGCGGGTATTGTGACGCCATCCGGCATAACCTTCGCGCAGTACAGAAAAGAGCGCGGGGACGAACTCCTAAGCGTTCCAGCCCTTCCTAATGATCAAATCGAAGGTTACCGCTTTGGCAGTACTCATGTGGTTTTGGAACGGAAGATTCTGTCGCAAGGAAAACTTCTTGGGATCGTCTATATTCGCGCGGATTTGCGGGAAATCGATCAACGCCTCTGGCGATATGGCCTGATTTCCTTTGGGCGTGCTTCTGGTCTCGCTGTTATTTGCCGTCGCGGTGTCGTCGCGCTTTCGCAAATCGGTTGCGGAACCAATCGTTGGCTTGGCTGAAACAGCACGTGTGGTGTCACGAGATAAGGACTACAGTGTGCGCGTCAATGCTAGTGGGGAGCACGATGAACTGTTCACGCTGATGAATTCGTTCAATGAGATGTTGAGAGAAATACAAAACCGCGATGCCGCGCTGCAGAAGGCACAAAACGAACTGGAACAGCGTGTCACCGAGCGAACCCGCGAACTGGTCTCAGCCAATCGTGAGCTTGAGGCGTTTTCGTATTCGGTTTCGCATGACTTGCGCGGACCTCTCGATGCTCTTAACGGTTATAGTTATATTCTTCTGAAAAACCATTCGAGCAAGCTGGATGCGACGGGCAAAGAGTCGCTACAGAATATTCGTGCCGCCGCCCGGCGCATGTCCGACCTGATCGATGATCTGCTGAATCTCTCCCGCCTCAGTACCAGCAGCATGCATCGTGAAAAGGTTGACCTCAGCGTGTTTGCTCGCGGCATCATGGAGGAACTGTGTCGTAATGCGCCGCAGCGGAAAGTGGAATTCATCGCGGCCCCGAGCGCGGAAGCCAATGCTGACGCGCGTCTTTTGCGGATTGTGTTAGATAATCTGCTACGAAATGCGTGGAAGTATACAGCCCATCACGATGCGGCTCGTATCGAATTCGGACAGGAAAGCAGCGAGGGTCGGGTCGTATATTTCGTCAGAGATAATGGCAGCGGCTTCGACCAACGATCAGCCGATCGTCTGTTTCAACCTTTCCAGCGTCTTCATTCCACGGCGGAATTTCCTGGCAATGGAATTGGGCTCGCGACTGTAAGGCGCATCATTCAAAGGCACGGGGGTGAAGTGTGGGCACAAGGCGAAGTAGAGAAAGGCGCGACGTTTTACTTTACTTTGGAGTCACTGCGGGACAGTAGTACCCAAGCGTGAAAGAGATTGGATGTATCGCGGCCGCGTGGCGCTGGTTCAAAGACACGGCCGCGGATAGCAGTCAAACGACACTAGCCCTTCGGCGGGAAGTGATCGAGCATTTTGTCGACGGCCTTATCCAGTTTCTTTTCGTTCTTTTCGGGCTTGTTAGAGAGTGTTTCCTGAGAGACGCCGCGCCAGATCAACTGCTTGTTATGGGCATCATAGAAGTCCAGAACCAGTGAGCCGACGGGATAGTCCACGGCTTGAGTAGTTGTTTCGCCGAAACCTCCCCAACGCCAACCTCCCATGCCATCGTAAAAGGTCTGGTACTCCCGCTGATCACGAGCGCTGCCGACGGCGGTAATTGCGACGTCGCCACCGCCATCCACACGTTGCCAGCCCTTCGATTGTAGGGCATGATCCACAGCATCTTGGATACGGTTCTGCCAAAGGGGATCAGTGGTTTTGATTTTCTCCCATGAATAGGTGCGATATTGAGAGAAGTTTGCGTGATGGTCGTAATCAACCTTTACGTCTTGCGCCAGCACGCTTGTAGCAATTGCCAGCAGAAGAAGAAAGGTTGACCATAAAAAGCGTCGTGCATTCATGGCTGAGTTTCTCCAAAGATAGAATCTGGTGCGCAAGGCCGAGGCGAAAACTAACCTCGGCGGCTTGCGCGAAATTAAGATGCTTAGAGATGCGACAAAGGTTAACTGGTAAGGCATCGATTGATTGAAAAAAAAGGCCACCAAGGAAGCCTTGGTGGCCATAGATCTTCGCGAGGTTAGTTCTGCGGCGGTGTGCTGCTCGGTGGAGTTGTGCTTCCAGGCGTTGCCGAGTTGGGGCTTTGACCCTGAGGAGTGCCCTGCGTCTCTGGAGTTGTGCCAGGAGTCGTGGTGCTGCCAGGGTTGGTCGACGGCGACGTAGTTCCCGAGTTTGGCGAAGCGGTATCCGGCGTTGGCGAAGCGGTTCCGGGCGTTGGTGAAGCCGTGCTTCCGGAATTCGGCGTTGTGCTGCCAGTTGTGCCGGGATTAGTTCCGGTCTGTCCGGGGTTCGATCCGGTTTGTCCGGGATTGGACATCGTTCCGGGGGTCTGTCCGCTTTGCGCGCCAGCGCCTGTCTGTCCTGCGCTTGACCCGGTTGAGGACCCGGCGCCGGCACCCGTTGATCCAGCCGAACCCGCGGATCCTGCGGAGCCGGACTGGCCCGTCTCAGCCACTACCCAGCATGTCAAAAGTAACAAAACTGCCATTATTGAAATCTTTGTCTTCATGGGGCCTCCAAGCCTCCAAAAGGAAGTAACGCCCAATCGCGTTCTTCATGGAGTTTAGGTGGGTAGTTCACAAGTGAGAATCCGGTGGACTCCCTAGGTTCTGCTGGGCGATGCGGTAGAAATTCGCGGTGCCCGCGGCCGAATGTCGCGACGTCAATCGCAGTCAGGGACAAACCGGCGGTTGCAAAAAGCATCCAACGACGATGCTTGCCGGCAAACGTTGCAGCCCAGCTCTTATCGTCGTTTTGATAGCAATCATAGTGGGCGCATTGACATTTGTGGCTTTGCATAATGGGCCAGAACATCAGCCCAGCAGCGCCCCCATACACGATAAACAACAATAGCCGGCGAACCCGACTCTTCACGAAATCAAGCCGCCCAAGAATTCTTTGACTTGAATATCATCTAGAGGAGGCGAAGAGGCCGACTGGACCTTCATGCTGCGACGCGTCGGCCCCATGGAAGGCGATTAGTGTTGATAGTTATCGTGATCGTGATGATCATTGTCCCAATTCTGCTCGGTTTCCCAACGGTGGTCTCTTCCGTTCCACCACTGATGGTATTGATCCCAGCAGCGTTGCCGTTCCGCATTCAAATCCCGCCGCCGCTCCTCGGCTTCGTGGCTGTGCTCGCCCTCTTTTTGGACCGCTCGGTCGAATCTCGCTTCCGCCTTTTCGACCGCATGCTGACACTTGCTTCTGTCATCCGCACGCGCTTGCGGTGCTGCCACAAAAAACCAGAGTGCGCCCGCTACTACGAATGCCACTGCTGTCTTTGCTAGTCGTCGAGTCAAGGTTGTTCTCCTTTTCAATTTCGCTGATGGCGAACAGTTGCCACCTCGCGGCGTAGTACAAGCTATATCTTGATAGCTTCGCCCTGAATTGCGCCCAAGGCTCATTAAAATCTTATGGGACGGTAAAAGGGCTTTTCGATACAGGACATTCCCTATTTACGGGAAAGTAAGCCCGGACAGAAAACGATTTGATGCACGGCCCGGCCCTTTGTCGCAATTGCGCGGGATTGTCACAGCGGCAGCTCTTGTACGGTGGGAATGTGATGCTGTTCGCGACCGACCTTGCCATCGTATTTGGTCGTCATCTTGAACAGCTCCAGGCGGCCATCGGACGCTAGAACACGACACTGATCTCGCAATGCCTGCATTTCCGCAGCTTCCAGGGGTTTGAAATTCACCGCGACCTGTAAATTTTGATCGAGGACTTCCATGCTGTCGACGCCGCTAATCGTGGTCGCCACTGGCAAACTCATGGCATAACGTAGACCCTGCTGTGGCGCAACCGCGCCGTGCCGCACCAACTCGCCACTACCTCCCAGACTTTTCATGCCTAGCGCTGCCATGCCTCGCCGGTTTACTTCGGGCAGGACTTGAGTTTCAAAGCTGCGGAAGGTCGCGTCGCAGCAGTTCAGCGGCATTTGAACCGTATCGAAAGGAAAATTATGTGACAACATCTTTAAATGGATTTCCGGATCCTTGTGTCCAGTGAAACCGATGAAGCGAACCTTGCCTTGCTGCTTTGCGTCCATTAGCGCTTCTGCCGCGCCATTCGGAGCAAAGATAAGATCGGGATCATTGTCATAAACGACTTCGTGGATTTGCCAGAGATCGAGGTGATCGGTTTGAAGGCGGCGAAGCGACTCTTCCAGCATTCGCATGGCAATTTTCTTGTCGCGCCCGTGAGTGCAAACCTTGGTCATCACGAACGCTTGCTGACGTTTCCCTTTAAGCGCTTTTCCCAGCCGTTCTTCACTCAAACCATCGTGATATTCCCAGGCATTGTCGAAGAAAGTTACTCCGTGATCCAGCGCCTTGGCCACGATTTCATTGGCCGCCTGATCGGTTTCGGCCGAGCCAAGATGGTATCCGCCCAGTCCCATCGCGGAGATTTGAACACCAGTGCGTCCCAGCGATTTCTTAGGAACCTCGCCTGACGGAACCTGTTGCGATGGGCCGGATTGTTGTTGTGCCATGCTGCCTCCCGTAATAAGCGGCGCCGCGCCGAGGATTGCCACACCTTTCATAAAACTGCGCCGATCGCATCCCTTTAAATTCATCACTCGCTCCTAAAATTGTTTTTCTGGAAAGGGGTGGCCGGTATTCATTTGCGATCCCAGCATGTCTTTGACCTCGGATTGCTGGGTGTCGAGCGGGAAGCCGTGGGCAAGGCGGGCTTCAGGATTGTCAAACTTCAACGACAATTTATAAAGCTCGTATCTGCCGTCGGCCGCGTCGGTTTTGCATCGTTCGCGAAGCGCATTCATTTCCGCATCTGAAAATGGTGTGAAGTTCTGGGCGATTTGCAGATTCTGGTGCAGCACTTCCAGACTGTCGATGCCGGTGATAGTGGTGGCAACCGGCAGACTCATTGCGTAACGCAACGATTCTTCAACGGTAATCACCCCGTGTTTAATGGCATCGCCGTGCCCACTTAGCGGTTTCATTCCCAGCGCCGCAATTCCACGCTTATTCAACTCTGGAAGAACCTGCTGTTCGAAGCTGCGGAAATTTGCGTCAAACGCATTGAGCGGCATTTGCACAGAGTCAAAAGGAAAGCCGGTGTTCAGCATCGCGAGATGAACTTTCGGATTCTGGTGGCCGGTGAATCCGACAAAGCGAGTTTTGCCATCCTTCTTGGCTTTTTCCAGCGCTTCGGCGGCGCCTCCGGGACGAATGAAAAGTTCGGCATCGTTGTCGAAGGCCATGCCGTGAACTTGCCACAGATCAAGATGGTCGGTCTGCAACCGGCGCAAGGATTCTTCCAACATTTGCAGGGCAAGACTGCCATCGCGGCCGTGAGGGCAGGTTTTCGTCATCAGAAAAACCTTGTCGCGACGGCCTTTTAAGCCAGCGCCCATCCAGATTTCTGTTTTTCCTCTGCGATATTCCCAACAATTGTCGTAGAAGGTGATGCCGCCGTCGACCGCCTGATGAATGATCTCGACGGCAGTTTTTTGATCGGGGGCATCGCCCAAGTGATGGCCGCCGAAACCAAGTGCGGAAATCCTGGCGTCAGAGCGGCCGAACTTACGTAGAGGAATGGTTCCTGTGAAAGTCTCAGGCATTTCGTCACCATTTTCGATTTAACCCAATTGTTAGCTGCCTTGGATGCTGCCAAGAAGTCGGAGGTTTGCGGAAAACTTCAAGGCGAACCTTTCCTCCGCACTAAGTCGACGAGAGCGATCTAGGTTTTTGCGGACACACGCGATAACGTCATTCCAGCAAACACCCAGATCCCTCGCTTCGCTCGGGATGACAGTTCACAACGCTTTCCCGACAACGCGACGTCCCCTTTAACCCGCCACTGCAGCGCTGTTTGAAAGGTCATTGCGCCTTTTCGTGGGGCAACTCCATGCCCGCCGAAATCCTCTAAATCGCAATCTAGCGATTTCTCCAACTCCGCGGTTGGAAATGATAAGGAGTACAGGTGTGATCCAAGAGGGCACAATTCAGGCAAGTTGGCTTTCTACGAGGGCACTGGCCTTCACCACAGTACTTGTATTAGCGGCATTCGCGACGCAAATCGCGCAAGCGCAAACTTATAAAGTTATTTATACATTCACAGATTTTGATGGCACCAGCGGCGGCTCTTACCTCCTGCGGGACGCTGCGGGAAATTTCTTCGGCTCCAGCCCAGACGGCGGAAATTTGTCTAATTGCAGTGGCGGTTGCGGCGATGTGTACAAATTAAGTCCAACGGGCAAGCTGACTTACCTGTATACCTTTCAAGGAGTTCCTGACGGTGCATATCCTGTAGGCAATCTTGTGGATGTAAAGGGGAATCTCTTCGGTGCGACGGCAGCAGGTGGGACCGGTACTGCGGAAGCCTGCGGCGAGTCAGGCGAAGGGGGTTGTGGCACAGTCTTCGAGATAACGGCGAAGGGCAACGAAACCGTACTGTTCAGTTTCGCGGGCCCGCCCAACGATGGCATGTCGCCCAACGCGGGGTTAGTGCGCGATGGCAAGGGCGATTTTTACGGTACGACACTCTTCGGTGGCCCCACCAACACCTACGGAAATCCCGGCGAAGGAACGGTTTTCAAGGTGAGCGGAGCGGGCAAGGAAACGTTGCTCTACGAGTTCACTGGCGGAACCGACGGCGGAATGCCTTTTGCCAGTTTGCTTCTGCGCGATGGCGTGCTTTACGGAACGACATCCCGTGGCGGCACTGGTCCCTGCGGTGATCTCTTTGGCCCGGGCTGTGGAACAGTGTTCAAGGTCGAAAACAATAAAGACACCGTCCTCTACAGCTTTCAAGAGAAATCTGACGGTGGCTATCCGATCAGCAGTTTGATTAGTGACAAGGCAGGCAATCTTTATGGCACAACGCCAGTCGGAGGCGACCTTAACTGTACTCAGCCGCCAGCCAGGCTGCCCATCGTTCCATCTTCCAAACCTCCGATGGAACAGCCTCCGCAGGGCTGTGGTACCGTTTTCAAAATAACTCCGGAAGGCAAGGAAACCGTTTTGTATACCTTCAAAGGCACTACTGACGGATCCGAACCCCGCGATTCGCTCGTCATGGATTCGGCCGGAAACCTATACGGTACGACGCCTTATGGTGGTGACCCGACTTGCGGAAATACCGGCGACGGTTACACAGGATGCGGAGTAGTGTTTGAGATCGACGCTGCTGGACACTTCAAAGTGCTGCACACGTTCACGAACATACCCAAAGGGGAATATCCCCAGGGTCCCGTGCTAGACGACAACGGTAATCTTTATGGTCTGACAGCGGGCGGCGATGCCGGCGCCGGAGTAATTTTTAAACTGACTCCGTGAGGCTCTGACTCGAAAAGTTCGCGCGAATAAAGTGAAGCAAAGTGTCTTGGGAACAGCCCCGGCTAAGATCCGGGGCTAAGACGCCGGAACCCAGTTTCGTCGTTCGACGAAAGTGGGTGGCTCATAAGTACGGCCCGACGCCAACCGATTTTGTTCGCGCCGTGTCGTCCACAATAAAATAGGACCCAGCGACGCTGCAGTCAGCCGGGCGATGACCGGAAATTCTTTCTCGACTTCGCGGCGTAGTCTGTGAATCTGTTCACTTACGCCTCGATTGACTTTCTTGAATTCGCGCTCCATTGCCCAGAGCGCGGCATTGTAAGCACTGCTGAGTTTTTTTGCCTCTCGGCCGAAGCGTTCACGGACGCGGGGATCTGGATAATCTTTATAACGTTGCCATCCCAGAAGCATGGTCTGGCACATGCGATAAAGACTAGGTCCGTTGCGCTCAAAGTCGCGCCAGAAGGCCCAGTCGAGGAATCGTTTGGAATCATCGCGCGAGATTGTGCTGTGCCGGAAGTTGAATTTATACTGCCCGTGCACGTCGGCGAAGTCGACGTCAGTAAGCATTCGGCCTTGCTCCGACATTTCCTGGTGAAGTGGAGTGCCCGGAACCGGCGTATACAGCATGAACTGGTGAAAGTCGGTTTGGTAGTCCACGGCCGATTCGATTTCCCCTACGATGTTGTCCGGGGTGTGGTGCTCGAGTCCAATGATGGTCGAGCCCTGCACTCGTATGCCGTGTTCGCGAAGTTCCCTGGTGAGCTGCCCGATGTTCGTACCATGAAGCTTGTTATAGCTGGATTTGGGAGATTCCAGACCCATCCACACCCAGGAAACGCCGAGCTCAACCAATTCCAGCATCGTGTATTTTCGAATTGCATTGGCGGAAGAAAAGACTGCAAGCTCCCAGCTCTTACCGGCTTCTTTCATGCGTTCCAGCAAGCGCATGGCCCGCGTACGGTTGAGCAGAAAGTTCTCATCCATCACAAAGAACGAATGAACTTTGAGCTCAGCTTCGATGCCGCACATTACGTCAAATAGTTCATCGCCGGTTTCAAAAAAATTGACAAACTTTCCTTTGCCGCCAAAAAAAGCCGACGTCGTACAGAAGTTGCAACCCATGGGGCAACCGACCGATGGAATGATGGTTGCCGCCGTGCCGCCTTTTCGCTGCGGCAGGCGGATTCCTAGAATACGAGTCTGTAAACCGGAAACTATTGCGGGATGGCGAATCGGCGCGTTCTCATCTTCTCCGAGATAGCGACGCATCCACGAAATACCTTCTCCGCGCACGATATGGTCGGCGTCAATCATCGCGTCAATTCCCGGAATGGCGGCGACGTGTCCACCGACTACGATCGTGGAACTGGGCGAAAGTTCCCGGACGATGCGGCACATCTCGCGGACCTTCAGCACATTCACGATTATCGATGAGATTCCAACAATGTCGTAATGGTTCGTGGTCAATTCGCGAGCAAAGGCTTCTCGCGTAGGAAAATCCAGCACACTGCAGGGCGCGGAAATGTTCTCCTGAATAAGCATGATGCCCCACGAGCGATGGAACATGCGCAGCGAGAAACTACCTTGCGCACGCGTGACCTGATTGTGATATAGCTCCATCGGATTAATGGAGCGGCTGCCAAATTCGTCATCCTGCGCGTAGGGTCCAAAAACCGAGCTGAGCAGGACTCGAGCCTGACTGCCTTTAGGATGAGTTTTCATGTGATCTTTTCGAGCGTAACTCAGGCTGACGAATCTTGGCGGTGACGTGGGATCACATTACAAAACTATTACATCCCGATTCAGGCAAGTCATCTTTAATGCCAACGGAAAAGCGGCTCTAAGGTGAGCGCGATGTGTGCGCCTCATCACTTCGACGTGTGTCGTTCATCACAGCACGTTGGAAGCCTTCGTATTGTACTGACTGTGGGGAGAGACGCCGTGTGCCTCGCCATACCGGGGAAAATTCTTGAAATTCAAGAGCTGGGCCAGATGAAAACGGCCCGGGTCCAGTTTGGCGGAATCGTGCGCCAGGTTTCTCTCGTCTTTGTGCCCGAAGCGGAGATGGGCGATTACGTGATGGTCCATGTTGGTTTCGCCATCAGCCGCGTGGACTCTTCCGAGGCCGAACGTACTTACAAGCTTTTGCAAGAGATGGGCGCACTGGAAGAAGAATTCTCCCCTTCGGAATAAGCGCAGCTTTGTGGGCCAGGTCTTGGCATGAAATATCTCGACGAATATCGCGATAGCCGTATTGCGATGGCCCTGGCGGACGAAATTGCTCAGTGCGCAACGAAGCCCTGGGTTCTGATGGAGATTTGTGGTGGGCAAACGCATACCATCATGCGCTACGGCATTGATGAACTGTTGCCGCGTGGAATCGAACTGGTGCATGGTCCCGGATGCCCGGTGTGCGTAACTCCGCTCGAAACTGTCGACAAAGCGATCGAGTTGGCGCTGCGGCCGGACGTCATTCTGGTTTCCTATGGTGACATGTTGCGTGTGCCGGGATCGCGTTCGGATCTGCTTCGTGCCAAGGCGCAGGGCGCCGACGTCCGTATCGCGTACTCCTCGACTGAGGCGGTGAAGATCGCGCGGGCGAACCCGGATCGTAAAGTAGTCTTTCTGGCGATTGGCTTCGAGACCACGGCTCCGGCGAACGCAATGGCCGCATGGCAAGCCAAGAGCGAAGGGCTCAGCAATTTTTCCATGCTGGTTTCGCACGTGCTTGTGCCCCCGGCAATTCGCGCTCTGATGGTTTCGCACACGAACCGCGTGCAGGCGTTCATCGCTCCGGGGCACGTGTGCACAGTTGCGGGTTGCAAAGACTATGAGGATCTGGTTCGCGATTTTCGCGTGCCCGTCGTGGTTGGAGGGTTTGAACCGGTAGATATTTTGGAAGCAGTTCTTATGCTGGTGCGGCAACTCGAAGCAGGGGAAACGAAGCTGGAAAACCAGTATGTGAGATCCGTGAGTTACCAGGGAAACTTGCCGGCGCAACAAATCATGGCCGAAGTGTTTGAGGTCGCAGACCAGAAATGGCGGGGGATTGGGCCGATTCCACAAAGCGGTTTGCGATTGCGCGAGGAGTACGCCGCTTATGATGCCGACCGCATTTTTGATTTAGGCGAGTTTACTGTGGACGAGCCCGCGGAATGCATTAGCGCGCAGGTTTTGCAGGGATTGAAAAAGCCGACGGATTGTCCCGCGTTTGGCATGCGATGCACGCCAGAAAATCCTTTGGGAGCGCCGATGGTTTCTACGGAGGGCGCATGCGCGGCTTACTATCACTACCGTCGCCATGCGGTCGCGAGTTAGGAGGGTTCGTGGCAACAAAAACCAGCGTCGAAATGAACTTCGAACTCAGCTGCCCAATGCCGCTTCGGGCAAAGGACACAGTGCTTCTCGGCCATGGCAGCGGCGGCAAGCTTAGCGCAGAATTGATTCGCGACGTTTTTCTTCCCGCATTGCGCAATCCTATCCTGGCCCGCCTCGACGATCAGGCAATCGTAAATGTCAACGGCCAGCGACTCGCCATCACCACTGATTCCTTCGTGGTAAAGCCGTTGTTCTTTCCCGGCGGCGACATTGGCTCTCTCGCCGTTCACGGCACGGTGAACGATTTGGCCATGGGCGGAGCAACTCCACTTTTCTTGAGCGCGGCTTTCATCATCGAAGAAGGTTTTTCCATGGAAGAACTTCGGCGCGTGGTGAATTCGTTGCGCCAGGCCGCAGTGGAAGCGGGGGTGCAGGTCGTCACTGGCGACACTAAGGTGGTCGAGAAGGGCAAAGGCGACGGACTGTTCATCAACACCACCGGAATTGGTCTGGTGCCTGAAGGACTAGATTTGTCCGCTGACCACGCCCGTGCCGGAGACAAAGTGATTCTCAGTGGTTCGATTGGCGATCACGGCATTGCAATATTGGCGCAACGCGAAGGCCTTGAATTTGAAACTCAGATTCAAAGCGACAGCGCTGCGTTGCACACGCTGGTGAGCGCGATGCTGGAAGCATCCGGCGAAATTCGCTGCATGCGTGATCCGACGCGGGGCGGCCTCTCCAGCACGTTAAATGAAATCGCAGAGCGTTCGCAGGTAGGAATCGAAATCGAGGAGATTTTTCTGCCGATTCATGACCAAGTCCAAGGCGCGTGTGAATTGCTTGGCCTCGATCCTCTCTATGTGGCGAATGAAGGCAAGCTGGTTGCAATCGTCGCACCCGATTCCGCTGACGTAGTGCTGTGGGCGATGAGACACCATCCGCTAGGCGCAGAGGCTCAAATCATTGGCACGGTAAATGGTGAGCGCCCCGGATTAGTAACTATGCGAACTCCGCTGGGGACTACGCGCATTGTGGACATGCTGGCGGGCGACCAATTACCACGCATTTGTTGAAGAGATATGCACGAGATGGGAATCGCGAACTCGGTGCTGGAAGCGGTCCGAACAGAGATGGGTCTGCATCCGGGAACGTACCCGTGCAAAGTCGGAGTGCGGATTGGCGAGATGGCGGCCATCGATCAGGACGCATTGCGATTCTGTTTTGAAGCGATGATTCTCGACACCGATCTGGAATCGCTTGAGTTGGGCATTGAAGTTTGTCCTCGCCGGCATCGTTGTCTCGCGTGCGGACGTGAATTCATTGTGCGCGATTACGATTCCCGCTGTCCGCAATGCGCGAGCCTCGAAACTACGTGCATCAGTGGGGACGAACTGGAATTGGCATATCTGGAGGTAGAAGAATATGGAGCGAGTACCGCTGGAACGAAAAGTACTCAGTGAGAACGACCGCATCGCGGGTGAACTGCGTGCCCGATTTCAGGAGCACGGCATTTTATGCCTAAACCTCATCAGCTCGCCCGGTTCCGGCAAGACCAGTCTTCTGGAGCGTACGCTGCAATCGCTTCCGCGGCGAGATCGAGTGGCCGTGTTGACCGGCGATATTCAAACTGAAAACGACGCCAATCGGCTGAAGAAATTTAATTTTCCGGTAAAACAAATCACGACCGGCGGGACTTGCCACCTGGATGCGCGCATGATCGAGCGGCACTTGGCGGACTGGCATCTTGAAGACCTGGATGTGCTGTTCATCGAAAACGTGGGCAACCTGGTTTGTCCCGCAAGTTATGATTTGGGCGAAGCCGCAAAGATCGTGGTACTTAGCGTCACCGAAGGCGAAGACAAGCCGCTGAAATATCCTTCCATATTTTTCAAGTCCGAATTGCTGGTGCTGAACAAAATTGATTTGCTGCCCTACGTTCCATTCGATATTGAAGCCGCAGAAGAAAACGCGCGTAAGGTGCATCCCGGCATGGAGATTGTGAAGGTGTCTTGTCTGACCGCTAACGGTTTGTGCGAATGGATGAAGTGGCTGGAGCAACGACGCATCGCGTACAAATCACTGCTGCAGGAGACGGCGGGTTGACGATGTATGGATGTTCGGCGCCAGATCGAAGTTTCAGGCATTGTGCAGGGAGTGGGATTTCGTCCGTACGTTTATCGCCTTGCTATCGGCCGGCACCTTAGCGGTACCATTCACAATACTTCTGCGGGCGTGACCATTGAAATTCAAGGTCCGGCGGAAACCGTGCAGGATTTCGTTGAGCACTTGCCCGCCGAAGCGCCGCCACTGGCGCGGATCACGAGTGTGGCGGTCCATGACTTGTCGTGTAACAACGACCGGGACTTCCGCATCGTTCATAGTCACGAGGGAGAAGAAGTTAGCACCCTGATTTCACCGGACGTTGCAGTATGCGCTGACTGCCGGCGCGAATTGTTTGACCCGAAGGACCGGCGTTATCGCTATCCGTTCATAAACTGCACCAACTGCGGGCCACGCTTCACCATCATTCGCGATATTCCTTACGACCGTCCAAGTACATCGATGGCGAAGTTTGCGATGTGCCCCGCCTGTCTAGCAGAGTACGAGAATCCGCTGGATCGCCGCTTCCACGCGCAGCCCAATGCCTGCTGGGACTGTGGGCCTCAGGTGGAGCTTTGGGATAACAAGGGACGCCGGATTGGATGCCGTGATCCAATTGTAGAAGCAGTCTCCGGCCTGCAGGCCGGGCTGGTGGTAGCCGTAAAAGGACTCGGCGGATTTCATCTGGCGGTGGATGCGACCAATGCCGCGGCTGTGGCGCTGCTTCGTCAGCGCAAGCGTCGTGTTGAAAAGCCGTTCGCCGTCATGGTTCCGGATTTGAAGGTTGCAGAGGAAATCTGCGAGTTGGATGAAGCAAGAAATGTTCTGCAGTCGATCCAGCGGCCGATTGTTCTTCTTCCGAGAAAAATGCCGAGCGTGATTCCCAATGCGGTCGCGCCCTTCAACCGTTATCTGGGAATTTTTCTGCCCTACACGCCTCTGCATTATTTGTTGCTCGCCGAGGGCGGTTTCAAAGCCTTGGTGATGACCAGCGGCAACTTGAGCGAGGAGCCGATCGCGATCGATAATCGAGAAGCACTCAGCCGTTTAAATGGTCTGGCCGACTATTTCCTCGTGCATAATCGCGACATCCTCCTGCGTTGTGACGATTCCGTGGTGCGCGTTGCGAACGGGGTCACGCGGCAGTTACGGCGTTCCCGTGGGTTTGTCCCGGTGCCAGTTTTTCTGAAAGACGATCAGGCTTCGGTGCTCGCCGTCGGAGGCGAACTGAAGAACACTATCTGTCTTACTAAAGGAAAGCACGCTTTCTTAAGCCAGCACATTGGAGATTTGGAGAATGTCGAAAGTTATAGTTTTTTCCACGAAGCCATCCGGCATCTTGAGCAGATTCTTGAAATCCAGCCGCAGATCATCGCCTACGATCTCCACCCCGACTACTTTTCCACCAAATGGGCATTGCAGCAAAGCGGAGCACAGTTGGTCGGCGTCCAGCACCACCACGCCCACATTGCGAGTTGTATGGCGGAGAACCACCTCGAAGGTCGTGTGATCGGCTTCTCGCTCGATGGCACTGGCTACGGCACTGATGGGCACATTTGGGGAGGGGAATTGCTCGTCGCCGGATATGAAGACTTCAAACGCGCCGCTCATTTCGAATATGTGCCTCTCCCCGGCGGAGCAGCTGCGATCCGCGAACCCTGGCGCATGGCGGTTAGTTATCTGGCACATCACTTCGGGCGTGATTTCCTGAATCTCGATATTCCGTTTGTACGCCAACTAAATCAATCGAAGGTAGAGCTAGTCCTCCGCATGATGGAACAAGGGGTGAATTCACCGCTCACCTCCAGTTGCGGGCGGCTGTTCGACGCTGTCGCGGCGTTAAGTGGAATCCGTCAAGAGGTGAATTACGAAGCTCAGGCCGCGATCGAGCTTGAAATGGCTATAGCTTCGTCAGCAGACGAAACTGGATATGCTTTGGAATTAGTGCCGGACGCTGATAACTGGATCATCGGCACCCGGCCACTGTTTAACGCGCTGCTCGAAGATCTCGGGCGAAACGTTCCAGTGGCAGACATCAGCCGTCGTTTTCATGATGGTCTGGTTGAGGGGTTCGTCCAACTAGCAAATCTCCTGCGAAAGAAAACTGCTCTCAAGCGAGTGTGCTTGAGTGGTGGAACGTTTCATAATATTTACTTGTCGCAACGGCTGGAAGCAAGGTTGACTAAGGACGGATTCGAAGTGTTCACACAGAAGGAAGTTCCAGCCGGAGATGGTGGTTTGAGCCTGGGCCAGGCTTTGGTAGCAGCAGCAAAAGTGCAGGCGTTGTAGATATAGCCGGGCATCCCCGGCTACGTCACTAGCGTAGATTCCGCCTGCTGTTCGGGCGTCCACCAAGTATCGACCTCGGCAGGGTGTTCCCGTAGTCGGTGCTCCACCCCTAATCGCTCCAACTCACTCAATACCTCTCTTATCACCTTATCTATCGCAGCCGCGACGGGCTGGCTCAAGCTGCATCCCGCGCCGAACGACTCAGCTTGAATTCCGACAAGCAGCACGTCAGCTGGCGCTATTCCGAAGAAGTCGGCGCTGAGTAGCGTGTCGACAAGTGCGGGCGAATGAGGATCCATGCGCACCGCTGGACAGTGGCGCACGATGTCTTCTTTGCGATAGAGCATGATCGCTCCGGGCGCAGCATCGGTGTCGATGGAATCGATCAGGATGACGGCGTCCTTGGTGGAGATCTGATCGATCAGGTCTAAGGCCGGGGTCCCCAGGTCGGCGACTTCGACACCCTCGCCGAAGTCGTAGCGGGCGGCCAGAAGCCGCGCGATATACGGGCCGACGCCGTCATCTCCCAGCAAGACGTTTCCAATCCCGCCGATCAACACCTTCTTCATAGCACTTTCACTTTGGCAATCTGACGACCCGACGGATCGAATGTATGGCAGGCGCACGCCATGCATGGATCGAAAGAGTGCACCGTACGCAAAACTTCGAGCGGTTCTTCAGGCCGCGCCAGTGGCGTGTGTAACAGCGAAGCTTCGTATGGTCCATGGTTTCCCGAGCGGTCTCGCGGGCTGGCATTCCAGGTCGAAGGCACAACTGCCTGGTAATTTTTTATCTTTTCGTCTTTGATCACAATCCAGTGAGACAACGTGCCGCGTGGGGCCTCATGGGTCCCCACGCCTTCAACTTCGTGCCCGGGAAATACCGGTTGGTTATGAACTGTATAGTCGCCCTTTGCGATGTTGTCCGCCAGCAACTGCCAGTGCTTTTGCGCCAGTTCCGCTAGCATGGAAGCGCGAATGGCGCGCGCGCCATGGCGGCCAAGTGTTGAGTGCAGCATATCTGGCGTAACGTGGATCCCGCCGATGGTTTCAATCTTGTTGATTGCCAGATTCGCGTGCTTGAGAGTGAGCGGGTGGCCTTGTGCGTAACCAACCAATACCTGGGCCAGCGGGCCAACCTGCATTGGTTCACCGTTGAAGCGCGGGGCTTTTACCCACGAGTACTTTTGCTCGCCATCCCAGCCAGTGAAGGCGGGCTCGGTTTCTCCCACCCAGGGATGCAGCGGCTTTGCACCTTGATAATAAGCGTGTGTCACATCTTCGCTGACCCCTTGGCGAAAGTCTTTGTCCGATGCGGTCTTGAAAGGATGCACGCCCGCAATGTTCCCGTTCATGATGTAGCCGCCGGGAAGGTCGTAGCTCGAGCCTGCACTGTCCAGAGGCAGATCGGGAACTGCGAGGTAATTCTTCACACCGCTGCCAATCTTGAACCATTCGGGGTACATAGCGGCGACGGCGCAAACATCGACGACGTAGACCTCGTTGATGAATCGCACGACCTCGTCCAGCAACACCCGAATGTTTTCCAGTCCGGCCATACCAAGGGCACTCGGACTGTCCAGATCGATCGCGTTGGCCACGCCTCCGACTGTCAGGTTTTGAATGTGTGGCGTTTTTGATCCCAAAATTCCGACCACTTGTAAAGCCTTGCGTTGGTACTCCAATGCCTGCACATAATGCGTGAAGGCCAACAGGTTCACTTCAGGCGAGAGCCGCATTGCCGGATGGCCCCAATAGCCGTTCATGAAAATGCCGAGCTGTCCGCTGCTCGCGACCGCTTTCACGCGGTCTTGTGCGGCTTTGAACTCGTTGCGCGAATTGCGCGTCCAGGGCGAGAGACTCTCGGCCAGTTTCGCCGTTGCCGTAGGGTCTGCTTTGGGTATCTGCAGAATGTCGACCCAGTCGAGCGCCGAGAGTTGATAAAAGTGCACGATGTGATCGTGTAATGCGTGGGCAATCAAGATGAGATTGCGGATGTATTGGGCGTTGAGTGGTACTTCCAGCTGCAACGCATCTTCCACCGCGCGCACGCTTGCCATTGCATGCACGGTTGTGCAAACACCGCAGAAGCGCTGAGTGAACAGCCATGCGTCGCGTGGGTCGCGGCCGCGAAGAATTTTCTCGATGCCGCGCCACATGGTGCATGAAGCCCATGCGTTGCTGACCGCGTTGTTGTCCACTTCTACGTCGATGCGAAGGTGGCCTTCGATTCTGGTGATGGGATCAATTGTGATTCGTTTTGCCATAGTGCCTGCTGTTAGTCAGAGTCTGTTAGTTCAAGTTCGTCTTCGCCGAAGAATCCATGCTTGAAATATCCAGTCCAGCGAATGTACGGTCTGCGGAACCGGAAATAGGCCGCCATGTTGTGCCATTCCTGAAGCGGGGCCGGAAGAATTCCAAAGCGCTTTACCACCAGGAGAAATCCCGCGATGCCCATGCAAACGAAACCAAGTGCAACCAGAACTTCGATGGTTGACGGAAAATAGAGCGACTCGGGATTGGGCCGAAACGCCAAGGTCGTGGGGCTGAAGCGGTAGATCATCCCTCCCGCCGAACTCAGGACGTAGCCCAGAAACATCGATCGAGTTTCGTGGGTTCGCAATGAACGGCGAAGCAACCACGCGCCAACCGAGACCAGCAACGTCTCTAGCCAGAAAACGCCAGCGAATCGGTCGGCGTGAAAGGCGGTGCCCAATGCGCCGCGGAAGATGATGTCCAGTACGCGCAGCGCGAGCCAGCCGAAAATCAGCCAGGCAGTGATGCGTGCCGCTTCGTCAAGAACCTCCATGTCCATTGCCCGCTTCCATACCACGCAGCACAACATGGTGGTTCCGGCGACACAACCGAACGACATGAAAGTGGACGCGCCCAAATACAGTAAAGGCAGCCACGGCGACTGCCACAAGGGATGGACTCGTTCGCCCGCCAGCAGCATCAACGCGCCCAACGACGATTGGTGCATGCCCGGCAATAGGTACGCGGCTGCGATGATCCAGGGGAAAAAGAAATGCAGCCGGTGTTCCATGCGCTCCACGCCAGGCCGAAGGCGCGAATCAAAGTACCAGAGCCGCTCCAACACCGGTGGAATATTTTCGATGGCGAGCGGGACCATGGCGTAAATCGACATGCAGATCGCAACCTCGGCGAGAGGCGAGTGCATGTTCCATTTCCAGGGGAAGACGATCCAGTAGAAGTTCCACGGACGCCCGGCATCGATGCCGAGCAAAAGAAGACCGCATCCATAAGCCAGAAAACTGGTAAGCAGAGCCATCCGCATCAGCGCATGCAGGCGCTTGCGACGAAACACCCAGGCCGCAATTCCCACTGCGAATGCCCCGGAACCCAATCCCGTCAGTACCATTACATTAAATGTCTTCCAAATGCCCCACCCAAATGCGTCATTCATGCCACTGACGGGGCCGAGTCCTGCGAGTTCGCGGTAAGCGGTCAGCGCAAACGCCAGCAGAGTCATGCCACACAGAAAGATAAAGAACCCGTTCACCACCGGGAATCCGTACACCGGCACGGCTCGCTCCCAGCGATCCTGCTTGATCGTGACCGGCGCCTCACTCGTGATTTCCGTATCGATGGTTGCCGTGCTCATAGTTGCGCCCTCAATCCGGTCTCTTTTTCGCGTTCATGGGCTTCCTGCTCATGACCCCTCAGGCTCTTGCGAATGACCTGCACCAGGCCGACATACAAAACCGCCGGCAGTGCGAAGTACTGATAAAGCCGTCTCTGCCAGCGCAGAGTTCTGGCGGGCACTGATTCCGGTCCCAGTTCCGGCAGACCGAGCTTTTCGAAGGGGACGCGCGAGAGATACAGAGCTTGTGTGCCGCCGTTGTCGGTTTCCCCGTATATGCGGTTCTGGTAGTAGCGCCCGGGATTATTCTTGATGCGCTGTTTCGCCTCCGACAGCAGCACCGTGCGCGGACCAAAAATCACAGCGCCCGTGGGACAGACGCTGCTGCATCCCGGCTTCAGCCCTTTCTCTAGCCTTTCGTGGCACAACTCGCACTTGGTCACGCGCGGATTGAATCCCTGCCACTGAAAGCGCGGCACGTGATAGGGGCAGGTGATGGTGCAATAGCGGCAGCCGATGCACTTGTCCGCATCCCACTTGACGATGCCGCTCTCTTTGTCCTTGTACAAAGCCTGAAACGGACAGCCTGCCGCGCAAGCCGGATCCAGACAGTGCATGCATTGGCGTTTCACAAAAGAGAACGTAGAGCCATCTTCGGACTTATAGAGCTTGATGATGTTGCGGGTTACATCATTCAGATCCGACGGCGCTTGATGGAGGTTGTCACCGCGAGTATCGGGCGGAGTGTTGTTTGCCTCTGCACACGCCGCTACGCAAGCTTTGCAACCGATGCAGATGCTGGCATCGTAGAGCAGCCCCACAGCCGCATTCGGAACCGGGATATTTTCCGCCTGCAGCGCTGGCGTGCCGACCGTGATAGCTACGGCCGCCGGCACTCCGGCCTTGGCGATGGTGGTAAACAATTCTCGCCGCGTGATGGCCACGTCAGTCCTCTTTCTTATCCAACTGCTTTCCCAATGTTCCTTTAAGTTTCTCGGCGTGCGCGCGGTCGACCTGTATTCGGTCGATGCCCGCCTCCTGACTGCTCTGGAAACGCTGGGAAGCGACCCAGGTGGCGCCGCCTACAGCCCCTGCTACGACGCCCACCAATGCAGCCGCGCCTACCTTGACTCGTCCTGCGGCACTGTAAATCGGCGGATAAGTTTCAGGTGGGGTTGCCAAATGAATGGGGACGGTTTCGAATGTGCCCATTTGCCAAACCACTGCTTTTTCCGTGCAGCCCAGACAGGGAGCTCCGATTCCGATGGGCCAGACACCCGGGATTTCATTGAAGTGGCGCGTGGAGCAGCTGGCATGTGTAACCGGGCCTTTGCAACCGAGCTTGTAGAGACACCAGCCCTTGCGATGTCCTTCGTCGCCAAACGCAGCCGCAAAACGGCCGGCATCAAAGTGCGCGCGTCGCGGGCAATTCTCGTGGATCACGCGATCGTAGGCGAATTTCGGACGGCCGAATTCATCCAACTCCGGCAGCTTGCCCATGGTGACGTATTCGAGAACCACCGCCAGCAGGTTGTAAGGATTGGGCGGGCAACCCGGCAAATTGATGATCGGTTTTCCCGACACGACGGAATCAACCCCAACCGCACCGGTGGGATTTGGATCAGCCGATGGCACGCCGCCCCACGATGCGCAGGAACCGATAGCGATGACCGCAGCCGCCTGTGCCGCAACTTCTCTCACAACCTGAACAGCCGGACGGCCGCCCATTTGCATGTAGACACCGTCATCCTTGGTAGGAATAGCCCCTTCCACCACCAACACATATTTGCCGGCATTGTCAGCTATGGCTGAGCGCAAAGCCGCTTCGGCCTGGGCCCCGGAGGCAGCCATCAGAGTCTCGTGATAATCGAGGGAAATCACGTCCAGGATCAGGTGAGCAACATCCGGGGCGGAGGTGCGCAGCAGAGTCTCAGTGCATCCCGTGCAATCCTGGAAATGCAGCCAGATGACCGACGGCCGCTTGGTCTTGCCAATCGCCTCCGCCACCTGCAAGACCGAGCCCTTACCGGTAAGCGCCAATCCTACCGGCGCGCTGGCCATCAACATGCCGCACAGCTGGAGGAAGCTTCTGCGCGAAACTCCGCTGGCTTCCAGGTGTTCTGCAATGGTTGGATGTTTGGACATGAACGCTTCCTCGTAACCGACATTCCCGGGTAGGAATCGGGATCATGCTCTTGATTTGAACCGTGCAACGGGCAGTACCGGGAGGAAGAGTGGTTAGGGTTCGGAAAGGCGATGATTGCGCTACGCCAGCCAGATAAGAATATGAATCAGTCCATTAGCGCGCGATATCGATTCTCCCCTATTTTCTGTTTTCCAGACTCCTACATCTTCTCCGGGCCTGCCCATTTTCGGGATCAACGAATCTGGTTATCTCTCGGACCGCCATATGAGGTCAGTGATTTCAATCACGCACCAAGGTGCGCCTGCACCGCATCCAGTGTGATTTCCACGCGTATCGCACTTACATTCGCTGACGAAAAGTGTGAAAATGCACCGGATTTAGTGTTGCCAACCAGCGGATCGGCGTTAATCCACGCCCGCTTGTTATCCCAATGGAAGTTCAGCCGAACCACACCAGGGTTTTAGTAAGATAGACGCACCAGATTTATTCGGCGTAAAACTTGCACCTCGTGTAATTGGTCAAGTTGTTGAGGAGAATCTGATTCCAAGCTTTTGTTTTAAGGACAAACTGAATGGCAAATGTAAACACGAAAAAGGGGGTAATCGGAATTCTGACGGGCGGCGGCGACGTGCCCGGTTTGAATCCGGCTATTCGCGCTGTCACTTTCAGGGCGATACGCGAAGGTTGCAAAGTCATTGGCCTGCGCCGCGGATGGGGCGGACTGGTCGACATCGTTCGCGAAAAGGATTATGACAACAGCGACAACTTTCAAACCTTGACGGAAGAGATTGTAAATCGTGCGGGGCGCACAGGAGGAACGTTCCTGCACAGTTCGCGCACCAATCCGGGCAAGGTGAAGAAAGCGAGCGTTCCAACACATTTGCAGGGAACCTACAATGCCGAAGTCAATGATCTGACGCCAGAGGTGCTGAAAAATCTCGACTGGCTGGGAATCGATTTCCTCATACCTATTGGCGGGGACGACACTCTCAGCTATGCCGTTCGGCTGTACCAGGAGGGAGTTAAGGTGGTCGCGATCCCCAAAACCATGGACAACGATGTGCCCGGAACCGACTACTGTGTGGGTTTCAGTACAGCGGTTACTCGGACCATTCAGATGACGAACGATCTGCGAACGTCGGCCGGTTCGCATGAACGTTTCCTGGTTCTTGAAGTTTTCGGTCGCTACGCCGGCTTCACCGCGATGTTACCGACTATGGCGGGAGCCGCTAACCGCTGCGTCATTCCGGAGCATCGCTTCAACATCGAGCATCTGACCGAGTTGCTGGTCGCTGACCGTCGCAAGAATCCCAGCCACTACTCCGTGGTTCTGGTTTCCGAAGGAGCCATGTTCGAAGGTGGGGAAATGATTTTCGACGGGACCATTCGACGGATGCGTTTGGCCACAAAAAGCTGGGTGGCATCGGCGACCTGGTTTCGGAAAAACTGAAAGAGCTCTCGCCCAAATACAACAACGGCAAAGTTATCGAGGTGATCAATCAGAAGCTGGGATACCTGGTTCGCTGCGGCGATCCCGATGCCATCGACTCGATCGTCCCCATGGCTTACGGGAATCTTGCGCTCGATCTGCTCCTGCACAAAATTCATGGCCGCCTCGTGGTATTGAAGAATGGCCGATACGACAATATGCCAGTCGATGCCGTGATCGCGTCAAAGAAAGTCGTGAACCTGAAGGAGCATTACAACACCGAGCGGCTGCGTCCGCATTTCAGCAGCTTCGAAATGAAGCCGCTGTTTATTATGACGAGCGAAGCCACGTAACGGCTGCCTACAAGGCGAGTGCGCCTTTGATCGCTGCCACTCGATCTGACAAACTTCCGGGTTCGATGGAGATGATCTCAAAGCCAAAGTTGCGATAGGTCTCTTCATGGATGCGCTCGAAACGGAGTGTTTCCTCGAAAGTGATGCGTCGCGCTTCGGTGGGCGTGATGAAACCAAGATTCCGTATGAAGAAAACACGTTTTTGAAAAATCGACTCGTTCTTGATGCGTTCGAGTTCGCGAGCGAGCGTATCGGACACGGGGTATCCGAGATAGAGCGCCAGGGCAGCGGTGCAGATGGCGGAGCGATCGTGAAACTGAATCTCGAGCCTGCTCGAAGGACGCGCGCAGTTGGCGGGCCTTTTGCAAATCTGCGACGGTATCGATGAATGAAGCATGCGTCCATGGTTCCGCGATACCCTGTGCCTGTCGCAGGGCAATCACGTCAGTCGCAGCCTCTTCCACGACGCTGAAGCCGTCGAGTTCCAATTGACGGATTATGCTGGTCTTTCCCGAACCGGGTGCCCCAGTCAGTACAAATCTTTTCATTGCAAAGCAATTTTATATGGCGTTATCCAAAACGTTCCTGCGGCGGGATCTAGCGCGAAGGATTAAACTTGATCGCTGTTTGGGTTGACGAGAGCCCAAGTTCACGGCACACTAGTCTCATCGTAGACTTCGAGTCGGTCCGAGCGACAGAATGAGCCAGAGGTGACTTCCCCATGCCATCACAAGACGCACGCGAACCGAAGCCAAATACCGAACATGCGCCGGTGGTCGAGCACGTTTCGGCTGCCCACGAATTGCTAAACGCACTGCGTAAGAGGATCGGAGAACATCCTGAACTAGCGGAAGCCATCGCCAAACTGGAAAGCGCGTTGAACATTCTCACGGTGAAAACCGGAGGTATGCTGTAGCGAGAGGCGTGAACGTCCGCGCCTGCTCAGAGCATGCGTGAGTTTAGAGCCAGCCCTTTGGTGCGCGCGATTCGCGCCGCTTCCACCCGATTGTTCGCGCCCAACTTGCTGATAGCTTCGGAAAGATAATTTCTAACCGTTCCCTCGGAAAGGGTGAGTTGGGCCGCAATGTCACCGCTGCTCAGACCTTCGCCAGCCAGACGAAGCACGTGCCGTTCGCGATCGGTCAACGGATCCGGCTCCGCCCAGGCTTCAGTGGCTAGTTCGGGATCAATGACCCGCAGACCCTGTTGCACGCGCCGCACAGCGTCAGCGAGTTCTTCCGAGCGCATATCTTTCAGCAAGTAACCCGAGACGCCAGCTTCCAGTGCCCGCCGCAAGTAACCTGCGCGCGCGAAAGTGGTGAGAATAATCACGCGGGTTCCGGTGCGACGGCGTTTCAATTCGGCTGCCACCTCGAGCCCGGTCATCTCCGGCATTTCAATGTCGGTGATGAAGACATCCGGCTTATGCTCAAGTACCGCTGCCAAGGCTTCTTTTCCATTACGCGATCGCGCCACGACGGAGATATCGCCTTCAATCTCAAGCAGCGCAGCCAGCGCACCCAAGACCATGCCCTGATCTTCGGCGATCACAACGCGAATCGGCTTGCGCGAGTTTTTAGGAACCGGAATCAATTTTCACTGCTTTCTTTTCTGAGTGGAAATTGAATGCTGAGCTTGGTCCCGACGGTATTATCGCGCTCGAAAGTGCCGCCCAGAGCCTCAATGCGCTCCCGCATGCCGCGCAGGCCGTTGCCTTCGATGTCACCGCCGCCTCCGCCGTCATCCTGAATTTCGAGCCGACAAGTTCCATTTACCGGCATCAAGCGCAAATGGCAATTGCGGGCGCGTGCATGCCGCACCACGTTAGTCACAGCCTCCCGCACCACGAGCGCAACCACACTTTCTTGTGCCGGCGATAGATGAACTTGTTGTGATTCAGATTTCACTGTGACGCCTGCAGTTTCCAGCGTCGCCTTGGCCTGTTTGAGTTCGGCCTCAAGACTATGGTCGCGATATCCCCGAATGGTGCTGCGAACTTCGGCCAAAGCTTCGCGGGAAGTCTGTTCCACGTCGGCAATCTCTGCTTTCGCGCGTGCCGGATCGTGATCCATTAATTTGCGGGCCAGTTCTGATTTCAAAATGATCACCGAGAGGGTGTGGCCGAGCACATCGTGAAGATCACGGGCAATGCGCTCGCGTTCCGCGACTTTGGCCAGATGCTCAATCTCTTCTTGCGCCTTCTGTAGGCGATTGTTGATACGTTCTCGTTGTGCAAAATAAATATTACTGCCGCCCACCACCATGGAGAGTCCGCCACCGTAGAACAAGAACCATCCGGACAGATGCAACAGCCACCACTCGCCAGTAGCAACCGCCAGGACGGCGGCGAGCAACTTAAGTGCGGCCGATTCCGTGTCGACGGCAAAGGGACTGAATGCCGCCGCAAAAACGAAAAACGTACATGCTCCCTCGTTGAAAGGGGCAAAGCCAACGCCCAATAACACGAAAGCTGCGAGGTTAAGCAGATTCCATGGGCACTTGATCCAAAAAAAACTAAAATAAACGAACAGGAAGGCAATCGTACCCAGTCCAGTCGCAAGCCACTGCTTCCACCCGGCGTGACCTAAAATCGGGTTGAGAAGAAAAAAACAGAAATAAAATAGCCAGGTGTACGGGGCCCAGCCGTGTCGGGTTTTGGGTAGAAGCCTCATTTATGCAGTTCTAGGCTACAGCTTTTCGAGGACGCTCGTCAGCATCAGCGTTGCGGCGCGTTAGCCATACATCTTGCCTTCGTCGCGCTGAAACCCGAGGCGGGCGACGCCCAGGCAAATGAGGAAGAAGCCGATCAGCGCTTGCCAGTGCGTCCAATTCGATTCGTGTTGTCCTCCTCCGACCACCCCCAGCGCGAGTTGAGCCAGATGATAAGGCGGCAGGAAGTGCGCGATCTGTTGCAGGATCTTGGGCAGGAACATGATCGGAACCCAGAGTCCCGAACAAAATGACAGCGGCAGATAAATCAAATTGATGATCGCGACCGATGAATTCGGACCGGTAAAATAGCCGAGAGCCAGGCCCATGGCGCAAAAGGGCAGGGAACCAGCCACCAGAATTGCGACGAGCTTCGCCGCATCCGCGAAAGGCATGTGCACGCCGCCAAATGTGATTCCTAAAAGCAGAAGGAGCAGCACCACGACCGCGCTGAAGATCATGCCTATCGCGACCTTAGCCGTGAAATAGGCAAATGGCGGCATGGGGCTGGCACGTTTTACCTGCAACCATCCCAAACCACGCTCCGCGGCCAGTCCGGAGGCTGTGCCAAATAACGACGCGCCCATGACTCCGAAGGTGGCGTAGGTCGGAATCAAGTAAGTGGAGATTCCGACTCCGCCTACGGGAGCGTCCTTCGAATTCAGCACCAGGCCGAACAGCACGTAAAACATCAGCGGAAACGAGATTGTCGAAATCGAGTATGCCCGCAGACGCAGCCGCGTCAGCAATTCGTATTTTGCTTCTTTAAAATAGATCGTAAGAGTTCTGCCCCACGGGCGCTCTAAATCGGTTGGTGCGAATGTGGTTGAAGCAGTTGCCATGGTTCACCTCGTCTTTAGACATGCGCTGCATTGCTGCGGTCTTGAGTTAGTGCGAGAAAGGCTTCTTCCAACCCGGCGCTGCTGACGTCCAGTCCGGAAAGTCGGGGGTCGAGCATGAACAGTTCGCGCAGGATAGGCTCAGCCTCGGCCGCGTGAATTTCGAACGCATCGCGATCACTGCGGACCTCGATCACACCTGGCAGAGCGCGTACGGTTTCAATATCGAGCGAACTGACGCACCGGATCCGACGACCTGCAGTGCTGGCTTTGATCTCAGCCGGAGTCCCCTCCGCAATAATCTTGCCGTGATTAATCACGACTACCCGGTCGGCAAGGGCGTCGGCTTCTTCGAGATAATGCGTGGTGAGTAGAATGGTCTTGCCGCGAGCGATCAGCTTGCGAATCTCGTCCCACAGCAACCGTCGAGACTCCACATCCAGACCGACCGTGGGCTCATCGAGAAACAAAATGTCGGGATCACCGCACAGGGCAAGAGCAAATAACACGCGCTGTTTTTGCCCGCCTGAAAGTTCTCCGAACACTCTGTTCTTGATCTCTTGCAACCCTCCGAGTGCCAGAGTCTCGGCCAGGGGCAACGGTTTTGGATAGTAGGACGAGAACAGATCGATATGCTCTCTAACCCGTAGCGTCTCCGGTACTTTGGCCACTTGGAGCATGGCTCCAATGCGCACGCGAACCTCGGGTTCGATGGGGTTTCCACCAAATACATTCACGCTGCCTGCGCTCGGTTTCGCCAATCCAAGAAAAAGTTTCACTGCGGTGGTTTTGCCGGCGCCGTTTGGTCCGAGAAGCGCGACCAACTCTCCAGCTCTGACCGAGAAATCTACTTCGCGTAAAGCGTGTACCTCGCCGAAGTTTTTGCTGGCTTTGTGCAGACTGGCAATCACCGCATGCTTTGCTTCAGACCGTTTCTTCCCGTATTGTTCTTGCACCGCCGTCATCATAAGGATGGCCTCGTGTTACCTGATGCTCATCGTCCAGCGAACCCATCATCGCGTGACCGCCGAAAACGCACCAGTGCGGATCATCATCAACTCGTGGTGACAAATGTCACCCACGCGAAGACTGTCCCGATGGCGTAACAAAACACCGTTTCGACAAACTAGGTCGCGAGGTTCGATATAATCCCAGATTCACCGGACTCAGCGTTGGAAGGGACGCAGTAGGTGTAATGCGAATACGGCCTGGAGTTGACTTGGCCAGCCTCAGCGACATTGGCTGCCAGCGAGAAAATAACGAAGATCAGTCCGCGTACTGGGAACCCAGCAGTGATGAGGAATTCGCGCGCAAAGGCAGACTGGCCATTGTGGCCGACGGCATGGGCGGTCACGAAGGCGGACAGGAAGCCAGCCGCATAGCGGTGGAATCCATCCAGGAAGTTTTTGCTAATGCTCCTGACAACGACGTGCAATCGGCGCTGACCGTGGGATTTCAGATCGCGCACGAGCGAATCCTCAAATACGCCGCAACACACCCGGAATTGCAAGGCATGGGGACGACCGCTACGGCCATTGCCTTACACGGAAACGTCCTCTATTACGCGCATGTGGGCGATAGCCGTTTATATCTGGTCCGTGGAACCAACATTTCCCGCGTGACCCACGACCACTCCTATGTGGGGCGCCTGGTGGAGAATGGATTGATCAGCGCGGAAGAAGCCGAGACCCATCCACAGAGGCACATCCTAACGGCGGCGTTGGGTGCTGGCGCAGAAGTATGGCCTGAAACTTCGCACCCCATTCGGCTGCAAGCGGGCGATGTGTTGGTCCTCTGTACCGACGGATTGTGGAGTTTGCTTACTGAAAAGGAGATAGGAACTGTCGTTGGCCGCAGTGAACCGGCGGAAGCGTGCCGCACCCTGATCCAAATGACAAAGGATCGTGGCGCCCCGGACAACATTACCGTGCAAGTGCTGCGGCTAAGCGCAGTGTAGACGTAAGCGTGCCCGGTGTAGACGCGAGGGTGCGTGTAGACGCGAGCGTCCTCGCTTGTGTGATTTCCTTTGTGTACCTTTGTGGTCGATCAAGTTCAAATGCTCAAACCACAAAGGACACGACGGTGCACAAAGGAACCAGATTTCGAGAATCGTACCTTTAAGTATCGGGCCGGCGACGCAGAATCAGATCGCCTTCGCTAGGCGGAAGGGAAAACGGGAACTCGATCACTCGATCCTCAACCGGGACTCGCAGCAGAAACTCCTCCTGCTTGTGCAGGCCGTCGATCCATTTACTCTTGGTGCTGAAGAGCACCCAACCACTGACTTCGGGATGGCTCGGGTCCAGCGTTATCGGCCGCAGGGCACGAGTTTTCAGAAATTCGATCATCTCCGCAGTGTCTTCTTGACGAGCCGCCAGCGTCGCTTCTTTTTCTGCCTTCTTTTCCGGATGTTTGTGGAGTTCTCGCTCTGCCCCCTCCGTTAGCGCTTTGGCATCGTTTTGCTGTTCGATTGCGAGGCGGTCAGGGTCCAGCGTGCTTTGCACATCGTGGTAGTGCTTCACGAATTCCAGGCGGATATTGCTCGGAACTACGTCAAGTGACGCTTTTCCGCGATAATGAATGCTCAGCAGCAGGGCGAATATGGGCTGTGAGCGCCGACGCGTTTTCTCCAACTCCTGAGAATCGACGGCGAGCACAACGCCGTAGTCATCGGTCCAGAAACCGTAACGGTATTTGCCATCGTCATCGCGGCTGAAGGTGCAGCCAGGCACGCCTTCTTCCCAGCGCGAGATAGACGTGTCAGCACGTTTATCCCCAGCTGAACACACAACTGTCAGCATCAGAGCCAGTAGAAAAGTCGCGGTGGGTTTTCTGGAAGGGGAAGCGCTCTTCATCGTAGCCGCTCCCAGACTACTACGGCGGGGCAGTCAGCCTATCGAAACAACAGTCGCATCTGGGCTCGATGTACCGAAGCGGAACTACTTATTCGTATCGCAGAGCTTCGATAGGATCGAGGCGCGAGGCGCGAACTGCTGGAACCATGCCGCTAATCACTCCCACAGCCGTGAGGATAATGATGGCCACGAGCAGCGTGCCGGGCGCAATGATCAAGCGAATATCGCCGGCTTCGGCATTTTTCGCCATCGCACTATACAGGGTGAGTCTTCCGACAGAGAGCGATACTGCGTAGGCGAGCATGATTCCCAGCGCTCCGCCAAGGAAGGTAATGGTGAGAGCCTCGGCAAGAAACTGCGCCAGAATATGTCCCCGGCGCGCGCCCAATGCTTTCTCAACACCAATCTCTCGCGTTCGCTGCGTCACCGAAACCAGCATGATGTTCATCAGCCCGACACCGCCAATGCCCAGCGTCAGCGTGCCGATGAATCCCAGCAAAATTTTCAGCCCAATGGTGATGACTTCGAACTGATGCACCTGCTCCATCAGGTTAAATATGCGCACTGCGCGGCGATCGGTCGCAATGAATTTGTGTTCAGTCGCGAGAACGTCACGAGCGGCCTGCTCTAATCTCGCGTACTCCGGTGTCTCGTAATTGAACCAGATGGAATCGAGATAGTGAGTGTCCTTCAGGTCGCTCATAGTCGTGAAGGGTATGTAGATGGTGCGGTTGATGTCATCCTCGGCTTCTTGCATCTTGGCGCTTAAGACGCCGACAACTTCGAAGCTCAGGCCATCGATGCGAATCCGCTCCCCAATCGCATTCAGCCCGGAGAAAAGTTTTTCCTTGGCCTCCGACCCAATGACCGCGACGCGGGCACGCTGCATTTCGTCCTGGTTGTTGTAGAAGCGTCCCTGGCCCAGTTTGAGCGCGCGAACGGAATCGACATTGGCATAATTTCCCGTGACTTGGAAGTTGAAAGTTCGCGTGTCGAACTGAATATTGGATTGTTTCTCTACCTCGGGAGTTATGTGCGTAATTTGCGGCAGGTTGGTGGTGAGCGTGTCCACATCGTCCATTGTGAACCGAATTTGCGCGCCAGCCTTCTCCGCACCAGCCTGCATCGAGGTGCGCCCCGGAACCAGGATCATGAGCTTGGTACCGAAGTTGGCAAAAATATTTTCGCAGGCCCGTCCAAAGCCGTCACCGTAAGCGAGCAGCATAACCACGGTGGCAATTCCCCAAGCCATGCCGAGCATGGTGAGAGCGGTGCGGCGGCGATTGTGGCGCATGGCGCCATAGGCTTCGTGAAACAAATCGCGGAACACGTTTACTCCTGCCGCAGGGCTTCTACCGGCTGCAGCATTGCGGCTTTGCGCGCGGGATAGAGTCCTGCAATCACGCCCGCAATGGTTAAGCTGCCAATCGCCAACACAGCCGACGTTGGTACGATCTTGGGAGGGTCAAACCCTCCCGGCCCTTGCTGCGTACCTAAAACCGCCATAAGCGCTGCGGCAAACGCCATGCCGATAAATCCGCTGAACAGAGTGAGCAGAGTTCCTTCTAGAAAAAATTGCAGCAAGATGCTGCGGTTGGTGGCGCCCAGGGCCTTGAGCAATCCGATCTCCCGGGTGCGCTCGCTCACCGTCACCAGCATAATGTTGATAACGCCGATGGCGCCCAGTGCGAGTGTGACCATTCCTACAGCGCCGAGGAACACGTTCATAGCGTCGAAGATCGACCCAACTGCTTGCGAATTCTGAATCGTATCCCAAGCCTCAAACGCATTGTTGTCGCGATAATCAAAACCATGGTTGCGGGCAACCACCTTTTTGACTTCATCCTGCGCAATGGCGTGCTCAGCGGTTACACGGGGCTGGTAGTTAATAAAAGAGATCGAGTTTTCGTGGTTCTCGCCCTTGAGTGGGAAAAAAGTCGCCATCACCCGGTAAGGAATGTAGCCACGCATATTGGTGGAGTTGTCGTCGCCGCGACCAACGCGCTCCACGGTGCCAATGACTTCAAAGGTAATGTCATTCAAAATAATGCTTGCGCCGACCGCCGGACGTCCGGGGAATAAGTGCTTGACCAGTTCGTCGCCCAGAACGATGACGTTGCGCCGCTGACTTTCATCCAGCCCATTGAGCCAGCGTCCCTGTTTGATTGGGAGATACCGAATCTCGCTGAACTGCGGCTCTACTCCGGCAATTTCTCCACTCGCGCTGGCGAATTCACTTACTGCGCGCACATCCGGACGGACGAGCACTGGAGAAGCATTACGTACGTGCGGCGCTTCCTTACGTATGTCGAGATAATCCTGATAAGTGAGCAAATAATTGCGCGCTGAGCTCATATTGCCCTGGACCACGGGAGCGCGTCCGGGAAAGATGAACATGATGTCTTTGCCATACTGCGCCATCTCGCGCTTGTTCCCCGAACGAAAACCTTCTCCCAGCCCGACCAGCAGCAACAACGATCCGACTCCCCATGCGATGCCGAACATGGTGAGGAATGAGCGCAGCTTGTGCGCCCACAGGGTGCGGAAGATTTGCGCGAAGATGTCCACAAGCATCCGCATACTATAAAGATACGCAATTTTGGCGCATTTGGTTCCAGTGTGGCCTATTCCAGCCCGTCGGGAACATCCTGTATTTGCTTTATGGACTAAAGATTTAATGGTTGGTTAGCAAATGCGCGTGCGAGTTTACAAACTTTAACAGGGGCGCTAGGCGTTTGTTTTCAGCATTTGCTCGGCATGCTTGCGCGAGGTTTCGGTGAGTTTGGCTCCGCTGAGCATGCGTGCAACCTCTTCGGTGCGCTCCTCGCCGGTGATAAGGCGTACGGAAGTGCGGGTGCGGTCGGCAGAGCTTTTCTTTTCAATCAAATAATGATGATCGGCGAACGTCGCGATCTGCGGCAGGTGAGTGACGCAGAGAACTTGATTGGCTCGCGACAATGCTTTAAGCTTCTTGCCGACGGCCTCGGCGGCGCGGCCTCCAATGCCAGTATCAATTTCGTCGAAAATAAGAGTACGGTGCCCGGGCGCCCGCGCCACACCTGGCTTCTTGGCTGTGCCAGCTTCCACGCTGGCTTTGAGCGCAAGCATCACGCGTGATAGTTCGCCGCCGGAGGCTATATGCTCCAGTCGCCGCAGCGGCTCTCCGGGATTCGTGGAAATCATATAGAAAATCTGGTCGAAGCCAGACTCGGTCCAGTTGGCCTCTTCGTCGGTGCCGCTGACGTCGATGTGAAAAGCGGATTTCATGGCTAAATCGTTGATCTCAGCCTCGACCAGTTTCTCCAGCTTGCGGGCGGCTTCATAGCGTTTCTTCGAGATCGAGCGAGCCATGCGAAGATATTCTCCTGCTGCCTGCGCCAGTTCGGCACGAAGCTTGGCGAGAATCTCGTCTTTGTTTTCCATTTCGGCGAGCTTGCGGCTGACTTCTTCTCCGTGATGAATCACATCTTCCAAAGTAGGTCCGTACTTGCGCTTCAATCGATCCAGTAACGCGAGCCGATCTTCCACTTCGGCCAGATGTTCGGGCGAAGCCTGGATGCCGCCCGCATAATCGCGCAGAGTCGCGCCGACGTCTTCCACGCTGATGCGGGCTGTTTCGATGGCCGCCAACGCTTCCTTAAACTTTGGTTCGTAGCGCGATAGTTCTTCGACGTGCTTCTGGGCGGTACGTAGTGAAGATGACGTGGAAGCGCTGCCTTCGTATAGCAGATCAAACGCATTCATGGCGGCGCTGTAGATCTTTTCGGCATTTGCCAGAACTCGCTTTTCGGTTTCAAGCTGTTCGTCTTCGCCAGGGTGCAACTTGGCGTCGACGATTTCATTTTTTTGGAATGTCCACAGATCGAGTAAGCGCAGGCGGTCTTGTTCGCCATGCTCCAGGTCCCGGATGCGATGCGCAATATTTTTCCACGACGAGAATGCCTCGCTGATGGCGTCGAGCTGCGTGCCAGCGAAAGCATCCAGCAGGTCGAGTCGCGCGGCGGCATCGAACGAAACCAGGGATTCGTTTTGCGCATGAATGGTGGCGAGGTGCGGAGCTAGCTGGCGCAGCACGCTTACCGTGGCTGGTTGATTGTTGACGAAGACGCGGCCCTTGCCTCCCACGGCAATCTCGCGGCGCAGAATGATGGATTCGTCTTCGTCGTTCGGGTCGATGCCGTTGCCTTGCAGAATTTTGGCGACGATCTTCTCTGTACGCTCGTCGACTTCGAAGACAGCGCTGAGCACGGCGCGATCGGCTGAGGTGCGAATGACATCGGTCGAAGCCTTATCGCCGAGAAGCAGTGCCAGCGCATCAATCAGAATGGATTTGCCGGCCCCAGTTTCGCCGGTCAACAGGTTCAATCCAGCGGCGAACTCAACCGCCAGATTGTCGATGACCGCGTAGTTTTCAAGCCGCAGTTCCGCGAGCACAATCTGTCCTGAAATTCGGAAGTTGAGCGAAGAATAGCATGAAAAAGCAGATGCTCGCGGTGACTGTTGAAGAACCATCCGCCTTTGTGTGCCTTCGTGCCCTTTGTGGTTTCAGCATTTGCACTTCTTGTGAAGCGCCAAAGACTCGAAGGTACATCTACAGCGAAATCCCGTTGCTGCATGCGGTACATCTATTAGGCGCTGCGTCATATTCGTCTATAATTAATTCACCAAACCCAAATGCATTTTTCTTTTCTACTGGCAGCGGTGGTTGGCGGCGAGATCGTCGATCTGGTGGGCGAAACCGGTCCGGTCGCCAAGGTGGTTCTTCTGATCCTCTTGATCTTCAGCGTAATTTCGTGGGCGATCATTCTATCGAAGTGGAGCCTCGTACGCCGAGCCAAGGTCCAGAGTGGACGCTTCGTGCGCGCTTTCCGCAAAGCCCAGCGCCTGCAGGATGTTTCGGCCGTGGCCGAACAGTTCAAACCCAGCCCGTTGGTGGCGGTGTTTGAAGGCGGTTTCGCGGAAGCTCGCCGGCAGGGAAGCCCCGAGGCCATCCAGCGTTCCATGCAGATTGCAGTCTCGGAGGAAGTCTCGCGTCTCGAACGTAACATGCCGTGGCTTGCGATTACCGGTGCGGTCACTCCATTCGTCGGTCTGTTTGGCACGGTGTGGGGAATTATCGACGCCTTTCACGGGTTGGGTACAGCGGGCGCCGCGACTTTGCGCGCGGTGGCTCCGGGAATTTCTGAAGCCTTAATTACGACTGCGGCAGGACTGGCTGCGGCAATTCCCGCGGTTATCGCCTATAACCTGCTGGGCAGTTCGATTCGCGAATTCGCTGCGCGGGGAGACGACTTCGCGCTGGAAATGCTGAATGCGGTGGAGCACTCGCAGCCTACGGTTCCGGAGGTGCGGCGGTAATGGCCTTCACGGCTTCTAACGGGCGAACCCAAACTTCTCTCTCCGATATCAACATCACACCTCTGGTGGACGTGGTTCTCGTGCTGCTGATTATTTTCATGGTTACCGCTCCGGTGCTGCAATCGGGCATCGAGGTTAGTGTGCCCAAAACGAAGACCGTGAAAGAAATTACGGAAGAGCGATTGGTCATCAGCGTCGACAAGCAACAGCGCGTCTTTCTGGGCAACGATGCGATCAACATCAACGATATCGCCACTAAGCTGCGGCAGAAGGTGCGTGATCCGCAGCACCAGTCCATTTTTATTCGCGCTGATGAAAACGTTCCCTTCGGTGCGTTCGCAACGGTGATGGATGCGGTGAAGCAATCGGGAATCACGAATGTCAGTATTGTGACGCAGCCACTTCAAAGTCATGGAAGCCAACGCTGAGATATTTTTCGAGCACGACCAGTGGGGGCGTAACCTGGCTTGGTCGGTGGGACTGCACATCGCAGTTGCGGCCGCAATTATTTTGTACGCGGTGGTTGGTCCGGGAGGGAGCGGCAGCACTTGGGGCGCGGGCGGCGGTGGTGATGCGATGGGCGTAACCCTGGTCAGTTCAGTTCCGCTACCAGCCAGCACCGTGCCGACGCAGAACATACTGGCGAATGAATCCAAGGGACTGACGAAGTCGCTGCCCAAGACTGAAGAAAAAGAACCGGAAGCGATTCCGATTCCCGACAAGAATGCGAAGACAAAACCGAAGCCGCGTCCTAGCGAGACTCGTCAGAAAGTTACGCCACAGCCGGTTGATGAAGCCAGCAACGTGGTTCCATTCGGAGAAGGCGGTCCGGTCAGCGGCCCTTACGGAGTGTTCAATGCCGGCGGCGCGAAAGGTGGATTCGGTTTCACCGGCGGTGGCGGCGATTTTGGTTCGCGCTACGCCTGGTACGTTCGCGTGGTGCAGCAGAAGGTTTCGGAGAATTGGCTGAAGTACGAGGTTGATCCCCGGAAGTAAGTGATGCGCGTAGAGTGTATGTGACCTTCGACATTAAGCGCGACGGGCATCCTGCCAATGTGCAAGTTGAGCAGTCGAGCGGAGTGCCGTCGCTTGATCAATCGGCGGTGCGGGCTTTGCAGCGCATTGACACTTTTGGGCCTTTGCCGCCGGATTATGCGGAAAACAAGGTTTCAGTGGAGTTCTGGTTCGATTACAAAAGATAGATCAGCTTCTAGCTGCTAGCTTCTAGCTTAGTAGCAACTTAGGACCGGGACGGGTGAAGGGAATGCGCGAGGGCAACTTTCGATTGAATGTTCGTCATCATACTTTTAGTAGCGGTCTAGAGGCTGGTATCGGCAAGAGGACAACCGGCACGCACTATTTCAAAATTAAATCTCGCCTTGGCGCAGCGGTGCTTTTTCTTTTGCTGGCCGCGCTCATTATCGCCGCTCCCAGCCTGGCTCAAGATTGGATCAAAACCGGCACCGGTTTGGGGATGGAAAAGGTTCGTCTCGCTGTCCCTGACTTCAGGCCTTCCACTTCGGATGCAAAGAACGCTGACCTGCTCAAAGTTTTCAATGCCACATTGTGGAATGACTTAGACAATGCCGGCATCTTCGACCTGGCCTCGAAGAGCTTCTATCCCTTGGCCATCCCTGGCAATCCGACAGAGGTAAAGTTCGATGGTTGGAACGCTCCTCCTGTAAATGCCGCGATGCTCGCGTTCGGCAACCTGGGCGTCACCGGCAACAACGTAACCGTGCAGGGTTGGCTTTATGACGTGAAGAACATCACGTCGCCGCAGGTGCTCGGGAAACAATATCAGGATGCGGCCACCAGCGATGAAGCTCGGATAATCGCGCACAAATTTGCCGACGAAATTATCTTCCGGCTCGGCGGCGGCATACCCGGCATCGCAGAAAGCCAGATTTATTTTGTGAGCAGCCGCAGCGGCCACAAAGAAATCTGGGTAATGGATTACGACGGAGCCAATCAGCGCCAGGTCACGCATCAGAATTCAATTTCGCTGTCTCCTAGAATTTCACCCGATGGCTCCCGCCTGGCTTTCAGTTCAATTACGAAATCTGGCTGGGAAATCCTGATGTATTCCATGGATTTGAATCGACTCGTATCATTCCCCAGATTCGGCGGCAGCAATTTCTCACCTGCCTGGTCGGGCGATGGCACCAAGCTGGCATTTTCTTCATCACGCTCCGGCGATCCCGAAATCTACGTCGTAGATCAATCGGGTGCAAATTTGAAACGAATTACTTCCTTCAAAGGTCCGGATGTTTCGCCGGTATGGAATCGCAAGACGAACGCGCAAATCGCATGGGTCAGTGGGCGCACCGGCCTGCCGCAGGTTTACACCATGGAAGCCGACGGCACCAATGTGCAGCGGCTCACGGACCAAGGTTACGCGGTGTCACCGTCGTGGTCTCCGAATGGACAATTCTTGGCATTGGCTTGGACGCGGCATTACGGGCCGGGAGCGCCAGGATCCGAGGATTTGTACATCATGGACGTGGTCAGCAAACAGATAGTGCAGCTTACTCACGATGGCGGAAGAAACGACTTTCCGTCATGGTCGCCGGACGGACGACACATCGTTTTTCAGTCGAGCCGTTCCGGGAGCGAGCAAATCTGGTCCATGCTGGCCGACGGCACCAACGTGAAGCAGTTGACGTTTAGCGGAAAAAATACGCAACCCAATTGGAGTTGGAAGTAATCCATACTAGTGACAAACTCGAATCCTCGACCAAAGATTGTGTTGAAAATGGTTGAGGAGGCTCCGATTATGTTCATGTGAAGGTTGTACGGGCGGCGAAGCCCGCGTGAGCATTTTCACAATTAAGTTTGGCGAATTCTTTAATTTAGCCCGTAGGAGGCGGAGATGTGAACCCGCCCCGCTACTATTTCTGACGCGCGTTGGGGCAAAGCGCGCGATTACGCAGGGAGGAAAAGTGAAGCAGCAGAGAATGAAGTGGTTTACGCTCGTATTCGCGCTAAGCGCCATCATGTTTTTAGGCGCCTGTCATAAAAAGACACCACCGCCGCCACCGCCACCACCGCCACCACCACCAGCGCCGACGGCCTCGTTGACGGCAAGTCCCAACAGCATTCAGGCAGGCCAGTCCACTACGCTTACCTGGCAGACCACGAATGCCACCGACGTGAGCATTGACGGCATTGGAGCAGTGCAGCCAAGCGGTTCGCAGCAGGCTACTCCTACCGATTCGACTACCTACACGCTGACCGCGAAAGGCGCCGGGGGAACGCAGCAGGCGACCGCGCGCGTGACCGTGACTCAAGCTCCGCCACCTCCACCGCCTGCAGCCGGGCCCAGCGAGGAGGAACTGTTCTCGCAAAGTGTGAAGGATATTTATTTCGACTACGACAAATCTGATATTCGTCCTGACCAGCAAAGCTCGTTGCAGGCGGATATCGAATTTCTCAAGCAGCACCCCGATATCCACTTTGTGGTTGAAGGACACTGCGACGAGCGTGGATCGACCGAATACAACCTGGCTTTGGGCGACAGTCGCGCGGGAGCTGTGCAGAGCGCGTTGACCCAGGGCGGCGTCAGCGCCAGCAGCATCAAGACGATCAGCTACGGCAAGGAGAAGCCGTTCTGCACCGAGTCCAACGAAGCCTGCTGGCAGCAGAATCGCCGCGGCCACTTCGTCTATTCGAAATAGTTATTTAAGGTGCGGGGCTGGGGCTCCGCACCGTCGGTGTTTATTTTTGTTCTACTTTCCCGCGCCAAACCGCACTCACGGCGGACCTGCGAGACAACTGTGTCTGGACCGGGTTATTCTTCACAATGGAGCGCAGCCTTATCATCAGGAGCGTAGCCGTGTCATCCTGAGTGCAGCGAAGGATCCATGCACTCGTCGGCACCAAGAAATGCATAGATCCTTCGCTGCGCTCAGTATGACAATAAGGTTTTGGAACTCAAGGACAAGGTAATGAAACTTTATCGAGTTTTGGCGATTGGTATTCTGTTAATTGGATTGGTGGCAAATCTGACGCCGGCTTGGGGTGTCAGCAAAGAGATCATTCAATTACAGACTCAGGTGCAGGCGCTGCAGGACCAGATGACGCACATGCAGCAGTCTTTCGACGAGCGCATGGGTGTAATGAAGAACTTGATGGACCAGAACACCGACAGCATGAATAAAGTGGCGGCGTCGATGACCGCACTTCAAGGAAGCCTTGAAAAATTGCAGGCCGATAATGGTGGCAGGGTTGAACAGCTTTCCGGTCAAATTCAGGCGCTCAACGATTCTCTGGACGAACTAAAAGCGCGGTTGGCCAAAGTCAGCAAGCAGTTGGAAGACATGCAGGCTGCTCAGCAAAGCGTAGCCGCCGGACAGGCCGCGGCGCAGGCCCAACAGCAGGCGCTGGCCCAGGCGCCGCCGCCCGATGTGCTCTACAATAATGCACTACGCGATTACAACGCGGGCAAGAATGATATAGCGAAGCAGGAATTTTCGGATTACGTGAAGTTTTATTCCAACACCGACCTCGCTGGAAACGCATATTTTTACCTGGCCGAACTGGCATACAAGGAAGGGAACTTTCAGGAAGCCGTAACCAACTACGACCAGGTGCTGCAGAACTTTCCGACCGGCAACAAGGCACCCTCGGCGGACCTAAAGAAGGGCTTCTCGCTTATCGAACTGGGTAAGAAGGACGATGGAATTGTAGAGCTTCGGCACGTAATCGATCGCTATCCGCGGTCGAATGAAGCTCTACAGGCTCGTGACCGGCTGAAGAAACTAGGAGTATCAACAACCGCCCCGCGCGCCCGCGGCGAATAAAGTCATTCGCACGAATTAGCGTCTGGCGTTAATGCCAGTGTGGTGACGCGGATGATGGCGATGATTGTGCTGCTTATTGCGATGGTGACGAGCGCTTGTTGAGGGGGCCTGAATCGCTGTTGCCTGAGCAGAAGTCGATCCCTCGGTTTGCGCCCACAAAGTTAATGTTGAACACAAAAGTACGGCGGCGGTAAGAATCAATCGCTTCATAGGTCCTCCAACTCCATTAAGATTTCTTCTTGTATACATGAGAAAACTCATGTCATGTTGGATTGTTTCAGAGTAGGCTAATTATAGGCGTGGTTCGCGCCGTTTGGGAGATAAAATATGGCATTTTCGAAAGATCAGGACCGCTCAAAAGGCGCTGTGGAGGAAGAATCAAGCTCATCCCACGCCAATGAAATGCAGGGCCAACTCGGACACCGGGATCAGGACCCAATGTTGAAATCCGCCGACACCGACTTCCCGGAGCCAGGCGGAAGCCCGGAGCACACCGGCGAACCCGAGGATAAGTAAAAGCCCGACGGCTGCTTGAAGTAATGGTCTCGAACTGTCATCCCGAGCGAAGCGAGGGATCTGGGTTCTTTGCGGGCACCGAAAGAAACCCAGATCCCTCGCTTCGCTCCTCGGAATGACAGAGTGGTTAGCTAAGGAATGACAAGATGGGGTTAAGGAATGACTAGCGGGATCGATTAACTCGCCCCGGCGGCCATTTCCACTTTCACATTCCGCAAAAACTCGGCCGCCGCTTCCGGCAACACCGTGTTGATAAACATCCCCGACCCAAGTTCAAAACCCGCAACCCGGGTCAGACGCGGGATGATGCTTACATACCAATGGAAGTGCTTCACTCCCACATATTCGGCGGGAGCGCTGCGAATGGTGAAATTGAAATCCGGATTGCCCAGCCCGTGGTAAATCTTCGCCAAAACCGTTTTTAGCACCCGAGCCAGATCTGCAATCTCGACATTGCTGATATCGCCAAAACTGGCCATATGACGCCGTGGATAAATGGGAGTGCAGAACGGGGTTGGTGAAGCGTACAGTTCCATGGCAACGAAGTGGTCGGTGAGAAGCACGACCCGCTGCTGGTCCTCAATTTCTTCCTGCAAGGTTTGGCAGAACATGCACTCGCCATATTCGTCGTAATGGTTCAAGGCTTGCTGGAAGCGCTCGCGCACCTGATGCGAAATGACCGGCGTGGCAATCAACTGGGAGTGCGGATGCTCCAGGCTGGCTCCGGCATCCGCTCCATGATTCTTGAAAATGGTGACGTGCGCGATGCGAGGGTCTAGGCTCAATGCATCGTAACGGGACTTGTAGACGCGCAGTAAGTTGGCAATGTGGGCGTCCGGCATGTTGGCGATGGAATGCGAGTGATCGGGCGTATCAATAATCACGTCATGAACGCCGAAGCCACCCATGCTGCGCCGGGAACGATGAATGGTACGAGTGGGCTGCACGTCTGGCGATAGAGCCGCGAATTTGTTGGCCACAACTCGCACCTGCCAGGGACCGCCGCCGTTGGTGGGCACACGCATCACTTCCGGCGGAGTCTTGTTTTCGTTGCCCGCGCAGAACGGGCAAGTTTCTATGAACGGCGGCACGATCTTTGCCGGGCGGTGCGTGACCAGGTCTTCAGGACGCTTGGCCCGCTCGGTGGCAATAATGACCCATTCTTTGGTGAAATAGTTCTGGCGCAGTTCGGGCATATTTGGTCCTCGGTTTCTTCTATCGGCAGGGAGGGAATTTTCTATAGTGCTTCAATTCGGTCAGGACGTCGGTGGTCTTCGGTGCAGCATCAGGTAGAATAACGCTTCAGGTTGGCTCCCGATTAACGAGAAGCTTTCTCCTTGAACTGCATGCTCTTTCCCTACCCACTGCTAGCCGCGCTTGTCGCCCCGAAGGGCATTGGTCAGTACATCCGGCAACATTTTCTCGATAAGACTTTCCAGGGGCTATATCACCCGAACGCGTTTGACACGGCATTGCTGATTCCTTATTTCATCGTGCTGATCTTGCTGGCCTCGTATGGCGCGCATCGGTATGTTCTGGTTTACCTCTATTACAAGAACAAGAAAAATCGGACCACAGAGCCGTCCGCGCATTTTGCAGATTTACCCCGCATCACGGTTCAATTGCCAATCTTCAACGAGCAGTTTGTGGTTGAGCGTCTGCTGGATGCCGTTTGCCGCCTGAATTATCCGCTGGAGAAACTCGACATTCAGGTGCTAGACGACTCGACTGATGAAACTGTGGCCGTGGCACGCGGCCTGGTCAATCACTACGCTGCCAAGGGATTCCCGGTCAGCTACCATCATCGCTCGAATCGCGAAGGGTTCAAGGCGGGTGCGCTCACAGAGGGTCTCAAGACGGCGCAAGGTGAGTTTGTCGCCATCTTCGACGCGGATTTCGTGCCGCCCGAAGACTTTCTGCAGCGTGTGATTCATCACTTCACCGATCCCAAGATCGGCATGGTGCAAACCCGCTGGACGCACATCAATCGCAATTACTCTTTCTTGACGGAAGTCGAAGCGATCTTGTTGGATGGTCACTTCGTGCTCGAACATTCGGGTCGGGCTCGCAGCAATGTCTTTTTCAACTTCAACGGCACGGCGGGAATGTGGCGGCGCAGCGCGATCGACGACGCCGGTGGCTGGCAGCACGATACGCTCACCGAAGACACAGACCTTTCCTATAGGGCTCAACTTAAAGGTTGGAAGTTTGTTTATCTGCAGGATGTCGAGTGTCCGGCGGAACTGCCGGTAGAAATGACCGCCTTCAAAACTCAGCAGGCTCGGTGGGCCAAGGGGCTCATCCAGACCAGCAAAAAAATTCTGCCACGAGTGCTTAAGAGCGATCAACGATTCCACGTAAAGCTCGAAGCCTGGTATCACCTCACGGCGAATCTCAGTTATCCGCTGATGATTATCCTTTCCGTATTGCTGCTTCCGGCCATGATCATTCGCTTTTACCAGGGCTGGTTTCAAATGCTGTACATCGACCTGCCGCTGTTCATGGCGTCGACTTTTTCCATCTCAAGTTTTTATCTGGTCTCGCAGCGAGAGTTATTTCCCGGCAAATGGTTTCGCGCTCTGATTTATCTTCCATTTTTGATGGCCTTGGGGATCGGGCTCACCGTGACCAACACGCGCGCCGTGCTGGAAGCGTTGCTGGGAAAAAAGTCCGAGTTCGCCCGTACTCCGAAGTATCACGTCGAATCGAAAAAAGACAAAGTACGCGCCAATAAATATCGCCGCGGCCTGGGCTGGGTGCCGTGGGTGGAACTGCTGATTGGATGCTACTTTGCCATCACCGTGTATTACGCCATAGAAAACGAGAATTACATTACGGTCCCATTCCTGATTTTGTTCGTGGTGGGCTACTGGTACACCGGGTTAATGTCTCTGTTGCAAGGGCGCTTCACAGGAATTGCTCTTAGCGCGGAGACGCATACCAAACCATTTCCGGTCGGCGTGTGATCTTGGAACTACTCGTCTCGTCCGCCCGCGCATCTGTCATCCCGAGCGCAGCGAGGGATCCAGGTTCTTACTGGCACGTGCGGTGACGCAGGCAACCCCTGGATCCCTCGCTGCGCTCGGGATGACAATTCATACGGATACAGCAATCAGTAGGAACCTTCGAGGAATCTCAATGCACAAGCTCTTCGTCTCTGCAATCGGTCTCTTAATCTTCGCTCAAGTCGGCACAGCGCTGGATCGGCAGCCGAATGCTGATTATCGTGCGCGGCGGCAAGCCCTGGCCGGCAAAACCAGCGGCGGCGTGGTTTTGCTTTTCGCACCCACAGAGGCCGAAGGCCCCAACGCCATTTATGGATATCGTCCGGACAGCAATTTCTTTTATCTATCGGGATGGGCCGAACCTGGAGCCGCTCTTTTGATTGCGCCCGCAATCGAGGGCAAAGGTAAAGATCCGGCGCGACCATACACAGAGATACTTTTCTTGCCCGCCCGCAATTACGCAGCGGAAAAATGGACAGGGCCGAAGCTCGGTCCAGAGAATCCCGAGGCCACGCGCATTACTGGATTCGATCACGTTGAAGTACTCGACAGCATGCGCGACGAACTGGTGCGACTTATGCCCCAGCTCAGGGCTGTGATCTATACCGATGTCCCCGGGCCTGACGAGACCTCGAACTCGCAGACGCCGCTGGAATGGTTGAGTCGTGCCAACGCATTTCCACTGGGAGTTTCGTTTCAGGATGTTCGCCCGCTCGTCGCCGGCCTGCGCACCTACAAGGATGCGGGCGAAATGGATCGTATCCGCAAAGCGGTGAATGCTTCGATTGCAGCGCATTTCGCAGCCATGCGCGCAATGAAGCCCGACATGAACGAACGGGAAATTTCCGCCTTGATGCAGTACGAATGGGGCAAGCGCGGATGCGAGCGTCCAGCCTACGCGCCAATCGTTGGATCAGGGTTCAACTCTACTGTTCTGCACTACTCCGACGACTCCGGGCCAATCCACGCTGGCGATGTAGTTGTGATCGACGCTGCCGGGGAGTATTCACTCTACGCCTCCGACATCACTCGCACTTTGCCAGCCACCGGCAAGTTCACTGCGCGTCAAAGAGAAATTTACGAAATCGTGCTGGGAGCGCAACGCGCAGCCATGGCCGCTTTTCAGTCGGGGAAGTCTCACCTCCGGCGCGATCTAGCGGACTCGATTCACAACGTTGCCTACGATTACATCAACAGCCATGGCAAGGACATCCATGGCGAGCCTCTAGGGAAATATTTCATTCACGGCCTCGGCCATTACGTCGGCCTGGATGTTCACGATGCTGGAGATTATGACGTACCGTTGGCTCCGGGAATGGTTTTCACGATCGAGCCTGGGATTTATATTCCCGAGGAAAAGCTGGGAGTGCGAATCGAAGACATGTATTACGTGGATGCCAGCGGCAAACTCATCGAGTTAACCGAAGAACTTCCTCATACCGCCGATGAAGTAGAACACGCCATGGCGTCCAGATAAGCCCTGGCTATGGCTTCCATTGGCTGATGAACGGTTGCGGGTTATCGCAGAGCAGCATGCAAAGCACCCCTCCGGCTGTACCCAGCGCACCGATTACGACCCAAGGGCTTGAAAGAGTACCGCTATAAATGGGAAACGGCGGCCCGTCTTTACGTTTCTTCTTGATGCAACTTCCTGCCGCGTCGCGAATCACTTCGTCTCCCTCAGAGAGGCTGAAGTTGCCCTTTGCACAAGTGACCTCCACGCTGCCGTTGCTGGCAGTAACCCGAATGCTTCCGTTGATGTCCGCCACTTCAAATTCGGTCCATGCGACCGATGCAGGAGTTGCGGTAACTTGACGGGCGGTCGCCACCATGCGTTTCGAGGTGCCGACGCTGATGCTCCCGTGCTGAAGAGACACAGAATTCTGTTCGAACTTCACCATCGAGTCCGGATAGACGATGATGCCTGAACCCGGCGCATCAAGCGTTGCTACGGACTCTGACGGAGTTTGAATTAAATCGCCCGCAAAAACGGCCGACGATCGGGGCAGCGGTTGGCCATTCAGCAATACTGGTTCTTTGCCGCGGCCATAAAGCATAGCGCCGCCTGGATCCGCATCCGCCGCCAGCAGCGAGGCGGGAGTCAATGCGATCAGCATCCAGCAAATGACGTGTTGTTGAAAGCACAACTTCATCGCACAAGCTCTTCGCGATTATGCTAGCCAGCGGACCGCCGACGGGCAATTGACTTTCGTGGTCACCGGCCGGGCGAAATCGAAATCGCACTTGTTTTCGACGTCGGAAATTGAAAGCCCGCGCCGCCTTCACGAGCGGGGCAAATTTTGCCCCAAGCGAAGCCGAGGGGAAATCTCGCGTGTTCAAACGAACATCACTGAGCCAAGCCACACTCGTGATTTATAATCACTCGCCGTCGATAACAAGAATTCTTACTCAAGGATGCACTCATGCCCATGATGAACATTGCTGATATCCACGCCCGCGAAGTGCTCGATTCGCGAGGCAATCCCACGGTTGAAGCCGAAGTCACTTTAGCCGATGGAATCCAAGGACGCGCTATTGTTCCCAGCGGCGCGTCGACGGGTGAGCACGAAGCCGTCGAATTACGCGACGGCGATAACCAGCGCTTTCTCGGCAAAGGAGTGCTCAAGGCAGTCGAAAACGTGAACATCGAAATCGCCGAGGCTCTGGCCAATTTCGATGCCTCCGATCAACGCGCCCTCGACCACAAGATGATCGAGCTCGACGGCACGGAAAACAAAGGACGCCTCGGCGCTAATGCGATTCTCGCCGTCTCCATGGCAGCAGCCCGCGCATCGGCCGCAGCCTTCGGCCTGCCTCTGTATCGATACCTCGGCGGCGCTGCAGCCAACACTCTGCCTGTACCAATGATGAACATCCTTAACGGCGGCGCCCACGCCGACAACAACGTCGACTTCCAGGAATTCATGGTCATGCCCGTGGGGGCTGAGTCGTTTTCCGAAGCGCTGCGCTGGGGCGTCGAAGTCTTTCACACACTGAAAGGCGTGCTCAAAAAGCGCGGCTACAACACCGCCGTCGGTGACGAAGGCGGATTCGCGCCCTCGGTGAAATCAAATGTTGAAGCTATTGAAGTCGTCCTCGAAGCGATACAGCAAGCCGGTTACAAGCCTGGCGAAGAAATCGCCATCGCGCTCGATCCCGCAGCCAGCGAGTTCTACAAAGATGGTAAATATGTTTTCAAGAAGTCGGACAAGTCGGCTAAGAGTTCCGATGAGATGATTCGCTATTGGGCCCAGTGGGCTAATGATTATCCAATCGTCTCGCTGGAAGATGGCTTGTCGGAAGAAGATTGGGACGGTTGGCAAAATCTCACGAAAGAATTAGGCAGCAAGATTCAGCTTGTGGGCGACGATATATTTGTCACCAACATTCAGATTTTCGATGAAGGCATCCAGAAGGGAATTGCCAATTCAATTCTAATCAAGCTGAACCAGATCGGCACGGTGAGCGAGACCCTCGACGCCATCGACCTGGCCCGCCACAACGGCTACACGTCGGTAATCTCGCACCGCTCCGGCGAAACCGAAGACACCTTCATCGCCGACCTCGCCGTGGCCACAGGCGCAGGGCAGATCAAAACCGGTTCCGCCTCGCGCACCGACCGCATCGCCAAGTACAACCAGTTGCTGCGAATCGAGGAAGAACTGGGAGGAGCGGCGAGGTTCCTAGGGTTGAAGGCGCTGAACTACAAGGGCTAAGACAATGCTCCGCAGGAACCATAGATGATTGGCGCGTTTGTGTTTCTTCTAGTCTTGGTCATACCCGCCGTCTTCATTGCGGAGAGAATTGCAAAGCGACGCAAGCGAACGAGATGGATGCGGGGCCGCAGCGCCATCCCCAACGATGAATTCTATGCTTCACTTGGACCCATTTCGATTTCGCGCGACGCCGCAATTAAGGTGAGATTGGAAGTCGGCCACGCGACAAAGATGCCAGCGGATCTGATTGCCGCAAGCGACAGCATTCGAGAACTGGAGGCGCTCGGTGACGGCTCGCACCCTACAATAATCGATTACTTCACGGATCTTTTCTTTGTAGAGGAGCCTCGGAAAGAATCAGTTCTCGTCAACGTGCGAGATCTTGTCATTGAGTTTGGATCGCAACTGGACAAAGTGGTTCCCGATAGCAAGCATAGTTGACTTAGTCCATGACTTAGCTATACTAAGCTCATGGAAGTCAATATCCACGAGGCCAAGACCCACCTTTCGCGTCTACTCGAACGCGTCGCCATGGGCGAAGAGGTCATCATTGCCAAGGCGGGGAAGCCCGTCGCCAAACTGGTGCCATTAGAAAAGCGACCAAAGAATCGATTCCTCGGCTCGGCCAAGGGCGAGTTTACAGTGCCCGATGACTTCAACGATCCGCTCCCCAAAGAGATCGAGGATCTCTTCTACGAATGAGGGCCCTTCTCGACACGCACACATTTTTATGGGCGATTGCGGACGACAAGAGGCTCTCCCGCCGGGCGCAAAAGATATTTACCGGACCCAACGACCTCTGGCTGAGTGCGGCCAGCGTCTGGGAGATACTGATCAAAGTGCAGGCGGGCAAGCTTCCCTTGCCTCAGCCTTCAGGCCCGTACCTCGTGAAGCAGGCCGCAGAAAATCGGATCGAGGTCCTGCCGATTTCTTTGGACCATATACTCAGGATCGAATCGTTGACCATGCATCACCGCGATCCATTTGATCGAGTGCTGATCGCACAAAGTATCGAGGAAAAACTTCCGTTGGTTACTGCCGATCCGCACTTTGAGCGTTATCCTGTCGAGTTGATTTGGTAGGGTTTTCGGAGAGGAGTCTTATGAAGCATCATTTTGCTTTCCTCGCAATCATTCTTCTCGTAGCTTTAGCGGCCTTCGCCCAACTAGCGCCTGAGACCAGCGACACCCCCGCCTCGAAGGAAGACATTCAGAAGCTCTTCGAAGTCATGCAGATTCATCAGCAAATGCGCCAGGTGATGGACGCCATGATGAAACAACAGACCGCCATGATCGACGAGACTCTGAAAAAGCGTTACCCGCAAACTTCGGCTGAAAAAATAGCCCGCGCCAATCGCATGATTGCAGAAACGGTGAAAGACATGCCCATGGACGCCATGCTCGACGACATGATTCCCATCTACCAGCGGCATTTTTCAAAGACCGACATCGACGCCATGAGCACTTTCTACGCATCGCCCACCGGCCAAAAGATGATGCGGGAGATGCCCGTCCTGACTTCCGAGTCGATGCAGGCTTCCTACGCCCGCATGCAAAAGCAAATGGACGTTCTGACGAAGCAAGCCGAGCAAATCGTAAAAGAAGATCAAGAAAAACCAAACAGCGCGCCGGCAGCACCGCCCCAGCAAAAGAATTAACGTAAGAATTCAGATCCGAGTTGATCAGTGTGAATCCGTGGCCTTGTTTTTCAGACCCAGGAGCTAGCTGCTAAATGCGTCCTAAACCACTCGTCCTCATCATCCTCGACGGCTGGGGCTATCGCGCCGAAACCAGAGCCAATGCCATCGCGCTCGCCCGCAAGCCGACTTACGACCGCCTTCTGCGCGACTATCCCAACACGTTGATTTACACCAGCGGCCCGTACGTCGGACTGCCCGAGGGCCAAATGGGCAATAGCGAAGTCGGCCATCTCAACATCGGCGCGGGGCGCATCGTGCACATGGACAGCACGCGCATCGAGCTCATGATTCAGAATGGCGAATTCTTTTCCCATCCCGTTCTGCTCGCCGCCATGAAAAATGCCCGTACTGGCGGACGCCGCTTGCACCTGTTCGGCTTGCTCTCCGATGGCGGCGTCCATTCCTATCAGACGCATCTCTACGCGCTGCTGCGCATGGCTAAAGAAAATGGCGTCGATCGCGTATTCGTGCACGCCTTCATGGATGGCCGCGATACTTTGCCCACCAATGGAGCCGGCTACCTGGAGCAACTGCAGCAGAAGATGCGCGAGTACAACACCGGGAAGATCGCGACCGTCAGCGGTCGCTATTACGCTATGGACCGCGACCGGCGCTGGGAGCGCATTGTCAAGGCGTTCAATGCCATGGTGTTCGGCGACGGCGAAGGCGGCAAATTTGCCGATCCAGTGCAGGGCGTAAAGCAGTCTTACAACAAAGGTGTGACCGACGAATTCATCATCCCCTTTGTTTGCGCCGATCCGAAGAGCACGAGCGAGGACGCTCGCGCCGGAAGCATTCGCGACGAAGATTCTTGCATCTGTTTCAACTTCCGTGCCGACCGCGTCCGCCAAATTACTCGCGCCTTAACTCGCAATAGCGGCCTGAACGAGAAAGCCGGACGCGATTTACCCGGCGCTGACGATCTCGACGCTGCCATCCCTCGCGATCGCGTCCCCAAGAATTTGCATTACGTCTGCATGACCCGCTACGACAAACAGTTCAATCTGCCCGTCGTCATCCCGCCGGAGTCGATGAACAACATCCTTGCCAACGTGATGGGGCAGATGAATCTGCGCAACCTGCGCGTGGCCGAGACCGAAAAATATGCTCACGTAACTTACTTTTTCAATGGAGGCGTGGAACAACCGTTCCCCGGCGAAGAGCGCCTGCTGGTGCCTTCGCCCAAAGTCGCCACTTACGATCTGAAGCCAGAGATGAGCGCCTCTGGCATTGCCAACGCCGTGGTCAAAGCCGTCGACGACGGAACTTTCGACGTAATTATCGTGAACTTCGCCAATGCGGATATGGTGGGCCACTCCGGCAAGATCGAACCTACGGTGAAAGCCGTGGAAACCGTCGATGCCTGCCTTGGCCGCATCGAGCCTGCAGTCCGAGCCAAAGGCGGTGCCATGCTTATTACCGCCGACCACGGGAATGCTGAGATGCTGATTGATCCCGCAACCGGCGGCCCGCACACCGCGCATACCACTAATCCCGTGCCTTTCATCGTGGTCGCAGATAACAACAAGAAGTTCACGCTAAAGCCCGGGGGATCTCTGCGCGACATTTCTCCCACCATCCTGGGGATGCTAGGGATCGAGGAACCGAAAGAAATGACCGGCCAGGATTTACGGGTCTTCTCCCAGAAGAACTAGCCACTGCATCGTCAGCGCGTTTTGAAGTGGCGCGCTTCACAGGTTGCGTAAAAAGTCTTGTTTCGTATCAGGGCTCGCCTTCAGGCATGCCGCAAGCTAGTTTTTCTAACGACGCCTTCAGGCGCCGCGGGTCGCAACATCGTCACCGACTTTTCAAACTCCCCGTAGCCCACAGGAACCTCACATTGTCCGCCTCTAAGGCCTTAACTGTAGTGCAAAACCTTTCATCTTGACCGCAATCCTAACCGGAACGATAATGATCGGCCTCAACTGCTTCGCGACTTTCCGCTACTGGAGCGCGAAGCCACCGATTTTGCGCAGCCAATACGCCGGACGCAAATTTGGTCTTGAGGAGATTCCAATTTACTCCTGCACTGGTTCGTACCGGCGGCAGGGAAGTACGCACAACAATTTTCTCTAGGAGGAGAAACCAGTGAAAAGGTCCATTCTCGGTGTTCTGCTAGTTCTCACGTTCGTCGCGGTAGGAATCGCGTCGGCGCCACCCCTAACCTTCACTTATTCTGATGTCAAAGCAAGCAAGACAGCGTTAGAAACCGACACCTACGCCGTCAACGATGCTGGCGTCATCGCCGGAGACTACGTTGACTCCGCAAGCGTTCAGCACGCCATGATCCTCAACGGGAAGAAGCTGACTACCGTCGACAACAAGGAATGCGGGGCGGTCACCGGGGCTACCGGCATTCAGTTCTACGGCATCAATTCGGCCGGTACTGCAGCTGGCTGGTGCACCAGCGCCAAGACCGGCGAACCTATCGCGTTCACCTACGCTAAGGGAAAATTCACCACCATCGCCTTCCCGAAGGCATCTTACACCGAGGCTAACGGAATCAATGACAAGGGAGACGTTGTGGGCCTATACTTCGACACCGCTGGTGCCGAGCATGGTTTTTCCAAGATCGGCAAAAAGTATACGAGCATTGATGTAAAGGGTGAAACCAGTGCGATAGCCTGGGGCATCAACAACAAAGGCCAGATCACCGTATACGCCATCAACTCGGCCGGCGACTTCGATTCTTTTCTCGTAACCGGGAAGGTATTCAAAAACATCGACAACCCGGCTGCAAAAGGCGGACTCGGTACCATCGTCCACACCCCTGCGCCAACGAATGGCGATATCGACGGCACCTACTACAATTCCGCCGGCACCGAAATGGGCTGGCTTCTTCACAAGGGCAAGTACTACGACGTCGTGGATCCGGGCGGAATTAGTCGCGCCGACGGTCTCAATGACAAGTCTGAACTCGTAGGACGTTACGGTTCCGGCACGTTTGGCGGCACCGGCTTCAAAGCGACATACAAATAGTCCCTACTGCACGTTTCTACCTCGCCGCCGCAAGCTCGCGACTCGAGCTTGCGGCGGTCTGGCCGCCGCGGCTCAAGCAGGTTCATTCTGGATTTCGACCGGACCGAGTCACAGCAATTTTTCATAGGAGGTCAATTCAGTGAAAAGGTCGATTCTTGGTGTATTGTTCGTTCTAACCTTCGTCGCCGTCGGTATCGCGGCGGCGCCGCCGCTCACCTTCACCTTCTCAGACGTTCACGCAACCAAAACCGCAATAGAGACGGATACGTACGGGGTCAACAACTTTGGAACCATCGCCGGAGACTATGTGGATTCCAGTGGTGTGCAGCATGGGATGCTCCTCGGGAAGGAGGCCATCACCGTGGACTACAACAAATGCTCGTCTACCACCGCGTTTTACGGCATCAATGGCAGCTGTACACTCGCCGGCTGGTGCGTCAATTCGAGTGGTGTGCAAATCGGATTTACCTGGTCCAGGGCCAAGGGAACGTTCACAGACATCAATTTCCCAAATGGCATCGGTACAGAAGTGACCGGAATTAACGACCGGGGAGACGTCGTCGGCCTATACTTCGATTCCAGCGGTGTCCAGCATGGTTTCGAAAAGAAGGCGGGCGGTTCATATCAGAGCATCGATGTAACCGGAGACACCTCCACGGTGGCGTGGGGCATCAACAACATGGGCCAGATCACCGTTTATGCGACGAACTCTGCCGGCGAATACGATTCGTTCCTCCTGACCGGCAAGAGTTTCAAGAACATTGACAATCCGGCAGCAACGGGTGGACTCGGCACCATCGTCCACACGCCTGCACCGAACGGCAAGGGCGCCGACATCGACGGCACTTACTACGATTCCGCCGGCCTCGAACATGGCTGGCTGCTTACCGGCGGCAAGTACTACGAAGTCGCAGATCCAAACGGCCCCAATGTAAGCCGAGCTGATGGACTCAACGACAAGCTGGAAATCGTGGGACGTTACACTCCGAGCTCCGGTGGCAACGTCGGTTTCAAAGCTATAACCAAAAAGTAGTTCTCCACGTCTCGCCGCCTCAAGCTTAGTCAAGGCTTGAGGCGGCTGGATCGGTCCGCCTTCAGGCACGCATCTTACTGATATCCACGCTTTTGCTTCGCTAGGTAATCGTTAATCGCCGTGCCCCACTCTTTTCCGCTTTCGCGGTCGGCTTGGCCGAGTTCTTTCACGTGTTCGTTGGCACCAGGATCCAATGCCGTGCGCTCGTACGCCACATTGACTTTTGTGTTGGCCGCTTCGACTTCCGAGAAGTGAACATCGATGAGCACGATCATTGCTTCCGGAATGACGTAAACGTACTGAAAGTGCCGCGCGCTTTTGTCGAACGATGTGTTGATCCAATAAGCCTGACGGTGGCCGTGGCGAATTGTGAACACCGCACCCTGAATGTCCTCCGCGGGCTGCGGATACAAGAAGTGCGGATCCCAGTGGCCACCCGACCATGCGCGTTCTCCCTCCGCTCCAAACAGCGGCGCGACAACTTGATAAGGCGCATGAGCCGTGAACTCAAACTCATTGCGGACGTGAACCACGGCGCCCATTCGCACCGCTACGGCGATGACGATGGTAGAAGAACGCCAGCAATGCAAGCGCAGCCACAGCCAGGACAATCAGCAATGCGGTCTTCATCGGCGGCGCTCCTTGAGTTGATGGCTGTCGGATGCCTTCAACGTCATGCCGTAAATTTTCTTGAATTGCTCGATCTCTTTGAGCGTCTCCGCAGAAAATGGCGCTTTACCTTCGAACGCATGCAGCACCACGCCCTCCAGCAGATCGCCCAGCGTCATGTCTTTCAACTCAGCTATGGCCTTGAGCACCTTCAACATGCATTTTTCAATCCGAACCCCAGTCTGTACGCGCTCCACTTCAATCATTGAGTCTGCTTCTTTCTCTTTAGGCATACTAGATATTACCATGGTACATAGATAACACACCAGGAAAGTTTAAATGTTTGACGCCGGGGATTATCATGTTCTGGGCTAGGTCAACATCCCGAATTCGCGACCGAGGCAACCATCGTGTACTTTGAGCAGTTCTACCTGGGCTGTTTGGCGCATGCTTCCTACCTTTTGGCATCAGAAGGCGAAGGCGTGGTGGTCGATCCGCAGCGCGACGTCGACATTTACCTTAAAGCTGCGGAGGAGCACGGAGTAAAGATCCGCCACATCTTTGAAACTCATCTGCACGCCGATTTTGTTTCCGGACATAAAGAGCTGGCTGCACGTACCGGAGCCACAATTTACATCGGCGCGCGCGCTGGCGCCGGCTTTCCCCACGTCGATGTGCAGGATGGTTTCGAGTTGCGAGTGGGCAAGATGGTTATCAAGGCGCTGGACACGCCCGGTCACACGCCTGAAAGTATCTGCCTGGTAATCGTGGATGAGGAAAAGTCCCTTCAGCCGTGGGCGGCATTGACCGGCGACACACTCTTTATCGGTGATGTCGGAAGGCCGGATCTTTCGAAGATGCACACGCCCGCGGAATTAGCCGGCATGCTCTACGACAGCTTGCATAACAAACTGCTTACGCTCGCCGATGACGTACTCGTCTATCCCGCGCACGGCGCCGGGTCGCTGTGCGGCCGCAATATGCGAGCCGAGCGTTCATCGACCATTGGCACCGAGCGCCTTACCAACTACGCTCTGCAAATTAAGAGCCGCGGGGAATTTATTCAGCAGTTGACCACCAATCTGCCCACGCGTCCTGAGTACTTCCTGCAGGACGCAGAGATCAATCGTCAGGGCGCGTCGGCGCTCTCCGACATTGGTGAAGTTCGGACGATCACGCCGGCTGAATTGAAAACGATGTTAGACGACGGCGCAGTAGCACTAGACGTGCGTCCTGGCGACCAGTTCGCCCAAGCCCACGTGCCCGGCTCGATCAATATTGCGTTGTCAGGACAATTTGCCTCCTGGGCGGGAACAGTTCTGGGTTTGTCGACGCGTCCTGTATTGATCGCGGAAAGTCCCGAACAGTTGTCCGAAGCGCAGCTGCGATTGGCGAGAGTGGGCATTGAAAATGTCGCAGGATATTTGCCAGGCGGAGTGGCAGCCTGGAAGCAGTCGGGATTTGCCCTCGCTGAAGTGCCACAGATCACGGTGCAAGACTTGCGCAATCTAGTGCAGGCTCACGCTTCGCAAGTGCTCGATGTGCGGCGCGAACCGGAATGGAACGCCGCGCACATCGAAAGCGCGGCATGGTGGCCGCTGGACAATTTCAAAATATCTCCTCCTGAGATTGACCATGATCAGCCGGTTGCCGTCCATTGCAAAGGCGGCTACCGCAGCATGATTGCATGCAGCCTGCTGCAACGAGCCGGTTTCAAGAACGTAACAAATGTGATCGGCGGATTCGATGCCTGGCAGGAGGCAAAGCTTCCCATCCAGAGCGAAACAACGGTCGAAGCATAGGCAAGCGCGGTTGCAAAGCCGCACCCTGTCGATTAATCTAACTTCTCCGCTTCTCAATTCCCAGGCCGGGATGGCGGAACTGGCAGACGCAGCGGACTCAAAATCCGCCGGGCTTCGGCCCTTGGGGGTTCGACTCCCCCTCCCGGCACCACCTTCAAGTGTCTACTTTGAGAGCAGTTCGATGGCTTTGGCGCGGTCGCCGAACTTTGCTCGACTCGCAGTGACGGGAGACTCCTCGCCGACCAACCAATTGCCAATTAGGGAATTCTTATCCGAACCCACCTCGGGCGAACGCGTATTTGCGTTCGGCGACCGGCCCACGGTTGTGTGACATCGTCGTTGGACAGCGGATGTGTTGTCGGCCCGACGGCCACCCGCATGCTGGAGATGAACCCTCTAATAGTTTCCGCGGTCCCGCCGATTACAAACAGTATGTCGAGGATTGTAGCCTGTCGAGCACGCTGGTCTATCTGCGGGCTGCCGTCTCTTCAAAGATGAGCGATTTATGCAAACAGAATGCCGCAATCAGTTTGCGATGAATCCAGCTCGGCTCTTGCGGCAGTAACTCACCGAAGGGTCGATGCAGTCATGGTGGAGTGGAGACGCCTGCCGTATAGGCAATGGCTATGGGATGGTTCCAACAATTGCTTTCTCCTGATTTCATGCCGCACGGCTATTGCTACCTGTGGGATGCGCGGATGGTATGGCTGCACGTCATCTCGGACGGGCTGATCACGCTTTCCTATTACTGCATTCCGGTTGTTCTCATTTACTTCATTCGGAAGAATCGGGATATCCCCTTCAACCGCATTTTCTGGATGTTTGGGACCTTCATTCTGGCTTGCGGCACGACCCACCTGATGGAAATCTGGAACGTGTGGCATGGCAGCTACCTGCTCGCGGGGGTGCTGAAGGCGGTCACGGCCTTGGTGTCTGTGCTCACGGCGGTGATGCTGGTGCCCCTGGTCCCGAAGGTAATTTCGCTGCCCGGGCGGATGCACTTGCAGGAGGTGAATCGCAAGCTGGAACAGGAGCTCGCCGAGCGCACGCGGTTCGATGCGCCGATCGACGCCCCGCTGCGGCGGAAGGTGACCATAGGCTTCCTCGCAGCCGTACTGCTGACTGGCTTTCTAGGCTTGCAGTCCTGGCGTATGGCACAACAGGCGACGGAGGACGCAAATTGGGTCGCCCACACCTATGAAGTGATGACGACGCTCGAAGCTACGCTCCGACACTTGGTCGATGTGGAAACTGGAGGCCGTGGTTTTGCGATGACCGGAGACGCGCATTTCCTGGAGCCTTATGAGACAGGCGGATATGCGGCCATCCAGGACGTGCAAGCCTTGCGCCTTCTAACCGTGGACAATCCGGGTCAGCAACGACGATTGGACGTGCTTGGAGAGCAGGTGAGTGCCAGGATCGCGGCCGCCAAAGAGCTCGTGACTTTGCGACAGAAGATCGGAACAGTTCGCTACCGAGCCCCAGCTTGAACGGGGGAAACAGATCATGGATGCCGCACGCGCTACCGTCGAACGGATGGAGGCCGAGGAAAAACGGTTGCTGGAGGAGCGTAACCGGCGTGCCCGCACAGCGCAGCATGTCACCGTTTCTGTCATCGGGTTGGGCTCAGTCTTGGGTGTAATCTTCCTGTCGATAGCGGGGATCACCGCCAGCCGCGAGATCGGCATCAGCGCAAGGGCTCGAGCCCAGGTGAACGCTCTGAATGCTGATCTGGAGCGGCGTGTGGCGCAGCGCACTGCGGCATTAGGTGAGAGCGAGGGCCGTTTGGCGGGCGTGATCCAATCGGCGATGGACGCGATTCTTACTGTGGATGAAGAACACCGCATTGTGTTGTTCAACGGGGCCGCCGAAAGAATACTCCGCTGTCCGGCAGCGGAAGCTTTGGGACAGCCCATCACCCGGTTCATTCCACAGCGCTTCCACGGCGCCCATGGCAGACACATCCGAAAATTCAGCGACACCGGAGTCACGAATCGGGTGGTGGGATCGAAAAATGTGCTGTGGGCACTGCGAGCCGATGGCCAGGAATTTCAGATGGAGGCTTCCATTTCTCAGGTCGTAACCGGCGGGAAAAAACTGTTCACTGTGATCCTGCGGGATGTGACCGAGCGCGTGCAGGCGGAGGAGATTCGCGAACGCCTGGCTGCCATCGTCGAATCCTCCGATGACGCGATTATCAGCAAAGACCTGAACGGGATCATCACGGCGTGGAATCGCGGCGCCGAGAAGGTTTTCGGCTACTCGGCGGCGGAGGCCGTGGGCCAGCCCATGCTGATGCTCTTTCCCAATGGCCGAGGCAAGGAGGAAGCCGACATTCTGGCGCGCGTCAGCCGTGGCGAGAGCGTGGAACACTTTGAAACTCTCCGGCTCCGGAAAGACGGCACGAAGATTGACGTTTCCGTGACCATCTCTCCGATTCGCAACAGTAACGGAACGATTGTTGGCGCGTCCAAGGTTGCCCGCGACATCACGGAGAACAAGCGGGCGGCAGAGATTTTGTTCGAGCAGGCCCGGGTCATGGACTCGGCGCAGGTGTTTGTGCGCGACCTGCAAAGCCGCATCGTGTTCTGGCCTAAGGGTGCGGAAAAGCTTTACGGATTCAACTCCCAGGAAGCATTGGGCACCCTTTCACACGATCTTTTCCATACGCAATTTTCCGAGCCGCTGGAGATGATCGAGAAGAAGCTGTTCGAGACTGGGATTTGGGAAGGCGAACTGATCCACACTCGGCGCGACGGCAGCGTCATTGTCGTCTCTAGCGCATGGGTATTGCATCGCGACAGTCAGGGGCAGCCTGTGCGCATCCTGGAAACGAATGTCGACATCACGGCGCGCAAGCAGGCGGAAGATCAGTTGCGAGAAAGCGAAGACCGCTTCCGGCTCTTTGTCGAGCACGCCCCGGCCGCGCTGGCCATGTTCGACCGCAAGATGTGCTATCTCCACATGAGCCGCCGCTGGCGGGCGGATTACGGCTTGGGCGAGCGTGAACTGCGCGGCGTCTCGCACTACGAACTCTTTCCCGAGATTCCCGAACGCTGGAAAGAGATTCATCGCCGCGGGCTGGCTGGCGAGGTACAGCGAGGAGAAGATGACCGGCTCGACCGGCCCGACGGCAGCGTGCAGTGGATACGCTGGGAGGTGCGGCCATGGTACGACCGGACGGGCGGGATCGCGGGCATTGTGATCTTCGCAGAAGAGATCACGGCGCGCAAGCAGGCCGAGGATGTTCTTATTCGCCAGGCCCAAGAACTGGCCCGGCAGGCCGAGGAACTATCCATTTCGCGGCAGGCTCTTGAAACTCAGACGCTCATGCTGCAGTCGGTGCTGGACAGCATGTCTGAGGGGTTGGTCGTTGTCGACGAGAATGGGAGGTTCATCATCTGGAACCCGGCGGCGCAAAAGATCCTGGGTCTGGGCTCGATTGATCTACCGAGCGAGGAATGGACACAACACTACGGGCTTTATCGGGGAGACACCGTGACACCCTTCCCGACTGACCAAATTCCCTTAGTACGCGCGATTCGTGGGGAGGTGAGCACGACGGAGATGTTCGTGCGCAATTCCGAACTCGACGAGGGCAACTGGATCGAGGTTAGCGCCGGCCCACTCAAAGACAAGGATGGAGTAGTGCGTGGCGGAGTGGCGGCTTTCCGCGATACTACGCAGCGGCGAGCCGATGAACGGGAAATCCGCAAACTGAATGACGAACTCGAACACCGGGTGGTAGAGCGAACTGCCCAACTGGAAGCCGCCAACAAAGAATTGGAAGCTTTCAGCTACTCGGTGTCCCACGATCTGCGGGCCCCGTTGCGGCATATCGGCGGCTTTTCCAAGATGCTGGTGGAGGAATACCGCTCTGCCCTCGATCCTACCGCCCAACACTATCTCGATCGCATTCAGGCTGGGTCACAAGAGATGGGCTTGCTGGTCGACGAACTGTTAAATCTGGCGCGGGTTGGGCGCCGTGCATTAACTCTGCAGCCAACCCAGTTGAACACCGTGGTCGCGGAGGTGATAGCGATTCTGCGGCCGGAGTGCGAAGGGCGGCAAGTGGAATGGAATATCGCTGAACTGCCTTTGGTGGAGTGTGATCCGGTCCTCGTCAAGCAAGTGTTTCAGAATCTGTTGGCGAATGCGCTGAAGTTTACGCGTTCCCGCGACGGGGTTGATAGTGCCCGGGCTGTGATTGAAGTCAATTACAAAAAAGAGGACGGGCAGCCGGTGTTCATGGTGCGGGATAACGGCATTGGCTTTGACATGAAGTATGTCGACAAATTGTTCGGAGTCTTTCAGCGTCTGCATCGCGCGGAGGACTTCGAAGGTACCGGCATCGGCTTGGCCACGGTGCAACGCATTGTTCAAAAGCATGGAGGCAGGGTGTGGGCCCAGGCAGAAACGAACAAGGGCGCAGCCTTCTACTTCACCCTTGGGCATGGAAGGCAAGCTGAATCGAAAAGCAATGGAGCTACGACTGGAGGCCGATTATGAACTCAGATGAACTGGACATACTGCTGGTGGAAGACAATCAGGACGATATGGATCTTGCTCTGCACGCGCTGCGGCGGGAGAAGCTGGCAAACCACATCTTCGTGGCACGCGATGGCGAGGAAGCATTGGACTTTCTCTTTTGTCGTGGGACGTTCGCGGAGAGATCGTTTGATAGTCCGCCCAAACTGGTCCTGTTGGATTTGAAACTGCCCAAGGTCGATGGACTGGAGGTGCTGAAACAGGTCAAGAGTGACCCGCGAACTAAGACCATCCCGGTCGTTATTATGACTTCCTCAAAAGAAGAGCGGGATCTGGTCGCAAGTTACAACCTGGGGGTTAACAGCTATATCCAGAAGCCGGTCGACTTCGACCAGTTCCGCGAGACCGTCAAGAACGTCGGATTGTATTGGCTGGTTACGAATCAGGCGGTCCCGATCAACGGTGTACACGAAGTAGTAACGCGGCGTTGACATGTGTTTGTTGGGTTGATGTCTTAGCATTCCTGGCGCGAATCCGCCGAGCTTTGCGCGTCAGGAGTTGCTGTGCAGGCCAACCGACTTGAACTCGCTCGTGGCAAGGGTTCTGCAAGACCTCCAGCCGGAATGCGAGGGACGTCAGATTGATTGGCGGATTGGCGAAATTACCTTCGGTCGTCTGCGATCCCGGTTTGATCAGACAAGTGTTTGCGAATCTGCTTTCCAATTCGGTGAAATATACGCGGCCTCGCGAAAAGGCGGTCATCGAAGTTGGCCAAGTTACGTTGGAAGGTGTACCCGCTATCTTCATACGCGATAACGGCGCGGGCTTCGACCAACAATTCGCGCACAAGCTATTCGGCTTCTTCCAGCGTCTTCACAGTGCGGAGGAATTCGAGGGCACCGGAGTAGGGCTGGCCATGGTTCAGCGTATTGTCCAAAAGCACGGGGGGCGCATCTGGGCGCAAGCCGAGGTGGATAAAGGCGCGACTTTCTTCTTTGCCCTGGCGGTCAGCCAGGGTTCAGTCAATGCAACAAAATCGGCCGCTGCGGGCTGGTCGTGAACCAGACTCCCCTCCGGAAGGCGCCTCGGCTCGCTAGCTAACCGGAGAGGTTGTTCCTTTGACGCAAGCCTACGCCTGTAAGGTTGATTCCGAGCCGGTCCGTTAGTGGGCCACGGAAAGAGGACGAAAACGGGGCGAAGAGAGTCCCCGCAAAGGTCGGCAACTCTCCGGAACCCTCGCCGTAGGACACGTAAATTTGTTTTGACAATCTATCAGGCTTTCCGCTATTGTAACTTCGTGATTTGCCTCGCTCATCGTCATCACCACCATCACGCGCATGGCGCGCCGGCGGGGGTGTTTGGCTGAGCTAGCGTAACACCCAAAGAGATTCAAGCCCGCTGACGCGATGCAAGCTCAGCGGGCTTTTTGTTGTTGTGGGCAAAGGACAATCTATGAACCGCGAAATAGATTTTGACAAGATGCAGGGCTTGGCGCCAGCTATCGTGCAGGACGCGGCGTCCAACGAAGTGCTGATGCTTGGATTTATGAATCGTGAAGCCTGCGAGCGCACGCTCTCCACCGGTTACGTGACTTTTTTCAGCCGCACCCGCAACCAGCTTTGGACCAAAGGAGAAACTTCCGGCAACCGCCTCAAAGTTATTGCCGCCACCACCGACTGCGATCACGATACCTTGCTGTTGCAAGTCGAAGTTGAAGGTGCGGGTGTGGTATGTCACGAGGGCACGCGGTCCTGCTTCACGAAACCGTTATTTGCCACGAAAAACGTCGACGCGGTGCAGCCATGAAGATTCAACTCGGTATTCCGAAAGGTAGTTTGCAGGAGGCCACGCTGCAGTTGTTCGCGGGCGCCGGTCTTCCCATCTTCACCAACGGTCGCTCCTACTTCGCAAGCACGCGCGATCCCGAAATTGACTGCATGCTCATTCGCGCTCAGGAAATGGCGCGCTACGTCGAGCATGGCGTGCTTGATGCCGGACTGACCGGTCTGGATTGGGTGGTCGAGAGCGGGCTTGAAGTCATCACGGTTTCTGATCTCATTTACGCAAAGCAAAGCCGCGGCAAAGTGCGGTGGGTGCTGGCGGTTCCTGAAGATTCGCCGTATCAGTCGGCGGAAGACCTGAACGATTGCATCATCGCAACTGAACTCGTCAGTGTTACACGCAAATATTTTGAGAGCAAGAACGTTGCCGTGCGTGTTGAGTTCTCGTGGGGCGCAACTGAGGTGAAGCCTCCAACGCTGGCCGACGCCATTGTGGAAGTCACGGAGACCGGCAGCTCTCTGCGAGCCAATCATTTGCGCATCATTGATACGGTACTGGAATCCAACACCCAGATCATTGCTAATAAAAATGCCTGGTCTGATTGCGGAAAGCGCCGCAAGATTGAAAATCTTGCCCTGATGTTGCGCGGCGCGATGGATGCCCAGAGCCGCGTTGGCTTGATGCTCAATGTTCGGAAAGAGAATTTGGCAGCCGTACTCGCCGTTCTGCCTGCGCTGAAGAAGCCAACCATCTCGACTCTTAGTGATGAAGACTGGGTCGCGGTAAACACAGTGATCGAAGAGTCGACAGCGTGGCAGGTAATTCCTCGCCTGAAAGAAGCCAAGGGACAAGGAATCGTCGAGTATCCCCTGAACAAGGTGGTTCTGTGATGCGCATTCTTTCCGGATCCGCCGCCGCGGCGAGGGTGCGTAAAATGGCAGCTCGCGGATCGCAGTACGCGCACGTTGAACCGGCGGTGCGGCGTATTATCGCTGACGTTCGAAAACACGGCGATCGTGCCGTCCGCAAATATGCCGAACGGTGGGATGGGCTTTTGCAGCAAGAGCCGCTTCGGGTCTCGGAAGAGGAGATTAATGCAGCATGGAAATCCGCCTCCGCCGAGTTACGGAGTTCGTTGCGCGCGGCTGCGGCGAATATTCGACGCTTCTGCGAGTGGCAAAAGCCAGCAGAATGGATGCGTACGCGCCAGGGAATTAGCGTTGGACAAATAGTGCGGCCACTGGATTCAGTCGGCTGTTACGTTCCGGGCGGGCGCTATCCGCTGGTGTCGACATTGCTGATGACCGTTATTCCCGCGCAGGTCGCGGGTGTGCAGAACATTCGGGTCGTATCTCCTCAGCCGCGGACCGAGGTGCTTGCGGCGGCGGGAATGCTCGGCGTGCGTGAAGTTTATCGGATCGGTGGTGCGCAGGCGATCGCGGCGCTGGCGTATGGAACAAAAAGCGTTCCGCGAGTGGACAAGATCGTCGGTCCGGGGAATCTCTACGTTACCGCCGCCAAGAAGCTTGTTGCATTCGATTGCGCGATTGATTTTCTGGCTGGTCCCACAGAGATTGTCATCGTTAGTGACAAAGGAAACGCCGAGTTCATTGCTGCCGATCTAGTGGCGCAAGCGGAACATGATACCGAGACCTTCGCAGCTTTTATCACAACTAATGACAAACTCGCCCAGCAAGTGGCGCGAGCTACGGAAAAGCTGAGCGCAGGGAATCCAGTGGCGCGGCAGTCGCTGCGCCGGAACGGCACGATCCTCGTATCCAGTTCGCGCCGCCAGAGCTTCGAGTGGGCGAACGAACTGGTCTCCGAACATCTCACAGTTGACGCTGGAGACGTTGCGCTTGTCCGCAATGCCGGATCGGTTTTCGTTGGTGATTATTCACCACAGGCCGCGGGTGACTATGCTTCCGGTCCCAATCACGTTTTGCCTACCGGGGGCGCAGCCCGCTTCCGAGGCGGGTTGAGCGTTCTCGATTTTGTAAAGGTTATAAGTGTGCAGAGACTGTCGCGGCTCGGACTGAAATCCATTGCGCCGGTCGTTGAGTCGTTGGCAAATGCGGAAGGATTGCGGGCGCATGCGGAATCGATCCGCACAAGGGTGGCCCATGCTTGAAGCGCGCGAATCGGTTCGGAATCTGCACACTTATCATCCGCCGCTTGGTGGTCGCGCCGGTCTGCGCCTGGACTTCAACGAAAACACAGAAGGCTGTTCCCCGCGGGTCTTAGCGCGGTTGCGCGAAATGACCGGCGAAGAAATTGCATGCTATCCCGAGCGTGCACCCGTGGAAGCTTTAGTCGCCGATTATCTCGGTGTCGACCGAAACGAATTGCTTCTCACCAATGGCGTGGACGAAGCCATCCATTTGCTATGCAGTACATTTCTGCAGTCCGGCGACGAAGCTCTTATCGTGGTGCCAACGTTTGCTATGTACGAGATTTCGGCCGCAGCTACCGGCGCACGAATCATAGAGGTGCCTGCAGAAAACGATTTTCGATTTCCGATTGCTGATTTACTTTCCCGAGTCACGTCCAAAACGCGACTGATCGCGATTGCCAATCCGAACAATCCCACTGGCAGCGTGGCAGATGAAAACTTGTTGCTGGAAATTGCCAGCCGCGCCCCGCAAGCGGCAATCCTCATAGACGAAGCTTACTTTGAGTTTTACGGAAAAACCTTGCTCACGCAATGGCGCGACTTGCCGAATCTGTTCGTGGCCAGAACATTTTCCAAGGCGTACGGACTGGCAGGACTTCGCATCGGCGTGCTCGCGGGAAACGCGGAGCACATCGCGATGGTTAGCAAAGTCGCCTCGCCGTACAACGTCAATGGCGTGGCTCTCTCCTGTTTATCTACAGCACTAGCAGACCAGGATTATATTCGTGACTATGTCAGACAAGTTTGCCAAGGGCGGGCTGAACTTCAGAAAGAGTTCATTCGATGGGACGTTCGATACTGGCCAAGTCGGGCCAATTTCGTGCTGGCGAGTTTCGGCGCGTTGAGTTCTGCATTCATACAATCGATGCGGGCGCGAGGGATTCTGGTACGCGACCGTTCGCGCGACCACGGTTGCGAGGGCTGCGTACGCATCACGCTCGGGACTAATGAGCACACTGCGCGCCTGCTGCGGGCTTTGCGTGAAACGCTAGCCGAGATTCGAGCCAAGAAGGTGGCCGCCACATGAGACGAGCCACGATACGACGCACTACCAAAGAAACCGACATCAGCGCCGCCCTGGTCATTGAAGGCCGCGGCCGTTACAAGGTTTCGACCGGAATCCGTTTTTTTGATCACATGCTCGAACTTTTCGCTCATCACGGCGGCTTTGACCTTCAGCTCAAAGTTAATGGTGATCTCGATGTGGATCAGCATCACACTGTTGAGGATGTTGGTATCGTGCTCGGGGAACTGTTTGATAAAGCCCTCGGCACCAAACGGGGAATTTTGCGCGCAGGTTATTTTGTGATGCCGATGGATGAAACGCTTGGTCTTGCCGCCGTTGACTTTTGCGGACGAACATCCACTACGGTCGATACCAAGGTCCGGGTCCGGTTGGTGGGCGATTTGCAATCAGAGTTGGTGCCCGACTTTTTCGACGGCTTTGCGCGCGGCGCTCGCGCCAGCGTGCACGCCCGCGTGCTCTATGGCCGCTCCAGCCATCACAAAATCGAATCGTTGTTCAAAGCATTTGCCCGCGCTCTTCGCGCTGCGTGCTGGCGGGATCGCCGCATGGCTCGCTTGCTACCCAGCACAAAGGGACTGCTCTAATGATCGCGGTAATCGATTATCGTGCGGGGAATATCACCTCGGTGAAAAAGGCACTGGACCATTTACACGCCGACTCTGTCGTCACTCGTGATCCGAATGTCGTCGCCGAGGCAGACAAAATTATTTTGCCCGGCGTCGGCCACTTTTCGGCCACCGCCATTCTGGAGCAAGACGGGTTGCGCGGCGCTATTCTGCGCAGAATTGAAAAAGGAGTGCCGTTTCTCGGTGTCTGCGTCGGCATGCAGTGGATGTTCGAATCCAGCGCAGAAGCGCCCGGCACCCCGGGCCTGGGATTGTTTCCGGGAGTATGTGGCCGCTTTGTGGAAAGTGTCAAGTCTCCGCATGTGGGGTGGAATTCGTTGACCTGTCGTGATGGCTCGCGGCTGCTTCGGGGTATCCCTTCCGGTTCTTTCGTGTACTTTACTCACTCCTACTCCGCTCCAATTGTTAAAGCTACCGCTGCTAGTTGCGAATACGGTGGCGAATTTTCTGCGGCGGTTGAACGGGACAATTTATTCGGAGTGCAATTCCACCCCGAAAAGTCTGGGGATCTGGGTCTGAGGCTGCTGGCGAACTTTTGCGATCTGCCATGCTGACCAAACGAATTATCGCCTGCCTGGACGTAAATGCTGGCCGCGTCGTAAAAGGCGTGCAGTTCGAGCAACTGCGCGACGCCGGCGATCCGGCCGAGTTGGCTGCAGCGCACAGTCGCGCGGGTGCCGACGAGGTCGTGCTGCTCGACATTTCAGCAACGCGAGAGAATCGCGCAACTCTGGCCGATACAGTTCGCCGGACCGCGCAACAGTTATTCGTTCCGTTCACTGTGGGCGGCGGTATTCGTTCTCTTGAAGATGCAATCGTGGTTTTCGAAGCAGGCGCCGACAAGGTGAGTATCAATTCCGCAGCACTTGCCGATCCATCTTTGATCACGCGTATTGCTGAACGATATGGTTCACAGGCCGTAGTCGTCGCCATTGACGCCAAGCGTGTTAACGGAGAAGCACGATTCGAGGCGTACGTGAGCGGAGGCCGAAATCCTACTGGGCGGGATGCAGTAGCGTGGGCCAAGGAAGCCGAAGACCGGGGTGCGGGAGAAATTTTACTCACCTCGATGGATCGCGACGGCACGGGCGCTGGTTTCGATTGCGATTTGACGCGGGCTTGCGCTGAATCGTTGCGCATTCCCGTGATCGCTTCGGGCGGCGGGGGGGATGTTCAAAGTTTCGTTGAAGTGTTTCATGATGGCAAAGCTGACGCGGCTCTCGCCGCTTCCATCTTCCACTTTGGTCTGCACCGACTTGGTGATCTCAAACGAGAATTGCAATGCGCGGGAATTCCGATGCGGTGGCCATGCTAATCCCATCGATTGACCTCATGGGTGGAAAAATTGTTCAGCTGGTGCAAGGCGAGCGAAAAGCGCTCGAGTTCGACGATTTCGACGAATGGATTAATCGCTTTTCTGCGTTTCCTCTGGTTCAACTCATCGATTTGGATGCCGCTATCGGCACCGGCCACAACCGCGCGTTGGTAACCGCATTTGCCCGGCGTTTGCCGTGTCAAGTAGGAGGAGGAATCCGTTCCATAGACACAGCTCAGCAAATGCTGTCAATTGGGGCGCGGCGTGTGATCTTTGGATCTTCGCTCATTCGCGATGATCAGCCGAATACCGTATTCGCCGAAGAATTAGCACGTGCGATTGGCGCCGAGAAATTGGTGTTCGCCATCGATTCAAAGAATGGACGAGTGGCAGTCAAGGGATGGCGGCAACTCACAAAAATCACGCCGCTTGAAATGATTGCGGCTTTGGAACGCTGGTGTTCCGCGTTTCTTTATACACATGTCGATACTGAAGGCCTGATGCAGGGATTTCCGCTGAAAACAGCAACGCAGATGCGAGCCGCCACCAGCAAGCAACTGATCGTGGCTGGCGGAATAGCAACTTCGGAGCAGATCGATCAACTTCATGCTTTACGAATCGACGCGGTAGTGGGAATGGCAATATACACCGGGCGGATAACACTCGGGGACTCAATTCGGACAAAACCAACCTAGATCAAGAAAAAGCGGTGCAAGATGAGCTCCTTTGTGTACCTCCGTGTCTTTTGTGGTTGATGAAGTTCAAACGCTAGAACCACGAAGGACATGGAGGTACACAAAGGGAACTATTGAAAGCGATACCCAGGTTTGAGTTCACAGCGATAACCCTTAGCTTGATCGGAATCAACTCTAGCGTGGCAATCCGCCCAACTCAAAAAAAGGTCCGGCCCGAGCGGAAAAACGATGGACTCTCCATTAACTTCCGCCTCAATGCTCGGGCCCTCTGCCGAAGTGGGAAGACTAAAATTCAGCGCGCGGCCGAAAATCACGGGGTACGACTCCCGCACAAGGTCGCTGACCATGGGATGGACGACCTCGGCTTCCATCAGGAAAGTTGTGGTGTCTGACCAGTTCCGGACCGATACGTTCACTCTTCGACCGCCTCGCGAAAGATCCTCGAATTCAACCTTGGAAAAGGGACACGGGACCAGCGATGCAAGAAACTCTGGCATTGCGAAACTGATTTCCCTCGCCCGCATCGAGCGATGCGGAGGCTAGTACCGCCTTCCATTTTCCGTCAGGCGAGCAAGGATGATGTCCTTTGCAAAGCACGTTGCCAGTATTCACAACTTCAAATGTTTTGACGGCGCTGCCGACGTCGGCTTCGGTCGTGGCCTTTACCGAATACCGTACGCGTACATTCGAAATGTTGACGTCGGGGTGGCCAGTGCTAACGTGAGTAGCATGATGAAGAGGCACCATGCGAGCGATGTAAATCTCGTCAGAAACAAATTCATTCAGATCGAGCGGCTTGTAATCTGGATGGCGGAATTGCAGCATCAGTGGCTGGCGGCGCCTGAGTCCACGGCGCAAAGTGAGGCTGAAGAAGCCTGAAGGATCAGATTTGCTGTTGCTTACTGCCGACCCGTTTGTAGCGGTTATTTTAACGTCCCCGATGGGCAACTGTTTTTGCGGATCATCGTCCGCGCTGAGGACTGCTCCTCTGATGGTTATTGGTTGCGCCCTGTGAATAGCGATCGACACCGCTGCCACCCCACCTGCGACACTTGCGACTGCAAAAGCCCAGATCGCAACCTTTCGTTTCCAGGTCATTCAGTCCCCACCGTTAATATTTTATGACACTAATTGCGCATACTTGGAGATTACCTTTCCGAATAAGAAGCAGTTTATGCACAAAATACTCTTGCATCTTCTGGTTCCCGATCTACAGAGCGACCGAAATCGTCTAAAATTCACTTAGTGCGCCGGAAAGACGAGAATAATCCCACAGACAAAAATATGTCGCGCCGCGATCTGCTGAAGCAGATCGCCGGCCTGGGTATATTTCTGCCGCTCACTGGCAGTTTTCGTCCGCTCTTGTCTGCAACCCCGCAACAGCACCTTGAGGCAGCGCGCCCTCCCATACAAACGCACCTTTCGCAGGTTGATGACGATCTGCTCGAGGAATTGCAGAAGGCAAATTTTCTTTATTTCTGGGAACAAGCCAATCCTCAAACGGGGATGGTGAGAGATCGATGCAATGTGCGAACGAATGACAACAGCCTCGTGGGAAGTATCGCAGCCACAGGCTTCGGGCTGACCGCGATCTGCATCGGACAAAAGCGCGGTTATGTTTCTCTCACTGAAGCCCGCGAGCGGGTTGTGAACAGCTTGCGCTTCTTGTGGAAAAAATTGCCCACGCATAGGGGATTTTTCTATCACTTCGCCAGCCTGACTACCGGGGAAAGATTGTGGGACTCGGAAGTGTCTTCCGTCGACACGGCGATTTTGCTTTGCGGAATTCTTACTTGCCGGCAGCACTTTCAGCATTCAGAGATCAGTCTGCTGGCATATGAGATTTTTAATCGTGTGGACTGGACCTGGCTTTCCGAGGATACGTCTCTATTGCCCCACGGATGGACTCCGGAAATTGGTTTTCTGCCCTACCGCTGGGACTATTACAGCGAGTTGATGATGATGTATCTCCTGGGATTGGGATCGGTCCCCTACCCGCTGCGGGTCGAGACCTGGACTGCCTGGAAGCGTAGCACTTTCGAATATGATGGTCTGCGTTACATTGGTTCGTTCGCTCCGCTGTTCGTGCATCAGTATTCGCAAGCCTGGTTTGATTTTCGCGGCAAGCACGATAAGTACGCGAACTATTTTAAAAACTCGGCGATTGCCACCGACGTGCATCGCCGCTTCTGTTTAGAACTGGCAAAGCAATTTCCCGATTACAGCGACGATCTTTGGGGCATCACGGCATCGGATTCGCAAAAAGGTTACGTGATCTGGGGAGGTCCGCCATCGACGGGGCCAATCGATGGTACGGTTGTGCCGAGTGCGTCGGCGGGCTCGTTGCCTTTCTTGCCGCAGCCGGTGATGCGCGTTCTACAAAATATCAAGGGTCATTACGGAGGAGCATGGTGCCGTTACGGCTTTGTGAATGCATTTAATCCATTGAAGAACTGGTACGACACCGATGTGATTGGAATTGACACAGGTATCACTATGTTGATGGCCGAAAACGCGCGCACCGGATTTGTCTGGGAAACCTTCATGAAAAACTCCGAGGCGCAGCGCGGGATGGAACGCGCGGGGTTCAAACCTGATGAATCGTAGCGCATAGAGGGTGCTACTTCAATTCGATCAGAGCCAAACCTTGCGCCGGAATCGTAATCGCCAGTTCATTATGTTTCAGCTTTCGGCTTTCAGGCGCGGTAAGCTGGGCTGCCTGGCGCAAATCCTTAATCTGCGATGGCGTAGGGTAGCGTGGCGAACCCATCTTTTCATACGCTGGTTGGACGTCTCCGTGTTCGTGGTCCACACGTGAGATAAGGACATGTCGACGTCGCGTATTTTGGAAACGCAAAGTCACCGTTTTTGAAATCCCTGTTTCCACTCCCGGCGGAGCATAGTTCCACACCGCCAGAACCATGGTGCCATCATCTTTGCGGGTGAGCAGCGCGGAATCGGAATCTAGCGCCATGCGCTGGTTTCCCAGTTTATGGAGCAATGCGAATGCATTGTATGCCGGCTTCGGAATATCGTCTTCTGCAATCAATCCAAAGCCGCCATAGAACGGAGTTTTCACTACGCCCTGCTCTTCAAAAACATCAGAGAATGTCCAGTAGCTCATCATGCTGACCAGACCGTCACACTGTCGGATGGTATCGGCTAGCCACGGCCCCATGTACGTTGAATCGGTCACTTCGGGTTCATTTTTGTAGCTGGCATTGAACTCGCTCCAGATCAAAGGCAAGCGGGGAGCGCTCGACGCTGCGATCTGGTCGTGGACCTTGCTCACTGCCCGGCAAACCATTTTGTCGCGTGGGATATTTTCCTGGGTTCCAAATACGTCCTGGGCTGAATCGTTCGCGTAGACATGGGTTGACGCAAAGTCCATGGGGATTTTGTTTTCCGCGCAATGTTTAATAAAAGCATCAACCCAGGCCGCCTGTGCGGTAGCCGGACCGCCCACTCGCAGCCGCTGATTCACGCCCTTAATCGCCTGTGCAGTGTGATCGTAAAGCTCCCAATAGCTGGCTTGCTTTGGATCTCCACCCCAGAAATCCAGATTAGGCTCGTTCCAAACTTCGAAGTACCAGCTTGCAACCTCGTCAATGCCGTAACGTTCGATCAGATGTTTCGTGAAGGCACTCACAAGGTCATCCCATTTGGCCCAATCTTTTGGTGGAGAGATGTTCGGCTTGTACCAAAAAACATGCAGCAGATTGCGAGCCGCTAACTTCTGCGGCATGAAGCTCACCTCGACAAACGGTTTTACGCCGTTTGCCAGCAGACCGTCGTAAATCTGATCGACGTAGGAGAAGTTATATAAAGGATGCCCCTGGGCGTCTTCATCGTACACACCAACTTCATCGTGGAGAATTGCGTGGAAACGTACATATTCGAAGTCCGTCACCTGTTTGACGTCGCGCAAATCTTGCCGATAATTGTCTCGGAGCGAGAGGATGGCTCGTCCGGAGCCGAACATTTCTTCCCAGAAGTGAGGGAAGGGATGTGAAGGAGCGTTTGCATCAACCACGATTGCAATTGGCTGCGGATTGTTCTGAGCATTCGCGGCCGGAACCGGCAGAGCTGACAGCGCGACGAAAATCAGAATTATCCGGACTGTATCGATCTTCCGCATTAAAGGAGGCTGGGTTTATGCGGCGCTGGCGCCATAGTTCGTTCGCGTTGGTCGGCCGTGCGCAATTGGTTTTTCGTGCAGCAAAAGCTCTGTGGCTTGCACCCGGGGCTCGCTATGGAACCATCGTTGGATAACCCCGTCGTCGAGGAAATTAGCGATTGATAGCAAGCTCATGCCTTGGTGATGAGCCATCCAGCAGCGAACCAGTTCGTAGCGATGAAGCCGCGAGCGGCGTCGAGCCGGAGTGAAGTCAGCGGCCTCATAGAATCCATACGAACCCAACCATCCTTCGCGACTCATTCGATGCAGGTTCTTCAGCGCGTCGGACGAACATACGTGCAACGCAAGGACGGATGAATACGGCGAAATGACGAGCGCGTTCAATTCGCCCTTGCTAAGCGCAAGCTGCGGCACACCGAAAGCATAATACTGATAGTTACCAGCCTCATCAGTTCTGAAATGAGCTGACTCCGAAATGCCCCACGGGATTCCCCGGTTCTCAACGTACGCCTGTTGAGTCCGCACAGCCGCGCGGGAAGCCCGCTCCAGCAACGTGTTGGGATAGGTGCGCGTCCAGATTAAGGGCATAAGGTACTCAAACATGGTTCCGGTCCAAGAGAGCAGAACGGGATGTCCATGCTCCAGCGCGTGCGGGCGGCCTAGCAGAAACCACGTCTCTTGTCGTATATCGTCTTTGGCGATGGCTACAAATGCCGCGGTGCGCGATTCCGTCGCCAGCAAATCGTAGCAAGCCGAGTGCACTTCCTGAGATTTAACATCGAATCCGATCGACAACAGCTTGCGCTGGTTCAAAAGAAACCGGAAATCCATTTCATCCGCGAGCTTGCCTGCATTTTTGGCAATCTTCCGCAGGTCCTGAATCAGGCCGACCGCATTCGCACGAGCTGCCGGAAGCCGGGCTTCAAGGCGTTGATAGAGGAATTCTTGTTCAGTGTCGTTCGGACGGATGGCGGTCCGGAGGCGCACGGAAAGAGCATCAATAAATTCAGGCATGCGCTCCAGCGCAGGAAGATCGCGTGCAGAGTCAGAATTAATGGCGGGGCCGTCCCACAGTGAAGCGAACTCCGGCAGCAACCACGGCGCATAAGAACTCACTGTCTGCGTGACGTTCTCAAGCCGCGAACGCAACTCATCAGAAAACCATTGAGCATCTTTGGAATGCTTTGATTTACTCGATTGCGGATGTACTTGATCAACAATCGCATCGGCGCCGCTCAGCAAGTAAGGCAGCCACTTCTTCCGCTTGATCTCTTTCTGGAAAGAAGAGAATCGTTTTCGCGACAGTGCGCGCACGTCGACCAGCACCCGAAGGTGATCAAGAAAACCCTCGGATGCGCTGGTCTGTAAGAGCGGGCGCTCGAGCAGATCCAAGCAACCTTGCTGCAAAGTCCACAGCGAAGCCACTAGGTTTCCGCTGTCGACAGCCGAAACGATTTGCGGTTCCAGTGGCGCCAACGATCGAGTGTCGTACCAATTGAGTAAGTGACCTCGATACCGCTGCAACTTCGATACTGTTGCCAGCGTCCGCAAAGTCTGCTGCGCGAATTCGGGGATCGTCAAGTAGCCAAACTCGCACGCCACCTGTCGAGCGTTCAACAGGAATCCAAGATTCGTAGGCGAAATGCGGGGAGCAATGGCCGGGGGGTCTTCCTGCACATTGTCCGGGATAAGCCACTTGTGTTCTTCGGTGCTGAACTCAGCGAAGTATCGCCAAGTGTGCAGCGCAGCACGGCGAAGTAGCCGCTCATCCTTGGCAGGCACTGCGCTGCGCACCGGACGGGGTGGCCGGTTGAGCCATTGCGACACCAGTTTGCTGCCAGCCCATAACAGCAGAATGGGCAGTGCTGCGGGCAGGGCAGAGCGCCGTACAACCCATACCAGCAGCCCTAACCCGAGAGCGAGGGCGGGCGTCCAATCCAGATAGGCATCGAGCCAAGTTCGTTTGTGACCACCAATTTCGGCCTGCGCAGCGGTCTCCCATTGCAAAAGCCGCTGTTGCGTAACCATGCGCCTGACGAGCGTGCGCACTACCGCGTCCAGTGAAATTAACATCTGGTGCGCGAGAAACGTCAGCATCAGGAAAACGTTAATGTTCGACGCAACGAGTGCATCAAGAGCGTCTCGCGCAATTGCTGACTTGCGTAAAACACCTGCGCGGATCAACTCAAACAGGCACTCGAACCAACTGGGCGCAAACAGAACGGCGACCGTCGCGACAGTCCACAAGACTGGCGATCCCGGGAGCGCCGTCCACCCCAGGACGAACAATACAAAAATAGCGGGCTCAACCAGACTGCGCCGCAAGTTGTCGAGAATCTTCCACTGAGCGCTGATCGAAATCGGATTGACAACATGCTGCCCTGATTCATCCGGAACTCGCGGCAGCAGCCATCCGGCAATCTGCCAGTCACCGCGCAGCCAGCGATGTTTGCGGCGATTGTAGGCGCTGTAGTGCGAAGGATAATCTTCAATCACTTCAATGTCGCTCGCCAGGCCCGCACGCGCATAGGCGCCTTCAATGAGGTCGTGGCTCAGCAGAGCGTTGCGCGGGAAGCGGCGGTCGAGCACTTGCCGCACCGTGTCAACTTCATAAATTCCCTTTCCCGCAAAGATACCTTCGCCATAAAGATCTTGGTAAACATCCGAGATCGCGTGGGTATAGATGTCGAAGCCGGTCTCCCCTGAATAAATGCTTGCGAGACGGGACCGGCCTGAACTTTGAACGCTAACACCGACGCGCGGTTGCAGGATGCCATAACCCGCAACCACAATGTTCTTTTCTGGGTCGATGATTGCTTGGTTCAGCGGATGCGCGATTGCTCCAATCATGCGTTGCGCGGAGCCGCGCGGCAGATCGGTGTCGGAATCGAGCGTGATTACGAAACGAATTTGCGGCAGGATCGAAAGATTTCCAATTTTGACGGGAAAGCTGTCGTATTGATTGCGAAGCAGCCGATTCAGGTCCATCAGCTTGCCGCGCTTGCGCTCCCAGCCCATCCACACTTTTTCCCGAGGATTGTAGACGCGGTGCCGGTGCAGCATAAGGAAAGATCCCATGCCGTGCCCGGCATATTTCTCGTTCAATTCCTCTATTAGTGCTGCGCACAAATCCACCAACGGATCGCCTTCACGTGGCTCGGATCGCGAATCCGGGAGGTCGGTCAAAAGCGCAAAATGGAGATTTCGATCGTGGTTGCCGAGGAAGCGCACCTCAACGTCATCAACCAATCTTCGTACCTGTTCCTCATCCAGCAATAAACTGGGAACAGCCACGAGCGTCATGCAGTCATCAGGAACCCCCTCGGACAGATCGAGCTTCGGCAATATCTGCGGCCGCAGCAGCGACGTGACCAAATAGTTTGTGATCTGGACCGCAGCCTGCGAGCAGGGCAGAAACAACGCCAACATTGCGAAAAGAGTGAGCCCGGGCGAAACCTGCGGATCCATCAGCAGCAAAACCACAACTGACATCATCGCCAACGTAATTAGCAATATGCTGTTGAGGTAAAACTCATCGGGATACCGGCGAAGGAACGAAGAGATTCGCTCACGGAAAGGCGGCGTATATCCCACCCGCTGATGCAGTGATGTAGCGCCTTCTGCGAGCAGATAGTATCCAATGTGCGAACATCGCAGCGCCGCCCGCGGATCGGTTTCCCGGCGTTGCTGAGCTTCACGGGCCAGCGCGAGCGCTCCGGAGGCAACTTCCATCTCGCTGAAATCGGAATATTCGGCGATCTCTACTATCTGGTTTCGATATAAATCGCGAGTTTCCAGATCCATTCGAGCATAAGCGCCTGCCGGATCTTTGCGCAGAATGTGATCATGCAGAATCAGCGGTTCGAGTATGTCTTTCCAGGATGCTTGACTGCTGTCCCGCAGACTGCTCACACAAACGCCGACGCCGTATGATTGCTTCGGATTCGCGATCGCCTGTGTGCCGCGCTCTACAATCCTTTCCAGCAAAACCAGCTTGAGCGCAGAAATCAACATCCATAGCTCTTTGGTTTTGAGCACCGTCTGCTGTTGAAAGGCCTCGACGTACCGAGCGAAACTCTTATCACTGAATTGATATTCGGTTTTGGCAAGATATGCTTCGGCCAAAACAATCACCCGCGGAATGATCGCCTCGTTTGCGGTCCGGACCAGCGGCATTTTCTGCTTTGCCTTGAAGGCCTCGCAAACACCCTGGAGTTCCGACGTCAACAAGTGGACATTGTCATGCAACCAACGGCCATCGTCTGACAGAGACGTGCCCAGGGAACGTCCCTCGATCCTTTTCAGCAAAGGCTTAAAGGCTTTCGACAACTGCTGACATCGCTCAACAAAGACTGGAGACCGGCTTTCGCCGGGCAACCAGGAAAGATTGCGCGCGAGCTCGGTCGCATTCGAACGCAAGGCGATCTCCTGGGATCCCATTTCTCCTGAGGGCTCGATGGGGCATTCCGTTTTTGTAGTTACCATTTCTAGATGAACGTTCTGCGGCATCTCTTGAAATTCCTAGCGGTAGCTGGCTGCTTGCATTTCGAACATTTCCGCGTACCGGCCGCCCATTCGGGCGAGCTGGTCGTGGCTACCCTCTTCTGCAATCTTGCCTTTGTCCAATACTACGATGCGATCTGCCATACGTACGGTAGAGAATCGATGTGAAATAAACAGCGCCATTTTGCCGGTCGTAAGTTCTGCGAAGCGGCGGAATACTTCGAACTCGCTCTTGGCGTCCAGGGCTGCAGTCGGCTCGTCGAGAATAAGCAACTGCGCGTCGCGGAGATAGGCGCGCGCCAGCGCCACCTTCTGCCACTCGCCGCCGGAAAGATCGAGCCCGCCATCGAAGCGCCCGCCTAACATTTGATCGTATCCTTTTGGAAGGCGGCCGATAACGGTATCCGCCATACTTTTTCGCGCTGCGATGCGCAACAGATCGAGATTGTTGATCTCCTCGACGCGGCCGACCGCGATGTTCTCGCGAGCCTTTAATTCATAGCGCATAAAGTCCTGAAAGATCACGCCGATTTCGCGATACAAATCTTCCAGGTTGTACTCGCGCAAGTCCACGCCATCCAGCAGAATCTGTCCTTCGGTAGGATCGTAGAGCCGCGTAATCAGTTTCACCACTGTAGTTTTGCCCTGACCGTTTTCGCCGATCAATGCCACGCGCTCGCCGGGTCGCAGAAAAAAATTCATACGATCGAGAATCATCCGCGGACTGCCCGGATACCGAAACGAGACGTCGCGGAACTCGAAACCGCGCACGATGGGTCGCGGCGTCATCAACGCATTCGGCTTCGAGCGGATAGTGGGCTGCATATCAAAGAACGCGAGCAGGTCCGTCAGGAACAGTGCCTGATCGGCGATTCCGGACAGTGTGGAGAAAATTTGCTGGATATTCGTGCTGGCCTGCAATATTGCGCCCGAGAGAAAAGTCAGTGTACCAATCGAGAGCGCGCCGGTCAGCGTGCGCCAAATTACAAATACATACGCCGAGTAATAACCCGCCGTGCCGATCAGCGATAAAAACGATCCGGCAATCAGCCGGCGTCGCGATAGGGCGACATTTTCTATATAGATTTCGTCCGAAAGGCGGGTGAAACGTTCAGTGAGAAAACCATTCAAGTTAAATAATTTAAGTTCCTTCGCCGCTTCTCGGCTTCCGCCCAATATTCGCAGATAATCCAGTTGACGACGAATCGGCGTTTGGCGGAAGTTCTTGGCGTAGCCAAGGAATGCGAAGTGACTCTCGCCCAAAAAAGCAGGCAAGACGCCGGCTATGAGCAGGAGCATGAGCCAGGGCGAAAAAAGCATGATCGAAATCGACAATGAGACTACGGTCGCTATCTGCTGAACCAGCCGGCCGATGGACTGGATCATTCCCAAGCGATCAGTCGCCTGTACGCGGGCGCGGTCCAAGCGGTCATAGAAGACGGGATCTTCGTAGGCCAGCAAGTCCAGTTCAGCAGCATGTTTCATCACCCGGATGCTGACGTAGCGCGTGTACTTATCGGCGAGGAGGGAATCCAGATAATCGATGATGCGGGTGAGAACCGTGCTCAGAACTGCCAGACCGAACTCGGTTGCGACCAGCCACCAGAACCCGGGTCGAACAGGCTGGTGGGTGTTTGCAGCGTTCACAATGCTGTCAATGATCAGCTTTGTAACGTACAGCAGCGCCATGGGCAGCAGGGAAGCGAAGAGGCGAAAAATTAGCCCGCCTGCTACTACACCTGGCCCCGACTCCCATACTATTTTGAGAACAGGGGGGATATTGTGAAGGGCAGTAAGCCGCTCCCGCCAGGCACCCGAAAAGCTGTGCTGCTCTGCCATACTTGGCCCAACTCGATGGTTCTGCGAAATTTAAAGGGCGGATATTACGTTTCCGTCATCGGCTCACAATCTTGCCGACACAAACATCATAGCGGATAAGCCCGAATAATCTTTTCGCAGAAACGGCTACAAAAACGAAAGGCGGTCGTGAGGGTCCAACGTCGGAGTCACCGACACTAACCCATGACCGCCGAAAGCCCGCGTCGCACGCTCCGACACACGGCTCCAAAAGATCCTACCTTGTGAAGTTAACGTCCCCGGTACGGACCTACAATCGGGTGTTTACGGTATTTCCGAGCTAATCAGGCACGCTCGGCAGACCCGTCGATTTTGAACACGGTACCCTGGTTCAGCAGAGTCTCGACGGCTACGACCACTTCGCGGCCGCTACCCTTGGTTACAGCGCCTCGAAAACCGGCGTCGCGAGCGGCTCGCGCCAGTTCGGTCGATACTTCCTGTACGGTCAGTAGAAGCATGGGCGTCAAAGGTGAGTTTGCGACGACCTGCCGTGCAGCCTCAATGCCGTTCTTATCAGGCATCGCCAAATCGATTATGGCCAGATCGGGGGAGAGTTGTTTAATTTTGGCGACAGCATCGTTCCCGTTGGCTGCCTCGCCGCAAACTACCCACCCAGGACGTTCCTCCAGTATCCGCCGCAGCAAATAGCGTATGGATACGTCGTCGTCTGCGATCAAGATTCGAACGGACATCCCTTTGCCTCCCAAAAAAGCCGGAATCGCACTCCACCAAGTCGAATTTCCGTCTGTAGTGTCCATCTGGACCCCCAGTGAAGATTGTCACGGCCCCCTCTACACGCTCAATACAGGTAAGCCCGTAGAACCCATGAGGGTACCTTGTACATCCCTCAGATGTTTGGTGGGGTGGCGCCGTCGGCGACCAGCGCTGTAGCTGATGTCACTTTGATCCTGCCGGCAGCCAAGGCGCCCGTTACCTTTACGCGCTGGCCTGCGAGTTGACTGATTTGCGCTGGATCACCGGTAATTTCGTAATGCTTGTCGCCGTTCACGAGTAGGTATTTCGACCCATTACTCACGCAAATTCGGGTGCACTCTGCAGCGCTTCTTTTCGTGTCCAGGTGTCTGGCGCTGCACTGCGAGTCGGTAATGATCCCAGAAAAAGTTTGCGCCGGAACGATCGGATCCACTTGTTGATCGTCAGAAGCCTGCGCAGACCCGCCGCCAGCAATCACTGCGGTTACGCCCGCGAAGACCGCGGCGAAGATCAATGATGAACCCAAGGTAATGACGGCGAAAAACCCAAGCAAAGATAGCCACGAACGTTGAATCTTCGGCACAGATCCTCGCTATTCTTCCAACTGACACTCAGACTGCCGGTTGATTTGGTGTGCAATACTCGTGGCGGGTTGCTTACCTGTTCAGTTTGTTCGCTTGTACAAACTGGGTTCACCTACCATCAATTAGGAGAAGTATCGGTGGAACCTACAGCATCGACTTGATATTAACCCCGGAAATCCGATGTTATGGTTACGCCTGGTGAAACTCGTCAAAGTCGAAAGGAACCTCCATGAATAAGTGGCTCAAAGTACTACTTGGCACCGGTCTCTATTTGCTCGAGCAGTCCGACGGCGCGACCAAGGATGTCCGCAAACGTGCTGCCGATCGCTTTTCGGATTTACGCGATGTCGCGCAGGATAAGTACGAAACCGCGACTGAGCGTCTCGATAGGGCTACCAAAGCTATTCGCGGCGAAGATCAATCGATGGTCGGCAACGTTCTTCGTTTTGTGGCAGGCGTAGGTGTAGGTATCGGCATTGGTTTGATTCTGGCTCCTGCCAGTGGAGAGGAAACCCGGAACGTCATTGCTGGCAAAGTCCATGAAATGGGCGACAAAGTTCGCCAGCAGTTTTCGGATGAAACTGGCACTGGCACGCGAGGCTAGTCGCGAGCTCCCCGAATACCTGTCATTCCGAGCGGAGCGAGGAATCTCGGTTTTTAGCCAGAAGTACCCAGATTCCTCGTTTTGCTCGGAATGACAACTCTGATTGCTCGGAATGACAACTCTGATAATGAACCCGTAGAACTCGGGTCTGCGGTCCTAGATCATCGCGTGCGTGGCTTCAGAGGCTGGATTGAGAAACGGCACTGCCATTTCAACGAGCGTTCCCGGATCTGTGTTACTCAGGCGCAACTCGCCCCCGAACTCTTTAACCCGCTGACTCATCCCTCCGATGCCAATGCCAATGCTGCCGGGACGCAGTTCTGCGACAGGATTTTCAATTCCTTTACCGTCATCTCTAATGCTCACCGAAACCTGATTATCCCGTTGCACCAGCGTAACCCAGGCTTTTTGCGCGCCTGAATGTCTGTATACATTGGTGAGGGCTTCCTGAATGATGCGGAAGATCGCAGTCTCTAACTCCGCGCCCAAGCGCGGAAAACTCGGAGGCTGGACATCTAGCGAAGTTACAATGCCGCTGCGCTTGGTCAACCCATCCAGATACCAGCGCAGTGCAGAGAGCAAACCGACTTCATCCAACAATGGCGGGTGCAAAAGGTGAGACAGACTCCTTACCTGCTGAATAGCGCGGTCTATGGTTTCGCTGGCATCCCGGGCTACGCGCCGGTTAGCTTGAACAGAATTTTTCTCCAGGATGCCGTCCATCATCATCTTTGCGGCGGCGAGGTCTTGCCCTAAGCCATCGTGCAACTCTCGCGCAATGCGACGCCGCTCATCATCTTGCATGGTGAGCAGACGACCGGACAGTCGGCGAAGAGCCGCCGTTCTGTCGTCAACCAATCTCTCCAACTCGGTTGCGCTATCGCGAATCGATTGTTCCAACACTTTGCTGTCATGAATGTCGGAGCAGGTTCCGTACCATTTGACGATTTGTCCTTCTAAATCACGAATCGGAACCGCCCGTGCTCTGAACCAGCGATATTGTCCATCGCGCCCGCGCATGCGGTATTCAGCCTCGTAGTTTTCACCCGAATTTACGCAGTGTGTCCAAAGAGCCATCGTCCTGTCACGGTCCTCCGGGTATACAAAATCCAACCAACCGAATCCCTTGGCGGATCCGAGCTCGGCGCCCGTGTACTCATAAAATCTATCGCTGATATAGTCCCGGGAGCCATCGGCCTGTCGACTGAAAATGATATCGGGTGCGGTCCGTACAATAGCGTCGAGTTCCTGATTCTTTCGTGCCAGTTCGCTGTTAAGTTCCTGCAGGGTTGCAGCTCTTCTTTCTAACTCCTCAGTTCGCTCGGCGACGCGCGCTTCAAGTTCCCGGTTCAGAGCTTCCAACTGTTTCGCTTTGCGGTGCAGTTCGGAAAATATGCTGACTTTCGCACGTAGAAGTTCCGGAATGACGGGAACGGAAATATAGTCCACGGCCCCGCGCTCGTACCCTTTCAGCCGGTCCAAGTCGCTCATATACACCGCGGATATAAAGATGATTGCTGTCCTTTGAAAGCGTGGGTGCTGCCGGATCAAATCCGCTAATTCAAATCCATCAAGATCCGGCATACTCACATCCATGAGCACGACGGCAATATCATGTTTCAGCAGTAGTTCGAGAGCCTCCTTGCCCGAAGTGGCCTTGAGCAAATTCTCTCCAAGTTCCGCCAGTATTACCTCATAGCTGAGCAACTTGGCGGGCTGGTCATCCACCATGAGAATGTTGACTTTTTCATTCGCAGTCATTTTGGCTGTTGGCCTCCACTGGCACCGCGTCTTGAGCAACTTATCTGTGCAGCCACATACGGAGCGCAGATAGTAGTTGTTCAGTGTTGACGGGTTTTGCCAGGTATTCGGATGCACCCGCTTCAAGACATTTCTCGCGATCGCCTTTCATAGCTTTCGCGGTTAACGCGATAATCGGCAGTCGCCGAAATGCGCTGTTCTGCCGAATCACCTGCATGGTCTCATATCCATCCATTTCGGGCATCATGATGTCCATCAGCACGATTGCCAGATCGGGCGTGGATTCGAGAGTCGCGATGGCTTCGCGTCCTGTTCCAGCAGTTAAAACCGTCATTCCGCGCCGTTCCAAAACGCTGGAGAGGGCGAATATATTCCGCACATCGTCGTCCACCACCAGTACTTTCTTTCCCACCAGGGCGTCATCGGAACGATGCAGCCGATCCAGCATTTTCTGCTTCTCAGCAGGAAGATCAGCCACGACACGATGCAGGAACAAAGCCGTTTCATCGAGCAGACGTTCCGGAGACTCGACGCCTTTTACGACGACGCTGCGTGCCAGCGTGTGCAGCCGGGCGTCTTCTTCCGACGAAAGTTCTTTGCCGGTGAACACCACTACCGGCAAATCAGTAAGCGTAGGAGTGTCGCGCAGCCGCTCCAGAACGTCGAAGCCTGACATATCCGGAAGCCGCAGGTCGAGTACGACGCAGTCGAACGGCTGCTCGTTCAGCACGGCGAGCGCATCGTTGCCGCTGGACGCGACCGAGACGTCGATATCGTCATACCCGAGCAGTTCGCGAATGCTAAGCTGCTCGGCTGGATTATCTTCGACCACTAACAACCGCTTCCGGCGCGGCGTCGTGTATTCCTTGATGCGACTCAACGCCGCTCCCAGGCCTTCCGGCGTGGTTGGCTTGGTCACGAAAGCGAAAGCTCCGCGCGCCAGGCCGTGATGCCGGTCTTCATCTAGCGTTAGCATCTGAACCGGAATGTGGCGCGTGGCCGGATCCTGCTTCAGATGGTTGAGCACGGTCCAACCCAGCATGTCAGGCAGGAAGACATCCAGCGACACGGCAGTGGGATGGAATTCTCGCGCCAACGCCAGGGCTTCTGCGCCCCTCATCGCGACCAGCACCTTGAATCCACTGTCGTGCGAGAGATCGCAGAGGACGCGGGCGTAATGCGGATCGTCTTCGACGATCAACAATATCGCATCGTCCGGCTGCAGATTTTCGCGATCGTCGGGGACATGTTCGATTGCAACCTCGGTTGTCCGGACTGCCGACAACTGGAGGGGCGGAGTTGCGGAGCGAGTCTTTCGATCCACCATGGCTGCGCTCGCGGAGGACGGGCCCACGTAGGTCTGCGGCAGATACAAGGTAAAGGTGCTGCCCTTGCCCGGTGCGCTGCGCAGTTGAATCTCGCCGCCGAGCAAGCTGGCCAGCTCGCGGCTGATTGCCAACCCCAATCCGGTTCCTCCGTACTTGCGGCTGGTGCCGGCGTCTGCCTGTTGGAACGCCTCGAAGATGATGCGCTGCTTCTCCGACGGAATGCCGATACCGGTATCGGATACCTCGAAAGCCACGACCGACGCGGCGCTGTTGAGGATGGAATGGTCTTCACTCCAGCCTCTGCTGGCCAGCGATACGTTCAGATGCACGCCACCTTGTTCGGTGAACTTGAACGCATTCGACAACAGGTTCTTCAAAACCTGCTGCAGACGCTTCGAGTCGGTGACCAGGCTGCGAGTGAGATGGGGATCGGAATGCACCTCGAACGCGAGCCGTCGATTCTCGGCCTCGTGCCGGAACGGTCGACCGACCATATCCAGCAGGCTGGCGAAGAACACTTCCTCGGCTTCGACTGAAACCGTTCCCGACTCAATCTTCGAAAGATCGAGAATGTCGCTGATGAGGTTAAGCAGATCGGTTCCCGCACCGTGAATAGTGCGCGCGAACTCAACTTGCTTGGGCGTCAAGTTGCCATCCGGGTTGTCGGTGAGTTGCTGGCCAAGAACCAGAATGCTGTTCAGCGGTGTACGCAACTCGTGAGACATGTTGGCCAGGAATTCGGATTTGTATTTGGAGGTCAGAGCGAGTTCTTTTGCTTTTTCTTCCAACGCTCCGCGAGCCTGTTCGATTTCCTGATTCTTGCGTTCCACTTCCACGTTCTGTTCGGCGAGCTGCTGCGCTTTTTGCGCCAACTGCTCGTTGGTCTGCTGCAATTCTCTTTGCTGCGTTTGCAGTTCGGTGGCTAATTGCTGCGACTGCTTCAACAGGCCTTCGGTCTGCATCGTGGCCTCAATACTGTTCAGCACGATGCCGATGCTGGCCGTCAACTGTTCAAGAAAAGCCAGATGCGAGGCAGTGAATGAGCTCAGCGAAGCCAGTTCAATAACCGCCTTCACGTGATCCTCAAAGAGCACAGGCAGAACGATAACGTTCCGAGGAACGGCTTCGATCAAACCGGATCGGATGGTGACTGTGTTCTCCGGCAGGTCGGTGATCAACATGCGTTTCTTTTCCGCCGCACATTGTCCGATGAGACCTTCACCCAGCCTTACGCGCCGCAGATGTCCATCGTCTCCGTCGGAAGCGAAGGCAGAGAGCAGCACCATTCCGGCTGACTCTTCGGTCTCCATCTGGTAGATCACACCTTGATGCGCACTCACTAGCGGGGCCAACTCTGACAGCAGCTTCTGTCCCACGGTGGTCAGATCGCGCTGGCCTTGCAACATGCTGGTGAAGCGAGCGAGGTTGGTCTTGAGCCAGTCCTGCTCGGTGTTGCGGTCCGTGGTGAGTCGCAGGTTGTCGATCATGGTGTTGATGTTGTCTTTCAATTCGGCGACTTCGCCGCTGGCTTCCACCTGAATCGAACGGGTGAGGTCGCCTTTGGTCACGGCGGTCGCGACTTCTGCGATCGCGCGTACCTGGTTGGTGAGGTTGTCGGCCAGCAGGTTTACGTTGCCGGTCAAGATCTTTCCACGTGCCGGCCGCGCCGGGAACGTTGGCCTGGCCGCCTAGGCGGCCTTCCACGCCGACTTCGCGCGCCACCGTCGTAACCTGGTCGGCGAAGGTGGCCAAAGTGTCGGTCATGTTGTTGATCGTTTCAGCCAGGGCCGCGACTTCGCCCTTGGCATTCACGGTCAGCTTTTGCGTGAGCTCGCCGTCGGCTACGGCGGTCACTACTTTCACGATACCGCGCACCTGTTCGGTGAGGTTCGCGGCCATCACGTTCACGTTGTCAGTGAGATCCTTCCAGGTACCCGCCACTCCAGGCACCTGCGCCTGACCTCCAAGCTTGCCTTCCGTACCCACTTCGCGGGCCACGCGCGTTACTTCGGCGGCGAACGCGTTGAGTTGGTCAACCATCGTATTGATCGTGTTTTTCAGCTCGAGAATTTCGCCCTTGACGTCCACCGTGATTTTGCGCGACAAGTCGCCACGAGCCACGGCGGTCGTTACTTCAGCGATATTACGAACCTGAGCCGTGAGGTTTCCGGCCATCGCGTTTACGGAGTCAGTAAGATCTTTCCACGTACCAGCGACACCTGGCACGTTGGCCTGTCCACCCAACCGGCCTTCGGAACCCACTTCGCGAGCCACGCGCGTAACTTCTGCGGCGAATGAGCGCAACTGCTCAACCATGGTGTTGAGCGTTTCTTTGAGCTGCAAAATCTCGCCGCGCACGTCCACGGTGATCTTCTTGGAAAGATCACCCGTAGCAATGGCCGTAGCCACTTCGGCGATGTTTCGCACCTGTCCAGTGAGGTTGCTGGCCATGAAGTTCACGTTGTCAGTGAGATCTTTCCACGTGCCTGCAACACCCGGAACCTGCGCCTGACCTCCGAGTTTGCCGTCGGTTCCGACTTCGCGAGCCACACGAGTTACTTCGCCGGCAAATGCGTTGAGCTGGTCCACCATCGTGTTGATCGTGTTCTTGAGTTCGAGAATTTCGCCTTTCACGTCCACCGTGATCTTGCGCGACAAGTCGCCGCGAGCCACAGCCGTAGTCACTTCGGCGATGTTACGAACCTGACCGGTAAGGTTTCCGGCCATGGAGTTCACTGAGTCAGTGAGATCCTTCCAGGTGCCGGCGACACCTGGCACGTTGGCCTGCCCGCCCAATCGACCCTCGGATCCGACTTCGCGGGCCACGCGAGTTACTTCACCAGCAAACGCATTAAGCTGATCCACCATCGTGTTGATGGTTTCTTTGAGCAGAAGAATCTCGCCGCTGACGTTTACGGTAATTTTCTTGGAAAGGTTGCCGGTAGCGATGGCAGTGGACACCTCGGCGATGTTTCGCACCTGCCCGGTTAAGTTGCTGGCCATCGAGTTCACGGAGTCCGTAAGGTCTTTCCAGGTGCCTCCGACGCCTGGCACCTGCGCCTGGCCTCCCAACCTACCATCCGTTCCCACTTCGCGAGCCACGCGGGTTACTTCCGAAGCGAATGACCGCAACTGGTCCACCATGGTGTTAATGGTGTCCTTGAGTTCGAGAATTTCACCTTTCACGTCAACCGTGATTTTGCGCGACAAGTCGCCGCGGGCCACGGCCGTAGCCACTTCGGCAATGTTTCGTACCTGACCAGTGAGGTTGCTGGCCATGAAGTTTACGTTGTCCGTGAGATCTTTCCACGTACCCGCCACTCCTGGCACCTGCGCCTGTCCGCCCAGCTTTCCTTCGGTGCCCACTTCGCGAGCCACGCGCGTTACTTCACCGGCGAACGCGTTAAGTTGGTCCACCATCGTGTTGATCGTGTTCTTGAGTTCGAGAATTTCACCCTTCACGTCCACAGTGATCTTGCGCGACAAGTCGCCGCGAGCCACGGCGGTCGTCACTTCGGCGATGTTTCGCACCTGACCGGTAAGGTTTCCGGCCATGGAGTTTACTGAGTCGGTTAAGTCTTTCCACGTTCCGGCGACGCCCGGGACGTTAGCTTGACCGCCCAATCGACCTTCAGTACCAACTTCGCGGGCCACGCGGGTAACTTCACCGGCAAAGCGGTTGAGTTGGTCCACCATGGTGTTGAGCGTTTCTTTGAGCTGCAAAATTTCGCCGCGAACGTCCACGGTGATCTTGCGGGAAAGGTCGCCGCTGGCAATAGCCGTCGCCACTTCGGCGATATTACGCACCTGACCAGTAAGGTTGCTGGCCATGAAATTGACGTTGTCAGTGAGATCTTTCCACGTTCCACCGACGCCCGGCACCTGAGCCTGACCGCCTAGTTTTCCTTCGGTTCCGACTTCACGAGCCACGCGGGTTACTTCGCCAGCGAACGCATTGAGCTGATCCACCATGGTGTTAATGGTGTCTTTAAGTTCGAGAATTTCACCTTTCACGTCGACCGTGATTTTGCGCGACAAGTCGCCACGGGCCACAGCGGTAGTCACCTCGGCAATGTTGCGGACCTGGGCCGTGAGGTTTCCGGCCATGGCGTTCACGGAGTCAGTAAGATCTTTCCAGGTTCCAGCCACACCAGGCACGACAGCCTGGCCGCCGAGTTTGCCGTCAGTTCCTACTTCTCGGGCCACGCGCGTCACTTCCGACGCGAATGACCGAAGCTGGTCCACCATCGTGTTGATAGCTTCTTTGAGCTGGAGAATTTCGCCGCGTACGTCCACCGTAATTTTGCGCGACAAGTCGCCACTGGCCACAGCAGTCGCGACCTCAGCGATGTTTCGCACCTGACCGGTTAAGTTGCTGGCCATCGAGTTGACCGAGTCGGTGAGATCTTTCCAGGTACCGGCCACACCGGGCACCTGCGCCTGGCCGCCTAATTTGCCGTCGGTTCCCACTTCGCGAGCCACACGGGTAACCTCGGCGGTAAACACGCCGAGCTGCTGAATCATGGTGTTGACGATGTTGGCTGACCGTAAGAACTCGCCTTCGAGCGGCCGTCCGTCCACGTCTAGTCGCACGGTCTGTGTCAGGTTGCCCTGCGCGACGGCCGCGATGGCGCGGGTAACTTCCGTGGTTGGTCTGAGCAGATCCTCCACCAGGGTGTTTACGGAAACTTCCATCTCGCCCCAAGCGCCGCGCGACTCGTGAAATCGCGTACGCTCGCGAGTCCGTCCTTCTTTGCCGACGACCTGGCCAACACGTTTCAACTCCTGCGCCATTTGCTGATTGGCGGCGACAATCTCGTTAAATGTGTCTGCAATCTTGCCGGCTAGACCCGTCCATGAGCCGGGCAGCCGTACGGAGAAATCACCGTCGCGCATGGTTTGCAGGCTGGCGAGTATCGCTGTAAAGTCCGCCGAGCCCGCTTCGCCGCTGATTTTGGAGTGTCCATTACTCTTTTCGTTGGCCGTGGCTGCCGTGTCCACGGTGGCGGTCGCAGTATTTCGCTCATTTCTCTTCATAGGTATCTCTTTAAGAACGCGATTCGCGCTGCTGTGTGCGATTTTCTAGCTCGCCCCTCAGAAATGTTGGAATGGGGTGGCTTTCGACTCCTCTAAATGGCGTTTTTCGGCTAAATGATGCCAGTGTCATTGCCGCGGCTCAGGCCAACTCTCGGTGAAGGCTGCTGTTAAGCAAAAGAACGTAGAACTTCGGCCTTAGCAATTTCTTAACACGAAAGGTACCGAGTTCGCTCTAGGGTATTTACTGTAGGACAATAGGGCCGCTAATCGTGCTATTTCGGGGTATTGTAGGGGGTTTAATCGCAACCATCAAGAGCAACGGACAAAAAAATCCCCCCAGCAGGTTCGCTCGGGGGGATTTGTGGGTAGTAGGACTGAACTAGGAAGCGCGACGCTTTTCCTGGTTGAACTCATCCTGCTGATCGCGCTGGCCGGATGAACCGCCCTGCGAAGGATTTTTCTTTGAAGGATCCTGCTGGCCCTGATTTTGTCCGCTCTGCTGGGACGGATTGTGTCCGCCTTGTTGCGACGGGTTTTGTCCGCTTTGCTGCGACGGATTTTTCTTCGACTGATCAGAGGTATTCGATTGCTGACGCTGGAAATCCTTTTCAGATTCGTTTCCCATTAATTGCTCCTATTTTGTGGTCTAACAATCGCAGCACAGAATTGCAGATTTGTGCGGCGTCCAAAAACTTAGTTGCAAGAAATAAGTTTTGGGTAGCCTGCCAGCCGGAGCGTCGAAAGCCCACAGCTGGCAAGCCAATTTGCGTGTATGAGGATAAGAATAAAGGAGCTTTTGGGGAGGAGGGCAGGCACCTGAATAATGGAAGGGTACAGTCAGCGCCTGCCGTCTCCCCTCGCGTTGGGGCTGAAAAGACAATAGACCAGGATCGCGAATCCAATTATCGGGCTGATGCAGTATTTGCGGGGAACAGTTCCCTTATCGATTTCGCCGATACCGTAGACGCGGGGAGCAAGACATTCTAATAAGTCGGCCCGGTCGAGAAAGCTCTCGCCGGGCCAAATTCGTTGCTTGCAATGGTAAATAATTAAACTCTGCTACCGCCTCTTCCAGTCAGGTGCGTCGCGAATGTAATCACGAACAGCACCAGGAAGATGAAAAACAGTAGCTTCGCGATCCCGGCAGCCGCGACTGCGATGCCGGTGAAGCCAAAGATCGCGGCAATTACTGCCACTACCAAGAATACTAACGCCCAGTAAATCATAAGACCCTCCATCGAAATTCGATCTTAGCCAATATGCTAAGCGGGAGAATTTTGCGGAACGATCCGGCTGTCTCTGTAAAAAGCAATTTCACTTCCGGTAGGAGCTAAGATTGAATGTTTGTCGCACATCTCGAAGCGCGGAATGGCGGTTATGAAAGCGGTCTTTCAGGCTAGCGAAGTTATCGACGAGCATCTGATGAAATGGGGTCAACACCCGGCATTAAAGGGCGAGAAGCAGGAGTCAGCGTTAGTTCGACTAACTCCTGCTCGAAAGGTGGGTACGTTGAGGAAACATTCCATACGGGCAGAATAGGTCGACAGTGGACTCCGGACAATCCCACCAAATCTGTACAGCACCCGAGGATTTCTCTGTAGCAAAATTTTTTCGCGCGCTTACGGCTAATCTGCACCACAGAGGCACAGAGCCACAGAAAAAAATAAAAAAGGTTCTCTGTGCCTCTGTGACTCTGTGGTCAAACGCGAAAAGGGTGGTTTGTTAGCAGGGAAAAAAGACTCTACTGCCATTCTTTCTGACGTCGGACCCGGAAAGATGGTACAGCAACAACTAAGGTTGCCTACAGGCTGCACTCGATAGACCCTGGACGCTTTCACCTCTAATCTCCCAATGTCAAGACGACGGCCAAGTTTGGTTTTCGTCTGAGCTGATTTAAGGGGGATGAAATGAACGACTCTGGCACGGTTACCGTAGATTCTGAGGTCGTCAGACGTGCGCAAGAAGGAGACGCGGATGCATTCGCTACTCTTTTTCACGCGCACAAGGCCCGGATCTACTCCGTATGTTTGCGTATGACTAACAACGCCGCGGAAGCGGAAGATCTCACACAAGATGCTTTTCTGCAAGTTTTCCGCAAAATCGCCACGTTTCGCGGAGACTCAGCTTTTTCCACTTGGCTTCACCGTATCGCGGTTAATACGGTCTTAATGCACTTCCGCAAGAAGTCACTAACCCAGGTTTCGCTTGACGAGCCCTACAGCAACAGTGATGGGGCAAAAATCCGCCGGGAGTACGGAGCTGAAGATAATTGCCTCACCGGTTGCGTTGATCGAGTGGCCCTGAACAACGCAATCAAAGACCTACCACAAGGGTACCGGACAATTTTCGTGTTGCACGAAATCGAAGGGTACGAGCATCAGGAGATCGCGGAGATGCTTGGTTGTTCGGTAGGAAACTCGAAATCACAATTGCACAAAGCCAAGTTGCGAATTCGCGAAATCCTGGCACAAACGCCAGAGCCGCGGCCTACAACAGTTAGAGAAGAGCGACTTTCTCGGGGACCCGCGAGGCCGGTATTCGAGGAATGGGATTTGGCTCTAGCGTCGTCTGTTCCCATGTCGGTGGCTACAGTGACGCAAGTGGCGAGACCGGTCGCGTAGGCGAGTTGCAACTAAGGCATGTCCTACCGACATCTACCGCGTGTACCGGATAGTCCGCAATTTGCACCCAGGATTACAGTCATTGAGCAAGCAATCCTGGGTGCCCGTTGGGTACAGAAGAGGGTGAAGATGAGATCACGAAATCACGCAGCGAAGTACTTATTGACGCTTGGTAGCGTAGTTCTGATTCTGGGCAGCATGAGCTGGGCGAAAGACAAAGACCAGACAGACATTGACAAGCGTATCGACAAAGCGGCTGAAGTCCTGAACGAAATTATGGCGGTTCCGGATAAAGCTATTCCAGATAAAGTTATGGCGCATGCCAAGTGCATCGCCGTTGTCCCATCGCTGGTGAAAATCGCGGTAGGCTTCGGCGGGCAGCATGGCAAGGGCGTAGCCACCTGCCGAACCGAACACGGCTGGAGCGCGCCTGCTCCCATCACGATTACCGGCGGAAGCTGGGGCCTGCAACTCGGTGGCCAAGCCGTCGACCTCGTAATGGTGGTTAACAGTGACAAGGGGATGCAGAAAATGTTATCGAGCAAATTCAAGCTCGGTGCCGACGCATCTGCTGCAGCTGGCCCGGTGGGCCGTGACGCTGCTGCCGACACAGACATCAAGATGAACGCGGAAGTATTAACTTATTCCCGCGCTCGCGGAATTTTTGCCGGGATCGACCTGAACGGTGCGGTCATCAGCCAAGATAAGGACGAAACCGCGCTGCTGTATGGCAAGTTCATTCCGTTCGACGATATCCTCGACGGGAAAGTTCCGCCTCCTCCGTCGGCCGAGCCTTTCCTGGCAGCCGTTCGTAAGTATTCTCACGAAGTACATGAAAGACAGGGGTGAGCTGTGACGCCGTCCATTACCTAATGAGTCGGCGATCACTCGAACCAGTTAATCGGAATCGACGTCTTGCAGTACGGCCAGGCCGGTAAGCCTGGCCGTTATTCATTTACACAGCATCTTAGAACGCACTTTCTGGTGGTTCTTCTCGCTCGCCGAGCCTGAGGAACGACCTGGGGGAAGAAAGGCAAATTACGACGTGGCCGAACACGCTCACGAGACGCCCGAAAGTCTTCCGGTAACCTCCTCTGTTCCAGCGGATCTTCCCGAGAAGCAGGAGACGCTGGCTCGCGAAGTATTGACTGCACTCGAACGTGAGGGTATTCCATACGCCGTGGCCGGTGCTTTCGCATTGCTGGAACACACCGGAATATGTCGCACCACGAAAGACCTCGATCTTTTTTTGACGGCAGAGAACTCGGCTGCCGCAATCAGTTTCTTGCAGAGGCGTGGTTTTGAATGCGAGGTGTGTGATTCGGTATGGCTCGCCAAAGTGCATCGGGAAAATTTTTTCGTTGACCTGATTACAGGCATGAGTAACGCCACCATCAGCGTGGACGATTGCTGGATCCGGCGCGCTCGGCCCGCTTCCGTTCTCGGAATTCAGACGCGGGTGTTGGCCCCTGAAGAATTGCTTGTCTCCAAGCTCTTTGTGACTCGGCGCGAGCGTTTTGATGGGGCAGACATCGCCCACATTATTTATGGCACCCAAGGCAAATTGGATTGGGGCCGTATCCTCCAACTTGCCGGGGAGCACTGGGAGATGCTGTTGTGGGCGCTGATTTTGTTCCACTACGTCTATCCGGCAAAAAGTAACTATGTCCCGGCGGTTGTCTGGCAAGAGCTGTTGGGAAAATTTACCAAGCAGATTTCGGAACCGGATCCGCAAGCGAAGTTCCGCGGCAGCTTGATCGACGACAATATGTTTGCGATAGATGTCAACGATTGGGGTCTCGAGAATCTGCTTGAGGAATACCGGGTCCGCAGGCTTTCGAACGTTGCGGCAGAGCCTGAGCGCTTGTGCGGTTAAATCAGATTTTCTTCGCGTAACAAATATGAGGATCGCAGCCACTGCCGATTTGCATTTTGCGCCACAGAACGCGACCGCATTGCGTAGTCAACTGGACAAGGTTCGCGATGAGGCCGATTTGCTGGTTGTCGCCGGTGATCTCACCAATTACGGCAAGCCCGCGGAAATGGAACCGCTGCTCAATACCATGGTGCGCCTGCGGGTTCCTATTGTCGTCGTACTGGGGAACCACGATTACGAAAGCGAACAGCAAGCCGAACTCATGCGCATGATGACCGCGGAAGGAATCAAGGTGCTCGACGGAAGCGCCTATGAGCGCGATGGAGTCGGGTTCGCCGGCACTAAAGGATTTGTCGGCGGCTTTGGGCGTGGGGTTTTAACCGCGTTTGGCGAAGCTGAGATCAAAACTTTTGTCAGGGCTTCGATCGACGAAGCGCTGAAGCTGGAACGGGCAATGTCGCAATTACGCACCAAGAAACGCGTAGTGGTGCTGCACTATGCGCCGATAGCGGCAACCATTGAAGGCGAAGCTCCGGAAATTTCTCCTTTTCTCGGGACTTCACGTCTGGCAGAAGTAATCGACCGGCATGGCGCCGATCTGGTGGTTCACGGCCATGCTCACAATGGCAAAATGGATGGTCGAACTACGGCCGGCATTCCCGTCCATAATGTCGCCATAACTTTGTTGCAGTCGCAGCAGCCTCCTGCAGCTTACCGCGTATTCGACGTCTAGCCTAATAGCGCATCGATTAGGTCAATACAGCATGAAACCAGGCTGTTTACTCAGTTAACCGGATACGAGGCTGCCTCGCCGATGTTATAGCTTGAATTCGGTGACGGCGGAACAAGATTGATTGGTCCGGCTAGTGACCCCCGGAGACGCGACTATATTACGAGCCGGGGAATTCGAGTACGCACCGGCTTCGCGTGCCAGGTGACTTCTGACTAACGGAGCGACTCATGTCAACCATTCTGCTTATCGTTCTTGTGCTGTTACTGATCGGAGCTTTGCCGACTTGGCCCTACAGTTCGGGCTGGGGCTACTATCCAAGCGGTGGTTTAGGCCTGGTTGTAGTCATTGTGCTGATCTTAGTTTTGATGGGGCGTTTCTAACCGACGCCGCCCCATATAAACCGTTCGCGCCTACGACCCGTGTCGGGCGCGGACGGATCCAGCTCAATCGGGCTGCTGGCTGAGACCGGTCGAGGTAATCGCGGAGAAAATTAAGCGGTTTGTAAGTGAACGTGCTGCTTTTGCCGGAGGTAATCGGCGGGCGTATTTAGCAACCCCTGAGTCGATCCCAGAACGCGCAAGAAGTATCTGGCGTTTTCCATCGCTTGCTGCTCACGAATCTGGTCATCACTGACGCCGTACAACTCGGTCGCTCGCGCCGCAAGCGCTCTTTCGGCATCCGCGATGCGTTGTGGTATTTTGCTATTGTCGTCTTCAAAAAGCGCGGCTTTGTAGACCTCTTTCCAGTCTCTGCACACCGATGACTTCTGCACCCGAGCCTCCGTCAACCAAAAGCCTGAAAGTACGAGTATATTTCTAGAAGTCAGACGAATTTGGAATACAGCAAATCCTGTATATATGGCGTTCTCCTGGCCATTGGCGGTTTTCACGCCGGGGACACCGAGGATTCAGAATGCAGAACGCAGGACCAGGAGTTTGGGCGAAAAAAAATTATGAAGCGTAGTTTGAAATGGGCGGTAGTGACGGCAATCGTGGTTAGTGCGGCGTGCGGACAGGCGGCTGCGAGTGAAAACCCCTCATCCCCGGCGCCAGACACGGCTTACCTTCAATCTTATGATAAGTGGAGGGCCGAACTGGTCGATGATCTAAAACAGAATTGGTTGTCTTTAGCGGGACTATTCTGGCTAAAACCTGGCGAAAACACCTTTGGCACCGATCCGGGGAATGCCGTAGTGTTTCCCAAGGGGCCGTTGCACGGCGGTGTTTTCGAGTTGCAGGGAAGCGACGTAACGGTGAAATTGTCTCCCGGCGTGCGCGCCATGGTCGATGGCAAGCCGGTAACTACGGTCAAGCTGCAACCGGACATTTCCGGACATCCGACCGTGGTGGAACTGGGAAGTCTTCGCATTAAAGCAATTGTGCGGGGACAGCGCATCGGCATCCGTGTAAAAGATGTCGACAGCGAAGCGGTTAGGAATTATCGCGGTCCCGTGTTCTTCCCGATCGACCTGTCGTATCGCGTGAAGGCAACGCTGGTTCCAGACCAAGGCAAGAAAACGGTGGATGTACCCAATGTTCTGGGCGACACAACGCCGACTGCCAGTGCAGGGGTCGTGGTATTCAAAATCAACGGTCAGGAAGTCCGGCTGACCGACGTGGGCGGAAATCCCGCAAAAGGCCTGTCGTTCGTCTTCAACGACCTGACCAGCAAAACCGACACCTACCCGGGCGGCCGCTTCCTGGAGACCGATCCGGTGGTGAATGGAACGGTAGAAATTGACTTTAATCGAGCCTACAATCCGCCCTGCGCCGTTACTCCATATGCCACATGTCCGCTCGCTCCAAAAGAGAATCGACTCGCAGTGCCAATTCCAGCCGGAGAGAAATACGATCACACCCAAGCGCATCACTAAGTGTAGGCGCGAGCGTCATCGCTCGTGCGCGCCACTGAAATTCATGCCCGCTGCCCGTCAGCCTGCGTCACAAGGGTTTACAATAAAATCAGTGTGGGTCTGACGTTCATACCTGGGCTATAAAAACGTGATCAATTCACTGCTGGAACGAAAAATCGAGAAACGGCCGGATAAAGTTCGGCTGAACGGACGCATTCTCTTTCTTACAGAGGATCCAGAACTAATCAAGCGGCAACTGGCGGGAGAAGATCTGCCGTGGGATACGAAAAATCCTGGCAACAATCCCAAGCTGCGCGACGATATTTCAACCGACGAGATCACACCTGCGCACTACTGTTTTTATTTCGACGAGACCTTGGGCGAGATTCCTTATCTCGGTCTGAAATGCGGCAGTGTATTTCCTATCGGCCGTGTCGGATGTGAAAAAAGGCGGATTTGTCTGCGCCGTCAGCGGGAAGCGAAGAGGCAAGGGATCGAGTCGTGAGCAGTCGCCTTACGCCGAGATGTGCGCTGGAATTCGCGTAGTCATCGCGGAGAACATTGAACGCATTTACAAACAGAACTGCCAGAACCTTGGGCTTTTGACTTCAACCAATTTCGCGCTGATCGATCAGATACGATCCGGCGAGGAGATTCCGCTCAAGGAATTCGTTACTGGCGAAGACGAGATCACGCAACAGGTCATCGAGTATGGAGGGCTATTTCCATTCAACGTGGCCCGAATGCAAAAGAAAGTTTTTCTGCCCCCAATTAAAACCGAAAAACGGCCTATGACATTGGCAGAGAAAATCTTCGCGCGGCACATGATCAACGAACAGGGCGAGGTCGGCGTTGCCAGCGTGAAGCCCGGCGACACTGGTTTTGCCCGCGCAGACCTGCGGTTCAGCCACGAATACGTCACGCCGATGGCAGCTATTTTCTTCGAGCGCTACGTGGGTAAAGATGCCAAGGTAAATGATGCCTCGAGCATTTTGCTTTTCCGTGATCACCTCACGTTTCTTGATGAAGTGATTTCGGAAGAAAAAAAGAAGCTCGGACTGCTCGACCTCGCGACCCAGCTAAAAATTAAGCAGCAAGACTTCGCAGCCAAGCAGGAAATCAAGCTGCACGGTGAATTGAAAGATCGCAAAGGTTCAGAAGGAATCTGTCATTCGATTGTGCTCGAGAGTTACGCGCTTCCAGGTCAACTGAATATCGGTTCCGACTCGCATACTCCCCATGTCGGTGCGATCGGCTGCGTGGCATTCGGCATCGGTACCACTGACGTGTTCAATTCATGGATCACGAAAGATGTCAGGGTGAAGGTGCCTGAATCAGTAAAGATCGTGATTCGTGGAAAGAAACATCCCAACGTTACGGCAAAGGATTTCATTCTAAAAATTCTCAGCCTCGATTATGTCCGCAGCGGCAAAGCGCTCGCCAAGGTCATGGAGTACGCAGGCGAAGCGATTGAGGAGCTCAGCGTCGACGAGCGCGCTACCATGACAAACATGGCAGCGGAAATCGGCGGCTTTACTGGTATTGTGGCTCCAGACCGCAAGGCCGTAGATTTTCTCGTGGAACGACGCCGCATGGATCGTGCGAAAGCGCAAGCGATGATCGAGGGCCTTCGTAGTGATCCGAATGCACAGTACGCGCACGTCATCGAACTTGATGCCGCCGAGATCACGCCTATGGTCGCGACGCCCGGCGATCCGGGGAAGTGGAAAATATATCCGCGACCTCAGCATCCCGGTGCCGGTAGAACTCGCTTACGGCGGCACCTGTACCGCGGGCAAGAATGAAGACATGGATATGTATGCGCTCGTGCTTGCCGATGCGCTCAAGCACGGCAAACGCATTGCCGATTCGGTGAAATTTTACATTCAGTTCGGATCGCAAGAGACGCGCGATTATTGCATCCGCAAAGGCTATCTCGAAGTTTTCGAGAGGGCTGGAGCGTACGTAATCGAGCCGAGTTGCGGAGCATGTATCAACGCCGGACCGGGAGTAACGACGCGGCCGGAGCAAGTAGTCATCAGCGCACAAAATCGCAATTTCCCCGGACGAAGCGGACCCGGTCAAATGTATTTAGCCAGTCCGCTCACTGTGGCCGCCAGCGCCGTGGCCGGACATATCGTGGAGTATGAGCCAAGCGCTGAAAGGGAGCTGGTTAGTGCGTAGATGATTGCGATCGTGCGAAGTATTACATAATATCGGCCGCGAACTCTGTACCGCGGTTGGCATTCTTGTTAGAATGTCGGGTTCCTGTTAAGCGCCTTACATTCAGAGGGAGTCACAGTTTATGGCCTACGTAATCGCAGAACCATGTATCGGCACCAAGGACACCGCATGTGTCGATGCTTGTCCGGTGGATTGCATCCATCCAAAGAAGGATAATCCGGCGTATGCGGAAGAGGAAATGTTGTACATCGACCCGGTTGAATGTATCGACTGCGGAGCCTGTGTGCCGGTGTGCCCAGTGTCGGCAATTTTTGCGCTGGATGACTTGCCAGAGAAATGGAAAAGTTTCACCGAGCGCAACGCCAAATATTTTGGCCGGTAAATTAAGATTCCTTATTTGGACCTGGCGCGCGTCTACCATTTGTGTCGCGCGCTTTTTCCTTTTGCTATTAAGCATTCCTTTCCATCTCCCCATCGCTCCATTACAATCAAGGATTATCAACTGAGCTTCCATGGCGCTGAAGGAGTCGGAAGCGATTGTTTTGCGGACGTATCCCTTGCGCGAGGCCGACCTGCTGGTCACGCTGTTCACTCGCTTGGAAGGTAAGGTGCGCGGAGTGGCGCGTTCGGCCATGAAGTCAAGGCGGCGCTTTGGCGGAGCACTGGAGCCACTGACTTACGTCCGAGCTTATTATGAGGATCGCGAACGGCAGGAGTTAGTGCGACTCGATTCCTGCGAAGTTTTGGAATCGCCGCTGGTGTTCGAAGTGAGTTATCCGCGGGCGGTTGCGCTGGGTCATGTGGCGGAGTTACTGGATGAGTTGTTGCCCGATCGCGAAGCCAACGATGACGCTTTCCGGCTCGCGCTTGCGGTGTTAGAGGCGCTCCGCGGATCTGATCCCTGGATGCCCATCACATATTTTGAACTGTGGATGACGAGATTGATGGGCTATCTCCCGGAGCTTTCCGAATGCATCGTCTGCGGGCGCACGTTGAATGGAAGTCGAGCATTCTTTCACGCGCTGAGCGACGGCTTGATGTGCGCCGAGGATAAGCGGCTGGCTTCGTCAGAGATGTCAGTGGAATCGCGAACGCTCGCTGGAAAAATGTTGCGTGCGTCCGTTCACAGCTTTGCGCGCGACGTCGGAAGGCAAAGCACAAGCCGCGGATTTGCGTAAGTTTCTGCTGCAATCTCTCCAGCGGCACATGGAGAAAAAGCTGGTGACAGCAGGAATGCTTGAGAGAATCAGTTGAGAAGTGTAACCGCCGCCGTCCACCTCAAAGATTTTGACTGACAAGAACTCCAATGCGCTGACGTTCCAGGAACTCATCCTGCGCCTGCAGACATTTTGGGCGGAACGCGGATGCGTGCTGCAACAGCCTTATGACGTCGAGGTCGGCGCAGGCACCATGGCGCCCGAAACATTCTTGCGTGTATTGGGTCCGAACCCTTACAAAGTGGCGTACGTGCAGCCTTCCCGACGCCCGGCCGACGGCCGCTACGGCGAGAATCCGAATCGCCTGTACAAGCACACTCAACTGCAAGTCATTCTGAAGCCACCACCGGAGAATGTGCAGGAGTTGTATCTGGAGTCGCTGGGCGCAATTGGAATTGATCTGCGGCAGCACGATATCAAATTCGAAGAAGACAATTGGGAGGCGCCGACTCTCAGCGCGTGGGGAGTGGGTTGGCAAGTCATGCTCGATGGGCTGGAGATCACGCAGTTCACATATTTCCAGCAATGTGGCGGGATCGATCTTGATCCGATTTCAGCGGAGCTGACTTATGGCCTGGAGCGCATTGCCGCGTTCCTGCAGGATGTGGATTCGATTTATGACATTGTGTGGTCGCGGGATCCGAAGACAGGGCGAGCTGTCACCTATGGGGACGTGCGACTCGCGGACGAGCAGCAATTTTCCGTATACAACTTCGAGGCAGCCGATGTCGAAAAGACGTGGAAGCACTTCGAATTGTACGAAGCAGAATGCAAGTCGCTGCTGGATAAATATTCCGCACTCACAAAAGCGAAACCTGCGAATGACGGCTGGCAGACAAACAAGAATCGATTTCCGGTGCTTCCAGCTTACGACCTGTGTCTGAAGTGCTCGCACCTTTTCAATGTGCTGGATGCCCGCGGCGCGATCTCGGTGACTGAACGCGTGGCAGTGATCGCGCGTGTGCGTGCACTCGCCGTGGGTATTGCGAAGGCGTCCGTGGACCAGCAGCGTACCGAGGCGCCACCGGAAGAGCCTGAACCGGAACCCAAGCCTAAGGCGAAAACGGAGGCTGCGCCCGCGATTTCGTGAGTGGATTTTTGTAGCGCCGCCGTCCCGGCTGCTGTCCGGGGGCTTCTCCGAACCGAGGGCGGGACGCCCTCGGGACAGCCGGCAAGATGCGGCGCTACGGAGTGAATAATGCCAGATTTTCTACTTGAAATCGGTTGCGAAGAGATTCCGGCGCGGATGATTGACGCTGCTTCACTGGAACTCCGCGAGCGAGTGGCAAAATTACTGCAACGGGAACACCTGTCTCCTGCTGGAACGGTTTCGAGTCTTGACTCACCTCGCCGCCTCGCAGTTCTCGCCGCAGGAATTCCAATGGCACAGCCCGATGTTACCGAGCAGGTGAACTGGCCCTCCGACGAAAGCGGCTTTCAAGGATGGAAAGCCTACAGCTGCGGCGGATGCATTCGCCCGCAAGGCTGGAGTCGAGGTTTCTCAGCTACAGAGAATTACGACTCCCAAGGGCGAATACCTGACGGCGGAGATCACAAAGAAGGGTCGATCGGCGGTTGAAGTTCTATCGCAACTGCTTCCCAAAGAAATCAACTCGATTTACTGGCCAAAAAATATGTATTGGCGCCAGCCCAGCGAAAAATTCGTGCGGCCGGTTCGTTGGCTGGTGGCGTTGCTGGACAGGGAAGTGCTCCCACTCGAATTCGACGGCATTCGCGCGGGAAATGAGTCGCATGGCCATCGCATTCTAGCTCCGGGTACGGTGCGCATTCCAAGTGCGGGCTCGGCCTATGTCGAAGCTTTGCGTTCTGCCAAAGTCCTGAGTCGCGACGAGCGCGAACAGCGCATCCGAAAAGAACTTGATGCGGCCGCGCGTACCATAGCTGGCGCGCGTTGGCGTGAGGATAAAGTTCTTCTGGACACTGTCATCAACCTCACTGAGTTTCCTTCCGGCATTCTGGGTAGCTTCGATCCTGAGTTCCTGGAATTGCCCGAGGAAGTGCTGGTCACGGTGATGCGCGACCATCAGAAGTATTTCGCTATGGAGGGCACGAACGGCAGGCTCCTGCCGCATTTCCTCGCGGTGCTGAACATCGATGGCGACCCGCGAGGCACTATTCGCCATGGCCACGAGCGCGTGCTGCGGGCCCGATTCAACGATGCGCGTTTCTTCTGGACGACAGATCAAAAGCATCCACTGCGCGAACGAATTGCATGGCTAAAGAACGTCACATTCCAGAAAGATCTGGGCAGCTACTACGACAAGACGAAGCGGGTGCAACGCTTATGCAGTTGGCTGTGCGAGAGTATCCGCCAGAATGGAGTTGCGGTGCGACCTGGCATCGTGCACAAGGCAGCATCACTCGCGAAAACCGATTTGACCACTGAGTTGGTGAAAGAGTTTACCGAGTTGCAAGGGATCATCGGTGGGCTCTACGCCAGCGTGCAGGAGTTAGACGCTGAGCTACCCGACAACACGCGGCAGTTGATCGCGCAGACAATCTACGATCAATACCGGCCTCAGTCCATGGAGGACTCGGTTCCGCGATCACTCGAGGGCGCAGTTCTTTCCATCGCAGATAAAGCCGATAGCATTGCTGGAATGTTTGCCATCGGGTTGCAGCCTACGGGATCCAAGGATCCTTTTGCATTGCGACGGCAGGCCAATGGAATCGTAAAGACGATTGCGGAAAAGAAACTGCCGCTTGGCCTCAACCAATTGTTCACCGACGCTCGCCAGGCCTATCGTGGATCGGCGGCAGAAAAAAAGTTTTCCCACGCGATCGATTACGCAAACACCTTGCAGACATTTTTCCGCGAGCGCCTGGAATTTTACCTGCGTGATGTGCTCGGATTTAAATACGACGTAACAAATGCCGTGCTGGCGGCTGGTTTTGACAACGTTGTAGACGCCGTCGCCCGGGCTGAAGCGGTGACAAAAGTTCGACCATCAGCAGATTTTGAATCGGTATCGGTGGCCTTTAAACGTATCAAGAATATTCTGCGGCAGGCGAGTGAAACCGGTAAGCGAGTGGCTTCTGCTATCGATTCGAACACGCTGCAGGATGAGGCGGAAAGGGAACTGGCATCGCAAATCCCGCTGGTGTCAGAAAGAGTTGAGACCCTCCGCGCCCAGAACGATTACGAACATGCGCTGATAGAGATTTCAAAACTGAGACCTGCAGTTGACCGGTTCTTCGAAAAGGTAATGGTCATGGTTGAAGACGAGCAAACTCGCGCCAATCGGCTCGCTCTGCTACAGACATTATTGGCAAACTTCTCCACCATTGCCGACTTTTCCGAGATTGTGACCGAGGGTAAGGAATCTGGTAGCGGCTGAATTTTCTCTTTGCCGGCTTTCTCCGCGTACTCTGCGGCCCGTTCTCAGCGACCTTCGCGATTTAAGACTTTGTCTTTAACGAGGCCTCATTAACATCTTGAAACGCGAAGATCGCAAAGAACGGCCGCAGAGTACGCGGAGAAAGAAAGGCGCTGCCAAGGAATCTTCGGCTTTGTTGGACACTACTGGGAAGCTGGTAGTGTCTTAAGACACGGAGTTAAGACACTACCAGGAAGCTCGTTAGCTGGAATAATCCTCACAAGTGCGAGAGAATGTTTGGTTTGGGCTTGCAGGCTGGACATCTGTATCGCCAGCCGCATCCTATTGCTCGGCGCAGCTGTAACGCGCTCGAGTTCGGTCTATGGAGAAAGTTTTTATGGCCAGTACCACGATAGAAGTGGAGACAGCGGCTCGCAATCCTCGTCACGCCAGGCTGGAGCGCTGGGTTGAAGAAGTAGCCCAGCTGTGCAAGCCCGACCGGGTTCACTGGTGCGACGGCTCGCCAGAGGAGTATCAGGCGATGCTGCAACTGATGATCCTTACGGGCACGGCGATTCCGCTTGATCCGGCGAAGCGTCCCAACAGCGTGCTGGTCCGCTCCGATCCCGCCGATGTAGCCCGCGTCGAAGATAGAACTTTCATCTGTTCCCAAACCAAAGAAGAGGCCGGTCCAACCAATAACTGGGAAGATCCTGCGAAGATGAAGCAAAAGCTGAGCGGGCTTTTTGCCGGCTCCATGGTTGGGCGCACCATGTACGTAGTCCCGTACAGCATGGGTCCGATTGGCTCCCCCATCGCGAAGGTCGGCGTAGAGATCACCGACTCGGCATATGTCGTCGCCAGCATGCATATTATGTCGCGGGTGGGCAGCCGCGTGCTTGAGGCCCTTGGTGAAGATGGTGAGTTTGTGCGCGGAATGCATTCGGTAGGTTTTCCACTCGGCCCCAACCAGCCGGATGCGACTTGGCGATGCAATGCCGAGCATAAATACATCTGTCACTTTCCGGAAACGCGGGAGATCTGGTCGTACGGTTCAGGCTACGGTGGAAACGCTCTATTGGGCAAGAAGTGTCATGCGCTGCGCATCGCGTCCGTCCAGGCGCGGGATGAAGGCTGGCTGGCTGAGCACATGCTCATCCTCAAACTTATCAGCCCGTCGGGACAAGTGAAATACATGACCGGCGCATTCCCTTCGGCTTGTGGCAAGACGAACTTGTCCATGCTGATCCCGACGATTGCAGGTTGGAAAGTGGAGACCATTGGCGATGACATCGCGTGGATGAAATTCGGCGCCGATGGCCGGCTTTACGCAATTAATCCGGAATACGGTTTCTTTGGTGTTGCCCCCGGCACCGGCGTGAAGTCGAATCCTAATGCCATGCTTACAGTCGCGCACGACGCTGTTTTTACCAATTGCGCGATGACGTTCGACGGGGACGTGTGGTGGGAAGGAATGACCGAAGAAAAGCCAGACAAGTTAGTGGATTGGCTGCGGCGGCCATGGACGCCGGATTCAGGCCGTAAAGCTGCACATCCGAATGCACGCTTTACCGCAGCTGCCAAACAGTGCCCGGTTATTGCTCCGGAGTGGGAGGATCCAAAGGGCGTGCCCATCGATGCCATTTTGTTTGGTGGCCGCCGCGCGGGAATTGTTCCGCTGATCACGGAAGCCTTCAATTGGCAGCACGGAACGTTCCTGGGTGCAACTGCGAGCAGCGAAACAACTGCTGCCATCACGGGAAAGGTGGGCCAGTTGCGCCGCGATCCCATGGCGATGCTGCCATTTTGCGGTTATCACATGGGCGATTATTTTGCCCACTGGCTCGACATCGGAGCCAGCGCGGACCAATCCAAGCTACCCAAGATTTTCTACGTGAACTGGTTTAGGCAAGACAAGAATGGCAAATTCCTGTGGCCGGGATACGGTGAAAACAGCCGCGTGCTGAAGTGGATTTTCCAACGCTGCGACGCCAAGGTACATGCCAAAGAGACGCCCATCGGACGCATTCCCGACGTAGCCGATATCGATACAACCGGCCTCGACATCAAAGGTGCGCATGTTGACGAATTGCTTGGCGTCGACATTGAGGGCTGGCTGGCCGAGATTCCGTTGATCAAAGAACACTTCGCGAAATTCGGAGATCACTTGCCGAAAGGCCTGCAAGATGAAGTTGCAGCCTTGGAGAAACGGCTGCAGGCTGCGAAGCACTAAAATCTCACCTGCGACCGCCATTTCCACATTTTCCTCTGACGTGGGGGTTTTTTTTGATATAGTTCCCCACTGTCATGCCCCGTCCCGCTGCGAACGAAGCGAGTCATCTGGCCCCCGTCACTCAACTTCCCAGCAGATCACTCACGCGAAATCAGATTCGCGGTTTCTGGGCGTCGTGGGGAGGATGGGCCCTCGACGGCATGGACTCGTTTGTCTACGCGCTGGTTCTCGTACCATCACTGCGGGAACTGCTCCCACGGTCGGGCATTGCCGCCACTAAAGGAAACATAGGATTCTATGGGGGGCTGCTCTTTGCGCTCTTCCTAATTGGTTGGGGATTGGCATTCCTCTGGGGACCAATCGGAGACAAGTACGGGCGCGTCCGCACGCTCATGCTCACCATCCTGTGGTATTCGGCGTTCACTTTTCTAAGCGCGTTCGTTACCGGAGTCTGGCAGCTTGCTATTCTTCGCCTGCTTGCCGGCATCGGTATTGGCGGGGAGTGGGCCATGGGCGGGACGTTCGTAGCGGAAGAATGGCCCGAGCATCGACGCCGCGTCGGCGCAGGATTGATGCATACCGGGTATTACGTCGGAATATTTCTAGCAGCGCTGGCCAACTACGGGATCGGCAGCCATTTTGGCTGGCGTGCCATGTTCATCGTTGGCGGAGTGCCGGCTTTACTGCTGGCGTGGATTCGTCATGGGGTAACTGAACCGGCCACCTGGACAAAGAAAGAAAAAGTTGTACGGTCATGGGCAGTCTGGCGTCCCTTCGCAATTTTATTTTCCGATCAGTTGCGTCGCCGAACAATTGTGAATGCCCTGCTGATGCTGGTTTCTATTTGTGGTCTGTGGGCGGGAACGGTGTATGTTCCCGCGGCGATCACCGCTGTAGCGGAGGCAGGCGGCCGCGTCGGTCCGCAGGCTGCGCAGCTCGCTTCATGGGGCATCATGATGGTTTCATTCGCCACAATTCTCGGCTGCCTGGCGATGCCATGGCTCGCTGAACGATTAGGGCGACGGGGTGCGCTTGGCGTTTACTTCACTCTGATGATGGTCTTCATTGCGCTGACATTCGGTAAGGTCTTCTATCTGGGAGCACAGGCGCTTCCGTGGATGTTCGTTTGTCTTTTCTTTTTAGGGCTGGGTGGTGCGAACTTCGCCGTCTATACTCTTTGGCTGCCCGAACAATATCCTACGGAATGCCGCGCCAGCGCCTTCGCTTTTAGCACTTCGTTCGCCCGCTTCGCCGGAGCTGGAATTACTTTTCTCGTCGGAGCCGGGGTGCGGCATTACGGTTCGCTCGGAACTCCGGTCGCGATGACCGCTATCGCATTTGCTATAGGGCTACTGCTCATTCCCCTGGCTGCGGAAACCCGTGGCCAAATCCTACCTGCCTAGAAGACTCGGCGCGGTGGGCATACGAAATCACGCCTAGTCTTCCTTGAACAGCGTGCCTGGCTATTCATCCCACTAAAGTTCACTGCGGCTCCGCCGATAAAGACCTTATTGACAATCGTATGCTCGTGCGATCTGCGGAACAAAGGTACGGAACTGAGGCAAAGTCGCTCCATCTAAGGGCGGACGTCGATGCACCGCAGAGACCAAGTCGCGCTGAATCTAGGAGGCACAATGGCCGTTACGTATAAGAACGTTACTGTTGCTTGTCTGGTGGCCCTCATTTGCGCAGTTGCAGTTGTTGCGCAGGCTCCGCCGGCGATAAAAGCTAAACTGGATGACAAAATCAAGGAATTGGCAACGCTCAGCACTGATCAGGAAATTGTGAATGCGGTAAAGGCTCATAACGCCACTCCTGCCAGCGACGAAGCCGCAGGAATGACCAACGATAAATGGCATAGTCTTTCGGTGCTTGATCCTTTGGTCCGCGCTACCGCAAAGACTCCATTGTCCGAGTATCTGAAAGCCAAGAAGACTGCGGACGACACCATCGCGAAAGTTTTTGTCTCGGGAGCCGATGGTTCGAAAGTTGGTTTTGACGCAAAGACCGAACACTGGACGCACAAGGGCATGCCTAAACACGAAGTACCAATGAGCGGACAGACCTGGATTGGTCCCGTCAAGCTGGATGATTCGACGGGCCAGCAGCTTATCCAAGTGGGGATGCCGGTGCTTGATGGTAAAAAGCCCATTGGCTCGATCGTATTCGGGTTACGGGTTGATAAGCTGCGCTAGGGGAAGCGATCGGGTGGAGAGTTCATGACGAGAAATGAGGGCATTGCTCACCGCATGACCTTGGCAGTAGCGGCTTCGGTGGCCATCACCTTAGCGGCGGTTCTAGGATTATCGTATCTGCTCGAAGTATCTGCGGGCTCCGCTCAAACAATCGCTGCAACCGCACGCCAACAGACGCAGCGCTCCTTTGAACTATTGGACTTGGCCGTCAAAGTGCAAGGGACCACACAGAAACTCGTGCAAACGACCGATCCCGATGTAATGGAGTCGCTGATCCAGCAAAACCAATCCCTGGCCAAGAGTGCGGACCAAAAAGTTGAGCAGGCTGCTGGAGGAGACGGGGGCGTGAAGGTCGCATTCCGTGCGCTGATTCAAGCCAATGAACAGGTAACAAATCTGGTATTGCAAGCCCACAACGCCGAGTCGCATCAGGCCATTATCGAAAAATCCAACCCCGCCTTCGAGGGGTTACTCAAAGCCATCAATAGCGATCAGAACCAGGTAGCCAAGAAAATTGGAGATGATGCGACTGCGGCGCGAACCCGATCCGCGCGGCTCGAATACACAATTTTTACCGTGGTCGGTGTCAGCATTTTCTTGTTAATCGTCTGGGGTGTCGCTTTGATACGGGGCGTTTCTCTAGCCCTCAAAAATATGATCAGTATGGTCAAAGACCTGGCGGAGGGTGATGGCGATTTGACCAAGCGATTGGAGGTTGTCAGCCACGACGAATTGGGTGAATTAGCCAAGTGGTTCAATACGTTTCTGGATGAGATTCGTAAGATTATTTCTGAAGTGAGCAGGACCGCGGAACAAGTAGCTAACGCGAGCGAAGAACTGAATACCACCAGTCAGCAGATCACCGCAAACTCCGAGGAGACTTCGGCCCAGGCCGATGTGGTTTCCGGCGCCGTGCAGGCGGTAGGCCAAAACCTGCAGACGGTTGCCACCGGCGCGGCAGAGATGGGTGCCAGCATCAAGGAGATTGCCAAGAATGCTACCGAGGCCGCGAAGATCGCCACTTCCGCCGTTAGAGGGGCCGAGGATGCGAATGCAACCGTGTCCAAGCTGGGCGAATCTTCCTGCGAGATTGGGCAGGTCATTAAGGTCATCACGTCAATTGCGCAGCAAACAAATCTGCTGGCGTTGAATGCCACGATTGAAGCCGCTCGCGCCGGCGAAGCAGGCAAAGGCTTCGCAGTAGTAGCCAACGAAGTGAAAGAGTTGGCGAAAGAAACCGCGAAAGCAACGGAAGACATCAGCCGTAAGATCGAAGCCATCCAGACGGATACGACGGCTGCAGTGAATGCGATTGCATCGATCAGCGGCGTGATTCATCAGATCAACGATATTTCCAGCACGATTGCTACGGCAGTGGAAGAGCAAAACGCCACTACCAATGAGATGTCTCGCAACCTTAACGAAGCATCGAACAGCACTGGTGAAATCACCAGCAATATTGCAGGTGTAGCAACAGCAGCGCAGGGCACGACACGCGGAGCCAGCGACACGCAAAGGGCCTCGCAACAACTGGTGGAAATGTCCCAACAACTGCGTAGTTTAGTAGGTCAATTCAGAATCAATGGAGTGGGCAGAAGGTCGCTGATGTGGATGCAAACGCAGCGACCAATGCCAAGGCAGCCCACGCTTCCGCATGACCTGCTACGCGCGCTTAAACTTATCGAGCACAATTTCTTCAACATCCTCAATGTGCCGCCGCATAGCCGCTTTTGCAGACTCGGCATCGTGACGTTTGATGGCAGCCAGGATGCGGCGGTGGCCAGCCAGCGATTTTTGCGGCCGGCCTTGTACCTGCAAAGAGCGTTCCCGCGTGTCGCGCAATAGATCCATGAGAATGTCGAGCACCTTCAGGACGACGCTGTTTCCCGAAGCCAGAGCAATGCTGTAGTGAAATTCGGCGTCTTCTTCGACGGCGAGCTCGTACTCAGTTTGCTTTCGCTCCTGCCGTTGCAGAATTTCTTCCATCTCGGAAATTTCCTCTGCAGAAGCGTGCGCGGCAGCGCGCGCCGCCAGCGGCGGTTCCAGCATTTTGCGAAAGTCCAGTAATTCGCTGACCATCTCCTGGCGGCGTAGTAATGCGCTGGCAAAAGGATTCACTGGGGGTTGGGCTGAGATTTCACGAACAATGGTGCCCGCACCTTGACGCGGCTCGACCAAGCCCATCAACTCCAGGCCGCGAATTGCATCCCGAATAGAACTGCGGCTAACGTGCAGCGTCTCTGCCAGTTCGCGCTCCGACGGCAGTTTGTCGCCGGGGTTCAGTTTTTTTACAATCAAACGTTCGATCTGTTTGGCGACTTCTTCATAAACTTTGTTTCGCCGCACTATCTCGAAGTCAGGTTTAGCAGCTGGCAAGCTAAGCTCCAAGTGGTCCGATAAGTAGGCCAACGAACGCAGGGAGTATACCCCGGCTGTCAAGGCCCGGCAATTGCTTTTATTTCCAGGAGGCACGGAAACAGCTTAAAGATGGCAGCAGAGCCGTGGCTTCGGCAAGCTTTCTTCTCATCCCCGAAAGTTGGATATAGAGGTAAACTGGTTTTGCCTGCCGGATTGAAACAATGTCGAGGAAGTTGCCAAGCCGGTCACCTTGGTTTGTTGCATTCTCTCTTTGTATGCGGTGTTTGATGCGGCTTTTCTGAGCTTATCAATCGATCTGTATCAAAGGATCTACGACTCTCTTCTCCGAGTTGCTTTAGCAGCTTTGATTGCAGTAATAAGCGGATTGATTTTCCGCGACGCTGCCCCACGCGCGCGGAGATCAGGGCTTGTGACTACACTTCCGGTGCGGATTTTCTTCTGGGCGGCGAGTATCATGCTGGTGCTATTCGTCGTTTCCTGGTATTTGGAAACGCACTGTATCTTCTATCGCGATATCCGTTTCTGATGCCTAATCCTGGTTCGATTATCGTTCGTGTGAATTTCCACTTGGGGTGCGCCTGATGGGGAAATGGGAACGTCGAGGCGGCCAACTTGTGATGGCGCTGATCGTTCTATTCGGCGCGTTGTATGTAGGAGACAGACTCGTACTGCAATTTCGCATTGCGCATGGCAACGCGTATAGCGTCGTTGAGGTAAACCAATTTCTGGCGACGCCGCTGAAAGGCAATAAGACCGAATACGATCTGATGGGAACAGTCCAGGAGACTTGTAGCCGATCGATCTTTCCACAGAAGGGGAATCCACCATGCTGGTGGTTAGAACGCCATAAATCGCAGTGGAACTGACGCGAATTATTTTAGCGGTGAGATAATCGCGGTGGAAGATTCGCGTTACCGAACCGCGACGTCCAATGGCTGGCTGACTTGGTTTGAAGCAGAATTAATCTCCGCCAGCAGTCTGGTGCAGTGGTAAATAGTGCGAGTGCAGGTCATCGGAAGCCCGACGCGCTCTCCCAACTCGACTACGGCGCCTACAAGCGCTTCCAATTCCATCGGCCGGCCGGCTTCGAGATCCTGCAGCATCGAGGTCTTGTGCTCGCCAACTTTTTCTGCGCCGGCGATTCGCTGGTCGATGGAAACGGGTAACTCCATACCTAATTTGTGCGCCACCGCTTCCACTTCCTGCATGATATTTCGGATCACGGAGCAGACGCCGGGATCGCGCACCATCTGCGCCAGGGTTGCCCGCGTCAGTGCGCTGACAGGGTTGAATGACGCGTTGCCCATGGCCTTTACCCAAATCTCCTGCCGCAGACGCGTAGTGACCGGACAACGTAAACCGGATGCGATCAGCGCCTCGGCAATCTGGCGTGTGCGCTCCGAGCGTGTGCCATTGGGTTCGCCCAGAGAGATCCGGTTTCCCTCAATATGTTGAATCACGCCGGGTGAAGTAATTTCTGTCGAAAAATAAACGATGGATCCCACCACGCGGTTGGCTTCAATGGCGGAAGAAATCACACCACCGGGATCAACGCGTTCGAGTCGAAGGCCATCCCATTCGCCGCCGAAACCCTGGAAGTACCACCAGGGAATTCCATTTTGCGTGCTGACTACCGTGGTATTTGGCCCCAGTACCGGCTTTAAGTGCGGCGCAAGTTGCGGCAAGCCGTGCGCCTTTACGCCGAGAAAAACAACATCTACTGGACCAACTTCTTCGAGGGAGCCGGCGACACTGGGCCGCACCGTGAAATCTCCCTCGCTACTTTTTACCTGCGCTCCGTGCTCCTGCATGGCGCGAAGATGCGGCCCGCGCGCGAAGAGGCTGACATCGAATCCAGCCCGCGCCATGCGCGCGCCGATGTACGCGCCGATTGCGCCAGCTCCCGCGATCAGGAATTTCATCGGCGGGCTTTCATCGGCGATCATCCACCAACGCGGTGGCGACTGCGCGCCGGCGAATTTTGCCGGTTGCTGTGGTCGGAATACTTTCCACAAGATAAATCTTGCTCGGACATTTATATTCAGCCAGGAATTCGCGGCAGTGCTTGATCAGGGCTGATTCCGTTGCGCCGTTGGGTTCGTGCAGGACTACCGCCGCCGCCACTTCTTCTCCCAGAGTAGGGTGCACGCAGCCAAACGTAACCGCTGCCGCGACTGCCGGATGCTTCAGCAAAATCTCATCAATTTCATGAGGCGCGATGTTTTCGCCGGCGCGGATGATGATGTCTTTGATCCGGCCAGTCAAATGCAAATAACAATCGGCATCAAGATATCCTTCGTCTCCGGTGCGAAACCATCCATTCACAAAAGCGCGGGCGTTCGCTTCAGGATTGTTCTCATACCCACGAAAAACATTCGCTCCCTGAATGGCAACTTCTCCGCGCTGATTAACACCGAGGTGATTGCCTTCTTTATCCATGATGCTGATGCGCAGTCCGGTTCCCACTCCCACAGAGCCTGCCTTGCGGTGCCGCGGAGGCAACGGATTCGAAGTCATCTGGTGAGAAGCCTCGGTCATTCCGTAGGCTTCAACGAAAGGCACACCAAAAAGTTCCTCAATTTTGTGAATGAGTTCTGCGGACAAGGGCGCACTGCAGGAGCGTATAAAGCGCAACGAGTCAGCTTCGGGCGGTTTTTTGTGAGTCCGAGCCAGCACGAGCTGATGCATCGTCGGCACTCCCGAATACCATGTCACATGATAATCGCGAACCATTCTCCAGAACGAAAGCGCGTTGAACTTGGTGGGAATAACCAACGTTCCTCCAGAGAGCAACGTCGACATGGCTGAACCAATCAAACCATGAATGTGGAACAACGGCATAATGCACAGTGAAACGTCTTCTTCAGAGAGCGCGTAGGTATTGGCAATATTGGCGGATGAGACCGCGAGGTTGAAATGGCGTAGTGGCACCCGCTTTGGGCGCCCCGTGCTGCCGCTGGTATGCAGGATCAGGGCAATGTCGTCAGGTGTGGGGGCTAGCACTGAACCGCCGGGAGGAACGCCAGCCAAGTGAACGTTGCCTTGTTCGGTCATTTCGACCGAGAACACCGGAATCTCGCGGTCTTTGGCAGCCGTGCGCACAAATTCCGACCCTACGGCTGGGCAAAGTAAGGCCCGCGCATCGGTGTCGCCGAGAAAGAAATGAAATTCCTCGTAGGGATACGCCGGATTTAAAGGCGCCGCCGTTCCCGCGATGGAAGCAGCCAGAAAGCTCACGATTGCCGGCAACCCATTTGGCAATGCAATCGCCACGGCATCGCCACGGCGGATGCCAGCAGCGCTCAAAGCTTTCGCCATGGCGAGGACTTGATGCCGAAGCGAATCGTAGGTGAGACAAATATTAAGCTCAGGAACAATAACTGCCGTGTGGCTGTCTGCGAAATGTAAGACATCGAGAAGCGTTTCGACTGACTTCAGAGTCATTCGTTGTCGCCTTTAACACGTCGGCGGATGGGCCGATTTTGTTTGCTGTCCATGAATGAAAGGAGACTGCAGGCTGCGCGCCAAGCCGTCATCTCCTTCGTTCAGGCAAATCGATAAACTCCAAATTCAAGCAGAGTAGCCCTCAGCTCTGAGCGCCTTTCCGAACTCTTTCAGAAAAAACTGCACATTCTCTTCTGTCGCCAACGGACCCATTACGCCAATGCGAAACACTTTGCCGGCGAGCGGACCGAAACCGCCGGCAATTTCAATCCCCGGATCATCGAGCAGGCGTTTTCGAACTTTAGCCTCATCCACACCTTTGGGGACGCAAACCGTATTCAGAGTCGTGATACGGTGCTCTTCCGGAACATGGAAACTCAGGCCCATGGCTTCTATGCCTTTGACGAACGACTGATGAGCACGGCGATGCCGTTCCCAGCGATTTTCAATTCCTTCTTCGGCGATCACGAGCAACGCCTCGCGCAAGGCGTAGAACATGGAGATCGGCGCAGTGTGATGGTAGCGATGCGAGACAGTCGAGTAATCATGAATCAGCTTGAGGTCAAGATACCAACTGCGCGAGGGAGTAGTTCGGGAACCGAGGAAATCCATCGCCCGCCGCGACATCGCCATCGGAGACAGTCCCGGCGGACAGCTTAGCCCTTTTTGCGTGCAACTATACGCGACGTCGATGCCGGTCCGGTCGAATTCGACGGGCACTCCGCCGAGTGAAGTGACGCAATCGGCGATTACCAAAGCCCCCGCCTCGTGAGCTGCTGCACAAATTGTCTTGCCCGATTGCAATGCTCCGGTCGACGTCTCGGCGTGAACATAGGCGACAACTTTAGGTTTCTCGCGACGGATGAAATCTCGAGCTTCATCATCGCTAAAAATTTCTCCCCACTGCTTCTCAAAACGAACCACGTTAGCGCCCTGGCGCTTTGCCATCTCCGTGAGCCGATCAGAAAAATATCCGTTCGCGAAGATTGCGATTTTGCTTCCAGGCTCAACGAAGTTGGCGATGGCAGCTTCCATGCCCGCACTGCCGGTGCCGGAAATTACCAGCGTGGCTCCGTCGCTCGTGCCGTAAGCCATCTTCACCAGCTGTTGCACGTCCCCCATTACCTGGATGAAGTACGGGTCGAGATGTCCAACGATCGGCTTCGCCAGCGCCGTATAGACGCGTGGATCGACCATGGTGGGCCCCGGTCCGAAGAGATAACGCCGTGGAGGCTGAAGAGGAGGGAACAAATTAATTGCGGGAGCCTGCTGTTCGATAGTGCTCATTAAGCCTCGTTTCTATTTACCAATAAATGTGCAATGCAGCTCTGCCAGTGGGCACCATTTGCGCAAACGGCGTCAAGATAATTCTGTTGATCAGCTTGATAAGTGCTTCCTATCTGGCTCGTAGCGCAGTGCTTCGATTCAGCGCAGCCATAGCAGGTTGTTTGCCTAGATCGGCGAGTGGTGACCTTGCACGATCATTTCTTCCGCGATGCGCCGCGCTTCGGGCAATGTTGTGGCAGCCTTAGCGTCAATTTCTTTCGGCAAGTCTTTCTGAATTTTGGCCAGCTCTTCGTCAAAAATGCGAGTTACTAATTCCGGGCTATGCTCGACTGGCTTGCCATCGTCGCACGGAACTTTGATTTTGTGCCGCACGCGCTGTGCGATCATCAATCGATAGATGCGATCGGTAGCGAGGTCTTCCATGAAGCCATCGAGCAAACTGGCGCCTTTTCCGTTGAGCACCCCGTTGCGATAGCGAATCACCGTGCGCACGGCGGCTCGCGTTCCGGTCAGGGTTGTCTTGCCTACGCCTTTTGGCACCGGCCGCAGATCGGGGTGCGCGTTCGCAAGCTTGGGTCGTTTCGAAATTTGATTGGGATACGGAAATTGCGCAACCGCGATTTCGTTTTGATCAGGATGCCCAGTCCATGCTCCGTCCATCAGGCAGCTGGCTTCGTTCTTTTTATCTTCCTTCAGAACCTTCAAAGCGCGTTCATTCAATTCCGCATCCGTGCGACTGGGATACAACGCAGTCATTCCGCCAATCGCATGAGCTCCATGTCTGTGGCAAATCTCCGGCATCAGCGTACGGAAATTCTGGAAAAATGCCACATCGTGCGGGATGGTATTGCGATCCGGCAAAATCCAAGTAGGATCCTCCGACATAAAATCGATCAACGAAGCCATGTAATCCCAGCGGCCAAGATTCAGTCCGAGGCAGTGCTCGCGCAGATTGAAAAGAAATTCCTCCATCTGATAGGCCAACGGATGCGCCTCTACCAGCGCCATGCACTTTATATAGTCCGCAGGTAAGCCTTTATGTTTGGCAAGAGCCTGGAAGAGATCGCGCCACCAGAAAGCTTCCTCGGCGGACTCGCTCTTAGGAATGTAAACCGAGAAATTGTGCGGCAGCGACGCGGGATCAAGCTGGTACCAGATCAGAGCCAGATCGAACAGGGAAGCCGACATGAGCTCATTCTTGATGACCCCACCCTGGCTGAGATGCAAACCACGCGGACGCACCCAGGTCACGGTTTTCGATCGCTGAACCGTTACTTTCTTGTTGCGCTTTTTGTCGTCGTAGCTGAGTTCGTACTTGTACGCGGCGATGGTGTTCTTAATCGCCAACATAATGTGTTCCCAGGTGTTTGCCGTGGAATCTTCAATGTCTAACATCACCGCGGGGGAACCGGAATTCAGCAACTTCACGGTTAGCTCGGCATCGTCTGCGGGGCCAGTCATCTGGTTGCGCTGGTCCGCGCACCAGTCCGGAACTTCAATATGCCAGTCGGGTTTTGTGGCCTCAGATGCTGGCAAATAGTCGGGCGGATGCCCGCTGTGCGATTGCTGCAACACTTCTTTGCGCTTGGCGGCTATTTTCTGCTGCCACGGTGTGAACTGCCGGTGAAGCGGCGACAGGAAATCGAAAAATCCCTTTGGCAGGTCCCGCTGTGGATTCAAATCGGCGGGCGCATAATTCATGTGCTGCGAGGTGGTGTCTTCGGTATGTGTGGGCATGGATCTGATCCTCTAAGCTGCCGGCTAGCGCCCGAGTGCTGGCTTATTCGGCATCGTGCAGTTTAGCCATTGAGTGAGCGCCGAGGCCGGTTCTTGGACACGGCCTTTATATCGGAACCCTAATGATAAACATGCAGTCGCGGTGTTCGGCGAAACCTACATTTCTGAGCTTTTCATCAGCACAAACATCATTGCAGGGCGAGGATTGAGAGTCAACCAACTTCAACGTCTAACGCGGTCGAGAACTCTTATGTGTGATAACCATCACTGCAACATCACTTGGCAGCCATTTAACATTCGGCGACTTGCGCTTCACTGATGTTTCGACTATTAACTCTCGGAGTGTCAAGTTCCGTGACAAGATGAACTTCCGCGCACATCGGAGCGTCGTGGTTTGCGTTTCAGGTAACACATTCTTGATTTCCACTTGTCTTGACAAAAGATTGCTTGACTACAAACTTAAGAACATGTTAGATAGACGCGCTGCGGAACTGGTCCGCTTTTCATACAAGTTATCGATTTTTCAAATAGCCGGTTGAGTGCTTTGTGATCGCGAGGCAGCCGGCGTTTTGAGGCTCGTGCGCGCTCGCCCCGGGCCAGGCAGGTTGTCGGCCAAGTGTGGCCGGAAAGGGAACACATGCGCTCGCTTACCGCGTTTTTCGTGCTTCTGGTTGTTTTCATGGCGCCAGGTCCGCTTGCCCACGCACAAGGTACGGAACCTGCGAGCAAGCCGGACGGATCGGCATCGGCAGGGGCCACCAAGGAAGAGGTCAACCAGTTGCGCGGCGAGGTCGCAGAACAGCGCAAGACCATCGAGGAATTAAAGGCGATGGTCCAACAACTGGTTCAGGGCAAGACCCAGCCCTCCGACGACAAATCGGCGACGGTTAAGCCGGTGGCCGCGACCGACGTCGTTGCGCCTAATGCGCCAGCCGAAAATTCCGCCGCCAACGATGGCGTCCATTTGGTAAACACGGTTTTAGTTCAGCCGATAGGCGAAGCGCCAATCATCAACCAGGCACAACCGGCGACCTGCGCCAAAGAAAGACGCTCCGCTTGCAGCCGGATGGAATGGCGAACACTTCTTCATCAGAAGCGCCGACGGCCAATTTCAGTTGATGCCCTACGGGTACGTCGATGTTGACTATCGCGCGTACAAAGGAGACGGCGCGCCATCGGATACCTTCTTGGTCCGACGCGCTCGCTTCGGCTTTCAGGGAAATTACGGCTCGCACTTTGACTACGCCATCCTGACAGACGCCAATTCCACCACCGGCGCGATCGTGCGCGACGTTTATCTCAACGTGAGGATCAGACCTGAGTTCCAATTTCAGGCAGGACAATTCAAAGAGCCCTTCGCTCAGGAAACCGGAATTGGCGCCACCAATCTGGACTTCGTCGAACGCGGATTGCAGGCGCTGCTGTATCCGTGCGCGGGCACGGCATTTCGTTGCCCGGGCATGACCCTTCACGGGGACATCGATGGCGGCGTTGTTCAGTGGTGGGCTGGTGCCTTCAACGGACGTAACGGCGTCAACGCCAACGTAACTAACGAACCGGAATTCGTGGGCAGACTGCGCTTCTATCCATGGCGCAAGAGCAAGAACGAATGGTTCAGGCAATTCGCTTTTGGTGGTTCTATCACCCATGGCCGGAGCCGTGGACTTTCCGGAGACCTCAGCTTTAGCGGTACCCTCCCGGATGCCACGTACGCGTTCTTTCCCCAGCTCAGGATTAACGGGCCCGTCGAGCGGTACGATGGTGAATTTACCTACATCAAGTCCGGTTTCGCGGTGCGCGGCGAGTACGTGCAGGAACAGCAGCAACGTTACGGTGTGGGCTCTGAGCAGGTCGGCGGTCTGGGTTTCCTGACCCTGCCCGGCGTCGGCGCAAAGGCGTGGGACATTGGCACGACTTATCTGCTTACCGGCGAGAAGCGGCCGGAGAACGGTACCCCGCGGGTCAAGCATCCGCTGTTTGGGCCTGACACTCCCGGAGGCACGGGGCGCGGTTGGGGCGCCTGGGAAGTCGCCGCCCGCTACACCGGCATTCAGGCAGATGCACCCGCTCAGAGCTTCCTGAACATTTACACCCCAGGATTTGTCCCCGGCTATAACTATCACACCGACGAGATCACATTTGGTGTCAACTGGTATTTGAATTATTGGGTCAAGTACCAGGCCAACGTCAACATTGACCAACTGAAGCAACCCAGTGTTACCGGCCAGGTGCCGCAGAATTTCTACGCCGTAACCCAGGAGTTGCAGTTCCGCTTCTGAAGAATACTTTGCGAATCATGAGTATGCGTCACAGGGCCGGTTGGAGCCCAAAGGTAGTGAAGGGAAAATTGTGGGAGGAGATTCGATGAGATCGAGAATTCTACTTACTGTTCTTCTCAGCGTGTTGTTTGTGCTCGCCAGCGGCTGCGGGAACGTGAAGAACTGCCCCGTGTGCGGCACCACCACCGCCGACGGTTACGCCGACATTGTGAACATTACGGTGCCTGAGCATAATCCCACAGGCGAGCCCGGCGGTCCGTTCAACTCCTTCGACATAAGCTGGATCAATCAGGCCACGCACCGGGATTACGTCTCGGATCGCATCGGGCTCGCGGTCGTCGTCGTGGACACCAACCAAAATATCGCCATCAATGCAATTCAGGGCAGCAATGCCGTGACGAATGCAGGCAACGCTGCCAGTCCCTGCGACCCCACCATCCCTCCCCAAGTCGACGTGGTTGGAAACTTTACCCGCTTCGGATGCAGAAACGCTCCTTTTCACCTATTTTCGGGCTTTGGCGCGAACGGCAATTTCGGTGGATTCCCCGGTGCCCAGTGCTGCGCTTCCCGTGCCAACGGCGTAAACCCCATGTCCGGCCCCGACGGCGAGGAAGTGACCCCCGACGGCAACACTCTATTCACGGCTGTCGGCAATGCCAGCGTGGCGGTCTTCGATCTAACCGCGACACCACCAAAGGTGATTGCAACCGTACCAACGGGCGCTGCCGCGGACTATGACGGACCGCTCGGCATCGGCCCGTGCATCTCTTCCTGGAACGGCGAGGCTGGCTCGGCCGCTACCTGCGGGGACGACCGCGCTGACGAAATGGCGTACGACCCCGTTCATCAGGTTCTTGCCGTCATTAACGGCGACCCGGGATTCCCATTTGTTACGTTTATCGATATGTCAGGCGTGGTCGCCAGAACGAGTCACTGTCTGCCGATTGTCCCGACCCTGGCTTATGGACCTTATGCAACGGCTCCCACGTTCACCCTGGCAAATTATGGCACTGGCGCTGGGTACCCGTTTCAAGGGTCCGGCACTGCGATTCCCCAACCTTCACCAGTATTGGACCCGGGAGTCGCGGGTACTTCCTTCAATCCTCCCAGCTGCATTATCGGACAAATCTATTACGACGGCGCAGGCGGTGCCGCCTCCGGTGGCGCTGGTCCCAACTTCGGGCTTAATCCGAATGTTCCCGTAGATGTCATCGCACCTGCAGCGTCCGTGAGCGGCGGCGTCCCGTTCCCGTGCCCCGATCCCTCCAATCCCCACGTTTTCAGCGGCGTCTCTGGTGGGATTGCCAATAACATTCCTGCGATCGGTCTTCCCGGTTTGAGCGGAATCACGCCCACCGGTACGACTTACACAATTCCCTGCCATCACGGCCCGATCATCAGTACAAGTACAGGAGCGTTTTGCAGCCAAACTAATCCAGCCAGCGGGTGTGCAGGCGCCATTGCGCCAGCCGGTCTGGGCGGAATGGTCTGGAACACCAATACTGGTCACCTGCTGCAAACGAATGAAAATTGCATCGGCATCACGAACATCGGTTGCGTCGATGAAATCGATCCCCGCCTCGGAAACCCGAATGGTCCGGTAGTGGTCAACAGTTTTGTTATGCCGAATTGCATGCCTACCAGTGTTGTTCAGGGTCCGGGTAACAACTTCCTCGTAGGATGCGCCGACCACGACGGTGAAGCATTTCCTCCGAACGAATACGTCATTGATGGCACAGCTGGGACAATTCTCGCAACCATTACGAATGTCGGCGGCGTAGACGAAGTTTGGTACAACCCCGGCGACAACCGGTACTACCTGGCCGCTAGAGATATGCCTAACGGCCCTGTGATGGGCGTGATCGACGCCAAGACCAACCTTTGGCTGCAAAACGTTACGACCGGCTCGAATTCGCACAGCATCGCGGTTGACTCCAGCAATAACCACGCGTTCGTGCCCTTGCAAGCTGGTAGTCAATGCACAACCCAGAGCAGCAACGGTTGTATCGGAGTGTACGCGCAGCAGTAGTCGTTTAAGCGTCTGTCATCCCGAGCGTAAGCGAGGGATCCAGGTTTTCGCCGGTGCCCATGGAAGCCCAGATTCCTCGCTTCGCTGGGGATGACGATGGATAGAGAGAAGCAGATTGCGAGTCGACCCGGGATTGTATGAAGGCCCTCCCCCAATTCATACAATCGTGGCATATTCGACACGCGTGGCTTAGACTGAAGTTGGTGAGAATTATGCGATGCATTCGAAAATCTGTACTCAGCGGAATGGCGGTTTTGGCAGTTTTTGTTTCTTGCTCGGTAATGGCGTCAGCCAGCGCAGCCTGCTCAACAAACCCACAGATGTACCCGCCACCGTAATTGCACACCTGCCGCTGCCGCAGGCAACAGGAAACCAAATGTTGCTGCAAAAAGAGGCAGGGAAGACTTACCTTTACGTGCAACAGGCTTCGAAACAGGGATTCATGGTTGTGGATGTGAGCAAGCCGGATAAGCCGAACCTGCTGAAGCGAACCGCCGAGTCGAGTCAGGCGACCGCTGGCAATCTTGAAATGGTCAGCCCTGATGTCGCTATTGCTGAATCTCCAGAGAAAAAACCAACCACGCTCACCAGCAGCAACCATCCCACAGAGACCGTACGCGTGCTCGATTTGAGCGACCCGCGCAATCCAAAAACTCTGCAGGAGTTCAACGGCGTCACCAGCCTGCTTCCCGACGGCGGGCATGGCTTGATCTATCTCACCAACAACGAAGGCTTATGGGTTTTGCGCTACAGCCGGCCAGCCTTGCTCGAGCCTGCCAAGAAGAAGCGTCCGTGCGATTCCGAATCAGAGATCGAGGCTATGCCTCCAGACTGTGACTAGGCTCCGGCTTAGTGACCGGAACTCGCAGTGCATTCCTTCGAGACAGACCTGATCGAGGAGACCGTCAACGTTACCGAAGACGGAGCGCCCATTTTTTCAATAGCGTCCGAACTTGTGCTCATGGAAGGCGACGTCGTGCCCGTTATTTCCACTCGCTGCCCCAGGTAGTGTGACAGCTTGATTTTTCCCGTAGCCTGAAGTTCATAAGTCATCGCCGGATTTTGCTTCTCCAATATGTAATCGCCACTGGCTCTGCTTACGCAGCCCCGCACGGTTACTTGTTTGGAATCCTTCGCCAGCAAGAAACTTGCGAAAAATAAAAGCACCACTGCGAAACACACTTGTCTCATAAATTTACCCTCGCTGCATGGGATGCGAGATCACTGAAAAGGTTGGCTTCCGGGCTGAACTCACTTGACGTGCGTTTCCTGGTAGTGCAGTTCCTTCCATTGCCCACCACGCTTAACCCATACTTCACCAATATAAACCCTGGAATAACGTACGGCTGATTTGGGGGGAAACTGCTCAGTCACTTCGTAAATAACAAATGCAGCGTCCGCACCCAGCGGAATGAGTTTGAAACCCCACAAAGTGTAGTTCGAAATATTTCCTTCTGCCAGTTCGTTAATCGCTTGGATTTTAGTACGCTCGCCTTTGCCATCCACTTCGACGCCCTGGTAATCATCTGCCAGTAAATCCGCGTACGCCTTCTTGTCTTTATTCTTGATTGCTTCCCACTCCGTCTTAACTTTTGCTTCGAACGTTTGCTTCAAGCTGTCGTCGGAAGACGTGGTGGATTGTTTCGTGTCAGGGAATGGCGTCGGGGCGGAAGGAATCTGAGCTGAAGCCAGAGCAGTCAATCCTGCAATAAAAAGAACGAAAAAATTTCGCATAGTTTCTTTTGAGGTGAACTCAGCGAAATCTTATCAGGTTCCGCGGATGGTCAGGCAGCCCAGCCTAATCACTGCAGAGCGTGAATCACTCTCAGCATTACTGCATATCTTTGAGTTTCTTTCTCACTACGGCAAGCATTGCTGAGGGTAGTTCGGAATAGCCTTCCTGAACGGCAAACTGCTGGCCATCGGCATACACCCACTCCAACAGATCGCCCAATGCCGCAGCGCGAGAGGAGTCTGTCGATTTGCTGCGCAGGTAAATCCAGGTAAAGCTGGTGATCGGGAAAGAGTCCGCTCCAGGAGCGTTGGTTAACGACGCCGAGAAGTTATTCCAGCGCGGCGCTTCTACCGCCTTGCACGCTTCCGCAATAGTCTCAGACGAAGCATGAACATACTTACCGGCGGGGTTTAGCACTGCAACTTGCGGAATGCCGCCTTTTATTGCGTACTGATATTCAACGTAGCCAATGGAGCCAACGGTATTTTTCACTTTTTCTGCCATATCTGCGCTGCGCTCCGCGGCTACGCCAACCGGCCACTTCGGAGATGGACTGACTCCCACCTGGCTGCGAAACTTGGAACTGGTTTTGGAAAGAAAGTCGGTGAACACATAATTCGAGCCCTTGCCCGCAGGGCGGTTAATCACTTGAATGGGAAGATTGGGCAACGTAATTTCTGGATTGAGCTTGGCGATTGCGGGCGCGTTCCAGTTCTTGATATCTCCCATGAAGATCTCCGCCAGAACTTCTCCTGAAAGCCGAAGATCCTGATGCGCGTCGGGAAGATTGTAGATGGGAACAATACCAATGAGCACGACCGGCATTTCGATCAAGCCATCTTTCCGTTCACTTTCCGTAAGCTGAGCTTCTCCGGCGCCAAAGTCGCCCACACCATGGGAGATCTGCTTGATGCCTTCGCTGGTGCCCACCGGTAGATATCGCATCTGAATATGCGAGTTGTGCTTGCCATATTCCTGCGTCCACCGGGTATAAAGAGGCGCGGGGACGGTCGATCCTGACCCCACGAGCACAACTGCATTTTGCGCCTGCGCTAGCGCGGCGCTCAATCCCACGACAAGCAGGCATGGCAGCCAGATATGCGAAAGCCAGCCGTGACTAAGGCGTCGCTGCACGCGGTCCGCTGAAGATGCCGCGGGTGACATTGTCATAGTTCCCCCATTTGTAACTGCAGATAGAACCGCACTGATTCCTTGCCCACAGATTAGTGCAATTTCACTGACGTTAAAACGTTACTATCGTTTTGTTATGGATTGACATTTGGCCGCGCAAGCAGACTGGAAGCTGGGCCCTAAATTATGTCCAAAAACGAGACTCTGAGTTGGCAGTCAGGGATAGTCCTCTGGCTGCCAGATATTGATATCCTGATCGTTGCCGGTCGAATCCGCACTGGCGTCCTAGCAGGTAGATAGGTTGAGCCCAATTGATATCACGATGACGAATCCACCAGCGTCGCAGCCGGAATCCGAGGCAATAGCCAGGGAACTGCTGTCAGCCTACGAAACCGGTCAGATGGTATCCAGTCCTCCTTCGTCGCGCCCCGAATTCGATCTGAACATGGCCTACGAAATAGAAGCAGTGCTTAAGCGTTCTCGCGAAGCGAACGGACACCGCGCCGCGGGTCGCAAAGTCGGCTATGCCAATAAGGCCGTGTGGCGCGTGCTCAAGCTTGAAACCCTTGTCTGGGCGCACATGTACGAAGACACCGTTCATTACAGCGAGGGCAATTCAGCCACCCTGGCGCTGCCGCTCCGCCGCTCGCTGAAGATTGAGCCCGAGATTGTCTTTGGATTAAAGCACGCGATCAACTCCGAAAGCCTCGACGCTACCGCTGCACTCGAAGCCACGGAATGGCTTGCGTTGGGATTCGAAATCATCGACTGTCCTTTTCCAGAGTGGAAGTTTCAGCCCAGTGATTTTGTCGCGTCGTTCGGACTTCATGCCGCGCTAGTGATCGGCGAGCGAAAGCCCGTACAGCCAGAAATGATTTCCACTCTCGTGGATCAGCTAGCTCGATTCAAAGTCCGCATGTCGAGAGAACGGAGAATTCGTTGAAGAAGGATCGGGCAGAAACAGCTTGCGAAGTCCGGCTTTGTGCCTGGCCGAACTTGGCGCAGCGATTGTTCGCCGCTTTCCCAATGAACCATTAAGTTCCGGCGAAATCATCAGCTCCGGAACGTTGACCGCTGGGCATCCTACCGATAAAGGTGATATCTGGACGGCAGAGGTCGAAGGCCTGCCGCTGCCGTCGCTGACGCTGCGCCTGACTTAACGCCTTGAAAGCGTCGTCCACCCCATCAAATCCAGAGACTTTCGGCTCAGTAACAGTTAGTCCCGTCTTTTGTCCAGTTTCGAGACAACCCCGGCGACGCATCGCCAATCAAAGTCAGTGCAGAAACGGCCTAAGCCATCGGCAAAATGGGCGAGATAAACGCGCCTGGTGCATTAAGTCTTAGGGGAATCCACGAAACTTTCTCGCACTTGTCGTAACTAGTCTCGTTCTCCACCTTAATTTTCAATAGCACAACGTAATAAGCGTTCAGGAGTGTTGCCATGAGAACTTCCGCCACTTTCGCCTTCTTAGCGCTGCTGTCTGCTCTGGCTTTCCACCAGCTAAGCGCACCTGCGGGTGCTACTTCAACCGGTGTTACACCGGAGGTCCTGACTTATCACAATGACACCCTGCGAACCGGAGCCAATACCGACGAGACAATCTTGAACCCGTCCAATGTCAATGTAAGCACCTTCGGAAAACTCCACTCGTTTCCTGTCGACTCGCTGGTCTACGGACAGCCATTATTCGTTCCGAACCTGGAAATTGCTGGGGGCGTCCACAACGTAGTGTTCGTCGTCACCGAGAACAACAGCGTTTATGCGTTCGATGCCGACTTCAAGGTTTCCACGCCCCTTTGGCACACCAACATTGGTACTCCGGTTCCTTGTAGCGCCAGCCAACCGGTGCCCGGTTCCAGTTGCAACTCGGTGTACTTGACCTCTGTGATCGGGATCACGGCGACGCCCGTGATTGACCTGACTCAAGGAACGCACGGCGCCATTTATGTGGAGGGACGAACCGACCCCAATAATGCCGGAAAATACTTCCATGTTCTTCATAAGTTCGACCTGTCCACGGGAAAAGATATGTCCGGAAGCCCGGTGACGATCACTGGCAGTGTTCACGGCACAGGCCGGGACAACGTCAAAGGCATCGTGACCTTCAATGAAGCTTCCGAAAACGATCGAGGGGCGCTGCTCCTGGCCAATGAAGTTGTTTACGTGCCTTTTTCCTCCATCAATGACGCTCCTATTTTTCATGGCTGGATCTTTGGATATGACGCTACGACCATGAAGCAGCTTTACGTATTCAACACAAGTCCAAACAAAACCTCAAATCATGGCGGTGATGGTCAGCAAGCAGGAATCTGGAACGGAACCATAGAAGCGGATGAGAATAACGTCCTCTTCACCACCACCGGAAACGGCAGCTGGGACAACACTGTTAATGATTATGGCAATAGCTATCTGAAGCTAGAGCCGGGCACAGGCACGTTGACTGTATCTGATTTTTTTACCCCCGCAGCCATGGCTTTTAATACCCACGACAGCGATCTGGGCAGCAATGCCGGAATTTTGTTACCAGATCAAACCGGCAGTTATCCCCACGTGTTGGTGGGAGGAGACAAGAACGGAACCGTCTACGTTGTGAACCGCGACGACATGGGTAAGTACAACAGTTCTGGAGATCAGATACTACAGGAACTTCCGGGAGCGGTGGGCGTCCACGTAGCTAACGCGGCGACCTGCAACAACACCAATATTGACTGCGACTACGGCACCGCTGCGTACTGGAACGGAAACGTCTATTTCTCTGGCATCAATGACAACGTGAAAGCCTTCGCCATCGCCAATGGGCAATTGTCAGGGCCGACCTCGAAGTCTCAGACAACCTACGGCTTCCCCGGAGCGACGCCCTCAGTTTCTTCAAACGGCACGGCTGATGGGATTTTGTGGGTGGTGCAGCCGATCAAATTCATCCTGCATGCCTACGACGCCACCAACCTTGCGAACGAGCTCTACAACAGCACGCAAGCCTCCGGTGGCCGGGATTCATTGGAATCAAACACGAAATTCGCCCCACCCACCGTGGTCAATGGCAAAGTCTATGTGGGCACCAAGAATGCTCTGGTCGTCTATGGCTTGCTGAAGTAGGCCGTGGGAAAACCGTTCAATATTTAACCTCACACGAATTCGCATCTGAGAGAATAATTTTTCAGCAGGTGGATTCGTGCGAGCCATGTTCATCAGGAAACTCGTCCTCCAGATCGTCGCATTGACGTCAGTCGCCTACCCGTGCTTAGCGCAGACCCGCCCCGCGTTGCCCAACGCGTCCCACGAACTCGAGATCACTGTCATCGACGAGAACGGCATCGCTGTGCGCTCTGCCGTAGTGCTGCTCAGCATGGCATCACAAACTAAAGCGCTGCGCTGTGAAACCGATTTCGCCGGCCACTGCGTCTTCACCAATCTGCCCGCTGCGACATTTCAGCTTCGGGTTGAGAAGCAGGGTTTCTATGCGGCAGTTTTGCCCTCGGTGCAGCCGCAAATCACGAGTGCGATCGACGTCACACTTGCTCATCTTCAGGAAGTGCAGTCGGTTGTAAATGTAAATGAGTCACCCTCCGTCATCGACCCGGCCCAGGTTTCCTCTAAAGAAGAAATTACCGGCATCGACGTCATCGATATCCCGTATCCGGCGACCAACGACTATCGCAACGTGCTGAATTTCATCCCCGGCGTAGTGCAGGATGCATCCGGCCAGCCGCATGTCGCCGGAGCACAAACCTATCAAACTCTCACTTTGCTTGATGGCTTCAACGTCAGTCAGCCCGCAAATGGCCTCTTGCTCGTCCGCGTCAGCACTGATGCTTTCCGCTCCATCGAGGTCGAACCTAGCCGTGAGCCAGCGGAATACGGCAAAGCTTCCGGCGGGGTGCTCGGCCTGAACACCGGCATCGGCGACGATCATTTCCATGTCATCGCTACGAACTTTATTCCGTCGCTGCAGGACAAAAACGGTATCGCCCTTGACCAATGGACGCCGCGCATCACGCTCTCCGGCCCGATTCGCACCGCGCAAAATGTGGTTCTTCGACGCGATTGAGGGTGAGTACGACAATTTCATCATCACGCAACTTCCATCTAATGCCGACGCCGATCATTTCTGGCGCGCTGGCAATCTCGCCAAAGTTCAGACCAACCTCACTTCGCGCAACATTCTCACTACCAGCTTTCTGTTCAACTATCTCGACGATCAGCACTCAGGACTCTCGCCGCTCCAGCCCGTCTCCACGACGCCAGAAGACGCAGAAACGGCTTACGTCGGCACCGTTAAAGACCAGCACTACTTCAGCGGCGGCGAATTGCTTGAAAGCGGTTTCAACGTTTCACAGTACAACCTGACACTGACTCCACTCGGCTCTCAACCCTATTACCAGACACTCAACGCAGCCGGCGGGAATTATTATTTGAATGCTCAAACAAACGCCCGGCGATGGCAGGGTCTGTCGAACTTGTATCTACCGCCGCATTACACCCACGGCCGTCACGACATAAAACTCGGCGTTGACCTCGACCGCATCGACTACGATGCGCAGTTCCTGCGCCGGCCGATTTCTTTCTGGCCCGGCCAAACCGCAACCACCGCAAACGGCGCCTGTCCGACGAGTTCCGGCGGAGTGCCAATCGCTCCCTCGCCCTGTGCCCGTTACTCAGTGTTTTTCGGAGGCAATTATTCCACCACCTACAATTTTGAAAGCAGCGGTTACTTAGAAGATCGCTGGCAACTCAGCGATCGCATCCTCGTCGAACCCGGCTTGCGTTTCGACTGGGATGAAATCGTGCGCAAGCCGCTTATTTCGCCGCGTCTCGCCGGAACATATGTGCTGGACAACTCCGGTAACACCAAGCTCTCCGCTGGCGCGGGTCTGGTCTACGACGCAACCGACCTCATTCTGATCGCGCGTCCCTATGCCGGAGAACGCGAAGATTACTTCTTCAACTCGGCCGGCCAGCCGACGGATCTCAGCGGCGCTGTCATATCCACTCCAACTCCAGTTCTCTCCAGCTTCACGGTCAATCGCCAGAACCTCGAGGCACCGCGATTTTTCAACTGGAGCGTCGCTCTGGAAAAGAAACTTCCCGCATCGCTTTTTATGAAGGCGGAATTCATACAGCGCCAGGGAACGCACGACTTCGTTTACAACACCCCAAACAATCTCCCTGGCGGAAACTTCATCCTGCAAAACAGCCGTGACGACCGCTACAACGCCTTTCAGATCACGCTACGCCGCAATTTCGGGCAACGCTATTCAGTTATGGGCTCTTACACTCGCTCCAGCACCCATTCAACTCAGGCGCTTGATTTCAATGTGGACGCACCTATTCTCGGTCGCGTTTTGCCGGGTACGAGCACGATCGTCAGCCCGCAAGCGCCGGGCCCGCTGCTTTGGGACGCGCCCAACCGCTTTCTTTCATGGGGTTTTCTGCCATTCTTTCGCCTGCCTATCATTCACGAGCTTGATCTGGCCTACTCCGCGGAAGCGCGTAATGGATTCCCGTTTAACGTCTTCACCGATCAGCAACTCCTTTACGGATCGCCGGGTTCCTATCGTTTCCCGACCTATTTCACTTTAAATGTGGCACTGGAAAAGCGTTTCCATCTCTTCGGGTATTACTGGGCGCTCCGCGGTGGATTCGACGACATCACCGGCGCCTCGAATCCAGTGGTCGTCAATGCCGATGTGAACTCTCCACAGTTTCTTACTTTCAGCGGCTACAATCGTCGGTCCTTCACCTCGCGAATTCGCTTTCTAGGCAAGAATTAGCAGAGATAGTGTGGCGCGGACATTCCTGTCCGCGTACTGTTGGCTGAATTCTGCAGCAAATCTTGAGGCGCAGCCCAAATATGAAATTAGAGTAGCGGGAAGGCGGACAGGAATGTCCGCCCCACACTTGTTCAGTAACTCAGCAGGATTCGCAAATCGCGCAGATTGTTGCCGGTCGGGCCCGTCATGACAGTGTCGCCGAGCGCATCAAAGAAAGGATAAGCGTTGAAGCTGACAAGGCTGGCCGCGGGATCCAAGCCGCGAGATCGTGCACGGGCGATGGTCGTCCCGTCCGCGACCGCGCCGGCTGCCGTACTATTGCCGTCAATGCCATCCGTACCCGCACTGAGCACAGTGACATTTTCTCCAGCAATTTTCTGTGCGCACGCCAGGGCAAACTGCTGGTTGCGCCCGCCCACGCCTCCGTTCGTGACCTTTACCGTAATCTCGCCTCCGGAAAGAAGACATACACGTTCCGATTTCGTCCGCAATTCGCGCAGGCGACTTAACACGTAATCGGCTGCCCGCCCGTAATCCCAGTCATCGCAACTGTTGTCCACTTCGACGGTAAAGCCGTGGCGCTCGGCTTCGCTTTTCGCGGCCTCGAGCAAGCTTGAATTTGAAAGTACGGTCCACCAGCGGCTCCGATGAAAAGCCGGATCGTCTGATTTCGGAGTTTCCTCAAGCGCGTGACGTTGGAACAATTCACGAACCGGCGCAGGAAACTGCTCCACCAGCCCATGCTTCGCCGCAATCGCGTAGCAATCCTCGACGCTGGTAGAATCCGGCATGGTCGGGCCCGATGCCAGAGCATCTGGGGTGTTGTCAGGAACATCCGATATCAGAATCGAAACCTGTTGTGCGCCCATGGCAGCTTGCGCGAGTCGCCCTCCCTTTATCGCTGACAAATGTTTGCGGATGGTATTGATCGCGGCAATAGGTGCGCCGGAATGCACCAGCACACGGTAGGTTGCGATCAGCTCTTCCAAAGAAATATTGTCGTCAATCGGCTTCTCCGCAATCGAAGAGCCGCCTCCGCTCAGCATGAAAATTACGAGAGAAGCAGCATTCTGCGCGCTCGCCGACTTCAATATCGCCTCGGCCGCACGAATCGATTCTTCATTTGGTGTGGGATGCCCGCCATGAAAGTAGCGGAACCCTCGTACCTGCGAAGCTGGCGGCACCGAACTGGCAACGATACCCTCGAAATTATTTCCAGCCTGAATTTCCAACGCGTTCACCATGGTGTGCGCCGCTTTGCCGATGGAAAGTACCAGCACGCGGTTGTACGTGTGGAGATCGTAAAGGTCTTCGCAGACCCGAAGCACGCCACGTTCGCAGGAAACATGGCGCTCGAAGGCGCGATCAATGCTGGATTCAGTCAGCGCGCGTTCGAAAATATGCCGCGCCTGAACTCGCATCTCAATGGCGATCCGTTCGCGATTGCCCGCTGCCGAAGACATGGAAGGATTATAAGAACGATTTTCTCTGGCTGTTGTTCTAAGTCAACGGAGTTTTACGGCAACGATTCCTTGACCCAAGTTTCGATGACCCAAGTTTCGATGGCTTCGCGAAGTTCCCGCAAGCGACCTTCAAAGAAGTGGTCTGCGCCTGCGATGATCACCAGTTTCTTTGGCTCAGGAAGCTCCGCAACCACTTTTTCCAGCTTCGTCCGCGGCCCAAACTGATCGCGATCCCCGCTGACAAAGAGCTTGGGTTTCGTGCAATCTCGCAGAAATTCGAATTCATAAACTCGATCGCCAATCGCATCGACCGGCAAGCCAAGTCCAATAACCGCTTTCACCCGCGCATCTGGACACCCCACGCGTAATCCCACCGCAGCCCCAAACGAGAAGCCAGCAAAGATCATAGGCAAGATGAAATTCTCGATCCAGCCAGTCCAACGCCATCCTGACATCATCGGCTTCACCGTTGCCGTGGTCATGCTCGCCCTGGCTCATTCCCGCCCCGCGAAAGTTAAACCTCAGCACCGGAAACCCAAAGTTATTTAGCGCCTTCATAGCGTGAAAAACCACTTTGTTGTGTAGCGTTCCACCATAAAGAGGATGAGGGTGGCAAACCAACGCGGCATGAGTGGCGTTCGCACCGCCGGTATTGACCAGAGCTTCTAACTTTCCTGCCGGGCCCTCCAGAAACAACGATCGAATCGAACTAGATTGCGTATTCATCGAGTCAGTCATTTAAGCATAGCAGCTTGCAGCATGAGGTTCGCCGCGAGACGTTGCCAGCAACGCCTCTACAGACGTAGCTCTGGTGCTTGGACGTGCGTTATCCTCTTTCCCATGGATGTCGTCAGCCTCACACGTCAACTCGTAGATATTGAATCCATCACCGGCAATGAAGCGCTGGTAGGCGATGTTATTCACAACGAACTCGCCAGCCTCGGATACGAGGCCGGCAAGCTTCCCGTCGAAGGCAGCCGCTGCAACGTATACGCAACCTCACCGCAGCAACCCAAGCCGTCTATCGTCTTCTCGACCCACATGGATACAGTCCCGCCTTTCATTCCGTCTTCTGAAGATGACGCCCGTATCTACGGTCGCGGTTCATGCGATGCAAAAGGAATAATCGCCGCACAAATCGCGGCATCCGAGCGCCTACGCGACGAAAATATACACGTAGGACTTCTTTTTCTCGTAGGCGAGGAACGAAACAGCCTCGGGGCACAGGTTGCAAATCGACAGTCTCCGGGCTGCAAATTTTTGGTTAACGGCGAGCCCACGGAAAACCGGATGGCGACGGCGTCCAAGGGCACGCTGCGCGTGAACGTGATCGCCGAAGGGCGTATGGCGCACTCCGCCTATCCGGCGCTGGGCGAATCCGCAATCGACAAACTTCTAGAAGCCTTGAACCGCCTCCGCGCCATGAAACTTCCTACCGCAGAGGGAATCGGTCCTTGCACCCTGAACATCGGAGTCATAGAAGGGGGCCGCGCACCCAATGTGATTCCCGACAAAGCTCGCGCGCAATTGCTTTATCGCTTGATCGGACCGACTGATGAATTACGCCCACAAATTGAGCGAGCTGTTGCAGGACTGGCTAAGGTCGACTTCCTTCTGGAGATTCCGTTCCTCCGCCTGCGCACTCTGGATGGCCTGCCCACCATGGTCGCCGCCTTCACCACTGATATTCCCGCGCTCACCAACTGGGGCCAGCCCCTGCTGATCGGCCCAGGATCAATCCACGTGGCCCACACCGAAGGCGAATACATCGAGAAAAAGCAATTGAGCGAGGCGGTCGATCTCTATTGTGCGATCGCACGAAAGTTGACCGTCGCGGCGGCTGCGTAGCCTGGCGACCAAATTCGAATCAGCAGGTGCTATGGAAACGTCTGCGCGGGAGAAACGTTAACTGAACTCTTCTCAAACTGGAATTTCAGAATCCATTCGCTGGGAACACTTTTCCCATCAACCTGCGGAGGCTGAAAGGTCCACTGTCGCGCGGCCCGCAGCGACCGCTCGGCAAAATATTGGCTTGGCCCTCGCGATTCGAAATTCGCCATCAAGACCTTGCCGGATGAATCTACTGAAACTTTCACCCGCACGTTCAGCTTGCCGTGAACCGTATGCAGAGCATTCCGGGATACGTCCGGCATAATCCGCTGGGCCACTGCGCCCTGAGGCCCGGTCGCGTTGGAATTGTGGGTTCGAGCATTGTTTGAACCTGTGGGTGCATCCGAATGCGCGGCGTTCTCCGGGCTCGCGTTGCCCTGCGCGGGCGCTCCCGAGGACGATTCAGGAGCGCCGGAAGGTGCGGCCTCCCCTCCCGTGTGACGGTGCATTAGTCTTTGTCCTACAACTGCGAGCACCAGCACCAGTGCAACGGCTGCGACTGCGTATCCCCATTTCGTAAATCCAGTTTGCGGAATAATCGCTGCTTCTCGTTCGATTGAATGGGAGGTTTTTTGCAACCTTTCTGCAATCGCTGCGACTGTCCAGCGCTGTTGCGGATCACGACGCAGGCTGTGACTCGCGATGTCGAGGAATGGCTCCGGCAATGTTTCCGGCAACTTAACATCTCCCTGCCCCATTTGCTCCACCGCAGGCGGATGTTGTGTCAGAGCCTCCATCAGAGTCATGCCCAGCGACCAGACGTCTGATTCGGGCGACATGTTTCCACCAGCCCCAATCTCCGGCGCCGCGTAAACACCTGGCTTGCAAAGAACCCGCATCGACTCGCCGGTTCCGCAAAGTCCGTCACTCGAAATCTTGATCTGATCGCCCACCGCCATGATGTTCGAGGGAGTGATATGACCATGCACGAAGCCCTTGCCGTGAATGTACGTCAACGCATCGACAACACTGCGAAGCATGTCTTGGGCTTCCGCAGGCGTGAGCGCGCGGTAGGGAAGAATCTGCGCCAGGCTTTCTTCGGCGTACTCGGTCACGACGTAAAGCAAATCCGTGCCATCCAACTGGCAACGCCCCAGTCGAAACAGCCGAAGCAGGTGCGGATGCGATAATTTCGTCGCCAGCTCCCACCAGGAAAGCTGTAGCTCCGGATTCTCCGCATTAGCCAAAATAAGTTTGATCGCGACGTCCTGCGGTTCGCCGTCAGCACGCTTGCTCAAAAAGACCGCGCTGCGCTCCGAGCCGCCGAGATACCGCAGCAACGGAAACTCATCATTAACGACTCGGCCTTCCCACTGTTTCCAACTTTCGGGCATTCTTTTCCACCGCCTGCTTTACTTTAAGTGACAGTATTGTAAACCGAGCGGAGGTGTGTGATTACGATAGCGGAGGCAAATGTTCACGCCAGCGTCTCAAAGTTCCCGTCCTCGCAGTTCGCTGAAAATTAGGGATTCGTATCAGGGCTCGCCTTCAGGCGTGCCGTCAACGCTGTCGTCGAGAATAGATTTGTTCGGAAAACTGTTTAACCGAAGACATCGCATAGCCTTGGCGGTGATATCGAAATGATCGTGCGGATTAAATCTGGAGTTACTGCGACATAAAAGAAGAAGGGCTGCGAGTTTCCTGTTGCCAGTCAGTCAAGCAGCCCACCACAGATTTACATCCACCAAAAGCCCTGCACCTCCCAGTATCTGTCGTGCAGTGTGCCCCAGTGTTTTATGGCTGTTCAAGATGTAACGATATCAGCTGAGTTCTGCTGTGATTGAGATCGCAGCCGGATGTGATTTGCCTCACATCCGAAAGTTTCGCAGTAAACCGTCCGGAGAATTTGGAAGAGAACAACTGAGCAGGAAAGTTGCGCGCAAAACAAAACGCCCCAGGCTCGTTAGAGTTTCTGGGACGTTCGTCGAAGCAGCCCTCCCCCGAAGTCTGCTCGAGGACTAATGTAGCAGTCGTCAGGGATAACGTGAATGGCACTTTCAGGCTATACGAAAACCCAAAGTAACCATGCCGGGATAACCTTCGTAAAGGCCATTAAACATTGGCCTTTCGCAGCTTTTCAGTCACGCAGCATGAGGGCGGCAGATAAAAAGGATGCCCCCATCCACGATTTTCACAGGGACAAAACGATCGCGTGGTGGGCCCGGTAGGATTCGAACCTACAACCAACAGATTATGAGTCTGCTGCTCTAACCGTTGAGCTACGGGCCCGTAGGCTCAATTTAACATAGAAGGGAAATCGGCTTCCCCATAGGGCCATCAAATCGAAGCAGGAAAGAGCACAACGACGGCTGGAAAAGTGCCAGACTCTTGCTGAGTGCGCGAAAGGCTAGGCCACCCGGATTGGGCCAGCTGTCGCAGTCCCCGATTGCGATGCACACTTTTTGGTGCAGAATATTCCTCAAAAAAAATCTCTGTTTTGGCGCAAGATCTAGAAAACAAAGGGGTGGGATTTTTCTTGCCTCCTAGATCTATGGTTCTAAAGATAGTTAGAGGTTAAGTATTCGAAACATGGGAGTTAGCGCGGTTCCCGTTTGCTCGCGGTTCGGTTTTTGCAGCCAGGCGCGCAGGGGATGCACTAGTCGGACTCAGCAGGTAAGCAGTCCAGGAGTCGCGCCCGTTGTCAGGTTGTCAGAGAGCAATGATTAACTTGTAGATAACATCTACGATCCTATGTTATCTCACGTGGTGGGCCGAGCTCAAGAGGAAAGCGAGCACTTTGCGAGCCGGGTTTCCAAATCGGGAGACCGAAGACGCGGAAACTGTGGGCGCGGAAAAATCTACGCCCGTCGTTCGTCAAAGGACATTGAGACCCAGGTTAGCGTCCGAAGAACGCACGCGAACCTCGGGCACCAGGCATGATAAGATCTCGGCGCAAAACCGTCGGGGTCCGTAGCGCCCACTCGTCGAACACCGCGACGAGTGGGGCAGCCGCATTTTTGGTGACGCATGAAAGCAAGTTTTAGTGCGGCGAGTGGGCCAGCCCCCGAACGGGCCGATAGATCGGCGTGACAGAGCGAGCGGAAGATGCTGAAGAACGAGCAGTGGCGTCGGGACGTTTGCCAACAAGTCGGCCTCGGGTTTGACCCGCCTGAGGTTCGGAAACCAGTCACCACCGTTCAACAGGTAGGAGAGGAGGTCACAGTGTGATGGACACGAGCAAACTGGTGGTTGGTCAGAAAGTCACCTTATCCGTACTGTCGAGACAACAGGAGCGGGTTCTGGGTGCCCGCGATGAAGAAGGCGTAGTGATTGAAGTTACACCAGAGGTCATAAGTGTACAGCTTAGAAAGTGGACACTGCGCTTTGACCACGAGGGCAGGGATTTGGACCCAGATCGTTATCCTCCATGTGATGGGCCTACAGATGACGAGCCTGAGCCCCAGTCTGAGTACGGCCCGTGGTTCATAAAAGAACTGAGGAGCTATCGCGGCTAAAGGAAGGAAGGAGGTCACTGAACATTGAGCTAAGGCACCATAAACAGTCACCAGCCAAAATTGATCTCATGTACTCAGTAGCTTGCAGCGGTCGGAAAAATAAAGAAGGGGTTGATTGCGGATTATGAGTCTACTGCTGTAACCGTTGAGCTACGGGCCCGGTTGGACGATCAGCCGTCCTCATATTTATATCACTGCCGCGTTTCTCCCGGTCATGCTTCGGCCCGTCAATGAAAACCGAACGAAATGAAGTATCTTTGAACAACGATCGGTCCGGCGACGGCATCTATCTGTCGCTCTCAGGACAAAATGCAGAGGCAGGGTAAGGACCCATGGCTCACCTTTTTGATTCTCTGGCGATTCGAGACATTAACTTTGCGAACCGCGTGTTCGTCTCGCCGATGTGCCAGTATTCGAGCGACAACGGATTCGCGAATGACTGGCATTTCGTTCATCTAGGCAGCCGCGCCGTTGGCGGAGCTGGATTGGTGTTGACCGAAGCAACAGCGGTTCTGCCCGAGGCCCGGATCAGTCCGCAGGATCTCGGCATCTGGAGTGACGATCACATCGAGCCGCTGGCGCGGATTGTCCGCTTCATCCATGAGCAAGGCGGCGTCGCCGGAATGCAACTGGCTCACGCGGGCCGCAAAGCCAGCACCTACCGCCCATGGGAGAGCCGTCACGGCGCAGTTCCCGAATCCGACGGTGGTTGGGCGAATGTTTTAGCTCCCAGCGCCATACCTTTTGCCCCTGACTATCCCAGGCCTCGAGAGCTCTCCATTGATGGTATTCAGGAAACGGTCGCAGCCTTCGCGCAGGCCGCAGTTCGGGCGTGCGAGGCCGGCTTCCGTGTAGTTGAAATTCACGCCGCGCACGGATACCTCATTCACGAATTTCTTTCCCCGCTCAGCAACAAACGAACCGATGCCTACGGCGGCTCATTTGAAAATCGCACTCGAATCCTGCGTGAGATTGTCTCTGCAGTTCGCCAAGTGTGGCCGGAACGGGCGCCGCTATTCGTAAGGATTTCCGCCACAGACTGGGTTGATGGCGGCTGGGACATTCAGCAGTCGATTCAACTCGCCCATCAACTCAAGGAACTAGGAGTCGACCTGATTGATTGCTCCTCTGGCGGCAATGTGGCGCAGGCCAACATTCCGGTTGGCCCCGGCTATCAAACGCCATTTGCTGAACAGATTCGTCAGCAAGCGAAAATCATGACTGGCGCGGTCGGAATGATTACGTCGCCAGTTCAGGCCGAGCACATTATCGTTACTGGGCAAGCGGACGCAGTCATAATCGCCCGGGAGTTCCTGCGCGATCCGTATTGGCCGTTGCGCGCGGCCCGTGAGCTGGGTCAGGGAATCTCGTGGCCGGTTCAATATCTCAGGGCAGCCCCGCAAGGCGCGAATTCCCGCGTCCCGGCGGATCTCACGAATTTGAGCTCTTGCTTCGAGGAACAACACGCAATCCCAAAACGCTAGATAAACAAGGAGCGCAAGTGCTGATATCGAAGTTACTCCAAGACCATCCTGACCAACTGATGTTTCAGTACCATCGCGCGCCCAATCGCTTAGAATAGCGACAAACAATGGCCGTGCCTTCTACAGTTAAAGACGACTCCGCTAATAACGCATCCGAAAAAATTGTTGCTCCCTTGGAGTTCGCCAAAGGTTTTCTTTGGGGCGTATCGACCGCTGCCCATCAGGTCGAAGGCAATAGTCAAAATCAATGGTCGGATTGGGAAGCGGCCGGGCACATTCGCTCGGGCGATGCCTGTGGAGTCGCGTGCGACTGGTGGAACAACGCTGAACGCGACTTCGACCTGCTGCACGACATGGGCTTAAAGGCCCTGCGTTTTTCCGTGGATTGGAGCCGGATCGAACCGCAAGAAGGCAAATGGGACATGGCTGCGTTACGGCGCTACCGGGAAATGCTGGATGGGCTCGTGCAGCGCGGCATTTGTCCCATAATCTGCCTGCATCACTTCACCCATCCGCAGTGGTTCGAACAGAAGGGCGCTTTCTTAAGCTCGGATTCTGCGGAGCTCTTCGAGCGTTTTACTCGCCAAGTAGTTGGCGCACTCGGGGAGCGTTGCAACCGGTGGTTGACCTTCAACGAGCCTAACGTGTATGCCGCGATGGGATACGCGCTCGGCGAATTTCCTCCCGGTCGTCGCGGCGATATCGCCGCCGCCGTGCGGGTAGTAAGCGCGATGGCTCGTTCACATCTGCGCGCCTATCGTGCGATCCACGAGATGCAGCCGCAAGCAGAAGTCGGATGGGCTCACCACTATATTGTGCTGGAACCTGTGCGCCGTGGGCCGGATCGCTGGATTGCCTCACTGATGAACGAGCTCTTTAACGAAAGCTTTCTGCGGCTGATGCAGCTCGGCAAGCTGCCTTTTCCTCTGAGTATGCTAGATGGAACCGCCGGCGCCGTGAAAGGTGCATATGACTTCGTGGGCTTGAACGTCTACAGTCGCTTCCATGTGGCTTTCGATTTCAGAAATACCGCTCAGGCTTTTGCCCGCATGTTCGTCCCACCGCATGTGCCGCAAGGGGACAGCGCTTGGGATCGGCCCTACGGCGAGGCCTATCCGCTGGCGTTGCGGCATGCAGTCGAGCGGACGGCGGCACTCGGCAAGCCGGTTTACATTCTTGAAAACGGAGTGCCGGATGCACAGGATCGCATTCGTCCGTGGCTGATCGTGAATGCAGTAAAGGAGCTCCATCAGTTGATCGCGGAAGGTCACGACATCCGCGGATATTTTCACTGGACGCTCACCGACAATTTTGAATGGACCGAAGGCTGGCATCTGAAATTTGGCCTGGTAGCTCTGGATCCTCTTACGCAAGCGAGAACGATGCGCAACAGTGGACGGCTGTACGGCGAAATCGCCCGCAGCAACGCCCTTTCGAGGGAGATGATCGCAGAGTACGGGTCGTTGGAATCGGTAGCCGTACAGAGCCTCTAGCCAGACGTCCCGTTCTTTGCTGCGCGGGGAGCGTTGTGGACGGAATTCCGGTTCAGCTTGTGATGCCGAACAAAAAGATGAGGCCACAGCATGAAAAATCCGCCTAGCGGGATACATCAGTTTTTGAAGGGGCTCAACCTCGCTTCCCCGCGGTGGGCCAGGATTTTCGTGTATCGATCACCAACAGACTGAGGAGGGCATCCAATGCTGGGAATTCGATTTGTGCTCGCTGTGCTGGCCGCGAGTGTGGTGACATCCATGACCGACTGGCTGTTCATGGGCGACTGGGTTTACAAGCGATTCGACAAACACCCGGAGATCTGGCGAGTCCAGGGACGTCAGGCGGAGTTGAAAGCAATTGCGTGGTCTACAGTTCTACCCTTCGTGACTTGCGCCGTGTTTGACTTCTTGTGTGTTCACCGGGAAACCTTCACGCGTTCTTCGACGTTTACTTTGGCAGTGGGCACGTGGCTGGCAGTGGCTCTGCCCATGATTATCACAAATTCCATATGGATGAAGATAACCGCTCCAATCGCCGCCCTTTTCTCAGTGGGGTGGCTCGTGAAGCTCTTAGTCGCAGGATCTTTACTGCTGCTGATTGTGCGATGACTCGCTCCTCGTAGACGTCGACGCCCTCATTCATACGTACCGCAATAGCATCATGAAACCAAAATCCATGTGGGTCTGCTGGTGGCAGTGAAACAGCGTCGCACCCGGGTTTGCCGCGACAAACTCGATCTCCGCAGTACTCTTGGCCTTTATTACAACCACATCCTTGCGCAGTCCCGAGAGCGGCTTGCCGTCCAGGTTGGTAACCTCGAAGGTGTGGCGATGTAAGTGAATCGGATGATCGTCACTGCTCTTATTCTGCATCACCAATCGATAACGCTTGCCTTCTTTCAGAGGAATGGTGTCCGTCTTCGGAAACGATTTGCCATTGATCATCCAATAGTCAAAGTCCCCGTGGCCGTGAAATTTCGACTCAAAGACTAAAGGAATGCGCTGGTCAGGCTTTGTCGTCCCCAGCTCCTGTTTCGCGAACAGCGTGTAGTCCCACAACGTCTCTGGCGGATCGATCCACTGGGGTTCGCCCCGCTGGTTCGCATACTCCACCACAATCCCCATTCCTGCTTTGCGAATTTCCGCCCGCGTCTCGCCTAGCACCCACACTCCTGGTCGATTCATTTCCACCAAAATATCAATGCGCTCTGCCGGAGCCAGTCGTACCGCCTGTACCTTCGCGTGCTGCGGCACTTCATTTCCGTCCATGGCTAGTACTGTGAGATCGTGCCCTGCCAATGCCAGCCAATGGGTCGCGGTTGCACTGGCGTTTAGAACGCGGAAGAGTACCCGTTGCCCTCCGCGCACCTTAATCGGATCCGCATGCCCGAGCATACGGTCGTTGATCGTCGCATAATCATAAAACGCGTCCATGGACGCGTCTCCTCCGCCTCCCATATATGCATTCCAATCATGCAGTGTGAGGAATATCTCCTGATCGTACACAACCGGCGATTGTTTCGGCTCAATGTAGAAGCATCCAAACTGGCCTGTATACGTTGCGCGCTTCAAATCATGCCCGGCAGACGTGTGGGTGTGGTACCAGCGGAAACCCGCCGGGCGTGGCGTAAAACTGTAGCGCCGTTGTCCGCCTGGCGCAATCATGGGCGAACCTTCCTCAATTGCACCATCTTCCTCAGATGGAATCCACAATCCATGCCAGTGCACAATCTCCGGCACGTCCGTACGGTTCACAACATCAATCGTGATCGGCTTGCCCTCCGGCCAGCGAATTAACGGCCCAGGAACGCGACCGTTGTACGCAACCGTATGAATTTCTTTCTTGGGCGCAATCTCCAGCTTTAGGGGCGCAATTTCAAGCCGCATATCCGGCGGCGTCTGAGCCCACAACTTTTTCTTTGCCGCTGCACTCAGCATCGCGAGACTGGCTCCGATCAGAAAATCGCGCCGATCCATTCTCATGTACTCCTACTGAGTGCTTTCAGAACTACCCGCTCGATGATGCGTCCAATCGAACCGTCGTCCCAGGATGCCCTTCACAATCAGATGATCGGTACTGGCTGTCGCTCCAACTCCAACGCCAAAGTTGATCTCCCAGTTCGGGGACACATTCAGATCGATCGTGGGAAAAAACTGCTGCTGTTGATTGTGCAACGAAGACACATCGGTAATCGACCCGTAAGAAGCGTAGTATTCGAAGCCGCCAGAAATGTATTTGTTGAAGTCGTAACTGAATTTCGCGCTCGGCGAAAATCCCACACCCTGCGGAACACTCGGCCCGTGGAAAGACCGCTCCAGTGCCGGATTCACCGTGAAATACCATCTGCCTATCGTCTTATCGACGATTGGCCGCAGTTCAAGCGTCCATGTATCCTTGTCAAACGCGGCCCGCTGATAACCAAACTCCATGGATAGGCTTACGCCCACCGGCCAGTGCCAACTATCGGGTGCTCTCACTCGCGGGCGAATATGATCGCCTACCCATTGCCAGCCATCTCCACTGCGCGCGCTGGTGAAAATGTAAAAGCCAACCTCCGACCAGTTACTCAGCCCTTGAGTAATTTCAACCGTCTCGTGCTCGGCATGGTTCGTTGCATAGACCCCGTACGCAGTGAACTGCGAACCGGGCGCCGGATAACTGCCCTCCACGGTAAAGTTGCTGTGCAGTTCCAGCATAGTGGTCTTCGGGGCAACTGTGTCTGAACCGTAGACCTGGATCTCATAATTGTCCTGCGCCTTCGCCAGTCTAAGGTCCCCGAAAGTCAGAACCACGAAAATGAATAATGCACGATACCTGGTCACGGCTTTCTCCGTTATTAAGACTATTGCCGTTCGGACCTGCAGATGAATTGTTGCATACGGAGCGCCACAAAAACTTCTGGTCCAGCCAGCATAATCTTCGCCAAGAATGCTAAAGAATATTTACTGCGCGAGCCGTCAACAGGGCTTAGGTTGTTGCTGCGTCATGCAGTGCATCGCGCCGAATCCCCAAATCAGATCTCCAGAATAAATTCCGATGACATCGCGGTCGGGGAAGAGGTCGGCCAAAATATCCAAGGCAAAACGGTCATTGGGGTCGTTGAACACGGGAACGAGCACGATACCATTTGCGATATAGAAATTGGCGTAGCTTGCGGGCAGGCGGCGTCCTTCGAAGATCACTGGTGCGGGCATGGGCAGTTCGATTATGGCGAGGGGCTTTCCGTCTTGATCGGTAGCGGCGCGCAAGCGGCGGATATTTTCTCGTAGCGGCTCGTAGTTAGGATCGTCGGGATTGGTTTCAACTGCGGTGACAACTGTATCGGGAGCGACGAAACGAGTGATGTCATCTACGTGGCCGTGAGTGTCGTCGCCGGTAATCCCAGAGTCCAGCCAGATTACTTTATTGATTCCTAGATATTCAGCGAACACTCTTTCGTAGTCTTTGCGCTTCATGGTTCGGTTGCGCTGCTGGACCTTGCTGAGCAAACACTCTTCCGTGGTCAGCAAAGTGCCGCAACCATTGACATCGATGGAGCCTCCTTCGAGGACAACGCGGAGCTTATTGTGGACAGCGTGGATTTCGCGCACGTTGGCGGCCTTCGCCATAAGGCTGCCAATTTTTTCATCATGCCGGTAGTTGGAATACTTGGCCCACGCGTTGAAACGCCATTTGACTGCGAGAAGTTCCGAAGCTGCGAAGTCCGACCGATTTGCACCTGCCGAACGTTGTTGCGTCACAAAAGTGCAGCCAGAATCGCGGGTCCAAACGCGGTTCGTTGGCCAGCGGCGGAAACGAACGTTTTCGCTGAGCGCGTGGGCACGATCGAGAATTGTTTGGGCGCGTTTTTCGGAGACGACATCGTTGACGATCAGTTCGACGCGTTCATTGCGCGCCAGGTTTCTGATGATTTCCGCGTACACCCAAGGGATAGGTTCAAACTTTCCCGGCCAATCGTCGCGAAAGTGAGGCCAAGCCAGCCAGGTTGCATCGTGCGGCTCCCATTCGGCGGGCATGCGAGGGCCGGAGACTGCGGAGTTGGCTGCTCGTCGGCCCATTTCGAGATCACTTGCGGAAGAGGTCGCCGATCGCTTGCTTCATGACTTCGCCGCCGACTTCGGAAATTGATCGCGTCAGTGGAATATCTTTGGGGCAGACCTCGACGCAATTTTGCGCGTAGCCGCATTCCTGAATGCCGCCATCGCCCATCAGCGCGGCCAGGCGTTCTCGTTTCAACACTGAGCCCGTGGGATGCGTATTGAACAAGCGGACTTGCGAAATTGTGGCGGCACCGACGAAGCCAGTGTCTTCGTCGAACTGCGGGCAAGCTTCCATGCAACAGCAGCAGGAGATACACCGCGAGAGCGGATAGGCTTGCTCTTGTTGCTCGGGACTCACGCGCGGACCGGGTCCCAGGTCGTAGGTGCCATCAATCGGAACCCAGGCTTTTACAGCTTTCAGATTTTCAAACAGGACGCTGCGATCGACAGCTAGATCACGAACCACGGGAAACTTGGTAAATGGTTCGAGCTTGATAGGCTGGTCGAGTTTATCTATCAACGCAGAGCAGGCCATGCGAGCGCGCCCGTTGATGAGCATGGCGCAGGATCCGCAAACTTCCTCGAGGCAATTGGAGTCGTAAGTAATGGGCGTGGTCGCCTTGCCCTCGCGCGTGACTGGGTTCGCCGCAATGTCCATTAGTGAGGAAATCACGTTCATGCCGGGCTTGTGGGTCAGCTCAAATTCTTCCCAGCGAGATTGGGTATTGGGATTATCCTGGCGCTTAATTTTTATAATAACGGTTTTATGATTTGCCATTCGCGATAGCCTTTACCTCAACTCTTGTCATTCTGAGCGCAGCGAACAATCTGTGCACTCTGCTGCCACCGGCTAAATGCATAGATCCTTCGCTTCGCTCAAGGATGACAGCGTTCTTTACTTGACCGCGTCGTACTTTCTTGGACGCGGCGGGATCAACGAAATATCTACCGGCTCGAATTCGAATCTTGGCTCGTCTGCGTCCGGGGCGAAATATGCTTTCGTTGTCTTCAGCCAATTCTTATCGTCACGGTCCGGGAAATCCGGCTTGTAGTGGGCCCCGCGAGACTCGTCGCGCATGGCCGCGCCCTGCGCTACCACGCGGGAGAGTTGCAGCATGTTGTAAAGCTGGCGAGCGAAGACCACGCTGGTATTGGCCCACTGCGAACGGTCGCTCAGATTAATGTGCCGGAAGCGCTCCAGCATTTCACACAACTTGACGTCGGTTTCTTTCAACTTATTGTTGTAGCGGATCACTGTGCAATTGGCGGTCATCAATTCGCCAAGCTCGCGCCACAGCCGGAACGGATTCTCTTTGCCGTCCGACTTCATCAGCATGGCGTTATTTTCTTCTTCATGCTTGCGTTCTGAGTCGAAATGGCCGTTGCTCGCCGCGGCTTGCTGATTGCGTGCGTACTGCACAGCGGCGGGTCCGGCAACGAATCCGCCAAAAATGCAGGAGACCAGCGAATTCGCTCCCAGGCGATTGGCTCCGTGATATTGGTATTCACATTCGCCCGCCGCGTAAATTCCGGGGATGTTCGTCGCCTGGTTGAAATCTACCCACAGCCCGCCCATGGTGTAGTGCATGCCGGGAAAGATTTTCATGGGAACTTTGCGCGGGTCGTCGCCTACGAACTTCTCGTAAATCTCCAGAATGCCTTCGAGCTTGCGATCAAGAATCTTGGCATCGATGTGGGTGAGGTCAAGGTAGACCATCGGCCTCCCATCGATCCCGAGGTTGTGCTCGAAGACAACCTTAAAAATGGCACGCGTAGCAATATCGCGCGGCACCAGGTTGCCATATTTCGGGTACCATTCTTCGAGGAAGTACCAGCGTTCGCTTTGCGGGATCGACAGCGGATCGCGTTTGTCACCCGGCGTCTTCGGAACCCATACGCGTCCACCTTCGCCGCGAGCCGACTCTGACATGAGCCGCAGTTTGTCTTCGCCGGGGATGCAGGTGGGATGAACCTGGATGAACTCGCCGTTGCCGTAAAAACATCCTTGCTGATAAAGCGACGACTGCGCCGAGCCGGTGCAAACTACCGAGTTAGTGGACTTGCCAAAGATTGCGCCGTTGCCGCCGGTTGCGATGATGATCGCGTCGGCTGGGAAGGTACGCACTTCCATCGACCGCAGATCCATGGCGCAGATGCCCCGACAGATGCGATTCGAATCAAGCACGGCCGACAGAAATTCCCAATGCTCGTACTTTTTTACTTTGCCTTCGGACTCGTAGCGGCGAACTTGTTCATCGAGTGCGTAAAGAAGTTGCTGGCCGGTAGTGGCTCCCGCGAACGCGGTGCGGTTGTAGAGGGTCCCGCCGAAACGGCGAAAATCCAGCAAGCCTTCCGGCGTGCGATTGAACGGTACGCCCATGCGATCGAGCAAATCAATGATGCCGGGAGCGGCTTCGCACATAGCTTTTACTGGAGGCTGGTTGGCTAAGAAATCGCCGCCGTAGATGGTGTCGTCAAAATGCTTCCACGTCGAGTCGCCTTCGCCTTTGAGGTTTTTGGCAGCGTTAATGCCACCTTGTGCACACACTGAGTGCGACCGCTTCACCGGGACAATAGAAAACAAATCTACCTGCCCGCCCATCTCGGCGATTTTGATAACGGCAGAAAGACCCGCAAGGCCCCCGCCAACAACAATGATTTTCGGATTTGCTGCCATCGTGTTCCAATCTGCCGGCGCATGCGTCCGGGTATCAAGAAACGACTAACGTATGACGACTGATTCCATCCCGGCTCCGGCCGGATCCATCGGCTGCAGCGGGGCGTTTAGAAATGAATACATCGTGATTGCTCCCACCAAAACGAACAACGCCCCGATCGCAATGCAGACGTATCCAAATTTCTTGCGCGCGGAGTCACCCGTCGTGATGCCCCACTTCGCCGCGAACAACCACAATCCGTAAGCGAAGTGCCAGGAAGCGCACAGAATTCCCACCGCATAAAATGCGACCGCCCACGGGCTCTGAAATTCGCCTTGCACTTTGCCAAATGCGGCAGCCGGATAGCTGAGCAGGTGCACTCCGGTAAAGCGCAAATGCCAGGTGTGCCAGACCATGTAGAAAAATGCGATCGTGCCAGTCCAGCGTTGCGCAGCGTAAAGCCAGTTTCCGGTCCAGGGATACTCGCCAATATTGCTGTCGCCCCGATACCAAATGTAGAAGCCGTAGAAGCGCGTGATAGAGAATAGGCAGCCAGATGCCGAAAAGTTCGAGCCCGACGACGAAAGGGAAGCTGCTTAGCAGCTGAACTTGTTTTGCGTAAGCTGCCGGGCCCCGGTTGCGAATGCGTTGGAAATAAAATGTTCGACGAGGAAAGCGCCAATGGGAACGATTCCGCTAAGCGAGTGCAGACGACGCAACCAAAACGAATATCCCTGACCCGCACGGAGCGGAGCCACACCACCTTTGATCGGCATCGGAGCTGCAGGACTGGCAGTTGCCGCCACAGAGTGCTCCTTGAAACTTCAAGTATGAAAGTTGAACCTTTTATTATGTTGTGGCGACGGAAGGGAAGTCAAGGAACATGAAGACAATTGGAATGATTGGCGGAATCGGACCGGAGTCAACGATTGAATATTATCGTTTGATCAATGCCGCGTACATCGAACGCATAACCGACGGGAGCTATCCCTCAATGATCATCAACAGCATCGATCTGCAAAAGCTGCGAAACATGGCCGAGGCGAACGAACGCGTCAAGATGACCGAGTATCTGGTCAGCGAAATCCAGAAACTTGCGCGAGCGGGAGCAGATTTCGGATTTCTCGCCGCCAACACGCCGCACATGGTGTTTGATGAAGTTCGCGATCAGTCGCCGATTCCGCTGATCAGCATTGTGGAGGCAACTTGCCGGGCTGCGAAGGCCAGCGGGTTTGGAAAAACTGGGCTTGTTCGGCACGCGCATGACTATGCAAGGACGATTTTACCCGGACGTTTTCTCCCGGGAAGGAATTGCGCTTGCCGTTCCCGATGAGCATGATCAAGCCTACATTCATCACATGTACTTTAATGAGTTGGTCAAGGGCACGGTTCTGCCGGAAACGCGGCAGCGATTGATGAAGATTGTAGATCGATTGAAGGAGCGCGAAGACATCCAAGGCCTGATTCTAGGCGGCACGGAACTGTCTCTAATTTTTCGCGATGAGATAGTTTGTGACATTCCGGTTCTGGACACAACGAAGATTCACGCCAAAGCGATCGTGAAGGAGGCGTTGGCTTAATAAATATTGTAGGAACTGGGCAAGAAAACCGCCTTGACAATTCTCGTTGACACGGGATTTCACTCAAAGGATAATGGTGCGGTTTTAAAGGGAGGATTTTTTATGACGCCACTCTCCCGGCCGCGTAAGACAGCCGTTCTCTCCGCATCGCTCCAACACAATTTGAATGCGTACGCGATTGCAGCAGGTGCAGCGGGAGTCAGCCTGCTGGCTCTGGCGCAACCGGCCGAGGGCAAAATTGTCTACACGCCCGTACACGAAAACGCCGTAGGCGTTGACCTTGACCTTAACCACGATGGAACTGCAGATTTCAGAATCTGTTTTTCCAGCAATATTTCTCACTGGTAGTCACGCCGTAGCTTTCACGTAAGCCGGGATACTTTGAGGCTTTGGCGGTCAAGCCGCTCAATGCCTCAAACGGGGTGGAAGGCACGTACGTGTTCGCCTCCGCACTGGTAGCGGGCGAACAGGTTGGCCCCAAGGCGGTGTTTCCGAAGAGTGATTATTGGATGGCTATGAGCAGTTGCAGCGCCAGTTGTACCCACGAGGGCCAGTGGTTCAACGTGTCCCGCCGCTACTTGGGGCTTAAGTTCGTTATCAAGGGAAAAATCCATTATGCCTGGGCGAGATTGAACGTGCATTGGGGGGCACGGAAGGCGACTCTAACCGGTTATGCTTACGAAACAATAGCAGGTAAGTCAATAATAACGGGTAAGACTAAAGGGCGGGATGACGAGGACACAGAAGATTCCAGTCCCGATGCGTCCCTGAACAATCCTATTCCTGAAACCCCGCAACCTGTTTCACTTGGTATGCTTGCTTTCGGTGCCCAAGGGGTCGCGCTGCGCCGCCGACGAAAGGAATTGCCGCTCAGTGATTCCAGTTCTTGATACGACCAAGATTCACGCCAAGGCAATCGTGGAGGAGGCGTTGGCGGAGTAGACTTGAAGCAGAGAGAAGGAGCCCAACATGAGATATCGAATTGCTGCTTGGGCGATTGCGGGGTTTGCGGTTGCGGGCTGCTGGGCACTTTATGCTTTCGCAACCACACCTGCCGGCGATGACCTCCGGAGACCCGATCATGAGTCTCGTGGAATTTACTTGCCCGGTTGTGCTTGTCAGCTTCTATTTCAACGTAGGCGTTTCTTTGTATGCGTCTCTCATTGCGAATGCCGCCACCTATGCGTTGCTTGGTCTGATCGTCGAGACACTGCGACGACGCCTGAATCACGCACAATGATTCAGCCCCGTTCTTTCATCGCCTGATACCACCCCAGAAACTGACGGAAAGCTGCGCCCCGGTGGCTATACTGAGCTTTTTCTTCCGGAACTAATTCGGCGAAGGTTTTTTGTATTTGCGGGAAATAAAACAGCGGATCGTAGCCGAAGCCGTTGGTTCCGCGCCCGCGATTTAAGATCGTGCCTTCGGCTTGTCCCCGAAATACCTCTAGAGTTTGTCCATCGCGTGCGGCGGCGATGACACATACGAAACGGGCGGTGCGCTTGTCAGCGGGAACATCTTTCAACTCACGTAAGAGACGGGCATTGTTGGCTTCGTCGTCGGTGTTGTTGTTGATTAAGTGAGGCGCGTCGGCAGCATAGCGCGCCGAATGGACGCCAGGAGCGCCCTTGAGCGCGTCTACTTCCAAACCGGAATCATCTGCCAGGACAATTTCACCCGGAACTGCACGGCTGTAAGCCTCAGCTTTTTTACGTGCGTTCTCCTCGAAAGTCATGCCGTCTTCGACCACAGCAGGCAATGAGGCAAAGTTTGGAACAGGGGCGACTTCGACGCCAAGCGGCGCGGCCGCGCTGGCGAAGTCGCGCAACTTTCCCGGGTTCGAGGTCGCAATCAGAATCGGATTCATCGAGTTAATGGTGCTGGTTTTACGCTGTCTAACAAAATAATATCCATAGCAAGAGAATGTTTAGCAAAATTTTGAGTGTCACCAGCAACTTCGTAGTTACGGCGTTTTCTTGTGGGATTGAGAACGAAATTACGAGCCGCGCCTACCGCGAGCGTCTAAAGACGAAAAATCCTCCGAGAAACAACGCGGTGAGAGCTGAAATAACTGCGCCGAGAATTCTGTCCCAGGTTCGCTTGAATTTTACCGTTACGCGGCTCTCGCCTGCTTGAACGGGAATCATCATCTGTCCGGTGACATCTCGAGTAGAGGTCGCGGCGCGCTCACCGTTAACTTCAACGCTCCAAGCCGGGTAATTGAATAACCGCAACGCCAGTGCCCCGGGACGATCAAGCCGGACGCTGAATACTTTCGATTCGGCGTTCCATCCCTGAATGCTGAATTGACCCTGCGTTGCTCCTTCATTCTCGTTCAAAGCTACTAGCGGAGCGTCACGTTTTACTTCGTATGAATCGGCTCCGGCTGGCACGTACTCATCGGTGCCTTCGTAGCCTGCGCCGGTCTTCTGCTGCTCAAGCATCTCGCTAAAATCTTCCGCTGTCTCCCACCACGGCGGTTGGACGCGATACCACACGAAAGCGAGCACCGCCAACATCGCCAAACAAATCAGCGCGCGGACAATCCAACGTCGCCACGCCATCGTCACAAGCAGAGCGAAGGTTACATTCAGGCACAACAGCCAACGCCATGGGAGTTGCAGGAAGCGTAGCTCAGGCAGATGCATCCACAGGAACGAGGTGAACGAAAAGTTGAGCAATATGGCAAATGCCGCCCAGCCGACGACCGTACACCAAAACTCATCAGATTTCCGTTTCCACTGGCGAGAAAAGAATATTGCGACCGCGAGTACGATCATTTCCGCGGCCGCGACCAGCGAAACCAGCAAGTTGAAACGATTGTGATCGGCGTCGTTGATCTTGACGAATAGGAAATTATCCTGTGGACGCACGCCTGGAGACAAAACCTCGGAAATATTCACCCAGCGCCGTTCATAGGCCGCCGGTACCAGGAAAAAAGCCGCGAGTGCTGCGCCGAGAAAACCGGCAAGCGCGCCATAAAGCAGAACTCGCGGAGATCGCTTGAGAATAGCCAGGATCACGATCAGTAGGGCTAGAGAATAGTTGACGATGACGGCGGCTGGAATGTTCGTCAGCCACGCAGCCGCAACTATCAGTCCCAATGGAATGATTGCCTTTTCTTCCTCCTCGCCACAGCGCAATGCGCATAGGAGCAAAAGAGGCAGCAGAGCGCCCGCCAACAGTTCCGCAAAAGCGCTTCGCCAATACACAATAACGATGTAATAAGGATTAGCCGCGTACAAGGCCGCTGCAAATATCGCGTCCCGGCGGTCCAGCCATTGCCTGCTCAGAAGAAACATCGAGCATCCGGAAAGCGTCAGCGCCAACCAGACGTAAACACCGGGCACGGCCTTCCATGGCAAAAGCGCGCCCAGTGCGGCGCCCAAGGTCCAGGAGGCGGGCGGATAAAAAATAAATCGGGCCTCGCCGTACCCATACTGCGCCAGCGCCGCCCAGCGAGGATAAACGATGCTTTGTCGCCATTGCCCCAGAACTTCCATCCAGGAGTTCAAGTGAAACTCGAAATCGTGCCCCGAGGGACTGCCAAGAAAGAAAAATGGAATAACCACTATGAAGGCAGTTGCCATTACGATTAGAAGAGGTGTGGGAAAGATGGGTGCGGGAGGAGATGCGCCATCGCGCGCACTCAGCCTTCGCTTTGACGAATACGAGTTCAGCGCGGGATGGCCGCCGGCATCTTGCATGTCTCCGCAGAGAGATTGTGGCTTAAAGGGTATCAAATGAGCAATGCGCAGTTTCCGGGCTCAATGACAAGACGAAACATCCGCGAAAAACCCCCTTTGGATTTTCACTGGAAATTAACCTGACTGACACCGTGGCGAAACAAGCGACCGCTAGATTGCATGTATTCAAGGTGGAATAAACCCCGCCGCTGAGAGGCCCGCACGAGAGACGGCGTGCGGGCTTCTTAGTTGAATCGTATTTAATTAATCCCTTGGAAAAGCGAGAGCGGAATCAGGACGACGCGACTTCTTCGGAGCTGCGTTGCTGGCGGAGTTTCTGCAGAAATTCTTCCTGGTTAAAGGACTCATGGTTGTGCAGCAACTCCAGAAGCGAGTCTTCCAATTCTTCAGCAGGAAGTGGTTCGGGTTGATTGTAGTCATCGCCGGCAGTCAAGGTGCGGGGCGTAATCAGCAATGCAGGGTATGTGCCTGGACGGCTGGTTAGAAATCCGATGAACCGCGCGACTTGCGCGCGCTCATCGGTGGTGCGAGCCGCGAATTCGATCCCCATACCGAATCCCGGATGCATCACGCGCACTAAGCCTTCTGCCTGCACTTCCATATCTTCAGCTTTCAGGCAGAGCGTAATTACTGAATGCTCAGGAAATGGAGATTCGGTTTCGACGTAACATCCGCCGAGGCTGAGATCGGTCAAAATGCATTGTGATACCGGCTCAGGATCGGGCGGCGGCGTCTCCGGTGAATTCGCCAACACCCAGGTTTTTAGCGTGTCGCGAAGTTGTTCCGGGAGGTCAATGAAGCGCACACCGGCTTGCCCGTTAGGGCTGGCCCAGGCGATTTCGCCGCTGACCTGGATTTCCGTATTGCTATCGAGAAGATTGAATTGTGCGCTGATGTTTGACCCGGGGCCCAGGGCTTGGGCCGCCAGAACGTCCATGCCATCTTCGCTAAGGTCCAGCAGGATGCCCTCCATCGGAGGACCGTTTTCTATCTGAAGCTGAATCGGAACCTGTATTGGCACACGAAAGGAGCGACGGCGTTCCCGCTTAATCAGGGCAGTAGCGGCACGCAGGCTGGCCTCGGCCTGTTCATCAAAAATTGGTTTGTAGAGGATGAAATTTGCTCCAGCGGCAAAAACGCTGCGCACTTTCGTTTTGTCACCCAGCAGGGCAACAGTCACGGCAGCGACGCCCGCAGTCGCGGGAGTTGCATTCTGCAACACCAGCGAAGCGCTCTGCGGATCGTCGAAATCGGCGATCACGGCGTCAAATTTTTCCTCTGTCAACCGGCACAGGGCTTCGGGATATCCGCAGCAGGCGACATCGACCCCGCAGCGATTCAGCAGCGGCGTTAACACCTCAGTCGCCGCTTCGTCCTTGGACACTAAAAGTGCGTGAAAGGTCATAGAGCAATCATCTGTCGTACAAATAATTCCTCACGGTTTAGGGCCAGCGCGGAGCTACGCCGCGTGGCTTGGCAGGGGCAGCGCCAGCGGAAGCGCCTGCCGCAGCAGACGCAGCTTTCGCGGGCATGCTGGGCTGCTCGTCGACTTCCGACAGAACCGCAGCGTCGTCATCGTCGATCTCAGCCAGCAAGGGTGCCACCTCACGCAGTTTTTCGGCCGCCTGCTGGAGCATTTCGATCTGCTTGGCTAGTTGCGCATAACGGGCCTGCTTAATCCGCAGGACCTCATGAATGTCCTTCATACAACCCCCTGCTGCGAATCTAAGGACGCCTGCGGCAATCGTCAATCGTTATACCCAGAGGGTAGATTACTGCGGTAACCGAAGTTTGGGCTGTGGGAAGACAATTCCGAACCTGAGCCGACTACATTGCCAGTTCGTGCCATGCGCTGGCACCAACGTGGAATTTACATTTATGAAGCGGGAACCTACCCTGCGAATGAGCAGTTCTGGGGGAGGGCTGTTCGGGCGTCTTATGACTCGCAAGAGTCATAAGGCGCTTTTTATTTTGGGTTGACTATCCAGGAATTGCAAGAAGGCAGGCATCGAAATAAACCTGTTTCGATGGCAGCCGCTTCCATCTACTTTGCGGAGATGACGAAGTTTACAACCGCGCTTCCGTTTCCACTCACGCTGGCTTGTTTTTCCCAGGTCCGTGGATCAGAAAAAATCGGACGCTCCACTTTCTTTTCCGTGAGCACATCAAAGGTCGCCTGCCGTCCCAAAACTTGCCAGCCCTCGTGCCAGGCGACGACTGTATATTCTCCAGGCGGAACATTGGTTAACTGAAAAGCGCCGTTTTCGTCGGTGACCGCATAGTATGGATGGGGCGCGACGAACATCTCAGCATTCATCCAGACATGTCCGCCATTGCATTTCAAATTAACCAATCCCGGAGTATTCATGTCGCGAGAAACCGTCTGATTCTGAAAAGGGAACGGCAGATTATAACTGGCGGCACCATCCATGTGGATGGTATGAAGCGTGGCATCCGAACTCTTCATCGCAAGAGCGCCGCTTTGAGGAACTAATAAAATATGAGGTTCGTAGCGGCAAAAATGCTGGTCTAACGAACGCCGTCCGGGCGGCAAGTCAAAAGCTTTTCCGCTGGAGATGTTCTTGATATAAACCACGGTGTTGGCGACTCCGCCCTGAGCACCGATTACGAGACGCTCCAGATCGCGGGTCTTGTGCGAATCAGGGTCGCAAATTTGCGGATCTTTGCTGATGGGGAAGCTGGCGGTGTGGGGCTCCGGTCCAGACCACTTGACCGTTCCCTTGATTGTTCCCCCGTTGGCAACCGAGACCACCGAGTATCCGTTGCTTTGGCCCGCGGCTTTATCGGCCCACGTCAACAGCGTCACAACTGAAAGCGCAACTGCAACTGTTCGTAACATACCTCACCCACGTTGCCGCGATAGTAGTGCAGCACTTTAGGAGGAGCAAGTAACGAAGGTAATTGCTGTGCATTTCAAAATAGGAGTTGCGAAGTCGGGACATGCCCAAAGAAATGCGTGACGGGCCGAAAAACGTCAAAGCGTTGGAGTTTGAAGGTTACGCCTGACAAGCGGCAATCTTAGACCCCTATTCGTTTCTTTATCGGCGGCCCGCGCCGGCTAGCGCTGATCCGAAGTTCTTCTTTGGACCTTTCTTCCGTTTGATGAATCTACTAATTATTAAAGAGAATCGGCTTGCAATGGAATGCGATATCGGACCTGCCCAGATACTCGTCTAACACTGTGACCTGCAAGGCCATAAGCTGCAATTTGTTGCAAGGTTTTAATTCTTGCGGGACTCGAAGTTAGTACTAAAGTGCCTGCAAGCGGTACAACGAAAAGATACTTACGCCGCATCTGACAAGATGCGGCCGGAAATGACGACTTGACGGACGCGAAAAAACAGCAAGGCAGGCTTTCCGAAGCAGAAGCGATCGAACGGGCTAAGCAGGGAGATGCAGCGGCCTTTGAGTCACTGTACAACCTGCATAAGCGCCGGGTTTATTCGCTGTGTCTTCGCATGACCGCCAACACCGCGGCAGCCGAAGATTTGACCCAGGAAGCCTTCCTGCAACTGTTCCGCAAGATCGGAACTTTTCGCGGCGAGTCCGCATTTTCCACCTGGTTGCACCGGATGGCGGTTAACGTTGTCCTGATGCAACTACGCAAAAAGGGTCTTCCCGTGGTTCCGCTCGAGGAAAACATCGAGACGGAGGAAGAATCACCACGAAAAGAACCGGGCGGAGACGATCCCAGACTGGCGGGATCAATTGACCGGATGCACTTGCAGCGGTCGATCGAGTCGCTGCCACCAGGCTATCGGATGATTTTCCTGCTGCACGACGTTGAAGGTTACGAGCATAATGAGATCGCCGAAATGGTGGGATGTTCCATCGGCAACAGCAAGTCACAATTGCATAAGGCGCGGATGAAGTTACGAGAGATCCTCAGAACGAGCAGAGCTGAAAAAGCCACAAAGCCGTGAGGATTTTCAAGAGACATTGGGAGGTAGTATGACCTGTGAAGAGTTCGAACGGGTCCTGCCAGAGCTTGGGGACGAACATTCTATTGAGCAGGAAGAACACCTGAGATCCTGCTCGGCGTGTTCTGATCTGGTATCGGACCTAAAAGCGATTTCAAGACAAGGACGGCTCCTGCAAGCTTCCGAGGAGCCTAATCCCTGGATTTGGAACTCGATTGAAATTGCTTTACGGCAGGAAGGGCTGATTCGCGAGCAACCGGGCGATCGCCTTATTCATCCCCCGAGGGTGAATTGGAAGCTGCGCTGGCTGGTACCGGCGGCTGCCGCGTGTCTTATTCTCTTTGGTGTGTTGCTGCACCAGCGCGGAGGCATTCCAACGCGCGAAGCCAAGCAAGAGTCACCTGTCGGCGTGGTCACAGCTGACCTGCAGGCTGACGGAATGCCCGCTGACGATGTGCAACTGCTGAATGCAGTGGCCGCGCGTACGCCATCGATGCGTGCCGCGTATGAACAGAATCTGCGGGCGGTGAATGCATACATCCGCGATGCGGAACAGTCGGCGCACAACGATCCCAATGATGAGGTCGCGCAACAATATTTGAGAAATGCGTACGAACAGAAGGCTATGGTCTACGAAATGGCCTTAGATCGGTCTTTACAATAGTAGAATAGCCGTGGCTTGGGGCTAGCGACGTACCGCTGGCATGGGGAGATGTTTATTATGTACCGGAAGCAGCACATCGCAACTGTATCGGTCGTGATGATTCTTATCGTGGCTGCTTTGGCCGCAGCGGAAACCACTCGTAAGGAGATGCGTTTCAAAGTTGGTCGGCGGGCCAGTATTTCCATTGTTAACCAATACGGTCCAATTACAGTCAAGTCGGGAGTCGGCAAGCGCGTCAGCGTTACCGCAACTTCGTACTCCGACAAGGTGGAAATTGACCAGAGCAAGCGCGGCAACCGTGTAGCGGTTGTTTCTCATCTCTCGCCGGGAGCCGACGCCGATTCCGGACGCGTGGATTACGAAGTTGTCGTGCCCATGGACGCCAACGTCACTCTGCATACCGCAACCGGCCCCTTGCACGTCGAGAAGCTTCATGGGGATATGCTCTTGGAAGGCAGTACTGCGAATGTCGACGTGCGCGACGTCAGCTCCGGGCGGGTTCACATAAAGACATTGAACGGGCCGGTGACGCTCACCAATGTGAACGATGGATACGTGGAGATCACCTCGGTTAGCGGCGATGTCACGCTGCACCAGGTGAACGGCGCGTCGGTCCACGTCAACTCCAGCAGCGGAAAAATACATTATGACGGCGAGTTCGGCGAGGGCGGTCAGTATTCACTGACCAGCCATAGCGGTGATATTGAAGCGATTGCGCCATCTTATGCTTCGATCGAAGTGGTAGCCCGTTCGGTGCAGGGAAGAGTGGAAAATGATTTCACGTTGCAGCCTGAGCACACATCCTTCGTGCCCCGGGCCGGGAGTGCCTTTGCAGGCACCGTAGGCCAAGCCGCATCTTCAGTTAATTTGCTTTCCTTCAGTGGTAAAATTCATCTCAAGAAACGCGAACAATAAGCCTGAGCCATCGGACTGAACGGGGTGCAGAACCGTTTCGGTAAATCGAAGACCGCCACAGGGAAGACCGGCACAGGTTCGAGACGTGCGGTCAAGCCGCTGGCGCGCGAACCTATAGGCGATAGGCGCTTGATTGTTCTCGTGGGTTTCATGGGCGCGGGCAAAACCACTGTAGGGCGTGCTCTTGGCCGGCGACTGGGTTTACCGTTCCAGGATTTGGACAACCGGATTCAGCAGCGCGAGGGTAAGACCATCGAGCAAATATTTCGCGAGTCCGGAGAAGCGAAATTTCGCAAATCCGAGACAGCGGCGTTGCGCGAAGTGCTCGCTGAGCTCCGTTCATCGGCTGGCGTAGTTGCCTTGGGCGGCGGCGCGTTTGTGCAATCTGAGAATTCCGCGCTCCTGGAAGCAGCCGCTGTGCATTCTGTCTTTCTGGACGCGCCGGTGGGTGAATTGCTTCGTCGATGCGAGAGTGAATCGAAAGTACGCCCATTGCGGAGGGACGCAAAACAATTCCGCAAACTGTACGAAAAGCGGCGGATCTCGTACATGAAAGCGGTTGTACGTATTGATACTAACGGTAAAGATGTAGACGCGATCGCGGCGGAGGTGGCATGCAGTCTGGGATTGGAGTAGGGAAGTGGCTCTTGAAAAATGTACTGATCGTAGCGCCCCTATTTGCGCTTGCAGTAACGATTGCCGCAGCCTCAGGTAAGGACGACAAAGCCGCAGCGGCTCAGATGGTCGACTCCGGCTCGTTTGGCGTTTTTATGAACGGACGCCGCGTGGCCACTGAAACTTTCTCCATCCACCAGAACAGCGGCGGCAGTTCGGTGGTTTCCGAGTTCAAGAGCGAAGCGGGGATGGACAAAGCCGATCAAACATCAGACTGGCAAATGGCCGCCAACAGCGAATTGCGAAAGTACGAATGGAAAGAAGTGAGTCCGGGACAATCGCAGGCGGTGGTTGTGCCCAACCAGGACTTCCTGATCGAGCGCTACCGAAATAATCCGCAGGAGAAGGAGCTGGAAAAACCGTTCCTCATACCCGCATCCAGCAGTGTGCTTGATGATTATTTCTTTGTGCAGAGAGAAGTGCTGGCGTGGAAATATTTGGCTACGACCTGCAAACAGGACAAAGGAGCGCTGCAGTGTCCGCTGAAGCAACCGATACCGTTCGGCGCCTTGAACCCGCACGCGCGGTCGCCCGTTTCAGTGACGTTGGAGTTCGCCGGCAGAGAAAAAGTCTCGATTCGAGGCGCGAATCAGGAGCTTAATCGGCTGGACTTGAAAAGTGAATCGCAGAACTGGACGCTTTGGATGGATGACCAGTTTAAACTGCAGCGCATTCTAATCGTCAGCGATAACACAGAAGTGGTGCGAGACTAGGTCAGTATTGGCCCTCGTTGACTCACGCACGGTGCGGGTGCTTATTACAGTGCTGCTCTTCGCGCTGGTGCTGGGGTTTCTGTTCATTGCCCGCCGCACCCTGATCGCTTTCCTCTTTGCAATTTTCTTTGCTTATCTCGTAGACCCAGCAGTTTCGAGCCTGGAAAAATGGACGCGCGGCCGCGGGCCGGCGATAGCCGCCATTTATCTTCTCTTCGCCATTCTCCTCAGCACGTTTTTTTTCTTCGTGGGACCGCGTACGGCCCGCGAAGCGCGGCGACTCGGCGAATCTTGGCCGTCTTTGATCGAGCGTGTCAACACCGGCGATCTGGCCCACCAGATCGGACAAGAACGGGGATGGAGCTGGGAGACTACGCAACTTTTACAGAACGTATTGTCGGATCCTCGATTGGGCAACGTGGCGCAGGAAGCGGGAATGCGCGTCGCGGAAGTCGCACAACAAGCCTGGCTGCTGATCGTCGTACCCATTCTCGCAATATTTTTTCTCAAGGACGGGCGCGGTTTTAGCCAGGTCGGACTGTCCCTGGTGCAAAGCCGGCCGCAACGCGAGTTCTTGAACGATGTCCTTACTGACCTGAACGAAATGCTGGCGCACTTCATCCGCGCCCAGCTTGAGCTGGCCGCTCTCTCGCTGGTCGTTTACACCGCTTTTATGACGGCCACGCGTGTGCCTTATGCGTTGGTTTTGGGGACGGCAGGCGGCATGATGGAGTTCATTCCGGTCGTCGGTCCATTGGTGGCTGGAGTCGTGATTCTAGCCGTCGCGCTGCTCATGTCGTATCCGCATTGGGTGATCCTATTCGCGTTTTTGATCGCATGGCGGTTGATTCAGGACTACATTATTTCGCCGCGCATTATGGGTAAGAGTATGGAACTGCATCCGCTGGCAGCAATCTTTGGGGTCTTAGCAGGCGCGGAAATTGCGGGGGTGCTCGGCGTCTATCTTTCCATTCCCGTGATGGCGAGCCTGCGCATTGTTTGGCGGCGCTGGCGTTTGTACGCAGAGAAGAAGCGCTTCGGCCCGCTCAATGAATACTCGTTCGGAACCGAGATCAGCCCCAAGGCGTGAGCTTCTATTAAGAATTGTCATCCCGAGCGAAGCGAGGGATCTGGGTTTCTGTCGGCGCACCACTGACGGATCGTGCCGGCAAGAACCCAGATCCCTCGCCTCGCTCGGGATGACAACTCTGTCGGGATGACAATTCTACGGTGGTGATTAGCGCAGCTCTTCCATCACCTGCTCGAGCACTTGCCGGCTCGGACGCGTCACCGACTCCGGTAGCGTCGCCAACGGCTCTTCTGTAACGTTCAGCATGTCGATGAAACTCGGCGCTTCCGGGTTCACATAGAACACTCCGGTCAGCACTTCATTCTTTTCGTGGGCTTCGTGCAGGCGGCTGATGGCCTTGATTCGATTGGTCGCGTCGTACTCTTCTTCGAGCTTGCTGAAACGCAGCCGCGAGCCGTCATGCATGGTGACTTCCACCGTCGTGCCGGGATCATAATCAACATCAATTTCCTGAAACGAGGGAATGAAACTGATGTCCTGGATCGGCTCTTCGTGATCCTTCATGTATTTGTAAGATTTCGTCGAGCCTTCGTGGTCATTAAACGTGACACAAGGAGAAACCACATCAAGCATCACTGTTCCTTTGTGCGCGATGGCAGCTTTGAGCATGCTGTGCAGTTGGCGCTTGTCGCCCGAGAACGAGCGACCGACGAAAGTCGCGCCCAGCGTGATCGCCATGGCGCAAGTATCGATAGGAGGAAGATCGTTCAATACACCGCTCTTCAGTTTGGAACCCAGGTCGGCAGTGGCAGAAAACTGGCCCTTGGTCAGTCCGTATACGCCGTTGTCCTCGATGATGTAAATAATCGGCAGGTTGCGGCGCATCAGGTGAACGAACTGTCCAATGCCAATGGAGGCAGTATCGCCATCGCCGCTCACGCCGAGCGCAATCAACTTATGATTCGCCAGCATGGCACCGGTAGCGACCGAAGGCATGCGACCGTGCACAGCGTTAAAGCTGTGGGAGCGGCTCATGAAATACGCCGGACTCTTCGAGGAGCATCCGATGCCACTGGGCTTGATGACGCGTTCGGGCTGCACTCCCATTTCATACATCGCATCAATGATGCGTTCGGAAATCGCGTTGTGACCGCAGCCGGCGCAGAGCGTGGTCTTGCCCCCGCGATAGTCGAGGACGGTCAGGCCAATGCGATTGATTTTCGGTGCGGGCGTGGGTGTGCTGGTCGTCGCCATGTTATTTGCCCTCCATAGTCATGAGTTCGTCGGTTACCGAGCGCGCGTCCAGCGGCAGCCCGTGAATGTGCGCAATGCTGCGCAGCCGCGTAACCAGTTCAGGTTTTACGTCTAGCTTGATAAGGCAGAGCATTTGCGCGTCGCGATTTTGTTCGACCACATAAACCCGGTCGTGCTGTTCGATGAACTCGTGAACTTCCCGCGAAAATGGATATGCCTTCAGCCGCAGATAATCAACCTCAATGTTGTATTCATCGCGCAACTGATCGCGCGCTTCGATAATCGCCCAGTGAGAGGTGCCATAGGCGATAATGCCGATCTTCGATTTGGATTTACCGCTGGTGAACAAGTCAGGACGCGGAACAAAAGATCGAGCCGTCTCGAATTTCTTGTTGATGCGTTCCATGTTCCTTTCGAAGTCGTCGGGCCGTTCGCTGTAGGCCGATTTTTCGTTGTGTCCGGTGCCGCGAGTGAAATAGGCCGCAGCCGGATGTTCGGTACCCGGCAGTGTGCGATAGCCAATGCCGTCGCCGTCGACGTCCTGATAGCGGGCGAAACCGCCCAACCGGTCGAGATCTTCTTTGGTGAGCACCTTGCCGCGGTTAATCGGTTCTTTCGGATACTCGAACGGATCCGACATCCAGTTGTTCATCCCGAGATCCAGATCCGACATCACGAATACCAGAGTCTGGAATTGCTCGGCCAGATTGAAAGCGTCCTGCGCCATGGTGAAACACTCGGCGACTGAGCAAGGCATGAGCAAGATATTTTTGGTATCGCCGTGCGAAAGAAAAGCCGTTGAAAGAATGTCGCCCTGCGAAGTGCGCGTGGGCAGACCGGTAGAAGGACCGACGCGCTGAATGTCCCAGATCACGCCGGGAACTTCAGCGTAGTAAGCCAAGCCGGCAAATTCAGCCATCAGCGAGATGCCCGGGCCGGCGGTCGCGGTCATCGAGCGCGCACCAGCCCATCCTGCGCCCAAAACCATTCCAATCGCCGCGAGTTCGTCTTCAGCCTGTACGATGGCGAATGTCGCCTTGCCGTCCGGATTGATCCGATACTCCTTCATGTAATCGATCAGGGTTTCGACCAGCGACGACGACGGCGTGATTGGATACCATGTCACGACCGTAACTCCGGCAAACATGCAGCCCAGCGCGGCCGCCGAGTTGCCGTCGATAATGATCATGCCCTGATTCTTATCCATGCGCTGGATGAAGTACGGGTCTTGCTTGGTGAGATTAGCGGTCGCATATTCGTAGCCGGCGCGTACCGCCGCCAGATTCAGGTTCGCAGCTTTCACCTTTGTAGCGAACTGCTTGCGCAAGGCCTTTTCCACTTCGGCCATGTCGATTCCGAGCAGCTGGGCTGCGACGCCCACGTAAATCATGTTCTTGACCAACTTGCGCAGCTTGGCTTCAGGGCAGACGGGTGCGACTAACTTGTCGAAGGGCACAGGATAAAAAACCAAATCGGTGCGCGCCTTGTTCAAATTCAGTGGCTCGTCATAAAGCACAACCGCGCCGGGCGCCAGCGACATGACGTCTTCCTGCGCCGTCTCGGCATTCATGGCGATGACGAAGTCGATCTCTTTCTTGCGCGCTATATATCCATCTTTGTTGGCGCGGATGGTGTACCAGGTCGGCAGTCCGGCGATGTTCGAGGGAAAAAGGTTCTTGCCGGAAACCGGGACGCCCATCTGAAAAATGCTGCGGAGAAGTACGGTGTTGGAACTTTGTGAGCCCGAACCGTTCACGGTCGCAACCTGAATGCTCATATTGTTGACGACACGTTTTGGCTCCCGTTGCCCTAAAGCATCGTGGAGCGCTACATCGGTGGTGGCCATTACCTAATCCTTCCTTTGAGCGAGCAGGAGTCGACCCACTCGGAGTCTGCTTGGAGTAAATGAGGCGTATCTTTGATTGATTATAGATTGATTATACGGCACGTGAGTTATGGCGAACAGGCTTGTGGAAGCGGAATTCAAACACCAAAGTACCACACTGGGACTCATGCTTTTCATTCCGCGCGCAGGAATTGCGCCATGTTGCGGAACTTGTTATATCGTGATGCGACCAATTCTTGGGTCGACATTTTTATTAGTTCGTTGAAATGTTTCTGCAGCGCTTCATCCAGCAGAGCGGCTGCCGCTTCGTGGTCGGTATGGGCTCCGTCCTTGGGCTCAGGCACAATGCCGTCAATGCAGCCAAACTCAGCCAAGTCTGCGGCAGTGATGCGCAGCGCCTGTGCGGCAAGTTCTTTCTTGGTGGAATCGCGCCACATAATGGCAGCGCAGGATTCAGGGGAGATAACCGAATAGATCGCGTTTTCCATCATCAGCACGCGATCAGCAACCGCAATCGCCAGTGCGCCGCCGCTGCCACCTTCTCCTGTGATGGTTGTAATAATTGGAACTTCCAGGCGCGCCATCTCGCGCAAATTTCTGGCGATGGCTTCAGCCTGTCCGCGCTCCTCCGCGCTCAGCCCCGGATACGCGCCAACTGTGTCGACGAAAGTAAAGATGGGCCGCTTAAACTTTTCCGCAATCTTCATTACCCGCAGAGCCTTGCGATATCCCTCAGGATTGGTCATGCCCCAGTTGCGGTAAACATTCTGTTTGGTATCGCGCGCCTTCTGGTGGCCGATTACCATCACTTCCTGGCCGTGGAAGCGAGCCATTCCGCAAACCATGGCGTGATCATCGGCGAAACCGCGATCGCCGTGAATCTCGCTCCAGTGGCTGAAGATGCGGTCGACGTATTCGAGCATCAGCGGGCGCTGGGGATTTCTCGCCAACTCCGCTTTCTGCCAGGCGGTGAAATGTGCGGCAACCTGCGCCTGCAAAGCTTGGATACGATCATGAAGCTGTTGAATCTGTCCCCGGACGTCCTCGTCCTGCCCCGGCAAAGCATGAAGCCGTTCCAGTTGCTGCTCGATCCTGCCCAACTCCTGCTGTGCTTTTAATTGAGACTCCATCTTCGTGCCATTACCATTCGTGGTCGCCCAGCGATGCTCCACCATCGATAGGAGGAACTCCGTTCCAGTTACCACCAACATTGCGTTTCTGACCGCCGGAACAGTCGCAGCTTGCAAATTTTGGCTCCTAGGAATAGAAACTCTTTTACGCCGCACATCCCGATTCTACTCTAGAGACGTAGCTAGCTACGTCTCTACGGCTGCGTCTCAGTTAATGACGCGGACTGCACCGCGGCCGCACAAGGCCTCGACGCGAGAAACAAAATTGCGATCTGGATGGACATTATAGCCCTCCGCCTCCATCACTACCATGAAATCGCCCTGGCGTTCGACATCGAACAGTACTTTCGCTTCGCCTTTCCGCTCGGCACAGAGCGCATGGAGTTCGTCGACGACCGATTCATTCGCTGTTTCCACAGGGACGCGAATGCGCAATGAGCGTGGCAATGGAACCTTAGCCTCGGCGAGCGGCGTGATTTCATTGGCCAAAAGCTTCGGATTCACTCCTTCTTCAATCCGCAAGCCGCCGCGGATCAACACCGGAACTTCCAGTTTTACCTTTTCTTGGAGTTTGCGATAGGCGTCGGGAAATACAATCATTTCGACTGAGCCGACCATATCTTCCAAGGCACCCTGAGCATACATATCTCCTTTCTTCGATTTCAGCACGCGAATGTTGGTGATGATGCCGGCGGTGCAGATGGTTTCATCTTTCCCCGTGGAAGCCTTGATGCCGGCGATATCCGCAGTGCTCAAAGCTTGCAGCTCTTCCAACTTGTCTTTGTATTTCTCCAGCGGATGCCCGGTAATGAAGAACCCAAGAATTTCTTTTTCCGCCGCCAATCGCGTGTGCTCATCCCAATCGGGCGTGTCAGGCAGTTTGTCATTGTTGACGGGGGATTCCTCTTGAAAGACCCCGAACAAGCCATGCTGGCCGGATTCCGCGTCACGCTGCGTTTTCAGCGCGCGATCCATGGCTTTGTCGAGTACAGCCATCAACTGACCGCGGCGTCCCAGCCCATCCATGGCGCCGCTCTTGATCAAAGATTCCATCACACGCTTATTGAGCAGCCGCAAATCTACCTTCTCGCAGAATTCGTAAATGGACTGGTATCGTCCCAGGTCTTTGCGGCCAGCAACAATCGATTGAATGGCATTATGGCCAACGTTTTTCACCGCCGCCAAACCAAAGCGGATCGCGCTGCCATGCGGAGTAAAATTGGCATCGCTCACGTTGATGTCAGGAGGCTCGACAGCGATCCCCATCTCCCGACATTCGTTGATATATTTCACAACGTCATCCGTAGTGCCAGTGACCGAGGTCAGCAGCGCCGCCATAAACTCGACCGAGTAATGGGTTTTGAGATATGCCGTGTGATAAGCCAAAAGCGCATAGGCCGCTGAGTGCGATTTGTTGAACCCATACCCGGCGAACTGCGCCATCAGATCGAAAATCTTCTCAATTTTCTTTGTTGGATAGCCTCGCTGCACCGCTCCCTGGACGAATCGCTCCCGCTGCTGCGCCATCTCCTCAATTTTCTTTTTGCCCATGGCGCGCCGCAGCAGATCAGCTTCCCCGAGAGAATATCCCGCCAGCCGGTTCGCGATCTGCATCACCTGTTCCTGGTAGACAATCACGCCCAGCGTTTCTTCGAGGACTTCCTTCAGCTCCGGCAGTTCGTACTCGATCTTCTTGCGGCCGTGCTTGCGATCGATGAAGTCATCGATCATTCCACCCTGAATCGGGCCGGGACGATAGAGGGCATTCAAGGCGGTGAGGTCTTCGATCGAGTTGGGCTGGTAGCGGCGAAGCACATCGCGCATGCCGTGCGATTCAAACTGGAATACGCCTGAGGTCAGTCCGCTGTGGAACACTTTCCTGTAGGTTTCCTCGTCGGTAAACCCAATGTCCTCGAGCGCAATGCGCTCACCGCGCGTTTGTGCGATCAACTTTACCGCGTCATCGAGAATGGTGAGCGTGGTGAGCCCAAGGAAATCCATCTTGAGCAGGCCCATCTTCTCGATAGCCACCATGTCGTAGGCAGTGACAATTTCGTCGTTCTTGGTTTTGTGCAGTGGAACGAGTTCGGTGAGCGGTCGCGGCGAAATCACGACGCCAGCGGCGTGAACCCCGGAGTTGCGCACCAAGCCTTCCAGTTTGCGCGCCGTGTCGAGCAACTGGCGCACTTGCGGCTCGCTCTCGTAGGCCTGCTGCAAGGCTGGTGAATCTTTAATCGCCTGTTCCAGTTTTATGTTGAGTGTCGTCGGAACCATTTTTGCGATTCGATCCACATCCGCGTAAGGAATATCCATGGCACGGCCCACGTCTTTGATCGCCGCCTTGGCTGCCATGGTGCCGAAAGTGATAATTTGCGCGACATTCTCGCGCCCGTATTTCTGCGTGACGTAGCTAATCACTTCGCCACGTCGATTCATGCAGAAATCAATATCGATGTCGGGCATGGAGATGCGTTCGGGATTCAAGAAGCGCTCAAAGAGAAGCTCGTGTTGCAGCGGATCAATATCGGTGATCCCCATCGAATACGAGACCAGCGATCCTGCCGCGGAACCGCGTCCCGGGCCGACCGGAATGTCATGCTCCCTGGCATAGCGGATGAAGTCCCAGACAATCAGGAAATATCCCGAGAACTGCATCTGTTGAATGATGGCCAGCTCGCGCGTCAGTCGCTGTTCATATTCCGCGATGCTGCGTTTCAACCGCCCTTGATTTGCGAGTCCTCGCAATACTTCGAGCCGCCGCGCGAAGCCCTGTCGCGTGACATGTTCGAAGTAGCTGTCGAGCGTGTAGCCGGCAGGCACATCGAAATGCGGAAACGGATTACTGACTTTCTCGAGTCGCGTGCTGCAGCGCTCGGCGATGGCGAGGGTACGCGAAAGCACGTCGGGCGCGTCCTTGAATACGCGAAACATTTCGTCGTAACTCTTGACGTAGAAGTCCGTGCCCTGGAACTTCATGCGATTGGTGTCCTGAATGGACTTGCCGGTTTGAATGCAGAGCATCACATCCTGCGCGTGGGCATCGTCTTCGCACAGATAATGGCTGTCATTGGTCGCCACCAGCGGCAGTCCGAGTTCCTTTTCCAATTGGAACAAATAAGGATGGATGCGATGTTCCATCTCCAATCCCTGATCCTGAATCTCGAGAAAGAAATTGTCTTTGCCGAAAATGTCGCGATAGAAAACGGCCGCATCCCGCGCAGCGTCGTATTTTTCTTCCATCAATCTTTCGGCAACCTCGCCTTTGAGGCAGCCAGACAGGCCAATCAATCCTTTCGAGTGTTCAGCCAGAAAAGTTTTGCTCACGCGCGGCTTGTAGTAAAAGCCGTGCAGCGAAGCCTCAGAGGTTATCTTTACCAGGTTGCGGTAACCTTCTTCATTTTCCGCCAGCACCAATAGATGGTTGTAAGTGTCACCGTCGGGCGGAGTGCGCGTGATGTTGTGATCATCTTTTTTGCAGATATACAACTCGCAGCCGATGATCGGCTTGATCCCGGCTTGCTTGGCGGCATTCACAAAGTGCACCGCGCCAAATATATTGCCGTGATCAGTCATGGCGACCGCGGGCATGCCTAGCTGTTTCGCGCGCTCGCAAAGTTTGTCGACGTCGCAGGCGCCGTCGAGCATTGAGTAGTCAGTGTGCAGATGAAGATGAACGAATTGGGACATGGGGGTTCGGGTTCTTAGGTCACGCACATTCTAATTGGAGTTTCCTAGCCGCGATCCGTCTAGTTATCCACAGTGGTGCGCAGGATTTCATCAGGACAACGACGGTTATCCGGGTAACTGAAAATCTACGCCGCGGTCATCATTGGCTTTCTTGGTGGCAGGAATATCCAATTGGTCGAGCGGTATCTTTCGCGCCCGCTGCCCGCTCAACACCCACAACGTTTCTCCCACAATCGCGTAGTTCTTCACTTCTTCAGTGTGTTTGTCGCGGAAAACCAGCGCGGTTGTTTCGGAGTCAGACTTTGATCGCGATTGCGCCGCAGAGGATTCGCGGGCTTCGCGTTCCTGGCGCAACCGATCGACTTCATTCTCCAGCCGATCGATATTCGCCTGTTCTCGACCATTATCGTCGTAAGCGTTCGAATAATCCGTGGGCGGATAGTTTTGATAAGAATCCGCCGAGTAGGAATCGTCTCCGTAATACCACGGATAGCCGTAATATGGATATCCGGAATACCCAGCGTAGGGCCACGACCGGAAGAATCGACGATAATGGTATCCGTAGCCCGGCCCCGCGCGAAAATCACCCATCACGAAATTGATGCTGCCCCGGCGAATACCCGCGAAGCCCCGTGCGCTCATCGCTGAGCCGCGACTGCCGACCATGGCGTGGCCTGCGGAAAATCCAGCATGTCCGGCGAAACCTCCGTGTCCGCCGCCCCGCTGCCCCCACGCGGGCAACGTGAGCAAAGCCACGCCCAAAGCCGCGAGTGACAGCCAACGCCACATATCCATATTATAGCGCTCCCCGGAGGCAGCGTTAAAGCATCTTGCCTAAAAGCCGATACTTTATTTGAGAGCTTTATAAGCTGTTGCGAGTCCATAGGTTACTGAGACCCCGATGCCAACTCTTGGTCTGGCGATGATCGTGAAAAACGGCGCCGCAACGCTGCGCGACTGCATTGCCAGCGTTGCCGGGATCACGGACCAAATCGTAATCGCCGACACCGGGTCAACCGATGGGACGGTTCAGTTAGCCCGCGAGCTCGGCGCGGAAGTTTTTGATTTCCCCTGGCAGGACGATTTTGCCCAAGCCCGCAACGCCGCAGTTAGAGCGCTGACCACCGACTGGGTGTTGGTGATGGATGACGACGAAGAGCTCGATCCAGAAGCGCGAAATAAACTTCCCGCCCTGCTGAACAATCCAAGAGTCGGCGGTTATCTGGTCACACTGAGGAACTACATCTTTTTCAGGTTTGGCGTAGGCGGGCATGCGCCATCAGCCCAATCCTTGGATTCTGCGGTGCCACGCGCGGCACGAGCTCGGGCCTACACCGACTTCGCACTCTGCCGACTGTTCCGCCGCAATCCGCAAATATATTACGCTGGCAAGGTACATGAACTGGTCGAACCCAGCATGCACGCCCTGGGATTGGAAGTTGCGCCCGCCAATTTTGTCATCCATCACTTCGGTCACCTGTGCTCGCCGGACGAATTACGCGCTAAAGACGAGCTATACCGGAAGCTGAGCAAGCTTAAAGTTAAAGATGCGCCGAATGATTCGCAATCGTGGACGGAACTCGGGCAAGTGGAATACGAGCGCTTTAAGAATTACAGCGTCGGAATCGAGTGTTTCGAGAGAGCCCTGGCACTGCCGAATCCGTCCAACATCCCCTACCTGTCACTGGCTAATCTCTACCTGGAGATCCAGGCCGACGAACGCGCTCTTGAAGTACTCTCCAAAGTTCTTATGAAGGGACGCTCGGCGGGAATGAAAAAGAACCTTTGCGGGGATGCGTTCTACAACTTGGGACGCTTGAAGGAAGCTCGATCCGAGTACATTGCAGCTCTTAGGATTCTGCCCGAAGATGCAGTCATCGTCAGCAAGTTAGGTTTAACCGAAGTGCGGCTGGGAATGAAAAAGAATGGCTTCGCCCGCCTTACGAAAGCGCTGAAGGCGCACCCGGAAATTCTCGAGATGCATGACCGGCTGATCAAAGCCTGCCTTCTGATGAACATGATGCCGCAGGCCGCGGCCGCCGCGGAGCGCTTGGCGTTGGAGTTTGCCAGTCCCGCCGCCGCGTTACGCGCGGTCAGCATTCGCGCCCGCATGAAAGACTGGAATGCCGCAGCGAACGTTCTCTGTCGTGGTTTGGAACTCTTCCCGCAAAACCCTGAGCTTCTCCAAGCCAGATTGGAATTAGAGCAGGAGACGTTACTCACTGCGTTGTGGCCTGCAACCGTGACGGCACCAGCCGCATCGGCAGAAATAATCTGATTGGTTGCGGAAAGCTTAGCGCAAAGCCTCTAGGGGAGCACCTTCAGCACTATTGCCGTAATATCATCATTCGCTGCGCTACCCGCGGAGAAGGTCATCAACCGCTCGAACAGGAAGCCCACGGCATCAGCCGCCGATTTCTCTGCGCATTGCGCCCAAACCTCGTGCATTTGTGTGGAAGAAAAGTCCCGCCCGTCGTGGTTGCGCAGGTCATGCAGCCCATCGGTAGCGAACAGAACGCAGTCTCCTGGCGCCAGTTGCACAACATGGCGAGAATAAGCCGCGCCGGCGAACATCCCCGAGGGCAATCCACCCTCGCCCAGTGGTCTGCAGTCGCCCTGGGCGGCCAGCAGCGGTAGTTCCATGCCAGCATTCGAGAAGATGAGTTCAGCGGTTGCAGGATTGAAAAGAGCGTAGAGAGTCGAACAAAAACGGCCGCTGATTGGGCGTTGGATCAAGCGGTCATTCAACCGCGCAAGAACGTTTGCCGTATCCGTTCCGGTTTTGTGAACGCCGCGCAACACTCCCATCACCAGTGCGCTGTACATGGCCGCAGGCAGCCCTTTGCCGACTACGTCTCCGAGGTAAATCCCCATGTGACCGTTGGGTAGAACGAAGAAGTCGGCAAAATCGCCTCCGACGTCGAAGAGGGGAATGTATCGGCACGCGATCTCGACAGACCCGCGGCACAGCCCTTGTTGAGGTACGAGCGAGGATTGAATGAGCTTCGCTTCGCGAGCGTGCTCGTCACAACGGCCGCACGCACGGCTTTGGCCTACTAATTCCGCTTCCACTACCCTAATCATTTTTGAATGTGCAGACATTCTGCATGGTTAGATCGACAGAAACACCAGTCTGCATTAATGCTGAGTCGAGGTTCGCAAAGGGCTGCAGCGTCGCCGCAGCAGCTGTTGGGGATTCCGATTGCAGGGAACGGCGTTAACTCCGCTTCTTACCTTTTGTTTTGGCGACGGGAATTGCTTTCTTTTTTCCCGGCTTCGCGATTTTCTTCGGCGGAGTTGGCTTCTTGGTGTTCGGCGAAACTTTTGCTGGTACACCTTTTGCTGGCGCAGCTTTCGCGGCTGGAGTTTTGGGCGCGGGCTGTGGAACAGGAGCCGGAGGCGCGACCACAGCTGTTGCGGCTTTCCCTTTTTTCTTACCTGCGACCGAAGATACAGCCGCAGGCTGAGCCGTGACTGCAGTCTTGGCTGCCCGGCCGCGTTTAGGGGGTGGAGGTGGTGGCGGAGGCGGAGGTGGCGACAGAGGTTTCAAAAATTTAACAATTTCCGTTCGCGAACGCAGCTTTCCATCCAGCAACAGCATGAAGACATCATGCGCAATCTTGGGATACTCCGGCATCTGCGGAGTGATACGCAACTCGGTCATCTCCAGCAGCGGAAGTTTCTGCTGCACCTGCCTCCACTTGCCCAGGAAGTTTTTGATCTTCTGCGCCACTGCCTGCTGCTTTGCGGTGACGTCAAGAAACAAAACCATTTCCGGGCGCGCTTCCGATAGCAACTTCCAGGTGCGCGATGGGGTTGCTGCTTCTTTGCCAGTCAGGCGCTTGGCCAAATCCTTGGCGTTGTCTTCGAGGTCCTTCCACGCTGCCACCAGATCCTTGCGGGGAATGAGCTTGCGCATGTCCGCAATGTCTTTATCGCCCAGTCGCGACGTCAGGAAATACAAGACAGCGGGTGAGGGATCCGGCATATATCCGAGCTGATTCATCTGCTGCCGGGTTTTCATCAACTCTGACAACCCCGCTGTATCAACCTTTGCGGTAGACCAGTGGGGATTGAGCACCTTAAGCAATTCTTCTTTTTCCAGCACGCGGACGATGTTCAGCGGATCGTCCTCGTAAGCCAGTTGTTCAATTTCCTGACCAATGGCTCGGTCGGTGATGTATTCGATGTAATTGTTTTCCTTCGCCGACTGCACCCGCGCCTGCGTGCGTTCCTCGAGCGGCCAATGGAAGCGCGCCGCGAAGCGTGCCGCCCGAATCAGCCGCGAAGGATCTTCCATGAACGAATAATTGTGCAGGATGCGGATCAGCTTGGCTTCAATATCCGCCGCCCCATTGAATGGGTCCATCAGCAGGCCGCGCGATCCTGGATTTAGCGACAGGGCCATCGCATTGATGGTGAAATCGCGTCGGCGAAGGTCTTCGATAATCGTGCCCGGAGCAATGATGGGAGGTTTGCCAGTCTTTTCGTAGCGCTCAGTGCGCGCCGAACTGATCTCAGCGCGTACATTTCCCGGCAGAACTAGATATAAGGTCTTGAGGTCATCGTCGGCCGAAGCGACCCGCGCGCCTGCATGTTCCAGTTGCTTTTGCAGTTTGAGAGGATTGCCCTGAACCGTGAAGTCGAGGTCGCGAATAGGAAATCCGCTGATGATGTCGCGGACTGCGCCACCGGTGAGATAAATGTTCATGCCCGCGTCGCGGGCGATATCTTGGACGAGGGTGACCCCACGCTGCTGATCGGGGGTCAGCCGGATTTCCATGGTGTAAATGTAGTCAGCCATGCCTTATTCAGAGTTCAGCCATCACCAGGCGGTAAACATCCCTGATCCCACCAGAGTAAGATTTCCACAGGGCCAAATGTCGCCCGCCCCATAGCCTCCGGTATGTTGTACGTAAACGGCTCTGTTGACTAGACTTAGGCGATTTAAGCTGGATGGCAGCAAACTAAAGAAAATATCACAACGTTGACATTTTGGCTACTGCGAATGAGATGACACACTATGTTCGAGGCAAACGTGTGAGAATCAGAGCTAATCTTCTTTGTAGCGTCGGCATCTTGCCGGCTGTCGCGGGGGCATCTTGCCCTCGCCACTGAGGGCGGGACGCCTTCAGGACAGCCGCCGAGACGGCGGCGCTACGAAGAATATGGCTTCGGTCGCGGAATTCGCAGCCTGAGCTACTTTGAGCCAACCCATGCCTTCCACGCACAAGAAAGTGGTAGTCCGGAAAATGGACCGCGATTCCATCAATGGCTACGTCGCCACGGCCGATTTTGTCCGCGAAGGCAAACTGGAATTGCTCAACACCGCGGGCAATGTAGTCGCCATCGACCTGAAAGATATCAAGGTCGTCTACTTCGTCCGCGAATTCGGTGACGCCGACTCACCCAGCCGGAAGACATTTACCACCCGCCCACGCACCGAGGGGCTTTGGGTGCGTCTCCGCTTCAAAGACAACGAAGTTCTCGAGGGCATGATGCCGAACGATCTCTCGCTGACCACATCCGAGGGTTTCCTGATCAATCCGCCGGATTTGCGTTCCAACACGCAGCGCATATTTGTCCCTCGCAGCGCGCTCGAATCTCTGACCGTATTGGCGGTGATAGGGGCCACGCGGCGTGTGCGCCGCGGAGTCACTGTTGATACTGGCCAAGTGCCAATGTTCGGCGAGTAAGTGTAGGCGCGACCGTCATCGCTCGTGCTGGGCGCAAGAATAATTTTAAGTGTAGGAAACAGATCTAACGCGGGGCGCGAGACGCTCGCGCCTACATTCGGATGTTGGGAGTAATGGTGCGCCCGGAGAGATTCGAACTCCCGACCTACAGCTCCGGAGGCTGCCGCTCTATCCAGCTGAGCTACGGGCGCGCGCCAGTCTTTCCAGTTTACATGCGGAGCTTTAGCCTATCAATTATTGGATCGATAGTCAGCGCCAAGCTGCGAACAATAATTGCATGAATCTTGAGGTCGCAAATCGCGACCTCCAGATTGATCGCCAGGGAACAATCGCCGAACATGCAACCGTACTGATGTTTAATTCGTGGCAGACCAGGGAAGTTAATACCGGTTTCGTCCGCCACCGCCACCGCCGTGTCCAGCGCCTCGGCCGCCGCGATCACGACCGCCGCCGCCACCGCGTTCGACCTTGGGACGCGCCTCGTTGACGTTCAGTGTACGTCCGCCAATCTGTGTGCCGTTCATCGCCGCGATGGCTTTCTCTCCGTCTTCTGCACTTGTCATCTCGACGAAGCCGAAGCCGCGCGATCGGCCGGTATCCCGGTCCGTCATAATGCTAACTCGATCCACTTGCCCGTGTGCCTCGAAAAGCTTGCGCAGTTCGTCTTCCGAAGTATTGAAGTCGAGGTTCCCTACAAAGATGTTCTTCACGCGAATGCCTCACAATGAGCTATTTGAACGTCGACTTCGGCGCAATCTGGAAGGCTGGTTGGCCAAGGGGACAGCCAAAGTTGACAAACAATCAAATGCGCACGAAGTATAGCAGGTCTAACGTTTTTGTTACGTTATTTAGTAATGGTGCGGATTGCTGGAGCAAGCATGAGTAAGGCAGAGTTAGTTCAGTCCCAGGCTTTTGATCGTAGTCTTCAATAACTCGGCTGAGTGGCGAAGCTTCTCAACCTCATCTTTGTCTAACTCAAGATGAAGAACCTGCTCAACACCACCGCGGTCAACTACCGTAGGCAAGCTGAAGCATACATCACTTAGTCCGTGATAGTTATTCATCAAGCTGGAAATTGAGAGCACAGTACTCTGGTCGCGCAGGATGGCCTCAGTGATGCGCATAAGTCCGGCAGCGACGGCATAGTAAGTCGCGCCCTTGCGCTCGATAATGCGGTAAGCGGCGTCCCGCGTCTGCAAGAAAATATTCTCCATCGCCTGGCGGTCGTCGCCGATACCTTGAGCCTTACAGAACTGCGATAAGCGCATTCCAGCAATGTTGGCCGACGACCACACCGGAACCTCGCTGTCGCCGTGCTCGCCAATAATGTAAGCGTGCACGCTGCGCGCATCCACGCCGAAATGCTGGCTGAGCAAATAGCGAAAGCGCGAGGTATCGAGGATAGTGCCGGAGCCAATGACGCGTTCCCATGGCAGTCCTGAAAGTTTGCCCGCAGCGTAAGTGAGCACATCAACCGGATTGGTCGCGATCAACAGAATTCCTTCGGGATTGTGCTTGGCCACTTCGGGCACGATACTGCGCCAGATCGATGCATTCTTCTTGAGTAATTCGAGCCGAGTCTCTCCTGGTTTTTGGTTTCCACCTGCGGCGAGGACAGTGACCGCCGCGCCCGCACAATCGGAGTAGTCTCCAGCCCAGACGCTGGTCGGGTGCGCGAAAGGTACGGTGTGATTGAGATCCATGGCCTCGCCTTCGGCCTTGGCGCGGTTCGCATCAATAAGCACAATCTCAGCAGCAAGCCCGCTCAGCAGCAGAGCATAAGAAAAGGTTGCGCCAACACTGCCAACTCCCACCACGGCCACGCGGGTGGGACGCGGGTGTACGCGCGATTCAGTTGTCATTCAATCGTCCTAACAGCCATCCACCTTCCAATATCCATCGCGATGAAACCCGAGTTGCAGCAGGCGATTTTTGGGATCGTGTCGCTTGCCGCAGTTGGGACACTTCAGATACCGGCTCCAAGCCGTACCCTGCCGGTCATAGTTTTGCGAAACCGCAAAGGTTGCGCCGCAACTGCAAGGCACGAGGAAAAGCTTCAAACTGGCGTCTGGGTTCGAACTCGGCTTGCGGCCACGCGCCATCAGCGCTCTTCTTCCGCCATGGCCATCGAGCTGCGCTTTCGCTTGCTGGCCTGCAGAACTTTCTTGCGCAGCCGCAGCGATTTGGGAGTCACCTCGACAAACTCATCGTCAGCAATAAATTCAATCGCCTGCTCAAGATTCAGATTACGAAAGGGCACCAGCCGAACTGCAATGTCCGAAGTCGAAGACCGCATGTTAGTCAGCTTCTTTTCGCGAACCACATTCACATCGAGATCGTTATCCTTCGCGTTTTCGCCAACGATCATTCCCTCGTAAACGTCGATCGTCGGCCCGACGAATAGCTCGCCGCGCTCCTGCAGGTTGTAAAGCGAATAAGGCGTAGTCACTCCCGTGCGATCAGCCACCAGAGCGCCAGTTAGACGGTGCGGGATTTCGCCTTGCCATTCCATGTATCCATCGAACAAAGAATTCATCACGATAGTGCCGCGAGTGTCGGTCAGCAACTGGCTGCGCAGTCCAATAAGTCCGCGGCTGGGAACCCGAAATTCAATGCGCACCCGTCCGTACCCGTGATTGTGCATGTTCAGGACTTCGCCTTTGCGCGCTCCCAGTTGTTCCATTACGACTCCGACAAATCCTTCGGGCACGTCGACGGTCAACTTTTCAACCGGCTCCATGAGTTTGCCATCGACGCGCTTGGTCACAATCTCCGGTTTTCCCACCATAAGTTCGTAGCCTTCGCGGCGCATCATCTCGATAAGAATGGAAAGCTGGAGTTCGCCGCGGCCCATGACGACAAAAGAATCGGTAGCGTCGGTTTCTTCGAGTCGCAATGAGACGTTAGTCAGTAGTTCTTTCTCCAGCCGCTCGCGAAGATTTCGGGAAGTCACATAAGTGCCCTCGCGCCCGGCAAACGGTGATGTGTTCACGGTAAACAGCATCGCGATTGTGGGCTCGTCAATCGTGATATGAGGCAGCGGCGCCGGGTTCTCAACGTCGGTAATGGTTTCGCCAATCGTGATGCCTTCTACGCCGGCCACGGCGATTATGTCTCCGAGAGTGGTTTCCGTGATGTCGGTCCGCTTCAGCCCGGAGAAGGAAAACAGCTTCGTGATTTTCGTCTTGTGAAGGGTTCCGTCCAGTTTCGCGATGACAACGTCTTCACCGGTGCGCATGGTTCCGTTGAACACACGCGCAATTGCCAGGCGTCCCAGATAGTCGCTGTAATCGAGATTTGCTACCAGGATTTGCAGCGGTCCGGATATGTCGCCCTTAGGCACGGGAATGGTTTTCACGATGGACTCGAACAGAGGCTGCAGGTTTACTCCACCTCCTTTTATGTCCACCGAAGCGGTTCCGGCTTTCGCATTGGTGTACAAAACCGGAAAGTCGAGCTGCTCCTCTTTTGCGTCCAGATCGATGAAGAGATCGTAAACCTCGTTCAACACTTCCTGCGGGCGGGCGTCAGATCGATCGATCTTGTTGATCACAAGGATGGGAGCCAGATGAGCTTCCAGCGCTTTACTGAGAACGTAACGTGTCTGCGGTAGTGGGCCTTCACTGGCGTCGACGAGCAGCATCACGCCATCGACCATTTTCAGCGCCCGCTCCACTTCGCCGCCAAAATCGCTGTGGCCGGGCGTGTCCACAATGTTGATCTTCACATCGTGATAAAGAATGGCGGTGTTTTTGGCCAGAATAGTGATGCCGCGCTCGCGCTCCAAATCGTTCGAATCCATCACCCGTTCAATGATGTGTTCGTTGGAACGAAAAGTGCCGCTCTGCTGCAGCATGGCGTCGACCAGCGTGGTCTTGCCATGATCGACGTGGGCAATGATAGCAATGTTGCGAATGCTGGAACTCAAATGAGACTTCCTTCCCGATAACCGCACAGCGGCCTACTATCACTTTACTATGCGCGGCCAAAAAGCGGCGACACACGAGAGGGAAGTATAAGAAGCACAATGGAGGCCGGGCGTCCTCGCCCGGCTGGATTAACGGTTTCAGTCGGCTGCCGCGGCGGTGTTCTTTGGAATAGGTTTTCCAGCCATCCGGCTCTCGGCCTCGTTCACCGCTCGTCGCGCAGCCGTAATCGCCTTGCTAGTGGTAGATTCCGGGCCTTCAGAATCAGTATTAGCAAAGAACACGCGGTCCATCGGCTGTCGCACTAAAGGCTGTACCTTCGTATAAAGCCCCGGCGTCGACATATAAAGAGGATGCCCGCGCCGGTAAATATGAACCTCCACCGGATCCACGTTAGAACCAGGAAAGAGCTTCTGAAAATCGCTCAGCACGCTGACAGCTTTTTTGCGCGCGCCAGCATCGGTGAGCAGGGAACTCCGATCTTCTTCACTCATCGGCGTATAGCAAGTGAGAATGTTGTATTTCTGCTGGTAGCCAGGCTGATTGCGCACCACCCAATCCGCCACAATAAAATCTGTAAACGCATTTCCCGGACACCAAGTGTCGTAGCTCTTGTTGAAAACCGGCTTGTCGAAGATCAAGTTCACCACTGGGTAGGGAATGTAGCGGATCTCATGCATAGCGTCACTTTGTTTCTCCGGCAGACCATCGACGATGCGCCGAGTGATGAACTTCGGCGTCGCCATAATTACAGTTTTCGCGGCCACTGTCTTTAACTCTGCGCCTTGCATGTAGGTGACTTGCACTTCGCTATTGCCGGGAACCACGGCGACCGTAGTCGCGCCCACCTGCATGCGGTCAGCGAATTGTGCCTGCAAAATTTCTCCTAACTTCTTAGTAATGGCTCCCAGCCCGCCCGGCCAAGTATAGAAATCCGGCACAATGTCTCCACCGATCGTTTGCATATTATCGATGCCAAGGGCCGCCGCTGTGTCCTCGGTCGCCGCGCCCCAATTGGAAGGGCCGAAGTTATCCCACCACTGCTTTACCTCGGCGGGATAGCCTTTCATGAAATCAGAAAATGGAAGATTGTCGAGCTCGAATGCACGCTTCTCCAGATCAATGGCCAACATATCTTTCTTAAACTTTTTGAAGCCCTCGCGCACCGCCGCCGGATAAGGCAATCGGTCGAGCCCCTCTGTCCACGTACCGCCAATCCATTCGCCTTTAATAATGGTGCTGTCTCGATCCTGAATCGGCAGCGGTTCCAGGCCGATCTCTTTGGCAAAGCTGTACGCGTACTCGCTTTTACCGAGAAACGCCGACCCGGTCGCGTACGCGCGTCCTTGATACTCCATCAAATAAGCATTGCCGCCCCAGTGTGGTTCTTTTTCCAGCAAAAGAAAATCGTGGCTCCGCAAAAGATATGCAGCAGTCATACCGCTCACCCCGCCGCCGACAATCACCACGTCGTGACGCGCGGAAACTGGCGGACGACTAAAAACTTTGCCATCGCGCACCTGATGGCAAATGCGATTCTCTTCGCTGTCGACCTCAGGCTGCGGCGTTTCCGCCGCCAACAAAGACAGATCAAGCGGACAACCAGCCGCGACCGATCCCGCGACCACGAATTTAATGAAGTCCCTGCGATTTGTGCTCATATAGATCCTCGTGTAGCCCTGCCGTCTCGGCGGCTGTCGTAGGGGCGTCCCGCCCGCACAGCCGGCAAGATGCCGGCGCTACAAAACTCTAAGCTGCCTCTATCACGTCGGCGACAATTTCCGGAGATGCTTCTGAAACCATTCGCAGACGGTACCAGCCGACTATGGCGATCAACGAAAAAACAAAAATTATGCTGGAGATAGCATTGATTTCCGGGGTGATCCCGCGCCGCAGCCGTCCCCAAATTTCCAGCGGCAGCGTATTATCGCGTCCAATAAGAAAAAAGCTGACCGCGATTTCGTCCATGGACAACGTGAAAATCAGCAGCGCAGCGCCAATGATCGATAAGCGCAAGTTCGGAATTGTGACCCTCCAAAACGTCTGCCAGTAGTTAGCCCCAAGATCCAGCGAAGCTTCCTCCTGCGCCCGATCCATTTTCTGCAGTCCCGCGAAAACCTCCGTGGTGGCGACGGAAATTAGAGCCGTACCGTGACCAAGCACGATCGTCAGCAGGCTCAGTTTGACATCCGCTTCGCGAAACAGCATCAGCAGTGAAAGCCCGGTGATAATGCCAGGAAGAATTAAAGGCAAGAGCACGAGCCGGCGGAAAAGCGTTTTTCCCGGGAAGTTTGCTCGGTCGAGCGCCAAGGCCGCGGGAATGCCGAGTACCAACGAAATTGCCATCGCAGCAAATGCGACCACCAGGCTGTTGAGAACTGATTCCCAAATCGCGTCGTCCGCAAAAAGCATGCGATACCAATCCAAAGTCAAGTTATGCGGAGGAAATCCGCCGACCCCGGCTCCGTTGAAGGAATAGACGATGAGCGTGACGATAGGCAGATAAAGAAATCCGAAGACAACTATGGCGTGCCACGGCAACCAGCGCGAATTGCTACGTGCGGCGCTCATCGGAAGCTCCATTTTTTCTCCAACTTCTCAGACAGCAAAAGCAACGCCAGCACCAGCAGCAGCATGCAGAACGAAATCGCCGCACCTAAGGGCCAGTTGTAAGCCGCGCCGAACAAGCTCACCACAATGTTCGAGATCATGATGCCGCTCGGGCCACCAAGCAGAAGCGGCGCGAGAAAATCGCCGAAGCTGAGCACGAAAGCGAAAGTCGCGCCCGCCAGCACTCCAGGAATAGAGAGCGGAAAAATCACCCGCCAGAAAGTTTGCAGTGGCGATGCGCCCAGATCATGTGAAGCTTCGACAAGGTTGCGCGGAATGTGCTCCAGCGACGCATAGATCGGTAAAAAAGCAAACGGCGTATAGATGTGAGTCAGCGTGAGCACCACGGCAAATGGGCTGTAAAGCAAGAACTCAAGCGGATGCTTCGTGAGGTGAACATATTGCAACAAAGTGTTGAGCACGCCATCGCTTCCGAGAATTGTTTTCCAGGCGTAGGCGCGAACCAGATAGCTCACCCACAGCGGAATAATCACCAACTGATACAAAAGATCTTTTCTCGCGCCCGCACGGAACGAGAGGTAGTAAGCCAGCGGATATCCCAGCAACAACGAAAAAATCATTACCCGAGCCGCAATCCACATCGATCGAAAAAGAGTTTGCAGGTAAACATTTACGCGGAAGAGTTCACGGTAATTGTCCAGCGTCCAGGCGTGAAGAATCGCTTGCGACGGCGAGACCGACCAGAAGCTGTAGCAAAAAAGCAGTGCATACGGTACCAGCAGAAATGCCACTACCCACAGCAGAGGTGGCACAGTTACGGCGGCTTTGTATGCACGTGAAAACATTTAGCCTCTATCCGGCGACTCGCGAACCGGCACTGCGTCGGCCCAAGAGAACTCCAGAAGCACTTCCCCTTGCCGGTTTTCGCGAGTTGCAGTCCTTACCGACAGCGTGAGCCCATCGTCGCAGGCAATCTGCAGTAAATCGGTAGCACCGTGAAAAGCTTGGCGCTCGATTGTGCCACGAACGTGGATTGCATTCGTTTCAATGTTGCCCGTTCCCGAATCCGACCAGCCGAATATTTTCCGGCCGCAAAGAAAACAAACCCGGCCCGTCCGGCAAAGCGACCCTCCACGAAAGCGAATGGCAATGCGCATTTCCCGCCCTGACTTCTCCACGAAGCAGATTGGTATGGCCAATGAACTGCGCCGTATAAGCAGTAGCGGGACGACTGTAAATTTCGCGCGGCGAAGCCACTTGCTCCAACTCGCCCTTGCGCAATAGCGCAATGCGATCGGACATGACCATCGCTTCTTCCTGGTCATGAGTAACAAACACGAACGAAATGCCAACCTCACGCTGCAGCGATTTCAACTCAACCTGCATCTGCCGTCGAAGATTGGCGTCCAGCGCGGAAAGCGGCTCGTCAAGCAGCAACAGCCGAGGCCGGTTCACCAAAGCGCGCGCCAATGCAACCCGCTGTTGCTGCCCGCCGCTGATGTTGGCGGGCTTCGCGTCGGCGAACGAACTCATCTTAACCATCGCCAGCGACTCTGAGACGCGCGCCGCAATCTCGCTCTTCGGCAACTTAGCCACCCGCAGCCCGTAAGCCACGTTATCTTGTACGCTCAAATGCGGGAACAGCGCGTACTGCTGAAAAACCGTATTCACCCGCCGACGGTAAGGCGGCAAAAGATCCAACCTTTCACCCTCCATCAGGATCTCGCCAGAATCAGCATTTTCGAAACCAGCAATGATACGCAACAGCGTCGTCTTTCCTGAGCCGCTCTCTCCGAGAATAGTCAGAAACTCGCCTTCAGCGATTTGCAGAGAGATGTCGCGAAGTACGGGATTCTTTCCAAACGACTTCGCAACATTGCGGATGTCAAGCAATGGACGCACGCCTGACTTGTCAGAACGAACAATCGCGGGTTCAGTAATGGTCGTCATGTTCGTCAAGCACGGCGTTCGAGGACGGGGCGTCCTCGCCCGTCCTATCCGCCTCTCGGAGCTCTTGCCTTCTAGCCGGGCGAGGCAGCCTCTCATTACTTTACTGTGCGGCCTTCACTTCATTCCAGATTTCGACGTACTTTGCGCGCCGCGGCACGTCCTGCCAGAAATAAATGCGCTTCTGATAATTGTCCACATCATCAAGGTGCAGACTCTTGACCTGCTCTGGCGTCATATACTGCGCTGCCTGCGGATTCGCCGGCGTATAGCCGGTAACGTCCGCTACTTTCTTCTGTGTCTGCGCCTCAATCATGTATGCAAGAAACTTGTAAGCCAGTTCTTTATTTTCACTTCCGGCGGTCACCATCAAATGGTCAATCCAGCCGGTGGTATTTTCTTTGGGAATAGTTTCGCCGATGGGAAAGTTGAGCTTGCGAAGCTGGTTGGTCATCAGCGGCCATCCCATGGCCAGGATCACTTCGTGGTTTTGAAAAAGGTTGGTCAGCTCGCCTCCACTCGACCATATCTTGCGGATATTCGGCTTCAACTCCAGCAGTTTCTTCTTGACTGCATCCAGCTCTGCATCGCTCAAATTGTAAAGGTGAGTAGGATCCGGTCTATCGAAACCGAGAACCTGGGCCGCCATGTACAACGTCGAGACTTCGTCCCAAACGGAAACCTTGCCGTGATATTTCGGATCCCACAAAACAGTCCAACGATCGGGCGGTTGCGGAAATGCAGTGGTGTCATAAAGCAGCGGATTTGGTCCCCACACGAACGGCACGCCAAAAACCTGCTCTTTGACGCGAACCAAGGGCAGGGAAGTGAGTTGAGGCGAAAGTTGTGAATAACTGGAAAACTTCGCAAGGTCCAGCGGAGCAGCTAATCCCGCCTTAACGATCGAGGTGGCAACATCGCTCGATGGCGAGATTACATCGTAGTTTCCCGCACTGCCACCGCGCAACTTCGCTACTAGTTCGTCGCTCGAACCCATGTACGAAGCGGTAATTTTGCAGTGATATTGTTCCTCGAAGCCGCGCACGAATGACGGGTCGGCATAGCCTTCCCATACCAGGAGGTTCAGAGTTGGAGTCTTTTTGACGCAAGAGCCAAGCAGAATAGAAGAGATCAGTAACAGCGCAACTGCAAAGCGTCGACTCGTCAACGTGCCTCCATATGTGGTTCGCGCCTTAATCCGCGCTAAAAAGTTGGCGGTGTGTTGACCCACAACACCCGAGTCTCAGTACGTCCGGGATTGAACCAGCTGTGCGGAGTTGCGCTTTCGAAATAAAAACTGTCACCTGGTTTTAGCCGATACTCAACTTCCGCGACTGAAATGTGCAACTGCCCGCGCAAGACGTGCAGAAACTCCTCGCCTTCGTGGGTATAAGATTCGCCGCTGCCAGCCCGCGGAGAAATACGAAACAGATGCGGCTCCATCACCGTGTTCCCCCACGCCAGCAACTCCATGCGAACTCCGGGCCCGGCCTCGAGGACTTTGCGCCTGTCCGACGGCACTAACCGGCTGTTCGATTCCGAAGCATTAAAAAAATCGAGGATGTTGGTTTTATAAAATCGCGCCAGCTTGCGCAGGGTGCTCACGGAAGCACTCATGTGCGAACGTTCTAGTGCGCTGAGAAATCCAACCGAGATGCCGATATTCTTGGCTACTTGAGCTAAAGAAAGTCCGCGCGTTAGGCGCATTTGACGCAGGTGCCCGCCGATGGCGCCCCTGGCTCCGTTCGACTGCACCAAGCCTTCGCGCTTGAGTAACTGTGCAATGGCGGGCGCGTTCAACCCCCGCACCTTGCGCAGGAATCGCGCCCGCTTGAGAAGTTTCACATCTTCGGTTGTGTAAAGACGATATTTGCTGACGGTGCGTTGCGGACGCGTAAGCCCAAGCTTTTCCCACGAACGAATCACCGACGAAGAAACGCCGACAAGTCGAGCCACGTCGCCGATTTTCAGATAAGTTTTTGGGCTCGCGTTTTTCAATTCAAGCTACGCTCCCATCTTCTTTCGCAGCTCGCTAAAACTCTTTTTTACTTGACAGCAGGCAGGCAGGTTCTCTAACCTTGCGCGATTATAGCAAGGTTTTATTTTCACGCAAGCATTGTTAGTTGCAATCTGGCAGCGGAATCGGGAGGAGCCCCATGCATCCGAATCTGGCGCATCGTTCAACTGCTTTGTGGGTGGCCGTGCTCGGTTTGATTGTCTTTCTCGGTGTCCCCGCGTTCTCGCAGAGCACCAGCGGACGAATTGTCGGGCGAACCGCTGACCCCACCGGCGCGCTCTTGGCAGGCGTGAAGATTACGCTGGTAAACGAGGCTACCGGCGCCAACCGCAGCACTCAGACGAGTGCCAGCGGAGACTACAATTTCGTCGAAGTTGTTCCTGGCAGCTATCGGGTTGAATTCGAGCTTACCGGTTTCAAGAAAAATGTTCAGACCGGCGTGCTCGTCGATGTCAATCAGGTAGTCACGCTTAATTCAACTTTGCAAGTCGGTGCTACACAAGAAGTCGTTGAAGTCACATCGGAAGCTCCTCAGGTTGATACCACCAGCACTCAGTTAGGAGCGGTTATTAATAACCGCTCAGTGAATGAGCTGCCGTTGAACACGCGCGACACATATCAGTTCCTGCAACTGCAGCCTGGCGTGCAAGCTCAGCTGGGAAACGGCAATGGTAGCCTGTTTTACGGATCGCAAGATACGGGTTCGGTTTCGGTGAACGGCGGACGAACTCGAGCAAATAATTTCAGCGTGAATGGCGGAGACGCCAACGATCAATTCGTGAATCTCCCCACCGTGCAGCCTTCTCCGGATAGTGTCGAAGAGTTCCGCGTCATTACCAACACGTTCGATGCGGAATACGGGAGAAACTCCGGTTCCGTTGTGAACGTGATTACCAAATCCGGCACTAACAACTTTCATGGTGACCTCTTCGAATATTTCCGCAATACGGTTTTGGATGCGCAAGGCTACTTCAACACTGCTCGGCCGCAGTGGAATCAGAACCAGTTTGGCGGAACCTTCGGTGGTCCTATAAAAAAGGACAGTACTTTTTTCTTTCTGTCCTACGAAGGACGTCGTATCCGGCAAGGCTTGCCTGGTCCGGTGTTAAATGTCCCGACCACTGCGGAAAGAGGCGGAGATTTTTCCGGCGTCGGTGGCTTTGCCGGAGGCGGAGGCATCGCCGACAGCTCGGGTAGTCCTTTTGTGGCCCAAGTTCTTGACGGACGCCCCGGCTGTGACAGCGCTTTAGGAATCTCGTCGATTGCCGGCCTTCCGGTGCAAACGAATCCAGCGACCGGATCGCCGTATATTCCGTGGTCCGAAGTTTTTCCGACCGGCGTGATCCCCACCGCGTGTCAGGATCCAGTCGCAGCCAACTTGCTGCAGCGGTTTGTTCCGGCCGCTAACGTCGGAACCAATCTGAACCAATCCGTACCTGTGAGCACGGACAACGGAGACCAATTCACCGTACGCTTCGACCGCAAGATCAACAGTCGCCAAACTTTCAGCGCGTACTACTACTTCAACGACATCCGCCAATTTCAGCCCTACAACGAGTTTGAGGCCGCGGGCGCAGACCGTTCCCGGTTTTGGCAACCTTAACAACAACCGCTTTCAGCAATATAACCTGAGCCACACTTGGACCATCACTAATGCCTTGGTAAATGAAGCGCGCTTTACCTACATGCGGCAGGGACAACTGGGCTTCCTCCAGCCCGAGACTACCAATGCGGTGACCGCGTCATGCACGGGTGCAGCCGCGGCTTTCTGCTTCACCGGCACGTCGGATTCTGCGCCCATCAACAGTCTCCTGACCAACTTTGGTATTCCCGCGGGAAAAGGCGGAATCACTCCCGGCCTGCCCGCGAACTTAACCGGAGTTCCATACGTCAACATCAGCGGCGGTTCTTCCTTCGGCAACAATTTTGAGGGCTTCCTTCCTCAGGTGGGCAACAGTTTTCAATGGTCGGACAACTTGACGTGGGTGAAAGGCAATCACACTTTCAAGTTTGGCGTCGACATTCGCCGCGCCCGCTTCGACCAATATTATTATTTCGACGTCAACGGCGAATTTACTTTCAACAATTCCGGATCAAACGCCATCCTTCCCGGGGATGGAGATAACTACGCGGAGTTCCTCCTCGGTCTGGCCGATACCTACACGCAAGGCTCTGGCCAGCGGGAAGACATTCGTGCCACGGCGGTCTATCCCTTCGCGCAAGATAGCTGGAAGATCAAGCCGAACCTGACTCTCAATTATGGCCTGCGCTGGGAACTCAACACCCCGCTCACGGACATCAGCGGACACGTTGAGACCTTCCGCCCGGGACAGACTTCGACCGTACACCCGTGCGCGTTGTCGCCCTTAAGCGAAACTTACTTCGGTGTGAGCAGTTCCAGTTGCGATGCTGTTGGAGTTACTCCCACAGGTTTGGTTGTGCCTGGGGATAAGGGCATACCGCCGGGTATGACGAGCACCTATTACAACGCCTTTGCCCCCCGCATTGGCCTTGCCTACAGCCCGAACTTCGACAACGGTGCGCTGCGAAAAGTTTTTGGAGGCAATGGCGCAACCAGCATTCGCGCCGGTTTCGGGCTGTTCTATAACCCGATTGAAGAGCTTGTGCTGGCACAATTCGGCGCCGAACCTCCCTTCGGAGGCAGCTCGTCGCTGTTCGATACATTTTTTAACACTCCGTTCGTTTACCAGGCCGGAGGAACGCCGGCCCCGAACCCCTTCAATGGCATTCTTACCCCGGCGCCCGGCCAACCCGTGGATTACTCCCTGTTTCGCCCTCTTCTCCTCTACGGCGAGTTCCAACCGCACCTGCGCACGCAATACACCTCGCAATACAACCTCACGATTCAGCGGCAGCTTTCACGAGACATGATGTTGCAGCTCGGATACGTAGGCTCAGAGGGACATCGTTTGCTGGCCTCGCATGACATCAATCCATCGAATCCGCAGACCTGCCTTGACATCATCAACATCGCCGCGGCCAACCCTGCGAACGTAACCTCTTTCGGGTCGCAGGCGACCTGCGGTCCGTTCCTGGAAGACACCCAGTGGAGCGTGACTGTGCCGAACGGGATGCCGTTTCACATGCCCAATGGCAGCATCGTCAATGGCACTGGCCAAACCCTCAACCTGGTGGGCCTGCGCCCATATTCCTCACCGAATTGCAATCCCACGTTGCCCGCGTTCACAGCAGGCACGGGCTGCCCGCTAGACGGCGTTCCGGTGTTCAGCGATATCTTCGCCGAAGACACCATCGCCAACTCCAGTTACAACGCGTTCGAAGCCATGCTGGAAAAACGCTTTTCACACGGCCTGCAATTCCAGGCTTCCTACACTTTAAGCAAGTCCTTGGACGACGGATCAACCTTTGAGGAAACCCTCGACCCGTTCAACTTCCGCGCCAGTCGGGCGCTGTCGCTGTTTAATTCCCACCAACGATTTGTAGTCAGCTATGACTGGGAGTTGCCCATAAACCATCGCACTGGTTTCACGGGAGTGTTGTTGAATGACTGGGCGGTCTCCGGCATCACCCAATTTCAAAGCGGCTTTCCCATCCGGCTAGACACTGAAAATGACAACGAGTTGATTGCCAGCATCTTCTTTCTTGGCACCGAAGCGCCCCAGCAGGTAGCGCCGTTTCAGAAACTGAACCCCAAGACCAACGGCGCTTTCTGGTTCAACCCCAACGACTTTCAGGATCCGCAACTGGGTCACTTTAATATCGGCACCCAGCGCAGTATCTGCTGCGGTCCAGGCCTTGACGAGTGGGACTTTTCGGTCCACAAGAAGTTCGCCATAGATGAAAGCCGTTTCTTCCAGTTCCGCGCGGAGATATTCAACATCTTCAACCATACCAACTTCTATAACCCGGACGGTCATTTCTCTGACGGCCCGACTCTGTTTGGAAAAATAACTCAGGCTCAAGACCCGCGCCTGGTGCAGTTTGCGCTAAAATTCTATTTCTAGCCTCAAACCCGGACGGCCCCCGCGCCCGGACATTCTAATGGCCGCAAAGGCGGCTTGAGATCCCTGGAGACCCAGATGTACCCCGAATTGCAAAAGGAGCTCGAAACCTTCGAGCGTCGCACCCCCAAGTCCGCCGAATCGCACAAAAAGAATTTGAAGCGCATCCCGCTGGGCGTAGCCAGCAACTACCGCGCCTACGATCCTTATCCGATCTTCGTAAAAGAGGGCAGCGGTTCTCATTTCCGCGATCTCGATGGCAACGACTACATCGACCACAACCTCTGCTTCGGCGCGCTCATGGCCGGACACTGCCATCCCGCGGTCATGAAGGCCGTCGAACCACGTCTGAGCACCGGCACCATGTTCGGCATGCCGCACGACATGGAATGGGAACTGGCGGAAGAAATCTGCAATCGCTTTCCGGTAGAGATGGTTCGCTTCGGCAGCAGCGGCACCGAAGCGACGATGCACGCTGTCCGCCTGGCCCGCGCCGCTACAGGCCGCGACAAAATTTTGAAATTCGAAGGCGGCTACCACGGTCTGCACGACGCCGCGCTCGTCAGCGTAAAGCCGCATGCCCCAGAGTTCGGCGACCCAAACGCGCCCACCTCAGTTCCCGGTGGCTTGGGTGTACCGAAGGCAAGCATAGCCAACGTACCGGTCGCGGCGTTTAACGATCTCGCCAGCGTCGAACTCCGCTTCAAGCAAAACCCCGGAGAAATCGCCGCCATCATTCTTGAGCCGATCATGATGAACGTCGGCCTCTGCATGCCGCAGCCCGGCTTTCTTGAAGGCCTGCGCGAAATCGCCACCAGGAACGGGGCGCTGCTGATCTTCGACGAAGTAAAGACGGGAGCGAAACTAGGCTGGGGCGGAGCCACCGAGTACTTCGGCGTGAAACCCGACATGATCTGCCTAGCCAAATCAATCGGCGGCGGTTTGCCACTCGCCGCATTCGGCACGCACAAATCGGTGATGGACCTCATCTCACAGCACAAAGTCTTTCACGGCGGCACCTACAACACGAATCCGGTTTCAATGGCTGCCGGTCTCGCAACTTTCCGCGAAGTGCTGACGCGCGCAAATTACGCTCATGTAAACAAGCTAAGCCAGAAACTCAACGCCGGATATCGCAAGACCATCGCGAAGGTTGGCTTGCAAGCCTACATTGCTAGCGCCGGCGCCAACGGAGCTCTCATGCTTTATCCCAAAGAGATCCGCAACTACCGCGACTGGACCGCGATCGATATCGATCTCTGGCGCCACTACTGGTTCGGCATGGTCAATCGCAACGTAATGCCGCAACCGTACTGGTGGGACGAGCAGTGGACGATCTCGGTGCAACACACCGAGGCCGACATCGACAAACACCTCGCAGCTTTTGATGATGTAGCGCCGGCTCTGGCCAAGGCGCAGCAAGAGCGCACAGCAGAAGTCGTGGCGCATTAAAATCACGTGGGGCAGCCGCCCCTCGGCTGTCTGGCGGAGCAAAGCCCCGCAGCGGTTTCTTAGCAGGGAAGGTCTCAGCCCCTTCGCCTGATGATTTGTCATTCCGAGCGAAGCGAGGAATCTAGGTTCTTGCCTGCACTAGCGGAATCGCCCCAGCCGGCAAACACCTAGATTCCTCGCTTCGCTCGGAATGACAACGGGGAAGGTTAAACACAAGGACTGCACTTTTGTCGGCCAACGCCCAACACGCGAACCCACCTCACCTCAAGCGCGTCCTCGGGCGCTTCGATCTGGTGTTGCTCTTCGTAGTTGCTGTATTTAATCTGAACGTCGTCCCCAGCATCGCCGCCAATGGCGGCGTCACTGTCTGGCTCTGGATCATCGCGTTACTTCTATTCTTCTGGCCGCAAGGCATCGCAGTCATCGAACTCGCTCACCGCTATCCCGGAGAAGGCGGCGTTTACCTTTGGGCCAAAGAAGTCTTCGGCGACTTCCACGGATTCCTTTCGGGCTGGTGCTATTGGACCAACAACATGCTGTACGTGCCCACGGTGATGCTGTACTTCGTCGGCGTCTCGGTCTTCGCGCTGGGCCCTGGCCACGCGGCGCTCGCTGACAACAAGACTTTCGCCATGATCGCGTCGATCGTTCTACTGGCATTTCTTACTGCGCTAAATATCATCGGCCTTAGCGTAGGAAAGTGGCTTAACAATCTGGGGGGAATCGGCACCTTCGTCGCGGCCGCTGTTCTTATCGGACTGGGCATCACTGTCTGGTCGCGCTTTGGAACCCCAGTCACCGCTACAGATTTCAAAATTCCGGCGGACCCGAAATTCGTCCTGAACTCCTTCGGCGTAATTTGCTTCGGCTTAGTCGGACTCGAACTGGCCTCAGTCATGGGTGACGAAATCCGCGATCCCCAGAAAACTTTGCCCGGAGCCGTCGCCTGGGGCGGCGTGATCTCCGGTGCTCTCTACGTAGGCGCAACCCTCACTCTCTTGATCGCCATCGGAAAAAACGACATCAACGTATTGCAGGGAATCGTGCAGGCAGTCAGCCACATGGCCGGCAAAGTCGGAGTAGCGTGGATCATCGCACCCTTCGCAGTCATGCTGAGTTTGTCGATTGCCGGAATCGGCTCCGCCTGGATGGGTGGCTCCGCCCGCATCCCCTTCGTCGCCGGGCTCGATTCCTATATGCCCGCGGCCATGGGAAAAGTTCATCCCAAATACGCGACTCCGCACGTAGCGCTGATGGTGCAAGGCATAGTGTCGCTCATCCTGATCGTTCTAAACTTCACGCTCTCCGGAGGCGTGCAGGAAGCCTTTCAGAAAATGCTTTCAGCCGCAGTCGTGCTGCAGTTGGTTCCATTTCTGTACGTCTTCGCCGCGCTGATAAAGTTTGCCATGCGTAATTCGCTCCAAGGATGTTATAGCCGAAGCACGCTCATGTTTGCGGGCGTCGCAGGGCTCATTACGACGATGCTGGCGATTGTCGTAGCCTATTTCCCAGCCAAACAAATCACATCATTATGGAAATACGAAGTCAGCATGTTCGGCATAACACTGGGCTTTATCGCATTGGCAGTATTTTTCTTCTACGGATACAGCCGTATGAAACCGTTAGCAGCAGTTCATGTGGAGACGGCGGACTCGCCCCTCCCCGCAAACGGAAGGGCACGACTTTAGTGCCATTGAATTCTAATATCGGGGAAGCACGATTTTGCACCTTGCTGAAAAATGCTCGATTCATATCCGGGATTCGTATCTGGGACTCGTATCTGGGACTCGTATCCGGGATTCGTATCAGGGCATCGCTTTAGCGATGCCGCAATTTTGACTCGGAATTGATAGCGCCTTTAGGCGCTGCGGCGTTCAAGATACAACTTTCTCGACAGGCGGCTCGTACCGCTAAAAATCGCAACGGGGGATGACTTGCGTCGTGGCGACGAATCGAACGGGAAGGGCACGACTTCAGTCGTGCCGCTGAAGCCTAAAATTATCGGGCCTTCAGGCCCTGAGGGAACAATCAGGAGGTTAAACATATGCCAGGTGGAGTGAAGACCGACGTTCGCACCTATCAGATGTACGTCAACGGTGAGTGGGTGGACAGCAAGTCCAGCAAAACTTTTCCAGTCTATGACCCGTCGACCGAAGAGGTAATCGCGCAGGTCCCCGAAGCGAATGCCGAGGACGTCAACCGCGCCGTAGCCGCCGCGAAGGCCGCATTCGAGAACGGCCCCTGGGCCTTGACGACAGCGCAGGAACGCGGACGCGTCCTATTCCGCCTCGCCGACAAAATCCGCCAGAATGCGACCATGCTCGCAGAGTTGGAATCGCGCAACACCGGCAAGCCCATCGTCGAAGCCGAATTCGACATCGCTGATGTGGCGACGTGTTTCGAATATTACGGCGGCTTAGCGACAAAAATTCTGGGATACGTGAATCCGGTTCCAGACAACGCCATGAGCCTGACGCTCAAAGAACCCGTAGGCGTAGCCGGACAAATTATTCCCTGGAACTATCCGCTGTTAATGGCAGCGTGGAAACTAGCACCAGCATTGGCGGCTGGCTGCACTTGCGTACTGAAGCCCGCCGAGCAAACCCCCATCACCGCGCTAGAAATGGCAAACTGGCTGACCGAGGTGGGCCTGCCGCCGGGCGTGGTCAACATTATCACCGGATTCGGCGAATCCTGTGGCGCACCGCTGGTGCAGCATCCAGACGTGAATAAAATCGCTTTCACCGGAAGCGCAGCCGTAGGAAAAATCATCGTCAAACAAGCTGCCGAAACGGTAAAGCGCGTCACCCTCGAACTAGGCGGCAAGTCCCCCAACATCTTTTTCGCCGACGCGGATTTCGAAGCCGCCATCGACGGCGCGCTCTTCGGCGTATTCATCAATCAAGGCGAAGTGTGCTCCGCTGGTAGCCGCATCCTGGTGCACAAACCCATCTACAAAAAGTTTGTAGACGCGATGACAGAAAAAGCCAAGAAAATTAAATTGGGCTCGCCCACTGATCGCGAAACGAAGATGGGCCCACTGGTCAGCAAAGATCAATACGATCGCGTACGCTCCTACCAGGAACTCGGCAAGAAAGAAGCCAAACTAGCCACCGGCGGCGGACGCGCCGAGAAATTCGCCAAGGGCTACTACATCGAACCGACCATCTTCTACGACGTGACCAACAATGCGCGCATTGCCCGCGAAGAAATTTTCGGTCCAGTTGCCGCCGTAATCCCATTCGAAGACGAAAAAGACGCAATCAAAATTGCCAACGACTCACCGTATGGTTTGGCCGCCGCGGTTTGGACGCGTGACATTTTCAAAGCATTCCGCACTGTGAAAGCGCTCCGCGCCGGAATCGTCTGGGTGAACCATATGCAACCAACTTACGTCGAAGCCCCATGGGGAGGCTACAAACAATCCGGCTTCGGCCGCGAGCTAGGCCCATGGGGAATCGAAGAATATCTCGAAACCAAGCAAGTGCACATCAACCTAAGTGAAACCCCGATCGCCTGGTACTAAATAATATGCCCTCGCATTCTGTCACCCTGAGCGCAGTAGCTGGTTCGCGAAGCGAATCAGCTACGGAGTCGAAGGACCTGCTGTCGATCGTACGACGATCAAAGCCTGAAGGAGTTCGCACCGCAACGCAGGAAGCATCATGAACACGATTCAACTAAAAACCTCGATCCCGGGACCAAAATCGAAAGCGCTCGCAGAGCGCCGAAACGAAGCCGTCCCTCGCGGACTCTCGCACGGGACTCCCATCTACGTGGCGAAAGCCGAAGACGCCTGGCTCGAAGATGTCGACGGCAACCGCTACATCGATTTCGCCGGCGGCATCGGCTGCCTAAACGTGGGACATCGTCATGAGCCAGTGATGACCGCAATCCGCCAGCAACTCGAAAAGTTCTTGCACACCTGCGTCCAAGTCACGCCCTATGAAGACTACATTCGCCTAGCCGAGCGGATGAACCAAATCACACCCGGCAACTTCCCTAAGAAAACATTGTTCGTAAACAGCGGAGCCGAAGCGGTCGAGAACGCCGTAAAAATCGCCCGCGCTCACAGCGGACGCTCAGGCATCATCGCCTTCGAAGACGCCTTTCACGGTCGCACCATGATGACCTTGGCGCTCACCAGCAAAACCCATCCTTATAAAGCGGGATTCGCACCCTTCCCCGGCGACGTCTACCGCATTCCCTACGCCTATTGTTATCGCTGCTCCTATTCGCTGAAATATCCATCGTGCGATCTCTACTGCGCCCGTCATCTCGAAGACACATTCAAACGCGTAGTCGCATCCGAAGATGTGGCGGCCGTGATCGCCGAACCGGTTCTGGGTGAGGGTGGATTCGTCGTCCCTCCGCCCGACTTTTTCCGGGTGCTGATCGACATCTGCCACAAGCACGGCGTCCTCTTCATCGCCGACGAAGTGCAAAGCGGCTTCGGCCGAACCGGCAAAATGTTCGCCAGCGAACACTATGGCATCGAACCGGATATTTTGGTCACAGCTAAGTCGCTAGGCGGAGGCTTGCCCTTGGCCGCGATCACCGGCCGCGCCGAAATCATGGATGCGCCCGGCCCCGGCGCTCTAGGCGGAACCTTTGCCGGCAACCCGCTCTCCTGCGCGGCAGCGTTGGCCGTGCTGGACATCTTCGATCGTGACAACTTATTGACTCGCGCCAACGAAATTGGAAACCGATTCCAGAAGCGCGCCAAGGAATGGCAGAAGCGCTGGCCGATGATCGGCGATGTTCGCGGCCTGGGCGGAATGCAAGCAATCGAACTAGTGAAATCCCCCGACAAACGTGAACCAGCCGCCGACGAGACCAAAGAAGTGACAAAATATTGTTATGAGCATGGCGTGATCACAATCACAGCCGGTTCGTATTCCAACGTGATCCGCCTTCTAGTTCCGCTGGTCGTAACCGACGAGCAGATGGATGAAGGCCTCGATGTACTCGAATCAGCGCTGCAGATGGTGTCTGAAAAAAGAGGCGTCGTAGCAACCATGATCACGTAGGGGCGGACGCCCTCGTCCGCCCAGCCGAGCGAAAGCTCGGCGGCGAGAGACGTAGCAAGCTACGTCTCTACAAAAAAGCATGCTGTAGAAACATTGCTTGCAACGTTTCTCGGCACAACAATCTTCGCGACAGCAGAGGTAAGCAAATGACCATAGCAGCCCCACCGATAACCAAAGTTCCCAATTACGTAAACGGCCAATGGATCGAGTCCACCGCCACGGAATGGTTCGACGTCACCAATCCCGCGAACGGGGAAATCATCGCTAAAGCCCCGCTCTCCGGTACCGACGAAGTTGCCACAGCCGTGGAAGCCGCCGCAGCCGCCTATCCCGAGTGGCGACGTACGCCTCCCGAGGACCGCATCCAACCACTGTTCAAGCTGAAGCAGCTTCTCGAAGAACACATCGACGAACTAAGCCGCCTCATCACCCAGGAAAATGGCAAGACCTTCACCGAAGCCAAAGCCGAGTGGCGCCGCGCTATCGAGAACGTCGAAGTCGCCTGCGGCATTCCCGATGATGATGCAAGGCTACAATCTCGAAGACGTGGCCCGCGGCATCGACGAAATGATGATTCGACAACCGCTCGGCGTGGTCGCGGCGATCACGCCATTTAATTTCCCCGGCATGGTCCCGTTCTGGTTTCTACCGTATGCCATCGCCTGCGGCAACACCTTCATCCTAAAACCGTCCGAGCGCGTCCCGCTCACCATCCAGCGAACCTACGAATTGCTCACTCAGACCGGCCTGCCCAAGGGCGTAGTCAACTTAGTGAACGGCGGAAAAGCCGTAGTCAACGCGTTGCTCGATCATCCCAAAGTACGCGCCATCAGCTTCGTTGGTTCGACTCCGGTGGCGAAATATGTCTACGAACGCGCTGGCGCCAACGGAAAGCGCGCCCAATGCCAAGGCGGCGCCAAGAATCACGTAATCGTTCTCCCCGACGCCGACATGAAGATGGCGACGCAAATCATCAGTGACAGCGCCTTCGGCTGCGCCGGCCAACGCTGTCTAGCAGTCTCAGTCGCAGTAACGATCGGCGAAGCGCAAAAAACTTTCCGTGACGCCATCACCGATTCCGCCGCGAACCTGCGAGTAGGCAACGGCCTAGACGAAGGCACCCAGATGGGCCCCGTGATCAGCGAACAGAGCAAGTCACGAATCGAATCCCTGATCGCCACCGGCGAAAAGCAAGGCGCAAAAGTTCTCCTCGACGGGCGCAATCCCAAAATCCCGAAGCACGAAGCCGGAAACTTCGTGAAGCCAACGATCCTCGATGACGTCTCGCCTACGAGCGAGGTGGCGGACACCGAAATCTTCGGCCCAGTCCTAAGCCTGATCCACGCTCGCGACCTCGACGAAGCCCTCGCATTCCTCGAGCGCAGCAAGTACGGTAATCAGGCGTCATTGTTCACCTCGAGCGGCGCAGCCGCGCGGCGTTTCCGTTACGAAGCGCCCGCCGGGAATATCGGAATCAATATCGGCGTCGCCGCGCCCATGGCCTATTTTCCATTCAGCGGATGGAAAGACAGCTTCTTCGGCATCCTCCACGGACAAGGCCGCGATGCCATCGAGTTCTACACGGAGAAAAAAGTAGTAATCGAACGCTGGGCCAAAGAACACTCGCGCAAGTTCTAGATTAGGGTGCCTCGCTGCGCTCGGTGGACGGGCGAGGCGCCTGTCCCTACACGAGTTCGGTCACGATACAAGTTTTGCCGCTACACGAATTTTGCCACGACACGAGTTTCGACTAGCTCGCGATTCGTATCAGGATATGGCTTCAGCCATATCGCAAGGCGCACTCAAAATTAATGCGGCTTCAGCCGCCGGGGTCAACAACAATGTCCGACACCATCCAAAAATACAAAGACTACGTAATGACCGGCTTCATGAAGCAGGTCGTCCCCATTGTCATCGACCATGCCAGCGGAGCCACGGTAACCGACGAAAATGGCCGCGACTATCTAGACTGCTTCTCCGGAATCTCAGTAGTGAATGCCGGACACTGCAATCCCCAAGTAATCGCCGCCGCCAAAGCGCAAATGGACAAACTAGTCCACGCCGCCTCTTATATCTACCACGTAAAACCAGTAGCCGACCTAGCCGAAAAGTTAGCCCAAGTCGCCCCCAAAGGCCTAACGAAAACTTTCTTTGGCAACGGCGGAGCTGAAGCCATCGAAGGCGCCATGAAGCTAGCCCGCCTCTACACCGGCAAGCACGAATACATCTCGCTCCACGCCAGCTTCCACGGACGCAGCTGGGGCACCCTCAGCATCACCGGCAACCAAGGCCGCAAAAAACGCGGAGGCCCCTACGCTCCCGGCGTAGCCTTCGCCCCCGCACCCTACGCCTACCGTTCGCAATGGCGCAACGATCCCGAAGAATGCGCCCGCCAGTGCGCCAAGGCCATCGACGACACAATCCGCTTCGCCACTTCCGGCGACGTAGCCGCGTTCATCGCCGAGCCAGTCATGGGCGAAGGCGGCATCATTGTGCCGCCGCCAAACTATTTCAAGGAGGTAAAGAAAGTCCTCGACCAGCACGACATCCTCTTCATCGCCGACGAAGTCCAATCCGGCTTTGCCCGCACCGGCAAAATGTTTGCCATCGAGCACTACGGAGTCGTCCCCGACATCCTGGTCACCGCCAAAGGCATCGCCGACGGATTCCCCCTGAGCGCCTTCACCACCCGCCCCGAAATCGCCGCCGCCTTCAAACCCGGCGACCATCTCTCCACCTTCGGAGGCAATCCCATCTCCTGCGCCGCCGCCCTAGCCAACATCAATTTCATAGAAAAAGAAAATCTCCCAGCCCGCGCCACCGAAACCGGCAACTACGCCATGACCAAACTCCGCGCCCTGCAAAAGCACCACCCACTAATAGGAGAAGTCCGCGGCCTCGGCCTGATGATCGGCGTAGAACTGGTAAAAGACGAAAAGCTAACCCCAGCCACCACCGAAGCCGAAGCCATCCGCGACGCCCTGCTGCGCAACGGCGTCCTGGTCGGCGTAGGAGGCATCTACGGCAACGTAATCCGCTTCCAACCCCCGCTAATCATCACCCGCGAGCAGATCGATCAAGCGATCGACGCATTCGCGGCGGCATTGCAGGAAGTGGCGCAGCCAGCCGAAGTAGGAAGCCAGAAAACAAGAAGATGACGGGTGCCCCAGGTTCGCGACCGTCTCGACGCTAACCCCGGTTCTGGGCGGTAGAACTTTTGCGGCAGTGATGGTAGTTCTGTGTTATCGTGGCTCCCGTAAAGAGCGCCAGATATTAAAGGCAAACACCGTGCCCCCCAGCGCGGTCAGCAGTCCCCTTAATCCCCGCAACCGAGCCACTGGAGAATTCTATGAAATACGGCTATGCCGCGCGATCACAAGTTCTCGCCGTCGTTATCATCATCGTCGCCGCGAGCACCACTGTCTACGCACAAACATATACCGATCTGTACAACCTCGGGAGCAACAGCGGAGACCCCGCGAACCCAGGCTGGATCGGCCTTTTCACACAGGGCCGCGATGGTAACTTGTACAGCACTGCAACCGACGGAGGATTGAATGCCGTAGGTGCCGCCTTTAAACTTACCCCCTCCGGGACGATGACGGCGTGGAGCTTCGATAGCAACGGCAGCGACAGTTATTACCCTTACAGCGGCCTCACGCTCGGCACCGACGGCAACTTCTACGGCACCACTTACGCGGGCGGCTCCGCAGGCGCTGGGACCGTGTTCAAGGTCACTGCCAGTGGGAAAATCACCACGCTGTACAGCTTTGGAGGCTTCAACTGCTGTGCCTACGCTGCCCCAATCCAAGGCCTCGATGGAAATTACTACGGTACGACCAGTGATGGTGGCGGGGAGGTCTTCGGCACGGTGTACAAAATGACGCCTTCGGGCAAGGTGACATTCATCTACACGTTTGGTGGTACGGTTCGCTATCCCATGGCCTTGACCCTAGGGACCGACGGCAACTTCTATGGCACATTCAATGGCGGGGAAGGTACAAGCCAATACGGCGGCGTATTCAAGATCACGCCGGGTGGAAAATTCACGGTACTCTACAACTTCACAGGCACACCAGACGGGCAAACCCCTAAGGGCGCGATCATTCAAGCCAGTGACGGAAATTTCTACGGCACAACCGCAGCAGGGGGAGCAAATGGCTTCGGCTCCATTTACAAGATGACCCCGGCGGGCGCCCTCACCATTCTCCACAGTTTTAGTGAGGACGATGGCCTGGGAATTCATCCGCTGGCTGGCCTGGTACAGGCCACGGATGGCAAGTTCTATGGCGTGGCCGCAAGCAATACCTCGTCCGGTGTGCTTTTCCAGATCACCTCCACAGGCAAGTACAAGGTCCTCGTCAACCTTACGAACACCAGTGGCAAGTTTCCCGGCGCAAATCCACAAGTCGCCCTGTTCCAGAACACCAACGGCACTCTCTACGGAGACACTTACGGCGGCGGCACCGGGAAGCTGTGTTTTTGCGGCGTGCTCTACAGCCTGGGCATGAAGCTTGACCCGTTCGTCAGTTTCGTGGGTCCACTATTCGAGGGCAAAGTCGGGAAGACCATTGAAATCCTCGGCCAAGGCTTCACCGGGACCAGCAAGGTCTCGTTCCATGGAGTCGCGGCAAAGTTCACGGTCGTCTCTGATACCTATCTGACTGCCGTAGTTCCATCCGCCGCGACCACGGGCTCCGTGATCGTAACCACGCCCGGCGGAACGCTGACCAGCAACAAAATATTCCGCGTCACGCCCGCGATCCTGAGTTTCAAGCCGACCAGTGGGTCGGTGGGAACCCAAGTGACGCTTACCGGCACGAGCTTTACTGGCGCAACCAAGGTCACGTTCGGAGGAGTGAAAGCGACCACGTTCTCGGTCGATTCCAATACTCAGATCACAGCCACGGTTCCAACCGGCGCGAAAACCGGCAAGATCCAAGTCACGACTCCAGGAGGAATCGCGACCAGCGCCACAATTTTCACCGTGACCTAATGGTGCTGCGGGGGGCTGGGGCTGGCCCAGGCTTTCGCCACGCACAAAATCGGGTGCCCTGCCCTTCTCGCGTTCTTTGCGAGAGGGCGGGGCTTTTAGCTAACATTGCGGCGCCGGCCCACCGATACGCGCGAAGCTTCTCAGGACGATGCGCTGTCCAGTGAGACGCGAACCTGGAGTAAGTTCGTTGCTACGGAATTGCGACGATCACCCGTCCCGGCTTCACTGGGTGTTCGACCAATTCATGGGCGCGGGCAATCTGATCTAAGGGGAGAATCTCAGCGATATCAAGTCCTCGCCATCCCGCCTCGAGTGCCTCATTGAGAGCGCGGGACGCTTCGATCTTCGCCTCCGCGGGCACGTCATCGCTGCCAACAAAGAAGAGTCTGGCGTTCACAAAGACGAGTTGCCAAACTGGAATTTCCGCCTTCGGAGCATTGGTGGCGTAAGTCGCGATGGAACCACCTTGCGCCAATACTGCGACATCCGTATTGATGTTCGCGGCGAAGGCGACCTCGACGATGTGATCGATTCCGTTGGGAGCAGACGCCCGGATTCGTTCCGCTAATTTTTCACCGGTCAGCAGAACCTCATCTGCTCCTGCCCGCGATGCGATTTCCTTGTCGCTCTCGCTGCGGCACGTGGCAATGACTCGCGCTCCCGCCCGATGCGCGAGTTGAACGGCACAAGCTCCAACCGCCCCTGCACCGCCCTGCACTAGAACGGTCCGTCCCTCGACCGAACCTCCAACATGAACGGCGCGGTGAGCGGTTATGCCCGGTATGCCGAGACAGGCTCCCTGCTCCAGCGACGAGCTTTTGGGAAGTTGAACCACTTGTCTCAAGGGAACCACGGTGTACTCGGCGGCGGTTCCGAAAGGACGGTAACTCTGAGCGCCATAACACCACACGCGCCGCCCGATCCATTCCCGCGACACTCCTTCGCCCACTGCATCAACTATGCCCGAACCGTCGCTGTGCGGAATGACACGTGGATATGGCATCCCGATGCCAAAGCTATCCTGACGTTTCTTCACATCGCCCGGATTCACACCTGAAAAAGCAACCCGAATCCGAAGTTCGCCTGCGAGTGGCTGGGGATCTTTCATCTCACCCACGATCAGCACATCGCCCGCAGGGCCCTGCTTTTCATACCATGCGGCTTTCATATTTTCAGATCATTCTCGCATACTATCTCACGCCAGACCCACCGAGTTGGTCAACGGTTTGGGAGCCACTTTTGGTGGGTTGGCCCAGGCCTTCACCACGCACAAAATCGGGTGCCCTGCCCTTCTCGCGTTCTTTGCGAGAGGGCGGGGCTTTAGCTTGACGTCGCGGCGGCGGACCACCGGATACACGCCAAGCTGCTCACGACGCCGCGATGTTCAGTGAGATTCAATCCCCAACGCACGCTGACGTCAGCCTTTTTTTCTGCGTCAAGTGGTGAGCTAGCCTCCGGGGTCAACTATGCTCGCGAGCACCCGGCATTGACATCTACCTTGCCCAAAGATATTATCTGTCAGCGTTAGATTAGCTCATTGACAACCAATAGCATCCCGGAATGCCCCTAGGCCCATTGCAGGAATATTCGAAGCTAAGTCCTTATTCCGAAATATTTTGCCCGCAACCCATTATCCCTCAAAGATTTTGACCTTAGTCTCCGCGTAATCCCATGATCTCAAAAGATCAGGGGATGGGGGGTGGCTCAATTTTTGGGGGCCGGCGCGGGCTTTCACCACAGACAAAAGCGGGCGCCCTGCCCTTCTCGCGTCCTTTGCGAGAGGGCGGGGCTTTAAGCTGACGTCGCGGCGGCGGACCACCGGACACGCCAAGCCGCTCGCGATGACGCGCTGTCGCGAGATTTAGTCTCGACCGCAGCTTCTTCCCCGGTGGCATCCTGCGCCCGTGCCAGAAGTGCACACACCCTCCGTCGGCAGGCCTTCGCTTTGCGAAGGCCTGCGCTGCCTCAGGATGACTGCTAAGAGCCCCGCCCTCTCGCACAGTACGCGAGAAGGGCAGGGCACCCAGCGGCCAGAGGGGCACACACTAATTATTCCGTTACCGTGGTCTTGAAAAAGATGGGATCGATGTTGGCGAACGGACGCCCGAAAGGTACGCCATTTCCGGGAAACACTCCGTAGAACGTGCTTCCCAATGCCTTCAGTTGTTCGTAGTCTCCGAGAACGCGTTGTCGAGGATCACCATCGTCTTTCGCCGGTGAAAGAAACTTTTCCAGCTTATGTGTCGTAAAGCTGACGCCGTGGTTGTCACTGATCGCGAGGTTTGCGGTGTAAGTCGGGAATCCGGTCTTCTGGTCGAGTCCGTTATACACGACGTAGAGAATCCCAATCGTTCCTTTACTATTCTTCGCAATTGCCATTGAAGGCAGCGCGGCCTGCACCTGTCCGGTGACAAAGTGCGGTGTGCCAATCTTGAGGCCGCCCTTGCCGTTTGCGGTTAAGCGAACGATGCTCAGCCGATTGTTGGTGGTTTTGGGATCGCGATTGCCGAACACAACGTAGACATCGCTGTTGTTCGGATCTACTGCGACGTGATTGACTCCGCCGAGAAGAGCGTTGACCGTGCCAAACTTTGGCTGCGGCTGCGTGCTCTGGCCCGAAGCGACCTGAATTCCGGTGGAGCTTCCGTTCAACGTCCAGGTGTGGCCGCCATCGGTCGAGCGATTCAGGAACCAGTGAATCGTCTTGGGATCAGCGGCAATGTTATTGCAGTTGGCAACGGTGGTAGGGCATTGTTGGAACAGAGTGTAGATCGCGCCGCTGTTGTGATCGACCGCGAGCCGCTGGCCGGGATTTACTTCGCCTTGAGAAAATCCCGCTAGACTGTCGATGGTAAAATCAGGCGGATCGCTGCCGGGAGCAACCGCGATACGCATGTCCGGGGCGCCGTCAAAGTTGTCATAGGCCACGTAAACATCATCCTGCGAGTGCACGTCAGGATCCTCGTTCACCAGCAACCAAGGCTGATCGGTATCTCCCTGTCCGACTTGATCGGTGGGTTGCGCCACACCATTCTTGACCCACCATTGCCACGCCGCGGCCGAAGTCGGATCGGTTGTCGTGCCAGAGTAAGCGTCGATCCCTAAGTGATCGAGATCAAGAAATGTGGCTGACAAATGGTTGTCGCGCCCGTAGTCAGGAGTTTGGTCGCACGGACATCCGCTTTCTGATATTCCGGTTGGGTTGGGAATGGTCGATTCCAGCGACCAGATATTCCCACCGTTAGTGGAATGCCAGATCGGCGCGTCCGCTCCCCACCCGGCGGTAAAAGCAAGAATGTCGATCTCTTTGGGATTCGTTGGATTGATCGCGATGCTGGGTTCGCCATTCGGAGAATGATTGGTATTTTTCAGAGTCTTGTCAGTGTTGCTGACGATGACGTCTTTGATCACGATGCCGTTCGCCATTCCGCCCACGCCAAGAATCTCTGGCGGCAAGGCCAACTCACCTCCAGGAACGATGTCTTCGGGAAGAGCTTCACGGTTATATTGATGGAAGTCGGGCGGGAAGTCGCGGATTTCATTTTTTTGTGCCATCGCAAAAGGTAAGGCAAAAATGCCCAACAGGATGGTGATGGTCATAACGTGCGCGTGCTTCATAATAGTTCCCCCTGCTTGGATTCTGATGGTCATGCTGGGACGATCTCGAAAACGGCGCTCATTATAATCGCATTAACGTTTTTTCGACACGATGAAATGATTTTCTCCGACGGATTTATCATCCCGACCGGAGATTCTCATGCCCGAAGGGTATGAGAAGCGGAGTGGAGGGACCTGGTGTGTCACGTTCGAAAGCAGCGTGCCCAGGTTCACATCCGTTCGCTGGAATCTAACTTGGGCTTCACAATAAGCTCGACGGCCTAGGCAGCTTGCGCAGCATTCCTCCGCCGGGGCGGTTCAGAGACCCGTCCCTACACGACCTTCGTCTGAACGGGCGGGACGCCCGTGCTCGAGGCACCGGATTGTCGCCCGCGCACTGACGAGCTAAGCCCTAAGCATAACTGCATTTATTTTTATGAGGAATATCGAAAACTTAAAGCTATAACTGAAGAATTGAAAAAAGAAAATTTCGAGGATACCTTATCACCCGTGGTCGCATCCGAAGTTGTCATAGGAGAAAAAATATGGCGACCCAAGAATTACAAGGACTAAAAGTTGCAATCCTAGTCACCGATGGTTTCGAACAAGTGGAACTCATGGAACCTCGCAAGGCTCTCGACGCAGCCGGGGCAAAGACGCAGGTTGTCTCGCCGAAAAACGGCAAGGTCCGAGGCTGGAAACTTACCGAATGGGGCGACGAGGTTGCAGTCGATGTCCCCCTCGATAAAGCGCGCGCCGACGAATTCGACGCCCTGCTCTTACCGGGAGGCGTTATTAATCCTGACAAACTTCGCATAGAGCCGAAAGCGGTTCAGTTTGTTAAGGCTTTTTTCGATGCGCAAAAGCCGGTGGCGGCAATTTGCCACGGGCCTTGGACCATCATTGAGGCGGGCGTGGCGAAGGGCAGACAGATTGCGTCGTGGCCATCGCTGAAGACCGATCTTCGCAACGCCGGGGCGGAGTGGATGGACAAGGAGTCGGTGACGGATGGCAATCTTACAACCAGCCGCAAGCCGGATGACATCCCGGCATTCAATCGAGCCATGATTGAGTTGTTCAAGAAGGGGCGCGCTCGGCAGCGGCCTGCAGCTTAGGTGAACACACATGGGAGCGCGAAAGCGCTCCTGTTTTATTCGGGAGCCGGCTCCGGAGCAGGCAAGGCATCGGGGCTGGGCTTTTGAAATTCCAATTGCATGTCTCTTGCATGTCCTTGGAAGCTAATCAGAAGTGTTGCCGGATGGTTCTTGGCGAAACTTCCGACGACTGTCTCGGTTTGTTCATACTTGTCTGACGTGGAGCGAACGCGCACACGCACCCGGTGCTTACCGGATGCAATTCGCAGGCTTTCTGTCTCCTTAACATTTCCTCGAAAGGGATTCCAGTGCTTCTTAGTCTGGATGTGTACGGGCTGGTCGTAGGTCAGTTTATCGTCAACCCAAACAGATAGGTCTGCTTCGGAAAAATGATGTTCAATCTCGATGTCTAAGGTTGAATCCGCAACTGGCTTGGCGGGATATGAAACCGGCTTCGGAGCTTCCACCACTGCTCGAGGGGAATCCTCAACCGCGTTCGTAGAATCGGAAATCGTCGTGACAGATGATGCGCTCGGCTGCGTATCTTCGCCGGCCGATTTGCTAGCTGTCTTTGATTGACTCTTTTTCGCCTCGAGGGGCGCGGTTCTTTTCGACTCGGTTAGTGGCGGAGTAGGATCGTTCTGTAACTCAGCGGGTAAGGAAGCAGGTTGCAGGCTCGGCGACGCCGTTGCGGTTTCTGCGGCTGTCGCGACAGTCGCTGCCGGTGCGACCACTGGCGAAGGTGTCACGGCATGCGTTTTATTCAGCGATGACTGACGATGATGATGATAAACAAACAAAGTCAATGCAAGCATTGCGACTGAGATTATCAGGCCTACTCGAAACGCCGGCAATCGCCATTGCGGCAAGCGCCATTGAGGATTGATCTGTCGCTGAATAAACGGCGGCACTTTTTTCGCGGCCTCGCTCAAGGTTTTGAATAAAGCTGCCGAGGCGTAGTTGGCTGCGGAAGGCGCGTTTGAAACCTGCTGCTTCGGCTGAGACTGACTTACGCGCGATCCAGGAAACCATGCTGGCCGCTCGGGTGTTCGGTTCAGCGCTTGACCGCGCTCGCGCAACTCATGAATATCAAGCGCAAATTCCAGGCCACGCTGATAACGCTGCGACGGCTCTTTTGCCATAGCGCGCGCGATCACAGCATCCAATTCAGGCGGAAGTTCGGGATCAAGCGCGCTCGCACGAATGGGGTCGCGGTTAGCCACTTTGAAGCAGACGGTCGCGGTGCTGTTGCCTTGAAAAGGACCGTAACCCGTAAGCATGCGATACAAAATCGCGCCCAAAGAAAATAAATCGGAGCGTTGGTCGACTGTCTCTCCCTCTAATTGTTCAGGCGACATGTAAGCCGGTGTGCCGAGCACCTGGCCTCGCAGCGTCCTGTAGGCCAGGTTCATCTTCGCGATGCCGAAATCGGCGATCTTGGCATGGCCCTCCGGCGTGACCAATATGTTAGCTGGCTTCATGTCGCGATGGATGACGCCTTGTCCGTGAGCATGATCCAGCGCTTCCGCCAACTCTTCGGTCAACAACAGCGCCTGTTCGAGCGGCAGTTTCTTTGATTTCTCTGAAAGCATCCGGTCCAGTGATTGGCCGGGAATGTATTCCATTACTATGTAGGCAATATGGCCTTCGGGGTCCTCGCCCGTGTCGAAGATAGTGACAATGCCGGGATGCAAAAGACGGCCGGCAGCTTGAGCTTCATGAAAAAATCGCTCCCGGTATTCCCGTTCCTCTTCTGGATTTTGCGTGGAGAGAGAAATCGCCTTAACTGCTACGAAGCGGTCGATCTTAGGGTCGCGGGCTTTGTACACTACTCCCATCGCTCCGCGACCGAGTTCAGCAATGATCTCGTATCGTCCGAAACGCTTACCCCAGCGAGTTTGCATTTGGCTCACAGGTCAAGGCTCGGGCCTAACGCGCCTGTTGTTAGTTTATGGTGAGAGCTTCGGCCGGAGCGTTCGCAACCGTTCTATTGCCGTTACGGTAGTAATCATTTTTGTGGATGGATGTGTTACTAAAGACGCTGAATGCGCGGTTTCGCGGGCAGCTCAGAGGGCGATAGCAACGATGGTTTTTACTGCAGGGGAATACCCGCGTTCAAACAAGAGTCGGCTTTGCCGTCAGCGGAGAATCGGACTACTGCGGATTCGTCGCTGCAGAAAGCGCGGGTTCCGGTGCCAGGATTAGCGGGTTCGGCGGTGATGCGGTACTTGGTCGCCGGAGTTCCATCGCACCCGACCAGTGCGAAAACGTAGCCGTTCTTTTTGCCGGAAGCCAGGCGCGGATCGATCAACATCGCCTGGCGCTCGGTCATTCCGCCGCCGCTTCCCATGCCGCCCAGGTCAGTCAGCGTGCAGGTGAAGCCGTGGGCGGGAAAAGTCGCAGCGTAGCTTATCTCGGCCGTATTAAGCGTGCGGACCGCAGCCACAGCTGCGGATTCGTTTGCCGCGATCACCATCGCGTTCGAGCCGATGGTCGTAGCCGGATGACCTGGTGTAGCTTCGCTGATTCCAGGTGCCAGTTTAGTGCTCAATGTTTTCAAGAATTCCGGGTCAGTCAGCGATACTCCCACCGTCAGCGAAATTTCGTTAAGGCGCCAGATGCCAGTTTCCTGCTTCATGGTGAAGGTGAGTCCACATTTTGCCCCCGCGTTTTGGGCTTCGCCATTTTTTGAGGCATGGAAGGAGAGGTCAATCTGGTCTTCATCGCCACGCAGGTCGTCGCGTTCGACTGTGATTTCGAACTTACTGTGAGCCTGGGAATCCTCGACCATCACCAGTGTCGGACCGGCTTCGAAGGTTTGCAATTGTTGCCCGCGAGCGGCCATCTGGCTGGTCAGCAGAGAAAATCCGCTGAGAAAAGGAGGGTACGTGCCCGCCTTTGGCAGCGCAGCGCGAGTCGCCTGCGGAAGATGCTTCTCGAATGTGCCGGGAGTTTTGCTGAAGAACATCTCGACCAGCGCCTGGCGCGCAGTTTGGGGCGCGGGCTGCTGAGCTGCAGATAAGCCGGCCAAGAGGACAAAATATACGGTGAGAAGCAGAATAATAGGTTTTTTCAAGGCGCGCCTCCCCAAGCTTCTGCGTGATGATAGCAGTCCATGCGGCCTGCGCCAGTTACATAAGTAAGAGGAATTGTTTCAGGGATGACGTCAGGCGACGAGCTGCTTTAGCGCGTCTTACGAACCATGTATCGTGTGATTGCCGGCGACTTTTCCAGCAGGCAGAGAATCGGAATTCGCACTGTCTGTGGCAGACGTAACATGTGGCGGATTCTTGAGGACGCGCGGAACACAGGCAAAAGGCGCTCTTCGTAGGCTGCGCGATAATTGCGGGCTGCTTCGGGAAGCGAAATATTTCCAGCAAAAAACCGAACTAAAGAATCACCTGCCATTCGGCCACTGCGCGAGGCAAGAGAAATGCCGTCTCCGACAAATGGATCGACAAAAGCGGCAGCATCGCCGACCATCAGAATCCCGTCGCGCTCGGGCTGTGGCTCACGAAACACCAGCGGCGATGTCGTCACTGGCTGGGTGACAGGTTTCCATGCTCGGCTACGTTGCTGTAACTGAGGATGGAGGAGAAAAACTTCCGTCAACATGGTCGCTACATCCGCGCGCACCATGGCGCAGGCATTGACTCTTCCGCAGCGGTCAACTGGGTTGGCAAGATCTACAGGTTGCACTCCACAGTAGCCGCCGTCGAAAAAATAGAGGTCGACGGAAGCGGGTGGCAAAGCCTCAGCGAAATGTCCTTTGAGGCCGATCCACTTAGACTTTGAGTCTGCTCCATCGGGAAATGCGGGCGTCAGATTTGACCAACGGCCTGACGCGTTAATCAGTGCGCGAGTTTCAAAGTCTGCGACCGAGGTTTTCACCAGAAACGGACCGGCTCCGCAAACGCTCTGCACGGAAATTTGTTGCCGGCAATCGACACCACAATTTTGTGCCGAATCCCACAACGCGGCATCAAGGTCGAAACGCGCAATGCTGGCCGCTGCGGGATCGACTGGCGCGTGCAGCGTGCGTCCGTCGAGAAATATGCGTGATTGCGGAATGCGAATTGACGCAGAAAGTAATGTCGCATGTTGTGGAGCAAGCAAATCGCGGAGCAGTTCAAGCGACTCAGCCGAAATGAATTCACCGCAAACTTTATGGCGTGGAAAGCGTCCGCGTTCGAGCAGCAGCACGCTTGCGCCGCTGCGTGCGCAAGTGATGGCGGCGGACGTTCCCGCTGGGCCGCCTCCGATCACGATCAGGTCGTACATGGTTTTATTTTTTCCACGCCATCGCTCCCATGCGGAACAGCCGATGGCGCTCAATATCCACTTTGGCTGCCGCGGTCTGTCCTAACATTTGATGCATCTCGGCAACCGTGTAGGCACGCCGTACCGAGGCAGGCGCGTCATGATGAGTGAAGCGACTGCGATAAAGCGGCAAACTTAAATAAACCAAGGCAAGGTGAATTGGGTCGCGAACTACATCGTTGATGATCACCGCGATGCGGCACACCCGCAGCCCCTCATTAACAAACTGAATTACCTCTGCCGGCTCCAGATGATGAGCGAAGAGGCAGCAACTTACTACATCGAAACTTTCGTTTGCAAAGGGAAGCGCGAGCGCATCGCCGGCTACAGCGGAGTTTCCATTTTTGTTCAGATGAGAATCGGCGCGATCGACTAGTGTGACTTGAAGTTTGAGTCCCGATTGAAGCAGTCGGGCGCTGGCGGAGAGCGGCACGAATCCGGCGCCTGCGGCAACTTCTAACAACGAAAGGCAACTGGTGCCAGTTTTCTGCGCCACCTTTGCAATCATCGACTGGGTGGTGTCGACGCCGCCGAACCACTGATTAATGTGACGCAGGTCGGACAGCGCAGTGGCGATTTCGGCTGGCGTGCCGGAATCGGAGTCGAGCAGCTCGGGGATGACGACGCGCCGCATGATGAGAATTGCAGCATCTCTCGACTGTCATTCCGAGCGAAGCGAGGAATCTAGGTTCTTGCCTGCGACGGCGGAGTTGCTGCTACCAGCAAGCCCCTGGATTCCTCGCTGCGCTCGGAATGACAACTCTGGTGGTGCCGGAACGGGCGAGACGCCCATCCTCGATTTCTTCACTGCTACACTTCGGCCAACTCTTCTTCCAGCAGTTGCTTGTTATACAGGTCGGTATAGTAACCGTCTTTGGCGACCAGTTCGTCGTGCGTGCCCAGTTCCACGATTCGTCCAGTGTGCAGGACGGCGATGCGGTCGGCATTGCGTACGGTGGAAACCCGGTGAGAAATAAAAATCGTCGTGCGCCCCTGCATGAGTTCACGCAGATGATTGAGAATTTTATCTTCAGTGTGAGTGTCGACGCTGGAGAGCGCATCGTCGAGAATCAAAATGCGAGGGTTGCGAATAATTGCCCGCGCAATCGCCGTGCGCTGTTTCTGCCCACCCGATAAAGTAATGCCGCGCTCGCCCACTATGGTTTTGTATTGTTCGGGAAAACTTTCGATATCTTCCGCAATACTGGCCGCCCGCGCCGCGGAACGGACATCATCGTCGGTGGCGTCTTCTTTTCCAAAGGCGATATTCTCGCGCACGGTTTCGCTGAACAAGAAAGTTTCCTGCGGCACAAAGCCAAGATTGTGGCGCAACGTCGCAATGGGTATTCGCGAATGGGAATGCCGTCGATCAGCACGCTTCCGGGTTCCGCATCGTAAATTCGCGGGATCAAACTCACCAGCGTAGTTTTGCCCGAACCAGTAGGACCCACAATCGCGAGGCTGCTGCCCGCCGGAATGCGAAGATTTATGTCGCGCAAAACCGCAGTGGAATTGTAAGAGAAGTTTAAATTTCGAAACTCGATCTCACCACGAATCTGTGTATCCGCGAGCGTCTCGCTCGTGCTGCTTTTGACGTCTTCGCTATCTTCGATCTCAGGCTTCTCAGTGAGAATCTCGTTAATACGCCCCATCGACGCCGTACCGCGTTGGAAGATATTGATGACCCAACCTAACGCAATGATCGGCCAGGTCAACTGCACCATGTAAGTATTGAAGGCAACAAACTCGCCGACGCTAATGCGGTGGGAAATCACCTCGCGTCCGCCCAGCCATAGCACCAGCACAATGGCCAAGCCGAGCATCGTTTCGAGTGTAGGCCACAGCATGCCCATCAAACGAACCAGCTTGAGGCTGCGCTTGATGTATTCCTGATTGGCAGTTTCAAAAGCCGCGATTTCAGCCTCTTCCTGCACGTAAGCCCGAACTACGCGCACTCCAGAAAAATTTTCCTGCGCGCGCGCGGAGATATCGGAAAACATCGCCTGAATTCGTTCGAAGCGTTCGTGAATCTTGCGGCCAAAGTGTTGAATCGTGATGCTGACAATGGGCAGCGGCAAGAACGCGTACAACGTCAGCTTGGGACTGATCGAGAGCATGAACGCCAGCGCCCCGGCGGTAAACACGATGGTGTTCGCCGAATACATAATCGCTGGGCCGAGCAGCATGCGGACCGCATTCAGGTCGTTGGTGGCGCGAGCCATAATGTCGCCGGTTCGCGTGCGTTGATAGTAAGAATAGGAGAGCCCCTCGAGATGGCGAAAGAGGTCATTGCGTAAATCAAATTCGATTTCGCGGGAGACGCCGATTACCACCCAGCGGGTCAGAAACTGAAAGATTCCCTTGCCGGCAGCGACCGCGAGCAGGAGCAACGCGTAGGTGACAAGCTTGTGGCGAGTCACGCCGAGATAAAGATCATCCACCGCCCGGCGAATTATTTGCGGAAAAAGAATCCAGATGCCGTTCGTCAGAAAAACGCATATCGTTCCCAGCAAATAGCTGCGGCGATACTTTCTGAAGTAGGGGATGAGGGGACGCAGACTTTTCGGCAGCATCGGGTGTTAGATGAGATTCTAACAGCACCCGCTTCAGTTGCGACGCAGCGTGTCCATCGATGGCAGAATTTGCATCCACCGCCAGTCGGTGAAAGCCACTATGGCGGCGGTGGTCAGCAATAAAACCCAGACGCCGAGAAACAACCACGTGAGATCTATCAGGTAGGAATAAACCACATCAACATTCATGGCTGCACCTCGTAAGTACTTAGCAGATGCTTCGGTCCCTAAGTTCTGTTTTCCCAGTCAGTTTTTTGTACTCGTTGACAATCTCGCAAACGGCATTCAGCCGGCCGAGCGAGGTCAAATGCATATCGGTAAGGGCTTCTTCAATTTCTGCCATCCAGCATTCGACGGCACGCTCCACGCCGACTGACATTTCGCGCGCGATAACATCTACCAGATCCGTGGGGATCGCTCTAGTAGCCAAGTAATTACCCGCCTTTCTTTGATGAAAACTTTTACCCAGAAGGAGGGAACCCGATCGTTCCCTCCATGCCTCCCCCTCTTATTTACTGGTTCGGTGTCTGAGCCTGTTGGTGTTCTTGCATGCGTTGCTGCATCCGCTGCTGATGCTTGGCCATCACTTGCGCCAGCTTGGTTTTCTGGTCGGCGGTCAGAATCTGGTACGCCTGCGAGGCCATCTGCGCGTGCAGCACTTCAAGTTGCGCGTGGATTTGCGCTTCCTGATTTGCAATGCTTTGCGCCTTGGCCTGATCAAAAGAGCCGCTCTGGATGAGCTGCATCATTTGCTGATGGCTTTCATGTTCTTGCGTGAACAGTGGCTTCATCGCCGGTTTTTGGGTGGCGATGATTTGCTTGATCTGCGCCTGTTGCGCATCGGTGAGATCAAGTACATCGGTCAAATATCCCAACATCGGTCCACCAAAGAAATCGCCACCACCACGTGGGCCGCCGTGCCCCTGCGCTATCGCAATTCCTGTCGTGAGCACGATGGCCATAGCTACTATCGAAATTTTGCCGCGAAGTTTCATATCATCTCCTGTGAGCATTCTCATAATTCGGAACCCTCAAGTGCCTTCGTTCATACAAACACTTTTCCAGATTCGAAGTGGTAAAGAGTCGGTCAACCAGAGTAAAGTTTTGTAAAGGGCGATAAGCTCTGGTTTGACAATTCTTTACCACCTGTTTCGCGAGCGGGTAACTAAAATGAGTAAAGTGGATCGCATTCTGGTCATTGACGACGACGTAGAGTTATGCAGCCTGGTGGGCGAATATCTGGAGCCTGAAGGTTTCCAGATCGAGGCAGTGCATGATGGCAATCGCGGCCTCGAGCGCGCCTTGAATGGCGATCATTTGCTGGTCGTGCTCGATGTAATGTTGCCGGGCATGAATGGCTTCGACGTGTTGCGGAGAATACGCAATACTTCGCGCATTCCAGTCTTGTTGCTTACGGCGCGAGGCGAAGACGTCGACAGAATTGTGGGCCTGGAAATCGGCGCGGATGATTATCTTCCCAAACCATTCAATCCCCGCGAACTGGTGGCGCGTATCCGAGCCATTTTGCGTCGCACGCAGAGCGGCGAAAAGGGCGGAGAAAGACTCGAAGATCAAATCCCGGAAGTTGTACAGGTAGGAGATATTGAGCTTGATCCTGCCACCAGAATCGTTCGACAGAACGGCAAGCCCATCGAGTTGACCTCTGTCGAATTCAATCTTCTGCATGTCTTGCTGCGCGAGGCCGGACGCGTAGTCACGCGCGAGCATCTGGTGGATGCGGTGCTCAGCCGCAAGTTTTCACCTTTCGACCGCAGCATCGACATGCACGTCAGCAAGGTGCGCAAGAAACTGGGCGATTCCGATAACGGCAGCGATCACATCAAGACCGTTCGCGGAGTGGGATATATCTTCGCGCATCCGCGCGACCGTGCAAAAACCTCCGCAGCCAAGGCCGAGGAAGCATGAGAAGCCTGTTCCTCAAAATATTTCTCTCGTACTGGATGGCCCAGGCGCTCTTTCTGGTGTTAGCGATTATCGTGACTCTCGCCATGCGCCCGTCGCGTGAGATTTCCAATCTGCAGGCGGAGGAACCCAAATTTCTCAACGACGCTCTGCAAGCTTATCAATCGGGCGGCGACGAAGGGGCTCGAAAATATTTCAGAACCGTCCGCGATAATCAGCACGTCCGGCTTTTCATCTTCGACGACCAGGGCCGCGAACTGTTAGACCGCAGCCAGCCTCCGTGGATCGATCGCGCCAGGCACGGCCGAATCCACACTGCCGACACCTTCCTCGGTCGTTTCGGACCCGGTCAAGTGTTGAGCCAAACTCTCACCGCCGATAACGGCCGCAATTACATGCTGATTATCGATTTGCCTCCGGAAGATCAGCCATTTTTTGGACCGCACGGCATTCATGGCATTGGTATTCTGATCGCAATCATTTCCTCGGGGTTCGTGTGTTACATCCTGGCGCGATATCTGACCTCACCTATCGTCCAGCTTCGTGGCGCGACTCAAAAACTGGCGTCGGGTGATCTGACGGCCCGCGCGGGCACGCCCGCGTCACGTCGCCACGACGAAATGGCCGAGCTGATGCGTGACTTTGACCGCATGGCGGAGCGTCTGGAAAGCCTGGTGAACGCGCAAAGCCGCCTGTTGACGGATATTTCCCACGAACTGCGATCTCCGCTGGCACGCTTGAATGTCGCACTGGAACTGGCTCGCCAACGCAGTGGGACGGAAGCAAGCAGCGCTCTTGATCGCATTGACCGCGAATCCAATCGCCTCAACGAATTGATCCAGAAACTGCTCACCATTGCCCGCCTCGAAGCTGGCGAAGAATCCATAGAGAAAAGCCCGGTTCATCTCGCGCAACTCATTCATGAAATCGCCAGAGACGCGAGCTTCGAAGCGCAGAGCCGACATTGCCAGGTTGAAGCCGAAGTCATCGATGAGTGCGTGGTGATCGGAAGCCCGAGTTTGCTGCACAGCGCCATCGAGAACGTTGTCCGCAACGCGATCCGCTACACCGACGAAGGCACCAAGGTCGAACTGCGACTGGAACAGGATGTTAAGTCCTCCGCCGACACAGCTCTCAAGAAAATTGCGCTGCATGAAGCTCACCCTGGGAGTGATGGCGCGGGCAAAGCGGAAGCCGTTGTTCGCGTGACTGACTCTGGGCCTGGCGTCCCCGAGGATGCGATCGACAAACTTTTTCGCCCGTTCTACCGCATCGACGACGCACGTGGCCGCCAGACCGGCGGCGTCGGGCTGGGCCTGGCAATTACGGATCGGGCGGTGCGTCTCCACGGCGGCACCATCAGAATATCTAACCGACCCGAAGGCGGCCTGATGGTGGAAATCCGCCTGCCCCTGTCCTCGGTCAAAAAGCCTGATCCGGCAACTGTGACCATTCTTTCCCGCCAGCTGTAGACACAGTGTGAGGGCCCCATCGCCCGCATATTTTCCCACCAAAAACACACGAGGTTTTATGGAAAGAGACGAACTTAACCGAACAGCAGATGGAGCGAGTTCGGCAGCGGTTAAAGGCTGGCATCGAAGCCATTGACGCTTTGGAGTACACAGAATACGAAGGACGCGAGGGTTTGAAACGGCTGGCAGGCAAGGTGAAGGCGAGGGGGCGCAAGCTTCTCGATCAGGCTCCAAGACGTAGCGCCAGCTTTTAGCAGGCGCAAGCCTGGAGTAAACGTAGTGGCACGCTACGCTCCCAAGGGAGCTTAGCAAGCTACGGAACCCTTGATCCGGGTTCATGGACTCGGCCCGTCAACCCGCAGTTTTCGGCCCAAAATCAGCCATCTCGCCCACCCAGAATGGCATCTGAAGTGCTGCAGTCGATAGTGTGCTTACGGGCAGGTAGCCGTAAAGCGCAGAAGTCCTTGTGGTTCTGTAGAGGTGGGCATGAAGCGAGCGGCGCCGATTGAAATAATTTCCTTCCTGGTGCTCATTGCTTGCGCAGCGACGTGCCAGAGCTTTCCCGACGCTCCATCGGCACACTTGCAAATACCCGCAAATAGACTGCAATCACCCGTTATTGACAGGCTATCCCCGGCTGATTTGCCTGCAACTGCCGTACGCGAACCGGCCTCGGAATTTCTCACGAGGCAGCCAACCTTGGCTGCTTCTTATGGACGGATGGCAAGCCAGAAAGATTCCAGCGTTTTTGATAAGTATCTCTCCCGCTCATTGCAAGCCAGGCAGCAGCATTATCAGCCTTCGACGGGCGGCAGCTTCATGAGCCGCGCGACCGCCGCCGCTTTACACACTTTCATCACCCACGACGACTCTGGGAAGGGAAAACTCAGTACTTCGTATCTGATGGGAACTCTGACTTCCGTAGTGGTCGACAACGCTTACCGCCCTTACTGGGTGCGGTCGTCCGCTTCCTCGACCTTTAACAATTTCGGTTCGACGATTGGCAGCGATGCCGGCATGAACGTGCTTCATGAATTTGCCCCGGGAATCCGGCAAATGTTGCTGAGCCACGCGCCGGGATTTGTCTCTCGAATCGGGGAACGCATCAGCCACGATCAGAGCTCTCGCTAAGCCATCTTCGGTCCAAGATAGTCTCCAATCGTATTTCATCTCCTGACAAGCAACTTTTGGTTTTTGCGGCGGTTTTAACTGGGAGCGGAGCTTTGCCTTATAATCCCTGATAACACAAAACAATGTATCCTTGATCTCCACTTGCTAAGCAGGTTCACTGCGTGTTGAGAGATCTGAATCGACCGGGAGAAAGAATGGGGACGAAGTTTGCTTTGGTGAAGTATGTAGTACTTGCGGTCGCACTTTTCTGTCTGGCAGGGTGCACTTCAATCAACAATGCGGCGACAACCGGCATCGCCTATCTTTATGTCGCCGCCCAGGCGAACACGACGATATCGGCATACACGGTGACCCAGAGTACGGGGGCCCTTACTATCAATGGAAACGCAGTTGGTACCGGTTCGGTTCCGTCAGCCATTGCCATAACCCCATCCGGTAGCGCGCTATTCGTCGCCAACAGCGGTTCGAACAGCATTTCCAGCTACAGCATAAATTCGGACGCTACGCTTACTCCGGCCAGTGCAACCACTGCGACTGGAACCACGCCAACGGGTTTGGCCATCGATTCCGGCGGCAAGTTTTTGTTTGTAGCGAATCAGGGATCCAGCAATATTTCAGTGTTCTCGATTAATGGCTCCGGGCTTACGGCGGTGCCGGGTTCGCCATTTACCACGATTCCTGTCGGTTACACTTTCACGAATGGGACGCTGCCGTCGGCGGTTGCGGTCAGCAATTCGGGAAACTTTCTGTATGTAGCGAACCAGCTCGCCAACTTTGTTTCGGCCTTCGCAATTAACAGCACATCGGGTGCTCTCACCGCGTTGCCGGTTCCTTTTTACCAGGACGGGCAGACTTCGCCTTCGGGACTCGCCGTTACTCCCAATGGAGCTTTTCTCTACGTTGCCAATGCCGGAGCAAACTCCAATAACATCTCTGCCTGGGCGATCTGCGACAACGTCGTCAACAGTTGCGCGAATCCCAATACTCCAGATGGCACGCTAAGCCCGGTGACGGGTTCCCCGTTTCCTGCTGGCTTAGGACCGGTCGCGATCGCGTTTGACCCGGGTTTCAACTTCGCCTACGTAGTCGATAAGCAGTCCAGCACGATTTCGCAGTATGCATACGGCCCAGGAAACGGAGTGCTGACGCCGCTGTCTCCGGCAACTATTTCGGCTGGGCTGAATCCAGTTTCGATCGCGATTCTGCCCGGCGTGGTGCAGGCTGACGTGGGCAACACCCTTTACGACACTCGCGACTTCGCGTATGTCGCGAATATAGGCGCTGGCACGATCTCGATTTTCTCGCTTACAACCAGCAGTGGTCTTCTAGGAGTAGTCGGCCAGCCCATCGTTATTTTCGGGCAGACCTCAGCGGTTGGCGGTAAGTTTTAGATTTGTGGTGATTCCTGGGCCTGCGCGCCGTTTTAAGTTGGCACTTTCAGGATCAAATACCCGCCGACTAAGGCAAAAATCACGTCCGGCGACCACGCTGCGAGAACCGGCGGCAACTGGCTTATGTTCCCGACGGCTTCGAACAGACCGGCGACTGTCCAATAAACAAGCGCGATGCCAACGGCAACCGCAACCCCAGTAATGGCGCCGCGCCGTCCGGAAGAAAGTGAGAACGGAATGGCGAGCACTGCCATAACCAGCGTGATGATTGGGAAGGCGAACTTCTTTTCCAGTTGCACCCGCAGACGTACAACGTCGAATCCGCTTTGCTGCAAATCACGAATGTAGCGGCGCAGTTCCTGGTAGTTCATCTCCGAAGACTGTTTCACTTCTTTCTTGAAGTACGTAGGAGGTTCGCTTACCGCCGAGAAGGTGGCGACGTCGAAGGTGCGATAGTTCTCGATGGCAGGCCCGCGGAAATCGCGCTCCCAACCCTGAGTGCAAACCCAGCGCCGCAAGCTGTCTTCCCAATGCGCACGATCGGCGTAAATACGTTTGGTCAGTTGGAAGGTCGCGGGATCGAACTGGAAAATCGCCAGCCGGCCAAATTGATCACGATCGGAATCAAATAATTCGTAATAGTAAATGTCCGAGTGCTGTCCGAAAATCCACTTTCGGTCTGGGTTTAAATACGTCTGGGCCGGCTTGCCTTTAATCAGGTTGCGCAAAGCGTCCTGGCGTTTGTTAGCGTGCGGCAAATAAAACTGGTCGGCGAAGAACAGGCCTAAGGCAAGCATGGCCGCAACTACAACCATCGGCGTCACGATGCGATAAATGCTAATGCCCATGGTCTTAATCGCGGTGATCTCGTTCGAGCGCTGCATCACGCCCAAAGTAATAAGAACGGCCAGCAGCATACTTAAAGGCGTGATGTTGTAAATAAAATAGGGCGAAACATTCAGTAGATATTCTCCGACAACCAGCGGAGAGATCTGATTGCGAAGGATGTCTCCCAGCAACTCAAACAGAGTGAACACGAGCAAGAGCATGAGGAAAGCGGCCACGACCATGGCTAGGTTCACGCCGAAGTCGCGCAGCACATAATCGTCCAGAATCATGGGAAAGCGCGCCCTGAACACGCGGCGGCGGCTGGCAGCGCGCTCGAAGGCATCTTCGGAGCGGCGGAATGGCAGCCGGGCAGCTTCTTGCATTCCGGCGCTCAGCGGATGCAGCAATCTTCGCAGGGACGCGATTTCAAACGGCCTGTGTTCGGCGCGCCAGAGCAGGAACGCTCCTCCGAGGAAGAACACGATATCCGCCAGCCACACCCCGAAGCCCGGTGACAACCTGCCCTGCCGCGCCAGCGAAACTCCGACCAGCGACGCTGAGTAATAGGCAAAAACGAGAAGGATGGTGAGCACGAAGCCTGTCGACTTGCCCGCCTTTTTTCGACGACAGGCCGAGGGGAATTCCGACCAGCGCCAATACCAGGCACGCCGTGGGCAAGGCAAAGCGGCGATGAAACTCGATTAAATCCCAGCGTGCCAAAGCCGGGTCCTTCTGATGTTTCGCCTGCCGCCACAGTTCCCAGGTTCCCATTTGCGAAACCGGTGTGGGCTCCTGCTCCTTGGCACTGTCGGCCTGAGGCACGGGGATGGGAATGTCAGTTTGCTCGAAAGTAGAAATCTGGTAATGGTCGGTAACCTTGGGATCGAGCTCGTGAGTTTCGCCGTCGGTCAAGTGCAGATGCAAGGTCTCCGGACCTTCACTGACCAAAATGCCCTGTTGTGCCAGGGTAATTCTCGGCGAAGATGGAGTGCTGGTATCAGCAATGAAAACGCCCTTCCAGATGGCCGCGCCTTGGGCTGCTTTCACATTCTGGACATAGAGCACCAGTCCGGGAAAGCCTTCGTAGAAAACCCGTGGCTGCACTTCGAACGACGCCTGCGAAGATTTCAAGCGGTCCTGCAAGTGAACCATAGCGGCCTGCGATTGAGGCGCAACGTACAGTCCGTTGAAAAGAGCCAGAATCCACGCGGCCACGGCGAAGATCGAAACGATGCGCAGGAAACTCCAAATGCCGATGCCGCTGGCGCGCATGGCGGTGATTTCACTGTCGGCAGCGAGGCGGCTCAGGCCGATCAAAATCCCGACCAGAACGCCCGCGGGAATACTGATAGTCAGGGTAACTGGGATGATAAAAAAGAAGACCTGGGCAACACTGGGCAAGGGAGCGCTGTTGCGAACCACCAGTTCGAGGATCTGTCCCAGATCGCGGGTAAATAAAACAAAGGTAAACACAGCCACGCCGATCAAGGCGTGAGCCGTGACTTCACGCAGAATGTAGCGGGTGAGGATCCGCATGGGCAGCAGCTAAATCGAGTCTAGCACCCCTAAGCGTTAGCTTGTTCGGCTTGCTTCAAAGTGGGTAAGGCGCGGATGGCCTTTCCTGAACGTTGTTCAGCCAGGCGAAGTTCATACAGGCTCTGCAGGTTCAGCCAAAATTCTGCGCTGGTGCCGAAGAAATGAGCAAGCCGCAACGCCGTGTCCCCGGTAATAGCTCGTCGCCGGTTCAGAATTTCAGTGATGCGATTGGTCGGCACTCCCAACTGACGCGCCAATTCCGCTGCGCTCATTCCTAACTTCTTGAGTTCTTCGGCCAAATGTTCACCGGGATGAATCGCAGTTCGTGCCATGACATTTCTCCTAATGGTAGTCAACAATCTCAACATTCGAAGGACCTGTGTCGCCTACCAACCACTGGAAACAGATCCGCCACTGGTCATTGATGCGGATGCTGTACTGCCCCTTGCGGTCCCCCTTGAGAGTTTCGAAACGGTTTCCCGGTAACGCGGACAAATCTTTGACGCTGACTGCGGCCTCCAGTCGATCGAGTTTTAGGCGCGCAGCGCGTTCGATGTTCGAGAAGTTCTTGACGCGATGACGGACATCTACCCAACCTAACCGCGATAGTGGCGGCTCTTTTCCTTCCTTCTGAAAATCCCAGAGATAAGAATTAGCATATGCAAGCGTGGCATTGAACGTGCTTTAAGGTTTGCAAACCGTTCGTCCTATACCCCTCTTAGGCGAACAAAGGACGGGCAGTTCTCCCCTATGAAGACTCATACCGTGATGTGCGTGGACGATGACGCGGGGATCCGGGAATTGTACGGAGCCCTGCTCGGGCAAAATGGCTACCAAGTCATCGCCGCCCACAGCGGCCGCCACGCACTTCACGTGTTTGAGTCGAAAGAAAAGGAAATTGACGCCGTCATTTTGGACTATGAGATGCCTGGAATGAATGGTTTAGAGCTGGCCGAATGGCTTAAGCAACGGCATCCGAAACTGCCAGTGATTATGATTTCAGGATCGCATCCGGAGCCGCAACAGATGGCCCCATTTGTAGATGTAGCCATGGGAAAAGGCGTTCCATTACGGCACATTTTGGACCGGCTGCAAGTTTTGCTGGCGACTTAATGCCTCTGCTACCGTCACCTTCGGTGACAATTCGTTCATTGAAAAACTTCATCTGACGTGCCGAATGCCCGGCAAATGTGCCGATTACCCGGCTTTCAGGAACAGGGCCGCGAGTGGCGGCAAGGTTAGTTTCAAGGAATATGGACGTCCGTGTACTGGATGTTCCTCAGCCATAACCCCCCCGGCATTTCCCATGCCGCTGCCGCTATATTCTTTGCCATCGCTGTTAAGAAGTTCCCGCCAGTAGCCTCCAGTGGGTACTCCCAGGAGATAGTCAATGCGTGGGATGGGAGTGAAGTTACAGGCCACGACTACGACTTGCCCCGGCGAGCTTCCCTTGCGCAGCAGAGAGATCGTGCTGGCGGCATTGTCGTTGCAATCGATCCACTCGAATCCTTTTGGGTCGTTGTCGAATTCGTGCAGCGCGGGTTCACTGCGGTAAAGCCGATTCAACTGCTCTACCCAGTTTTGCAATCCGTAGTGCACGGGATACTGCAATACATCCCATTCCAAACTGCTGTCATGCGTCCACTCGCGAACCTGGCCGAACTCGTCTCCCATAAACAGCAGTTTCTTGCCCGCCTGGGCGAACATGTAGCCAAACAACAATCGCAGGTTGGCAAATCTCTGCCATTCGTCCCCCGGCATTTTGCCGATCAGCGAGCCTTTGCCATGGACAACTTCGTCGTGAGAGAGCGGCAACACGAAATTCTCGGTGAAGCCGTATAGCGATCGGAACGTGAGCAGGTTGTGATGAAATTTTCTATGGATGGGATCGTGCGCGAAGTACTGCAATGTGTCGTGCATCCAGCCCATGTCCCATTTGAGGCCGAAGCCCAGGCCGCCGAGATAACTTGGCCGGGAGACCATGGGCCATGCCGTGGATTCTTCGGCGTAGGTCTGAATGCCGGGATATTCCTTGTAGGCCTCAATGTTGAATTGGCGGAGGAATTCGATGGCGTCCAGATTCTCGCGCCCACCATATTTGTTCGGAAGCCATTCGCCTTCCTTGCGGGAGTAATCGAGATACAGCATGGACGCAACCGCGTCCACTCGCAATCCGTCGACGTGATATTTATCCAGCCAGAACATTGCGCTCGACAGCAGGAAGCTGCGGACCTCATCTCGCCCGTAATTAAATATGAGCGTTTTCCAGTCGGGATGAAAGCCCTGGCGAGAATCGGAGTGCTCAAACAGGTGAGTGCCATCGAAGTAGGCGAGACCGTGCTCGTCCGCAGGGAAGTGGGACGGCACCCAGTCGAGGATTACGCCAATGCCGCGCTGATGAAGGTAGTCGACCAGATACATGAAATCCTGCGGCGTGCCATAGCGCGCGGTCGGAGCGAAATAACCGGTGGTCTGGTATCCCCAGGATCCGTAAAACGGATGCTCCATAATTGGCAGGAATTCGACGTGGGTGAACTGCATACGTGAAACGTAGTCCGCCAGCCGCGGCGCAGCTTCGCGATAGGTCAGCGGGCGGCCGTGTTCTTCGGGAACTCGCATCCATGAGCCGAGATGAACCTCGTAAATCGAAATTGGCGCGTGCAGAGAATCTCGGCCTTCGCGATACTGCATCCATTCATGATCAGACCACTGATAGTCAAGGTCCCAAACTACCGAACCGGTACGCGGCGGTTTTTCGTGGAAGAATCCGAATGGATCTGCCTTGTCGACCATATGTCCGTGATGCCGCGAAACGATGTGATACTTGTACAAAGAACCTTTGGTGATGCCGGGGATGAAATCCTCCCAGATACCGGAATTGTCACGCGGGCGCAGCGGATGCGAATCTTTGTTCCAATTGTTGAAGCTTCCCATCACCGTTACGGCGTGCGCATTCGGGGCCCACACACTGAAGGTGGCGCCGGCTTCGCCGTTCACCGAAGTAAGGTGCGCGCCGAGCTTTTGGTAAGCGCGGTAGTGGCGTCCCTGGTTGAAAAGATAAAGGTCCTGCTCGGTCAGAAGTGCCATGTCAGCGCGACCTCGAGGTCGTCCCCAAAATGGAGAACGGGCGTCTCGCCCGTTTAGCCGGGCAAAGACGCCCGGCCTCCATGAACGATCTTTTAGTGTACCGGAATGAAACCGTTGGACGGCAAGGCTTTTGCATATCCCTGCGAATGCGATGCCTCATGCTAGACTTTTAGCACGGCTCTTCATTCCCTATTTTTACTTTTTTGTTGGGGCCGACACTTTAAATGCCTGCTCTGCGCGTCATTATTCTCTGGCACCAGCATCAGCCTTTTTATAAAGATCTGGTTACGGGTGAGTATCGTCTTCCCTGGGTTCGACTGCATGCCCTGAAAGATTACTACGGGATGGTGAAACTGCTGGACGAGTTTCCAAATGTTCACCAAACTTTCAACCTCGTACCATCGCTGATCACGCAAATTCAGGATTACGTCAACGGAACGGCGCAAGATCCGTTTCTGAAAGTGGCGGCCAAGCCGGCGAAAGATCTCACCACGACTGAACGACGTTTCGCGCTGCAATATCTTTTTCAGGCGAATCCTGTACATATGATTGGGCGGTATCCTCGCTATCACGCGCTGTGGGAGCGCTTTCGGGGCGCGGGCGATTCTCCGGAGCGGGCCGACAAGTATTTCCAGGCGCAGGACTTCACTGATCTGCAAGTGCTGTCGCAAATCGCATGGTTTGATGAGTTCTTTCTGGAAGATCCCGAGATCGCGGCGCTAATCAAGAAAGGTCATGGATATTCGCTGGAAGATCAGGCGTTCGTCATTGCCCGGCAGCGTGAGCTGGTGGGCGAGGTAATTCCCGCACACGCCACCGCGGCGCAGCAGGGAAGAATTGAGATATCAACTTCGCCTTTTTACCATCCGATCCTGCCGCTGGTTTGCGATACGAACATGGGTGCGGTTTCTACGCCGGGGCTGCCGTTGCCGCAGAATCGTTTTCGCCACCCGCAGGACGCGCGAGAACAGTTGCGGCGTGGCCTGGATCTTCATCAACAAGTTTTTGGCGTGCGGCCGGTTGGGGTGTGGCCTTCTGAGGGGAGCGTGTCAGAAGAAGTTTTGACTATCGCGCAAAGTCTGGGCGTGAAGTGGATGGCGACGGATGAAGGTGTTCTCGGGCGCAGCCTAGGGATTAATTTCGCGCGCGACAGCGACGGGCGGTTGTCGCCGGCGGGCGCCGAGAAGCTTTATACGATCCATCGGTTCGAAAGCGGATCGACTCTGATGCACTTGATTTTCCGCGATCACACCATCTCGGATTTGATTGGATTCGTGTACTCGGGAATGCCAGCGCAAGAAGCCGCCAATCACCTCATTCACAATATTTGGCAAGCTGCGCGGCCGGTGCTCGATCGGGGTCGTGATGCGGTTGTGTCGATCATACTCGACGGCGAGAATGCCTGGGAATATTATCCGCGGTCGGGGCGTGAATTCTTGCGCCGCTTTTATGACAAGCTGCAGCATGAGCCGGGAGTCGAGGCGGTCACGGTATCTGAGGGGATCGCCCGACATCGCGATTTTGGCAAGCTCACTTCGTTAGTACCCGGTTCCTGGATCAATGCCAACTTCAACGTGTGGATTGGCGCGCCTGAAGATAACCGTTCCTGGGATTATCTTTATCAAGCTCGCAGCTTTTATGCTGAGGCGGCGGGCCGGGCGAGCGATGCGCAACGTAAATTGGCGCTTGAAGAATTGTTTATCGCCGAGGGCAGTGATTGGAACTGGTGGTACGGACCCGAGCATCACTCGGCTAATGACCGCGAATTCGACGAACTGTATCGTAAGCATCTGTCGAATGTTTATCAGGCGCTAGGCGCGAGCCCGCCCGATTATCTTGCCCAGCCCATCAGCGGCGTGGAGGCGCGTCCAGAGTACACGCCGCAGACCTCGTATATCCATCCTCGGATCACTGGCGATATGGTCCGCTATTTTGAGTGGATGGGGGCGGCGGTACATACCGCCGATCATCGCGCTGGCGCCATGCACGGCAAACAGTTTCTGGTTGATTGTGTGCACACCGGAATCGATGAAAATTTCGTTTATGGCCGCTTGGATTTTGTGGGTAAGCCTCCCGAGATCGATTTTGATTTAGTAGTCAATCTCGAATCGCGGGCCGCGGATTCCCAGCGTCCGCGGCGTGGGTTGCGATTAGATGTGCGGGTGCAGAGTGGGAAAGCGGCGTCATGGCAGGTGAGTTCTCAGGAGGAGCAAACGGCGATTGCCTCGTCGGAAAATCCTGGCGATGATGTGAAAGTGGCTCTGCAGCGAAACTTCGAATTCAGAATTCCGCTGGCATGGTTGCTGGCAAAGCCAACCGCTTCGGTTTCGGTTGGTACTGGCGGAAGAGCAACCACGCCAGTAGCGACGTTGCTGCGCCTGCGTTTTAGTGTGTGGCAAAACCGTCTGCCAGTCGACGCTTTACCTTTCGAAGGATGGATTGAGCTGCGTCTTTTGAGTGAGGAAGATTTGATGGCGTTAGCTTTTTAGGAACCGCGATGAAAAAAGCCGGAAGCTCTCGCTTCCGGCAAAGCAAAGGTGACTTCTACTGACCTGTGGCCGCGGCGGTCATCTCCAGCGGACGGCTCAGTTCCATCACCAGTTCTGTACCCGCAGGCAGCGTGGCTGAGTTCTTCTTGCCCATCCAATGGGCAACGGTCGCGGTGGCGCCCACTGCGCCGCCAATCAGCAAACCTTTGGCTCCGCCGATCAGACCTCCGACCAACATTCCGCCGCCGGTGCCCATGCCGATCTCGGTCATGTCTTTGCCGTCGTGTCCTTTGCCTTTGAATTGGCCTTCATCATTGACGTCAGTTCCATTACGTACGCTGGTGTCCACCAGAACAGCATTGAGCATGTAGTGTTCGCCGTTCGGCAAAACCACAGTCTCTGGGAAGATGGCGATTGTCGGTTTGCCGGCAATCCGCCGCGGTTCGCTGGTTTTCGTGACGCGTCCTTGAACGGTTGCGCCGATGGGAATCACCGGTTTTCCATTGAGCATCACCGCTTCCGTTACTCGAGCGGAAAATGGGTCCCCACTCTTGCTCGAAAAAGTTGTCAGAGCATTTTCCAATTTCACTTTCATCGATGTGCCCGCAGGCAATGCGATATTGTTTTGCGCTACCGCACAAACTGCGAACAACACTATGCTAAGCAGTACAAGTTTCTTCATTTCGCCTCCCCCAATCAGTTGCCAAATGTTTTTAACCTTGTTCACGTGTTTGCCTTTGGGCCAGACCCATCGGCAATTTTCGGACCGCTTCAAGAATCTTTTCTATCGGCGCCCGGTCCGCCTGGTTATCGCCGCGATAGATATAACGCACTGTGCCGCTGCTGTCGATGACCAGCGTAGCTGGATGCGCGATGTTCATCGCATCCTTACCCAGCCGGTGATAAAGCCCGTACGCCTTGGTTACCGAGCGGTCTTCATCCAGCAGAAAAGGAAATGCCACGGGATGCTTCACCAGAAATTTCACCGGCTTAAACATCCCTTCGCGCTTCTCCGCAGCCACAAACATCACCTGCGCCTTGGCCTGTTCGAGTTCAGCTTTAATTGGCTCAAACTGGGCCATACGTTTTACGCAGTTCGGTCACCAGGTTCCGCGCAGGAATTCGAGGATCACCGGTCCACGCTCTAGCAGTGCGGAAAGCGAAAAGTTCTCTCGGCGATTCGCCGCTGCCAGAGAAAAATCAGGGGCGCGCGATCCAATTCCCAACGTCTCAGTGCGATTCTGCATCTGGAAATCGAATGTAAGTTACCTGCGGGAGCAGAACAAGAGCCTAGACAAGCAACGAACCACCGGAGGCACCAATGAGTCTCGTAAACCTTGTCGAAGAAGTGGAAAATCATTTCTAGGCGTCTTGAAGACAGATGTTAAAATTCAGCGTGAATCTCACCAAAAACTATGACTATTGAATCAATGCCGGTCGCTTTATTTTCTGATCTGAAGAACAAGATTGAAAAAAAACAGGCGCGCGTGGCCGTGATCGGCCTAGGCTATGTGGGCCTGCCTTTGGCCCTGCTTTATACCGAGCAGAAGTTTTCCGTCACCGGGTTCGATATCGATGCTCGAAAAGTCTCGATTCTGGATCAGGGAGGCTCGTACATTTTTCGTATTCCAGCCACCGAGATTCAGGTGGCAAAAAAAGGTGGATTCAGCGCTACCGCCGACTATTCCCGGTTGACGGAGATGGACGCGATCATCATTTGCGTGCCCACGCCGCTGAACGAATATCACGAGCCCGACTTGAGTTTCATCACCGACACGGCGAAGTCGATTGCTCCGCATCTGCGGGCTGGGCATCTGGTGATCCTCGAGAGCACGACTTATCCCGGCACCACGGAAGAAGTATTGATTCCGATCTTGGAAAAAGGCAACCGGCACGGGCTGAAGGCGTCGCGCGGTGAAGGTTCTAACGATCCTGAGTTTTACGTTGCGTTTTCACCCGAGAGAGAAGACCCCGGCAATCAGACAGTGGCCCGCCGCGACATTCCGAAAGTTGTCGGCGGACTTAATGCCAAAGCATCAGACCTGGCTGCCGCGTTGTATGGTGCGATCTTTGCGCGGGTGGTGCGGGTTTCCTCGCCCGCCGCGGCTGAGATGACGAAGCTTTTGGAAAACATTTACCGCTGCGTGAACATCGCACTGGTGAATGAGTTGAAGCTGTTGTCGCTGCGCATGGGGCTGGATATTTGGGAGGTCATTGAAGCGGCTGCGACCAAGCCGTTCGGATTTCAACCTTTTTATCCGGGCCCCGGCTTGGGCGGACATTGTATTCCGGTGGATCCGTTTTATCTTTCGTGGAAGGCAAAAGAGTGGGATTTTCGCACCCGTTTCATTGAGTTGGCTGGAGAGATTAATACCAACATGCCGTATCACGTGCTGGAGTCGGTGGGGAAGGCTCTCAACCAGCACAAGAAAGCCTTGAACGGCGCTAAGATTCTGGTGCTCGGAGTGGCGTACAAAAAAGATATCGATGACTTGCGCGAGTCACCGGCCTTGACCATTATTGAGTTGCTGCAAAAAGAGGGCGTCCAGGTGAGCTACAACGATCCCTATTTTCCGACCGTCGGCAAGGGACGCAAGTACGATCTGCAGATGAAATGCGCGCCGCTGGAAAACCTCGGACAATACGACTGCGCGCTGATAGTGACCGACCACTCCGATTACGACTATGCGCGCATCGTGCGCGAGTCACAGCTGGTGGTGGACACGCGTAACGCGACGAAAGGCATCAAGAGTCCCAAGATCGTCCACTGCTGAAATTCTATGTCGGTTTCCTATTGAGGACTGAATGATATAGCAGCACGTCCAGCCTTCTGTGCTCGTTGCCAGGAGTGCTTGTCAGGTTCTCGCTCTGGAGGCAGACGTTTTAGAGTTCGAGTGTGCCGTGAAGGTACAAGCGAGCCCTGCCGGCGATCTTCACGCGATCGCCGTCGATTGTGCACTGCATGAATCCACCACGGGCACTGAGTTGTTGCGCACGAAACGTGTCCTTACCCAGTCGCCCCGCCCAATAGGGAGCCAGTGTGCAATGTATCGAGCCGGTTGCGGGGTCCTCATTGATGCCGATGGATGGTGCAAAAAATCGGGACACGTAATCCACATCGCTCTCGCCGGGAGCGGTAACAATGGCTCCGCTGATCCCGATGTCTAGCTTGGCAAGCGCCGCGATGTCGGGCGAAAGCGCTCGCACTTGCTCAGCCTGATCGACCACCACCAGGTAATCGCGCGATTTCGTTACCAGCGCCGTTTTCAAACCCAGGGCTGGTAATAGGCCGGCTGGCGTCTCACATGGTCGCGCGGGCATGGCGGGAAAGTCCATTTCAAAGCCGTCTTGGTTCCGAGCGACGGTCAACATGCCGCTACGGGTGTGGAAATGAACCGGCCACACGTTGTGCTTCCGCAACGCCAGCACATAGGCGGATGCCAAGGTCGCGTGCCCGCACAGGTCGTCCTCGATTTTGGGTGTAAACCAGCGCAAGTCGAAATCACCATTCGCGCGAGGAACAACAAAAGCGGTGTTGCTGTGCCTGTTCTCAATCGCAATTTTCTGCATGGTGCTATCCGCGAGAAAAGAAGAAAGGATGCAGACGCCCGCCGGGTTACCTGCGAAGAGCTCACCCGTGAATACATCAACGTGGTAATACGGAATTGCCATGCGTGCGTCCTCCTCTAAACTATTGGATCCCTCTGAGAGATGAGCCACTCAGGATTGGTAATCATTGAAAATGTGGATGCAAGTTACAGCGGAAACAGGTTGGCCTGCAGCCAGAAGGCGATCACCGAGGTAAGTCGCTTGCGTATCAAATGGCGTGCTTTTATTGAAGAGTCGAAACGCCGACGACCTTTCCCAGATCGTTTATAGCTTCCGCTGTGGACACGCTGCCGCCCAGTGTCCCGAGGTCTTTAATCTTTTTGGACTTCGTCCAAAGCACCGCGTGAGAAACTCCATTCTGGCTCAGATCGGAAAAGCCCACCATTTGGCTCTTATTGTTGATCGCTAACGCTGTACTGTTTTGGCCGCCCAGCGTTCCAAGGTCTTGCATCCCTGTGCTCTCAGTCCAGAGGAAAGCATGGTTAGGAGAAACTCCGCTGGTCGAGGCCCATCCCACGACCTGTTCGGTCCGGCTGATTCCAAAAGCAGCACTGTTATAACCACCGAGCGTGCCAAGATCGATCATTTTGGAGCCTTTTCTGCGGATGAATGCATGATTGGGAGTAAGTGTGTTGTTTAGCGGCGAAGCACCGACAACCGTACCTGCGGCGTTAATTGCGTATCCGTAGCTGTAGTCGGATCCCAGCGTCCCCAATCCTAGCATGTGCTTTCCTGGCGCTTGCAGGTATGCGACATAACGGATGTCTCCGGCACGTGAAGACGTGCCCGTCATATCGCCTCGGTCGTTGATTGCGGAGGCGCCGCTGAAGGTTCCACCCAACGTACCCAAATCCTGCATTCCCGATGATGCAGTCCACAAAAATGCGTGGACATCACCGGACGCGGTGCTGGCCGCGCCGACCACCTGTCCGGATGAATTGATCGCGGTAGCGCTGGTTAAATCTCCGCCTAGGGTGCCAATGTCCTGCATGCCTCCGCTGGCAGTCCAGATAAATGAACGCAACGTATCCCCAGATCCGTACGTACCAACGACCTGTCCGGCATTATTGATTCCATAAGCAGAACTGCTGCCGCCGAGCGTGCCAAGGTCCTGCATTCCCGTCTTCGAGGACCACAGGAAAGCGTGTGTTGTGCTCTGTGCATTTGCGTTAACCATGAGAGTTAAGACAAGGGCAAAGAGGGATAGCATACGAGCGGCCTTCATCATAAATTTTCTCCAAAATGCAGGTTGGTCAGGATGGGAAGGAATACCTAACCTGCGACTAAGCACAGGCATTCTACAACGAATTGCGCTGATCGATACTTAATTCTGGCGCTCGATGGTTAGCCGCATGAGCCTTGGGCTGGATGAGTGTGTATCAGGGACGGATGGTCCGTATTGCTTGCGCTCGACGGATTTTGATTGACGTCAGAGTTTACTGACCGATGGAGCTGGCAACCGATGAAAAAACGTTGTTGGCGTTGCCACCAATAAGCTGAATAGTTCCAACTACGATCACCAACACAACCGCCAGCATGACCGCGTACTCCGCGACGTCCTGACCTCGTTCATCCGACCACAGTTGCTGCAACAATCTTGCCACGGAGTTCCTCCTAAATTCCTAGCTATATACTTCTACGCGGGCGAGAGCCGTTGCCAGGTGGACATCAGCAGACATAATTCACTCTTCAATAGATGCTAGTTTTGTGAGCAGCAGAGGACAATGGCTCGGAGGTGGATGTCTATGGCACTAAAGTGCCATATATCAAGCAATGGGCTTCAGCGGCAGGGATTGATTAACAGCAAAGAGCGCGAGTTCCAGACGAGTGGAAACCCCGAGTTTATCGAAGATATTGCTGAGGTGGTGTTTCACCGTATCCTCGCTGATTTTGAAGTATTCCGCGGTTTCTTTATTGGAATAACCCGCGACCACAGCCGACACAATTTCTAATTCACGAGGCGTGAGGCCGAATTTTTTCTGGCGAGCCTCTTCTCCCGACGATTGCACCAAAGTTCGCAGGTACTGCACCAGGTTGGAAACACTCTCGCGTCCTACCCAGTATTCTCCTGCCATGACGGTGTGAATGGCTTTGAGCAGAAGCTGGGTGGCGGAATCCTTTAGAACGACCCCCCGCGCCCCGAGCTGTAGAGCCTCGACAATCTGGTTTTTCTCGGCTGCGGCAGTTAGCAATATGACGCGAACCGCGCTCTGGTTCGAAGCCGAACTCATCTCGCGTAGTGCTTCCAGGCCGGGATGACGCGGCATAGCGAGATCGAGCAGCAGGATGTCGGGCTTTAGCTGCCGAGCCAGCTTGACTGCTTCAGCGCCGTCACACGCTTCCCCAATGACTTTGAGGTCGGGCTCGGTTTCCAAGAGCCGACGCAGTCCGTCGCGGAAAATAGGATGGTCGTCAGCAATAACGATGCGAGTCGACTGCGATCGTCGATTATCCATAAGCTGCTTCCCGCCGTTGCGGGACAGTGATTTCTAAACGTGACCCGGAGCCCGGATTTGATTCTACCGTGAGTTCGCCTTCAATTAAACGCACACGTTCCTTAATAATTACAGGACCTTTTCCCAGTATGTCGAGTTCGGCTTGCGCGAGGCGGCCGGCGAAAGGGAAGCCGCAGCCGTCGTCTTCAATCAGGATGTGCCACGCGCCATTACGCGAGCCAAGCCGCACCAGCACCTGGTGGGCGCGGCTGTGCTTGCGCACGTTGACCAGCGCCTCTTGCACAATGCGTGCCAGTTCCCGGCAAACCGGCTGCGGCATATTTAATTCGTTCAGGTCGGAAAGGAAACGCGCAGAAATTCCAGTTTCGCGCTGGAATCTTTCCACCGTGTCCGTTAGCAATCGTAAAAGCCTCTTTGAATCTACGTCCAAAGTTTTCATCTGCTGCATCAGTTCCCGCAACTTCAGAACTTCTTCGCGCAGCAACCCCTGGATTCTGCCTAACTCCTCAGTCACCAAACCGGGCTTGCCGGGTGACTGACGGCGCAGCACATCGACTTGCATCTCAACGGCGATGAGCGACTGGACCGCGCCGTCGTGTAACTCGCGGGCGAAACGGGCGCGCTCTACCGCTCCTGCGCGTAGCCGCAAACGGCGTAACAGGAGAACGTTGTAGACTGCCGGTCCAACCTGACGAACCAACTCCTCGAGGAAACGCAGTTCCTCTTCGATCTCACCAGTTAGGGAGGGATCGAGGAGAACGATTCGTCCCGCCCATTCGCGACCAAACAAAAATGACACCGTCATCAAACTTTGGAAATCATACTTTTGCGCGAGTAGGCTGAGCGATTCCGATGTCAGATCGCGCACCCTCGCGCCTTCCCGGTCTAATCCCACCAGGGAAAATTCCCCGTCCCGCCGGCGGCTTCGCCGCGCATAACAGGTTACGGCGGGAGACTCAAACATGTAGGTTTCTTTGTCGTTGGCGGACGGTTCGAGCCAGTGGAAGGAGGCGTCTCCGTTCGCATGCCGCAACTCGCCGACAAACACGCGGTAATTGCTGGTCTCCTGGGAGGCGATCAGCAATTGTTTTGCTCCATACATTGAAAGCAGTTCGGCGGATATTCCCTGAATTGTGCCGCTGAGTCCAGCCTCAACACTGGCCTTGCCAATGGTTCGTGCGATGACAGCTTTTTCGGCGCGAAGCTGTTTCTGCTGCTCTGCGAGATATCCGAGCAGAAAACCCAATACCAGCAGATAGACCGAGCGCATGACCAGGTGCTTGGGCTCGATTTCAGTAGTATTCACTTGCAATAGCGGCAAGTGCAATTTGAGCCGTAGGAGCAACCCGTTGACTGCGTCGAAAAAGTGCAGATGAAGCAGAGTGAAACTTTCAATCCACAGCAAAACCACGGCTGCGACCGCAGTCCCCACGGTTTCCCACAAACCCCAGCGGTAAGCGGCGCTGGCAAGAACGAAGACAAAGAACAGGAAAAATAGATTGCTTTGGCCGATGGCAAAAACTGAAATGAGACCAGGCCAGATTACGTCTGCGCTGTGAACCAGGAGGCGGAAATTTGGCGTCGATTCCTGTCGCTTGCGCAAGAAGATGATTATGAAAAAACCCTGGATAAGGTAAAAGGCCAATAGGCCGTAGGCCCAAAGGGAATAGCGAATCTCCGCTGGATCCATCCAGATTGCAACCACAGAGGCGAGTGCGAGGGAAACCCGCGCTGTCGCGAGCCAGCGCTCCGTGCGGCGTATTTCGCTCGAGCCCATGGGGGCACGGAGTCGCCAGAGGAACCGATCTCGCAGGGCTTGGAATGGCAATCGAATACGACCGCGTATTGGGAATGGTGTTACGCGGATATTATTTGCAATGCGGTCAGAGAGCAAGTGAAACTTCCTGCACACTTAGTAACAGCAAGAGTCAAAATACAGTAATTGCCGATCGAGTGATCGAGCATCGTAGGGCCTTTTAGGTTACTTGAGTAACTTTCCCTCCCGCGTGTTGTGCCTAAGAATGATAGGCGGATGAATATGTCCGAACGCTCGAAGCTATGGATCACGGGCATCGCCGCCTTGGTGTGCGTGCAGGCCTTGGCGTCGCTTTTTCTCCATCGCAGCTTCGCTTTGACCGCTTTGAGCGACATTGTGCAACTGGTTCTGCTTCTTTGCGCCACCATTTCGCTTCTCCCCAGCGTGGTCGCCAGTCGGGGACGCGTACAACTGTTCTGGGCGCTGATGACGCTGGGAATGGGTTTCTGGTTTTCCTATCAAGTTTTGTGGACTTACTTCGAAGTTCTGATGCGACGCGATGTCCCCAATCCATTCAGCGGCGACGTAGTGATGTTCCTGCACATCGTTCCTATGACCGCCGCATTAGCCTTGCAGCCGCACCTGCAACCGGACAATCGTACCACGCGGTTGGGGACGCTTGATTTCGCCTTGCTTCTGGTCTGGTGGTTGTATCTTTATCTGTTTGCTGTAATTCCATGGCAGTATGTTCATCCGTACGAAGCTGCCTACAATCACAACCTCAACACTCTTTATCTGACCGAGAAACTGGTGTTCCTGGCGGGCGTTGGAGTGCTATGGATTCGCAGCCACGGCACGTGGCGAATCATCTACGCAAATTGGTTTGCCGCCAGCCTCACCTACTCTTTCAGTTCCTACTTTGCGAATTGGGCCTTTGCGCGGAACATGTATTATTCCGGCAGCTTCTACGATTTGCCGCTGGCCATTTCCATGGCCTGGATTACGGCGCTGGGAATTTTCGCTGCCAGTTCCAGGACCAAGCAACAGCCTGCCCCCGCTGCCGGCAGCCATGGCGTGTGGGTGGCAAGGCTGGGCATGGTAGCTATTTTTTCACTGCCCCTGTTTGCTGCCTGGTCGTTATTCGATGGCGAAATGCCGCAATCGGTCCGCACCTTCCGTTTGGTATTGACGCTGGTAAGCATGCTGGTGATGGGCGGGATGGTTTTCTTTAAGCAGCATCTGCTGGACTGCGAGCTTCTGCGCCTGTTGAATGATTCGCAGGAATCATTTGTGAACCTTAAGCGAGTACAGGCGCAGTTGGTACAGTCGGAAAAACTGGCATCGCTTGGTCAACTCGTGGGTGGAGCAGCTCACGAATTAAACAATCCACTGACCGCAATGATGGGATACGCAGATTTGCTGTCCGCTACCGAACTGGGCAGCGAACAGCGCTTGCTGATGCAAAAAATTGAGCTGCAGGTTCGGCGGACTCGTACTCTGGTTTCCAGTCTGCTGAGTTTCGCCAAACAGGTTCCCGCGGAGAAGACGTTGGTCGACATCAATGCTCTGGTGCAAACCGCGGTCAAGCTGTGCTTGCCTCAATCACAGGCACCCAATGTTCAAGTTCATACCAACTACGCCAAAGAGTTGCCCCACATTCTGGGCGATTCCAATCAACTTTTGCAGGTATGTTTGCACATTACCAATAACGCCCTCCATGCGCTGTCGGATCAGGGCGGAACCCTGACGGTTGCTGCGCGCTTGGAGGATGCTTCCGTGGTCGTGGAATTTTCCGACGATGGGCCGGGCATGCAGCAGCCGGAGCGAGTATTCGATCCTTTCTACACCACGCGGAAGGTGGGTCAGGGACCGGGCTTAGGACTCAGCGTTTGCTACGGCATTATTCAGGAACATAACGGAAAAATCACCTGCCAGAATCGGCCGGAAGGCGGGGCGATATTCCGCATTGAGCTGCCCGCCGTGCTTGATGCGGCACAAGCTTTCGGTGCGTTTTCGAAACCGCCGGCATTGCTTTCCGAAGCGAAAGCGGTTGTGAGCCATTAAGCGCTTCTTGTAGCGCCGCCGGCGCTACAAAAACCCTACACAGCTAGTTCCACGGTTCGTTTCAGTTGGCCGCAGGCGGCGAAGATGTCGCGTCCTCGAGGGCGACGAATGAATGCGGGCACCCCGGCATCGATCAGTATTTTTTGAAACTGTGTCACCCGGTTCTCGGCGGGAGTTTGGAAAGCAATCCCTGGGCCGGGATTCAGCGCAATTAAGTTCACCTTCGCTCTCACCCCTCGAATCAGTTCGGCCAGTTCGTGGGCACTTTGCGGCGAATCATTCACTCCGTCAAGAAGCACATATTCGAAGGTCAGTTTTTCACGGTTCCGCAGGGGGAAATCACGCGCGGCGGCGATTAACTTTTCCAGATTCCACTTGCGATTGATCGGCATCAGCTGTCCACGAAGTTCATCGTTGGGCGCGTTTAGCGATATCGCCAGCTTTGGCCGCACCGGTTCGGCGCCGAGATCGTAGATCCGAGGAACAATTCCCGCGGTGGAGACCGTCATACGAGATTCCGGGATTCCTACGCCCTCAATCAGCAGGCTGACCGCTCTCATGAAATTGTCGTAGTTCAAGAAAGGTTCGCCCATGCCCATGAAGACGATGTTCACTCGGTTTTGCGGCGGAGAAACACCTTGGTCATTGAGAACGGCGCACACCTGGCCCACAATTTCTCCGGCTGTCAGGTTACGCTTTACTCCCAGCAGAGCGGTCAGACAAAACTGGCAGTCCACGGCACAACCCACCTGGCTGGAGACGCAGATTGTAGACCGGTCCCAGGCCCTTTCGGCTTCGTTGCCAGCCTCACTGCCGTCGCCAGCCTCTCCATCGTCGCCTTCAGGCATCCAGACTGTTTCAACGCTCTGCCCGTCGGCAAATCCGATGAGGTAGCGAACCGTACCATCGCGCGACACGAATTTCTTTTCAATCGAGGGCGCCCCCAGAGACAATCCTTTTTGACTCAGACTCTGGCGAAACTCCTGCGGAAGTGTAGATATTTGCTGCGCAGATCCGACACGCTGACGATAAAGCGCCTCAAACAATTGCTGTCCCCGGTAAGAGGGCTGGCCTTCGGACTCGACAAAATCTGTCAGTTCGCGAAGATTAAGGCCTAACAGAACCGTTTGCTTGTCTTGAGTCATCGATTAACCCGTGCCTCTAAGATTGTAGAGGAGATGTTTCGCGGAAGGCAGGGAATTGGCCGATTCCTAAAGTTCGCCGTAACCTACTGATTATAAAACGATAGCTATGTTTTCGCACAGGTGCCTTGGGTATGTAACAATAGTAAAGGCCCGCCCGGTCCTGAGGCGGTAGTTTAGGAAAAAATCTAATGGTTCAAGAAGTACGCAATATTCGGCGCGAAGTGCTGCCGAATGGTCTAACCGTGATTACGGAACAGATGCAGCATATTCGTTCTGCGTCCATCGGGGTATGGATAAAGAGCGGATCGCGCGATGAAGACGCGCAATGGAATGGCATCTCCCATTTCGTTGAGCACATGGTTTTCAAAGGCACGAAGCATCGCTCCGCCGAGGACATAGCGCGCCAGGTTGACTCCATCGGCGGCAACATGGACGCTTTTACCGCCAAAGAGTGCATTTGTTTCAACGTCAAGATTCTGGATGAGCATCTGCCCATCGCCATGGACGTGCTCAGCGATCTGGTGTTGAACCCCACCTTCGATGCCCAGGACATCACCCGCGAACGAGGGGTGATCCTGGAAGAAATCAAGATGGACGAAGACAGTCCCGATTACCTGGTGCATGAAATCTTCACCCAGAACTTCTGGAAGGATCACGCTCTGGGCAAGCCCATCCTCGGCACCAAAGATAGCGTCAAGACTTTCGAGCGGGATCCGGTGCTGACTTTCTACGATCAGCGGTTTACTCCCGCGAATTTGATTATCTGTGCGGCCGGAAATCTGAAGCATGAACAGTTCGTAGAGTTGGTCGCGAAGCACTTCCAGCACATGAAACCGATGAAGAACGGATTTCACAGCCCCCAGCCGAAAATTGTTCCGCGCATTATCATGCGCAACAAGAAGGCTCTTGAGCAGGTGCAGATCTGCGTCGGCGTGCCTTCGCATCCTATCGCCCACGAGCGCCGGCATGCGTCTTACATTCTGAATACGCTGCTGGGCGGCGGAATGAGTTCGCGCCTGTTTCAAAATATCCGCGAACGGCAGGGGCTTGCCTATTCGATTTACAGCGATCTGAATCCTTACCGCGACACTGGCTGCCTTTCGGTTTATGCCGGCACCTCGCGGGCTTCGGCGGGTAAGGTGGTGCAAAGCATCGTTTCCGAGTTCCGCAAACTCAAGTCGGAGAATGTACCCGAAGAGGAACTGCGGCGCTCCAAGGATCAATTGAAGGGCAGTTTGATGTTGTCGCTGGAATCGTCCACCGCGCGCATGTCCAGCCTGGCTCGGCAGGAGATGTATTTTGATCGCTTCTACAGCATGGACGAGTTGATCGAGAAAATCGAAAGCGTGACCGCGGAAGAAATCAGGCAGCTAGCCAACGAATTCTTTCTCACCGAGTCGATTGCGGTTACGGTTCTCGGCAATCTGAACGGTCTGAAGCTGAGCCGCGAACAACTGGTCTGCTGATGGTCCCCTGTTGCTAACGCGAGCAGGCACGTTGTTATAAACGCGCTGGCTTTGTACACCGTTTCCGGGCATACTAGGCGGCAAGTCTCCACTTACGGCACAGGAGTTTGCGCTACGTCTACGCCGGAGCAGAATCGCAGTACGGAAACCGGCAGCGCCCTGCAGCATCCATCTTTCGAACAGCAACAACGGCGCCGGATGCTCATCGCCCTGGGCGTGTTGCTGTTAGCGCTGATCTCCGTGGTAATCAAGGACCGACAATACTGGTTCCCGCCCAGTCCGGGTGAGTCCGAAGCTCCTGAGCAAGTTTCATCCTCAAACGCGCCCGTGGCCGCGTCATCCAAGGCTGCGACGCAAATTCCTCCCTCGAAGATACGCGCTGGACGTGATGCCCGCTCGAAATCAAAGCCGCTGTCGAAAACTGCGCGTTCAACTGCACCGCAAAACGACCCACCATTTATTGTGACCACGAACCGCGCCGTGCTTCCCCCGCTAGAAGTTGAAGTCGTAGCCGGAAATCAGCATCAGGCAGTTAAGCCTGGTGACAGTTCGGTGAAACTCGACATGCAGCCAAGTGCGCCGGCCGCGGATGCGCAAACTTCGGCGCCGGCGGAGAGCCAGAATAATGGTTCGACAGAAAACAATGCCGCAGCGCAAGTACAAATGTCGCCGGGAAGCACGCAAGTGGTGTCTCGCGTCAATCCCACTTATCCGCTGCTGGCGAAGCAGATGAAAGTTCAAGGCGCTGTTGTTCTAGAGGCTCTGATCAGTCGCAACGGAAACATTCAAGGCATCCAGGTCCTCAGCGGACCAGCGATACTTTCCGAGGCGGCGCGCGAGGCAGTAAAGCAGTGGCACTTCAAACCTTATTACCAAGGCGGGCAGCCGGTGGAAACTCAGGCTCGCATCACAGTAAATTTCACGATTTCGACGTATTGAGTGGGGAATGATGAGGTCAATCCGGGGCGACGTTTTCACCGCTGCGAGGGATTGAGGATGAGCAATCCAAAATAAAACGGGCGTCCGACTCTCTCGAGTCATTGGACGCCCGGGCAGCCCTCCCCCAGAACTGCTCACTTAGGAAAGTAAATCTAGTTGCGATTTCCGGGAATGGCCCGACCGGGCCAGCTAGACCCACCAAGGTGCTACCCCACAATTAACATTGCCGTTAGAAAAGTCCGAAGTAGAACGGGGATGTCTGGGAATCCTTTTTAGCGGCGATCAATTGCCGTTCGTCGTGGCCGCCAGAGCGACTGGAGCGCTTTCCACCCGATTGCGGCCTGCAGCCTTGGCGGCATAGAGTGCCTGGTCGGCATCGTGAAGCAACGCCTCGCGGCCCGTCAAGCCCGAAGCGGTTGCATGTGTAGCCGCCAGCCCCAGGCTGATGGTTACCGGAACCGGGCCTGCAGCTGTTTGAACGGGTGTATCCGCGACCCTGCGGCGCAGCCGTTCCGCGGTCACCTTGAGGTTTAGGGCGTCGCAGCCAGGTACAACGACGAGAAACTCTTCTCCTCCATATCGCCCGACGGAATCATAGCTTCGAAGTCCCGAGTGCAAGCGATGGCCAACTTCTCGCAACACGGCGTCGCCTACCAAGTGGCCATGACTGTCATTGATTTTCTTGAAAAAATCGATATCAGCCATAATGATGCCCATAGATTCTCGGCTACGGCGGCTGCGTTCCATTTCTCCTATCAGCAAATCGAGGATGGCACTACGGTTCCAAATTGAAGTCAGCCCGTCGTGAGAGGCGTCGAAACGCAAAGCCCTCTGGGCTTCCATCAGTGCCGCCTGGAGATCAAGAATGCGTTTGCCGGCGCGAACTCTGGCTTGTAGTTCATCGACATCGAATGGCTTGGTCAAATAATCATCCGCTCCGGCTTCCAGCCCGGCGATTAAATCCTGCTTTTCATCTTTAGCGGTCAGCAAAATAACGTATCGATAAGGACCCTGCTCCCGGCTGCGGATTTTGCGACAGAGTTCGATTCCATCCAGCCCCGGCATCATCCAGTCGAGCACCGCCAACGACGGGGCGTCATCCTTTTGCAAGACCTCCCATGCGTCCAGACCATTTTGTACAGCCGTAACCTGGTAGTCCCAGCGCTTGAACCAGCTTTCGAGAATTCGACGAAAAATGGGATCGTCTTCAGCAATCAACACGGAATTCAACGCAAGAGCTCCTGTTTTTGGATCAGCGAACTCCTGGGTTAGTGATGGAAAAATCGTTTGCATAATTCTCATAATTGGGCACCGGCCAAATCTTTCAGCTCCTCATGCAGGCTTGAAATCTCCCGCTCGAGTTCTGCCAGCGTAACGTCGGCGCGCGAGAGGTCCCGGTTGCGTCCCATATCCTCGAGTTGCCGCGCAGCCTGGGAAGTTCCGGCCGCTCCGAGATAGCTCGATTCGCCCTTAAGACTGTGTGCCGCCCGCATAGTCCCATCGCAATCCCCGGATGCAACTGCCTCTCGCAGTTTCGCCATCAATTTCGGAGACTCTTCGAGAAAAATCTGGCACAAGTCCTGCAGGAGTTGCTGATCTCCTCCGATGCGCTCAAGCGCTTCGTTGGGGCTCCAGGATTCGGTCCTCACCGGTGCCGGAGACGGATTGACCTTTACGCCGGTCAATCCCGCCAGAGTTTCTTCAATGTCAGAAAATCGCACGGGCTTGGTAATGTAGCCATCCATGCCGGCGGCGATGCAGCGTTCACGGTCGCCCTTCATGGCGTGCGCGGTCATGGCGAAGACAGGCAGATGAATTCCGCTCTGCTTCTCGCTTTTCCGAATTGCTCCGGTGGCGGCCAGACCATCCATTTCCGGCATTTGCACATCCATGAAAACGAGATCAAACTTTTCACTCGAAGCCATGGCCAGCGCTTCTTTGCCGTTCTGCGCCAACACCGGAGTGTGCCCCATTTTCTGTAATGCCCGGATGATCACCACCTGGTTGACCGCGTTATCCTCTGCCACCAGGATTCTCAGTTTCCGCGCAGACTCGCGCAAGGAATGGCGGGTAATCAACGCTGGCTTGGCATCAGTTTGCACCTGGTTCGGGGCCAGAGCGGTGCGAACAGCGGTCAGCAGTTCGGATTTAGCAATGGGTTTGAGCAAGTAGCCTGAAATGCCTACTTGCCTGCAACGATCGGCTTCTCCGGGCCATCCACTAGACGTCAGCATCAACAGGCTAGTTTCGCTCCGAAAGCCATTATTCTTTGCCGTGGACCGTATCTTTTCGGCTAACTCGAAACCATCCATATCGGGCATGTTGCTATCGATAATCACGAGTGGGAACGGTTTTTGTTGTTGTCGAGCGGTTTCCAGGCAAGCCAGCGCCAGCGGGCCGTTCTCCACAGCCGTAGGCCTCATTCCCCATGCGCGAGTCATCTCGCAAACGATCCGCCGATTGGTTTCATTGTCATCGACCACCAGCAACGGAATGCCTTTCAACTCGGCTGCGGTCACGAGAGAGGGCGCCGTTTCAACAGTTCGGCATGCGGCAAATTTCGCGGTGAAATGGAACGTGCTGCCCTTTCCCTGACCGCTTTCCACCCACAACTTTCCATGCATTAGTTCGACTAGGCGAGCGGAGATCGCCAGTCCCAGGCCGGTGCCTCCATACTTACGCGTGGTGCTGCTATCCGCCTGCGAGAAGGCTTTGAACAAAAGCCCTTGCTTATCTGCGGGAATGCCTATGCCGGTATCTCTCACCTTGAAATGCAGTTCAACTCCAGCATCAACGTCTGGACGGCTTTCAATCGTGACTAGCACTTCTCCGCGGTGAGTGAATTTGATCGCATTGCCGACAAGATTTACCAGAACCTGCCGCAGGCGTCCGGGATCGCCACACACGCGCCCGGGTACGTCCGGATCGGCGTCATAGGCCAGCTCCAATCCTTTTTGATGGCCTCGCACGGAGAGCGTCTTTATGGTCTCCCCGACGCAGTCCCAAAGATTGAAGTCGATGTTTTCTAAGTCGAGCTTGCCCGATTCCACCTTGGAAAAGTCCAGAATGTCATTGATCACCGACATTAAGGATTCACCGGAAGATTTCACCAGCAGCAGGTAGCCTCGCTGCTCGGAGTTCAAGTTCGTGTCCAGAGTTAATTCTGTCATCCCCATGATGCCGTTGATCGGAGTGCGAATCTCATGGCTCATGTTGGCGAGAAATTCGCTCTTGGCGCGACTTGCGCCTTCGGCAACTTCCTTTGCCGCTTTGAGTTCTTCGTTGGTGGCGAGCAACTCCGCAGTGCGATGGGTAACTTGTTCTTCCAAACTCTCGCGGTGTTGCTGCAGTTCGAGATCGCGGGTCTCGATTTGCTGCAGCATGTTGTTGAACTCCGTAGCCAACACGCCGAACTCGTCACGGTTGAGTATTTCGGCACGAATGGAGTAGTCACCGTGGCCGGAGACCGCTTTTGTGGTTTCAACCAGGTTAAGAACCGGCCGCGAGATCGATTTCTGCAGGCGCGATGCCAGCATGAAAGCCATTGAGAATGTGACGAACAGCGTTAATAAAAATGTGAAGGTTGCTTGTCTTAATCTGGCATGTTGTCTTTCCAGATCAGACTCAATGTAAAGCGTTCCTACAGATTCGCCGGCCAGCATGATCTTGCGGAACTGAATCAGATGACCGTACTTGAAGAGAGTGGATTCGGTTTGCGCGGTCGGCGGCACCAGTTTCAAATTTTCGGCGGCGCGAGCGTATTTAGCGAAGGGTTTGCCGTCAGCGGTGTATACACAGGCGGCAATTACGTCGGGTTCAGCCCGTAGCGCGCGCAGAACGTCACGCGCGGAATCAGAGTCGCGAAATGTCAAAGCAGCCGTGCTGTTCCCAGCCAGAACATCGCCCAGAACCGCCAGGTTCTGCGCCGCAGTGTATTTGAATGTAAGCACGTCGTAGGTCGCCATGGGGCCGGAAACCGCGCACGCTGTGAAACCGCTGACCGCCATGAAGAGAACGGTGAGCTTGCGGCGGATCGACAAATCCCCAAAACGACGGGTCACGGATGCTCCGACTGGGCTTGATTGACCACCAATTTCGCCACACTCAATAGCTTGGAACTGATTTTCAGGCCGGCAGCTTCTATGGCCCAGCGGTTTACTTCAAACTGCACCCGGTTGTTTACCAGCACAAAATTGATCATTCCTCCCCGCTGGACAAACCCATCTGTATCCCCGACGGTCAAAGCCGTGGAGCCGCGCAGTATTTCGAGAATCTGCCCGGTGCGATTTTTTTTGGAGGATGCAATGAACAGGATGTGACACGTCCGGGACCCGCTCGGGTCCGCCATGTAATCGATCTCTAATCGCCGTCCGTTCACCGTCTTTTCGTTGACGAGATCACGAAGTTGTTCGCCGAAGGGGTCGGGGCCGAGCACGCAGATCCGAAGTGGCGCCGAAGCATTGGTGAAGCTGCCCGGCGGCCATTCCACGAATTTGCCGAAGTTAAACAAGAACACCGCCTTGACCTCATATTCGCCAACGGCTGGCGATTGCGCGCGAGTAAAAGTGAGAAACAACATCACCACGCTCAAGACCTTTAGAACGTAGATTGGACTCCGCCTAATTGAAAGTTTCCACGGAATCAAATGCACGATCTGCGACCTCCTACCAGAACCGCCACGCAATCTTCGCGTAGGCACTACGTTTCATTTGGGTCGGGTTCAAGCTTGTGAGTTGATCGTTGGACTCCAAGTGGTGGTCTTGCAGCAGATTCTGACCCACCATGCTGAGCTCGAGTCCTTCCCCGAGTTGCCGGCTGAGCTGAGTATCGATCCGAGTGTAGGAAGCGACTTGCTGTGCCGGCAGCCGCTCGACAAAATATGCGCTCGCATCCCACACAAAGCGTCGCGGCAGATTCAAGTGGGAGCGAAGTTGTGCCTGGTGGCGCGGGCTGGAACCCTCGGTGTCGGCCAGAGTGGTTGTGTCCTGACTTGTGGGGTCGGTATGCAGATGCATCTGCAGCAGCGCATAGCCGGGGCTTAGCGTCCAGCGATCGTTCACTTTCCAATTTCCAGAAACCTCGATGCCGTCGGTCGTACCGTGCATTTTGTTGCCCCACACTAACGGGAAAACCAAGTGAGAGGGAGGTGGATTGACAACCAGGAAGGGCGAACCCGATTCAGTCGTCGCCAAATCGCTATAGGAGTTGAAAAATGCCGCCACATCAATGGAGAAGGGAACTACGGGTTGTGCTCGATAGCCTGCTTCGTAAGCCACAACGTGTTCCGACTTCTGGTCGGGATTGCCCAGCAGAGTAAGCAAAGCTGGAACTCCGCCCGGCCCAGGAAAAGTGGTGATGTTGATGTCAGCATCCTCCTCGCGGCGGGAAGGACTACGGTCGGCGCGGGAAACTGCGGCCCAAAATGTGTTTTTCTTGTTTGGAGTCCAAGCCACGCGGGCGCTTGGGTCAAGGTCCCAGCCGCTGAAATAGTTGTTCTCCAACTTGGTCCCGATGGTTAAGAAGACACGATCCGGCTTCAGGGCGATTTCATCCTGCAGAAAGGTGCTGAAAAGATCTAGCGAGCGGTTGGCTGGCAACCATGCTTGATCAATTGTGCCTTGAGTCTTGTCCACGCTATGGCGATAGTCGGCGCCCCAGATCAGATCGTGCCGGGTACCCACAGCTAGATGGTGTTGGAAATCCACATCAAAACTGTCCAGGTCGTCGCGAGATTCCGGGCCATCTCGCTCATCCCTCTCAAAGTAGAGCTGCAGAGAGGTATCGGACCGGCTGGAGAAAATATGGTTCCACCGGGTTAATACGTTTCCTCCATTCAGAAGGGCGCTCCCATCTACATTTTCATTGACTGGCGGAGCGATGGAAACGATATGCCCGAAATTTGCTCCCTCGTTTCCACCATAAACATCTGCCTGGAATGTGACCGAGTCTTTCCGCGTCAAGCTTGTATCCGACCGGAATCCGGCATGGGATAAGTGCCAGCCGTCTTCACCGTTTTGTCCTGTTAGGTTGGGAAAATGATTGTCATCGAGATATTTCGTGAACACGCGGTAACTCGTGTCTCGCCCGAGTTTTCCGCCGTACTGCGCTGTGCCCAGCGCAAGCTCCTCAGTTCCTCCGCCCGCTACCAGCAAACCACCCTGCGTGTCGGCGGCGCTCTTAGTGATGATGTTGATGACGCCGTTCATCGCGTTCGCGCCCCATACCGTCGCCCCCGGGCCGCGAATAACCTCGATCCGGTCGATGTCCTCGAGGGGAACGTCTTGAATATCCCAGTAAACACCGGCGAAGAGCGGCGTATAGACGGTCCGGCCGTCGATCAGCACCAGCAATTTGTCGGAAAACTGATGGTTAAAGCCTCGCGCCGATATAGCCCAAGTATTGGCATTAATCTGCGCCACATCCAGTCCGGGCACCATGCGCAGCAAGTCAGGAATATTGGTGGCCCCGGACCGTCGAATGTCTTCCTGGGTAATAACGAAGATCGCGGCTGCCGCCTTCGAAAGTGACTGTTCCTTTTTGGATACGGACGTGACTTTGGTGTTCATCAAGTCTTCTAGACTCAACTCGGTCAGGTCTTGTTGAGCAAGCCCCATCCCGGTTAAAGCGAGAAGAGTTAGGAGCAGCTTTGTGCCCTCGGCGATGCCAGACTCCGTGTGGCGCTTGATCCAGTGCTTCATAGCGGCGACTCTGTGTTTAAGCAGACCCTACCCTCCTCAGTTTCTTCGGCAAGAAGCGATTTCCTCTTTACTTGTAGACAGCAATTCTGCGTACAAGAAGGAGGACGGGAGTCATTTATTGGTCCTCATCTGAAGTGCTGTCCTGGGTTTGCCGATGTGTAGTTCAGACGCGCCTTTTTATGTCCGAACTTCAGGATCCAGAGATCTTTCGCACCGTGTTGGACGCGCTGCAGACCGGCGTGTCGGTGGCGGATCGGAACGGGAAAATTGTTTTTTGGAATCAGGGCGCCGAAAGGCTGACCGGGCACAAACGACATGACGTAGTGGGACGTTCATGCCGCGACAATATTCTGCAGCAGTGTAACGACCAGGGCTGCGTTGCCTGCGGCGCGACCTGTCCCATCACCCTCACTCTGCACGAAGGGAAGGCGCAGGAAGCGAAAATGCAATTGCGGCATAAAGAAGGATATCCAGTCCACGTGCTCATGCGAATTGCTCCCCTTCGCGACTCGCACGGCTCAGTCACCGGCATCGTGGAGAGTTTTGACGAGCAAGAGTTTGCTGCCGAGCGAGACCGCAACCGTCACACTCTGGCTCAGCACGGGTGCATCGACGACACCACTTCCATCCCCAATCATGAGTTCACCCAGTTTCATTTGCGGAAGAATCTTTCCAGTTTCGCCAGCTACCATCTGCCGTTTGGCGTCATTCTCATTCAGGTTGATCGTTTGGCGCACTTTCGAGCCGCCTACGGTCCCCCAGCCAGCGACGCGATCTTGCGCGTGGTGGCGCAGACTATGAAGAATGAATTCCGTCCCAGTGATTTCGTGGGCCGCTGGGCGAATGACCAGTTCCTCGCGATTTTGATTAACTGCGGCAATCACGGGGTGGAGAAAACCTTCGAACGAATACGGAAGATAGTTACTTGTGCGGGCCTGCGATGGTGGAGTGACGAGTTAAGCGTGACCACGTCGGTCGGATACGCCAGCGTTCAAGGCGAGGATACGGTTGAGTCACTTCTACTTCGCGCCCAAGGTTCGCTAGACCGAGCTTCCAAGAAAGCATTGGCGTCTGTCGAAGTGGGCGTGCTGGCGAGCCCGGTTGATTCAGGGGTCTGATCTACTATGTTTGCAATTATCGGAATCGTGATTGTTTTCGGCTCGGTAATCGGCGGCTACCTGATGGAACATGGCAACATCAAGGTTCTAATCCAGCCCGCCGAACTGGTCGTCATTGGAGGCGCCTCTATTGGTACCGTACTGATCGCTAATCCGCTGCACATTTTGAAACAGATTGCGGCTGGTCTGGCGGGCGTTTTCGGGGGATCGAAATTCACCCAACAACGTTATCTTGATTCCCTCAAAATGATGTATGAACTGCTCAACAAAGCTCGCCGTGAAGGACTGATGGCGCTTGAAAGCGATGTCGAAGATCCAGCCAAGAGTCCAATCGTTTCCAAGTACCCGGCTTTTCTTAAAGACCATCATGTCCGCGACTACTTTTGCGACACTATGCGCATGGCAGTGAGCGGAGTCGAGGCCTTTGATCTTGACCAATTGTTGGATCTCGATATGGAAGTTCACCATCACGGCACGAGTCTGCCCGTGGCTTCGCTGAGCAGCATGGCCGATGCGTTGCCCGGCTTGGGAATTGTTGCCGCTGTGCTCGGAGTTGTAATCACCATGGGCGCCCTCGGTGGGCCGCCCGAAGAAATCGGACACAAAGTCGCCGCCGCGCTGGTCGGCACATTTCTGGGTATCCTGCTCTGTTACGGTCTGGTCGGGCCGCTTGCGGCCAGCATGCAAAAGACCGCCGAAGAAGAGAGCGCCTACTTGCATGTGTTGCGCGTGGTGATGATTTCTTTTTTGAAGGGAAACGCTCCTATTATGGCAGTCGAGTTTGCCCGACGCGCCATTCCCGGCCATGTTCGTCCCTCCTTTATCGAAGTAGAAAAGTACTGCAAGAAGAGTGCCGATGCTGCGCCTGACGCTGTCGAAGGTGCGACGGCTGACAAACCGCCGGAAGGCGAAGCTCCCGCGGCTGCTTCCGCATCAGCCTGAGAAAGCAATTTTATGCCTGGCTCACGTCCCATAATCATCATCAAGAAGAAAGGCGGACACGGCGGCCATCACGGAGGCGCGTGGAAAGTCGCTTATGCCGACTTCGTCACCGCCATGATGGCCCTCTTCATTGTGCTCTGGCTGCTCAACACCAATAAGCCGGTGCGCGAAGCAGTTGCGGGATATTTCAAAGATCCTTCCGGAACCGCCAATAAAATCGGCTCGAGTAAGGCGGGTGTCGCGGAGGCCATTGCCATCACCAAAGACGACATGCCCAAGCTGAAGGAAGAATTGGAAAAGGCAATCCGCGCTATACCCAACTTTGAGAAGCTCAAGGATCAGATCGAAATGACCCTGACACCCGAAGGCCTGCGCATCGAACTTCTCGAAACTGAAACTGGAACTTTCTTCGACGTTGGCAGTCCAGCGCCGAACGTCAACGGAAAAGAATTGCTCTCACTGCTGGCGCACGAACTGGGAAAGCTTCCCAATAACCTGTCTATCGAAGGCCACACTGATTCCAAACCCTACACTGGCGGCCGCGAATACGGCAATTGGGAGCTTTCCACCGATCGCGCCAATGCCGCGAGGCGATTGATGCAGCACGAAGGAGTGCGCGACGACCAGGTCACGCAGGTCCGCGGTTACGCTGATCAGATGCCGCGCAAGAAAGACGAACCGCTGGATGCATCCAACCGTCGAATCTCTGTCATTGTGCAAAATCTGGAAAATAAGCCAGCAGAACCGGAAAAACCCGGCGCTGAGCTTAGTCCACCTGCGCAAGATTCTCCCAAAAAAGAATGACTTTTGCTGTCGCTTAGGTTCATTCATCTGCTATCACTGCACGCCGTACGCTCATCCGCTACAATAAACAGTTCGCGCCTTATCAAGTTCAAGAGGAAACAACTTTGTGATCATTGGTGTGCCCAAGGAAAGCTATCCGGGAGAGCGGCGAGTTGCGCTGGTGCCGCAGGTAATCCCAAATCTTGTCAAAGGCGGATTTGAGATCGCGATTGAAAAGGGCGCGGGGGTGGAAGCGGGCTATCCGGACGCGCTTTATGTTGAAAAGGGCGCAAAGATCCTACCTGATCGCGCCGCGATTTTCGCTGCCGCGGACATTGTTGTTCAAGTGCTCTGCTATGGCTCGAATGACCTCACTGGGCAGGCCGATCTGGCATTAATGCGGCGCGGTCAGGTTCTCATTGGGTTCCTGCGTCCACAGGGTGCTGCCGAAGTGGTTCAGCAAATTGCGCAAACCGGGGTGACCTCGTTTGCCGTGGAGTTGATGCCGCGAAGCACACGCGCGCAGAGCATGGACGTGCTGTCATCGATGGGCACGATCTGCGGCTACAAAGCGGTGCTCATCGCAGCGGACACGCTACCTAGAATTTTCCCTATGATGACCACTGCGGCCGGAACCATTACCCCGGCTCGCGTGCTCGTGATTGGCGCGGGTGTGGCCGGGTTGCAGGCGATCGCCACTGCTCGCCGTCTCGGCGCTGTGGTGTCTGCATACGATTTGCGCCCAGCCTCCAAAGAGCAGGTGCAGAGCCTGGGAGGACGGTTCGTCGAACTTCCCATCGAAGCTAAGGATGCGCAGGATGCGCGTGGATATGGCACCGCGCAGGACGAAAGTTTCTATGCGAAGCAGCGCGAATTGCTGGCCCGAGTAGTCGCGGAGAGCGATGTGGTTATCACCACCGCCGTGGTTCCCGGAAAAAAAGCTCCGGTACTCGTGACTGCCGAGATGGTAAAAGCGATGGCGCCGGGCTCGGTTATTTTTGATCTCGCGGGAGAGCGCGGAGGCAATTGCGAACTGACGCAATCAGGCAAGACTGTGGTCGAGTACGGCGTCACAATTATTGGACGCATCAATATTGCAACCGAGGTTCCGTACCACGCCAGCCATATGTATGCACGTAATATCACGGCATTTCTGCTGCATCTCGGTAAAGAAGGAAAGCTGCAGTTCAATCTGCAGGATGAAATCACTCGCGAAACCTTACTCACCCGAGACGGTGAAGTTGTAAACCAACGCGTACGCGAATTTTTCGCTTTGCCCGCGCTGGTTTCGCAGTGACAAACGTGGGCGCGGTCGTCTCGCCCGTGCTGGGCCGGAAAAAGTGCAGGAGGAAATGTGAGTTCCGCTCTGATCAATGGACTTTTTGTATTTATGCTGGCGGCTTTCATCGGATTCGAAGTTATCCGAAGAGTCTCGCCCCTGCTCCACACGCCATTAATGTCGTTGACCAACGCACTTGATGCCATCGCGGTGGTCGGCGCCATCGTGATGGTGGGAGAACACAAGAGCACACTCTCCTTCGTGTTTGGCGTGCTCGCGGTAATCGCCGCCACCAGCAACGTCGTCGGCGGATTTTTGATCACCGACCGCATGCTGAAAATGTTCAAGTCCAGCCGTCCGACAAAACCATGAACACGGATCTCGCGGGAAATCAGCAGATCATCGAGGTCATCTACCTCGTCGCCAGCGCTCTGTTTATTCTTTCGCTTAAATGGCTGAGCAGCCCAGCCACGGCCCAGCGCGGCGTTCGCGCAGGCGAAATCGGCATGGTGCTCGCCATCGCCGGCACGCTGCTTCATCACGGCATCGTCGACTACAAATGGATTGTCATCGCGCTGGTGCTTGGCACCGGAATCGGAATTCCGCTGGGCATGGTGCATATGACCGCCGTCCCGCAGCGAACCGCGCTCAGCCATGCTTTCGGCGCTTTTTGCGTGACGCTAGTTGGCACCGCTGAATTCTATCTGCGGACGCCTGATGTTCCGCGCTTCATGATGGCAGTTCTTTCCATGGAAGTAATTCTCGGCTCGCTCACATTCACCGGCAGTTTGATGGCGGCCGGAAAACTCCAGGAAATCCTGCCGCAACGCCCGCTGACGTATAAGGGACAAAACTTCGTCAATCTGTCTTTGTTGGCAGCATCTGTTGCCGTCGCGGTCTACCTCGTAATTCACCCCGGCGCACGCCAACTTTTTCCCGTGATGATCGCTGTTCCCCTCGTCTTCGGAGTGTTGATGATCGTTCCCATCGGTGGCGCCGATATGCCCACGGTCATTTCGCTGCTGAACTCCTACGCTGGTCTGTCGGCCGCAGCCATGGGATTCGTTCTTGACAGCAAACTTCTCATCATTGCTGGCGCGCTCGACGGGTCTTCCGGCCTCATTCTGTCCATCATCATGTCGAAAGCGATGAACCGTTCGTTCACCAATGTTCTGTTTGGAGCCTTCGGGCAAGTGCAGGCTGCGGCCGCGGCTGGTCAGGAAGAAAAAACCGTGCGCAGCGCCACAGCTGATGAAGCTGCGGGAATCTTAGCCGCCGCCAACAAAGTTGTGATCGTTCCTGGATACGGTATGGCCGTCGCCCAAGCCCAACATAAAGTTCGCGAGCTGTACGATGCCCTAACGAAGCGCGGCGTCGACGTGCGCTTCGCCATTCACCCGGTCGCCGGACGCATGCCCGGACACATGAACGTCCTGCTCGCCGAAGCCGACATCCCGTACGACCGTCTGATCGAAATGGATGACATCAACGGCGATTTTCCCCAAACTGACGTCGCCCTGGTGATTGGCGCCAACGACGTCACCAACCCCGCCGCCCGTACCGATACCGGAAGCCCAATTTTCGGTATGCCGATCCTCGATGTCGATAAAGCCCGCACGGTCATGGTGATCAAGCGCAGCATGAGCCCAGGATTCGCCGGCATCGACAATCCGTTGTATTACCTCGATAAGACCTTAATGCTCTTCGGAGATGCCAAGTCTTTCGTGAACAATATCGTTCATGAATTGACCGGGACGACACATTGATTTTGGATAAATTTTGTTAAGGAACGCTTCGCGGTTCGACGCCGGAAAACATGCTTCTATGGAATTTCATATCAAGTTAGGCGCCATCCCTTCCGATTACCATATAGATAACATAACATTTTTGTAAACAATTGATTTTACAAGAGTAAACAGCGTGTTGTTTGGACCCCCACTTGCCTCTTCTAAGCCCGTGACAAACCCAAAAACTGTCAATGAAAACGGTCTTAGAGGTAATGCGAGAGCTCGTTCATCGGCAACCAAATCTTCGCCGTCCAATCTGGCCTACAAACTAAGTTAATAGGAGATGTTAATGCAGTTCCACCCAAAAACAAGAACGTTGAATCAGCAGGAGGAAACGCATATGCGATTTAGAAACCTGGCGATATTTCTCGCCATCTTTGCCCTCGCAGGTACGCTTCAATTGTGGGCGCAAACCATCACCACCGGCGAACTGGCTGGAACGGTAACCGATCCGTCAGGCGCGGTGGTGGCGAACGCACCCGTAGAATTGAAGAGCCTGGACGAAGGCTCGGTAGTCAAACAGAACACCAGTAACGCCGGCTACTACCACTTCGCTTATCTCAAGCCGGGCAACTATAGCATCACCGTAAACGCACCCGGATTCCAAGCCTCCGAGAAGAAGGTCGCTGTCGCGCTTGGCGCGGCTGCTTCTGCTAATTTCACGCTTGGAGTTGGTTCCTCTACGACTACAGTCGAAGTAACCACTGGAACTCAGGCCATTGAAACCGAAGATGCTAACCTGACTGCCAACTTTGGTACTCGACAACTTGAAATGCTTCCCAATCCCGGCAACGACTTGTCGGCAGTGGCTTTGACTGCTCCCGGCGCGGTGATGAACACCGCGGGTGGGGCCATGTTCGGCGGCGGCAACTTCGAAGTCAATGGTTTGCCAGCCACTTCGAACCTGTTC
>CAVYQB010000040.1:0-201601 GCA_963770465.1 uncultured Acidobacteriota bacterium
CTGACTCTTCGGAACGCAGCCCAACTTCCTCACTTTCGTTGACTTGCCCAACCCCAAGTCTTACCATTTCAGCCTACGATCGGCCGGACCATCTCGCACTACCGCATCGTCGAGAAGCTGGGCGGCGGCGGCATGGGTGTCGTCTACAAGGCTGAAGACCTAAAGCTGGGGCGCTTTGTCGCGCTCAAGTTTCTGCCCGATGACTTCGCCAAGAACGCGCATACCCTGGCCCGCTTTCAGCGCGAGGCCAAGGCCGCTTCCGCGCTGAATCATCCCAACATCTGCACCATTTACGAAATTGACGACCAGCATGGCGAAGCCTTCATTGCCATGGAGTATCTGGAAGGGGTAACCCTCAAGCACAAGATCGCCGCGAAACCGCTGGGTGCGGAAACCGTGCTGGATTTGGGCATCCAGATTGCGGACGCGCTGGACGCGGCGCACGCCAGGGGAATCATCCATCGCGATATCAAGCCGGGCAATATCTTTGTCACTGCGCGCGGGCAGGCGAAGATTCTGGATTTCGGCCTGGCCAAAGTGACCGTCAAGCCGGAAGAGACGGGCATCAGCGAAACCATGGACGTGGAGGAACATCTGACCAGCCCGGGCAGCGCCGTGGGCACAGTCGCCTATATGTCACCCGAGCAGGCACGGGGCGAAGAACTGGATGCGCGCAGCGATCTGTTTTCGTTCGGCGTGGTGCTGTATGAGATGACGACTGCACGGCAGGCGTTTTCGGGGGCGACTTCGGCGGTCATCTTCGATACGATCCTGCACAAAGTTCCGGCACCGCCGGCGCGGCTAAACGCGGAGGTTCCTGCGGAACTGGATCGCATCATTAATAAGTCACTGGAGAAGGACCGCGAACTTCGCTATCAATCGGCCGCAGAGTTGCGCGGAGATCTGAAGCGCGCAAGGCGGGACACGGTCTCGGGACAGTCGGGCACCGCCATAGCTCCCGCCGTGGAGCAGCCGGGGACTGCATCTGGGAGTAGCGCGCCACGGGCTGAGGCTCCGGCGAGGGGTTCGCGTAAGCCTTATGCCGTCGCAGCAGCCGTGGTGGTGATCGCCCTCCTCTCTACGGTGGGCTGGTATTTTTATAGTTCATCGGGCGGACCGGCGAAGGTGATTCAGATCAGCCATTGGAACAAACCGATGAACGGTGCCGTGCTTTCCCCGGATGGACACACGTTTGCGTTCACGTCGCCGGCAGCCGGCTTCGACCAGGTGTTCGTGATGCTGGCATCCGGTGGAGAGCCGTTGCAACTCACCAACGACCCGATGGACAAATTTGTGGAGGGCTTCTCGCCGGACGGAACGCAAATCTACTATTCGCTCGACTTCAGCGATGAAGAGAGCCGGAGCGTACCGACGCTGGGCGGTTCCTCGAGCGTCGTGGCCAGCGGATTTGCATTGACGGTCTCGTCGGATGGAAACACTTTCTACTATGCCAAGGGGCGGCGCGAAAATGCGGTGTTTCGCAAGGCCAGGGCAGGAGTGAGCGAGGAAAACGTATTTCACGGTCCCGAGGGGACCAGCCCAGTCGCGGTTTTGGCGTATCCGGACGGGAAAGGATTGCTGATCTTCAGTGGCAACGACTTGGTGCAGGGATCGACGAGCCTGACGATGTTCCGAGTCGATCTCATCACGCATGCTTCTGAGAAAATTGGCGAACTTTCTGGAAGTCCAACGGGGATGGTCTGGAATGATCCGGGCAAGACATTGTTGTACAGCCGTACGGTCAACAGCGTCACCAACATCTGGGAATATCGCCTGGCCGACGGAAGCTTGAGACAGGTCACGTCTGGCGCGGGCCCTGATCTCTCGCCCATGCCTGCACCGTCGGCAAATGGAATTTATTTTGTGAATGGCCGGCGGTCGGGTTTTCTCACCGTGTACCATCCGCGGACGAAGCAGTCGCTAGATATAACGACGGAAGAAGCGACTCAGCCTGCGCTTTCGTGGGACGGCCGTCATGTTATGTACATCGAGCTTTCTGGGAACGCCCAGCAGTCGGATCTCTGGGTCTCCGACATAGACGGCAACCATCGCAGCAAAATCACCTCCGGCACACAACTGACCACAGTCGTGTTTAGCTCCGACTCATCCAGGCTGGTGTTTGCTGCCACAGAAAGCGGCAAGCCGAAAATCTACAGCGTGAAATTCGATGGTACCGACTTGCGGCAAATTCCCTGGTCGGGCGTGGAGGGAGGGTACGGAAGCCCGAGCGTGGATGTCAAATTTTTCTTCCTAGGCGGCGAGGAAAGCGATCTGGGCAAGATTTCGACCTGGAAAGCCGCCATGGATGGGTCGAGCGTGGAAAAATTAGTCGACAATTGCGGTTCGGTTTGGGATGCGTCGCGGGATGGAAAGTTTCTGCTTTCATCGCAAGCGTCGCATCCGAAGCTGCAGGGCGTGAGCGAATATTCTCTGGCCGAGCACAAGTGTATTCCGTTGCTGCCGGAGTTGAACACGCTGGTGGTGCATTTTGCTTCCGACGGCAAAGCGATCCTTTATCTGGCGGCATCGCGGGGCGAGACGACGATTTACCGGGTGCCGTGGCGTGATGGGAAGCTCACGGGACCGCCCCAGGCCGTGGCCAAGCTGCCGTTTACCTTCCGCGAGGGGTACAGCGGCGCAGCGTATGATTTTGCCAAGGATCTCTCGTCGGTAGTGTATGCGCGGCCCAGCGGACATGCGGATTTGTATCTGCTGAGCGGAAAGTGAGTGGCTGAAACAGTCCACTGCACCAAGCTAAAGCCGCTTACAGAACTTTCCTGGCTCTCTGGATGGATCGCGATAGGCAGTCAACTGAGCGAAAGAACGGATTGATTTCATCTTCTCTTCCCGCAATCCGCGCAGATCTTCCTCGCCGAGTCGATTTTCGTACAAGAGATTCCCCCACACATCTGTAAGTCGCGAACCGCGAAAGTCGTATTTGCGATCAATCTCTTTACGGCGTTGAGTCAGGTGATGTTCCAGGTCCCACAGATCCGATGACTTCTGGATCTCGTTGGCCATTCGCTTTGCTTCCTGAATCACTTCGTGAAGCTCCTGGCCCAGAGCAGCGTCGAAGGCTGTGCGGGCGATGGTCTTTTCTGACTTCGACCAAATCGGCTCGTTCCGGTGGGAATAGGGGCTGGGGCTCGGCGGACGGCCCATCTTCACGTCCTCCGTGGCGGCATTGTGTGCATTCGCGAGACGCTGCTTCTAACGGCGTCCCGCTTTGAAACCCACGGGAGAACCCTATCGTTGTCCAGAAAATTGCCCTAGAAATGTGCGACCGTCCACGACGCAGGGGTCGCTGCAAGGGTAATCGACAGTCTTTCCGGTGCTGTTCTCGATGGCAATTTCAGTTGCGCTCGTCCGGCGCACCGAGAAAATTTCCTGTGTTTCTTCTCCGTCTTTGCGAAGGACCGATAGGCCTTCCGGTATTCGCCCCGAGAATGAGCCTGTCCCCACGTTGAACAAGGAATCCCATTCAACAATCGTCAAGGTACCGCCGCTGGGAGCATAGGACTCGTAGCGAAGATGCAAAACCGGCCATCCGCCCGGCAGCCACTTCTGTACTTCGAACCAGTTGATTTTGGTAAGCCGATCGTATGGGTCAAGAGGAATTTTCTTGATCTCCATGCCCGATCCGGAGGGTGGGATGCGAAAGGCGACAATCGTGGTTTCAAAGTGGGCGTCGTCGGCCGACTGAAACTTTTTAAGCTTCTGGATGTGCTCTGCCTTCGCCGATCCAACTTCGAGCATCGCTACGCCGCCGGTAGATCCATCGTCCAGTCGGTGCGCGGTGAAATCCCCGAGATCGACGGGTTCGCTAGGACCGCTTCCTTCGCGGATCGTCAGAACCGGATCCCATTGCACCTTGGCGCCGGGGAAAAGGCTATGAAGCAAGGTTTCAGTCAATGTGGCTTTCGCCGGTCCAACGGCATCACGACGGCTTTTTATTTCTTGCGAATAAGCGGCCGAGGCCGAGATGCCGAAGACAACGATGAGGGCGAAGAGAATCGTACTGGTTTTAAACATCATTACGGTAGCCTTCCCATGAAAGCTCTTCGTGTGCAAGAGATCAGCGGCATGTGTTGCTGGACAACAAACGGGTTCAATGTGGAGTCTGCAGTATTGTGTTCGAACATCCCACTGCATTGTACGAGGAATTAAACTGTATCAGCGTCGTGATTGGCGAACATTTCGCGAAATTGCCCATGAGAGCAATGGCGAAACGACGGAATCTATGGATACGCCGCAGGTCCTGATGGATGAGGATAGTGGCCCCGTTGCCGTTTCGCACACGAAAGGTGTACTAAAACTTCTAATAATCCGTCGGCTGCTGGGCTACGAACCGCCTTTCGCGAAAGCGAGTTTGCTTGTGGGCATAGAGACTGTGACCTCCGCGGCGATCACGTGTCTTGCATGCAGGTTCTTGAGCTTGATGATCAGGGGAGGAGTCACCTCTTGCCCCCTGGAGATCAGCAAAACTCCATCGGTGCTGCGCACTTCTTGCTGAACGATCATACCTGGCGTGAGCAGTTCGATGCGGCACTTTCGTATTTGGCCTTCTTCGGCGTTCGGATCCAATTCCACCAAGGCATCGAAGAACTCGGGACTGAAGTTCTTATTTTGCAGAGCCAGAGTGTGTGCCGCCTCATTACGTGCAACCCCTTTGTGGATCAATTTTTCATAAGCCAGGATCAGGCGGAGAATCCCTGCTCCCCGCCGCATGTCTGGCGTCTCGAGGTCGTCGAACTTGGGCGGAGGGAGAGGTTCGTTCTGGTGGTCGATCATCCACGCGATGGATTCCAGGCGCGGAATCTTCGACAGCAAATCATAGGCGACACGCGGATGAGCATTATATTGTGCCTGCTCGGCCGGGGTGAGCGGCTCATCGTTGAATACGGCCTCGACCGTTTCCGGTGCCAGAGTGACACAGCCCAGCTGGGACATCATGGCGGCGACCTCGTATTGCCAGGGGTCACCCAGTTTCATTGCGATTACGATGTGGTGGATGTAGCGGCGGGCGCGCTCGGCGCGGCTGAAGGCGGCGGGATTGACCAGGCTGAGTACTTCCGTCAGAACTTGCATGCTGCCGCTCAGGGTTTGTTCCAACAGGTGCTTTTCGGAGTTGACCAGCCGGTACTGCACCAGCGCTGCAGTCAGGGTTTTCGCCATCACTTCCTTGCTGCAAGGCTTGTTGAGAAAGCGGAAGATGCTGCCTTCGTTGATGGCATTAATGGCCGTGTCCATGTCGGCGTTGCCGGTAAGCATGACGCGGATGGTATCGGGCGACAAAGCCTTGATTCTGCTCAAAAGCTGGATGCCATCCATGCCGGGCATTCGCATATCAGAAACCACGACTGCGAAGGGTCCGTTGCTGACGGCGAGTTGCAGGGCTTGCTCGCCGCCCAGGGCTGTCTCCAGCGAAAACTCGCGGCACAGACTGCGCCGATACCCGTCAAGGACGCTGTTGTCGTCGTCTACTAGAAGAATTTTTTCAGCCATGCGGTTTCTCTTTCCTCATCGATTTCTTGACATCGTTTGCGCCAGACGGCCGCGTCGGCCCCAAGTCTTCGCTCGTACTTTCAAGGCTTGCCGAATGAAGCTCCGGCCGCTAACTCATTGGCTTTGGAAAGAACCGCTGGGTTGGCTGATGCCTTTTGGGGAACGTGCACCAGTACGGTTCCCGCGATCGGGTCCCGCCGCAAGAAGTTTCGCAGCCGAGCCAGCAAGGCATAACTGATCTGTGTCCCTTTCGCAACCAATAGCATTTCAGTGGTGGTGCGGACGTCCTCTTGAAGAACCATGTCGCATTCCAGTTCTGAAATCGCGCACCTCTTGACTTCCATACGCTGGGTCTCAAGTTCGAGATTGGCTAGGGAATCCACCACGATGCGAGCGAAGTCTTTGGTGCGAGATAAGAGCTGGCTCAGTGATTCCTTATGGCCATTCCCGCTACTCAGCAATTGATCGTAGGCAATCGCAACCCTGAGGATTTGTGCTCCCAGAGCAACCGGATCCTGCTTGAGATCAACCCCCGCAGCGGAATAGGGTGGAGCTGAATCCTGCTTTGCGATCATGTGAGCGACCGCTTCGAGTCTGGGAATATTCGACAATAACTCCGCCGCCACGCCTGCATGAGTGTCGTAGCGGGCCTGCTCGTCCGCGGAGAGCGTCTTGCCGGCGTAAACCGCTTCGATGGTCTCGGTGTCAAGCGTGACGCATCCCAACTGGGACATCATGCCGGCAACTTCGAATTGCCAGGGCGTGTTCAGGTGAAGTTCTTTGACGATGTGCCGCACGTATTTTCCCACCCGAACGCCGCGACTGAAAGCTGCCGGATTCACCAGGCTGAGCACTTCGGTCAACACTTTGACGCTGCCCCGCAGGGTTTTTTCCAGCAGTTCCTTTTCCGCGACCACCAGACCATGTTGCACCAGTCCCTCGGTTAACGCCTTGGCCAGAACTTCCTTTTCACAGGGTTTGGTAAGAAAACGGAAGATGGCGCCTTCGTTTACGGCGTTGCTGGCGGTTTGGACATCGGCGTAGCCGGTCAACGCAATTCTCACTGAGTCCCCGGAAATGGTGCGCACTCGAGACAGGAACTGCACTCCGTCCATTTCCGGCATGCGCATATCGGAGACAATCACGGCGTAGGCATCTGGTTGTGCGGCGACGATAGCAGCGAGCCCCTCGCGAGCGCTGACCGCAGTGTCAATGGAAAATTCCTTATGCAGGAGCCGGCGGTATCCTTCGAGAACTCCAGGTTCATCGTCCACGAAAAGTATTTTTTCACTCATGATCCCTCCCTTGTTTTTGCCCCTCCGCGTCGAGCTTGCTTCGCCATACCGTCTCTCTTTCCGCGCAACCGATGGCGGCCAGGAAGGCAGAGTCTATCGGAGTACGGTCTCGCAGTCGCGAAGCGCTTTTTTCGTCGTGATATATGCTGGCCACATGCACCGCGGCCAGCGGCGAAAACTTCACGCTCAAGCTTTCGGCGGGCTCGTGGTGCCAGGCCACCGCCTCAACAATCGTGCCCGGCAATCCCCATAGACCGAACAAGTAAGCTGCGATCTGACCATGGCTGCAGCCGAGCACCTCGTGCTCTGCCGCATACACCCCGACGTCGGCCTTCGCACTGTACTCCAGCACCTTTCCGTATTGCTCTCCAAGGGTGGAAGCCAGGATGAGCTTACCGGCATCGTGCAACAGGCCGGCGGTAAAGGACTCGTCCTGGGTGCGCTGATCGGCGTGTTCGAAAAGGGCAATCTTTCTGGCACTATTGCTGACGGCCAGAGAGTGATCGGAAATCTGCTGCATATCCTCGGCGCTCAGCACATGACTTTCAAATTGCTCGAACACATGCGCCGTTAGTACCAGGGCCCGCAGCGTATCCAGACCCAGCAGTTTGACGGCGTGCGAGGCACGGGAAATTTCACACGGCAAGCAAAAGAAAGCTGAATTCACGAGCTTCAAGACCTTCGCGGTCATGGCCATGTCGGCGCCAATCAGTTCGTCGACCTTGTGCAGGTCAGGCTCGGGACGGCGCAGCTCCTGGTTCAGTTGCAGGTAAACGTGCGGCAGACTGGGCAGGTTATCGAGCTTGGTGACCAATTCGCGGAGCTTGGGATTTTGCAAAAGATCTTTGAGCGCAAAGGCGCGGATGAGCCGGGACTTCAGCTCTTCCGCTTCGCAAGGCTTGGAAATAAACTGATGAGCCGGATTAACCGAGCGCAGAATGGTCTCCCGGTCCGATTGCCCCGATAGCACCATGCGCAAGGTTTGCGGTGACCGCTTCTGCACTTCTTCGAGCAGCTGCGCTCCGTCCATTCCAGGCATGCGCATGTCAGTCACGATAATGTCGAACGTCTGCTGGTCCATCGCTGCCAGGGCTTCATTGCCCCCTGGCGCAAAAACCATCTCCCATTCCGAGCGCATGAGGCGCAAACTGCGCTGCAGCCCGCTTAGCACCATGGGCTCGTCATCGACAAATAAAATTCGTTTGGCCATGATTACGTTTCCGACGCCTGCACCGGTATGCGAATGTAGAATGTGGTTCCTTTTCCCACTTCAGAGTCGAACCATATCTTTCCTCCGTGGCGCCGGACGATGGCCGTGTGGGCGAGGGCCAATCCTTGTCCCGTTCCTTTGCCCACTGGTTTAGTAGTGAAGAAGGGCTCAAACACCCGCGAGCGTACCGCCTCCGGTATTCCGGCTCCGGTATCAGAGATGGAAATCTCAGCCCAGCCTTCGTCATGGCTGGTTGAGACCACAATCTTTCCTTTTCCCTGAGCACCGTCTCCAACCGACTGGGCAATCGCCTGCGCCGCATTGATGAGCAGGTTGAGAATCACCTGGTTGAGCTCGCCAGCGTGGCAGAGCACGAGAGGCAAATCGAGGTCGAAGTGAGTTTCCATTTCGGCTACGTATTTCCACTCATTGCGCGCTACGGTGATGGTGGTTTCGATCGCCTTGTTGATGTCAATCGACCGCTTTTCTTCCGCTCCCGGATGGGAAAACTCCTTCATCGCTCGTACGATCTTGGCCACCCTCTGGGTGCCTTCGAGGGACTGCTCAATGGCACGCGGGATCTCGGTCTGCAGGTATTCGAAGTCGGCTGCTTGCGCCAGAGCGTCGAATCGCTGCAGCGCCTGCGACGAAATCGGCCCTACTGAGGCTTCTTGTCTCATTTCTCGGGTAATCGCGATCAGTTCCTTGAACGACGGCCACGATTCCTGCAGGAATCGCGTGTTATCGCCTACGTACTGCGTAGGAGTATTAATTTCATGCGCAATTCCAGCGGCCAACTGGCCAATCGCTTCCAATTTTTGTGCCTGCCGCAACTGTTGTCCCAGGATCTCGCGCTCCGTCACATCAGAGCCGATAATCAGCAGCTCATCGATTCTTTCCTCAGGCGCACTAATCCAATTCAAGGTAAGGCCCAGAAACCGCGTCTCACCATCGACCACAAAGGGGAGCGTCTCGACGCGCCGCGATTCTTGGCCGGCACACCAGGAACCAATCTCAACTTGGATATCCGAGCGTCCCCAATGAATGCCACATTCCGCCAAGGGTTTTCCCACCACTTCGGCCTTGGCAAGACCAAACACCTTGTTGGCCGCCAGATTCCAGCGTTTAATCCGTGAATCCCGGCTGATGCCGATAAGAATGGACGGCACCGAGTTGATGAAGAGCTCGGCTTCTTCATGCGCCCGGCGCAAGGCATCCTGGGCCATCTTTCTCTCGGTGATGTCGACAAACGTCACCACACAACCCACGATCTTCCCCTCATGCTTCACCGGGTGGGACCAATATTCGACGGGAAGGCAGGTGCCGTCGGATCGCCACACGACTTCGTCGTCCACGTGGGTCTCGGAGCCCGTCCGGAAAGTCTCAATAACGCGGGATTCTGCCGCCGGGTAGTTGGATCCGTTGGCCCGGCTGTGGTGAATTCTTTGGTGCATATTTTTTCCCAGCAAATCACTGGAATCCTTATAGCCCAGGGTGCGCAGAAAGGCTCGGTTGCAGAAGGTACAATCTCCGCTGAGGTCCAGGCCGTAAATAGGCTCGGCGGTGGAATCGAGCAGCAGTTGCAATCTCTCTTCCCGTTCTTTTATTTTCTGTTGGGCGAGGATGCGATCGTCAATGATGCGGGAGATCACGACGATGCGTTCGAGGTCGCCAGAGCTGTTTCGCACGGCACAGCCATGAGCTTCCACATAATGCCAATCGCCGTTCTTGTGACGGTAACGCATCTCCGCGATGACTCCATTGGTTCCCTTCCGGACCATATCCTCGGTCGCCTGGCGAATGAGGGGTAGGTCGTCAGGGTGCACCACTGCCAGAGAGTTGTGATCTTGCAGTTCGTCGACCGAGTAACCCAGAAGCTTCTGGTACGCAGGGCTGACATAGAGCGTATTCATTCCGGGGTAATCAACGATCAGAATCAGGTCTCCCGCATTTTCGCCGATGGCACGAAACAGGGCCTCGCTTCGCTGCAGAGCTTCTTCTGCGGCCTTACGCTGGCTGATGTCTAGGACCAAGCCCACTGACAAGTTAGGCGGGAGGCAATCGGCTCGCGGGATCATGGTCGCGGTTAGCAACACCCACACCGGCTGCCCGTTCTTGTGGATATATCGCTTCTCCATCTGGCAGCCCTTGGTTTCCCCGGTGATCATCCGTCGCAACGCTTGCACGGTTAGAACGACGTCATCCGGATGAGTGATATCCGGCATGGTCTTGGCCATGACTTCTTCGGCGCTATAGCCGATAAGATCGCAGAAGGCTTGGTTGACCGAGACAAATCGGCCGTTAGTGTCCACGATCAGCATGCCGGCGGCCGAACACTCGAAGATAGACTTGAAAAGCTGCGCATATCCCGGCAGACCATCCGCCCCCGCGATGCTCGCCGTCAAAAGCTTGGGCGTAACGTCAGTGGTGGAATTCACTCTCACTCCTCGGCTAAGCGGGCTAGCCATTGCGACGACAGGCTGGGAGAGTGGGGACAACGTTCTTATTCTTACCTCGCGCCAGTATGCCGCCATTGAAATAATCGGCATTGACGCTCTTCAACTTGAGTAACGTCATCCATGCGGTCGCACTCTGGCGCTACCCGCCTCGACCAGGTTGCCATTTGCCAGATGGTCAATACCTTCCTGGTTCGCAGCCGGGTTTCCGAGCTCATCAGCCTGCCGTCAATCGCATAAAAGCGTCGATGACGGTGGGGTCAAATTGCGTTCCAGATCTCTGTTTCAGTATGTCGAGCACTTGTTGCTTAGGAAGGCCCTTTCTATACGGACGATCCGAGGCCATCGCGTCATAGCAGTCGGCAACGGCAAGAATGCGGGCATGCGAACTAATATTCTCCCCGACAAGGCCTGCGGGGTAGCCGGAACCATCGAACCACTCATGATGTTGGGCAACTATAGGCAGAGCTTCGCGGAAGCAGGAGATCGGTTCGAGGATACGAATTCCAATTTTGCCGAACTGGTTCTCTGGTTCATTCCGGATTCCTATGCCAGATTTTTCGCGGATAGGCGCTCTGGATCAACCTGAGTTTCATCGGCACTGACAAGCGATTACTTTAGTGATTTGGACTTGAGCCTACAGAGGAAGCGGTGACCAAGTAACCGCAAGCTTGGACTGAACCTCGGAGCCGGTGCAGGAGCTAACTCTTAGTGTGGCACCGGTTCGACGAGTGGATCGTTACCCGGTTGCGCGGTATCCTCGGCTTCAGGCGCGGTCAATGGCAGACGCAGGAAAAATGTTGTGCCCTTTCCCACTTCACTCTCGAACCATATCTTTCCGTTGTGCTTTTTCACTATTACCGTATGGGCTAAGGCCAAGCCTTGTCCTGTACCCTTGCCGACCTCTTTGGTGGTGAAAAATGGTTCAAAAATCCGGGCGCGAACGTTTTCCGGTATGCCCGCCCCGGTGTCCTGGATCCGAACCTCTACCCAATCATCCTCGCATTTCGTCGTGATCGTTATCGTTCCCTTGGCTGCGGAGCCTTTTTTCACCACGTCGCCGATGGTCTGCGCCGCGTTCATCAGCAAATTCAGGATCACCTGATTGAACTCGCCACCCAGGCAGGGTACGAGAGGTAGATCGCCGGCAAAACAAGTCTGAACATCGGCCACATATTTCCATTCGTTGCGGGCGACGGCGATGGTGGTTTCAATGGCATGATTCAGGTCGATGGCGGATTTGCCTTCCGATCCGGGATGGGAAAATTCCTTCATGGCTCTGACGATTTTCGAAATCCGGCCCACGCCCTCCAATGCCTGGGCAATGGCCGCCGGAACTTCGTGGATAAGGTACGCCGGGTCTGCCTCTTCGGTGCAGCGCAGCAGCTCGGCAATTGTTTCCGGAGCAACCAATCCTGCCAGCGACTGCTCACGAAGACGCAAGCACAGCTCGAGGATCTTGTTGACCATCGGCCAGGTTTCTTGCAGAAATTTCGTGTTGTCGCCGACGAATTGAGCTGGGGTGTTGATCTCGTGAGCGATCCCGGCGGCCAGTTGTCCGATGGCTTCAAGCTTCTGTGCCTGGCGCAGTTGCTCTTCCAGGATTTTGCGTTCCGTTATGTCGGCGCCGGTAATCAGGAATCCTTCACCTTTCGCGCCGGGAAAAAGGTTGGCTTTGATGATGGTCAGACCGAGAAAACGCTTGTGCCCATCTCGCTCGAACATCACACTCTCTTGCTTCTCCGAGGTCTCAACCTTGAACCACGAATCGACATCTGCGGCCATCTGCGTGGGCAGCCAGCGAATTTCGCACTTTTGCAGGGGCTTACCGAGGACTGCATCCCCAGGAAGGCCGAACGCAGTTGCCGCCGCCAGGTTCCAGCGCGTGATCTGACCAGCGATGTCGGTCCCGATCAAGATGGAAGGAACGGAATTAATAAAGAGTTCCGACTCCGTGTGTGCGGCTCGAAGGGCGGCCTCGGCAAATTCGATTTCCGCCAGCATTTCATTGAAACCGTCCACCAGCAGGCCCACTTCGTCGTCCGCATACTTGGGCGCGCGGATACGAAAGTTCTTCTCTTTAGAAATGGTCTTGGTGGTTTCCACCAGATCAAGAAGCGGCCTCGAAATAATGCGCTTCAGCAGTACCGCTACCAGGAACGCGGCCGCGGACGAAGCGGCCATCAGAATCAGCACAAATACGAAAAAGCGCCCCATGCGTCCCTTGATCTCTTGCAAATCCGATACCAGATACGCGGAACCGATGGGTTCTCCGTCGAACACGACGGGGTCACATTCGGTCACATTGTCCCCCTCCAGCCGGCTGCCTGTCGTGGGCGAAAGCCGCGGAAGGTAGGCTAGGGGCGCGGAGAGAACTCGATGGTAGGACGCGAAGGCTTGACCGCGGCCATCGTAGATACGTGCGGCGACGATGTGCGGCTCCGCTTGAAGTGCTTGCAGCACAATGTCAGCGCTCTTGGGATCGTTGTAGGTCAGGGCGGCCGCAACGTTGGCGCCGGTGATGCCTGCCAGACTATGCAGATGGTCGACCATGTTGTGGCGTAGCGTGATGACGTCGTAGCTCAGAAAAAAGATGCACGCCACCAGGAGAGCAGCGCTGCTGGTGGCCATCATCGTCAGAGTCAGTTTGCGCGCCAGAGGGATATGGGGACGAAACTTCATCGCTCGCCTCCGGCTTGCGGCAGGACCTTGACTAGCCGCGCTACCACCAGAAGCCGCGAACTGATCTTGAGGCCTACGGCATTGGAAGCCTCGGGATCGATCTCCAGCTCGATAGTGGCATGCTTCTGCGCCAAATTAATCATTCCTCCCAGCGAAATGAATTGATCGCTTTGACCCACGGTGAGAACACTTGATCCTTGCAGTCCGTTGAGCACCTGCACGATGCGTTCTTTATCGGAAAACCCGATGAACAAGACCTGGCAGGATTTGAATTCCGCAGAGGATTGTGGAACCCGAGCTTCCACCGGGCGCCCGTTCGCCTTTTTCCCAATAACTGCCGACTCCAGTACATCGCTGGTGCGTTGGTCGCCCACTACGCAGATCACGGCAGGGTCGTTGGGATTCCGGAAAACTCCGGAAGGCCAATCCACAAACTTAGCGAAGTTATACAGGTACGCCGCCTTGACCCGGCTCTCCTCGACGGTTTGGGCCGATGTCGGCATTGATAAACCGAAGCAGACGCCATGAATCAGAATCCCAATGGCGAATGCCCGTCGGATGCCAGCGATCTTCCGGAAGTCGGGCGAGACCCTTGCCGCCATGGTGTGGCAGCGCCTGCGGCTTGAGGAATCGCATTCGAGATGGCGATGAGTCGACATTACTTCTCAAATGCTCATTGGAGGTGAAATGTGCGCGTCAGTTTTATGCGGAAGTCCCGGCCATTCTGCTGCACCGCAGAACCCACGATCTCAGCCCCCACCGGATCACGATACTGGCAGTTGAAAACGTCATACACGCTGGCGGAGAAGCGAAATCCTTTGGCGAACTCGCGGCTGGTGAGGGTCAGGTTGGAAAGGGTATGGCTGCCGACCTGCGATCCAGCCAAAGTCGTTCTGGAATCGGTGTATTGCACTTCCAATCCAATCGTCAGCCTGCGACGAGCCGTTGGAAAAATGAGGTTAGCCTTTGCCATCTGGGCGGGTGAATCTGACAACCACAGCCCGGTAGACGGATCGACTGTTTTTTGTAGGGCGTAGCTAACCCGCCCTTCGATGCCCGAGGGGATCTTTCCTCCCAACTCAACCTCGAAACCCCGGCTGTGCGCGCTTTCGGAGTTGTTGTACACAATCAAGCCGTTATTAGGATCGATTTCCTGGTTGATGAGATCGGTAAATTCATTGGCAAAGCCCGAGGCCGATACCCGAAAATCGGCGCCCAAATCCTGCTCCCAGATCAGTTCCTCGGTGCGTATTTTTTCCGGCTGCAAGCGTGGGTTCGGCTCAATACTGACATGATCGCCATAGTAAAGTTCGTAATTGTTGGGGGCGCGAAAAGCTTGACCGTAGATCAGCTTGAACGTGGTTGGTCTCAGGGGACTGTAGATCAGTGCAAGACGCGGGTTGGTTGTTCCCCCAAACGTTTGATAGTGGTCGTAACGCAATCCCGCGTTGAGAATCAGGTGTTTTGCAATGGTGAACTCATCCTGGACGAAAGCCGCCCATTCCTGCGAACTTCTCAGATCGTCAAGCACCGGCTGGTATGGATTTAAATTGTAGTTGGTCTGATCCTGGTGCAAGTTGTCCCGAAAAAGCACTCCAACGGTCGCCTTGTGCTTTCGCCACAGGGTTTTGGTAATCCTGGCATTTGTACCGAGAACGTCTCCTCGCGACGCATCTTCGTTGAGAACATCCCCTACCTGTCCGGCGACCGGCGAGTAAACGTAGACTCCGTGGTAAAGGGCGCGGTCAAAATAGACGTCAGCAGTGAATTCCGCATTCTGGAAAATCGGGCGGTCGTAGCGAAGGTCGACGTATCCGTTTGAGTCCGTAGTCTGGCTGCGGTTGTCATTAAAGACTTGCCCAAAGGACGCGGTCGGTATCCCTTTCTCGGCTGTTCCGCCCACAGCCTCCAGAGTGAAGTGGCGGAAATGGAGGCTGCCATAAAAGTTTCTCGCTGAGTCACGATCCGCATCCTGAGCAACTCCGTAATTGTTCGCGGGGCTGTCAAATGCGGGGAAAAAAAGACGAGCGGCACCGGCGCTGTCGGAGATCGTCCCAGAGAAAAGCGCGTCCACGCCGTGATAGGTTCCGCCGAGGGTGGAGCGGCCCTGGTAAGATCCGAAACCACCCCCTTCGCCGGAGAATTCAAGGCCAGCGCCGGTATGCGCGCTTTTTGTAATTACATTGATGACGGCAAGAAAGGCGCTGGTGCCATAAAGTGAGGAACTGGGCCCGCGAACGATCTCTATACGTTCGATTAAATCGACGTCGAGGATAAAATCGGTGCCCAGATGCGCCTGATCGTAGACGTTGTCGTTAAGGCGATGCCCGTTAATGAGCAGAAGAATCTGATCGTTATACCCGCCCGGACGAGAGAACCCTCGCACGCCGACATAGGTATAGTTTCGATCGTACGTAACGTCGAACCCACGCACGCTGCGTAGAGCATCCGCCAGCGTCCGGTAGCCGAATTCGTGAATCTGCTCGGCGGTAATAACCGTTACGGAGGAGGGCGCCTCACGGTCACTCTGCAGATACATCGATGCGCTATAGACCTGAACACCTTTGAGTTCCTCGGGACTCAGGTCCATGACGTCTGTGGTCTGTCCGCCCGCCACCTCGAAAGCAATCAGTAGCATCCACAGAAGCGACGAAACCCGACAGGGCCGCCCCTGAGACCTCCGAAAGCGGCCAATCGATTTCCTACCCCCGTGTGACAGCTTCATAAATTCATTTTTCAGTGGCGATGGCGTGAGACGCCAGCTCTCGACGCACACAGTCCAGCTAAACCTACTTGTGTAGACGCAAAGCCTGTCTATCCATCGGCACTATTGGCCGAAACCTAATCGGCAACCGCGTTTTTTCAAGGTTTTGGGAACGAATCAGAGACTCGACTTATAAGGCTGGGGTGTTTATTTCAGCCTCGCGGGCAGCGGGAGCTCACATCATCGAGGGACATTACGCCCGTAACACGGGCCAAGGCAACAAGGGGATGTATGCTGCGACTGAGATACTAGTCTCACCTCGAACGGCGGCACAACTGATGACGGAAGCAAAGCACAACGTCCCGTCCGGATATTCCGGCCTCAATACCGCCGACGTCCTACGCGGCTCTCGGCCGCAGAAGTATGTGGAACTGCTCTGGACCACCGATCCGCTCGCTGAAGCCGTGATGGATGAATTTGCCCGCATGCCCGAAAGCGAATGGCGTGCGCTATTGGACCTGGCACTGGCGAAGGGTCTGGACGCAGTCCCTCATGCACCAGAGCCGTTGCGAGCGTTGTTTCACCAGCTGGAAAACGTTCCGTTCTGGGTGGATCGCGACCGGTGCAATCTGGGTGGAGCAACATTTCTGCGCTGCCGGATGGGCTTTGCAGTGCTTGCCATGCTTGCGTTGCCGATCATCTACAGTTGGCCCGCAGGCAACAAACCGCTCGCGTTGTCGGGTCAACTGGTGCATCGCGCTTCGCAACGGCTCAAGGATACGACGCGATACGTATTTGCCGTTTGTCAGCCCGACGGCCTGAGCCGGTTCTCCGAAGGGTTTGCCATGACGGTGCGCGTGCGCCTCATCCATGCGCAAGTGCGGAGATTGCTTCTCGACTCCGGTCGATGGCGCTCGGAAGTCTGGGGCGCCCCCATCAACCAGTGCCACATGGCTGGTACCAACGTCATGTTTTCCGTTGGCGTACTCGACGGTTTAACCCGGTTCGGCTACCACTTCGAGCGCGTGGAACGGGAGGCTCTCGTCCATTTATGGCGTTACGCCGGATACTTGCTGGGCGTCGATCATGAACTGTTGATTGCCGACGAATTTGAGGGGCATCGACTGCTTGATCTGATGTTTGCCTTCGAGCCGCAACCGGATGACGATTCACGAGCGTTGGTGGATGCGCTGATGCAGACCTCATTCACATACATCCGCAACTTCAGGGCAGGACGCTTATGCAGCGTAAACCTTTGTTACGGGCTCTCGCGCGCTCTGATTGGGGAGGAGCAGGCCGCAGCCCTCGGTTTTCCGGAGACCCGCTGGAAGTGGCTGTTGCTAGCGATTCGTCCGGCGACTTGGGTGATAGAAACCGCCCGCAGATTCAGTACCCGCGTGCAGGCCCTGGCAAAAGTCGCCGGACCAAAAGCGTTCCGACATCTGTTGAGCGAGCGCGGTCTGAAGGGGCGCACGGGAGAGTTCGTGATCCCGCGCCGGATCGCAGTGCGCGCAGATCAGTCCGAATCCCCGATAAGTGTTACGGAACCACAGTCCGCGAGCAAGCATTCTTCCGACGGAGGCAATCGATGAAAGATCCTATGCGCGTGGTGTGCCTGGGCGGCGGCTGGGTAGCCATTTACCTGGCTCGCGCGTTGCGTCCAGCGGTACGAAGTGGCGAGGTCAAGCTGACCGTGGTCAGCCGTGATAACTATTCCACTGTCCACGGCCTGATCGCGGAAATGCTGACGTGCAAGATACAACCGCAGCAAATCAATTCGTCGGTGCGGGAAATGATTGCGCCAGCTCATCTCCATAACGCCGAGATTGAGTCGGTGGACGTTAGCAATCAGCACGTGCGTGACACGGAGTTCGCTCGACGGCCGGACCCGCACTCTGCCTTATGACCACTTGGTGGTCGGCGTCGGTTCCATCGAGGACTTCTCCCGCTACGCCGGAATCGCAGACCACACCTTCCCTCTGAAGACGTTCGCCGATTGCTACCGGCTGCGCAACCATCTCGTGAGCGTTCTGGAGATGGCATCCATTGAGACGAACCCCGAGGAGCGCAAGCGGTTGCTCACTTTTGTTGTCGCCGGTGGAAACTACGCGGGCATCGAAGTCGCTTGCGACCTGGTGGACTATTTCCGCTTTCTGTCGCGAACCAGATATCCGGAGTTGAAGTTCCACGAGTTCCGAGTGGCGCTGGTGGAGGCTGGGCCGCGCATCTTGCCGGAACTGGGGAAACGTCTTCCGTACCTCGTTGGGTACGCCGAAAAACGCGTGCAGCAATTGGGCATTGAGGTTCACCTCAATACGGGTGTGCAGGCAGCGACCGCGGAAGGGGTAGTGCTCAACTCGGGCGAGCGAGTGCCGACGCGCACCATCATTACCTGCACGGGCATGAGATCGTCTCCATTGCTCGATCAGTTTCCTTACGAACGTGACGCGCGTGGACGGCTTGTCACTGACCAGTTCTGCCGCGTACCCGGCGCAACCAACATGTGGGCCGGGGGCGATTGTGCCGCTGTTCCTCACCCCGACGGAGGCACCTGCCCTCCTTTGGCACACTATGCGCAAAAGGCCGGCACCAACATCGGCGCGAATATCCTGCGCACAACCGCCAGCAAGCCGCTCAAACCCTATTCCTTCAATGGACTCGGAGAAGCGTGCACCCTCGGTCACCGCTGTGCGATTGCGCACATGAAGGGCATTCCTGCTTGCGGTTTCCTGGCGTGGATCGGCTGGCGTTTCATTGTGCTCACAATGTTCGTGCCCAGCTGGACCCGGCGGGTGCGCCTCATGTTCGACTGGTGGCTGACTTTGATTCTTGGTCGCGATGTCGTGAATCCTCGAATGAACGAGCGCGGAGCGATCTGGCACGTCCTGTATGAGCCGGGCCAAATCATTGTCGCCGCGGGCGAGACCAGGCGCTACCACTATCTGGTGGAGTCGGGAGATCTCGACATAGTCGCGAATAACGGGAACGGCGAGGAGATCCTCCAGCCGCTGAAGGCGGGCGACTATTTCGGTGAGGGCGCTCGCCCGAAGCCCGACTGTTCTATTCGGGCGCGCACGCGAGTGCGGCTGCTGGCCATTGACACAGAAGTGGCGGAGGCTTTGAGCGCGGTGCGGCCGGACGCGGCCATGCTCCTGAAACAGAGCAAGAGCGCCACCGCGCCCGGGCGAACTGTCTGAGCATGTTTCTCGATCCGCTCAAAGCGACGCTGTTCGACGTTCTGCTGAACCGCCGTTCGCGGCGATTAGGCTTGGGGATGAGTATCCCAGCGGGGCCGTTTCAATACCACGAGCCCGCACGCACCGGTTCCTCTTACCGAGGATGAGGAGGCGGCTCTCGCATTCGCTGCTTGCGGCATTACCGGCTACGCCCTCGCAGATCTCTCTTATGGAGCCCGCGAAGGCGGCAGTATGCTGGTTGGGAGACTCGGCCGCACGGTTGCCAGCCCTGACGCGGTGAACGCCGTTTCGGTCCTGGTGACCAACGACCGCGGAACCTGGCTGCTGAAGCGCCCGCAAGATTTTGCTCCCGCTGAGTTCCTGGAACTGGTCAGCCTCGCGCGAAAAGGCGCACTCACAGAGCTCTATAGACGCACCCGAATCCAATTGTCCGCAAACCGAACGGCGCCACCATTGGACCCCGGCCATAATTTCTCGATCAACCGATGGTCGCTCTATGCTCCCGGAACAACTTATTTTCTTCCGATCCTTGAAACCACCACGCTCACCATCAACGCGCTCCTCGAGTTGTTCGGAGAAGACATGGCAGTGTTCCTGCGCGACGAGCGGGCGTGGTTCCGTCCCGCCGGCATTGGTCGCTTTGCGCGTAGCCGGGGCGGAAACCTGCACGACGAACCGCGCGACCTCCGCTCCGCGACGATTCAAATGATGGAATCGTCGCTGCTGGAATCGATGGCCACCGAACACGGCATGGTTCTGCAGAACCTGGCGCTCATGACCGAAGCGCTGGGATTGGGTGGCTTCCCGAATTTCGCGCGGCACGAGTACAGTTGGTTCAAGGCAGCCGGCTTCCGCATGCAATCCATGGGAGCGAGTCGCTACGCAGGTGCTCCGCCGCTGCTGGCTACTCTGGCGCGCTGGCTTGGAAAAGATCCTGTGTTGGAATATCCAGTCGGATTGGAACGGGACAACCAAGTATTGCTGCAGCCATTCTGCCCGCCCTACTACAAATCAATGGAGGATGCGGTCCGCGCCTTCGTGCATGCGAAGTTCGGGGAAGATGGAACCTATCGAGGTGGAACGCAACAGAGTGCCTGGCGTGAATCGGCTTCTTGTCCCGCCAAGATACCGGCGCCGAGCGCGGCTGCGGTGCAAGCGACTATCGCGTATTGCGATTATGTTTTTCACCGCTATGGAAGATTCCCCGCTTATACGGCGCCGTTTCGGACCGTTATTGGGTTCCAGGTTTGTCGCGTGGACGTCGATTTCTATGACCGCTTTTATGAACCCGAGGCCCTTCCGGATTCGGTGCGGGCCTGCACGAAACAAGCCCTTCTGAAGCGGAAGTCGGAGATGGATGGTCGGCAAAGTGGATTTAACTTAAGATAACGGCTTCGACGAAGTGCTCTGTCGTAAACGCTAGCCGACTTCCCATTACTAATCGGTGGAGTCTCGTTTGCTTCCGGGTGGCCGACAATACACCTGGGACTGTCAAATCCAACTCGAAGTGCTTAACGCGCTTGCCGACGCGCCTACCAGACATAGGTTCCTACGGACTCCGACGGTAACGTGGTCTGGAAGAATTTATCGTGGTACTTCACCGCGAAGGGCTTCGCGAAATTTGCCGTGTTCGAAACTACTAGCACGATCTTGTGCTGGGGAGTAAAAAAGGCGACGCTGGCCAACTGCTCCATCTCACTCGACGACACTCGCACTGAGCCCGGAGGCACGAACTGTGAGAAATGTTCGAGCGCATAATAAGCAACATTCTTGGTTACAGTATCGCCATCCAGTGTGATGGCCCCGGAACAGTCGGTGCATCCCCCGTTGTTTGTATGTGGTCCGTTCTGCGGATCAGCCGCTAAATTCCACAGCAACACGTTTCGGCACCAGTTCCGCGTTGCGCCGATCATTACGCGCCTTACCGCCTCGGCAATTCCAAGTGGCCCAGATCGCGGCTCGGTGACCGATTGCTCCGTCAGATACAAGTTCTTTTGCGGATACGCATCGTGCACCTGTGTCAGCAAGCTTGCGTCACCGCCGTAAAGATGAAATGCGCTTCCATCCACGTATTTGCTCGCGGAAGGATCTGCCAGAATCGACAGCGCATAGGACAAAACATCCGGGTTATGGTCGTAGAGCAGAATCTTGGTCCGAATTCCTGCCTTCTCGAGGGCCGGCCCCAGAGCGTTCGCAATAAATGTATCCTCTTCCTTCGCAAACACCACCATGCTCGGCGTATTTTTTGGATTCAGCGGTTCATTCTCGACCGTGACAGCATCGATTGCGATCCCCTCCGCGCGCATTGCCTCGATGTACTTGACGAAATACTTCGCGAACGCCCCATAATATTCCGGCCTTAGTTCGCCGGCCTTCACGTCGTTGTTTGTCTTCATCCACGCTGGAGCCGACCACGGTGATCCCAGGATTTTGATCACCGGCCGAATCGCCAGGATCTCCTTCAGCACTGGAATAACATTAGTGCGGTCCGGTCCCAGGTTGAACTTCGCCATCTCCACATCGGTCTCGCCCGGCGGCAGGTCATCGTACGAATACACGCGCTCATTCATATCGGAAGACCCAATGCTCACGCGCAGGTAGCTGACTCCGATCCCACTGTCACCGGTGGTAAACAATTCCTTCAGCAGGGCAGCCCGTTGCGCAGCGCCCATGCGCATCAGCAGCTGCGCGCTTCCTCCGGTCAGCGCAAAGCCAAAGCCATCGATCGACTGGAAATGCTGCGCATCGTCCACGGCAAGCACCGGCAGCTGACCCGCTTCCGGGGAAAAGTGCAGCGCGGCAGCTTGTGGCGCAACCAGGGCAGTCCTGTCGGGTGTCGTCAGCCACATCCGCACCTCGCGCTCCGACTGCGCGTTCGATGACAGGCAACAGAACAGCAGGGCACAATACGAACCCAGGAGCAATTTCAGCTTCATTGGGACCTCCGATTACCAACGCCGGGTTTATCAGAAAGATAAACGACTGCGCGTCGCCACAATTCTCCAACGATAACAGCAGGGCATAACCGCGCCTGTCAACCGCGACGACGTCGTCCTGAAGTCAGCGTAAGCGGAAGTGACCTGCGAGTCCGTGCTGCCGGAACTGATCTCGCACTTGGCACGGGCGAGTGGCAACGGCGAGACTGATCCGCCGGACTCTACACTAAATCGAGAAACAATCGAAGGTTTGGCAGGAATGGTGGGTTCTTTGTCTTTCGTCGTGTGGTTCGGAGCGATCAGGCACGCCATCAAAACGGTTGAGAGCAGGTGAAGACAATGGCGTTCTTCGGTCTGACACGCGCCCGACGGCTGGGCACTACTCCGGGCCAATATCGCAAGTCATTCGGATGCGGGCGGCACAAGAATCCAGCGGCGTGAGCAGAAGTCGTCCCCTCGCGCCCTGATCAGTCCCGAGAAACGCGCCGGGGTTCAGAAATGTCGTTGGGCGCATTTCGCAGCGGCATGGGCTAGTCGCCACTTTGGACAAGTGACTCCAAAAACCTGCTGCAGGCTTGCCGACCCAAGTAGTGAATGATTAAGGACGCTATCGCCAACATCGCGCGCAATCACGAGTTCGCAAACCTCACAAGCCGCATCGCATGCCCCTGAGATTCCGAATCGATCATTGACCGCTTCTCTGCGGTTTTTGCTTGCATCCGAGGTACCGTTCTGTCGTTTGTACCGAGGCGTGGCCAAGCAGAAACGCAGCGTCAAAGTTGCCGGCGGCGAGCTGCTTGTTCGGCAACTTTGGCTCTGCTGAAGACAGGACGTGCGTTCCCCAAAATGGACAACTTCACTTTCGCTCGGAGACGGCTTCGCTCCTGACCGCAGAGGGAGGTGGGCACCTCCGGCTCAGCCAAAGAAAAATAGTGCAGTGGCCTTCCTCGCGGGTATAGTTGGGGCTGTTGGGCGCTCAAATGGAAATTCCGGTTGGGTATATGGCCCGTGAAGCTTCTTCTAGCGCAGGTCAGCCTTGCGGTTAGGCACGCGGTTCGGGTTTGCATTGACTAGGTTTCCCGTGCTCATCCGAGGTGGACGAGATCTCTACCATGGCGTTCCGGCCAATTGAAAACTACGGCGTGATAGGGAACATGCGCTCGATTGCACTCGTGGGCATGGACGGTTCGATCGATTTTCTCTGCTATCCGAATTTCGATTCACCCACAGTGTTTGCAGCTCTGCTCGATGACGAGCGGGGCGGCTGTTTTCAGATCCAGCCCCAGTTCAATGAGCGAAGGGTGCGGCAGCTTTATTTGCCGGAGACCAACATTTTACTGACCCGGTTCCTTGCGGAGGAGGGCCTTGCCGAGCTGACTGACTACATGCCTCTGGGGACGAAAGGGGAGCAACCGAATGAGATCATCCGCACCGTGGCAGTGGTCAAGGGCAAGGTCCGTTTCAAGATGCTGTGCCAGCCCCGGTTCAACTATGCGATGAGCGGGCATACCGTCCGGATAGAAGGTACATGCGCGATTTTTACGCCCGCGAATCTGGCTTGCCCGCCGATGGCACTGTATTCCTCGATTGCCTTGGAACCACAATCTGAGGATGCAGCGTGCGAGTTCAGCCTGCAAGCTGGCGAAACCGCGACGTTCGTCTTTGGCGCGGTTCGTTCCCCGGGACAGCGACCGGAAATGGAGCACGTAGAAAAGCGATTCCACGAGACGGTGCGTTTCTGGAAGAAATGGATGGCAAAATCGAAATACAAGGGACGGTGGCGCGAGATGGTCAACCGTTCGGCGCTGATGTTGAAGCTGCTGACCAGCCGTGACCAGGGATCTCTGATTGCGGCGCCGACGTTTTCTTTGCCAGAAGAAATTGGCGGAGTGCGCAACTGGGATTATCGCTTTACATGGTTGCGCGATGGGGCCTTTACGCTCTATGCGCTGATCCGGCTCGGATTTGTGGAAGAAGCGGAGGCATTTATCGATTGGCTGAAAGGGCGGCTAAGTGATGACGCGGAGCGAGGGCCGTTACAAGTAATGTATGGCGTTGATGGCAGGCAGAAGTTGGATGAGCTCACGCTGGACCACCTGAAGGGTTACGAGAATTCACGGCCGGTGCGAATTGGAAACGCGGCTTACCAGCAGCTGCAATTGGATATTTACGGCGAGATGATGGACTCCGTTTATCTGGCCAACAAGTATGGGGATCCTATTTCGTATGCAGGATGGCAGAATGTCCAGCGCATTCTGGCGTGGTTAGGGAAGAACTGGCAGCGGCCGGATGAAGGGATATGGGAAGTCCGTGGTGGCGCCCGCGAATTTCTGCATTCACGCTTGATGTGCTGGGTGGCATTTGACCGTGCCTTGCGTCTGGCGCAGAAGCGTTCACTTTCCGGTCCTATAGAGGAGTGGCAGAAAACCCGCGATGCGATTCGCGAGGACATTTTTACAAACTTCTGGAATGAGGAACTGCAGTCGTTTGTGCAATCGAAGGGCACCAAAGACCTCGACGCCTCGGTGCTGCTGATGCCGCTGATGAGGTTCATCAGTCCGGTGGACCCGATGTGGAACGCGACCATGAGGGCGATTGAGAGCCGGCTAGTGGAAGACACATTGGTCCATCGTTACGAGGCGGAACGCACACAGGTGGACGGGATGCCGGGTGGCGAGGGGAGCTTTACTGCCTGCTCGTTCTGGTACATCGAATGTTTGGCCCGGGCGGGGGAGTTGGAAAAGGCTCAGTTGCTGTTTGAGAAGTTACTGGGATATGCCAATCATCTTGGGCTGTACTCGGAGCAGTTGGGCGCGAACGGTCAGCACCTGGGGAACTTTCCCCAAGCCTTTACCCACCTGGCGCTGATCAGCGCGGCGACGTATCTGGACAGGGCACTCTCTGGGACAGGCGATGCAGTGTGGCGCTAGCGGGCGAGCAGAGCACTCCCGACGCACCCGCTGCCACCCGGAGGCCCCAGCGGCTCTGGTGGCCAGCGACTGCTCGACCGTCTTGCAAGAGGCTAAGCTCGGTGCGATGTCTCAGCAGGAACCGGGTTCAAAAGCTCGAACCCGAATTCCCCAGGTCGCGTTGATACTTAGGCCAAGCGCTATTCATGAGTTCTTTACTACTTGTTTGTACTGCGTACAAGGTCTTGTCAAGGCTCGCGATGTAGAGCGTTCCATCCGGCGCCAGTGTCGGAGAAGTCGCGGCATCACTCGGCAGCGGAAGTTCCCAAAGCTTTGTTCCCACGGTAGAGAGAGCGACCAGCTTGCCAGCCACAGGAACGTAGATCACTCCATCGCTGCCAAGCACCGGCGAGGGTTGAATGATGTTCTTCACCGGATTGCCAATAGGTAGGCTCCAACGTAGCTCGCCGGCGCCGGTAAACGCGTATAGGGACGCCTCGGTTGAGATTGCGATGACTGTACCGTCGGAGGTGATTACCGGAGAGGCGGTAAAGTAAATCCCCCGCAACGGACCGGCATTATAGGTCCAGTTGAGCACACCTTCGGCGCTGAAACAGGAAAACTCGCCGTCGCCTGAACCCATGTACAGATTCTCGTCGGAACCTACTGCGATGGCGGACGCAAAAAGCATTTGGTCGACCGTCAGCCGTGGACGTGGCCTTGGCGCGATGTATTTTGGTGGTGGGAAGGTCCACAGCGAATTGCCGTTCTGGTCAACCGCGGCCAGGCTCCAGTCCTCAGGCAGAACAACGGCGCCGCTTCTTAGCACGACCGGCATGGTGTTGTATTGGAAAGCGGAATAGGGCAACTTCCACAGCTCGTGGCCGTCAGTCGTATCCAGTGCAGCAAAACTTCCTCCGCACGTGGTGAACATCAAGTCACGAGTGAGCGCGGCTTCCTGCACCGGACGGAGGAATGGATTAGGGGTAGAACACTCCGTCTCCCAACGCTTCTGCCCGGAGGCGGTCAAGGAGAACACTTTTTTTGTTGTGGAGAAATAGAGATTGTCTTCGGCATCTCGCATCAGTGCGCTCGGAATATCATTCAGGTCGATGTGGTAGGTCCATCGCAGGCCGCCAGAGCGATCTAAGGCATAGATTGAGCCGTCAAAGAGTGCAGTATAGATCGATCCATCGTTCCCGATGACGGGAGAACTCGTCAGCTTGTCTGGTAAGACTTGCATCCACTTGATCGGGGAGTTCCCGATGACCGGAGAACCAGCCAGCTTGTCTGGCAGAACCTGTTTCCACGTCACCGGGGAGGTCCGGGCTACCAGCGGGACACTGGGAGTCTGAGCTATTCGTTTTCGCCAATATGTCCAATAAAAGACTCGTACACCAGCAAACAAAATGACGACGCATAAAAACCAGAGGACCACCGCTTTTGTCTTCAAGTTTTCCCTCCCCCAGTGGCAACTCCCAGCCAGATTAACGTTTATGCGGCGCACGATGTAGTTACTTCGGATAGTTGGCGCCACGGGAACAACAAGGCTACGAGAACGCAACGCCCTATACTTTTGGCTGGAGGGCCTATGGCGATCTCAAAAGGCACAAGGTGGTTTGCCCAAGGGTCTTTGATGGTGCTGGCAATTTATTTGGGGTCGACTTATCTGATTCACTACGCGCTTTCGCCGCCCTCACTAGCGAAGGAAAGCACTGCACCGAAAAAAATCAAACAACCGGCGGCGAACGACGCGCGCTTCCGGTCCTCGTTCGAGGCCGGCAAACAAGCCTTGAGCGATGGTCGCTATGTTTCTGCGCTCGATAATTTTCTTGAGGCAGAGCGATCTGCCGATCAATTGACCGACGACCAATATAACGCACTGAAGCAAGCTCGGCTGCAGATCGCACAAGTCTATCGAGTCCTCAGGGGACAACGTGGCCGCGAATAACGTTTATCGCACGTTGGCCGACTGCGCAAATCGCGATGGAAACGAGCTGTTTAAGGGTAAGAATTTCGACGATGCGGTGGCGCGAGCCCGGGATGCAGAACAGTTCTCCGAGCACCTGAACGAGGGGAAGCGCGAAGCCTTGCAAGAATCCACTTCACTATTGGTCAGCGCTCTCAGCGCGTCACACCTTTATGAAGAAGCGGTGGATGCCCAGCAGCACTGGATTGACTTTCTCAAGACGTCAGCCGACGAGTACGACCAGGCCTTTGTCCAGGCGTATATGAGCCTGCAAGGTATTTACGCAGACGCAAAAGATTGGCATGGTGTCGAACAGGCGCTAGTCCAGACTATTGAGGCATGTGATCGGATTCACTCCCACTTCACAGCAGAAAATAACGCCCCATTTATCGACCCGACGGTCCCCAGAAACTGGTCCCAATACAACCTCGTAATCGCCAATTACCAGGAAGGGAATACCGACACCGCTCTTTCCAAGGCTGAAGATTTCTTCACTGAATACTCGCAGAAGCAACAAGACACTGCTCATCCTCTCAGTGTCGCCTATCATGCAAGTGACTTCGCCGCGCTGGCTCTTCAGATCGCAACCGAAGCGAAGCGGCAGGATGACATTGATCTTTGGCAGAAGAGGGCGCCCGGCGGCATACAAATAATCGCTCTTCACCCGGTTGGCACTCACTAGCTGCCTGAAGAACTAGCGCGTGCGCCCCGCTAAAAAGCGCCAAGCTTCACTTTCCTGGCACTTTGGCCGCCGAAGCGCACGAGCTCCGCATGAGCTCGACTTTTGCTTCGAGGATTCCAGTTTTCAAGTCCTGGACACGTAACTGTCTTAGCGCTTCGGCGCCTGCGGCGTCATTCGGGTGCGCAGCCGCTGTGTCATCGATATGTTTCGCAAGGCCTTCCAGGCGGAGTTTCGAAAACATCTCGTCTTCTAACGCCTTGAGTGGCTTCGAATCCACATCACTCGGATTCCTGCACACTTCCTCCCGAATTTCGGAGAGCCTTTGGCCCCAATCGCCTTGAGCCAACTCAGGGATGGCAACAGCAAACGCGTCCTGCCACTGCTTCTCGGTCGCATATCTGAAGTTCCAGTAAGCTAGCGGCTTTGCTTTTGCCATGCACTCTGAATTGCAATCGAACGGCACTTTGACCGAGGGATGAGCGAAGCCACGACGAATCATTTCATCCTCGTCGATAACTTTGGCGGCGCCTTTTTTTTGGCGTTGGGTTCGAGCCACGTCTCCGAGCGATTGCTCATCCGATGACTGCGCGTGCGCAACCGTAACGGAGACAAAAATAAGCAAAATTGCCAACACCCGCTTTAGACGACGTGAGGCTGCCATAGCATTTCCTCCCTGAAGACCCAAGACCCAGACTTCAGACTATAAGAAGGTTTCAGCCCGTTGCGCAGGTAACTGTCGTAATCAGAAGAGCTCGCCGAGCAACCGAATACCTCCATTCGAGATTGCCACGAGTTTTACTCGATGACCGCCGAGAAAAGGCGATTACGTCTTGACAATTGGCTGGCTCGCGCCTGGGCTCAACGAGTGTTATTGATGTCCAGACAATTCGATGTTTCGCCACCAGCCGTCTCCCCAGAACTCAGACTCCAGCCATCGCTTTCATTCCGGTCAGGCGGGCTCGGTTGTCGAAGACTCCGATACCGGTTTATGCAATAGCACGAGCTTGGACCTCGCGCATACATTCTATCGTTGGTATTCTCGTGTTTGTCTGGTCGGAAAAGCGCTAGACGGGGAAATCCGGGAAGCGGGGCCGGTTTTAAAATTCCCGTCCGAGGAAGCCTGGACCGGGCATCCTCTCGGTGTGGCACACTCTAAAGTTGCAACGCGTCTTTGACCATGCGGGACGCGGGGATCGCAGTGATTGAGGAATCATTTGATGACAAATTTGCGGCTGATTATTTGTTTGGTTGGTATTGGGATGGTGGGCTTGTCGATTGCGCAGTCTGTGCCGGATGTTGGATGGGCGAGCTATGGGAACGATGCTGGGGGAACGCGCTACTCGACGGCGCGGCAGATTGATCGCGGCAACGTAGCGCGATTGCAGATCGCGTGGACCTATCGCACCGGGGCGATGGAGCAGGACACAAAGTTAATTCGCAAGGCGGCTTTTGAAGCTACGCCGATTCTGGTCGACAACAAATTGTTTCTTAGCACGCCTTACGGACGCGTAATCGCGCTGAACGCGCAGACTGGGACGAAGATTTGGGAATACGACCCGGCGGTGAATCTGTCGCAGAATTATTCAGAGGTGACGTCGAGGGGAGTTTCGGCTTGGCGTGATCCCGCGGCAAAGGCGGGGCAGGCGTGCTCGCTGCGAATATTTATGGGAACGATTGATGGGCGGTTGATTGCGATCGATGGCGAGACGGGCAAGGCTTGCATGGATTTTGGCTCGAAGGGAGAAGTGGATCTGACTCGCGATGCGGCTACGGCGATGGATTGGACGGGGAGGATATCAAGTGACGTCGGCGCCGGCGATTGCCAGGGATTTGGTGATCACGGGCTCGTCGATTGCGGATAATTGGCGGGTTGATACGGGGCGCGGGGTCGTGCGGGCATACGATGCGCGCAGCGGGAAGCTGCGTTGGATGTGGAATCCGACGCCGTGGGCTGAGGACACCAGGCCGCGCACGGGCGGAGGTAATGCCTGGTCGACGCTTTCGGTGGATGCCGATGAAGATTTGGTGTTTGTGCCTACGGGTAGCTCGGCGCCGGATTATTACGGCGGAATCCGGCCGGGTGACAACATGTGGGCGGACTCGGTGGTGGCGTTGCAGGCGTCGACGGGAAAATTTGTGTGGGGATTTCAGGTTGTTCACCACGATCTGTGGGATTACGACGTGGCATCGCAGCCCACACTTTTCACCTGGAAAGATGGAACCCCGGCAATCGTGATCAATACAAAGATGGGGCATGTTTTCGTGCTCAACCGGCTTACTGGTGTGCCGTTGTTGGCGGTGGAAGAACGTGCAGTGCCGCGGAGTGATGTTGCGGGCGAGCATAGCTCGGCAACGCAGCCGTTCTCGACGATTTCTCTGGTTCCGGAAAAAATTTCGCTGAGCGATGCTTGGGGGCCGACTGCTGCGGATGTGGCCTGGTGCCGCGACAAGATTAAAGCGTCGCGCTGGGACGGAATGTTCACGCCTCCGAGTTTGCAGGGGTCGCTGGCATTTCCGGGCAATGTGGGTGGAGTGAATTGGGGTAGCGCGGCGTATGATCCGGTGCGCCATCTAATGGTGGCTAATACGAACCGGTTGATCGCGTGGGTTAAGCTGATTCCGCGCGCCCAGTACGAGGTGGAGACTAATAAGGATCAGGATAATCGCATTTTTGGCGAATTTGGGAAGCAGGAAGGCGCGCCGTTCGGGCTGTATCGGACGTTTCTGTTTTCTCCCAGCAAGATGCCCTGCAATGCTCCGCCATGGGGAACGACTGAGGCGGTTGATTTATTTTCCGGCAAACAGGTTTGGGATGTGCCCTTGGGCACGTTAATTCCAGGGCAGCAAACTGGGACGATCAATCTGGGCGGACCGATGATTACGGCTGGTGGATTGGTCTTCACTTCCGCGGCGACGGATTTTTATTTGCGAGCGTTCGATGTCGAAACCGGGAAAGAACTATGGAAATATGTGCTGCCGGCGGGCGGCCAAGCTACTCCGATGACTTACACGTTGAATGGCAAGCAGTACGTGGTGATCGCTGCCGGCGGGCATGGCAAACTTGGGACCAAGCAGGGCGATTACGTAATGGCGTTCGCGCTGCCATAGGTGCTCAGTTCTTGGGCATGGCAGTGTTCGGCGCGGCTTGCTTGGCGCAGTGCGGGCAGAGCACGCAGGCATTTTTATCTGCCATATCTTTCAAGAATGCAGTGAAAGTTTGCCCGCAGTGCTGACATAAAACTTCGACAGTGGGTTCGCCCATGGTCTTTAGAACTTCCCAATCCATACAACTACCACTCTAGCAAATTCTGCGCTTTCAACTACACTAATTGTTTTCACACATAGAGGATGAGCCTGATGCACGGGTTTGCGAGGAAGTGTGGGTGTGCGATTTCTGTTTTTATTTTTTTGAGTGTTGCGGCGGTTGCGCAAACGATTCCTATCGAACTTTACAACGGGCTGCGATGGCGGCTAATTGGGCCGTTTCGCGGAGGGCGGACGGTTGCTGTGGCGGGCTTTCCGGGAAACGGGACTACATTTTATTTTGGCTCGGTGGGCGGCGGCCTTTGGCAAACGACTGACGTGGGAGTGGTGTGGAAGCCGATTTTTGATGGCCAACCTGTGGCGTCGATCGGGGCAGTGGCGGTGGCTCCTTCGAATGCAAAAGTTATTTATGTGGGGACTGGGGAGTCGGACATTCGCTCCAATCTTTCTTCGGGCGACGGAGTTTATAAGTCGACGGATGGCGGGCAAACCTGGAGCAACGTCGGGTTGAAGGAGACTCGGCAGATCAGTCGGATTGTCGTAGATCCGCAGAATGCGGATGTGGTTTATGTTGCCGCTTTGGGGCACGCTTACGCTCCGAATAATGAGCGCGGAGTTTATAAATCGACCGACGGCGGCGCTACCTGGAAGAAGGTTCTGGATCAGGGGCCGGACATTGGAGTTGCAGATCTGGCGATTGCGATTAGCGATCCGCGGATTTTATTTGCGACGACGTGGCATAGCCGGCGTCCGCCGTGGAGTACGTATGCTCCCATCGATGGGCCGGGCGGGGGGCTTTTTCGGTCGCAGGACAGTGGGCAGTCGTGGACTCGTTTAGCTGGGAATGGATTGCCGGACGGCGATTGGGGCCGTACGGCGGTTGCGGTTTCAAGCGAGGGCAGGCGGGTGTATGCGCTCATCAGCAACAGCAAGAAGCCGGGAGTGTATCGCTCGGACAATGGTGGGAACACTTGGTCGCTGCAGAATGAGGACAAGCGGCTGACCAGCCGGGCGTGGTACTTCGGAAATATTACGGTGGATCCGAGTAATGCTGATGTGATTTATATGCCGAACGTCGCGCTGTATCGCTCGGAAGATGGCGGCAAGACCATCTCGATTGTGCGCGGCGCGCCGGGCGGGGACGATTATCACCAGCTATGGATTGATCCGAAGAATTCTTCGCGTATGATTCTGGGTACAGACCAGGGTGCGACTATCAGCGTGGATTACGGGCAGACCTGGAGCACCTGGTACAACCAGCCGACGGCGCAGTTTTATCACGTGATTACCGACGATCAGTTTCCTTATGTGGTGTACGGAACGCAGCAGGATACGGGAAGCGCGGCGGTGCGCAGCCGCGGCGATGCGGGATTGATCACGCCTCGCGACTGGTCTCCCACGGGCGGAAGCGAGAGTGGATACATCGCCATCGATCCAAAGGACCCGAATATTGTTTACCTTAGCGGAACTTATGGAGACGTCAGCCGGTTCGACCGGCGAACTTCTTTCAGCCAGGACATTACGCCGTGGCCGGCGGCGAATTTTGGGGTAGAGATCAACGTTCGCAAGTATCGCGATCCGTGGACGCCGGTGTTGCTGTTTTCTCCGTTCGACAAGAAGACGCTTTATCTGGGGACGCAGTACGTGATGAAGACGCTGGATGGCGGGCAGCATTGGGAAACTATTAGCCCGGATTTGACGGGAGCGACGCAAGAGAAAATGGCAGACGGTCCGCCGACAGTGGAGAACGCGAAGCAGCGCGGATATGGCGTGGTGTATACCATCGCGCCTTCGGCGCTGAATGGGAATTTGATTTGGGCGGGCAGCGATACGGGGCTTATACATCTCACGCGCGATGGCGGAAAAAACTGGACGGATGTTACGCCGCATGGAGTTGAAAGTTGGAGCAAAATTTCGCTGATCGAGGCTTCACATTTTGATCCGGCAGAAGCGTATGCAGCGGTGGACCGGCATCGGCTGGATGATCAGAAACCATATCTATATCGGACTCGCGATTATGGAGCGACATGGCAGCTAATCACGGAGGGCTTTGGCACGTCGGCATTTTTGCGGGCGGTGCGCGAAGATCCGCAAAACCGCGGCTTGCTTTTCGCCGGAACTGAGCTTGGGGCTTACATTTCGTTCAACGACGGCGATCACTGGCAGTCGCTGCAACTGAATCTTCCTACGGTTTCTGTACAAGACGTGGTCATTCACGGAGATGATCTGGTGGCTGCGACCCATGGGCGCGCGTTCTGGATTCTTGATGACATTACGCCCCTGCGGCAGGTTCAGGATGCGGTGAAGGCTGGAGGTTCCTGGTTTTACCGGCCGGCGACGGCGGTTCGGGTTGATCACGATAATTTTCTTGGGTCTCCGCTACCACCGGAGGAGCCAACGGCGAAAAATCCTCCCGACGGCGCTGTCATTGATTACTACCTTAAGACTGGCGCAGAGCACATCAAGCTGGAGATTTTTGATGAGAAGCAAAAACTTGTGCGCAGTTTTTCTTCTGATGAGGGCAGAGAGCAGAAACCTTCTTCGCGGCCGATTGCCGAGCGCTGGTTGCCGAAGCCAGAGATTCTTGAGATCACGGCGGGCATGCATCGCTTCGTGTGGAATTTAGCTTGGGGCAACCCAGAGGGAAACGCCGCTGTGGCGCTTGGCGACGACGAATATCGGACGCTCAAGAGTCCACGCGCCATGCCTGGCATTTACCAGGTGCGCCTGACCATAGACGATAAAACATTTTCTCAACCATTGAAGATTGTTATGGACTCGCGCTCTTCGGCGACTCAGCGTGATCTCGAACAACAGCTACATCTGGGACTGGAGATTTTCTCCGAGGCTATCCGCGGCCGGAAACTTTTGTCTGAGATCAAGGCAGTGCAGAAACAATTGACTGACCTGGAGCCAAAGCTCGATGGTCATGCGGATTTGAAAGCCGCAGTTTCGCAACTAGAAAGCGAGATCCGAAGAATCCTGGCAGGCACTGACGATTCAACCCCCAAAAAAGAGGGTTTGGAAAATGCCAGCACGGAGCTGGCTTCGGCATTGGCGGTGGTGGAAAGCAGCGACCGGCCTGTGCCTTCGCAGGCCATTGCGCTGTATCACGAATCGGCCGATGCGTTGAAAATGCGCTTGGCTGACTGGAATCACGTGAAGACCAACTGGCTGCCGCAGCTCAATCAACACTTGCGGCAGCACAATTTCACTCCCATCGAGTTCACCGAAAGCGCGCCTAAGGCTTCAGGAGGATAGGACGCAGTAACGTATTACCTGTAATTTATGGCGTAGAACTGCTTATGGCAATCGCGATGGAAAATGGAAAAAATAATTAACTTTACAAAGCGTTTACATTTGCGACGACGTAAAAGGAATAAAATGTGTCATATCTGATTTGATGATTTGCGCCGATAATCGCAGTACTACATCCGCGTTAAGGCGGGAAGCGGACTGTCGATGCGAAGCGGAGCAACCATAAGTGGCTGCCAGCAAATCTTACTTAGTGACCGCAACTTAAAACCAACTCCTGTGTTTAATCGAGCGAACCCGTACCGGCCTTGCGCACTACAGCAGAAAGCGGAGTGAGTCTCATGAAGAAAGACTATCGAATCTGGTTGTCACGAATGTCGTGGACGAGCGTTGTCCTTTTGGTGCTGGCGCTTTCCCTGCCTGCCTTGGCCGCATTAGGCGGCGATGTCACTTCAGTGCACGAAGATCAGGCGCAAATGAAGGGAACGCTGAAAACCACCCAGGCGGCAGCCTACACGGTTCATCAAATCACGGCGCCGGGCAATATCGTGATAAACGAGTATGTTTCTCCGGCGGGGAAGGTTTTCGCCGTTACCTGGCACGGGCAATTTATCCCGAACATGCAACAGCTTCTGGGCACATATTTTGACCAGTTTGCGGCGGCGGCGAAGGCCCAGCGGGAAAGCGGTCCCGGCCATCGGCCAGTGACTATAAATGAACCTGGGCTGGTGTTTCACAACGGCGGCCATATGCGGTCCTACTTTGGCAAGGCTTACCTGCCGACGATGTTGCCGCAAGGCGTTACCAAGGATGAAATCCAATGAGGAGAATAACGTTGCGCAGCCTTCTGATTTTACTTGCAATTGGTACCTTGGGCTTGCTGACGGCTTGCGGCGGCAGCGGAGGTAGCACGCCGGTGGGCGTGCCGGTACCACCGCCCGCAGGGCAGAACGTTGTGGCCATCTCCGTCAACGGCGGACCGTTGCTGACGGCCACCCCCCCTTCGGCCTACACCAACGGTGCGTTCGTTAGCGTGAACATCTGCGTTCCCGGCACCTCCACTTGTCAGACGATCGATGACGTCCTAGTGGATACGGGCTCCTTCGGTCTAAGAATTTTGGGTTCGCAGCTCACCATTGCTCTCACGCCGCTAACCGACTCGAGCGGTGACCAACTGAACGATTGCGTTCAGTTCCTCGACGGCTCTTATCTTTGGGGGACCGTTGACCCGGCTGATGTCAAGATGGCGGGCGAAGTGGCTAGTAACACTTCGATTCAGGTTATCGCAAACCCAACCGCCTATTCGATTCCTCCCACTTGCACCACAACTAGCACTGGCACGGGTATAAACGAAGATACCCAGGCCCTCTTAGGCGCAAATGGCATTTTAGGCGTCGGTCCGGAACCCGTTGACTGCGGCCCGCCTTGCGATCCGGTCACGGTCGCGACTAGCGGGCAACCCTCGCTTCCGTATTTCTCCTGTTCTACGGCCACTGGCTGTAGTCCGGTTCCCGTATCGTGCGGCAGCGTCCTCTGCGGGGATACTGCTATCCCGAATAATCAACAGGTGACCAACCCTGTATTCAACTTTAGCGGGGACAACAACGGCGTCATTATCGAACTGCCAGCAGTGGCAGACGCAGCGGCCACGGTAAACGGAAGCATGATTTTTGGCATCGGCACGCAGTCCAATAACGCCTTGGGGACGGCCACCGTGTTCACGCTTGAGACTGGCACCGACAACTTTACGACCACCTACAAGGGTCAGGCCTATAGCAACAGTTTCATAGACAGCGGTTCGAATGGGCTTTTCTTCCCGGATGCGACCATCCCAGTCTGCCCCGGGGATCTGTCCTCTTTCTATTGCCCAACCTCAAACTTGACAGGTCTCACGGCAACGAACACCGGTGCCAACAACGCAACCAATACCGTAACCTTTGGAGTAGATAACACTCAGACCCTACTCAACAATGACCCGTCCGATTTTGCGTTCAGCAATTTGGCCGGGCCAATTAGCGATAGTTTCGATTGGGGACTGCCGTTCTTCTACGGCCGTAACGTATACACCGCAATCGACACAACTAGTGTCGGTAGTATTGCCGGGCCTTTCTTCGCGTATTAGTTTCAGTACATCGACCGTAAATCTTGCCGCAGTGAACTTCGGGCCGTCCGAGGCTCACTGCGTTCTCATCCCGCGAAATTGCTGTCCATCTGATCTGCGGGCTCTGTTATTGTCCGCGCTCGCGCTAGTTGCAATCTCGGGTACCGCTTACTTCCATTCCCTTCCAAGTTGGAGCATGGTTCTGTTTCCAATTACACTATCCGCCATGAAGAACTTTGAGAATCTTACGCAACGCGAGATTTTGGCGTTGGCCATTTCGCTGGAAGAAGAAGACGAACGCATTTTCGCGGATTTCGCTGAAGGATTGCGGCAGGATTTTCCCGCGTCGGCGGCGGTGTTTGAAGGCATGCAAGCCGAAGAGTCGGGACACCGGCGACGATTGATCGAGTTGTACCGGCAGAAATTTGGCGAGCACATTCCGCTGATTCGGCGGCAGGATGTAAAAGGTTTTGTGCAGCGCACGCCGGTGTGGTTGGCGCGTCCGCTCGGCCTCGACATCGTGCGCAGGGAAGCTAGCGCCATTGAGGTGGAGACTCGCAGGTTTTACGAGAAAGCTGCGGGACGAACTGAAGATGCAAGTATTCGCCAGTTGCTCGATGACCTGGCGCAGGAAGAGCGGGCGCACGAAGACCGCGCCCAGGAATTGAATGAAGAAGAGTTGAAGCCTGATGTTAAGCAGGACGAAGAGCGCGCGCGGCGGCGGCTTTTCGTGTTGCAGATTGTGCAGCCCGGGTTGGCGGGATTGATGGATGGATCGGTTTCGACGCTGGCGCCGGTGTTCGCCGCGGCGTTTGCCACGCGCAATCCCTGGGACGCGTTTTTAGTTGGCATGGCGGCATCGCTTGGCGCGGGCATCAGCATGGGATTTGCCGAGGCGCTCTCGGATGATGGAAGCCTTACTGGACGCGGGCATCCGTGGGTGCGGGGATTGATCTGCGGGGCCATGACTGCTTTGGGTGGGGTTGGCCACACGTTGCCGTTCTTGCTGCCTAGCTTTCGAATGGCGTTGGCAGTTGCCTTTGTGGTGGTGCTGATCGAACTGGGAGTAATCACGTGGATTCGGCACCGCTTCATGGACACGCCTACCGTTTCCGCGGCTCTGCAGGTGGCGTTAGGCGGCGCGCTGGTGTTTATTACTGGAGTGCTGATTGGAAGTTCGTAGGGATTTACTCGTCTTTTACTAGCCAGTCCAGGGCTTCTTCGCGAGTCTTAAATGTTGGCAATTCTCGTTGAGAAAAAAGTTTGATGTGTTCGTAGAACACTCGCGGCAAGTTTTCCGTTCCCACCCAGGCAGATTTCTTGAGGTGAGGGCGATCGAAAACCGTGCTCTCTTTCAGACTGGTTATCGCCTCGCGATCAAACTCAGTTCCGGTGAAATCTGCAAGCAGCAGGACGGATTCCCGCGGCTGAGTCATGACATGCTGCGGAACGACACGGGAAATCTTTAAGAGTTCAGCCGGCGAGCAATGGGAAACATCCACCAGTAGAATCTTCTTGCCCTTATGCATGATGAAGCGAATGCGGTTATCCATGGGCGGTTCCGAGTCGGATTTTATCGAGGCCGACATGGCGGGTTATACACCTCGGTTGGGCGCGACGTCCAGCGTTTCGCATTGCTCACCACACCACCTTAAGCGAGAACTGCCGTGTCTAAAGGCAAGTGCATTCAGAGGCGCTCAGTGAGAAAAACTTCCGTGTCGTCTGTCATGGGCTTCCACCAATTCGGATCGAGGACTCGAATTTTGCCTCTCAGAGTTCCCAGATTACATTTTTTGAGGGCTGGTTTCCTGGTGCGCACGATCTAGGTGAGCATGGATTCGACTACGCTGTAGGCCTCGCTCAGCGCGGCATCGAGTGCTTCGGGATTTTTCCCGCCGGCTTCGGCTAGATCGGGACGGCCGCCGCCTTTGCCGCCGACTTTTTCTGCCACTCTGCCGACGACCTTGCCAGCCTGGATTTTCTGGGTGAGGTCTTTGGTGACACCAACTATCAGCGCCACGTTGCCGTTTGTGGCCGAACCCAGCACTACTACACCGGAACCGAGTTTATCGCGGAGTTGGTCGACCAGGTTGCGCATTTGGGCGCGTTCGAGGTTGTCCACGCGGTGCGCGAGCACTTTGATACCGTGGACATCTTTGATTTTGTCGGTGACCGAGGCGACTGTCGATGAAGCTGACTTCATGCGGGCTTGATCGAGTTCGCGCTGCAAGCGTTTTATCTCGGAGTCTTTCTTGTCGAGTTCGAGCTTCAGCGCCTCGGCGGGAGATGCCGGTTCATCCGGAGACGAGGGTGCCCCATCCTTTCGCGTTTTCTGCCAAAGGGTGGGACCGACAAAGCTGGCTACCACGCTCTCGAGTTGATGGTCCTGACGGAAATGCTTGAGCGAACCTTCGCCGGTCACGGCTTCGATACGGCGGACTCCGGAGGAAACGCTGCCTTCTTTTAGAACTTTGATCAGGCCGATTTCGCCGGTTGCGGCGGTGTGCGTGCCGCCGCAGAGTTCGGTGGAGAAGTCTCCGATTTTAATTACCCGGACTCGATCGCCGTATTTCTCGCCGAACAGCGCCATGGCTTTGTATTCGTTGACAGCAACGTCGATCGGCACGTTCTCGATGACTTCGACCTTTTCGTTGCGGAGAACTTCTTTGTTGATCAGATCTTCGATGTCTTGCAGTTCTTCGTCGGCGACGCCGGTGAAGTGTGAGAAATCGAAGCGCAGATGATTGGGTGCGACCAGCGATCCGGCCTGCTTCACGTGCTTGCCCAGAACTTCGCGCAGGCCTGCCTGCAGCAGGTGCGTAGCCGTATGGTTGCGCATGGTCGATTCGCGGATGTCGGCGTTGACAACGGCATCGACTTTGTCGCCCACGCGGATTGGTTGCTTGGCGATTACCTGATGCGCGCGCACACCTTGGATCGGCGAGTAGCACCCTTTCACTTCGGCGACGACGGTGTTGTGATCGTCGGAGTAGAGCCATCCGCGATCGCCGACTTGGCCTCCCGATTCAGCGTAGAACGGAGTGTGATCGAGGATGATTTCGCCTTCGTCCCCGGGCTTGAGTTGCTGCGCGCCTTGTCCGTTGTGAATGATGGCGAGAACTTCGCAGCTATCGGAGCGAGTTTGGCGATAGCCTTCGAACTCCGATTTCGGGAGCTGCTGGTAGGCGGGATTCGCGGTTTGCTTGGCCGCGCCTTTCCAGGAGGCGCGAGCGCGGGTCTGTTCTTCAGCGCGAGCCTGCTCGAATCCTTCTAAATCGAAGTGAATGCCGAAATCGCGTGCGGCGTCCGTCATGAAGTCGAGCGGCAGACCGTAGGTTTCGTAAAGGTGGAACGCCCTGTCGCCGGAGAATACAAGCGAGTTTCCTCCAAAGTTTCTTTTCCAATCGGTGACCGCCCAGTTAGAAGTGAAAAATCTGACTGCGCGACTGGGGTCGCTGGAGTCCAACTCCTTGAAGAGTCGGTCGATGTCCTCATCCTCACCGTAAGCTGCATCTCTGAACTGTGTTGAAGATTCTCGCGCCAGCGGTCTGATTAGTCGGGCTACCTCTATGTCGAACCGGCGCGAGCCCTCGGCGAGGACACGTGCAAACTGTCGCTCTTCTGCGGCGACCACCTTTGCAACGCGGTCCGCAGAATCGATCAACTCCGGATATGCATCCTTCATCAAGTCTCGGACCGCATACACCATTTCAGACAGAAACGGCTTCTCCTGCCCTAAAAGCCTGCCGTGCCGAATTGCGCGGCGGAGAATCTTCCGCAGCACGTAACCACGGCCCTCGTTCGAAGGGAGAACACCATCGCTGACGAGAAAGGTCACGGCACGAGCATGGTCAGCGATAATTCTGAGAGAAGGCTTCCTCAGTAAATCGTTGAGCGCCATTATTTCTTCCAGCAGCGGGTCGCGGTCAGCCAATAAGTTGTGGGCACCGTCTTCGGCAGCGCCGGACTGCCACCGAGCTTGCGGTTTAATGCCCGTCAACTTAGCCGCTGTCTTGATCAGCGGCGTGAATAGATCTGTTTCGTAGTTCGAAATCTTGCCCTGCAGCACCGCGGTCACGCGCTCTAGGCCCATGCCTGTGTCAATCGACGGTTTTGGCAGCGGGCGCAGCTCCACGCTAGTTGCATCGTGAAGTGGTTGGGGGGGCACATTCCCGAAGGCCTCGCTTGCGGGGATCGTCGCCTTATGGACGATCCGGTCGAATTGCATGAAGACTAAGTTCCAGATTTCTACGTAGCGGCCGCAGTCGCAGGTGAAGGCGCAATCCGTGTGGCCATGTTCGCTGGCTGCCGGGCCCATGTCGTAGTGGATTTCGCTGCAGGGGCCGCAGGGGCCGGTGTCGCCCATCTGCCAGAAATTGTCTTTTAATCCCATCTCGAAGATGCGGTCTTTGGGTACGCCTTGGGCAACCCACCAGTCGTAGGCTTCGGCGTCGCGCGACATTCCGCCTTCGCCATTAAAAACCGTCACATAGAGTTTGTTTTTGTCGATCGCAAACCAGTCCTTCGAAGTGATCAGCTCCCAGGCGTAGGCGATGGCGTCTTTCTTGAAGTAGTCGCCGAAGGAAAAATTGCCCAGCATTTCGAAGAACGTGTGATGGCGGTTGGTGAAGCCGACGTTTTCGAGGTCGTTATGTTTGCCGCCGGCGCGGACGCATTTTTGCGAAGTCGTGGCCCGGTTGTAGTCGCGCGTCTCCAGGCCCAGGAAGACGTCCTTGAACTGGTTCATCCCGGCGTTGGTGAAGAGCAGCGTGGGGTCGTTGGCCGGGACGAGCGAGGATGAATGGACCTCTTTGTGTCCGTGCTGGACGAAATAGTCCAGGAATTTTCGGCGAATTTGCGAGCCGGTCAGCATTTGCTGGGATTTAATTGCGACAGGTTGATTTTAGCATCCGGTCGAATTACGAGAGACGAAGCAAAGCAAAAGCCGCCAGGTTTTGACTGGCGGCTGATAGCTAATAGCTGAATGTTGACAGCTAATTCCCGTACAGCAGTACGCCTTCGGTTTCTTTGGAGTCTACCGGGCGATAGAACAGTTTGTTGTCGCCAAGGAAGACTTCGATGAATGCAGGCCGCGTAGCTATCGTGCCCTGGATCAATGCCTCTGAGAGCGGGTCTTCGATGTATTTCTGTAGCGCTCTGCGCAGCGGACGTGCGCCGTAGCTTCGATCCACCAACGTTTGGCTGAGGATCCACTTTTTGGCTTCGTCCGTGACCGTGACTGTGATCGCTTTCTGCGCCAGGTTCTGGTTCAGTTGGCTTACCATGAGCTCGAGAATCTGGATGAGATCGCCCTCGCTCAAAGCGCTGAACAGAATGATTTCGTCCAACCGATTGAGGAACTCGGGGTTGAAGGTGCGCTTGACTTCGTTCTTCACCAGGTCCTCGACCTTTTCCGAGATCATGTCTTCCTTGCTTGATTGGAAGCCAAGACCCTCGCGGCGTTGCAAGTGACGCGCGCCGATGTTCGAGGTCATGATGAGGATCGTGTTTTTGAAGTCGACCGTGTTGCCCAAGCCGTCGGTGAGCTGGCCGTCTTCAAACACCTGCAAGAGAATGTTGAAGACATCCGGATGCGCTTTTTCGATTTCGTCGAGCAGGACGACCGAATAGGGCGCGCGCTTCACACGTTCAGTAAGTTGACCGCCCTCTTCGTAGCCGACGTATCCCGGAGGCGAGCCAATCAGCTTCGAGACGGAATGCTTCTCCATGAATTCCGACATATCGAAGCGGACCAGAGCTTTCTCGGTGCCGAACATGAACTGCGCCAGGGTGCGGGCGACTTCGGTTTTGCCGACGCCCGTGGGTCCGAGGAACAGAAACGATCCGATGGGGCGGTTCGGGTTCTTCAAGCCGGCGCGGCTGCGGCGGATGGCGCGAGCCAGAGCGCTGATGGCTTTGTCCTGGCTGATGATTCGCTTGTGCAACTCTTCTTCGATGCGCAGCAGCTTCTGGGTTTCTTCTTCTTTGATCGAAGTAACGGGCACGCCGGTCCAGCGCGAGACCACGTCTTCGATGTCTTCGCGGCCGACTACGCCGGTGGAAGATTCGTCCAGATGATATTTTTCGCGAAGAGCGCGCAGGTTCTCGCGCTCTTTGCGTTCCTCGTCCGAATAGAAACGGGCCTTTTCGAACTCGTGGTTCGCAATGGCGTTTTCCATCCGGTGAACGATGAACTTGATGCGCTTCTGCACCTCGGTCAATTCTTCGGGGAGCGAAGTCTGGCGCAGCTTTACGCGGGCGCCGGCTTCGTCTACTAAGTCGATTGCCTTGTCGGGCAGGAAGCGGTCGGGAATATAACGGTTCGAGTGCGATACCGCGAAGTTGATGGCGTCGTCGGTGTAGGTGACGGCGTGAAACTTCTCGTACCGATCTTTGATCCCGAACAAAATCTTGGTGGCGTCGGCTTCATTCGGCGGCGGAACTTTTACTGCCTGGAAGCGGCGTTCGAGCGAACGATCTTTTTCGATCGACTTGCGATACTCGCCCGGGGTGGTGGCGCCGATGCACTGAATTTCTCCGCGTGACAGAGCTGGCTTCAGGATGTTGGCGGCATCAAGCGAGCCTTCGGCTGAGCCTGCGCCGACCAGAGTATGCAATTCGTCAATGAAGATGATGGAGTTCTGCGATTCCATCAGTTCTTTCATGATGGTCTTCAGGCGCTCTTCGAACTGGCCGCGATATTTGGTGCCGGCGACAATCAACGAAAGGTCGAGCGCGAGAATGCGTTTGTCCGCGAGAAACGATGGAACCTCGCCATCCGCGATACGCTGCGCCAAACCCTCGACGATCGCGGTCTTGCCGACGCCGGGTTCGCCAATCAGCACTGGATTGTTTTTGGTGCGGCGGCAAAGGATTTGAACCACACGCTCGAGTTCACCGTCACGTCCAACCAGCGGGTCGAGCTGAGAATCCATTGCGGCCTGGGTTAGGTCGCGGGAAAACTCGCTCAACAGCGACGACTCACGCTGACGCTGGGGCTGAGCTTTTTCCTGGCTGGTACGAGCCAGTTCTTCGCGAATGGTTGAAAGCCTCAAGCCGCGCTCGTGCAGGATTTCGGCGGCAAAGCATTTCTCTTCGCGCAGCAGGCCCAACAGCAAATGCTCGGTGCCAATGTGTTTATGGGAAAGGCGTTCTGCCTCTTCCGCAGCGTAGGCGAGCACGCGCTTGCATTCGTTGCTTAGCGGCAGGTCCACCGAGGTGGAAACCTTCTCGCGAATGGTGGTGTGACCTTCGATCTGTTTACGGATGGATTCGACCGAAGCGTGGGAACGTAGAAAGCGGTTGGTCAGGGCTTTATCTTCGCGCAGAAGTCCCAGCAGAAGATGTTCTGTCTCAATATAAGGAGACCCGAACTGGCTGGCTTCATAGCGCGCGAAAAAGATGACGCGCCTTGCCTTCTCCGTATAGCGTTCAAACATATGGCCTTCTCCCCAGAGTTCTCGGGAAGCTTTGCGGGTCAACCTGGCGGCCCTGCTCCTCGGATCTCCCCTGACCCTCAGTTAATGGTGCAATCGACGTGCCAACCGCTACACTCTTAATATCGCGGGTTTGGCGCGCAATTATCAGTTACCAAAGACACTTACTTGTCGTTTCTCGGCAAGTGATTGCAACTTCCTGCCGCATCCCCGACTGGCGGCTGACATCCTTTCTCTTATCATTCCGACACGTCACGCGACAAAAGTCAATTGCCATAGCTGGCTACTCTTAGCTCGATCGTGCAAACCCGATCTTATGCTGGCAGCGTCTCCGGCGCCACTTCTTCAATCCTTCCCTGCTGCAACCGCAACACTCGCTGACAACGGCGCGCAAACGCGAAGTTGTGGGTGGCGATCAGGGAAGTCAACTGATAATCCCGATGCAGTCTGGCGATAAGTTCGAAAACTGAATCCGCAGTACGGCTATCGAGATCCCCGGTAGGCTCGTCGGCCAGCAACAGTTTCGGTTTGGTGATCAACGCACGGGCTAGAGCCACCCGCTGCTGTTCACCACCCGAAAGCTCTCCCGAACGATGATGCGAACGCTGGTCCAACCCAACCTCACCGAGCCACCGGGAGGCTTCTTTCTCCACTTCCGACCACGCTCGACCTCGAAGTAGCAATGGCATAGCCACATTCTCCAGCGCTGTGAACTCCGGCAGCAGGTAGTGGAATTGCCAGACAAAACCGACTTCGCGGTTACGAAATTCGGCTGCAGCGTTTTCCGGGAGCGAACTCAATTGCAGGTTCGCGAAGTATACGTCACCCGCGGAAGGCCGATCAAGCGCGCCCAGTATATGCAGCAGCGTGCTCTTCCCGGCGCCCGATTCGCCCACGATGGCCAGCATCTCGCCTTTTTCCGCCTGGAACGACAGGTTTTCAAAGAGCACCAAATCCGACTTACCGGACCGGAAGACTTTCTTTAGCCCCTCGGCCCTTATTAGCACCTCTAATCTTAGATGCACTGGTGGTGCTCTCCGTCTCAGGAATGCAGGCTTGCCGGGCGCCTATCTACCCGACTCACCTGAGGCAAATAACCACCATTCATTAAAACACGGCTGCGCCGGAAACGTTTCTGCTCGCGTTTCTATAAGAAACTGTATTTCAGTATTTCTGCGGTGGATGTGACGACCATCACCTATCGCGGACCGGCCCTGGTTTTACGACGGCGCCGACAGACCGTTGGTTGCCCCTTGCGGAAGCCAATCGTCACTTTCCACGAATAACAGTTTTCGCCGAAATCATGTTTTCGTAGCGGTCGTAGACGCGGATCACAACCACGTGCTCGCTTTGTCCGGCAGCGCTGCTATTGCTGGTTGCACACGGAGAACAGGTTGCCGGCACTGGAATACGGAAGTCATAACTCTCGGTCCGTGAATCTGACAATTGGCCACCCGGCTCAACAAATTGCCATTCGCCCGCGTCGACTGAATATTCCGCGCGCTTGATGGCGGAAAAACTGTCGACTGCGCGGAAGGTCACGTGGATATGATCGCCTTCAACGGATGCGACAAGATTTTCGATTTGCGGCTCGGTGGTGTCAACTTCAAACGGCGGGCTTTCTTTTTCCGCGGTCAAAGCCTGTCCCGGTGAATGCGAAGGCGCATCGGAAGCCACGACCTTTATCCGGTATATGCCATCAGGCAAGAGCGAAGCGTCGAAGGAATAAAACTTTTCGTTCAAATTGTCTTTCAGCAGGAGCCATCGCGAGTCAGCATCGCCACGGTAGTAAACCGAGTACACCATTTGGTCGTCGTTGTCGTCGTGAACGCTCCATTTCACGCCGATGGATTCGCGATCATGAATGGGCGGAGGCGGCGCGTCGAGGTGAGGTTGCTGGCCGGCTGTGCCGCCGATGTCTGGCCCAGCGGGCTTGGGCAGGGCCTGGTAACGGACTCCAGTCTGCACTGTGATGTCGTCAAAATCCGGCGCCACATTTTTGGGCAGATAATTGAGCGTCACACTTTCCAAGCGCGGTGCGGGCTTTCCGGCGCGCAGCAAGGCTTTCCACTGAATGAATCGCGCCGGAGGGGTGCTGACTGGGCTGTTATCACGAAGATTAATTTGTTGCCAAGGGCTCCAGTTGCGATCCGGATTGTCCACGTTGCCGCTGCGAGCAAAGAGTTCAACGTTCCCGGTGCCGCGGAATTCGGCGCGTCCCCAGCGCGAGAAAATGTGCGCGTCGAAAACATCGCTCTCATAACTGCCCTCCGATGCCGGCGTGGCACTCAGCAGAAACACCTTGCCCAGATTGCTGGTCGATGCGTAAAGGCCTCCGTGCGGTGCTTCGGCAAAGGCGGTCACTTGCGTCGCGCTGGCTTTGATTAGGTCGGTAAATTCGTCCTCTCCGCGAATGGCGAAAACATGCCCACGATTCCCCGTACCGGCTAGCAGTTGGCCATTTTGATCGAAGGCGAGAGCGTAGACGAGATCCTCGTGCGAACTCCACACGCGGCTGGGAGAGCCGTCTGGCGCGATACGATATATTTCTGAACCGCCGGCTGCGGTCGAACCAGACGATGAAAAGCTGACCGAGGGAGGCGGCGAACTGGAAGGAGAACTGCTGATCACAATTCCGCCCGCTCCACTGCTCGAGGACGATGGAGAACTGGGAATTGAAATTGGCGGCGCAGAGAAGCTGGGCGCACCGCTTCCCCCGTGCCTTTCGCCGGCTCCGGCAGCGTAGATGTTTCCCGCCTTATCGATGGCCAACGCGGTGATTTCTTTTTTCGGTGCGCTGTAGAGCACGAAGCCTTCTCCGGCAGGAGAAATTCGGTAGACCAAGCCGCTTCCGTCAGAACCGGCGATGAGATTGCCTTTGGCGTCGAACCGCATTACGCGGATGTGGGCTTCGTCGCTTTTGAAGAAGACGGAATGCTCGCCTTTCGGCGTGACACGAAAGATTTCCCCATGATCCCCGGTAGCTACAAACAGGTTGCCGGCATCATCGAGCAAGAGATTCCAAATGTATTTAGTGCCGGGCTCGAAATAAACGGATGAGCTCCAAGGGGAATCGATTGCTGGCTTTTCGGCGGATTTCTTGGAGCTCTTTTCAGCGCCTATCGCGTGATGCTCGATTTTGTAAACTTTGCCGTCGGGGTTGGTGGCCGCGTAAATGACTCCGCTCTCGCTCACAACTAATGCCTGCACCTGCAATTCTTGCGGCTCGAAAATTACGCTGGATTTTCCGTCGGGAGTAATTCGATAGATCCGTGCCGGCGATCCCGTGGCTGCAAAAACGTTACCTTCGCGATCCGCCGCGATCGACCAGATATAGGTCGACGGAGTCGTCGATAAAGCGGTGAAGGCGGGAGCCAGTTCCAATCCGCCGGTGCTGCGTATGGCCACCCCTTTGGGCGTGCCTTTGATGAGTTCATCGAATTTGGATTGTTCCCAGGTACGGGTGCCTTCGGCGAAGGCAAGAGAAATCAGAATAAGAATAGGAAAAATAACCAACAGCCGGCGAAAACGAATCAAGTTGAAATACCTCTATACATAAATGTGGGGCGGAGAATTCAGGTTATCACGACGAGGCCAGAAACTTGCGCACAGGACTTGTGTGGGGCGGACATTCTTGTCCGCCTCTTTCGACAACGTGGGACCCCTTTACCTTTGGCGCTTAAGATCAACCTCAAATGCAGCGGAACAAGAGTGTCCGCTCTACACGGGCTACTTAATGGTAATGGTCAGCACTTGCGCGCCGGCGACTACGTAGTCGAGCGGGGCGGTGGCGGCTTCGTTTACCGACGATTCGTTGGAGACGACCATGTCCTGGGTGCCGCGCATGCCGTCCATTACGTTCATGATGGAGAGCGGGAGCGTGGGCATGACCTTGTCGGCGACCATGGCTTGGGGGTCGGCTTCGAGCAAGGAGACGTAGACACGATTGTTCACGTGTTCCTTGTTGAGCGCGGCGATGGTTGAGGCCAGATCAAGTCTGCGTCCGAGAAGCGACGAGCCGCGGCTGAAATGGTCGAGGGTGTCACCGTCGCTGACAAGAATGCGCAACTGTCCTTTAGAAGTCGACGGCGGAATGTGTATGGGAATGTGTTGCACCACGCCTTCGCCGCGGTACGGGCGGAGCATGGCTTCAATCGTAATGTCATCGCCGGGGCGGGCTTCAGTAATATCGGTGCGTGCACTTTCCAAGCGCGCCCACCGGCGTTCGCGGACGATATCGTAATCCAGTTGCACGCCGTGAATCGCAGGCATGCTGTAGGGATTGTCAAAGATGCGGCTAAATCGCTCGCCGAGCGCGGCGGCCGCGAGCATGGCTCCCGGTTGTCCGCCGTCGACCGCAGCAAACATATCTTGCATGGTCACGGCCGGATATCCGTCAACGCTGATGCTGCCATGCATCCGGTAGGTAGTTTCCTCGCCGTACTCGTTCACGCCATGCAGCGCATTAAACACCGTAGCCATCATTGCTACGGGGCTCAGGTGGGCGTTGTTCAGGATTTCGTAGTGGAACTGTTTGTCGGCGGATTCGCCGTGGATGGTCAGCGTAACCGGAATCATTTCGGGCTTTTTGCCGAACTCTCCGAGGATGCCATTGTGGCGATCCTGCACGAACGAGCCCACAGTTTCGGTCGTGTTCACGATTTTGAAAGCGTTCAGCGGCGAGGCCAGAGTCGCGAGCACCGTCGCCTTGGTCATGGGCAAATCGACTGCACCGAACTGCATCAGCGGATGCCCGCACGCCAGCAGGTGTTGCGCGTCCATGTAAGTCACGGTGCAAGTGGCCGCAATGTTCATATCACCCTGCACCAGGATTGCGCTTACTGCGGAGCCGGGTTCCATTGGCTCAGGCTGTTTGGCATTGCTGGCTGAACCGGCTCCCATCACCGGGACAATTCCGGCGGCGGCGAATTGTGAAGAGAAGCGCTGCACCGTGTCTTCAGAAAATCCATTGAACACCAGCGGCGTTTCGATGGGCTTGAGATAGTTGGTGAATCCTTGATTTACAAAATTTGGATTCGAGGAATCTTGCGCCGTGAAGTTGGCAACGCCTGGTCCCGCAGTTTTGTTAGGAGTACGCGCAGCGGAGTGCGCCTCGATGGGCGCAGAGGCTGGACTGTGATCGAGCGCACTAATCTCGAGCATCTCGGCGATTGGAGTCACACCAGCGATTGGTTCTTTCGAGAACTCGCCGATGCGGAAGGCGACGGCGCCCGCCAGTTTTCCATTCAGGTAGACTGGGCTGCCGCTCATTCCAGCCACTACGCCGGTATAGTTTGCTTTCGCGCCGCCCAGGCGAATCAGAATTACATCGCCCTTGGGACCGTTGGCATTTTGCAGGACACCAAGCACCTCAACTTCCATGGACTCGGGCTTGGTGCCTTCGAACACGGTGTAGGCGACGCCGCGCATGCCGGCGTGGATTTGCTCGATGGGGATGGTCTCAACCGGCTTGGAAGTTTGGGCTGGGCAAGACAGTGAGCTGCAAATAACCAACAGGGCGAGAACTGCTCGTCTGAGTACACTTAGGCCCACGATTCACCCGCACTTTTCCCCGAGAACCGCCAACCGGTCCTCAAAAAAACAGATTCACTTCATTTTTGTTTCGCGATTTGTCGGGAAGGAGGAGGATGGTCAAAGCTAGCAAAACATCCCAATCGCGAAGCTCTGCGTCTATACTAATAAGGATTTCCGAGGAGATCAAATGTTTTCTTGCTCTGGCGAGGCCCGAAAGTACTTATGCCACGTATCGTTATTATTGATTTTGATTCTTGGAACCTTTAAGGTGTTGCCCCTTGCCCAGGACCAGGGCTCCTCGGCACCTTCGAAAGGCCAGACCGAGCCGCCGGATGCCGCAGGGGGCCCGCAGTCCGATGTTGGCCCCTACGCAATTCCCAAGAAAAAAGACGAGCCGCCACCACCCCCGCCTCCGGAAAAGCCCAAAAAAATCGAGGGCATGCCGGACTATTCCATCCGCGTGGACATTCCGCTGGTTGAAGTGCCGGTCATGGTTACGACCAAAGACGGGCAGTTCATCTCCAGCCTGAAAAAAGAGAATTTTCGCATTAGCGAGGATGGAACGCCGCAGACCATCAGCAACTTTACGATCTCTGAAGCGCCAATTACCGCTGTCCTGCTGGTTGAGTTTGCGGCCGGCGATTACTTCTTCATGAACGACATTCTGCATGCGTCATATTCATTCGTGAGCACGCTGAAGAAAGATGACTGGCTGGCAGTGATCTCTTATGACATGAAGGATTACATTCTGGCCGACTTCACCCAGAACAAACAAGAAGCTTATGGGGCGCTGAACCAATTGCGCATTCCCGGCTTTACTGAGACCAATCTGTTCGACGCGCTCTATGACACGCTGGATCGCGTAGACCGGATTCAAGGGCATAAGTACATTATTCTGGTTACCACCGGGATCGATACTTTCAGTAAGCTGAACCTTGACCAGATCACGAAGAAAATCAAGTCTACCAAGGATGTAACCATATTCCCCATCAGCGTGGGATGGGCGATACGGGAATATTTCGAAGCGCGCGGCCGGGCTGCGCCGCATGGCATGGGCATCCCCGTGGGCGAAATGGATTACCTGCAGGCCGACAACGAGATGAATACTTTCGCTCGCTTGACCGGAGGTCGCGCCTATTTCCCGCGCTTTCAGGCGGAGTTTCCGGAAATTTTTCATCAGATCGGCGGCGACATCCGAAATCAGTACAGCATCGCATATCATCCCACCAATCCCAAGTTGGACGGCACTTACCGCAAGTTGAAAGTCGACGTGATTGCGCCCGACGGCGGTCCGCTCAAGGTTAAAGATCAGAAGGGGAAAGATCTGAAGTATATGGTGATCGCGCGTGAAGGGTATACGGCGAAGCACACAGTGGAGTGATCGCTATGAAGTGGTGGCCCAGGTTCGTTCTTGGACGTAACCTTGGCCGACTCGATTCGTATCAGGGCATCGCTTCAGCGATGCCGACACCCGCAAAATTCGAGGCGACTTTAGTCGCCGCACGGGCGACCCGAGTTCACCGGCTGTACTGATTTCTCTGCTTCTCCGCGTGCCGTTCCAACCCTAACTGAATCAATCTTCCAATTAGGTCGGAATACGATATACCTGAAGCCGCCCACAACTTCGGATACATACTGATCGCCGTGAACCCAGGCATGGTATTGATCTCGTTCAGATAAATTTTCCGCGACTTTGGCTCCATTAAGAAATCAACCCGAGCCAAACCCGCGCAATCGACCGCCTTGAAAGCCGCGACTGCCAACCGCTGCACCTCTTTGATTTCGCTCTTGCTCAGCTTGGCCGGAATGATCAACTGTGATCCTTCGTCAAGATACTTCGCGTTGTAATCATAAAATTCTGTGCTAGGAACGATCTCACCCGGCAGCGAAGCCTCCGGCTGATCGTTGCCCAGCACTGAGCATTCAATCTCCCGCGCCTTTTGTTTCGATCCTCCCACGCCCTGCTCAATCACAATTTTGCGATCGAACTTCGCCGCCTCTTCAATCGCCGGACCAAGTTGCTTAACATCACGCGCTTTGGAAATTCCTACCGACGATCCCAAATTCGCCGGCTTCACAAACACCGGATACTTCAGCTTGCTCTCTACAAGTTTCTGAACCTTCTTCGCATTAGCCTCCCACTCGCTGCGCAAACAAGTAACGTGCTTCACGATTGGCAATCCCGCGGCGCGGAAAAGTGATTTCATAATGTCCTTATCCATGCCAGCGGCGGACCCCAACACGCCCGCGCCGACATAAGGCATATCAGCCAACTCAAGCAGTCCCTGGATAGTTCCGTCCTCGCCAAAGGTTCCATGCAGCACGGGAAAAATCACATCGACATCGATAGCGCGATCCGCAGCACGACGAGTCAGCGAGTGCGACGACGCGTCCGTTTCAAACGGCGCAATCGAACCGTGCCGATGCGGCTCAGGCGGCACGACCACCGATTCGCCCTTAGCCAAAACCGCAGCGCCGGGAGTGGCCTCAGGATCGCCCGCGCGCAGATGCGTGTGGTCTTCAAATTTTCCCTGAAGCAATCGCTCCGCATCGGCCGCGGTCACCCATCGTCCTTGTTTGGTGATGCCGATGGGCACGACCTCATATTTATTTTTGTCGATGGCGTTGAAAACGGACGCGGCTGAGAGCAGAGAGACTTCGTGCTCTCCGCTGCGTCCGCCAAAGAGGATGCCGACTCGAATTTTTTTCATGACCTTTCAGTCTGGACGCGCAGCGCGTGTGGCGTCAATTGCCGTTTGGATTCCCTGCGATGGACGTCTGACGACTGCTGGAACGTGTGGCTACAGAATCTTCTTTCCGAATGCTGACAGCGCCAGTTCCACAGCTAAGTCGGCGGTTTGGTTGTGTTCGTCGATCACGGGATTCACTTCGACGATTTCGAAACTTAGCATGCGGCCGTGATCGGCGATGATTTCCATGGCCAGATGAGCTTCACGATAAGTTGCTCCTCCGCGAACTGGGGTACCTACGCCGGGCGCGTCTTCGGGATCGACCCAGTCCATGTCGAGCGAAACGTGGTAGCCAGCGGTGCCGCGTCCTGCGATGCGCAAAGCTTCTTCCATCACCGTGCGCATGCTGCGCTCGTCGATGTCGCGCATGGTGAAGACATGAATGCCGGCGCGGCGAACGTTTTCTTTTTCGACGGCGTCGATGTCGCGCACCCCGACGAGAACACAGTTTTCCGGGCTGGACCTTGGGACAGAAGTCGAAAATATTGCAGAGCTCTGGCGGACCTAAGCCCATGATTGCGGCCAGTGGCATGCCGTGAACGTTTCCGCTGGGAGAACTGTCGGGGGTGTTGACGTCGGTGTGAGCGTCAATCCAGATCAGACCGATTTTCTGGTTCTGGCGCCGATAAAATTCGGCGACACCGGCGACTGTTCCTGCGGCAATAGAATGATCGCCGCCGAGAGTGATGGGGACTTTTCCTGCTTCCAATGTTTTCACGATAAGTTCGGCGTGCTTGGTGCACGTCGCCATGATTTCCTTTAGATATTTCGCGTGCGGGTCGCCTTCTTTTTTTTGCTCGGCGATGGCGACGGAGATATTTCCCGCGTCTTCGACCACGTGACCCAGTGCTTCGAGACGCGCTTCAAGGCCCGCGACGCGCACTGCCGACGGCCCCATGTCAACGCCGCGGCGGGATTGGCCAAGGTCGAGAGGGACTCCGATCACGCGAATCTTGCGGGGAGCGATGCTGGAGGATGAAGTAACGGTTGTCATAACTTTCAGGCTAATTTACCGCCGAGACCGCTGAGAACGCCGAGTTTGGAAACTCATAAAGACGATTGCGTCGTGCTGCAAGCGAGAGCGCTATACTAGAGAAAAATGAAATGTTCGTTGTCATAGGTTGGCTACCTTACTGCCTTCGCTGAGAACGCTGAGTCTGGAAAGTCATTCACTATGCGTTTCAACCCGTCCTTTAGCACTCGGACATGAAAGTTTAAAAGCAGGCCGACTCTCTTGTTCGACAGGCGCAGGTACGACAGCAACTGGGCGTCGTGAATCGGAGCAAGCCTCTCGACCGCCTTGATTTCAACTATTACCGCATCTTCCACGACCAGATCGAGCCGATATCCGCAATCTAATTTCACATCTTTGTATAGGACTGGCAGTGGCTTTTGGACTTCGACGTTGAAACCCGTTTGCCGTAACTCATAAGCCAAGCAAACTTCATACGCCGATTCCAGCAATCCTAGCCCGAGACCCTTATGCACCTCGATTGCCGCTCCGATGATACGCCGCGTGATCTGATCGAGCCGATCTTTTTCTTCCATCTTAGCGATCTCGGCGTGCTCGGCGGTCGAACGCACTACGGGTACAGTCGGTGCAGCATTCGTGGGAACGGGATTGTCTCACGCACGTGTTCCAGGCCGCAGATCCACGCTACTGCGCGTTCGATTCCCATGCCGAAGCCCGCGTGGGGCACGCTGCCGTATTTTCGCAAATCCAAATACCACTTGAACGCTTCTTCGGGCAAGCCGTGTTCGTGAATGCGTTTCAGCAACAGATCGTATGATGCCATGCGCTGCGAGCCACCGATAATTTCTCCGTAGCCCTCGGGCGCGAGCACATCCACGCACAGCGCGAGATCGGGGCGCTGTGGATCGGGTTCCATATAAAAAGCTTTTACTTTCGCAGGATAGCGATGCACCATTACCGGCCGGTCGAATTGTGACGAGATGTAGGTTTCGTCCGGCGAACCCAGGTCTCCGCCCCACTCGAAATTGTTTTCCAGCGCGCCCTTGGCATGCGCCTCCTGTAACATTTTTACCGCTTCATCGTACGTGATGCGCGGAAATGGAGCTTCGACTTTTTCCAGTTTCGAGATATCGCGACCGATAGTTTGCAGGTCCGGACGACGGCGCTCGAGACATCTTTTTACCAGAAAGCTGAGCAGTCCCTCGGCTAGCGCCATTATGTCGTCGAGCTGCGCATAAGCTACTTCGGGTTCGACCATCCAGAACTCGGTCAGGTGACGGCGGGTTTTACTTTTCTCGGCGCGGAATGTTGGTCCAAAAGAATAGACTTTGCCCAGCGCCATGGCGGTGGCTTCGATGTAGAGCTGTCCCGATTGCGTGAGGTACGCCTGCTCGTCGAAGTAATCGACTGGAAATAATGTTGTGGTTCCTTCACACGCTGCCGGTGTGAGGATTGGCGGATCGGTCAGGGTAAAACCGCGTTCGTCGAAGAAGTCACGCGCAGCTTTGATGATTTCGGCGCGCACTCGCAGAATGGCCGCCTGGCGCGGGCTTCGCACCCAGAGGTGGCGATGCTCCATAAGGAAATCGACGCCGTGTTCCTTCAGCGAAATGGGATACGGATCATTTTCGGCAACCCGCTGTACTACCTGCACATTCGAGATGTCGAGTTCGTATCCGCCGGGGGCGCGCTTGTCGGCGCGAACTTTGCCTTCGACGATCAGGCTCGATTCCTGGGTCAGACCTTTTAGCGCGTCGAATACTTCGGGGGCGACGGCATTTTTGGGGACGACTCCCTGGATTACTCCGGAGCCGTCGCGTAGTTGAGGGAAGAGGAGTTTTCCGCTCTCGCGCAGGTTGTAAAGCCAGCCGCGAATGGTTACGGTTTCACCTTCGTGCTTGCCGACGTCGCTGATTGTAGTTACAGGGGATGACATAGTTTGATTTGGTGAATTTTGCACACGTACCTCAGGGGCTAAAGCCCTGAATCTCTCAGAGTCTTATCGGCGCGGCTGAAACCGCGCCCCTTCAAAGCTTGCGGTCCTCCAAGGTCATGCCGCACTTCAAGGTCCTTCCGGCATTCTGCGGGTGAGACGTCCGCAATACAGCCGCCGAGACGGCGGCGCTACACGGTTTCCAATTTGTCGAATGTTTCCCGCATTTTTTCTGCTGGATTTATTTTTTCGTCGGCTTCAATCTCTAACAGCAACGGCGGAGTGTGCGGGGCCGACCGCAGTAACTCCATAGCTTGTTTCCAGTCGATCGATCCACTGCCGGGCCAAAGATGCGAATCACGATCTTTGGCGTTGTCGTGAACATGAGTCGAATGGATGTAGTTCCTCACTGTCTCGAACGCTTGCGGCACATCGCTCATGAGATTGGCATGGCCCAAGTCGAAGCAGACGCCCACGTCATCGAAATGCGCGGCGCGGATAAATTCCACCAGGCGCTCCGGGGTCGACAATTCATTGGGAATGTTTTCCAGCAGAAGGCGCACTCCGAGCGGCTTGGCGAATGCGCGCAGGTGCTCTACCGAGGTCATAGCGGCTTCGAATTTGCGATCGTCGAAAGATTCTCCCGGCGCGCCGAGGTGCTGCACGAGAAAACGAAAAGGGATTTGCTCGGCGAGTTCGAGGGCACGTTTGATCTCGTCCATGGCTTCGATGCGGCTGGCGCGGTCGGTGGAAGTCACGTTGATGGGAGGCGCACCAGTGCGTCCCCATTCGTAGTCGGCGTAGAGGGGCGCGTGGACGGAATTGAGGGTTACGCCGCTGGTGCGAAACCAGTCCGCAAGCTCGCGCACGTGCTGCTTGCGGTTGGCGTAATCGACGTGCTGGCGGGCGGCGAAGATTTCGATAGTTTGGGCTCCGCCCCGCACCAGTCCGTCCAATAGGCCGGGATGGAGGCGCTCTTTTACATAGACGAATGTCGATATTGCTTTCAGCATTGGACTGCTTTCATAATAACTTCTATGCTCGATGACAGCGCCTGAAGGCGCCCGTTAGAGACCTCGCTTGCGGCACGCCTGAAGGCGTGCCCTGATACGAATCATGATTCGCTCGGACTAGTTTTCAGCAGCACGATTAAAGCTCCTGACCAAGCGACTCATCGGGCCGCCTGCTAATAGCCGACTGCCTTTCCATTGTTTCTGATGTCGCTTGCGCCTAGGCGCTCGTTGGTTTTGAGATCGATGGCGGCGCATTCTCCATCACTCCAGTAGGGCACCCAATCTCCTGCTACGGTTTCTCCGATCTCGACCTTGTGTCCCATTTGTTGCAGCAAGGTCACTGCGTCAGGCGAAAACCATTGCTCTACATTCACGATATCTGGCATCCATTGATTATGGAAGCGCGGCGCGTTCACCGCTTCCTGAATGTTCATACCGTAGTCGACCACGCCCATCAGGATATTCGCGACGGTAGTAATAATTCGAGCGCCGCCGGGTGAGCCAAGCACGAGAAAAAGTTTCCCGTCTTTCAGCACGATGGTCGGAGTCATGGCGGAAAGCGGACGCTTGCCCGGACCGATTGCGTTGGCCGGGCCCTGAATCAGGCCGTAAAGATTAGGCACTCCGGGCTTGGAGGCGAAGTCATCCATTTCGTCATTCAGCAGAAATCCCAATCCTTCGGCGGTGACGCGCGAACCGAGGGTGTCATTCAACGTCGTGGTTACGGAAACAGCGTCTCCCTCCGAATCCACGACGGAATAATGCGTGGTGTGTTCGGGCTCACGCACCATCGAAGGCTGGGGATGCTGCGACGCGTATTGTTCCAGTTCGCTGAAGATGGCGGGGCGCTTCAAATCTTTGCTCGGGGTGGCGTGCGCAGGATCAATTGATTCGCGCCAGGCCGCGCCATATTTTTTATCGATTAATTGCGCTACCGGAATTTTGGAAAAATCTGGATCGCCGAGGAATTCTGCGCTATCATAAAACGCTCGGCGAAAAGCTTCGACCGTCAAGTGGACTGATGCCGCCGAGCGAGCGCCCGCCTTGGCCAGGTCGAATCCTTCGAGGATATTCAATATTTCCATCAGCGCCGTACCACCCGAGGATGGCGGCGGCGCGCTGATAATTTCGTAACCTCGATAGGTGCCGCGTACGGGTTCGCGTTCTTTTACTTCGTAGTGAGCGAGATCGTCGGCAGTAATTAGTCCGCCGCCCTTCTGAAGGGAGGCGGCCAGTTCGTGCGCCATGGCGCCGTGATAAAAATCGTCCGGATCTTTGGCGATGCGCTCAAGCGTGCGCGCCAATTCTGGCTGGCGCAAAACTTCGCCTTGCTTGTAGTAGTTGCCGTCTCGCTGAAAGATGTGGCGCGATTCGGAAAACTTCGCCAGGTGCTGGTCGTGGAGATCGCGCGCATCCTGCCAAGCCAACGCATAACCGTTTTGCGCCAACTTGATGGCGGGCGCCATCACTTGCGCGAGTGTGAGCTTCCCATATTGTTTTTCGGCATAGACCATGCCTGCAACAGAGCCGGGGACTCCGATGGATTTGTAGCCAACGACGCTGGCGTTATCGATCACGTTGCCTTGAGCATCGAGATACATGTTCGCGGTCGCGGCGGCTGCGGCTTTTTCGCGATAGTCAATGAAGTGGACGCGGCCGTCAGCCATGCGAATGAGCATGAATCCGCCGCCGCCCAAGTTTCCGGCTTGAGGATGAACTACAGCTAGAGCAAAGCCCGTGGCCACAGCGGCGTCAATCGCGTTTCCGCCAGTCTGCATGACCTCGACTCCGGCGCGGGAAGCCAGTTCGTGAACGCTAACGACGATGGCGTGCGGCGCGTGGACGGGCTGTATGGCGGCGAGCGCTTGCGCGGAGGAAAGCGCGAGCAGCACGATCAATCGGTTGCGCGTAAGTCGCATTGATGTAATGAGGCGAACCTCTGAGGCTAGCGTAGGCTGTGAGGGGAGTCAAATTCAGCTTTCAGCTGTCGGCGGTCAGCATCAGCTTTCGTCTCTAGCGTCCTTGGTGGCCGTGTTGGTTAATGCTTTTCTAATTTGGCCTTAGTGGCTTTTTAATCTTCCTCTCATTTTCGGCTTGGCTCTTTTCGAGACCATTTCGTGAGACTTACGAATCAAATCTTCCGTGTCTTGATCGCGCAAAACATCCAAACGTTCGAGCATAACCCATTTGTAGCGGCCCACATAGGGTGCGGGGCGGATACCTTCTTGCTCACACAGCTCGGCGAAATTTTCGGGAGTGCTCTTAAAACACAGAGTGGGAGGAACAGAGTCCAGGCTTAACATGGCAAAAATCTTCCCATCCACCTTGAAACAGAGAGTTTCGCCCCACTGCAAGGTCTCCTTCGCCCGGGAAAAAGAGAGACAATAGCTTCGAACAGACTCCACGTTCATGTTGGTTAGATGATCCTCATCAGATTGACGTGCGGGAAAACACTGCGGACATTGGAAATGCAAGCCTGGCGGTTTGGCAACCCCGATTTATCTATACCGCGTTGCCAGGCTGAGGGATTGGGCATATTCTTGCTGTAGGAAGTATGATCTTGTCCCCCAGTCAGGTTGTGCAAGGTGAGTGAACAGAAAAAGAAGTCGGGCTGGCTATGGCCCTTCGGGGTGGTTGCCACCGGATTGGGTGCGGCTGGCGTGGTGATTTTTCGCGGCTGCTGGCACCGCAAAATGAGCTGGCCCGTGCGTTTCCAGGACCGCTCTTACCAGGTTTGCCTCGGTTGCGGAATCAAACGCCTGTTTGATGAAAAAGCTTTCCGCGCGTATGGGCCGTATAGCTACGATCTGAATCGCCTGGTGGCTCGCGACCGGGTTCGAACCGCTGAAGGTCAGCCGGAACCCAGCGTGCACCGTACGGCCTCTTAGTTATTTCATTCGTAGCGTAGCGCCTCAGCGGGTAGAATCCGTGCTGCCGACCACGACGGATACACGGTTGCGATCAGCGAGACTCCAATCGCTACCGCCGCCACCAGTAGGCCGTCTGCGGCCCGCGGGGCGAAGGGCACGTAATCAATCGAGTAGACTTCGGGTGCGAGCGACAGCAAATGGTAGTGTCCTCCGGCCCAGGAGAGCGCGTAGCCAAGCACCAGGCCGATGGCGGTTCCCACCACTCCGATCAGCACACCCTGGGCAATAAAAATGCGGCGTACCTGCGCTTTGCGCGTGCCCATGGAAATGAGGACTGCGATGTCGCGAGTTTTTTCCATGACCATCATCGTGAGCGAGATCAAAATATTTAGCGCGGCCACGAAAACGATCAGGCCAATGGTGATGAATGTCACCAGGCGTTCCAGGCGCAGAGCGCGAAAGAGCGCCTTGTTTTGCTCCATCCAGTTCGTGGCCATGAAACCTTTGCCCGCAGCCTGCTCGAGTTGCCCGGAGATCTGCTCGGCCTGGTAGATGTCGTCCACTTTGAATTCGAGCACTGAAACCAGATCGCCTAGGCCGAACAGCCGCTGGGCATCGCTCAGACGGGTGAATGCCCAGGAGCTGTCGTAGTCGAAGAAGCCGGAGTCGAAAATTCCCACGACCCGAAAGCGATCATATTTCGGCACCATGCCAAACGGGGTCAGTTCGCCTTGCGGGCTGGTGACGAGCACGGTTGAGCCGACAGTCGCGCCCAACTCGTCAGCCATGTCCTTGCCGAGAATGATGGGAGGCATGACGGCTAGGCGGTTCTCCACACCTTGAAGGTCGGTGGGAGATGCAGATTGTGTGGCGCGGGCGCCCTCGCCCGCCATTGCAGAGCGGTGGGTTCCGCCCTGACCGGTTTGAAAACCCGGGCCCACACCGTCTCTGCTTTCTTCGAGCACATCGGCTGAGCCGATCTTTACCGTACTCAGGAGATCGCTAACTTTTCTTTCCTCGCTGGGGATCATACCCTTGAGAACCGCGCCCCGTGCCCGCGGCCCGCGGGAAATCAAAACTTGCTCGTAAATCGCTGGCGCTGCAGCCACGATGTGCGGCTCTTTGGACAGGCGATCCAGGAGTGGCCGCCAGTTGCTGATTCCGTCGCTCTGGATGCGCAGCAGGTTGATATGAGAACTCGAGCCGAGAAGACGGTCCTGCAGATCCTGACGAAATCCGTTGTTGATCGCCAAAGCCACGACCAGCGAAGCAACCCCCGCCGCCACGCCGGCGATAGAAATGCCGGTGATGACGCCAATCACCGCCTGGCGCCGTTTAGCGCGAAGGTAGCGCGAGGCGACAAAAAGTTCGAAGCGCATAGAAGCTATCAGCTGTCAGCCATCAGCCAAATTGGATTATAGCTAGGGACGCCGTTTGAGTTTGGAGGGATCAATTAGAGAAGATCCAGGGCGGCTGGGCGGCTGCCCAACCGCCTTAAGAAAATCGCCGCCGAGCCATAAGGCCCGGCGGCGAGAAAGTAGAGCAGAGTCCCGAAGACCCTAACTACGGCGTAACCTCATATACGACGCCCCCTCCATGGGCTCCTCCGACATAGGTCGCACCATAGAGGTCTCCATTGAGGAGAAGCGGTACCTGGTAGGGGTAATATCCGTCGCCGCTGGTGCCGAAACTCCAGAGCAAACTTTCCTTATAGGTGCCCGCCGTCAGCTTGTACACAGTGCCATAATTCAGATTGTTGGCCGCACTTGACCCGCCTTGATAGGTGGTGCCGTAGACGTTTCCGTCTGCATCCAGAGTAACACCATTATAATACGGGTATGCGCCGTCCTTGTTGGCATAACCCTTGAAGCTGTATAGAACCTTTTCCGTCCAACTGTTGCCCTTGGCTGTCAGCTTGAAAACCATTCCGAGGTCAAAGGCGCCTCCCGAATAGGTCGTGCCGTAGAGGTCGCCGGCTGCATCCGTGGCCAGGGCAGCAAAGGGGTATTGTCCGAGTGAGTCTCCAAGGAAAGTGTAGATTGTGCTTGATAACCACACGTTGCTGACTTGGCGCAGTTGGTAAACCACGCCAACATCCCAGATAGTGCCACCGTAATACGCGGTACCGTAAAGATAACCGTTCTTCTTGTCGAGAACCAGCCCTCCGTGGGGCTGACCGCCGCCGCCGGTGTTGGCTCCGGGAAAAGTGTGAATGTTATGGTAAGTCCACTTCTTTCCCGACGGCTTTAACTGAAAGACAATGCCGTATCCGGTCTTACCACCAGCATAGGTAGTGCCGTACATGTTGCCGCTCGCGTCAAAGATCAGGCTGCTGTATGGGTTTGTCCCGTCGCTGCCACTAATGTCGGAAAAAACATGAAGCACAGTCTCCGTCCATGTGCTCCCCGATTTGGATAGCTCAAACACCGTGCCCTGGTTGCTTGCGCCGCCGTAGTAGGTCGTGCCATAGAGGTTTCCGGCCTTGTCGAAGACCAGACCGGCAAAGGGGTTCGCACCATCATTGTTATTGGGACCGGTAAAACTATAGATCACGCTTTCGGTCCACGAGCTACCGGATTTCGTCAGCTCGTAGACCTCGCCATAGTTGTTGGCTCCGCCGTAGTAGGTCGTGCCATAAAGATTACCGGAGCCATCGGCAACCGGGGTGCCATAGGGTTGGTTGCCGTCTACGCAGCTGGTCTTAGCACAGAAGCTGTAGAGAACAGTCTCGGAGCTAGCCCACGCACTAGCCGCCAGGGTTAGGGTTACTGCCAACACGAGCGCTTTCACACGCATAAATTCCTCCTTGAGTAAGTGCTACGGATTGCTTCTTGGGATCGCAAGTTCAGTTGCGCCCGCCGACGAACAGTTATTCCCGCTGGATCCCGACCAAGGTGTCCTTAGTGCGATTCGGGTTGTGATGATTCAATCCGAGCCCGGGTCCAGACGAGCCATCCTCAATATCAAGCATTCGAAAATCGAAAAGCCCTTGCCTGGGGGACGGCGAAAGGGAAGACGGGGTCTCCGCGACCAACTTAGCAAATCTTGCAAAAAAGGTCGGGACATTGTGGGCTAGAGGTCTCAGGCTGTCAAGATGAAAGATTTTGCAATGTCATAGCAAAAGTAGGAAATCACCGTCAACGTATACCTCAAGGGCTAAGCGGTTGGGACTCAAAAATGCCAAAAGGGGTTTAATGGGCCGCCAAGCCTGCGCGACGGTTGCGGTCCAATTGAGAACTAACAAACTGGGAACTGATATCATCCTCCGCAAATGCATCCCATCGTTCTTAGCCTGCTTCTGGGCCTGACGGCCGCCGCCGCCAATGTTTTCGGGGGCGCCATTATCGTGCAGAAGCATTGGGATCGTTCGTATCTCCGGTACTTTGTGGCGCTGGGTGCGGGATTCATGCTGGCGACGGCGATCGTGGAAGTATTCCCGGCCGCATTGGAATTACGTGGTAAAAGCGCGGCCTTTCTCGTCCTTATCGGCTACTTGATCATTCATTTCTTTGAGCACACCATAACCACACACTTTCATTTTGGAGAAGAGACGCACAAAGACCAATTCGTTCACACGCACAAGGGATACTCGATTCTCATCGGCCTGATCATTCACACATTTTTCGACGGCATTGCCATTGCGTCCGGGTTTCTGGTTTCGAACTGGCTGGGATGGGTAATTTTTCTGGCTATTTTTCTGCACAAGATTCCCGAAGGATTCACCATCACATCGGTGATGCTAGCCAGCGGGCAGAGTCGAAGTGTGGCGTGGGGCGCGTCCGTGCTGCTGGGGATTGCAACCTTTGCCGGAGTGGCGACTATGGCGATCTTCAAACACGAAGTGAGTTATGGGTTGCCGCTGTCGGCGGGAGTGACGATCTATGTTGCGGCCTCCGACCTCATACCCGAAGTAAACCGTGAGCCAGGCGCGAAAATGGCTCTAGTAGTTTTCCTGGGAGTCGGTTTCCTGTTTCTGCTGGACCACTTCGCCCACCTTCACTGACACGAGGTTGGCGCTTGTGCCTACGTGGGACGCATTTCGTCCTTTCACAGCGATCTGAATGTCCAAGTCACGCCAAGAAGGCCGAGGGCATACTGAATCCCGCACGGGCGAGGACGCCCGCGCCTACACTGACGACTGCGGCCACATTGGCGACCGGTTGCGCGTGGTTCTTGTGGCGGTGCGGAATCCGCTTAATATTGGGGCGGCGGCGCGAGCTATGAGTAATTTTGGGTTTTCGCGTTTGCGCGTCGTTAATCCTTATGAGGCGGCTTTTCGCGAGGCTCGGTCTGCGGTTGGAGCTGCGGAGCTGCTGGCGAATGCGCAAGAGTATAAGACTGTGGCGGAGGCTGTGGCGGATTGCACTCTTGTGGTTGGAACTACGGCGGTTCGTCACCGGGAATTGCAGCATTCGCTGCGACGGTTGGAGTATGGGGCGCGTTTTATTCGCAAGAAGTTAGCGGCTGGCAAAGTTGCGCTGCTGTTTGGGTCGGAGAAGTTTGGATTGTCCAACGCTGCGCTTAGCCATTGCCACTGGTTGATGCGTATTCCGACTTGCGAAAGTAATATTTCGATGAACCTGGGGCAGGCGGTGGCGGTTTGTCTGTACGAATTGATTCGCGATAGCAAGGCTGTGCGGGAGACGGAGAAAGTTCAGCGGGCAACGGCGGGGGAACTGGAGCGGATCACCGCGATGCTGCTTGAAGCCATGCGCGGGAGTGGTTATTTGGAGCGGCGTCCGATTGCCGATGTGGAGGAGAGAATGCGGCGATTGGTGCGGCGGCTGAATTTGCCGGCGCGCGATGCGGTGGTTTGGCTGGGGATTTTGCGGCAGATTGTTTGGAAGTTGCGGGGCGGGTGAGACAGGCTAGATCCCTCGGCCCGCTAAAACGCACTGCTGCGGAGAAGTCGTCCTCCAGCAACCGCGACCTCAGAGGCTGAACAGTTTGCGGAAAAAGTCCCGCTTCGTATCAGGGTATGCCTTCAGGCATACCGCAAGTTGCCGAAAATGCGTCCGGCTAAGCCGCTGAGGTCGCGGTTAATCCGCCAGGAAATGACTTTTCCCGCAGTCCCGCGGCGCCTGAAGGCGCGTTTTGTTGCAGAACTTGCGGCATCGCTGAAGCGATGCCCTGATACGAATCGAGCCTTGCAGGTCTGAAGATTCGCGTACCGCTCGTCAGCGCCACGACCCAAAAAAAGCGCCGCTGGTTGGCGGCGCTCTTTTCTTGTCCGGACTACAACAAAAACTATTTGGTGTCGGCGGTTGGGGTGGCTCCGAATTCGCGGCGGCCGATGGTGCGGGCGGCGCGGGCTGCCATCGGAGGCATCCCGGCAGCAGCTCCGTAACGTTCCATCAGCATTGGCACCATGGCTCCTTCGGCTTCCTTTACAAATGTCAGAGAGCCTTCGGCGGCCATGTCTACGCGGATGAAATCGCCTAGCCGTACCTGTCCCGTCGCGACCAGGTTGGCCAGCGGGAACACCAGATGCCTTTCAATCGCGCGCTTCAGGTGACGGGCGCCGTATTTCGGATCGGTGCCTTCGTGCAGCAGGAAGCTCTTCACCTTGGCGGTGCAGTTGAACACGAATTGATTGGCTGCGGACGCCATCAGAATGCGTTGCTGCACCATGCCTAACTCGATGTCTAGGATTTGCTCGAGATGCTCCGGGCGCAGGGTCTTGAACACTACGATTTTGTCGATGCGGTTCATGAACTCGGGCGTGAACTTGCGGCGGGCAGCTTCGACCGCAGTGCGATCGATTTTGTCATCGAGACTTGAGTCGACAAGCTTGGGTTTGTGCGTGAAACCCATGCCGCCATCGACCAGGTTGCTCATTTCGCTGGTCCCCAGGTTTGAGGTCAGGATAATGATGCATTGCGACATATCGACGCGGCGGTTGTCGCCCAAGGTCAAGGTTGCTTTGTCGAGAATGCCGAGCAGCAGTTGCCAGAGCGCGTCGGAAGCCTTTTCAATCTCGTCGAAAAGCAGGATCGACAGCTTGAGCTTTTCCGTATGCCACTGGTTGAGCGCTTCCTGGGTCAGCAGCGGATGAGTCTCGCGATGACCGAGGTATCCGGGAGGCGAGCCGATCAGCTTGGCAATTTCGTGCGAGTGCTGGAACTCGGCGCAATCGATCTTGATGCAGGCGCGGGAGTCACCGAACAGCGTTTCCGACATGGCTTCGACGACCCGAGTTTTACCGGAACCCGTCGGTCCAAGAAATAGCAGATTGCCAACCGGGCGCCCCGGAGGATTCAATCCCGCCAGGAACATCTGATAAATCTCAACCACTTTTTCTAGTGCGGCGTTTTGTCCGACGATCTTGCGGCGCAGAGTGTTGTCGAATTCCCTGGCGTCGTTGCTGCGGCGTGTAGGGTCGAGAACTGTATTGAGGGCGTTTTTCATAAGGTCAGGGCATTTCCCTTCCTGGGCTTTCCGGTAGATAGTGGCTCGTTATATCGCCGCTTCGAAAAGCGACAAATTTTGTCATTAGTCGGGTCGTTTGTCGATAGGTTTTTCACCGCGATCTCCCTTAGTGCAAATAACGCGCCATCCCCCTGGGAACTGCCCACGGCTTTCTTCTTCAACACTTAGATGCTGGTAACCGTCCATGAAGGTACTTACGAGCGTCGAGGAAATCATGTAAAGAGAAATAGTTTGCGCATGAGAAAGTTTCTCGGTAGTAAGGGAAAGCTCTACTACGACGGTCGTGACCAGACGTAACTAGCACGGGTATGAGCGGGCCGCTAGCATCCGGGTTAAGCAATCATCCTGCTTTTCACGGAGAAAAAACTTGCGCCGCTCTGGCTCAATTCTGATCATAGTTTTGTCTTGCCTGGCTCTGGGATTCGTTTCATGGCGGTTGGCCTTCGAGCTACCGGCTGCGGCTGCGCAGGCTGGCCAAAGCCCCGAACTGGTGCGGACATCGAACCCGGCGCCACGCGCATCCAAAGCGGCAGAACCACCCACTCTCGTTGCTGGCACCATGCCTCCAGGGACCACCCTGTACGTGGCGAAGCGCGGCGACACGATTAGCCTGGTTGCGCATCACTTTCTGCAGCAGACCAGCTATCTGACCTACAGTCAGCTCGGGGATGCGATCCGCGAAGCCAGCGGGAACCCCCAAGGGACTTACCTGAAATCCGGCCAGGAGTTGATTGTGCCGGGAATTTTGCCGGCGCCGATCGTCGAGAAGAGCATTCCCGTGGCGCGCGATTTCGAGGTGCGCGCGGTTTATCTGACTGGGGTGATGGCCGGCAGCGACAAGGGATTGAAGATCATCCGGCGATGGCGTGAGTTAGGCGGAAATGCGGTGGTTTTCGACGTAAAGGATAGCGACGGAAGCGTTAACATCCCGTTCGACCATCCGCTGGCGGGTTCGCACCACGTTGCCATCCACGACCTGCCTAAGTTTACGCATTTCCTGCATTCGCAGGGCATGCACGCTATCGCGCGAGTGGCAATATTCCGCGACGAGCGGCTGGTAGTGGCGCATCCTGAGTTGGCCGTGAAGTCCCATAAAACCGGGCAAGCCTGGCGTGAAAACGGCAAGCTGGTCTGGACTGACCCTTCGCAACCCAAGGTGCAGGAATACGATATTGCCCTGGCCAAGAAAGCGGCTGAGGCGGGCGTGGATGAGGTTCAGTTTGATTACGTGCGCTTCCCGGCTGAAGGCGATCAGAAAGACGCGAGCTTCGTGTTCCAGACCGAGCATCCGACCTGGCATCGCTCGGAAGTTATTGCGGACTTCCTGAAACACGCTTATGGGGAGCTGCACCCCACGGGAGTGCTGCTTTCGCTGGACGTGTTTGGCATTATGGCGTGGCAGCGGCCCGTCGATCTGGCCCACACGGGGCAGGACATCGTGCTCATGGCCAAATATTGCGACGTGCTCTCGCCCATGATTTATCCCTCCCATTTCTTTGGCATGGATGGGATTGCCCGCCCGGGCGACGCGCCGGAGCATTTTATCGGCGAATCCATGAAGCGGTTTGAGTTGATCACTAAAGGCAGCAACGTGGTGATACGCCCGTGGCTGCAGGCCTTTCGCTGGCGTACTCCGACTTATTCGCCGAAATACATTGAAGTGCAGGTGCAAACGGCGAAACAAACGGGGGGAATTGGGTTCTTGTTCTGGAATGCCGCCAACGACTACAGCAAACCGTACGCCGCTATGCCGGAGATGCGGGCGGCTAAAGGTCAGTATTTCCGCGGAGATGAGCTACCGGGCACAGTTCAGGCTGGGCTCAGCCCTGTTCCGGATGCATCTGGCCAGAGCGCCAGTCGCTAGTCCGCCCAGCGGTAAAGGCAGTTTCTCCAGTCCGGGACGCGTTCCTGCTGCTTTTTCGCGCTTTGGGTCGAGAAAGCCTCTCGACTATTTTCCTGCCTGGGTTATAATCTCGTAGTTTTAGTTGGGTCTTCCTGCCTCCCCATGTGTACCGTGCTGCCTGTCGTAAGTGCCAGCAGGCGGGTCCGCCCACGGAAGAAATTTTGGCATCTAACGAAACTCCCTGCGGCACGCGCGAATCCAATTTCTAGGAGCGGTCAATGGCGATTCAGAAGACGGAGAAAATCTGGCACAACGGCAAGCTCATCCCGTGGGATGATGCGCAGATCCATGTGATGTCGCACGTGGTTAACTATGGTTCGTCGGTATTTGAGGGAGTTCGGTGCTACGCGCCGACGGGCGGTCCCGCAATATTTCGGGCGAAGGAGCACACGCAACGGCTTCTGGATTCGGCGAAAATTTATCGCATTGACGTCGATTACACGCGCGAAGAGCTGATTTCCGCAATGGTCGAGTTGGTAAAGGTGAATGGGATTTGGCCCTGCTACATGCGGCCGATCGTCCTTCGTGGGTATGGCGAAGCTGGAGTGAATCCGTTTAATTCACCGACCGAAGTTTACATTTGCAACTATCCGTGGGGAAAATATCTGGGCACGGATGCGGAGCAAGGCGTGGATGTGTGCGTTTCGTCATGGACGCGCATCGCACCAAATACGCTCCCGGCGATGGCGAAGTCGGCGGCCAATTACATGAATTCGCAGCTGATCAAAATGGAAGCCATTATTAACGGATACGTCGAAGGCATTGCGCTCGATGCGAATGGGTATGTTAGCGAAGGCTCGGGCGAGAATGTTTTCATTGTGCGCAATGGCGTGCTGCAGACGGCGCCGCTGGGCAACTCGGTGCTGCCGGGGATTACGCGCGATTCGGTTCTGCAGATTGCACGCGAGCTAGGAATTCCGGTGTCCGAGCAAGGGATTCCACGGGAGTTGCTGTACATCGCGGATGAAGCCTTCTTCACTGGTACGGCGGCGGAAATTACTCCGATCCGGTCGGTCGATAAGATCAGCGTCGGCAAAGGCGTGACAGGAGCCATAACTAAAGCCATCCAGAAAGAGTTTTATGGTATAGTTCGCGGCGAGAAAGCTGACCGGTTTGGATGGTTGACGCCGGTTCCGGTGAGCAGCAAGCAGCCGGTTACGGTTTAGAGAATTCAAATTTTACAAATCCGGGGGCGCTTAAACTGCGCCCCTTCAGTTTTTTGGTCCCCGTCTAGACATAACATTCACGAGAGCGAAGGAGAAAAATATGGCATCACCAGAGCAAGGCCCCAGTCCGGAATTTGCTACTGCCTATCGCGACTTAATGCTGATGGGTCTGGAAAACGAAATGAAAGCCACGCAGCGGGTGCTGGCTGCGATACCTGACGCGAAGCGTGACTACAAGCCTGATCCGAATGCGCGTACCGCATGGGAACTGGCGTGGCATTTGGCATCAGCGGATGTGCAGATGCTGGACGAAATCGCGGATCGTAAGTTTGCGATGGAGGCTCGCTTCAAGGAGGAGCCGAAGACATCGGCGGAACTGGCTGCGTGGTATGAGAAGAATTTTCCACGCGCGATCGAACGGGTGCGCGCGATGTCTGTGGAAGAGTTGCTGACGCCGGTCGATTTTTATGGCGTGTTCACTCTGCCGGACGTGTTCTATCTGGGATTCGTAAACAATCACAGTATCCATCATCGGGGAGCGTTGGCAACTTATCTGCGTCCGATGGGAGCGAAGTGTCCGTCGATTTATGGAGGCAGTTACGACGAGCCATTCCAGGGTGCTGAGTCGAATGCTGCTTAAGTTTTTTGAGTTATGGGAAGGCCGCCTTTTTGGCGGCTTTTTTATTGGGCGAGATTTTTTCCGCGTAGGAAATTACGCACTAGTTCTTTTACGTCGCGGTGCTGGCCGTCGACGGCGTAGTTTAGCTGGCGCATTTCGGCATCGGAAATTTTTCCCGCGAGTTGGTCGAGAGCTTGTTTTATTTCGGGATGCCGGGTGAGCGTCTCTTGGCGAATGATGGGCAGGGCTTCGTATGGGGGGAAATAATGTTTATCGTCGTCGAGAATGAACAGGTCGAGGGCGGGAATGAGGCCGTCGGTGGTGTTGCCGGCGATCAGATCGACTTGTTTGTCATTCAGAGCACGGGTTAGCAGGCCGAGGTCCATGATCTGGGGTGGGGCGGCGAAATGCAGGCCGTAGGTCGCGGCGAGTCCTTTGTAACCGTCGGGACGCTCCATGAATTCGTAGCCGAATCCGGCGCGCCATTTGGGAGTATAGGGCGCGGCTTGCGAGATGGTTTTCAGGCCGAGACGGCGCGCGTCGTCGCCGCGAATTTCGATGGCGAACGTGTCGTTGAAGCCGAATGGCGCGCCCACAGCCAGGTTGAAACGCTCGGCATATTCTGTTTTCACCTGGTCGTAGACTTTTTCATGATCGGCGCTGGGCTTTTCTTTTAATACAGCAGTTAGGGCAGTGCCGGTGTATTCGGGATATATATCGATGCGGTCGGCGAGGATGGCCTGGTGGCAGATGTACGTGCCGGCGAGATAGAAACGGCGCTCGACGGGGAGATGAGTTTTGGATTCGATTTGCTGGGCAATGATTTCTCCGAGGATTAGTTGTTCGGTGAAGTTTTTGGAGCCGATGACAATGCGATTCTCGCGAGCAGGGCCGCAAGCGGTGAGAAGCGCGAGAAGTATGACGAACAAGGTCTGGCGCAGCATTTTTCCCAAGGTACGCGACATTAACGAGGGCTGAGGCGTTTCTCCAGCCAGCCCAGGCTTACGTCGGCCAGCAAAGCCATGGCTGCGGCGGGAATGGCGCCTGCGAGAATGACCTGGTTGTTAACCATGGCGAGGCCGCGAAAAATGTACTCCCCCAAGCCGCCGGCGCCGATGGCGGCGGCGATCGTTGCCAAGCCGACGGAAATCACAGTAGCGACGCGAACGCCGGCAATGATCACTCCGAGAGAAAGTGGCAGTTCGACTTGAAAAAGCAATTGCCGATCAGTCAGGCCCATGCCGCGTCCGGCTTCGACGATTGCACGATCCACACCTTGAATGCCGGCATAGGTGTTGCGAATCAGCGGCAGCAGCGCGTACAGGGCGAGTGCGAGAATGGCGAGGCGGTCGGCTCGCGCTCCGATCCACGGGGCGGGAAGCAGGAATCCGAATAGCGCGAGGCTTGGAATCGTCTGAATAATATTCGCTCCCCCGAGAACTGGTTTGTTGAGAATTGGCCAACGCGTAATCAGGACTCCAAGCGGGATTCCAACCAGTACGGCAAGGAACGTCGAAATTCCTACGAGCTTCAAATGCTCGAGGGTTAGCTCTAGGACTTCGGTGTGATTCTGCAGCATGAATTGCCAGACGTTCATGGTTCCTCGCTACGCTTGCAGCTGGCTTAGACGGGCGTGGACGGCCGTCCTCCATTAAATCCCTAACAGTTAATTTTCAAATCGGTGCCAAAAGCTTCTTTGTAGGCGGCTGCTAACGGATCATTTGAATTCAGGAATTCCTTGGGCGTTTGCACCGTTACCAAACGGCCCGCTTCCATTAACGCGATGCGCGTTCCCAATAACAGGGCTTCACGCAAGTCATGAGTGACGAAAACGACCGTTTTGCCGAGCCGCTTCTGCAAGCCGAGAAATTCACGCTGCAGCTCGGCGCGCGTGATGAGATCGAGCGCGCCGAACGGTTCGTCCATGAGCAGTACGGGAGGGTCGGCGGCCAGGGCGCGCGCTACGCCTACCCTTTGGCGCTGTCCTCCGGACAGTTCGCGAGGATAACGCGATGCAATCTCAGGATTGAGGCCAACGAGTTCGAGTAACTCGCGAACCCGCGTGTGGATTTGATCGGCCGGCCAGTTTTCAATTTTCGGAACCAAGCCGATATTGCGCTCGACGGTGAAGTGAGGGAAAAGTCCGATCTCCTGAATTACGTAACCGATCATGCGACGCAGGCGGATTACATCCCACTCGCTGGTCGGCCGGGTCTCGACGAAAATTTCCCCGCTGCTCGGCGTTAGCAAGCGATTGATGAGCTTTAGAGTGGTGGTTTTGCCGGAACCGCTGCGGCCCAGCAGGACTAGCGTTTCTCCGCGCTGCACTTCGAGGTTGAGATCGTGGAGCAGTTCGCGCCCTTCGTCGCCGTCCACTTTGTATGCGACGTTGCGGAATTCAATGGTGGGGCGCGTGTTGGAAGAGTCGTTCATCGAATTTTTCGCTCATAATTCGCCGTTCGTCCTCCGAGGGCAGGATGCCTTCGGGACAGCCGGCGAGACGCCGGCGCTACTAAATCTCAGCGCTATAGAACTTCGTATGCTGATGGAGGCAGGCCGGTGATGCGAATGCCGGAATGGCCTTTGTGACGAATATTTAGACCAATCAGCAGCGCGGTTATCTGCTCCAAAATACGAGCGTTTTCCAATTTGCCGCCATCGATTGCGCGAACTCCATGAATTTTTGTTGCCAGGCTGCGCGCAACTTGGTTGGCATTCGGATCGTCGCCGCAAACAATCACATCGCAATCGACCGGGCCTTCGGCATTCAGCAACTCTGCTCCCAGATTTTGAAAAGCCGCTACCACCGAAACACCTTTGGGTACGAGCTCCGCGGCTTGCTGCGCGGCGGAGCCTTGCCAGACGCCGAGAGTGCGAGTGGCGCGTCCGCCGACACTGGCGGCCAAGGGCACAGTGGCGTCGATCACGATACTGTTGGGCCGAATCGCCGGTTTGATTTGCTTGAGCAGAGTTGCGTGGCCTTCGAAAGGAATCGTGAGCAGGATTAAATCCGCAGCACTGCAGGCGGCGATATTTTCGCTGCCCGAAACCTTCGCAGCGGCTCCGACCTTCTGCTTGATTTTTTCAGCCGCATCGTTAGCGCGCTTGGCATCTCGAGAGCCGATGATCACCGTCTCTCCGGCTTGCGCCCAGCGCAGAGACAGACCGAATCCTTCAGGGCCAGTCCCTCCGAGAACGGCGATGGGCCGGGCTGTGTTCATGAGACTGAGGTCATGCGAACTCCGATTCGAGCAACTGCTCACTACCGAATTCGTCGGGCTGTAGTTTCAAATTAATGCGCGTGTAGACCGTGTTGCGCTCGGCGGGAATGCGGCCTGCCTCTAAAATGAGCGCCTGAAAATCTTCAGGCCTAGTGTATTGCCCGGCCGTGGCTCCAGCCTCGCGCGAGATATTTTCTTCCATCAAAGTTCCGCCGTAGTCGTTGGCGCCGGCATGCAAGCAAAGTTGAGATAAATCGCGGTTCAGTTTTACCCATGACACCTGAATGTTGTTGATGGAACCGGCCAGCAGGACTCGCGCCAACGCGTGAATTCTAAGATGTTCGGCGAGTGTGGGACCGGACCGCGAAATACCTTGTTGGAAGAGCAGCGTGTTGTGATGGACGAAGCCGAGCGGAACAAATTCGGTGAAACCACCAGTTTGTTGTTGAATTTCGCGGAACAATAGAAGTTGATTGACCCAGTGCTCCGACGACTCGATGTGGCCGTACATCAACGTCGAAGTGCTGCGGATGCCGCAGCGATGTGCAGTGCGAATGACTTGCTTCCATTGCTCGGTGGAAAGTTTGTTGCGCGAAAGTACAAACCGAACGTCGTCGTCGAGAATTTCGGCTGCCGTACCAGGCAAAGTATCGAGGCCGTTGTCGCGAAGCATGCTGAGATAATCTGCCAGCGGCATGCCGGTGAGTTCAACGCCGTAAACAATTTCCATCGGCGAAAAAGCGTGAATGTGCATGCCGGGAACAGCTTGTTTCACAGCGCGCAGAATGTCGCGATAGTAAAACGGCGGCAGGCCATGCGGTAGGCCGCCTTGAATGCAAACTTCAGTGGCGCCAATTTGCCAGGCTTCCACTGCCTTCTGCGCGAGCTGTTCAAGACTAAGAAAATAGGTATCGGATTCGCGGGGGCCGCGGCTGAAAGCGCAAAATTTGCAGCCGACAAAACAAATATTGGTGAAATTAATATTGCGATTGACTACATAAGTGACGATATTTCCGACTAGCTCGCGGCGTAAAGTGTCAGCGGCAATAAGCAGGCCGAGCAAATCATCGCCTTCAGCATTGGCAAGCAGAGCGCACTGTTCCCTGTTGAGCGTGCCACCGTCGAGCGTTGCCATTACTTGATCGAGTGCGGTCCGTGATTGATGACTGAGGCGAGGAGCTATGTCCGACCACTCGAATGAAGGAAAGCTTTCCAGTTCGGAAGCGGTAAGAACGCGAGCCATAAATCCTCCTTAATATGAAAGCATCAACGGAACAAATCGCTAGCCGCCGAACGAAGCAGATCACTAGCTCTACCGCGTCCCGGCCGGTAACGATACCCTCGAATGATACACGCTGGCGTGCGTGTCAGCTTGCCGCAGACCAGGCCTGCGGCACAAGCCAGCTCGTCGGCGACAGCTTCCACCGTCACGCGCAGAGGATAGCCGTGGGGATCGCGTTGTCCACGATAATCGTGTAGGGCATTCATTCCCGCGACGCCTATCGCAACCTCCGTAAGACCTTCACGCCACGGTCGCCCGAAACTGTCGGAGATGATGACTGGGATAAAAAGCTTCAGTCGCTTTTTCAAGGCCCGATGCAATTTTGAAGCAGAGGCATCGGGATCTTTGGGAAGTAGCAGCGCGTGGTCGCCTCCGTCGACGTTGGAAGCGTCTACGCCGCTGTTGGCGCAGATCAAGCCGTGTCGCGTTTCTGTGATCAGCACTCCACGCTTGCGCCTGACCACTCGCTTGCTTTCCGCTAAAGCAACTTCGGTCACTCGCGCATCGAGCTTGTAACGTCGCGCCCACGCTCGCGAAGCGGGGGAAGGAGTGATTTTCTCGAGAGGAACGAGTTGGCCTTCCGCCTTGGAAACGATTTTGTGTTTAACGATCAGGATGTCGCCTTTTTTCAGCAGTAGATTCAGATGGTTGAGAGCGTGGATAAGTTTTTCTGGGAGGGAGTCACCAGGCTGAATTTCGTCGGCCAGCAAAATAGGAATGATTCGCAATTCACGTGATTGATCGACGCTTGCCATGCTCGCTTGATAGTTTACGAAAAAGTATGACGATCGGCTGAGAACTCGGCCCTGCCGAGCTTTGCTCGGCCTGGACCCTTCGACTTCGCGCAAGGCAGGGTCGCGAGGTGCCCGTCCCACGTGGGCATGGCTGGTTCAGTCATTCGTTCGCTGCAATGGGAAGATCAGTCAGGTCGCATTGGCGGATCAGGCGCTGGGCGCGGGTTTCGCCGGGGGCTTCCGCGAGTTCGCGGAGGTCGGAAGGGTTGTCGATGTCGAGAGCTATGCCGGGCAGTGAAAGAACCACGCATGGCTTGTCCGTGGCGCGCGCGGCGGCGAGATGCGGTTTGAAACTGTCGTTTCCAAAACGCAGCGGAAATAATGCGGCCGGGCGTCGCCAAGCTGCGTTCGTGCCTCGGCCGTCGGAGGCGGGGACAAGCACGGAACCCACCGCCGGCGCGGCTTGCAGAATCTTTTCAATTTCGGAGGCCTGGATCAGGGGAATGTCCGCTGGAATGACCAGCGTACTGTCTATTCCTTGCTCCTCACAAAACCGAGTTGCCTTTTCAATGGCGTCAGTCTCGCTGCGATTCGCGTTGTCGGAAATGATTTGGAATTCGAATCGCCGCGCGAGTTCAAGCGCAAACGAATCGCTGGTTACGATACTGACTTCGGCGCGGGTGACGCATGTATGCAGCGTTTCGAGCACATCAAACAGCATGGCCTGCGCCAGTCGGGTGCGAGTTGGCTGATCGAGAATCGATGCCAGCCGCTGCTTGGCATAGGCCAGACTTTTTACGGGAATGAGAATCATGAGACGTCCGCCACGCGCGCGCTTTCCTCGCCCAGCAAGGCGAGGATGGTCCGTGCGAGGTTGGCTTTGTCTTCGATGGTACGCATGATCGTGTTGGTGCAGTGTACTCGGAGCTCAGGCTGAACCAATTTCTTGGCGGCTTCACGATCGCGCACATCCGCGATCAGAACGTCTAGAAAATCTTCGTATGCTTTTACTACTCCGGCGATGGAAACAGGCAGTCCCTGCGCCGCCATCAAAACGCCGGCCGGGCCTGAGACTGCGGCGTCATTGACAATCGGACTGATGGCAGCCACGGTTGCCTGAGTGGTTCGTAATGCTTCTCGAATCTCGGAGACCGCGAGGATTGGTCCGATGCTGGTGACAGGGTTGCTCGGCGCCAGGACAACGGCGTTGGCAGACATGATGCAATCGATTACGCCGGGCGCGGGTTCGGCGTCGCTGGCGCCCGCAAAGCGAATTGATCTGACCGGGTCTTGATACCATCGCTGCACGAAATATTCCTGAAAGCTGAGCTCGCCTATCGGGGTGTTCACTCTGGTTTCCACCCGCGAGTTACTCATGGGGAGGATTCGCGCAGAGACACCCAACTTGTCGCAGATAGCGGTGGTGGCTTCACTCAGAGTTTTTCCCTGCGCCAAATATTTGGAGCGTAGCAAATGGACAGCGAGATCGCGATCGCCCACATGAAACCATATCGGCTCCGCCAATTCGCCCATGGCCTGCAGGCAATAGAATGTGTCGCCCCTCACGCCCCAGCCGCGCTCCTTGCTGAGCAGTCCGGCCAGGGCGTAGGTGATCGAATCCAAGTCGGGCGAGACGTATAGTCCCCACCATTCCAAATCGTCTCCGGTGTTAACGATGAAGGTGAGTTCTTTCGCGGCGGCAACTTGGCGCAGCCCTTCAACAAATTTTGCGCCACCAGTGCCACCTGTTAGGACGACTATCATACCGGTCTCCGCGCATAGCCTTCGCTGTCTGCGGCGGCAGCGATTTTTCCAGAGAGCAATCCTGGCTTCACCATGAGCGCTGACACAAACTCAGGATACACCGGTAAACGTTGACGCAAACGATATCCCTTCGCTTCGGTTCGTGACCTCAGTTGTTCAAGATGCGGCCAGGGCTTTTCCGGATTGATGAAATCTGGCGTCAAGGGCGAGACACCGCCCCAATCGTTAATTCCGGCATCGAGGAAGTCGTCATAATACGGAGCGGAAAGATTGGGCGGGGCTTGAATATTGACGTCTGGTATCAAGAGCCTGGCGACCGCGATGGTACGCATCATTTCGCCCTGCGTGGGCTCGGGCCAGTCGCGCATGGGAATTTCGGGCTTGGCGCGGAAATTCTGAATGATTACTTCCTGGATGTGACCGTACCGGCGATGCAGTTCGCGGATGGCGAGCAATGTGTCAACACGATCTTCAACTGTTTCGCCGATGCCAATTAGCAAACCGGTTGTGAAGGGAATATTTTGTTTGCCTGCTTCTTCAATCGTGTGCAGTCGTTTGGCGGGAACTTTGTCGGGAGCATTGTCATGGGCGGCGCCGGTTGCCAGAAGCGAAGCGTTGGTGGTTTCGAGCATCAAGCCCATGCTCGGAGAAACCTTCGCCAGGCGGGCAATCCATTCCGCGCTCAGCAGACCGGGATTCGGATGCGGCAGCAGCGTGGTTTCGCGAAGAACCAATTCACACATGGCTTCGAGGTAGTGGAGCGTGGATTTATATCCCAGATGGCGCAAAGTCTCGCGCATTTCGGGGAATGCGAGTTCGGGCTTATCGCCCAAACTGAATAGCGCCTCGGTGCACCCCATCTTCTCGCCCGCCCGCGCCACATCCAAAACTCGATCGGGCGTCATCGTGTGCGCGCCCGGCTGGCCGGGATCGCGGCGGAAGGTGCAATATCCACAGTAATCACGACAAAGATTGGTGAGAGGAATGAAAACCTTGCGCGAGTAGGTGACGATGCCTGGCTTAAAATGCTGCCTTGCCGCCTTAGCGGCCGAGAGCAATAGCGGAAGCTGGTTGTCTGAACGGCTGATGAGCTGGCAAGCATCCTCACGGGAAAGCACCGTGCCAGAACACAGTTCGTCGGCAAGCGGGCTCAAAGGGCTGTCAAGCGAATCTATTTGTCCTACACCCACAATGTCGGAATTCTACATTAGAAAGACCCGGAAGGCTTCGCTGTGGACGTGGTAAAACGTAGCCCTCGCTTCTGGCCATGTCAATTGGTGAAAAATCGCCAATAGCGCGCATTGACTTCGGGCGCGAGTCGACCAATTTTCAATGAGCGCTATGCCTGGTTTCGCCAACTATCTCGGAAAACAGCAATGCATAGCCACGGTTTCATTCCTTCAAGATTTCAGGCCACTGTTTGGAAATCGATTCCATAACTGCGCGATCCAGCTCGGTGGTGCCTCGTTGCGCAGACAGCTGATACGACCTGATGGCATAGTCCTTGGCCAACGCCTTTTCACCCTGCCGATCCATCACTTCGGCCAAGCCGAGCAGGGTTAGCGGATTATCAGGATCATGAGCAGGGCACTGCTCGCGATATCGCCTCACGAGGCCGAGGTCGCCGATCTGATCGGCTATCACCGAAGCATGGCGGCTGAGTGTACACACCCAAATATTCTTATTCTCGCTGACCGCATGTGCAATTTCGTCATCTAACAGTATCAGCGCCTTCCGGCTTTCGCCTCGCTCCGAAAGTTTACTGCTGTTGTTGATAGCATTCCTTAGCCGATCAATGGCGACCATAGTGTGCCTATTGTATCCATTGCCATGGGACTCCAAATGAGAGCCAATCGTTTTCCGGGCGGTCTGTGGGCTCGGGGCATGTTCGCCCGGCCTCGCAGATAAGTGGCGTAATATCGCATAGCACTCATTGACCGGCTGAGTTACCCCGGACACGGATATTCATGACCGTTACGCAGACAGAATTCCGCAAGGCAATGGCCAGCTTTGCCACTGGGGTTACGGTCATTACCGTCGACTTCGAAGGTGAAGTTCACGGCATGACCGCGAACGCCTTCGCCTCGGTATCGCTGGATCCGCCGCTGGTGCTGGTGTGCGTCGATCACCAGGCGCGCACCCACGCTCACCTGCATGCTAAGAAACGTTTTGGAGTGAATGTGTTGGCGGAACACCAGACCGCGATTTCGCAGTATTATGCCGACCCCAACCCGAGCCACCGTCACGCTGAGCGCGAGGCGGGAGCCCGCTTCGACCGCACGCAGCACGGAACTCCGGTCTTGCATGGCGCCCTCGCTTATCTTGAGTGTCGATTGCACGCTGTGCAAGATGCGGGAGACCATACGATTTTTATTGCGGAAGTGGAGGATGTAGTGGTCCGGCAAGGTGATCCGCTGATGTATTTCCGCGGCGAGTATCGAAAAATCGGGCCTGTGAAAAGTTAGGGAGCGTTATTTCCGCTGAATTGCGCTTGACAAGCCCTCGGAACAATATCAAACTCAGTAAGTCTGAAGGATGTGCAGCTCCCGCGCCATTCTTGACAGTCAGCCCGTACGCCTCTCACTCAGCCCGTAACCGTTCACTAATCGTGAACCCCTCGGAGGTTTCTATGAGAAAGGCACGAACTTCAGCGCTCCTAGTACTTGTTTCAGCCTTCACAGTGTGTCTATCCGCTTCGGCCTCGGATCTTCCATTCATTCACGGCCGCTCTTGGTCGCAACTAGCGGAGCTGTCCGGAACGGATGTGCAACAGTACAGCTTTTTCGGCACAAGCGTGGCTATCAGTGGGAACACGGTTGTGGTCGGAGCTTCCGGCTACAACAACAACGGCAATTACGCTCCTGCCGCACTATACGTGTTCGAGAAGCCGGCGGGCGGATGGACCAACATGACTCAGATTGCGGAACTGACCGCCTCTGACAATGGCTTGAACGGCTTGGTTGCCATCGATGGTGACACGATCGTCGCGGGTGGTTCTCCGGCTGCGTACGTTTTCGTGAAGCCTGCAGGCGGATGGGTCAACGGAACGGAAACTGCCAAGCTGATCGGTTCGGCATCCGATTGTTTCGGGTGCACCGCTGCAATTAGTGGTAATACGATTGTGGTGGGCGCACCGTTCGCTTACGTGCACAATGTCTTCGCATGGGGTGTGGCCTATATTTTTGAGAAACCTGCGAGTGGATGGGTAACTACTTCAAAATATACCGCTAAACTGACCTCCTCAACCGGAGCAGACCAGACCGATTTCAGCCTTTCTCTCTCTATGAGCGGGGATACGCTTCTGGTGGGAACGAGTAGCTTTCCTGGCAAAGCCTACGTTTTTGCGAAACCGGCCCACGGCTGGAAGAACATGACCGAAACGGCCACGTTAACGCATGGGGATCTGGACGACCAGTTCGGCTTGTTTGTCAGCATCAGCGGCGGCACCGCCGTGGTCGGAGCAATTGAGCAAAACTATCAACACCATGGCCCGGGAGCAGCGTATGTCTATGTGAAGCCGGTCGACGGATGGAAATCGACTTCAAACTTCGCGGCTAAACTGACTTCTTCGGACGGGAAGGTGGACGACTGGTTTGGCGCTGCGGTCGGGGTTTATGGCAACACGATAGTCGCCGGGGCACCCGATGCCACGGTCGGGACGAAGTCGCAGCAGGGCGCATCCTATGTCTTCGAGAAGCCGGCGTCGGGATGGAAGAGCATGACGCAAACTTCGAAGCTGACTTCATTGGACGGCCACAGCGCTGATGACTTCGGCGCGTCGGTCGCGGCCGGTACGGGCGGTACGGTAGTCATCGGCGCACAACAAGCGTACGGTGATTCCGGCAAGAGTTACATTTTCGGAAAGTAGTTTCAATCCGGCTGTTTATAGGGACGAAATATTTCCGAAGAATCTCCCACGGCCGATGCGCGGCAGCGCGCATCGGCCTTGATTTCTGAGTTCTATCTTTGTCGCCGTTTCACTCTGTGTCGTCGCCAAACCGCGTCATTGCCGTCCGGCAAAAAGACAGCACGAGTAAATCATTCAGCCTCCGTCTATGGTTCCATGGTCGCTAAACGGAACCTCTGGTAAGCTTATTGGCCCGGCCCACACTTGGCCCCGCTAACCGTATTCAGCGTAAAATGCCTAGGCCGTAAACGCACAATGTATCCGCGAGCGTTTCACTATCACCGCGCCAGTTCTCTAACAGAAGCCTCCGTTATGCTCGCCCAACTCGGAGATGACGCCAAGCTGCTGGCCGGCGGGCAGAGCCTGATTCCGCTAATGAAACTGCGTTTCGCGAACCCTGCCCACCTGGTCGATCTGAATTTTATATCCGACACTTCTTATATTAAGAAAGATGGTGGCACGATTCGATTCGGTGCGCTGACCCGGCATGCGGAGATTGAAGCATCTACATTGGCGGGGACGATTCCTATTCTTCACGATTGCGCGGCGGGAATTGCGGATGTTCAAGTGCGCAATCGTGGCACCATTGGCGGCTCGCTGGCGGAAGCCGATCCCAGCGGCGATTGGGCAACCGTGCTTTTTACGCTTGCTGCGGAAGTTCGCTGTCTAAGCTCCAACGGAGAGCGCACGGTCTCTGTCTCTGACTTCATCAAGGATGCGTACACAACAGACCTGGCGCAAGACGAATTGGTCAGCGAAATAGAAGTTAAACTTCCGACTAAAGGCAGCGGCGGCGCGTACCTGGCGTTCAAGCGCTCCGCGCCGGTGTATCCCACGGCCAGTGCAGCGGTTCAACTGACAATGGACGGCGATGTCTGTCAGGATGCGGCGATCGCTTTGGGATGTGTTGGTCTGACTCCGATCAGAGTGAAGGATGCTGAATCTGCGATGCGGGGGCAACTGCTTACGGAAAAAACGGTCGCGAGCGCTGTGGAATCGGCTCGGGCCGCTGCCGATCCACAATCAGATATGCGGGGCTCTGCCGATTACAAGCGGACTCTGGCAGGCGCATTGGTTAAGCAAGCGATTGATATTGCGGTGCGCCGGGCGCGCGACGAGCAGGTTAGCGCTGGCCACATCTATGCCTAACGCCATCTATGCCTGAGAGCATTGAAAACATTTCGATTCAGGTCAAAGTCAATGGAAAGTCCTATTCGCGTTCCGTTGAGCCGCGCAAACTTTTAGTTGAGTTTCTGCGGGAAGATCTCGACCTTACCGGAACTCACGTCGGTTGCGACACCAGCTACTGTGGCGCTTGCACCGTGCTGATGAATGGCGCAGCAGTAAAGTCATGCACCGTGTTCGCGGTGCAGGCGGATGGCGCGGATATTCTCACGGTCGAGGGTTTGGAAAACAATGGTGAGTTGCATCCCATCCAAAAGGCTTTTGGCGATTCCTATGGGCTGCAATGCGGGTATTGCACGCCGGGACTGATGCTCTCGGCTTTGCAGTTGTTGTCACACAACAAACAACCAAACGAAAAAGAAATGCGCAAAGCGATCGCAGGAAATACTTGCCGCTGCACCGGGTATCAGAATATTTTGAAGGCGATTCACCTGGCCGCAGAAAACATGAAGGGTGCTTGAAGCATGGCGATAAAGTTTGCCGGCGACTTCGAGGTCAAGCGAACGCCGGAAGAGGTTCACGACTTCCTTGTTGACCCGAGCAGGTTTGCGGCGCTGCTGCCTGACTTTCAGGGCCTCTCGGTTCAGGACCCGACTCATTTCACGGTGAGAGTAAAGGTTGGCATCTCGCACATCAAAGGCACGGCGGAAGTAAAGATGGAACTGGAGCAGGCTGAGCGTCCGAAGCGCGCGCAGTATAAAGGTCAAGGAAGCATGGCTGGGGGAAACGTGGCGCTGATGGCGGCTTTCGATTTGGCTCTGCTCGATGGTGACAACGGCACGAAAGTTTCGTGGCAGGGTGAGGCGCAAATCTTCGGTCGCCTAGCGTCAGTGGCTGGCGGACTGCTGGAGCCGTTGGGGAAAAAGCAGGTTCAGAAATTGATTGATGGATTGCAGGCGGCGCTGCGATGAGATGTGAAAATCGGATGCTGGCGCTACACGAGGAGATGGTTTGATTAAGAAGGATGGCGCTAAGAACTGGGTAGGGCAAGCGCTTCCGCGCAAGGAAGAAAACCGTTTGCTGCGCGGGCGGGGCAAGTTTGCCGATGACATAAAGCTGCGCGAGATGCTGTATTTACGGTTCGTGCGGTCGCCTTACGCGCACGCGAAGATCGTGAGCGTCGACCTCTCGGCTGCGGAAGCGCTCCCTGGTGTGGTGTGCACCCTGACTGGTGTTGAGATCGCGGCACAGACGCAGCCCTTCATTGAGATCGCGCCTGACCCCGCCGGCAAGATTAAGGATTATCCGCTGGCCGTTTCGAAAGTTCGCTACCAGGGCGAGCCAGTGGTGGCCGTCGTCGCCGAATCACCTGCCATCGCCGACGACGCCGCGGAGTTGGTGCAAATCGAATACGAAGCCTTAGACCCCGTGACAGATGCGGAAGCGGCCTTGACCGATAAAAGCATTTTGCACGACGAAGCTGGCACGAATCGTGTCTGGAATGGGATCTTCGAATATGGAGATGTTGATAAAGCTTTTGGTGAGGCGGCTTACGTTGTAAACATCGACCGCATGCATTTCCATCGCTTCTCCAGCACGCCGCTTGAGAACAACGTAGTTATCGCGCAGTGGAATCCGAAGGACGACCGCATCTATTACGAGTGCAATAATTCGTTTCCGTCGTTCGCCATACAGTTTCTGTCAGCGCACCTCGGCGTGCACATTGATCGCATACGCGTGGAGACATCGGATATCGGTGGCAGTTTTGGAATCAAGATCACCAGCTATCCGCAGATGGCAGTGTGCGCGCTGGCTTCCAAGAAGGCGGGCGGGCGGGCGGTCAAGTGGGTGGAAACGCGTTCCGAGCATATTACTTCGAGCGCCCACGGCAATGAACGCACCTTCCGCGACACGCGAGTTGCGCTCGACGAGAACGGCGTAATCACCGGGTTAGCATCGCGACATATCGATGACTGCGGCGCTTACCCGCGCTACGAACCGCTGGGCTGCGTGATCTGGTCGCAGGTGTTTCCCGGTGTCTATCGCTTCAAGAATGCTCGTATCGACTTCACGCAAGCGGTAACCAATAAATGTCCGGTCGGCCCCAATCGCGGTTACTCACGCATGCAGCACTTGTGGTTTCTGGAGCGCGTGATCGACATTTGCGGACACGAGCTCAGCATTCCCAGCGACGAGATTCGTCTGCGCAACTACATTCGTCCGGAAGAATTTCCTTACACGACGCCGAATGGCTGCATGTACGATTCGGGTAACTATCCGAAAATGCTGCAAGTGGCCAAAGAGCGAATTGGATGGGATGATTGGAAGCGCAAACAAGCCACGGCGCGCTCAGGGGGCCGCCTAATCGGAATTGGCATTGGCACCACGCTGGATTCGGGCACAAATAATTTTGGCCAATCGCAAATCATCAATCCAGGCGCGCCGTTTTCCGGCAACTCGCAAGGCGCGAACTGCAAGCTCGATATTTATGGGGAAGTTGTGGTCTCAGTCGGATCCTGCCCGCAGGGCCAGGGACACGAAACGACCGCGGCGCAGGTGGTTGCTGATGTGCTGAACATTCATCCCGATCGCATCACGGTACGCACCGGCTTTGACACTGAGCGCAACGTCCACACTGGATTTTCCGGGACGTATGCCAGTCAATTCGCGGTGTCTGGGCTTTCCGCGGTTCACGGAGCAGCGCAGAAATTAAAAAAAGAAATGAGCCGCCTGGCTGCGTTTCTTCTCGAGGCGAAAGAACACGACCTTGAATTCCGAACTGGTGAACAGGGTCCTGAGATTCGGGCGACGAGCACGGGCAGATCGGTCAACTACTGGGGGCTTGCAAACATCGTCAATGTGAACAGCGCGGTGCTGCCGCCCGAGTTATATGAACTCACGCTCAATTGCCGCTACATCTGGCGCGCACCGTTCAAAGTGCCGGACAAGCAGAAAAAATACGGCAGCCTGACCCTAACCTATGCCTCTCAGCTTCATATCGCGGTGATTGAAATCGAGCGCGACACTTTTATCCCGCGCATTTTGGATTATGTCGCCGTCGATGATTGCGGCACCGTGATTAATCCGCCGATAGTCGAAGGCCAGGTCTATGGCGCAACCGCGCATGGCATTGGCGCTGCGCTCATGGAAAATTGTGTGTACGATGCGGTTGGCAATATGCTTACCAGCACCTTCAGCGATTACACGCCCATCACCGCGATGAATATGCCCAATGTGAAATACGATCACATCGAAACGCCTTCGCCGCACAGTTATAGCGGGGCCAAGGGAATGGGTGAGGGCGGAGCCGCTCCCATTCACACAATTTCCGCTGCTTTGCAGGATGCACTTTTTGCCAGTGGGATTATGATCGATGACTCGTTCAACAATGCGGATAGTCTTTTTCGAGCGATGGTCGCGAAAGAGATCAGTCAAGCTGACAAGCTGATAAGAGTGGAAAGGCGAGTGTAGCGCCGCCGTCTCGGCGGCCCAATGGGCGGGCAAATAGCCGCGAGCCGGCAAGACGCCGGCGCTACCAATGAAACGTGTTTGCATCGTCGGGTGTGGGGCCATTGGCAGCCTGTACGCGGCGCATCTGGCGCGGGTTGCGGAGGTATGGGCTTTTGTCCGCCGCGAAGATCATGCGCAAGCTCTAAATCGCGACGGTCTGCGCGTCTCGGGAAAGCATGAGTTTCATGTATTTCTCAAGGCTACGACGCGACCGGAACAGCTTCCGGATTGCGAACTTGCTATCGTGGCGACGAAGGCGACCCAAGTGGAGGAATCTTTTTCTGCCCTCGGAAACCGTTTTAGTCAGGGCGCAGTTATTTCTGCACAGAACGGGCTAGGGAGCGAAGAAATTATTGCTGCGCACACAGGTGGACAAGTGATTCGGGGCACGACTTTCATGAGCGGCACCAAGCATAGCGACACGCATGTGCAGTACGAACTCGATACAGCAACCTGGATCGGTCCGTTTGAGCCGCGCCATACCGCATACGCGATCGTTGAAGAAGCTGCCAACCTGATCAAAGCGGGTGGATTGAAGGCCGAAGCCTTGGCGGACGCGCGCCCGGCGCAATGGTCGAAATTAATTTTCAATGCTTCAGTCAATGGAGTGTCCGCACTAACCGGGTTACCGCATTCGCCGCACTTCGCCGATGAATCCGAGTTTTCTTCTCTTGGACATTTGTTGCACGATTTGATTGAAGAAGGAAAAACCGTGGCGGCTGCCGCGGGCATAAAGCTGCATGACGATCCGTGGGAGATGAATAAGATCGGCGCAATGACCAATCATCCGCCGTCGATGCTTTATGACATTCGCCACGAATCGCTGACCGAAATCGATTTCCTCAGCGGTGCCATTGCACGTGAAGCAGATCGGGCCGGGGTCGAGGCGCCGTTACATACGGCTGTCTACCGATTGATTAAAGGCAAGGAAGCGTCATGGACGTTCAAGGATGAAAATCGCGCAGTGACACCGTAAGCCTCGGGGTTGAACCATGTCGTGGCCGATTGACGAAGCGAAATTAAATCGCGTTCGCGCTCTGATGAAGGATCAGGACGTAAGCGCGTTCGTCGTACGTGCACCAGACAACGTGGTTTATCTCACGAATTATTGGTGCATGAAAGGGTATGACGTGGCGGTCTTTCCGCGCGAGGGCGAGCCGACGCTGATCGCGTTGGAACCGCAATTGGCCGATGCCGAGCGAAATTCGTGGACCAAAGATATTCGGTTGTTTAAGGGCTATCACGAAAGCGATCCGCGTCCGCCGCAATATCGGGCGCTCGATCTTGCATTAGCAACGCTGAAGGAACGCGGACTCACCGACAAAGTCGCCATTGAACTGAACATGGGCACGCAGTCTGCCGACCGCATGGTGGGCGAACCCACGACGCCAACGCAGATGTATTTCGACGCGTTTGGAGAAGTTGCGGGTCAAATAGTTGACTCTACACCGCTGCTCAACGAAGCACGCTCTATAAAGACGCCACAAGAAATCGAGCGCATGCGGCTGGCCAATGAACTGGCTGCGTTGGCGATGGACTACACTCGCGAGCACATGCGTCCCGGCATGAAGGAAAGCGAAGTGGGCGGAATGTATGAAAGCTTCGTGCACGGCGTCGGCGTGGGATACAAGGGGAAAGTGGAAATGGCGCGCGCCTTTACCCTCGTCTGGTCGGGCAAGGGGATTGCCACATTCACCGCGACCGGAGATCGCCCCATTCAAAACAACGAACCCACTTTATTGGAAATTTGGGTTTGCGTAGATGGCTATTGGACAGATCTCACTAAGAACGCGTGTCCCGGCGAACTCACGCCCGAGTATCACAAGTTGCTGGATTTGTTACTCAGCGTTTTCAATGAAGCGATTTCGTTCGCGCGGGATGGCGCTGACTTCCCCGAACTTGATCGGCTGGTTCGAGGGCGGATTGCGGAAGGCGGATATCCCGGACAACCTTCGCATCCCATTTGTCACGGCGTGGGAGCGCGCGCACATGAATTTCCTTATGCGCATCAGGCAGGAAAAGGCACGGTCAAAAAAGGGATGGTGCTGGCAATCGAGCCAGGAATTTATTGGCCGGGCGGCGGCGGGCTGCGCGTCGAAGACAATTTTCTGATCACCGATGCAGGCAATGAAAAGCTGTGCACTTATCCGGACGATTTTCGCCAGGCAGGACGTCGCTGAGAAAAACCTTTGGCCAAATCAAATAAAGGTTCCGCTTCGAGACTCAACTCGAGACTGGTCGAGAAGATTCTCTCTGAGGTCCGCGAAGAAGAAATCGTGGCCATGTGCTGCGACGTCATAAACATTCCCAGCCCGACGGGCGATGAAGCAAAAATGGCGGAACACATGCGCGCCGCGTGGGAATCCATGGGCCTCGAGGTCACATGGCAAGAGGTGGAGGAAGGCCGCGCAAACGTGGTTGCGCGCTGGGAAGGCACCGGCAGCGGACGCTGCCTCATGTTCAACGGCCACATGGATACATCGAACACTGGCCAGGAAGATTTCCTGTCCGGCATTGGCTACAAGCCGAATGCTGTGATCAAAGACAGCATGATTTATGGCCTCGGCATCTACAACATGAAAGGCGCGTTGGTCTGCTACACCCATGCAGTGAAGGCTCTACAGCGCGCCGGAGTACAACTTCAAGGCGACGTAATCCTGGCAGCTGTCGCGGGGGAGATCGAAAAGACGCAATGGAGAGAATTTCGCGGGCGCGAATATCGCGGCTATGGCGCAGGCACGTATTATCTGGTGAACCACGGAGTGCTGCCCGATATTTGCATCTTAGGCGAACCCACGGATATGCAAGTTATCCTCGAACATTACGGATCGCTTTGGGTGCGCATTTCCACTACTGGCATGTACGTTCATAGCGCGTTCGCCGCAGGTCGTGCGGAACGCAACTCCATCCGGCGGCTCTACGATGTGCTTGGCCCGGTTTTGAAATGGACAAAAGGTTGGGAACAAAAAACTACATATCGGGGGCGAAGAGGCGTCGCGAATCTGGGCTGCATACGCGGGGGACAGCCCTGGCGCGTTAGTCGAACTCCCGAACGGGCCGAGTTGTTCCTCGATTTGCGTGTGCCGCCGCATATGTCAATGCAAGGCGCACGGCGCGCGGCGAAATCGCTTTTTCTGGACCTGAAGAGACGCTTCCCAGATTATGGGTTGGAGTTTGAGACTTACGTCTCGGTGCCGGGCGCGAGCATCGCGCCGGACCACGCGATGGTAAAAGCGATTGAGATGAATCATGAGCGCGTGATGGGGGAAGCTCCCAAGCGCGATGTGGTTCTGTGGTGTTCGGATGCTTCGGTGATGACGCGCTACGGCATTGAGACGGTGAATTATGGTCCTTCGAGCGGGCCGCGCGACGCCGACGGTGAAAAAGTTAAAATCAAAACGCTGGTGGATATCACGAAGATTTATGCATTGACTGCGGCTGAACTCTGCGGGGTGCAGTAGCTTTTCAGTGAAGTAAAGCTTCACGGGCCGCGAACGAAGTGAAATAGGCGGTTAGGTTTTGAAGGGCGCTGGCTTTCGGTCGTCGCCCGTCATTCACGACGACTTACGGCACGGCTGAAAGCCGTGCCCCTTGAAAACCTCAGAGCCCGGAAGTTTTTTCTGCAAGCGGTTCAGCGCTGTAATTAAGTTCGGGCTTAGCCCCTGAGGTACATTTGCCGAGCCAAGTCGAAATCGATCGTCGCTACAGGAATATTCGGACCGCTATGCAGCGCGCGGGCCTCGACGCGCTCGTCGTCTGCGGCAATCAGTACGCCGGGTTTGAAGGCGCGGTGTTGTATGTTTCAGGATTTGAGATTGTGCATCGCTACGTATACGTTGTGCTGCCGCTGGATGGCGAACCTACTTTGGTGTTTCCCCGGGAAGCGCGCTGGATTGGCGACAAGGTGAAACCTTGGGTGAAAGATCACGTTTGGCCCGATGTTCCCGGACAGTGGATTTCCAGCCGAGCGCGAGAGCGCGGATGGAAGCGGGTCGGCGTTTACGGCATGAATTTCATTATGGCCGTGCGCGATTATAAAGAGCTCATCGGCGCTCCATTCGAAATGGTACCTTTCGATTTCGAGTTTGATATGGTACGCGCTGTCAAGAGTGAGGAAGAACTGGCCGAAGTACGCGACGCGATGGATATCATCGTCGACGGATTTTGGGCGCTAGTTGCGGGTTACGAGCCGGGCAAGACGGAAGCTGAAATAATGGCGCCCGCCGTCGAACGATTCTTTGCCCGCGGCGCCGGTCCGCGCATGATGAACATTCTGCTTTCGGGCACAAATGGCGAAGCCGAAGCGTCTTTTAAAGTTCCGGGGCATCGTGTAACTGCGGCAGACGATTTGCTTCTTTATTCCTTGGAGGTCACTGGGACGGGCGGATACTGGGTCGAATTTTCGCGCCCGCTGATCCGCGGCAGATTAAGTTCGCGAACTCAGGCCATGGCTAATGCGTATCCGCACGCGCTCGAAGCAGCGCGAAAGTTGATGCGCGAAGGCGAAATGGCCAGCAACGTTCATCGCGTGGTAGCTGAAACTTTCGCCAAACATGGATTTGCTCTTGGGCATCTGTCCGGCCACAGCATTGGCACCACCATGCTGGAATATCCGGCGATCGGCGCGACCAGCGATGTGCAGCTTCAAGAGAACATGATTTTCTCTCTGCATCCGCAGGTCGTGGATAAAGACGGCAAAGTGTGTCTATATACGCAGGACACGTATCGCATTGGCAAAACAGAAGGCAAGTGTCTGGCGGATGTGCCGTGGAAGTTTTACACGGGAGCGGAGAAACCAGCGTCACACAAGCTTTTGCAACGGTCATAATTCTCAATGAAAATTTGCGTAATCGGTTGCGGAGCCGTAGGAAGCTTGTTCGCCGCGCATCTTGCGAAGGCCGGCGAAGCCGAGGTGTGGGCTTACGACGTATGGAAGGAGCATACGGACGCGATTCGGCAGCACGGCCTGCAACTTTCGGGAGCGGCAGACTTTACTGCCCACCTCAACGCGACCAGCGATCCCAGTGAACTGCCTCGCTGCGACTACGGCATTGTCGCGACCAAGGCGATTCATACGCGGGTTGCAATTTCCCAGGTCGCTGACATCTTCGATGACAAGAGCGCGGTTTGCTCGGTTCAGAATGGTGTCGGCAACGAAGAAATTATCGCGGAACGCGTTCAGTTCGTGATTCGAGGCACGACGTTTCCCGCAGGACATCCGATTGCGCCGGGACACGTTAGTTATGACATCCAAGGTGACACGTGGATCGGGCCATTCGAGCCAACCAATACTTCGATGGAGAAAGTGAATGAGCTGGCAGGTCTGCTCACGCGTTCAGGCATGAACACAATTCCATTGCAAGATGCACGCGGTGCGCAGTGGACCAAGCTGATCTTTAACGCAGCTACGAATCCCGTGGGTGCGCTTACACTGCTGCACCACGGCGCAGCCACGCGCTTCGAGCCGACCGGACATCTGTTCGCTGACCTTATAGCTGAAGGCGAGGCGGTCGCCAAGAAACTGGGAATTGAATTGCATGGCGATCCTCGTCAACTTGTACAGAAGGGTGCGAACGCTCCTGGCAAACATCGCGCCAGCATGCTGCAGGATGTGCTCGCGAAGCGGCAAACCGAAGTGGATTTTATGAACGGCGCCATTGTGCATTGGGGTAAAGAAGTGGGTGTGCCGACACCGCTGAACAAAGCGCTGTGGGAGTTGATTAAGGGTCTGGAACATTCGTGGAAAGATCTGGATTGAAGTTATTGTTTCGTATTGTCGTCCCGAGCGGAGCGAGGGATCTAGGTGGCTGCCTGCAATTCGTATGACGCAGGCAAGAACCTAGATCCCTCGCTTCGCTCGGGATGACACGTGTGTTTTGGCTGCGTTAGTCAGAACGGTTTATAGCTGACTTATGTCGATTCCATTCAATATTGGTGTGCTGCAACTCAGCATGGAGCCGGTGCGCGAAACGGTTGCCATGGCAAAGGCTTGCGAAGATGCGGGCTTCGATGCCTTCTGGATCGCCGAGGCGTATCCCTGGTGGCGGAAACATTCGTTCGAGGCGCGGTCCTCAACTGCGGTGCTGGCGGTCATTGCAGCACAGACACGACGAATTCAGTTGGGATGGGGCATCATTTCGCCCTACACGCGGCATCCCGTTCAGATCGCGATGGAAGCGCGCGTGATGCAGGATCTTGCAGGTGATCGCTTTCTGCTCGGGCTGGGAGCTTCGAAGATTTTCATGAAAGAGATTGGCGAAGGTGAAGGTGAGAAAGTCGGACCAGCGACAGTGATGCGCGAGAGTATCGATATCATCAAAGGCGTACTCGCGGGGGATGCTTTCGCGTATCAAGGCAAGGTCTTTGCGGCAAATGTCCCGCCGCTCAAGCCCGACGCACATACACCGCGAGGTATCCCACCTATTTACGTTGCTGGAACTGGTCCAGTGCTGCAAAGAATTTCTGGCGTCATCGGAGATGGATTGCTTACGGCCAGTATTACGACTCCGGCCTTTGTGCGATATTCGCGCAAGAACATGGAAGAAGGCGCGCGCAAAGCTGGCAAAGATCCGTCACAGCTCGTGCTGGGTTCGGTCATCGTCGGAAGCATCGATCGCGATTCGGCCAAAGGCAAAGAGGGTGCGCGGGAACAGGCGGCGATGTATCTCGCTAACAAAGTGCAAAACATAAAAGGATCAGCCGACGTTTTGCTGGAATGCGCTGGCTTAACCTTTGACGAGTTGCGGCCCATTGCTGAAGCCATGGAAGCAGGTGGCCGAAAAGCCGCCGCTAAAGCGGTCACCGACGACATTCTCAGCAAAGTTTTTCCGATTGCGGGGACGCCCGCGGAGTGCATTGCACGAATCGAAGAGTATCGCGATGGGGGATGTACTCACATCATGCTGGAAATCTGGGGCGACGATCGCACCGGGCAAGCGAAGTTATTCGGCGAAGAAGTATTGGCGCACTTCAAAAAATAGCGACGTTGATGAGCTCAGGATTAAAACTCGCGTACCCGCTGACTCACGCTCACACAAAGTGAATCGTCATCCCGAGCCACGCGAGGGATCCAGGTTCTTGATGACGCCGGCGAAGACCTGGATTCCTCGCTTCGCTCGGAATGACACTGAATTAAATATCTACTCGCCCAGCCACGCACCGTACGGCTTCAGAGATCCAACGTGCGCGAAAATGATTTTCAACGCGGCGGTAATCGGAATGGCCAGCACAAGGCCCATCGCTCCCCACAACGCTCCCCAAACCAACAAAGCCATGGTCACCGCCAATGGATTAAGCTGCAAACGCCTTCCGAGGAATCGCGGGTAGAGAATATTGAATGCGACCAGATGGAGGCCGAGCACGGTTGCAATGACGATCAGGAGTTCCTGGGAGCCGGTGTGTCCAAGCCCGACGAAGATCGGCGGGATCAGTGCCAGAAGGACTCCCATGTATGGAACCAAGCTTAAAATTCCGCTGACGAATCCCGCGAAGTAAAAAAAGGGTAAATGAACAATGCCAAAGACAGCCGTGCTCACCGCGCCGAGGAACAGGCCGATCAAGAGGTTGCCCACCATGAAGCTGCGAACCATGGCGGAAATTTGTCCAAGGGTCACGTAGGCGGCGTTGCGATTCTCCATGGGAAAAAGCATGACCGTGGCCGAGCGCACGTGCTCTTGCCAGGTCAGCATGAAGAACACCAAGAATGGGACGAAGGAGATCAGCAGGATGGCCGTGCTTGCTGAACCAAAGCCACGAGTGAGCAGGTCCGCCCAATCGGTTGCTGGCCGAACGCTAAGCACGCCCTTCTCGTGCTCGGGAGGCAAAACTTCAAGACGTTCCGCGCTCCTGCGGAAGCGCGAGGCTTCTTCCCGCACCCGGCTGACGTATTTGGGCAGATCATGCACCAGCGTAGTGGCCTGGTTGTAGGAGAAATATACGGCCCCACCCAGCGCGGCGAACAACAGCAGAATTGCGATGCCGGCACTCAAACTGCGAGGCAGACGAATATAGGTGAGCAGGTCCACAATCGGCGCAAGGATGAATGCCAGGAGTATCGAAACCAGCATCACGACCAGCACCGATTCGCCGAAGTAACAAAGAGCGAGAATCCCGGTGATGCCTACGACGTTCATCGCCCAATGGCGCCGCTGTGCCGGAACAGGCGGTACTGCCGCTGCGGGGGTCGATGTCGTCTGCGGCGTGGCTTCGCTGGTCGCCATTTCAGCATCGTAATCCTTTTTTTGGCTTTTTCGTTGCAGCTTATAATCGCGTGTGCCCTCCGAACCGAATTCGTCACGCCTGCGGAGTCTGGGGCGGGTTTTAGGTTTAGACGTAGGTTCCAAGAGGATTGGTGTGGCTATTTCGGACCCGCTGGGAATTACTGCACAGGGACTCGAAACCATCCAGCGGCAAAATAAACGGCTTGATTTCGAACAACTGCAAAAGGTGGTTCGCGACTATGAAGTCACTGAAATCGTGGTGGGGTATCCGCTGCGGATGAGCGGAGCCGAAGGCATTCAGGCGGAAAAGATGCAACGTTTCGCCGAAGAGCTGCGGCAGCGCTTCCCGTTGCCAGTAAATCTCTGGGACGAGCGCCTGAGCTCGGCCCAAGCCAACCGCCTCCTGCGTGAAACTGAAATGTCGATCGCGCGTCGGGGACAGGTCGTCGATCAGATGGCTGCAGTTTTGATCTTACAGAGCTGGATGGATGCGAGAAGTAGCCGTTAGTCGTTGGTCTTTGGTCGTTAGTCAAAATGGAGGACGGGCGTCCCCGACCGGGGGGACTGGCGAGAGACGCCCGTCCTCCAACAAAGAGGGAGAGCGACGACCCATGACTAACGGCTAACGACCAATGGCCAACGACCGACGGTCGACACTCATCTAAACTATTTGCAGGATGCGCGCCTTTCTCATACTTTTTCTGGTTGCTGTTCTCGCATGTGGGGGATGGCTGGCTTGGGCCCTGCTTGAGCCTGTGACTCCGTCGGGGCAGACGTTTGTGCTTTTGCATCCCGGTTACTCTACTCGTCGGATCGCATCCGAATTGAAGTCTGCGGGTGTGATTCGCAATGCCGACGCATTCGTTTTGTGGCACTACCTTCATCACCGGCGTTCGCTTAAAGCTGGAGAGTATCTTTTCGATAAAAGCGCGAGGGCAATTGATGTTCATCAGCGGCTGGCGCACGGCGATGTTTACTTCCACACCGTCGTGATTCCTGAAGGCTTCAACATGTTCGAGATCGCGCAGGCCATACAGGCTGCAGGCTTGGGTTCGAGCGATGATTTCCTCAAAGCCGTCACCGCGGATACTTCCATGATTTCGGACATTGCTCCCGATGCGAAAAGTCTCGAGGGTTATCTGTTCCCGAATACGTACGAGTTCACTCGCATGCAAAGCATGGACGAAATGGTTGCGGCGATGGTGAAACAGTTTCGTATTGTTGCCCGCGAGATCGGCTTGATCGCTGACGCGAAGAACACCAATGCGCAGCCTGGGGATTCGGCGAACGATGACGCGCGGACAAACGACGTGCAGCAGACTGTCATCCTGGCGTCGATTGTCGAAAAGGAAACCGCTGCAGCCGAGGAACGGCCGCTGGTGGCGAGCGTCTATCGTAACCGCATGGCGGAGCATGAAGCGCTCCAGGCCGATCCGAGCGTCATCTATGCTGAGCTGCTGCAGGGAAGCTACGGCGGCGCGCTCCACCACGCCGATATGCAGTTCGATTCCGCCTACAACACCTATACACATCCGGGACTGCCGCCGGGACCGATTGGAAACCCGGGCAAAACATCTCTCGAAGCGGCTATGCATCCGGCGGAAACCGATTACTTTTATTTTGTGAGTAATGGAAACGGTCACCACCGCTTTGCGCACAGCCTGGAAGAACACAACCGGAACGTGGCGGCGTATCGCAAAGAGATGGCTGGAAGATAGCAGGCTTCAGGCTCTAGGCTTCAGGCTCTATTGGCTTCAGGCCCTGGGCTTCACGCTTCGGGCGTCAAGCTTCAGAGTTTACTTCTCGTCTTTACGCGGCCGGAATATTGCGAAATGCCCTTATCAAACCATTAAGCAGCCTCCCTATTTCTGCTGTTTTGGACAGAAGCTCTTCTGCTTGCAAATGACCCAAATAGCCGAGGCGATCTGCAATCATGACCTGGGTTTCCACTTCAAAGAGCGATCCTTTTGCGTTGCTGAGGAAATACAACAATTCTTTATCCGAAGAACGCCCTTTTCCTTCGGCGATGTTGCTTGCTATTGAAACAGCCGCTGTCCTCAGTTGACTCGCAAGACCGTGGAGTTCTTCTCTGGGGAATTCTCAAGTGAGACGATAGACCTCGGGAATCATTTCCATTGCTGCCTGCCATGCTTTTAAGTCGCGATAAGTCCCGCTCATTAATGACCCTTCCGTGGACTACGCTAACTAGCTAAAGGCGCAGCAGGCTGTGATGCCCATCACCTAAGTCAGCCAAAAACTGGTCGCAATCCCAATCTGGGTTGCCACAAAACCTGAAGCCTAAAGCCCGAAGCCTGAAACCCAACAGCTCACTCTGAATCTTCGCGTTCGGTATACTCATCTCTTTGACACGGAATCAAAGTCTTCGCATGTCTTTCTTCTTTCGCTATCGCGCTGTCTTAGTTCTGCTGGCGGTTCTGCCGCTGAGCGGGTGCTTGTTTCGCTCGCGTAAGGTGGTTCAGCCGGTCGATACGGTTCAACTGAAGACCGCGACCCAGCAGGAACTGATCGATTACATCAATACGCAGGCCTCGAAGATTCAGTCCGCGCAGGCCACGGTGGATATAGATACGACTGTGGGCGGGGTGAAAAAGGGCAAGGTCACGGATTATCAGGAGATCCGCGGCTACGTGCTCCTTCGCAAACCGGCCATGCTGCGCATGATCGGACTTATGCCAATTGTGCGCAACAAAGCCTTCGACATGGTCAGCGATGGTCAGAAATTCAAACTCTGGATTCCGTCGAAGAACCGTTTTGTCATGGGCCGCAATGACGTGGAGACGCACAACCCTACGCAACCGCTGGAGAGTCTTCGTCCGCAATATATCTATGACTCGCTGTTGCTGCGGCAGGTCGATCCCCAGAATGAAATTGCCGTGATGGAAAACGACACCGAACTGGTGACGGAAGTCAAGAGCCACAAAGTATCGCGGGCGGACTACGTGGTTGATGTCGTCCGCAAAGGTTCTCAGGGATGGGTGCTTTCACGAAAAGTTGTTTTTAGCCGTACTGACCTCTTGCCGCATCGCCAACTGATCTATGACGGCGACGGCAACGTCACGACCAATGCGGTTTATGAGAAATACAAGGAAGAGAATGGAGTTAATTTCCCCTGGCAAATCGAAATCGCGATGCCGCAACAGGAGTACGACATTACTCTTAACATCGTGAAACTTGAACTGAACGAACCGCTTCAGGATGACAAGTTCGTCCTGGAGCAGCCACCGGGAGCAGAAGTGGTCGACCTGGACAAGCGCGAAGCGCACTCGCAGCCCGCGCCTACAACAGAAAAATAGCGCTCACTATGATGAACAAGATGATTGTCGCGAACCTGGTATATCGGCCGCTGCGTTCGCTGATCAGCATTGTAGCGATTGGCTTGGAAGTGACGCTGATTCTGCTGATCGTCGGTCTATCGTTGGGTATGCTGAACGATTCGCGAGCGCGGCAGCAGGGCATCGGAGCGGACGTAATTGTCATGCCGCCAGGCTCATCGTTCATTGTGGGGCTCACGGGCGCGCCCATGCCGATCAAAGTGGGGGATATTCTGGCGAAGCTCCCGCACGTCGTATCAGTCGCCCCGGTCGTGACCCATGTTTCGACGGCAGGGGCGCTCGAAGTAATTGCCGGGATCGACTTAGAAAGCTACGAACGGTTGTCGGGGCCGTTTCATTACCTGGAGGGTGGGCCTTTTCAGGGACCGGATGATGCCCTGGTCGATGATCTCTTTGCCAGATCAAAGCATGTGAAGGTGGGCGACGAGATTGAAATCCTCAACCATAATTTTCGCGTTTCGGGAATTGTGGAACAGGGCAAAGGAGCGCGAAAGTTTTTGCAGATTGGCGTGCTGCAAGATTTGATTGGAGCCAAAGACAAGGCCTCGATCTTTTACATCAAGGCGGATAATCCCGAGAACGCCGACGCGATCGTGGACGAGATCAAGCATGTTCGTGGCATGGAGAAGTATGTCGCCACTTCGATGGCTTACTATCTTTCGATGATGACGCCCAGCAATTATCCGGGCTTGTCGACATTCATTGACGTGGTGATCGGCATTTCCGTGATCATCGGATTTATTGTCATTTTCCAGGCAATGTACACGGCAGTGATGGAGCGCACGCGGGAGATTGGGATTCTAAAGTCGCTGGGAGCGTCAAAGCTTTACATCGTGAATGTGATTTTGCGGGAGACGGTGCTGCTGGCTATCGGCGGCATTGTGGTGGGAATCGTTTTCAGCTTAGCGGCTAGGCTAGGCATCATTCATCGGCTGCCGACGCTGCCGCTGGTGGTGAGTGGCAGCTGGATGCTGCGATCGGCGGTTATCGCCATTGTGGGAGCGATTGCGGGGGCGCTGTACCCGGCATATAAGGCGGCGCAGAAGGATCCGATTGACGCGCTGGCTTATGAGTGATTCAAAGCACGTGGCATAATTCTTGGCTGGCTTGCAGGGAAGTTAGCCACTCGTGGTATCGAGTTAGTCAGATGAAACTGGCGCTTAAACTCCTGATTCTTCTTTCGGGAATCGTTTCCGCAATTGCCCTCGCCTCGCTGCTTCACGTGCTGGCAGGTCTATTTTTCGCAGGTCCTTTCCTTCAAGTCCTCAATCATGCTGGATATAGGGACTTGGAACATCTGTTCCATCTGTGGCTGGCATACTCTTTCGCCGCGATTGCGATCACAATTTGGCTGTGGCACACCTACCGAAGGCAGTATGACAAGCCGCGGAGATCAAACTGACCCACTGTCTCCCAGCCTAGTTCGTTGACAATATCCTGCGCATTACGTTATCTTTAAGACTTTGCAAGTCCTGCGGCTGCCCGCCTGATAGCCCCGCGCCTTCGGCGCACAGTGGGTGCTCAGCGGTCTTCTTTGCGTTTTTATTTTTCTGGGAGAGTTTTGCATGTCAACCTATTTCCCCAAAGCGGGGGAAATCGTGCGCAAGTGGTACGTCGTGGATGCCTCCGGGCAGACGCTCGGACGGCTTGCGTCACAGGTCGCCCGCATATTGATGGGTAAAGAAAATCCGCAATACACGACGTTTCTCGACACTGGCGATCACGTCATCGTGATCAACGCCGAGAAGGTTAAGACCACCGGCTTTAAGTCGGAGCAGAAGGTTTATCAGCATTACACCGGCTATCCGGGTGGATTGCGCACGGAAGAGTTTCGCAAGCGATTCGAGCGCAAGCCGGAGTTGATCATCGAACAGGCGGTTCTGCGCATGCTGCCCAAGTCGAAACTGGGACGGCAGATGATCAGCAAGCTGAACATCTATCGTGGCGAGAAGCATCCGCACGAAGCGCAGAAACCGGAAGCGAAGCAGCTCGAAGTTCGAGCGTAGATTCACCGGTACACGAGATCCTTCACCGTCTTACGCCGGTTCAGGATGACAGTCAAAAAATTGAAAGGTTGCACGCGAGCGGTTTGGCTACAAGCCAAAAGCTAAGTGCTAAAGGCTACGAATGGCAGAGCAAGTACAATATTACGGTACGGGGCGTCGCAAGACGTCGATCGCGCGCGTCTATCTGCGTCCGGGCAGCGGCGAATTCAAAGTTAACGGTCGCGGTTTCGAAGAGTATTTTGTGACTCCGGCGCAGCGCTCGGCCGCGAAGCAGCCATTGCTCTCGACTGAAACCGCGAGCACGTTCAACGTAGTCGCCAGGGTTTCCGGTGGCGGCGTGAATGGCCAGGCTGACGCGGTGAAGCTGGGTATCGCTCGCGCGCTGATGCTGTTCAATATCGAGCTGCGCAAGAAGCTCAAAGCCGAAGGCATGGTCACCCGCGATTCGCGCGGCAAAGAACGCAAGAAGTACGGTCAAAAGGGCGCAAGAAAACGCTTCCAATACTCGAAGCGGTAAATCTTTGTTGGTTTCGAAGGTTTAGCTAGGAGCCAAAAGCTAATAGCTAGAAGCTGGTTTTAGGTGTTCAATTCTTCTCGTGCCTCGCGGCGCGGGGACGGGAATGGCAATCCGGGGCAGCCTCAGGGTGAGCGCCGGATGCAGACCAAATAAGGAGGTTAATTGGCTAACATCACCATGAAGGAGTTGCTCGAAGCGGGCGTACACTTCGGGCATCAGACCAAGCGCTGGAATCCCAAGATGAAGGAATACATCTTCGGAGAGCGCAACGGGATTTACATCATCGATTTGCAGAAGACGCTGAAGATGTTTAAAGAGGCGTCGAAGTTTGTACAGGAACTAGCTGCCGACGGGCGGATCATTCTCTTCGTCGGAACCAAGCGCCAAGCCCAGGACGCGATTGCCGAAGAGGCGACGCGCTGTGGCGGATTTTATGTGAACCAGCGTTGGTTGGGCGGCCTGCTCACCAATTGGGTGACGGTGCAGAAGTCGGTAAAGCGGCTGAAGGAACTCGACGAGATGGCCACGGACGGCCGCTACGAGTTGCTGCCCAAGAAAGAAGTTATCAAACTCGAGCGCGAACGCAAGCACCTCCAAGCGAACCTGGCAGGCATCAAGAATATGAGCCGCTTGCCGGATGCGATCTTCGTCATCGACTCGAATAAAGAGCAGATCGCAGTGCGCGAGGCGCGCAAGCTCGGCATTCCGGTGGTCGCAGTGGTCGACACCAATTGCGATCCGAGCGAAGTGGATTACGTGATCCCGGGCAACGACGATGCGCTGCGGGCGATCCGCTTGTTTGCATCAAAGATCGCAGATTCTGTGGCTGAAGGCGCGCAGCTTATGACTGACAAGCAAGTCGCTGATTTGGCGGCGGCTGCGGGCGCGGCGCAACAGGCCGAATTGGCTGCGGCGGCACGCGCGGCCGAGGGCGGAATCGATATTAGCGCCTCGGACGATGATGCCGGAAGCGAAGACATCAGCATGGAAGATGTGCTGGGGGCGGGAACGCGCAAGCAGCCGGCGGCCGCGAGAGATTCGGTCGCTGAAGATATTCCGCAAGTCGAGACGCAGAAGGTCTAGGGCAGTCCTGTGGTCATTAGGCCAGCGGTCGTTGGCCAAAAGCCTCAATTCTTTCTGACGTTGCGGCGAAGAATTTTGAAAGGACACGGCTTCAGCCGTGCCGCAAAGAGCCTAGAAGATCCGGGCTTTAGCCCCTGAGGGATTCAGACCCGCGCGGGTCGTCCGGCGCGGGTCGAAGTTTGTTAGGGCAGTCATCGGTTTTTGGTCGTTCGCCGTTGTTCGGATATTCATCAACCAATGGCGAACGACGAACGACCAAGGACGTTTTATTTATATGAGCACATCAACGATGAATATTTCCGCAACGCAAGTAAAAGAGCTCAGGGAAAAAACCGGAGCGCCAATGATGGATTGCAAGCAGGCCTTGACTGAAGCCAAAGGCGACATGGAGCAGGCTGTAGTGGTTCTGCGCAAGAAGGGCGTCTCAGTAGCCGCCAAGAAAGCGACGCGTGTGACCAGCGAAGGCTCGGTGGCTAGCTACATTCATGCCGGAGGCAAGATCGGCGTGCTCGTCGAAATTAATTGCGAGAGCGATTTCGTGGCCCGCACCGAAGATTTCAAGGAATTGGTGCACGATATTGCCATGCACATCGCAGCCAGCGATCCCAAGTACATCCGCAAGGAAGACGTCACCGCGGAAGATTTCGCCCGCGAAAAGGAGATCGCGCTCGCGCGGGCTATCGCCAGCGGCAAGCCCCCGAACATCGCGGAGAAAATGGTCGAAGGCAAGATGGGCAAGTTTTACGAAGAGGTTTGCCTGCTGGAGCAGCCTTTCATTAAGGACCAGACAGTCACCATCGCACAACTGATTGCCGCTAAGATCGGCAAACTCGGCGAGAACATCGCGGTTCGCCGCTTCGCTCGCTTCAAGGTGGGCGATGCGGGCGAGACCATCGCCATCACCAAGCCGGAACAGAAAGCTGAGTAACTCAAAGGGCGCTTATGGCGCCCTTTTTTGTGCCCTTGTGCGGGGACGCCCTAAGACAGCCGGCGATGGCAGGAGAGAGCGCAGATGCAGCTAAGTGCGGGTGACTCGATCACCGTTGTAACTGATATGTTCGAGCATCGGAACGCGAAGCCGCATTTCATCAATCCCTGTTGCTTCGGCGAGGACTTCGCGAAGTGGTTGAAACAAGAGCTCTCGCGTTTTAGAGACCCGGGGTTCAACCTTTCAGAGATGACTCAGGAGGACTATGGCTGGGGCTTTTGGGCATCGCATGGCGGAGATCGCTTTTGGCTCGCGGTTTCCTACGTTGGGGACGGGCCTCAAGAGACGCCTGCCCGATGGGTCATCTCGGTCAGTTACGATCCCGGACTTAATTTAGTCAAGCGCATACTCAACAAGCCCGACCGGCAAGCATTCGAACTGTTACGAGATCGCATACGGCAAATCTTAACATCCAACGACGCGATCAAAACAAATGACAACTCCCATCTTTAAACGCATTTTGCTCAAGCTCTCCGGGCGAGGCCTCTAGCAGCGACCCAGGGATTTGGCGTTGACCCTTTTCGCATTCACGAAATCGCGGCTGAACTCGCGGACGTCAGGTCGCTGGGAATTGAGATCGCGATTGTGGTGGGCGGAGGGAATTTTTTCCGCGGGGTAGCGGAACAAGCCAAAGAAATGGACCGCGTTTCCGCCGATCACATGGGCATGCTGGCCACCGTGATTAACGCGCTGGCGTTGCAGGATGCGTTGGAAAAACAAGGCGTCTACACCCGCGTGCAGTCGGCGATTGAGATGAATCAGGTTGCCGAGCCTTTTATTCGTCGGCGCGCAATCCGGCATCTGGAAAAAGGACGCGTGGTGATTTTTGCCGGTGGCACGGGCAATCCGTATTTTTCTACCGATACAGCTGCTTCGCTGCGGGCCATGGAAATCAAAGCAGACGTCATCATGAAAGCCACCAAGGTTGACGGCATCTACGACGCCGATCCGGTGCTGGTGAAAGATGCCAAGAAATTCACCGAGATCACCTACATGGATGTGCTGAAAAAAGGTTTGAAAGTGATGGACTCGACCGCCATCTCTCTTTGTAAGGACAACAATCTTCCCATCATCATCTTCAATCTCAATCAGCGGGGCAACATCCGCAAGGTTGTGACCGGCGAGAAGATCGGGTCGCTGGTGAGCGCGTAAGACTGGCCACGGATTTGCGCAGATTTCACGGATTCTCTTTCCAAGTTAATCGTTCGTTCCAAGGGTTTATAATTCACAGTTTTGGTAACTCATTCCTCTGGGGAGCTGATCATGGCTCAAGCTAGTATGGCCGCGATTCCTGGCCTTAAAGAAACTTACGTTCAACTCAAAACCCGCATGGAGAAGGCGGTAGAAGACTTCCGCAAGGCGATGGCTGCCACGCGGACTGGGCGGGCGTCGGTACATATGCTGGATTCCGTTAGCGTAGATTATTACGGATCGCACATGCCGCTGAATCAGCTGGCGCAGGTGCATGCGCCGGAGCCGCAACTCATCACGGTGCAGCCATTCGATCCGACCTCATTGCCCGCGATTGAGAAGGCAATTCGCGCCGCGGACATTGGCTTGAATCCGATGAATGATGGCAAGATCATTCGCGTGCCCGTGCCTCCACTCACAGAAGAACGGCGCAAGGACATGGTGAAACATCTGCACAAGGTCCTCGAGGAGCATCGTACGGCGGTGCGGAACATTCGCCGCGACGGGAACGATGCCATCAAGAAGGCGATGAAAGACAAGAAAATTACCGAAGATGATGAGAAGAGGGCGATGGACGAGATTCAAAAGCTCACCGATGATGAAATCAAGAAAATGGAAGAGATGAGCAAAGGGAAAGAAAAAGAAGTGATGGAAATAAAATGATGCAGGCTGGCGAGCGTTTTTCATGGTCGGCCTGTCGCTGTTTGATAACTGCTTTGCTGTGCTTTGCAGCTGTTCTCCCGCTGACTCATGCATCTGCGGAAAACTCAATGAAACCGAAAATAGTTGAACAGTCCGAATTCTCAATCATTGGAATTCAGGTTCGGACCAGCAATGCCAAAGAAATGACTGGACAGGGCGATATCCCCAAACAGTGGAGCAAGTTTTATAAGGAAGGAATCGCGGACAAGATTCCGAACAAAGTTGATTCCACGATTTACGCCGTTTATACGAATTACGCCAGCGACTACAACGGTGAATACGATTTCATCATTGGAATGAAAGTGAGTAGTGTTTCCGACGTTCCGCCAGGAATGGTTGTGAAGAAAATTCCAAGCGGCAGATTTGCGATTATTACGAGCGCCAAAGGGCCAGTTGAGCAAGTTGTCCCGCAGGCCTGGCAGCGCGTCTACAGCCTGGATGACAGAAAACAGCTCGGCGGAGCTCGCGCCTACAAAGCTGACTTCGAAGTGTACGACCAACGCAGCCAGAACCCGCAGGACGCTCAAGTCGATTTGTACATCGGTCTGAAATAGCATTCACACCAACTGCAGAACCAACCCATTCTTTGTCATTCCGAGGAGCGCAGCGACAAGGAATCTGGGTTTTCGACGGCGCGCAGGCAAGACCGAGATCCCTCGCTTTGCTCGGGATGACAACGATGTCTTGATCACTCTCTGAAGCATCTTCAAGGGCCGCACTCTCAGGCACAGTTACGTCCGTAATCTGTCCCAAAGTAATGAAGACTTCCTAAAATTGCCTGTGTTCCTATATGAGAACCAAAGTTCGCAGCTCCCCCACAGATTCTGATTTTCAGGAGCTACTATGAAACGGTTTTTATCGCTTTCAGGATTGCTAACGCTATCCTTGATTTTGGCTGCTTGCAACGGGGTAAGTTCGTCTCCGTCATCTACACCGCCGCAAAACAACCAGGCACAGATTTTCACCACGGCTGAAGACGCGCCGGTGTCCTCGGTGGTCGCTTTCAATATCACCATTAACAGCATCACTCTCAACAATAGCTCGACCACGGCGCAGGTTCTTTCCACTCCGACCACGGTGGACTTCGGCCGGCTAGTCGGTTTGCGGTCTCTGTTGGGCTTTAATGCAGTCGCGCCGGGAACCTACACCAGCGCTACTTTCACCTTCGCAACCACGCCGGCGCCTTCCATCAACTACGTCGATCTTACGACCAACCCGCCTTCGATTGGCACCGCGACGGGAACTTTGAGCAGCAATACGGTCACAGTTTCATTCCCAACGACGGCTCCGCTCGTGGTGGGAAGCAACGGCCTGGCTGGTTTGCACATGGACTTTGATCTGCGTCAGTCGCTGGCCATGGATGGCAGCGGCAACCTGATCATCAACAACGGCACGATTGCTGTTACACCCACACTGGATGTGATGGCCGTCTCGGCTTCGAGCGATCTGGGCCAGATCACGGAATTCACTGGCAACATCGTTTCCGTGAACACTGCGGCGAACAAATTCCTTATGCAGGGACCGTACGGGTTCCAGGAGACGATCGACGTCAACTCGAGCACTGTTTACAACGGCAGCAATACCTTGAGCAGCTTGATGGCGAATGGCATCGTTTCAGTTGAAGGCACCGTGCAGGCCGATGGCAGCATTCTGGCGGCCAGCGTTGAACTGATCACGACCGACGCAGCGTTTATCTCGGGCAGAATCCTGGCTATCAATCCCGGTCCGGTGGTGACCATGTTTGTGGGCGAAGAGCTCGGAACCTCGGCGACCATTCCCGTGGATAGCGTCTACACGGTCAATCTCGGCGTGGTATCCCAGTATGACATTTGCTTCATCGACAACTGGTTCACGAACGAGCTGTTCGATGCCTCATCTCTGGTGGTGGGCCAACGCATCTTCGTGGGCGGCACCTATCAGAGCAACGTGTTTATTCCCGACATGGTCTCCTTGCGACGGCAGGGTGTGATTGGATCGCTGGTGGCAAACAGCGTGAGCATCACGAGCGGCAACCAAGGCAGCTACCAGATGCAGAACGATGCCTTGATGAGCTACTCGGCGGGTGGGCCATTCACGGTCTACACCGGCGCCAAGACCACGTTTGTAAATATCAACGGTCTGACCGGATTGCAGGCGGCGGGTGCAACCAATCTGATTTCTCGCGGGTTGGTCTTCTACGACCCCAATACCAGCAAGCCTATCGTGTGGGCGGGACGGGTTCGCGTACTGCCCTAAGAGGAAAACTGAACTGAAAGATTCATTGGGCGGCGCGAGCCGCCCTTTTTTTTTGGCTTGATACCGAGGCGAGCTCCGATTTGGTTACCTCCGCGTGCTCTGCGGATGTTCTCGGCGAACTCCGCGATTTAAGGTTTTCGTTTGCGGAATCAAAAATCTTAAAACGCTGAGACCACGGAGAACGGCCGCAGAGTTCGCGGAGAAGGGCAACGCACTCTATAATCACAATGTCATGAAGAATGTGGTCCATGCCGCCTGTCCGCATGATTGTCCGGATGCTTGTGGAGTTTTGATCACTGTGGAGGACGGGCGCGCGACAAGGATCCAGGGCGATCCGACGCATCCGGTCACGCGTGGATTCCTCTGCGCCAAAGTGGCCAAGTATCTGGATCGGGTTTATTCCCCGGACCGAGTTTTGTATCCCATGAGGCGAGTGGGGCCGAAAGGTCCGCAATCCACGAGCGAGGGCGCCCGCGCCACACAAACGTGGCAGCGCATTACATGGAACGAGGCGCTTCAAGAAATCACTTCGCGCTTCAAGGAGATCACCGCCGAATTCGGAAGTGAAGCTATTTTGCCTTACTCGTTCGGAGGCACGCTCGGGACTCTAAACAGTGCTTCCATGGACCGGCGATTTTTTCATCGTCTTGGCGCGTCGCAGTTGGCACGCAACATTTGCTCGGCGGCTGGCGAAGCGGGATTGGAATCAGTGTACGGGCGGAAAATGGGTACCGAGCCCGAGCAGTTTCGTCATTCGCGGTACATCATTGCGTGGGCGGCGAATATCCACGGCAACAACGTGCATCTGTGGCCTTTCATCGAAGAAGCCCGGCGCGCCGGCGCGAAGCTGGTAGTGATCGATCCTTATCGCACCCGCACCGCCGCTTGCGCTGATTGGTATCTTCCCATCAATCCCGGCACAGACGCCGCATTGGCGCTGGGCATGATGCATGTGATCATCGGCGAAAAACTTTACGACGCGGATTACGTCGAGCGCTACACCGTGGGCTTCGAACAGCTTCGCGAGAAAGTGCGGGAGTATTCGCCAGAACGCGTAGCGAAGTGGACCGGCATTTCGGCCGCGGACATTGTCAAGCTGGCGCGTGAGTACGCGACGACGCATCCCGCGGTAATTCGCTTGAACTACGGAGTGCAGCGCTCGGAAGGTGGCGGCATGGCGACACGCGCTGTAGCGATGCTGCCTTGCATCACCGGATCGTGGCAAGAGATCGGCGGCGGGCTGCAGCTCTCTACCAGCGGAGCTTTTGCTTCGGTCGGCGGTGAAAAATTGAAGCGCAAAGACCTCATGCTCAATTCGCTCGGTCGTCCGGCGCGCACCGTAAACATGGTGGAATTGGGCAAGGCGCTGAATAGTCTTGATGATCCGCCTATCAAGGCGCTGTTTGTTTATGGCTCGAATCCGGCGGCGACTTGTCCCAATCACAATCTCGTAGTTCGAGGATTGCAGCGCCCCGACCTGTTTACCGTAGTGCATGAGCAATTTATGACCGACACCACGGATTACGCCGACATCGTATTGCCGGCCACGACATTCTTCGAACATAAGGATCTGCAAACCGCTTACGGGCATTATTTTTTGCAGGTGTCGGATCAGGCCATAGAGCCGTTAGGCGAATGCCGTTCGAATGTGGAAGTTTTCCGGGCGTTGGCCGAAGGGATGGGCTTTGACGATGATTGTTTTCGCGAATCGGTCGACCAAATAATCGATTCCGCGTTGAATTCAGATGATCCCTGGCTGCGTGGAATCACCCGCGAGCGGCTGGAGCAGGAAAGCCATATTCGCATGAATTTTGAAGAAACAACTCCAGGACAGCTAGGGCCGGCCGTCCCCACGAAATCTTATCAGCCCTTTCTGCCTTTCGCACACGGCAATTTTTTTACCGCCAGCGGCAAGGCGGAGCTCTATAGTGAATCACTCAAGGCGCAAAGTCTCGATCCGGTAGTGCACTTCGAACCGCCTTCGGAGTCGCGCCATGGGGAAAGAGCGAAAGCTTTTCCTCTGGAATTCCTGGCACGCAAAGCCGACAACTTTCTCAATTCATCATTTTCGAATCTGCCGGTGATCCAGCAAATGGAAGAACCTGGTCTACTCGAAATGAATGCCGACGATGCCCGCCCGCGCGGAATTGCGGACGGCGATCAAGTTCGCGTCTTCAACTCTCGCGGCGATATACTTCTTCGTGCTAGAGTTGACGGCGCCGTGCAGCATGGCGTCGTATGCGCTCACCTTGATTGGGCGAAGCTCGGGCAGCAGGGACGCAACGTTAACGTACTTACTTCGGAAAAACTTACAGACCTGGGCAACTCCGCTACGTTTTATTCCGTCTTGGTTGAAGTAGAGCTTTTCCAAACAGCATCCTAATAAACAATTAGAGGCGCAGAGCTTGGACGGTGTCCACTGCTCTACCGTATAATTGCGGTTTTCCACACTCCAATGGTTTGAGGTAGTGGCGATTCATCGCACTCATCAGGAAAGCCCTGCGATGATCCAGGGCAGGTATGATCACGCATGGCGAACCCCGGTTGTCGGACGGGGGCCATCTCTTTCATTCCTAAGACGTTGTTTTGCCAGGCAGCGTCCGCTGCTCGGCTTTCTTCTGACTTTTTTCTTGCTTTGCTCGCTGGCGATTGGGCAGCAGGATGTCATCGCGGGAGTCGAGGTTTCAGGCAATCGCCGTATTCCGGCTGAAACCATTAAAGCCAGAATATTCACTCACGCTGGAGACATCTACGATCCGGCAGCCCTCGAGCGCGACTTCAACTCGCTCTGGAATACAGGATACTTCGAGGACATTCGCTTTGAGCGAGAGCAGAGTCTCGAAGGGATGGATTCTGCACATCATCGTGAAAGAACGTCCGACCATCCGCGAGATTAACTACCTGGGTCTGAATTCAGTTTCGAAAAGCGACGTGTTGGACCGTTTTAAAGAAGCGAAAGTTGGGCTGTCGGTCGAGAGTCAATACGATCCCACCAAAGTGAAGAAGGCCGAGGTCACAATCAAAGAATTGCTGGCCGAGCACGGAAGACAATTTTCAACCATACGCACCGAGGTTCGGCCCATCCCGCCAAACGCCATCAGCCTGACGTTCGCGATCAAAGAAGGACCCAAGGTCAAGGTGGGGAAGATTACATTCGAAGGAAATAAGCATGTCAAAAGCCGCATGCTGCGTGCTGCGATGAAGAACCTGAAGCCCATTGGAGTTCCGCACTCCATCTTCCTGGAGAATATATTCTCCAAGACCTACGATGCGACCAAACTCGAAGAAGACACCGAGCGGGTTCGCGCTGAGTACCAGAATCGCGGCTACTTCAAAGTGCTGGTGCAGGAGCCTAAGACCAATATCCACGATAGCGGCCATCAGGGATTTCACATTCCGTTGCTCCAGTCCGGACCGGGAAAAGTGGTGGATATAACGATGCCGATTGAAGAAGGCGACAAATATACGCTGGGCGAGATCACATTCAAGAACAATAAAGCAGTCCCCAACACCAAGGCATTGCGCAATCTTTTCCCCATCAAAGATGGCGATACGTTTGATCGAAGCAAAATCGCCAAAGGCCTGGAACAACTGGGGAAAGCTTATGGCCAATTGGGATACATCAACTTCACCTCAATCCCGAACACCACGTTCGATGAGGATAAGAAACGCGTCTTCCTCGATGTCGACGTCGACGAAGGCAAACAGTTTTATGTGCGAAGAATTGAGTTTCAGGGCAACACTACGACTCGCGACAAGGTGATACGCCGTGAAATTGTTCTCGAGGAAGGCCAGATTTATAACCAACAGCTTTGGGAGTTGAGCATCCAGCGGCTGAACCAATTGGGCTTTTTTGACAATCTGAAACCTGATGATCCCAACGTCACCGAACGCCATCTCAACGAAAAAGAGGGGACAGTCGATCTCACGCTCAAAGTCAAAGAGAAAGGCAAGAACAGCATCGGGTTAAGCGGCGGCGTCAGCGGTTTGTCGGGAACGTTTGTCGGGCTCAGCTACAGCACCAACAACTTTCTTGGCCTAGGCGAGACTTTGAGCATAAATGCCAACATTGGCAATCTGCAGCGCAACGTTTCTTTTAACTTTACCGAACCTTATTTGTTTGACCGTCCGTTGCAGGCGGGCTTCACGGTGTATTTCACCAAGTTCACTTACGACCAGGCGCGACAAGCAGCGCTGCTGAGTGGCCAGTCGATCAATTTGCCCGCGGCTTTGCAGGAGAATCTGCAGAACTACACGCAGTCCAGCCACGGCTTTGCGTTGAACCTGACTTATCCGCTGCATCGCTCGCGCAAACGCATTGGCATCAGTTATTCGCTCGACGACTCATCGATCGTCGCGCTGACCACCGCTTCGCAAACATTGTTCAACTTCCTCTCGTTCAGCGGCATCAGTGGTCCCAACGCTTTGAACGGAATCATCACCAGTAAGATCACTCCCAATTTTTCCTCGAGCACGGTTGACCGGCCGCTGTTTCCCCACAAGGGCAGCAGCATTTACCTGGGCGCGGAGATTGCGGGCCTCGGCGGGACGGTGAGAACGATTCGTCCAGTGGCGCAATTTACTCACTGGAAACCGGTACAAAAGGGTCGAAACACTATCGGTTTCCGTCTTCAGGGTTCATTCCTCACGGGATACGGTGGCCTAGTTCCGCCTCCATTTCAGCGCTTCTACGACGGCGGTGAGAACGATTTGCGGGGATTCGATATTCGTTCGATTTCGCCGGTGTCTTTCTTGCCGAACACCACCAGCATCCAATTGCGCAATCCGGATGGATCTCTCGTGCCGAAGAATCCAGCCAATCCCTTGCAGGGCGCCTACACCATTCCGGTTCCGCTGGATCAAATTGTTTTCCCAGGCGGCGACATGAGCGTGGTCGGTAACCTGGAATATCGCATCACTATCGCCGGACCGGTGGCTCTGGCGCCATTTGTTGATATGGGTATTGAGCCCATCCTCAGGGATTCGCAGCTCAAGATCAACAATGGGCAATTTGAACTTATCAACAGCACGGTTTTTGGCTGTCCTGCGCTGGATGTTGGTTTTAATTGCGTAGGAGGGTCCACGCAGAAGTTCTCGCAATATCTCAGTCCGGTACCCGGAACTAACTGGACTCCGCGAATGTCGACGGGGCTCGAGTTGCAGGTCTTCCTGCCGGTGATCAACGCTCCATTCCGCGTGTATTGGGCCTATAACCCGCTACGCCTTGACACTACAGTGAACGCTCCGATCCCGATCACGCGCAACATGTTCCCGCTGGGAGCGGCTGGAGATTACACCTATCAATTGGCGCGAAATTCGTTTGCTCCACCCTATCAATTGCGAGAGCCACGTAAGACATTCCGCTTCACGGTGGCAACGACATTCTAGGCAGATGTCATGGAATGGTTAGCAAGAATTTGGGACGGCCGATTGACGCTGGGCAGCAAGGTTCCTATAATGAACGTTACAGCACCCTGAAAACTGAATGTACGGGGTGGTCTTCACGCCGAATGTTTTACGTGAGAGACACTGGGTGTGGGTCTGCCTTCCCGCGCAATCGCGAGTGGACTTTAGGAGCGATGCCCAGCATGGTCTATAAAAAGACCTGAGGCGAAATTCCCGAACAACTTTCAAGGAGTTCAGCAACTCATGACAAGAACTTTTGTGCGATTTCTTCTGGCCACTGTGTTTGTTTTCTCGGTTGCGGCCCTGGCTCAAAGTGCCAGCGCTGATCCCGGATTGCCAGCAGCTCCCAGCGCCGCCGCCACAACACCCGATACCACCACGGCTTCGGCGACGGCCAACAAGATTGGTACCATCAACATCGAGCAGGCAATCTTTGCCAGCAATGAAGGTCAGCGCGATTTCGAGGCGCTCAGCAAGAAGCTCGAGCCGAAACAGACCGAGCTGAAAAACATGAACGACGAGGTGGAGAGCTTGAAGAAGCAGCTCAACACTCAGGAAGGCAAGCTGAATGACGACTCGCGCAACGCTTTGATGAAGCAGGTCGAGGAAAAACAGAAAAGGCTGGAGCGCTCCGTCCAGGATGCACGCGACGACGCCCAGAGTCAGCAGAACGAGATTGCGCAGCGCATTCTGCAGAAGATGGCTCCGATCATCGTGAAATACGCGGGCGACAAAGGATTCGGCTTGATCATGGATACTTCCAATCCGTGGCCGCAAGGTCCGGTGCTCTGGGCCGGCCCGTCTGTCGATATCACCAAGGCGATCGTCGATACTTACAATGCGCAGTCCGGTGTTCCAGCTCCGGCCAAGCCGACAACGTCTAGACCAGCGGGCTCGACTAGCAAGCCTGCGGCGCCGTCCAGCGGCACGAAACCGTCAACCACAACTACGCCTCCAAAATAACTGAGGACACCTTGAACAACGCGAAAGTTCCCAGAGGCCGCTGAAAAGCGGCCTTTTTATTTTTGCAAAATGCCGATTGTTTCTCGCCCTGGAATCTCCTTGGCGGTGTCCTTAGCAGAAGCACGCCAATTCAGGAGGGCACCATGTTTGCTGATTCCCTGCTCAATGACTCTTGGGCTGACCGTTCTCGCCGCGGCTGGACAACTCTGATTTCGTTTGCGCTCGAGGCCACCGCCATCAGCGGATTACTTCTGCTTCCACTGCTCTACACGCAAGGCCTTCCACAATTGCAATTAATTTCCGCGCTGGTCGCGCCCGCTCCGCCGCCTCCACCCGCCCCAATGGCTGCGCGAAACACTCGCCCCAGCACCAGCAACGTTTCACCGGACGGTCACGTGATCGCGCCGCGGGTTGTTCCGACCGAAATATTGCACGTCGAGGAGAGCACTCCGCCACCACCGGTCGATGCGGGTGGATTAAATGTTATCGGCGGCACCGGCAATCCGATGGGACGCAATGGTGTGCTTAATTCGATTGGCGCTGAGCTAAATACGATCATGCCTCTGGCCCCAAAACCGTCACCGATTCTTCCTCGCGTCTCTCGGATGATGGAAGGAAATCTTATTTATCGCGTCCAGCCTCAATACCCTGTATTGGCGCGGCAGGCGCGAGTTCAAGGAATTGTCGTGCTTCGCGCAGTGATCTCCCGAGACGGCAGGATCGAAAATCTGCAGGTAATTAGCGGTCATCCGCTGCTGGTGAAATCCGCCGAGGATGCGGTTCAACAGTGGCGCTATCGCCCGTATTACTTGAACAATGAACCTGTGGAAGTAGAGACTCAGGTGACGGTGAACTTTACGCTCTCTGGCGGATAAGAATCGGCGCAGGGAGTGGTACGGCAGTAACCTCAGTTGCAACCGCGATCACCGATATAATCTAAACACCGTGGCCACAATCGAAATCGCCAAACGAACCGCGACTCGGCCGACCTGGGCTGAAGTCTCGCTGGGAACTTTGCAGCAGAATTTTCGCGAGGTGCAGCGCCACATCGGTTCTGGCATCACGGTTTGTGCAATCGTGAAGGCCGATGCTTACGGACACGGCGCGGTCGAGTGCGCGCGAGCGTTTGAACAGGAAGGTGCACGCTGGTTCGGCGTCACTTCGCTCGATGAAGCGATTCCGCTGCGGGAAGCAGGCATTCGCGGACGCATTCTGCTGATGACCGGTTTCTGGCGCGGCGAAGAGGAAGACATCGTTCGCCTGGGATTAACGCCTACGGTCTGGGAGACTGGGCAAATTGAATTGTTCGAGAGAGCCGCGAAATCAGTCGGCGTTGCCAAACATCCCATCCATTTGAAAGTGGATACCGGCATGGGAAGGCTTGGCACCGCACCAGAGGACTTGCCGCGAATTTGCGCAGTCTTGAAGTCGTCGCTACACCTTACACTCGAGGGATTGTCTACTCATCTCGCTTCTTCTGAAGTGCTCGACGAGCCTTCGGTCGCAGCCCAATTGCAGGTGTTTGACGAAGCGCGCGAACTTCTTCGCCGTGAAGGATTCAATCCGCCGCTGATTCACGCCGCTAATACCAGCGCCGTGATTTCGCGCCCGGAATCGTGGAATACGATGGTGCGTCCCGGCATCGCTTTGTATGGATACCACCTGCCTTTTGAGCGCGCAGGCCGCGAGGTCAGCGGGAGCGGCTTGCGTCTCGCCGTCAAACCTGTTTTGACCTGGAAGACCCGCATTCTTTCGTTGAGAGACGTGCCCGCAAACCAGGCGCTGGGCTACGGCGGAATCTATGTCACGAAAGCGCGCGCACGCATCGCAGTGCTTCCGGTCGGCTACGCCGACGGCCTAAACCGCGGTCTTTCATCTCAAGGACGAGTTATCGTCGGCGAACACTACGCCCCAATCGTGGGCCGGATTTCCATGGACCTCACTCTCGCCGATGTGACTGGGCTACCAGGCGTTGGTGTGGGAGATGAAGTCGTGTTGCTCGGCGCGACCGATGGGTTGCGGGTCGACGCCAGGGAACATGCTGCTCTTGCGAAGACCGTGCCCTACGAAATTCTCTGCGGCATCTCCAAGCGCGTGCCGAGAAAGTACAAAGATTAACTAACCTTCGCTGTTTCCTTCCTAAGAAACTCGCGTCCGACTGAACACTCAATACCAAGACTAAAATGCTGATTGTCGCAGTTCGCTGCTGCTCTCCTGATTATGCGCTCCGCATTTGCTATGCTGGAATATCAATGCCCTCACGCTACACGCAATGGATGTATGACTGGGAGACACGTCTCACGTCGGTGGACAATAACCGCGTGGTGCGCCCGCTGGAATGGGGAGTGGAGTGGGCTCGCGATTGGCCTTGCCGCAACGGCTATGCTCCCGGGCATATTCCGGAAGATGGCGAAAGCTATTTACGCGAATATAACCGGAGAATTATCGCCTCGAGCGATGAGTTCTTTTCCTACAAGAAGCCTGTTGATTTTCGCTTGGAGCGGCGCGAAGTCAAAGTTTTCAGCACGCGCGCCGTCCCCGATCCAGTGTTAGAGAAAAAAGTCAGCGGCACTTATGCCGATTTTCTGCGTTTCACCTCGCCGGTGCGGACGCCGTTTCCAGAAAACAATCTGGTGAATGCCCGCTGGTTTCCGGCGCGAGGCAAGCGTGCGATCGTGCTTTTGCCGCATTGGAATTCCGATGCGCTGGCTTACAACAGCTTGTGCCGGGTGCTGAATCTTCTAGGAATTTCTGCCCTGCGTTTGAGCATGCCCTACCACGACATTCGAACGCCTCCAGAGATTCTCCGCGCCGATTACGCTGTCTCGGCCAACATTGGTCGCACGCTCGACGCCTGCCGGCAAGCCGTGATCGATGTCCGTTGCTGCCTGGATTGGCTGGAGTCTCAAGGCTATCGCCGGCTCGGCATCATCGGCACGAGCCTGGGCTCCTGCTACGCCTTTCTTGCAGCGGCGCACGACTCTCGTATTCAAGTAGCAGCCTTCAATCATGCCGCGACTTACGTTGCCGACGTAGTGTGGCATGGGCAATCGACGCGGCACATCCGGGAGGGACTGGAATCACAGATCGATCTTGAACGTCTGCGGGTCCTGTGGAGCGCGGTGAGCCCGATATCGTACTTCCAGCAATTCGCTCGCTGGCCGAAGAAGTCGCTCATTATTTATGCCAAGTACGATCTGACATTTTTGCCGGAGTTTTCTCTGAATGCGGTTCACGAATTCGAGCGGCACGGTCTCGAACACAAAGTGGTCGCCCTGCCCTGCGGACACTACACCACCGGAGAGACGCCTTACAAATATATGGATGGCTGGAATCTGGCGTCGTTCATGCGGACTGCATTTGAACACTAGCAGCCAGCGCTCGTAAGGCCGAGCCTATTGCGCGGTTACCTCGAAGTCCACAGTGTTTGAATTCTGCCCCCCGGTGCGAACGTAAACCGGAACCATACCCATGAACATCAGGTCCGTATCCGTTAGCTTGACCATCAGTTGATTCGGGGTTACGAATAACGTTGACTGCGGCGTACCTTGCCAAAACACGACAGCGTCAGGGAGGAAATTGCTGCCATTGATGGTCATGGTGAAAGGCACGCTGTTAACGGGAACGCTGCCCGGGGTCAACGCAACTATCGACGGTGGAGAAGATACAAACACTTTGAGCGGATCAGATTTGGATTGATCAGAAGTTCCGCATCCGATGAGGAGCAGACTTGCGAGCACAAGACCGAAGTACCGCATAATTACCTCCTGCAGCTGCAAGGGGAGTGCTGGCAGGCGAATACCGGCACCAGATTGTCGCTGTAAAGGCCTCCTGTCAAGATGAAAGAGTTTGCATTAACGCAGAATTTTGCACTGGGCTTTTTTGTCTTCCCGTGGGCAGACTCGTTTTCGCAGAAGGCTGAAATTTGTTCCAAAGTGCCAATTCTCAGCCGCTTGTTTAGAATAACGGTGACGGTGCGTATGGCTGCTACTACAGGAACGCTCCAATCCGCAGCGAGGGAGTTCCGCAGAGGCGAGTTCAAGGTCAGTACCGATCCGGCTCTCATTGACTTGGACGTCGTCCACGGGTTCTTGACCGAGTGCTATTGGGCAAAGGGCATCCCGCGCGAGGTGGTCGCACGTTCCATCGAGAACTCGTTGTGTTTCGGACTGTATACACAGGGCAAGCAGATCGGATTCGCGCGCGTGATTTCCGACTACGCCACCTATGCTTACATCGGCGACGTATTCGTGCTCGAATCATTTCGCGGCCGCGGCTTGGGCAAATGGCTGATGGAATGTATCATGCAGCATCCTCGGTTGCAGGGATTGCGCCGGTGGAGTTTGGTCACCCGTGATGCTCACGCGCTGTACGCGAAGCTTGGCTTCACGCCGCTTAAGAAGCCGCAGAACTATATGGAACTTCACCAACCGGACGTTTACCAGCGACCCGACAGTAGAACGCTAGAGTCAGGAACTCGGATACTGCGATGAAAAATGACAAGATGTCTCGCCCACTCTACGAAGCCGATCCCGAGATAGCCTCTGCGATCGACAACGAAGTTCGCCGCCAGCATGAAGGACTGGAACTCATCGCCTCGGAAAACTTCGTCAGCGAAGCTGTGCTCGAAGCCATGGGCTCGGTGTTCACCAACAAGTATGCGGAGGGATATCCGGGCAAGCGTTATTACGGAGGCTGCGAATTTGCTGACGTCGTGGAGAATTTGGCACGCGATCGTGCCAAGCAGTTGTTCGGAGCGGAGCATGCCAACGTTCAACCGCATGCCGGATCACAAGCCAACATGGAGGCTTACTCCGCGGTGCTGCAGCCGGGCGATACCATTCTTGGCCTGAATCTGGCGCACGGCGGCCATCTTACCCACGGACACCATCTTAACTTTTCCGGGAAAACTTATCACATCGTTCCTTACGGCGTGACCAAGGAAACCGAGACTATTGATTACGACGACCTGGAAAAGCTCGCCGAAAAAGAGCGGCCCAAGATGATCATCGGCGGCGGCAGCGCGTATCCGCGAATTATTGATTTCGCGCGCATGCGGGAAATCGCCGACAAAGTTGGCGCGCTTTATTTGGTGGACATGGCGCACTTTGCCGGATTGGTTGCCGGTGGCGTGCATCCCTCGCCGGTGCCGCATGCGCACATTGTCACGTCCACCACCCATAAAACCTTGCGTGGGCCGCGTGCCGGAATGATCCTGAGCAAGCAGGAGTTCGCGGCTGCCATTGACAAAGTGGTTTTTCCCGGCATGCAAGGCGGCCCGCTGGTGCACATTATTGCCGCGAAGGCGGTTTGTTTCCGTGAAGCCATGCAGCCAGATTTCCGCGATTATGCGCGGCAGGTTGTGGCGAATGCAAAAGTCCTGGCTGAAACGCTGGCGGCGGAAGGCTTCCGGATTATTTCCGGTGGCACTGATACGCATCTCATGCTGGTCGATGTATTTTCCAAAGGGATGCTGGGCAGCGAGGCGGAAAAAGCGCTCGACCAGGCTGGAATCACCGTCAACAAGAACGCAATTCCTTTCGACACCAATCCGCCGATGAAACCGAGCGGCATTCGTATTGGCACACCAGCCCTGACTACTCGTGGCATGAAAGAAACTGAAATGCGGCAGATTGGCCGCTGGATCTCCGAGGCGCTGCACAATCGAACAGACAATGCCGTGCTGGGAAAAATTCGCAAGAGCGTGCTGCAGATGGCGGATACGTTCCCGCTATATCCAGAGCGCAGAGCTAAGGCAGAGGTAAGAGCTTAACTCGGCCACCGATATTCGCAGATCAAGCGGATAGGATCTTAAACACTATGGGACACTCGAGCTGCCGCTCGCCGAATTCCTTTATGTACCTTTGCGTCCTTTGTGGTTAAATCACTCCGTGAAAGTCGCCATCGATATCCGGCGCATGACCGAGTTTGGCGTCGGCACTTACACACGCAATGTAATCCGGGCGCTGGGCCGGCTGGATCGATCGAACGATTATTTCCTTATGGGCTCGCCGCAGAAAGTGGAGGAGATTGGCCCACTTCCGCCCAATTTTAAAACCATCCCCTTGTTGGACGACGGTAGCACCGCAAAAGGCTACATGCAATGTCGCGCGATTCTAAAGCGATTGCATTGCGATCTGGTTCACATTCCCTATCTGTTTTGGATGCCGCGCAGTTTGCCTTGCCCATACGTGATGACCGTGCACGACGTTCTGGAGCATATGTATCGCACTCACGATCGTTCCAGCCTGCGGCGGTCCTTGCATTTTCACCTCACACGTCGCGTGCTGAAAGGTGCAGCCCGAATCCTGGCAGTTTCAAAGTACACCAAGAGCGACATCGAGAAATTGTTTGGCATCCCCGGCTCTCAGATTGAAGTTGTCTACAACGCCATTGATGAGCGCTTTCTCCGCGGCCACGCCTCCGACCCCGAGCGGCAAGTGCTGGCGGAACGTTATCTCGTGACTTACCCGTTCCTGCTCTATGCGGGCCGGATCAGTCCGCATAAGAATCTGGTGCGGATTATCGAGGCATTTTCCGCATTGAAGGCAGAACTGGAAAAAGACGGAAGCTTTCCCGACCTGAAGCTAATCATCATCGGCGACGAACTTTCGAAGCATCCCGACTTGCGGCGCACCGTCATTCGCAGCGGCGTGCAAAACGACGTGCGCTTCATGGGATTCGTTCCTATTGAAATGCTGCGAGTGTTCTACGACGCCGCCAAGATCTTTGTCTTCCCTTCTCTTTACGAGGGCTTTGGGCTCCCGCCGCTCGAGGCCATGGCGCATGGCACGCCTGTGGTCACTTCCAACACTTCGTCTCTGCCGGAAGTAGTCGGCAATGCCGCTGTATTGGTGAATCCGGAAAATGTGTTCGAGATTATGCGAGCACTGCTGCGCGTGTTGTTAGATCAGACGGTTCGCGACAAATACAAGCAGCGTGGGTACGAACAGGTAAAGAAATTTTCCTGGGAAGCATCCGCACGGCAGACGCTTGCAGTTTATGAAGCTGTCGCGGGAAAGCGGCAAACAGAGCGGCAATTCGTGAAAGCTGTATAGTGGCCCAGAGGTCTTGCTACTCAGGCTTCAACAATGGTGTTCCCGGCGAAGCCAGACCTTGGCGGTGCAATTTCGCCCGAAAGCGGGCGCGGTCGGTGTCCGATGAAGCTGCGGCGAGGCTCTTGCGCAGCTTAAGAATTTTTTCTTTGCGGGTGCGGCGACGGCGGATTTCGGGACGACGGCTCGGTGCAGACATTAATTTTCTCCTGATATTTGCTGGAAAGATTGTAGCACCCTGATTGGCGAGGTTTGCAACAGCTGGGCGCGCTTGGCTTATTTCAGGAAGTCAGAGATTCGCAGTAACGGCAGCGCTCACCCCTTGCGAGGCGATTTCAAAGCAGGATTTTGAGGCGCCTGAAAATTCGATTTAGGCGGCGTGGCGTCCACGTTCGGCGCCAGACTCAAATCGCTGGACCAGCAGTCGGCGAGGATTTTCCAGTCGCCCGCCTGTCGCGCCAGCGTGAGCAGATATTTGCCACGCTCTTCGCGGCGTTTCCCCATGAACGGCACCAGCATCTGGCAACGGCCAGCTTCGTAGGCGATGTCTCCGAACACTTCGACCCGAAACGTATCCATCTCGACCTCGCCCAGTCCCGCATCCAGCACGCCGAAGAAGAATTCGCGAATAGCAGCGGTACCGCGAACCGGGGGCACATTCGGACGCAGCACAACCGCGTCAGCTCCGTAGAGATCGACCAGATCGTCGAGCTGTTTGTTGTTACAAGCCAGAGCCCAATCCTGGGTCAGCTTTCTGATAGCAGCTTCGCCCCGGCTCAGCGAAGCTCCTGCTAATGGTGTGCGGGTCCGAACGTCGCGTGCAATAGGAGCGCTCGCGGGCCGCTGTTCGGAGCCGGCGAGTGAACCTCCATCCGACGAAGAAAAATAGTGATGATGATAATGATGGTGATAGTGGTGTTGTCCAGCTGCCGGAGCAACCGGCTTGGTCCTCGCCGCAGTCGGAGCTTCTGGTGCAAAGGGTGGGGCATCCTGCTGAGGAACGCCGCAGATCGCGCAGAACCGGTTCTCCAGCGGGTTCTGACTGCCGCATGCGATGCAAGCGCGGGTCTCAGTCGCTTCAGCTGCGGCGCTGGCCGAGGCATCCGCGTCTACCTTTGATGTCAGCCGCTGAACTGCTTGCAGAGCAGCCGCAATGGACTCATTACCGGGCTTGGGCTGAGGCAGATCTTGCTTCAGCCGCCGAAAGAAATCGTCGAGCGTCGGGTCATGGGCGAGTTCCCCCTCCGATCCGGAGACGGGCGAATTCCGAGCTGGTCCGGTCGGTTTTTCGTGATCCATAGGATGGGCTAGTCAGCGCTCATTCTAGTCGAAAAGCGGCAGGCCGAAAAGAAAAGCTTAGTGAGTTGAAAACTCGATTTTGGCTTCGCTTTCCGTAGCCGCGCCATTGCACATTCCCGGGCGATATCGCCAGAAGCGAACCGTATCTAGAATGGTGCGATCCTCCGCCGGCCCTGCGCTTTCAAGGATTAGCGGGGAATGCACCCGGCCGTCGGTGCCGATGATGAAGCTCACGCTCACCCGCGTATCCGGATCGATAATGTTGATCAGCGGGTTGGGCGTGGCTAAAGGTTCGGGAGGCTCCGAGGCCTCACAAGTTGTGTCCGCGCTAGCGTGCAGCATGGCGGCGAAACTGGAGTCGCGTCGTGCCGAACCCCATATTTGACTCTCGCGGGCAGCTAGCGATGAAAGAGGAAGTCGCAGCTCCGGCCTCTTGGCCACAGCCAGACAGTTGACAGAGACCAGAACTGCGAGAAGCAACGAGGATAATCTGCAGCCTGTCATCACCAATTCCCGGAGCATGGCGGGATGAGATCCAGCTCGAGTACCGCTTTGTCCAAGGCAATCTTAGTGCCAGCACCAGGATTGCGTAGGTCATTGAGCAATCGAGACTTATTTTCAAGGGATGCGGAATTTCGGTAGTTAGGGTGAAAACCGTTGCAACGGGTGGGGTGGACGCAACTATACCGCCGGGGAGGCGTGCGGCAGATGTCGGGTCGATTCCAAAGGCTCTAAAGCAACGTCAAAGGCGACGGACAAGAGTGTCCGTCCCACACGGGATAACCGCGATTTAAGAGTCCGAGTAGCTGGGCCCCGGCTGGCCTACCGTTAGCGGCCACTTATTCTTTTCAAGCGCGGGCGCCCATACGACGTCGGGACGGGGCTTGCGCTCGACCTCGACCGGTTCGGCCATCCGGTCGGCGAGCAGCGGGGCGACGATCCGAAGCGCATCGACTTCGTTACGCAAACGTTCCAGATCGATCTCTTTCGTACGCAGAACTTCATATACATTTTTCATGGTCATCAAACCGAACGGCGACGGCCTTATACATTTTTCAAGTTGAAATGGACTACGTGTTTCCGCGGCTGGTTGCAGCGATGATAATACAGAACGCCTAGAAATCTCCAGCTTTAAGGAGTTTGGGTACTGGCCCAGTCTGCTCTTCGCCGGGTTTCTCCGCGTGCTCTGCGGCCGTTCTTTGCGGTCTCCGCGTTTCAAGGGGTTGATGAGGCCACGTTAAAAATAAAAGTCTTAAATCGCGGAGATCGCCGAGAGCGGCCGCAGAGTACGCGGAGATAGAAAGGCGCCGGAAAGGGATCTTCAGCTTTGTTGAAATTGAGACACTACCCAAGTTTGCAGTTGCAGGTGCACCGTGGTATTCAAGCCTGTACGCTCACGCAGTGAACAGTAAAGAGACGAGAGTCATAATTGGGGGCTCGACGTGGAAATAGAACGGTTGCTTCACCTGGATGGCAGGTTGCCGCAGGACGAAGTCCACGTTTGGTATATCGACCTTCCCGCCTGGGAGAAGGAAGTCGAATCTTTGCTTCCACTGTTAAACCAGGAGGAGCAGGAGCGGGCGGCGCGATTCAAATTTCCCGCCCCCCGCAATCAATTTGTTATCAGTAGAGCTTTGCTCCGGCAGGTGCTCGGCCGCTACCTACGCATTGAAGCACGCGAAGTTCAGTTTCGCAGCGCAACCAATGGTAAGCCTGAACTTGCCACGGCCTCTCGTGTGCATGACGATCTTCGCTTCAACTTGTCGCACACAGCAGGTGCGGCTGTCATTGCCATTACGCAGCATCGGCAGGTGGGAATCGACGTGGAACGAATTCGCATGGACACAAATGCAATGGAATTGGCCGAGCGATTCTTTTCACGTCCGGAGGTAGAATGGCTGGGTTCGCAACCAGCGTCGGAACAGATTCCGTCGTTCTTCACCTGCTGGACCGGGAAAGAAGCTTACATCAAGGCGCACGGCGAAGGTCTCTCCATGCCGCTAAGCAGCTTCGGAGTTCTGCCGGCCCAGGGGAAAGACGGCTATAAATTGCGATTGAGAGTTTACGAAAATCCGGAAGAGGCGCGCCGCTGGTTTATTTGCCAACTGGCATTGGGAACCGGCTTGCGGGCCGCGCTGGCCGTTGAAGGCGAAAATTGCCCGGTGCGTCTCGGACAGTTGACGTCGAAAGATATAAATGGGGATGCTCGCTAATTTTGTTCCTTCCGGATTTACGTCACCTGCTGCATTAATTCCCCGAGTGGCATCAGTTCTAGTTTGTTGACCACAGAATCCAGAAGCGCTTCTTTGTTTTTCAAAACTATTTTGAGCTCGCGATGATCTGTCCGGGCGATTTCTCTGAACAATTCGCGATGGTGCGCTTTCAGGATTTCCAGCAACAATTCGCGTTCCGCATTGCTTAGCGTCAATTCCATAAGTCCTCCCAGCCGTCATCTATGTGGAGGAATGAAAACCCTGACCACAACTTCGATCAGGCGGCTTCGGCGGCGCGTTTCTTTACCGCCAGCTTTGTCATTTTGGGGTCCACCAGCTTGGCATAATCTTGCCAGGCCAGCCTCATCAATTCGCGGTGGGAGCCGGCATTGAAGACGATTTCCTGATCCCGCGCGAGGTCTTCGTCGGCAAACACAGTCATTCCGTAAAGATTGCCAAATGGCGGCATCGCTCCCGTTTCGCAATCGGGGAAGCAGCCTTTGAATTCACTCTCCGCGGCCAGCCGCACTACTTCGGCTTTCGTAGCCTCCTTCAAAAGTTCCAGATCAACGTGCTGCGGGGCGGATACGATGGCCATTGCCAATGAATTGTCGATCTTGACGATTACCGTCTTAGCGATCTCCTTTCCAGGAATGTGTGTGAGCTGTGCAATCGCCGCTGCCGTATATGCCGCCGAGTGAGAAATAAGAATGTACCTGATGTTGTAGTTGTCGAGAAATTGTCTGAGCCTGAGAAGCGACATTGGAGATCTCCTTAATTTTGATTTCGAGCCACAATACCGCTGTGGCACGCTTCGCACATGGTTTGGCCCTGGAGTTGGTTCAACCGGCGTTCTACGGCCAGCGCATTCGGACTCTTTCCGTGGTTGGATTGCTGTTGTTCGGCAAGCTGCAGCAGATCCCTCATTAGTTCAGCTTGCAATGAGAGTTGCTGGCGCACGTTGGAATCAACCAGCCACAAGTTCGCGTTCTCTCGTTCCGCTTGGGCAACGCGGGTGCGCAGGGATTCGAGTGCGGCGCGGTTGCGTTCCGCTTGCTCCAGCGGGATGACACGAATTTCCGCGCGCCGCCACATGCGCGAAACGTCCTCGGTGCTCTGAATGGACATCGCGTTACGTCGCGACGGAGCATTCATCTCCGGAATATTTCCAGGCTGTCGGGAAGATACGGCTGCGGCAAACGCGACCATTAAGGCCAGGCATACTGCAAACAGAAAAGCTAGGAGTCGCATAACACACCTCCTTCCGCTTGCTCTGTCTTATGATTTAGCAGTTTTGTGAGGTGCGCGAAAGGACAAGTCGCACACTCATTTGTGATGAATTGGCGAACGGGTGCACTTCGAACGCATGAGTTTTTCACCGAAGCGAATCGTACTTACCGGCGCATCTCGCGTTTGCGTGCCAGCACGGTTTCCAGCGCCTGCTGCGTTTCTTTCGACAAATGGTAAGACTCACCGTCCGACGGATACTGGCGCGAAACTACGTCCTCACGAAAAGAGGTGACAGCATCCGTAATCAGCTTACGTGCGTCCCCGTAGCGGCGAACAAATTTAGCTGGCGCAGCAAACGTAAGGTTCAAGATGTCGTGGAAGACGAGCACTTGGCCGTCACAATCCGGGCCCGCGCCAATGCCAATCGTCGGAGTTTCGATCTCCGCGGTGATGAGAGCAGCGACCTCCCGCGGAATGCCTTCGAGCACGAGAAAAGCCACACCAGCGCGATCCAGTGCCACCGCATCGCGCATGAGCTGCTCGACTGCGGCCAGCGATTTGCCCTGAACCTTGTAGCCGCCCATTACGTTCACCGACTGCGGCGTGAGCCCGATGTGGCCAGCGACGGGAATTTCCGCGTCGATTACGCGGCGAATAATATCCGCACGTTTTTCTCCGCCTTCGATTTTTACCACCTCCGCGCCAGCTTCTTTCATGAAGCGGGCCGCGTTGCGTACGGCATCATCCGCGCCGACGTGGTAGGAACCATAAGGCATATCGGCCACGAGCAGCGCCTGTTTCACGCCCCGCCGCACAGCCCGCGTGTGATGAAGCATTTCGTCGACCGTGACCGAAAGCGTGTCTGGATAACCGAGCATGGTCATGGCCAGCGAGTCGCCGACCAGAACAATATCGATGAAAGCCTCATCTACAAGTCGCGCGCTTGCGTAATCATAGGCAGTGAGGCAGGTGATCGGTTGTCGTTGAAATTTCTTTTCTCGAAGGGAAGCTACAGTGACTTTGCGGCGAGACTCGCCGATTGACGTGACGCTCACAATTTCCTCCAGTGCCCCTCCGCCTTGGCGGATAGAGCCCGTACGCATCTTGATCCTTAGATGCGGATGCTGAGATGCGGCTGGGGATATTGTAGTCCCGGAAGCGCGCTGTCGTCGATAGGCCATTTTTTAAGCCGAACAGACAGGAAAATCCTGCCGATTTCGTTCAATTTCGGCCATTTCGATTAATCCAAAGGACACCGACCGAAGGAAATGTTGATGCCGGGAATGCCCAGTGCTAAACTCACCTATCCAAAAACATAGAGGCAAACGTGATCATTGCTTACCTCAATGGTTCGGCGCACCATTTAGTGCTTTCTGTAATCATCCAGCTTTCGCTGGCTTTCGGCCTTGCTGGCCTGTTTTGGCCGGATAAGTTCATGCCGGTTTTTGATGTCTTGATGTTTCCCTGGGCGGCGAGTTATCGCACGGTTCGCGGTCATAGCATCGCGGCACTTGCTTTATCCGTTCTGCTCTTTTTCGTGCTGTCGTCGAATCATTAGTTTCGGACAGTCGAAAAGAGTTTGTTTGTCATTTTCAAAGCCCACCTAAGTTTTATTCCCGGTCACCTAGCTTCAAACCAAGAAAATCTTCCAACCAAGTAAACTGTATTTCATTGGTAAATGCGTATCCATGAAAGCCGTCATCGGATTCGCGATTCGCCTTCGATCGCTTTAAATAGAGGAAGATAAATTTCTTTCAAGTTTGAATGGGTAAACGATTTTGTCTGAATTAAATGAAGCGGTAGATGATCGGCCGATTACGGCAGCAGATCGCTCGAATAACGCGGCTAGTCTCATTTCTCGCTCGGATTGGATTGTCCTCGCCGTCGCCAGCCTGATTTTTCTTATAAGTCTTGGCAGCCCGCCGCGTCTGATGGACGACGTAGACGCGGTTCAGGCGCAAGCCGCTCGCACCATGCTGGCATCAGGAGACTGGGTGACCGCTCGCCTCGACGGTGTTGCCTATCTTGAAAAGGCTCCGCTCAACTACTGGATGATGGCGGTTGCATACGAGATTTTCGGGGTCCATGACTGGACTGCCCGGCTTCCGCATGCGCTCGCGGTGGTGCTTCTGTGTTGGGTGACTTACCGCTTTGGGCGCTGGGCTTTTGGGGAGACGGCCGGACTCTATGCCGGCCTCGCGCTTAGCGCCTCGATAGGACTATTTCTTTTCACCCGAATTCTGATTCCTGACGCGGTGTTGACCTTGGCCATTACCGGAGCCATCTGGGCATGGCTGCGTCTGCTCGAACCAGATGAAGAGCTTAAACTGCGCTGGTCGTGGATGCTGGGTTTTTGCTTGGGCATCGGTCTGTTGCTCAAAGGCTTGATCGCTTCGGTCTTTCCCGTAGTTGCCGCGCTCGCGTACATGGCTCTTACCCGCCGCTTGTTTTCTTGGGCGGCATGGCGGCGTCTGCATCTCTGGATTGCGATTCCGGTTACCCTCGCGATCGCCGTGCCGTGGTACGTCCTCGCAACCTTGCACAATCCACCTTACTTCGCGTTTTCCCTGCACAGCGGTCCCGGCGAATATCGGGGATTCTTCTGGTTTTATTTTTTCAACGAACACCTGCTGCGTTTTCTTGGGATGAGATACCCGCGCGACTACGACACCGTCCCCAGATTCTGGTTCTGGGTTCTGAATTTGCTTTGGATTTTTCCCTGGTCGTTCTACTTGTTGTCGGCCCCGACGCTCGACTACAAGACCACTTCGCGAGCCGCCAGAACCAGATTGATGGCCCTGTGCTGGATCGGGGTGGTGATGCTATTTTTCACCTTTTCTACCACGCAGGAATATTATTCGATGCCCATCTATCCGGCCCTGGCAATGCTGGTGGGGTCGGTTCTTGCGAGCGGCAGTCGCTGGGTGCGCGCCGGTACGTACGCGCTGCTGGCCGTGTGTGCGATTTTATCTGCCGTGCTTTTCACTCTGCTGCTTTTAGTGTGGCATGTCCCTGCGCCTGGCGATATTTCCCAGGCGTTGACTCAACATCCGGAGCTCTACACTCATTCCCTCGGCCACATTTGGGACTTGACGCTCAATGCCTTCGCCTATTTGAAATTGCCTCTGGGACTTGCGGCTGCTGCTTTCGGAGGAACCGCAATTGCCTTGGCATTTTTGAAGAACAATGTGCGCCGAACGGTCCTGGTCATAGCCGCCGGCATGATTGTATTTTTCCAAGCCGCCCGGATCGCGCTGGTTCGTTTTGACTCCTATCTTGGCTCCTACCCGCTGGCCGAACGACTGGAACAGAGCCCGCCGGGCCAGCTTATCGAGGCAGATGCTTACTATGCTTTCTCCTCGGTTTTCTTTTACACCAATCGCACGGCGCTGCTGCTGAATGGTCGCATGAACAATTTGGAGTATGGCTCCTACGCGCCCGGCGCTCCCGATGTATTTATCGACGACAACCGCTTCGTCTCGCTGTGGAGCACGGATGCTCGTTATTACCTGCTGGCATACGGCACCGACATGCCCCATCTCGAGCAATTGGTCGGAAAGCCGAACCTGCATGTGGTAGCCGAGAACGCGGGGAATTATCTGCTCACCAACCGTGCGCTTCCCTGAGCGGCGGAAAAACTTCGAATCGGCAATTGTGGCCGCGACTTCGGCCTTGAAAGGGCGCGGCTTCAGCCGCTCCGCACATCGCTATGAATGACTTAAGGCACGGCCGCCACTTCGGGTCACATGGGCTTGTGACTTCGATCACTGCCTCGGCAACCTCCATCCGTCACACTTCACTGTGACACGCTAGGAGGGTGCTTGTTCAAAATCGTTCACGCGGAATTCATCGCCCCGGGCATCAAACGCTTCATCCTGGAAGCCCCCCGCATCGCCCGTAAACAGAAACCTGGCCAGTTTGTCATCCTGCGCATTTACGAGGAGGGCGAGCGGATCCCGCTGACCATCGAGAATTCGGATCCGGACAAAGGCACCATCAGCATCGTGGTGCAGTCGGCTGGGAAGACTACTCGCCTGCTGAATTCGCTGGAAACCGGCGATCACATTCTTGATGTCGTTGGCCCGCTGGGAAAGCCCTCCGAGATCGAAAAGTTCGGAACCGTCGTCGTGATAGGCGGAGGCGTCGGCACGGCCATGGCCTATCCGTCGGCCGCCGCGTTGAAGCGAGCTGGCAACCGGGTAATCGCAATTGTCGGTGGCCGCAACAAAGAGTTGGTGATTCTCGAGCAGGAACTGCGCGCGGTAAGCGACACGGTCATGATCACCACCGACGACGGCAGTTACGCGGACAAGGGTTTCGTTACCGACAAGCTTCGCCAGCTAATTGAAAACGGTGTCCGCATCGACCTGGTGCTGGCGATTGGACCTATTCCGATGATGCGGGCCGTCGCAGAGATGACTCGCAAAGAGAACATTCGGACCGTGGTCAGCCTGAACCCGATCATGATCGACGGCACTGGAATGTGCGGCGGCTGCCGCGTCATGATCGATGGAAAGAGTGAATTCGCCTGCGTCGACGGCCCCGAATTCGATGCGCATAAAGTGAACTTTGAAGTGCTGGTGCAGCGCAACGGCATGTATCGCGACGCAGAGCAGCGTTCATTAACAGACTATGAGCGCTCGAAGACGCCAAGAAACGCAGTTGATGAAGACGCAGAGCCCTGCGCGATTGCGCAAGGAGGAAAAAGGTGAGCCCGGTCACGAAAAAGTCCATCAACCCGCTGACTTTGAAAGAGCGAATCAAGGTTCCTCGCCAACTGATGCCCGAGCAGCCTGCCGACGAGCGGAACAAGAATTTCAGCGAAGTTAATCTCGGCTACAGCCCCGAGCTGGCGCGCCAGGAAGCACTGCGCTGCCTGGAGTGCGCTAAGCCAACTTGCACTGACCATTGTCCTGTCGGAGTGAAGGTAAAGGAATTTGTGGAACTGATCGTCGCCGGCGATTTCCTGGGCGCAGCCGCGAAGATTCGCGAAGACAATGTTCTGCCTGCCGTCACCGGAAGAGTTTGCCCGCAGGAAGATCACTGCGAGGGTAAGTGCCTGCTTTCGAAAAAAGTAAAGCCGCTCGGAATCGGCTATCTGGAGCGCTTTGTCGCGGATTACGAACAGCGTATGGGCACGCATCTAATCCCTGATGTGCAGCCGACGGGAAAGAAGGTTGCGGTCGTCGGCAGCGGGCCTTCGGGCCTTACCGTGGCTGGGGACCTCATTCAGAAAGGCCACAAAGTGCGCGTGTTTGAAGCGCTGCACGAACTCGGTGGAGTGCTGGTTTATGGCATCCCCGAATTCCGTTTGCCGAAGCAGATCATCCGTGAACAGCTCGACTATATGCGGGAGATGGGAGTTGAGTTCGAAACCGATGTCGTGGTTGGCCGAACCGTCACCATCGATGAACTAATTCAAGAGGAAGGATACGACGCGGTTTACATCGGCACTGGCGCCGGCTTGCCGCAATTCATGGGCATTCCCGGCGAACATCTGAATGGCGTCTACTCGGCCAACGAGTTTCTAACCCGCATCAATTTGATGAAGGCGTACAAGTTTCCTGCCTACGATGAGCCCATGGTCGATTTGCATGGCAAAGATGTAGCTGTGATCGGAGGCGGCAACACCGCGCTGGACGCGATCCGCTCGGCGCTACGGCTGGGAGCACGCAAGGCCTATGTGATCTACCGTCGCAGCGACGCGGAAATGCCCGCCCGCGCCGAGGAAGTTCATCATGCTCGCCAGGAAGGAATCGATTTCCAGATGCTGACGGCCCCCGTGGAATTCCTCTCCGACGGCAAGGGATGGCTGACGGCGGCACGCTGCGTACGCATGGAATTGGGTGAGCCAGATGCGTCGGGCCGCAGGCGGCCGGTGCCCATCAAAGGATCTGAGTTTGATTTGCCCTTATCGGTCGCAGTTATGGCGATCGGGACTACGGCTAATCCCATTGTGCAGAGCACCACGCCAGGTCTGGGCACGGATAAACGCGGTTACATTCAAGCTGATCCCGAGACCCAGCGAACAACGCGTCCGGGAGTCTTCGCCGGAGGCGACATCGTGACCGGAGCCGCTACCGTCATTCTGGCTATGGGTGCCGGCCGCCGCGCTGCCGGGTCGATTCATGACTATCTAACGACCGGAGAGTGGTGAACTCTAAGGACGACTGATCAGATGGCGGCACTCGTCGAGTCCGGCGGGTTCACCAGGTTTCGTTCCTTCCGCACCAGAAGTTGGTTAAGCTCCGTTACGAGTTTCTGAAACTTGCTGGGATTGTGCTCCTCACAGATGAGGCGGCACAATTCCATGATCCGATCGCTGTCTGTCTGAGTCATTCCCCGCCTTCCGGTTGCCGGATGTGATCGCTAATGTATTAAAAGCGGCTTGATTCGTCTGTACGGTGTCGGACATTTCCTGAAAACCTGCACGTAATCTCGCAGACAGACGCCGAACTGATTTTTGTGTTATAGGTGGGCGATGCGACACGGGGAGATCCGGTGGAATCCAGAGCTGCAGGAATGGTTTTGCGTTCGCTGCGGCCTGACCTCCGATCACACACTCCGCGAGGATGCCCAAGCCGAGATGGAGTTATTCGAGTGCGAGCTTCCAACTAATCAGCAGATTTCCTGATGCAATCGTGTAGGCGCGGGCGTCCTCGCCCGTGCAAAGCCAGCGCAGGAATCATAGAAAGTAAGTGAAGGCGTTCGCGAAGTGAAAAAAGTGTGGAAATCGTACTACCCCCAGATGAGCCATTTGTTCGAGTACGCAATCTAACATGCTTGTTATAGCAGATGTGATATAACGTCTTGGCTAGTCGGGGTTAGTACAATGCCTAGGGATGGCAAGCAAGAGAAGTGGATGGAGCTTTGCGCGCAGGCCGCCAAGGAACAGGACCCTCAAAAGTTGTTGGCGCTCGTCGAAGAAATCAATCGGCTGTTAGAAGCGGAGCAACCGGGCTCGCAAACCAAAGCGTAGACTTGCTTGTCTTTAGTTCAAACCGTTTTGCCTCAATTCGTCCGCTTTAGCGCGTGACTAAAACTAACTGGCGGATCTTCGCTCTTCTTGAATAGCGAACTCCGTAAGCGGTTTCCGTGCGCGGCGGATGTGCTCCCGCAGCGCCGTATTAAGTTCCAGAATGATTTCGTCCCACTCATCAGCATCGGGGGTATTTACCACCTCGGCGCAGAGTTTCCTGATCTGATCTTCCAATCGCCTTTCCATTGCCCTGAGCACTCCTTTGCTAAGAATTTCACAGTGTTCGCAGAAGGGTCGATACAGAGCATCCTGTAGGCTGACCCCGAGCTAATTTGGCTGCTCGCACCGTCGTAACCCATCCCAGTTACCTATAATGTGCATCGGCTTGCACCCGCTGCATCCAGCATGGATTAACGAATTTCAGCTAAGTCCCAGTCTTCTATTGAGTTACAAAACAGTGCGGCGATGGTGTTTAAGCTGCTTTTCCCCATTGTCGCCTCTGCAGGAGGCGCAGATCGGGGTGTACATTGATCGACTCGACGCAAAATGCCGTCGTCCAGCTGCCACCACCAGCGGCAAGACTGAAAGCCAAACATTCACTGCTTCCCACCCTGATCGTGCTATTCCTGGTTTCCTACGGATTGATGTGCCTGCTGGCGGTTGAACAGGATAAGACGATAGCGGCGCAGCGATCCCTGATCGGTTCTCTGCTCGACGACAGTTCAGAACTGAGCCATTTGAAAGTCAAGATTTTCCAAACCCAGCATCCGCAGCAGGATGCCAAAGCCCAAGCGCAGGCCCCGTCGACCCAGGCTCCATCGACCCAGGCTCCATCGGCCCGGACTCCTATGACCCAGGACGCGCCGACCGGAAGCTCGCAGCAGAACCACGTTGCGGGTAAGGTGCGAAAGTCGATTCCGCCCAAGCCTCCGTTGGGGGTTTCGGACATTGTTGACGGACGCAGGATTGCAAACACGATCTGACAGCAAGACCCAGGCTAGGTAGGATGAAAATTCTGGCGACATTATTCCTGGCATTGTCTTTGCCGGGCTCGAAGTTTGCCGCGCCTCCGCCGGCACCCTCCGATCATCCGGCGGCACAACAAGCTCGCCTGCGCGGCACCTGGTACATGGCGGAAAATGGACACGCGGTTTTCTGCTACGGTCCAGTCATGTTGCTGAAACAGCCTGATGGCGGGTTTCAGCATGTCGCCACGTTTTGCCGCGGCGATCAAACCATTGTGCCGCTGCGGGACTAACCTTCCAGACCGAAAGTTCCTAATCCGCAAAGACCTTTTTGTATACTGCTCGGTGCCCTCGATGTTGGCACCAATGCTGACTCCCGCCTCATCTCGACTTTCGTATATCGACTGGATGCGCGGCTTGGCCTGCGTACTCATGTTTCAGACGCATTGCTACGATTCCTGGCTGAGCGGCAGCGCCCGCAAAAGTACTTTTTTCATGTGGTCGCAATTGGGCGGCACTCTGCCTGCGCCGCTGTTTCTTTTTCTGGCTGGAATTTCCTTCGCGCTCGTCACTGACAAGATGCGCCAGAAAGGCACGCCTGCGGGGCAGATTGCCCGCACCACCATTCGACGCGGCGCGGAAATTTTCGGCTTCGGCCTCTTGTTTCGTCTGCAAGAGTTTGCCATTGCTTGGGGTTGGGCGCCGTGGAGTGATTTGTTACGCGTCGACATTCTTAACATGATCGGCCTTTCGATGATGTTGATGGGCCTGCTGTGTTGGATGGTCTTGCGCCTATCGCCTATGCGTGTATCCCTGGCTTTTAGCGCATGCGGCACTGCCATGGGCATTTCGCTCCTCACTCCCTTGCTATGGACGAGCTGGCGTCCTCGCTGGCTGCCTTGGCCAATCGAGTCTTACATCAATGGCGTTCACAACCTGGGAGAGCCTCAAGCCTGGCTGTTCCCGATTTTTCCCTGGGCAGCTTTTGCGTTCATGGGGCTCGCAGTAGGATTTTGGTTGTTAAGCGATCAGGCGCGAAAACAGGGCGCTTGGACGTTTGCAATGGCAGGCGGTGGTGGAGTGGCCCTGATTTATGTGTCGCGCTGGCTGGACGCGCGTCCGCACCAGATTTATGCAACTTATGATTTCTGGCACACCAGTCCGAATTTCTTTTTGATTCGGATCGGCTTGCTGCTGGTGATCCTGTGCGCGGCTTATCTCTGGTGCCGCTGGGGCGCAGGACAGTGGGGGTTCAGCCCTCTCATACAACTTGGGCAGACTTCGCTACTGGTCTACTGGGTGCACATTGAGTTTGTTTACGGACGCCTCTCAATCTTGCCGAAGCATGCCGACGACATCCGCACCGCTTCTTATGGGTTGCTGACGATTTTCCTGTCGATGGTGTTGCTATCCGTGCTCCGAACCAAGCTCAAAGGCGGTGTGGGCGCGGGCGTCCTCGCCCGTGCGTGGGCAAGAATGTAGGCGCGGACCAGGAATGCGGGCGCGAGCGTCCCGCTCGTGCGTCCGCTGGAATGCCCGTGCGACCGCTCGCGCCGACCGTTTACTTCACATAGCACGTCGATGCGTTATAGAGGAGTTGCTCGTCGTCTGTCCCCCCGTTGTACTCGGGAAAATTAGAGACAAACACTCCGGTGTACGTTGGTGCTGTATATAGGCTGACGATTCCCAGATAACTATCCGATTCCGCGACTGCCGTGGCCTTTCCCAAATGTCCTTTCCAAGTTCCGGTAGCAGGGAGTTGCGTGTACGGGTAACCATCAGACTGCCAGGAACTCCCGGTAATCCCCTTGAGCAAACACTCCTTTGACTTTGTCTTCTTGAACAGGTTGGAAATACTCACCGCCGTGGTGTTGTATTCGATCTTGGAGCTGAATCCAAAAACCGGCGCTAGTCCCCGGTTATCGACGGTTCCCCACTGAAACACTGCGTAGGTGCCGATCACCGTATGCCCTTTTTTGGCGTACTTCGCAACCGCCGCAATTTCCGCTGGCGAATATTGTTTTATGCCTCCGGCGGGATCGCTAAGCACAATGACATTCGCCTTCGATGCCACGATGTTCTGATAAGTAAAGTCGCTATCGATGTAAGTGGTGTCGTCGACTGTCACTGGGATTTTTCCAAAATTCTGCCAGTTCGAGCTCATGTCCTCCCAAATGCTGGTTTGGCCCCATGACTTCAGCAATACAATTTTCACGGTTCCCGCAGGAACGACCTCGGCGCTTGCCGCGTTCTTTGCGACCTTGGTAACGTTTTCTCTGGCAGGTGAAGTTTCTTGAGCGAATACTCGACCGGCCAGCAACATTGCTAATGCGAAACAAACAACTGCTGCGATTGGCTTACGCATAATCGAATCTCCTAATGCCGGCGCGAGCGTCTTCGCTCGTGGGGCGATAAATCGAATTGGATCGGAAACCTCATGGGCTGCTGCTTACGCAGCGCGCTCCTCACAGTTCAGGGCCGCAATATTACAACGGAATTGAGACTTTTCCAATCCAGTCAGCCTGGGAAATTGAATCAGCGATTTTTTTCACACGTGCACCAACTTTCATCTATCTCAATTCCCAAAAAGCAGTTATAGTTATTTCCGCTCAGCGATTCCTGACGACAACCCTGGTGGATGGCGCGTAAAGGCAGTTCGACCATCTCGCAGGAAGAGTTGTACCCAGCCGTCCACGAACCTGCGCGTCCCGCGCCTGACGATGGCCTCGACGACGCGCGCATGCTCGACTTGGACGTGGAACAGGAATCACCCTTCCTGCGTGGACAAAAGCGCGTCTCCGTCCGCCGCGGTTCTCTGCCGAAAAAGGCCGCCACTGGCTTAACTTGGGGCATCCTCGCCTTGATTGTTTTCTTTTCCGGGAGCGCGGCAGTGGCTGCACTCTACCACTACGGGGAACATTCCTGGCGCTTCCGCATCGATTCGAGCGATGAAATCGAAATTGCCGGCCTGCAGAACGTGACCCGCTTTCAGATTATGGAAGTTATGGGTGGCGACATTGGCCGCAACATTTTCTTCGTGCCGCTGTCCCCCCGGAAACAGGCTCTGGAAAAAATTCCATGGGTGGAATCGGCCAGCGTTATGCGATTTGTACCCAATCGCATCAGGATCGAAATCCATGAGCGCACGCCTGTTGCCTTTGCCCGCGTAGGCTCCAAAATCGTGCTGATCGATTCCGTCGGCACACTGATGGAATTGCCTGCGGCAGGCAAGAAAAAATACTCTTTCCCTGTGATCCTGGGGATGAATGCGGGCGAACCCGCATCCACTCGCGCCGCGCGCATGAAGATCTATAACGACCTGGTCAGCCAACTTGACGCCGGAGGCGCGCACTACTCGCAGGAACTCAGCGAGGTCGACCTGTCGGACGCCGAAGACGTCAAAGTGCTACCCAGCGATCCTCTGGGTGAAGTGCTGGTGCATCTGGGCTCGTCCAATTATCTGGAGCGCTACAAGATTTATGTGAGCCATGTGCGGGAGTGGCGCCAGCAGTTCGACAAAGTGGAATCCGTGGATTTGCGTTATGACCGGCAAATCATCGTAAATCCTGATCTACAAGGCACAGTCAAGCAAACGCCGCTTTCGATTTTATCCGTGAAAGCCGCGATGGCAGCGGGGATGAAGCCCGCAGCCTTGATTACGCACCAAGTCACAGCCCCGAAAGCAGCTGCGGCGTTGAGTGATTCCGGAAAGCCCTCAGGCAAAATCGCAGCCGGCAAAAAAAGTGGCAAAAAGAATCACCGCAAAGTGGCAACCCAAGCAGCGCCGAAAGCGGGCGCCGTGACGGCCCAGAATAAAATTACCTCGAAAGCTGACTCTCCCAGCAGTCCAACGCCATCAGCCGCGCCGGGAACAGTTACGGCGAAGCCAGGAAACAAACCGAGTCCAGCGATTGCCAAGGGAGAGGATCATCCATAGGCATGGCGAACCAGTATCACAATCTTCTGACGGCCATTGACGTAGGCAGCGCCAAGACTCGCGTGCTGGTAGCCGAAATTACCGACTCCGGTCTGCGCTACCGTGGACACGGAGTCGCCGAATCGCGTGGTTCCCGCAAAGGCGTGATTGTTGACCTCGAAAAAGCAGTCGCATCCATTCAAAAAGCGGTAGAGCAAGCCGAAGACGTCTGCGGCGCGCCCATCGAGCATGCACTGCTCGGAGTCGCCGGTTCGCACGTGCGCGGCATGAACAGTCATGGCGGACTGAGTCTGGGCACGCGAGCCCGTGAAATCGCACGTGATGAGATTCGCCTCGCAGTAGACAAAGCGCGCGGCATTCCTCTTCCGGCCGATCGCGAAATTCTCCACCTGCTTCCGCAGGAATTCATTCTCGACGATCAGAGCGGTGTGCACGATCCCCTCGGAATGATGGCCATGCGGCTAGAAGTTCGCGTGCACATGGTTACCGCCGGTTCAAGCGCTACGCAGAACGTGATCAGCGCGGTAAACCGCGCCGGCGTGCACGTGGATGACACCGTATTCGAACCGCTGGCCTGCGCCGACGCCGTACTACGCGCCGATGAACGCGAACTCGGAGTATGCCTGGTCGATCTCGGCGCAGGATCAACCAGCCTGATTGTCTTTCAAGAGGGCGCCGTCATTCACACCGCCGTGATTCCGGTGGGCGGCGATCATTTCACCAGCGACCTTTCAGTCGGCCTCTGCACCCCGTTAGCCGAAGCAGAGAAAATCAAAAAACTCTACGGCAACGTGATCGTGACTCTGATTCCAGAAGGAAATGAAGTGGAAGTTCCAAGCGTGGGCGACCGGCCGTCGCGTCTGATTTCGCAACGCATGGTGGGAGAAATTCTCGAGCCCCGTGCCCGCGAACTATTCGAAATGCTGCGCGACAACCTGCGCCACAGCGGCATGCTCGACGTCTGCGTCGGCGGCATCGTGTTGAGTGGGGGCACCTCGCGCCTGGCAGGAATTATGGACATCGCCGAATCGGTCTTGCGCCGTCCGTTGCGTCTCTCGTGGCCGGCGCCACTAGCGAAAATGCCGTCCACGTTGGCAGAACCGGAATTCGCCACAGTTCTAGGAATGATCTTTTACGGCCATCGTTCGCGCATCGCCCGCGGCCTGCAAGACACCCGCTGGAGTTCGCGTCTGATGGGATTATTCGCAAAAAAGGGAGCATAAGGGCTTGAACCACAAAGGACGCAAAGGTAAACAGAGGAAACCTATCCAACAAAAACCTCTGTGTACCTTCGTGTCCTCTGTGGCTAACGGTTTCGCAGTGCGGAAAGAAAATCTATCGAGGTGCCTTACCCATGAAAAATGACAATGACATTCGCATCAGCTTCAACGAAGAAACCCGCAATGACGCCAAGATAAAAGTCATCGGCGTGGGTGGAGGCGGCGGCAACGCCGTAAACCGCATGATCGATTCCGGCATGGAGGGCATCGAGTTCGTGGTCGCAAACACGGATCTGCAGGCCTTGCGCATGGCGCGCGCTCCCATGAAAATCCAGCTTGGCGTCAAACTCACCAATGGCCTGGGAGCCGGCGCCAATCCTGAAGTCGGCCGCAAAGCCGCGCTCGAAGATTCCGACAAAATCATCGAAGCGCTCGAAGGCGCCGACATGGTCTTCGTTACCACTGGACTCGGCGGCGGCACCGGAACCGGCGCGGCCCCGATTATCGCGTCGCTCGCCAGCGAAATGGGCGCGCTCACCGTCGCGGTCGTTACCAAGCCATTCGCCTTCGAAGGCAAACGCCGCATGCAGCAAGCCGAACGCGGCATTGCTGAGCTGATGGAATCAGTCGATACCACCATCGTGATTCCCAACGAAAAGCTGCTCGCCGTGGCGCAGGATGCCGGCTTCTTCGAATCTTTCCGCGTTGCCGACGACATACTCCGCCAAGGCGTGCAAGGCATTTCCGACATCATTACGATTCCAGGAATTATCAACCGCGACTTCGCCGACGTAAAAGCGATTATGGCTGGCATGGGTTACGCGGTTATGGGTGCCGCGACGGCCAATGGGGCGCGGCGCGCCACTGAAGCTGCGCAAAAAGCCATCGCCTCACCACTGCTCGAAGCTGGAGCTATCGACGGCGCGCGTGGCATCCTCATCAACATCACCGGATCCACTTCGCTCAAGCTTGCCGAAGTACAAGAGGCTTGCACCATCATCCAAAGTGCCGCGGATGAAGATGCCAATATAATTTTCGGCGCAGTGCTCGATGAAAAAATGAAAGACGCGGTAAAGATCACCGTGATCGCCACTGGCTTCAAAGACTCGGATCACCGCCGGAGGCGTCAGGAAGAGCGGTCCATTTTCGTGAGTTCCCGTGAAAGCTCGCGCCACGACGATTTCTTTGACGAGCCTCAACCGGAGGTCGAAGCTGACCCAGAGCCACCGCCGATGGTTATGCAGCAAGCGGCGCGCCGCAAGCCGCCGTCGCTGCAGCCTCGGGCGACTCGATTTCCATCGACAGCATGCGCAACGCGATGATCGCCAATTTCGAGCAATCCGATCTCGACGTTCCGGCATTCTTGCGCAAGCGCAGTGAAACCATGTAGGAGGGAAAAGATTTTCCCTTAAGAGGCAGTATCGTTCCAGTAACCGCGGCACGTTACCAAAGGGGTTGGCCGGATTCGAGGATCGCGGGCAACCCCTTTATTCATAATGCGTTACTTCAATTCACCAAGGTTCGGCGCAAAATACGTTTTAGATTGCTAATCTATACGAAGTTTCATAACATCTAGATCAGTGGGAACTTAGCCAGTGGCGACGATCATTGGCGGCCTTCGTGCTACCTACATGGTGTGGACTCCGGGGATGGGGACAGGAAATTGAATTCAGGCAAAGGTTTCGCTGGCTTCGGTCTGTTGGTCGGTTTCATCGTATTACTGGCATTGTGCGCATCCGCCGTTGCCGCCACCGTCAGCACGAGCACTCTAACTTCGCATAAATCCAAGTCACAAAAAATCAGCGAGAGTCAGCACGCCCGAAGGCGCATGCGCCACCTGGCTCACAGCCGCGCGGTCGTGCCTACAACCGCCGCAGGCGTGCGCCGCAGGCATCGTTATTACGAGCGCTTCTATACCAGTTCTTTCGCTCAGGATATTACCGAGGGCGATGTTACCGCCGGCGAAGATCCAATTGTTCGCGAAGCAGCCATCGACGCTTTGGGTGGAATGAACGGAACAGTCGTTGCTATCGAACCCACCAGCGGACGCATTCTGGCGATGGTTAATCAGAAACTGGCGCTCTCCAGTGGCGCGCAGCCTTGCTCGACTATCAAACTTTCCGTCGCCCTTGCCGCTTTGAATGAGGGCATTATCACCAAGGAAACGGAGGTCCGTTTGGGTGGCCAGTATCACATGAATTTGACCATGGCACTGGCGCACTCGAATAACGCGTATTTCGAGGCGCTCGGACGCCAACTGGGATTTGAGAAAGTCAGTTACTACGCTCATCAGTACGGGCTGGGCGAAATGGCTGGCTACGGCATACCTGGCGAGCAACTGGGGATCTATCCCAACGAAGAAATCCCATCGAAACTTGGCGGCGTTGCCAAGATGTGCTCTTTCGGCGAAGGCGTCTCAGTAACCCCGCTGCAGCTTGGCGCTCTGGTTTCGGCCATAGCGAACGGCGGAACGCTTTATTACCTACAGCATCCCACTGCGCCCGAAGAGATTGCCAATTTCCAGCCAGTAGTGAAGCGCCGTCTTGATATCGCGCCACTGATCCCTGAAATTTCTGATGGCATGGAAGGCGCCGTTCATTTCGGCACCGCCCGCAGTCTGCGTGTGAATTTTAAAGAGGAAGAAGTTCTGGGCAAGACCGGAACCTGCTCTCACGCCGGAACCCGCTTCGGATGGTTTGCCTCCTACGCCAAAACCGATATCGGCCACATCGTCGTAGTCGTCTTCCTTGAAGGCGGCCGTCCGACCTACGGCCCCAAAGCGGCGGAAATTTCAGGACGCCTGTATCGCAATCTTTACGATCACAACTTCTTTATGCCGAAACCGCTGTTGCCTGCCAGCACCGCAACCATAAATCTGCTGCAAGATTCGCAATAAATCGCCAGGCAGAACAATCAACTCTTCGCACATAAAACAATAGGCCGAACCGTTAGGTCCGGCCTATGGCGCGCGTTTTACCTCAGCTACAGCGGCTACAACAGTCGTAATCCAGAAAGGCTTTAACAAATCGCTGCAGTCGTCATTAATCTGGTGTCGCCCCAAGAAACTCTTCGTGCCCCTCGAAAACTTCGTGGAGCACCTTTGTGACTCGCTCTTTCAACGGAAGAGCGCTCTCGCGCAATTGCTTATCTTCGCGATCCACGGCCTTCGTAGAGTCAATCGTCACGCCAGGGTTGGGAATTGCATTCGCGGCCATAATCAGCTCCTTCTTCCCGCACATTAATCAGTGCCGATCTTCGGCTTCTATCTAATAAAGCGTGAACCAATGGCAAACTGGCTCATCTTTTAAAAATCTTTTTTGCCAGCTTCGTCTTGCGGCGAAGAGAGAAAACCGTGATCGGCGCGTCTCTTATGGATGGTGAAGTGGCGCAGCATTCCGTTTCATTGGTTTGGGAAGGAAGAAATGAGAGGAGCATTGCGCGACGAGGAATAATTCAATTATTTAAGGACAGCAACGACGCTATAGACCACGCGACTCCTGCCTCGGCCCGTCCGGATTAAGCGGAATGGCGACGGTCACATGGGTTCCTTTCGAGTTCGTGGTGAGGCGTAGATCGCCCCCGACTTCGTTAATTCGCTCACGCATGCCGGCAAGTCCAACGCCGCCCGCTGTTCCCGAACTCTGAAAACGGTCAAAGTGAGCTTTGGGCATCCCTTTGCCCTGATCCGTTACGTTAAGCGCGATCTGCGAAGGACGATATTGCAGTGATACTTCCGCCGTCCGGGCGCCCGAATGCCGATGAATGTTAGTCAGCGCTTCCTGCAACACCCGGAAAACCGTAGTCTCGATGTTGCTTGGCAGTCGCGGTATCTTAACGATGTCCAGCGCGACCTTAATTCCGCTCCGCTCGACGAAGCCTTCGACATACCACTGCACAGCCGAGGTGAGGCCCACTTCGTCCAGCAGCGGCGGATGCAATAGATGGGAAAGGGTACGCGTTTCACTGATACAGGTGTCTAGCGTTTTAAGCGAGGATTCCAGCAGCCGCAAATTCCCACTGTCAGCTAATTGGTGAAGCTCCATCGCCAGCCCAGCCAGGTACTGGCCAAGGCTGTCGTGCAGCTCGCGCGCAATACGCCTGCGCTCTTCATCCTGAGAACGTATAAGGCTGGCAGAAAGCTGGCGCAGGGCCGAGGTGCGTTCCGCTACCTGACCTTCCAGCCGTTCGTTACTGCGCCGCAAAGCTTCCTCCGCCTGTCTAAGTTTTTCCAGGTGATTGCGGATGTCATATTGTTTCTGTCGGGCTCGTATAGCCGCGCGGACCGAGCTGATCAACGTAATTGTCCGCAGAGGTCTTTCAATCAGCGTGACGTTCCCTAGAGGCTCGCGCATTTTCGCAAGTCCCTCACTCTCCCGGTTAGCGGCGCCACCCCCAGTGAGCACGATGACGGGAAGATCGGACCAAGGTGGTTGCCGGCGAACAGCATCCGTCAGACAGCCAATGGAATTTCTATCCAGCGCTTCTTCGAATATGAGAAGGACGTCAGCCCGTTCTGGAATATCCGAGGCGGCGGCGGAGATCGACTCGCTCACCCGGCACACTATTCCGGCCGTGGCGAGGCTATCGCATATGAGTTCGGCGTCGCGCACCAGAGCGGCCAAAACCTGAATATCAAAGTGCGGCTCAGCGTTTTCGGCCATTCCGACTCTTTGCTGTTGCGGGTTCTCTTTCCTTGTCGCGCTCGGGAATTCCGGACAGCACTCCTCTGAATTCCAAGAGCGGTCTGCCAACCTTGATGCCACCATTTAGTTTAAGTTCCCTGATCGAACGCTCGTGTCCCCCGGAACGTTTCTTAAGCACAGACATGGCCTGTTTAACTTCACCGTCAGCCTCGAAATATCGAAGCAGCAGTACCGAATCCGCCAGATAACTTACATCAACCACGCTCTGCATATCCCTTCCAATCAGCCCGTGCTGTGCCAGCACCATAAACGTGGCCATGCCCAGCTGGTTAAGGTAGGTCAGCAACTCGTGCAATTGAATGGCGAGAAACTGTTCGCCCGGCATGGCATTCAAGAAACCATTCAGGCTGTCGATGACGATGATTCGCGTCTTGCCGTCTTTCGCTCTTTGCCTTATGCGCGCAACAAACTCGCCGGGAGATAATTCCGCGGGATCGATTTGCTCGAGCACCAACCTCCCCGCCTCAATCTGTTCGTTGGCCCCCATGCCAAGGCCCGACAGACGGGCAAGCATGGTATCCACCCCTTCGTCGAAGAGGTAAATGATGGCGTGTTCGCCGCGCTTGGCGGCCGCGATTGCATAGCCCGCCGCTATGGTAGATTTCCCGCAACCAGCCGGTCCCATAATCAGCGTGCTGGTTCCCCGATCCACTCCGCCGCCCCAGAGGGCGTCGATTTCATTCACGCCGCTGAGCAGTTTCTCCTGTTTAAATCCGGGATGATGTTCGGCGGCAACCAATCTCGGATAAATTTCCAGGCCGCCCTTACGAATGCTGTAATCGTGAAAACCTTCGCGAAAACTGGAGCCCCGCAACTTGATTATTTCCATCCGTCGGCGCTTGATGCCATATTCTCGGGCCAGATTCTGCATGGAAAGCACGCCATGAGCAATGCTTTGCAGTTGCAGGTCCCGATCCGTGCTCGTGCGATCGTCGAGCAATAGGACGGTGCAACCTGATCCCGCGAAGAATTGTTTGAATGCGAGAATCTGCCGGCGATAGCGAAGCGGATCTTGCGCCAGCATGCGCAGCTCCGACAGCGAATCGATGACCACTCTCTTAGGCTTAAGTTTCTCCACTTGTTCCAATACCGCTTTGGTCGTGTCGGCAAGTTCTACCTCGGAGGGATGGAAGACCGTGTATTGGCCCTCAGGCCGAAGACTGCGTTCGTCGGGAAGCAGTTCGAAGATTTCGAGATTGTCAATATTCCAGCCGTGTGATCGAGCAGCCAACAACAATTCAGACTTAGACTCCGACAGGGTTATATAAAGACACGATTCTCCAGCGTTCGCGCCTTCCATTAGGAACTGCAAGGCTAATGTCGTTTTGCCGGTGCCGGGATCGCCCTCGATCAGATAAAGATGCTCGGCCGGCAAGCCGCCGGATAGAATGTCGTCCAAGCCCGTGATTCCAGTGTTTATACGTTTTTCAGGCATCAAAACGCTCCTTCGGCGGCACGAGAACGCCCAGTGCAAACCAAATTTAGGGGCGCGGGTTTCGAGAGCGTTTGTCGACAGCGGCTATTCCTTGACCACTGAACCAAGAGAAAATTCGCCCAGAGTCAGAGATGCAGTCCTTTACCGTTCGATGAGCAAAACCCATTCGCGTTAGTTCCCGATCATCATAGCGAGAATGAGCGGCCCACAACGCTCCGTATCAATTCTGCCGCCCGGGCTTTCAGTATGGCAATCAAGTATTGTTTGTAGAAACTGATGCGGCTAACGAAATATGGCAAAAAAATTAAAGGAAAAACCGTATGCCGGGCGCGAACTGTTTGCTCCCATTCTTGCCCAAATAAGTTGTCATTCCGAGCAAAGCAGTCCAGGTTTTTGCTGTACGACCTTGGACCGCGCACCCTCGGAATAACGAATCGCACACCGGGCGTCCGCGTTCATCATTCGAGCACGTCACGAAAAATCGCCAGGCGCGTTCTGGTACGCCTCAGTTTTTCGCATCTAACAGCCACGGAGAACCGGATGAGCCTTGGCATCGATGTGGAAAAAGTCGCGCAAGTCTTACTGGCTGATGGATGGCACAAAGTTGCTCCAGTCGGAGATGGACGGTCTTCTTTCGGAATGGGGGCCTACGAATTCCAGGAGCCGCCCAAGCCTGAACAGAACCCTGTGATGCACCTCAAAGGTGGGCAGGAGGAACTGATTCCGTCCAGTGGCGCACACTGGAACGAAGATGATGGCTCACGCGTGTTCTGCCCGGTGACATCAATCCTCGCTGTGAAATACGCAGGCACCAAGAAATCACAATAGGAACATTTGCAGACGCGCCGTCAGTTTTCTTTAGCGCGACCGCCGGATACCCGCAAGGCGGCTACCAACAAGTCTAATCCCTTTCGTAACTTTCGCTCGATACCTCTCTCACGTTTCAATAAAGGCAAATCTTGTCGGCATCATCGGAATGCATTACGCCACGCATGTAATTCCCTGATCCACCGCACATTTTAATTTTGGAGGCAGTACCCATGCGATTACTTCCACGCATATTCATATTTGTCTTTTTGTTTTCCGTCTTGATCGCAGGCATCGGATGCGGCGGCGGATCAATGTCTTCGCAAAGTAATTCGAGTATGCAGCCCGCAATCACCTTGGAAGCTACTCCGAGTACTGTCACAAACGGCGTTGCGACCATGCTTACGTGGAAGGCCAGCAATGCGGTGTCGGTGATCATCACTGGCCTGGGCAAGTTCCCCGCGGTCGGGTCGGCTAAAGTTTCTCCCGCCGTCACAACCACCTACAGAGCGATGGCAATCGGCCCAGCCGGTACGTCAGTTTCTTCCACTGTGGTACAGGTGACGGCAGCGGTTGATAAGCCCACGCTTGAGTTCAGCGCACGGCCCAGCAACATTACGGTGGGAGAATCAGCCACTCTAAGTTGGACCGCACAAAACGCGGCCTCGGTGAGCATCGCCGGAGTCGGAACTTTCGGCGCGACGGGATCGGTGCAAGTGACGCCTACTTCTACTTCCATTTATGCCGCTACGGCGACCGGGGTTGGAGGAACGGCTTCATCCAACACTACAGTAACCGTCACGTCAGCGCAGAATCCTCCGCCGACGATTTCATTCAAAGCTCAGCCTAATACCATAAAGATTGGCGCCACCTCAGTTTTATCCTGGACGACGACCAACGCAACTTCGGTGAACATCCCCGGGTTAGGCAGCTTCCCGGCGAATGGATCGACAAATGTCACGCCAACTACTACCACCGATTACACCGCAACCGCAGACGGGACGGGCGGCACGGCCAAAGCCTCCACTACCGTTACCGTAGAAGCGAACGGTACTCCTCTAACCAACCTGCAAGCCAGCGGCCCATGGAGAGTCTGGGGCGAATTGCCTCCGAACTACAGCATCTGTTCATACCCGTGTCCCGGCGTCACCTGGTGGATGAAGCAAGGCATCACTTCGCCATCGCTTAGCGGAGACGCAACCGAGTTCTATCTTGGCGGCACGCACCCTTATGCAGATGTTCTGTTCAGCAATCCTCTGATCGGCGCGTATTCGACGCAAGGCTTGCCTGACAACGATCACAAACTGATTCCAACTCTGCACAATTTCACTTACGACGCGTACTTCTATCCCACGGATCTCAACCTGATGCAGGTGCTCGAACTCGACATCAGCATGTACTTCGATGGTCTGGGATTGATCTTTGGACACCAGTGCAACAATCTCGGCGAACACGCGTGGGACATCTGGGACAACGTTAACCACCATTGGGTCTCGACCGGCATTCCCTGCTATCCGATAAACAACGCATGGAACCACGTCACCCTTCAAGTGCAGCGCCAGTCCGACAATTCGCTCCTGTACCAGTCGATAACTCTTAACGGTAAGAAAACTGTGCTTAACAAATACTATCCACCGGGCCACGCTCCCGAGAGTTGGTGGGGCATCACAGTGAACTACCAGATGGATGGAAACTCCAAGCAAACGGCGTACACGACGTACTTGGACAACTTCACGTTTACGTACTGGTAGAACTAACGACGGGTCGCAGGCAACCATTCAAATCAGAATGCCCCCGCGTTCAACGGACGCGGGGTATACCCCCTCCCCCCTGATCTTTTGCAATCATGCGATTAGGGCCAGACTATGGCCAAAATCTTTCACGAATAAGGACTTGCACGCAAAATATTCATAACGCACGGTTTCGTAATTTTTATGTTTTCACAAAGCTAAATTGTAATTTTATAGATTAGCTGAAATGAAGAAGCGGATTCAAGCGAAGAAAGTAAAGAGTTGGGCAGGCATTCCCATTGTGGGACGTTACGCGAAGTTCTTAGCCGACTTCTTACTGGCTTCTTCAATGGCAATGCGGAATTGGGGAACCTTGCGGTGGTCGCCCCAAGGTGACAACCCAGGTTAGCGTCCAAACGAACGGACGCGAACCTGGGCCACTAGCCAGACCAATAAGCAGGTTGTGGAACGGGAACTGGCTGCGGCCGCGTGTTAGACTCACGACCCGCCGTCCTAGCTCACGCGTCTTTAAAACGGCCCTTCATCATCTTCGATGGAGTCGAACGGCAACGACGTCTTCTTCTCTGGGGCTGGCCGTGCCTTCGGCGCTTTCTTGAATGTTACTTCCAGCAAGCGCGGATATTCGACCCGCTTGCCCGCGAGCAGTTCTTCGATGGTGAGAATCTGAATGCGTGGATAGCGGTCTTCCAATCCGGGAGGCTTGTAAAATCCGGCTTCGGCAGCCTCTTTCAGCATGGGTTTGGTGGGTGCTTCCATGCTGATCAGCACGCCGATTTGCGCGTCTTCGCGTTCGATGACGCCGCGCAGGTCGCGCACGTAGGCGGACTGCACGTGTCCGGCTTTGACGGAAAAATAATCTGCTTGGTCTTGCCCCGCCACGTTTCATCGGTATGCGATGCCTACGAGGGGACGGCCGCCGTCCGGCGGAACGAAGCTCAACGCCTTGAGTCGGATCCTTCGTGCGAGGCGATGTCCGAGGCACTCACCTACATGAGAAAATCTAGGAATGTCGTTTCTGCAATTCTTGCCGTGGTGCCCCATAGATAAGGCCTATGACGTTGGTGGGATCACTTTAGTTCCCTTCGCCGAAGACGCGTGCCCGCCCGGCGGTGGAGAGCTGGAGGCCAGCCGGGTACGCACTGTCCTGTCCACGTACCGCAGAATCGACGGACGGCCCGTCCCAAAGGCGGCGCTCATAAAATACGACGGCCGACCCATTTTGGCCGACGTCTCGGAGGACGAGATGGAGGTAACGCGGGAACTTGTCGAGCTAGCTTGCGTCTCCGGTTTGGCAAAACGTGCCTTGTTCGACCTTTTGGGGCCTTACTGCAATGCAGACTGTTTCATATGGTACGGGCAGAGGTTCGACAGTAAGTTGGACTACGCGGGAATCGTTCATAGGCGACGAGAGGGAGAAACCTGGGACCTTCGTTCACTTGACAGCACAGTCTTCTCCGCTCCCCTCCACGTCGGAACCGTCAGGGATGTAACGCTGGACTCTTCGCTGCTCGCTGCGCTACTCAAGTTCAGAGAGTCGGCTCAGGCCGGGGAGTGGGGACGCTGGCAGAACGCGATTTCCTGCTTCAAGCAGGCGAACACAGACAGCGAAAATGTGAGCCAGCAGGTGGAGTGGGTTCTAACGTGCAGCGCCTTCGAACGTCTTCTGGAAGCACCATCGAAGGCAAAGGAGATTGCGCACTTGTTCTCGGAAACGCTCAGGCCCACAAAATCTATCTCGGCCAACGCCGCGAAACGCGCGTCCCCCCGAAAGAAGGATGGAGGTAGTTCACTGAGATACGAGTGGATGTCCGAGTTCTATAGGATAAGAGGAGACTTCGCTCACGGTAAATTGAAGACCGAGCAACCTCGGATGTGGACACCGTCGGAGCATTTGGTGCTTGCAGCCATCTCGTTCCCGCTGTGTATGAGGGCTTTGCTCCAACAGAAGGGCCACTATTTGCTGACGGATGATGACCGAGAGCAGATCGATGCCTTTGAATCCCTGGCGGACCAAACTGGGTTTCTAGCGGAACCACCGGATTCAAGCGGAAGTGGGGATTCCTGGTGGAGGAGGTGCCTGATGGAGACCAGGCGCACACGTCGCCGACAAAAGGCAATCGAATCCCTCAGGGCACTTAGTGGTCAGACCAAGACAGACTGAGCGGTTTGCACGGCTGCGGAGCTTCGCTCCGCTGGACAGCCGGGGCGACTGTCCCCACGTGACCGATGCTGATACACGCTTACGCGGGCGAAGGCGCCCGCGCCACACAGGACGGATAGGCCATCATGTCGCTGTGGCCGAGGAAGGTGCGGAAGGCGCGCATGGCGTCGGAGACGCGGCCGCCCTGCTCGACGATTTCCTCGTAGGCACGCTCGGCGTCCACGTTCCACTCCCAGGTGTCCTCGAAGGCCATGATCTGGGAGCTGGAGCGGGTGCCGTCCTTTTCGGCGAAGAGCACGTTGTAGTCCTGGCGGCTGTTGAAGGGCGGGTCGAGGTAGATGAGGTCGACGGATTCGTCCTTGATGTGCTGGCGGAGGACTTCGAGATTGTCACCGTAATAGAGTTGATTTTTCTCCACTGCGGGAAGATTCTAGCGCGGATTGGGCGGTTGCGTAATTGCGCTCGGTGTGCTGGTGGAAATGCCTGGAGTCGTCGTCGTGGCGCGAGCGAACGCGAGGTCCCTCGACTCCGTAGCTGATTCGCTTCGCAAATCAGCTACTGCGCTCGGGATGACGGAATTTCGTGGTGACAAATTAGGGTACGTCGATTCGCGTACTTACGCCTTCAGCAGAATTACCGTCGCGTCGTCGTGCAGGCCGGCGCCGTTGGCAAATGTGCGCACGTCATCGAGAATGCTCTCCGCTGATGCGTCGCTCTGACGGAAGTGCTTTTCCAGGCGATCCGCGCCGTATTCTTCGTCGTCGGGATTGGTTGCTTCGGTTATGCCGTCGCTGTAGAACAGCAGGCGTGCTCCCTGGGGCAGGTGGATTTGTGCTTCGGAGTAATCGCCGGGGCCAATGCCTAGTGGCAAGCCGCGCTCCGTATCGAGGAAGCGGGCTTGCGAGTCCTCGATCAGTAGCGGACGCAGGTGTCCGGCGCTTGAGAAAGTCAGCGTCCGGGTTTCGGGATTCAGCACCGCATAGACCATGGTGACGAACCGACCAGAAGGAAAATCATTCACCAGCAACTGATTCAGCTTGGTCAGCACTTCACTCGGGCTGCAGGATGCCTCGGCCAACGAGCGCAGCATGCCGCGCGTGGCGGACATCAACAGCGCAGCGGCCATGCCTTTGCCGGAGACGTCGGCGAGCACCAATCCCCAGCGACTGTCGTTGAACGGGATGAAGTCGTACCAGTCTCCACCCACGGCGCCAGCCGGAGTCGAGAGTCCAGAGATGACAAAGCCCGGAATGTACGGCGAACTGCGCGGCAGCAATGCCTGCTGAATCTTGCGGGCTTCGTTGGCTTCGCGGCTCATCTTCTGCCGCTGGTGCTGCTCTTCCTGAAAACGACGCGCATTGTGAACCGCGACCGCCACGTAGCTGCACAGTGACTGCAAGAGCCGAAGTTGCTGCGCGGGGAATGCATCCAGACTCAGGATGCGAAGCGGTGAAGACGCCAATCAGTTTTCCCTCAACGTGCAGCGGAATCGCTACCTCGGACTGCGTGGTTTCGTCGCATCCGATGTAGTACGGGTCCTTGCGCACATCTGGGGCGTAGCGCATCTGTCCGGTGCCAGCCGCGTAGCCGACCATGCCGTCTTTGCCCAGCTTCAGGATGTGGCCTTTGCCGCAAACCTCGCAGCCAGCACAGCCATGCGCGCAAGCCAGCACTAACTCTCCGCGCTCTTCGTCGTACAAATAAATGTCTGCCTCGACGCATCCGAACGATACCGCGACATCGTTCACGACTTGATCGATGAGGCGATCAAGCTCCAGGATCGAGCTGATCTTCTGCGCCGCTTTTTGCAGCTTGAGCAGGTCTTCGACTTGATCAAAGGCGAGTTGATGCTCGGGGGTATATTCGGCTGTATTCAATCTCGGTGAAGTCGCCACGGTCGTGCCTCCTGCCGAATGTAAGTATAAGTAACACAGACACTTACTATCTGTTATCAGATGCTCGCGCGGGATGGTTCGATTCAATCGTTCCGGCTTCACCGAAATCCGTCATCCTCGGGAGCACTCAGGCATGCAGTCCCATGAGCGAGGACGCTCGCGTCTACGCCCTTCAACCATCGTCTTCGCAAACCTTATTTTTCAGTGGTATAGCGCATGGCAATCAAAAAGGACTTGACAGCATATGTAGTGTTGTAGTTAACTACATCACTAGAGGTTGACCGAACTGGATTCGCAACTGCCCGAAAAAACAGAATAAAGGAGAGATTGAAATGAAATCACGCATCGCAATTTCCGTTGTATTCGTTTTGATGGCCGCCGCCGCTTTCGCAGCCGACGCTGCCGCTCCCACCGCCCAATCGGACGCGCAGAAGTCCTTCGACAAAATAAAAAGTCTTGCCGGTACCTGGGAAGGTCCTGTTACAACCATTCCGAAGATGGAGGGGATGGGGGACAACACGCGCACGCAAGTCTCGCTGCGCGTGACCTCGCGGGGAAACGCGCTGGTGCATGAGATGAAGGGCGCGGGAGACGGGGATGATCCGACCAAGTACGACCATCCGGTCACCATGTTTTATCTCGACAACGATCGCCTGCTGCTGACGCATTATTGCGACGCCGGCAATCGCCCTCGTATGGCGGCCAGAACTTCGGCGGACGGAAAGACGGTGGAATTCGACTTCGTCGATGTTGCCGGCAGCACGCAGTACGGACACATGGAGCATGCAGTGTTTACCATCATCGACGACAATCATCACACCGAAGACTGGACTTTCCTAATGCCTGGCGACAAGCCGATGACTGGGCACATCGATCTGCAGCGCGTCAAGTGACGGCCCCCATGCATCGCAAGGGAACCGAGGAGGCGCTGTGATCGATCAGATTGATCGCTCCCGCCCGAATACGCGAGCAAGAACACTGAACCGAGAGTAGAGAAGCTTAAGAGGAGGTTGACATGCATGACACAAAGGAGCGGTTGTCTCTATTTTGGCTGTTCGCGTTATTGAACTACCTGTATGCGGACGTGCTTGCCCTGTGGGATATTGTTGGCACGCTAAATGTGACCCGACGCCCCACATCCACATCTCGCACCATGGGTTCTGGCGGGTTCAGCGGTCTTGATGGAAATACCCATCGCCATGATTGTGGCGTGTCGGCTACTTCCGTTTAGAGCGAACCGGCTGGCGAATATCATCGCGGCTGCAATTGAGACTCTTGTAAACGGTTTCCTGACCTTCGTTCCGCCTCTGGTCGGATGGGGCAGGCCGCCTGCTCTTCCTGAGTACTTGTTCTTCGCGACGATCGAAACGGTATGCACCTCGGTCATCATCTGGCAGGCGTGGACTTGGTCAGGGGTTGAAGCCGCAGTTAGTTCGGAGCGGATCGTCCGCCAACCGGAACGCGCAATACAACACCAGGGCACGTCGAATCTAACAAGGAGAATATCCAATGAAACACAATATCCTGTTAGTCGTCGCGTCTGTGCTCTCGATCCTCCTCATGACGTTTCACCTGACGGACGACATCGTCCGCGGGATGGAGCCAGGAACGCTTTTAGACCTGATTGCGCTGCCCATTTTGGTCGTCCAGTGTACGGAACGCTGGTGCTGGCCGGAAGGCGATCGGGGTACGTCATCATCCTCCTCGGGTCGCTCCTTGTGTTGGTCGTCCCCGTCATCCACATGAAGGGGGCGGGAGTCGGCGGAGCGATCGCCAAGTCCAGCGGAGCCTTCTTCTTTATCTGGACACTCCTCGCGCTCGGCGTGACCGCGCTCTTCTCTGTCATCCTCTCGGTGCGCGCGTTATGGGAGCATCTGCCACGGCGGACCGACGTGCAGCACAAACAAGGTGCCCGTGCATGAAGCGCTGCTCGCGGAGATTTATCGAGTCCTTGCTACGGGTAAAGTGACGGCACGCATCTTGGGTAGGCGATTTGGACACTATTATGGACCGTGAGTGGAACGATAGTCAGCCGATTTATCGCCAGCTTAGAGACCGCGTTGTCGCCATGATACTCGACGGCGTGCTCAAGGAGGGTGATCCGTTACCGTCGGTGCGCAATGTGGCGGCCGAATATCGGGTCAATCCGCTCACGGTCCTGAAGGGTTACCAACAATTGGTTGACGAGCAGTTGGTCGAGACCAGGCGAGGTCGGGGCATGTTTATCAATGCGGGCGCGCGCAATCTGCTGCTGCAAGGCGAACGACAGAAGTTTCTTGCCGAAGAGTGGCCCAGGGTCCACGCAACTATTCAGCGGCTTGGTCTGAGGGCGGAAGAGCTACTCAAAAATGGCACTGCCCCAGATCAGCCGTCGTCGGATGGTGCGGAAGAGGAGCCGAAATCATGAGCGTCATTGAAGCACGTGGCCTGCGCAAGGCTTTCGGTACAACCGTGGCGCTGGACAGCATCGACCTGCGTGTCGAAGAGGGCCGCATCCTCGGACTCATCGGTCCAAACGGCGCGGGTAAAACTACCGCGCTCAACGCGATTCTTGGCCTCACTCCATATCAAGGTCAGTTGAAAGTGCTCGGACGTGATCCGTGGAACGAGCGCGATCAACTCATGCGCGATGTTTGCTTCATTGCCGACGTTGCCGTGTTGCCGCGCTGGGCGCGGGTCTCGCAGACACTCGACTACGTTGCCGGCGTGCATCCCCGATTCGATCGCGCAAAGGCCGAAAGCTTTTTGGCGAAGACTGACATCCGCCACGCCAGCAAGATCAGGGAGTTATCGAAAGGGATGGTCACGCAACTGCACCTCGCGCTGGTCATGTCCATCGACGCGAAATTGCTGGTGCTGGACGAACCAACGCTTGGCCTCGACATTTTGTATCGCAAGCAGTTTTACGATTCGCTGCTGAACGATTATTTCGATCGCACCCGCACAATTTTGGTAACCACACATCAGGTGGAAGACGTGCAGCACGTGCTCACTGATCTGATGTTCATCAACCGAGGTCGCATTGTTCTCGAATGCAGCATGGATGAATTCGAGTCGCGCTATGTGGAAGTGACGGTGCGTCCCGAACAGGTTGCCGCAGCGCAGGCGCTCAAGCCGATACACGAGCGCCAGGTGCTCGGTCGCACAATCTTGCTGTTTGATCGCGTCGACCGTCAACAAGTCGCGAGGCTTGGTGACGTGCGCACGCCCAGCATCTCTGACTTGTTTATTGCCGTGATGGGCAATCATGCCGGCCCGGCGAAAGGAGTGGCCAAATGAATACTCAATCAAACGCACTGCCTGAGTCATTCGAGTCGCAGCAAATAGTGCCAGCGACTATCTCCGCGACCCGGCCTTTTTACTGGTCGGTCAGGCGGGAACTGTGGGAGAACCGTTCCATCTACATCGCGCCGCTGGCCGGCGCCGCCGTCGCACTGTTCGGTTTCTTGATCGCCACCATGGGATATGCCATGTCTACCGCGAACCTCGCTCAGCGGCGTCGGGTACTCGAAAGCCCTTACGGCCTCGCCACGTCGCTGATCATGGCTGCTGCCTTTTTAGTCTCGATCTTCTACTCGCTCGAGGCGTTGCACAGCGAGCGCCGCGACCGCAGCATTCTGTTCTGGAAGTCGCTGCCGGTTTCCGATCTCACTACGGTGCTGTCGAAGGCAAGCATTCCGCTGGTTGTTCTGCCTCTGCTCTCCTTCGTGATCGTGGTGGCCACGGTGTTGATCATGCTGTTTCTGAGCAGCCTCGTTTTGCTGGGGAGCGGTGTACCTGTGGCGACGCCAGGGACACCGATGCTGATGCAGATGGGGCTGATGCTGCTCTATCACCTGATCACTGTGCATGTACTTTGGTATGCGCCGTTCTACGGTTGGCTGTTGCTGGTGTCGGCCTGGGCGCGGCGCGCGGCGTTTCTATGGGCCTTCTTGCCACCGGTCGCCATTGGGGGCATCGAGAAGATCGCATTTCACACTACGTATTTCTTCGACATGTTGCGTTACCGTTTCGCGGGCGGCGGTCCGGAAGCTGCAGGGTCAGATAACTTTCTCGATCCCATGACGCACTTTACGCCGGGTAGATTTCTGGCCAGTCCGGGCCTGTGGATCGGACTGCTGATTACGGCGGCATGCCTCGCCGCAGCCGTGCGGCTGCGGCGTCATCAAGGACCGATTTAGTTCGTACACGTTTAGAAACGCCCGCATAAGGTGACAGCTCGATGACGACTCAATCGAACGCCGTACCCCAGCATCCGCTTGACGCGCAGGAAATCGCGCCTGCGGTGATCTCGCCGACGCGGCCGCTGTACTGGTCGGTGCGACGCGAATTGTGGGAGAACCGTTCCATCTATGTCGCACCATTGGCCGTCGCTATCGTCTATCTGGTCGGCTTTTTTATCAGCTTGTTTTGGATGCCACGCACCGGGCATCCGCTGCCGGAGAATCCAACCGTCGCTCTCGCTATGCCATACAGCCACGCTGCGATGCTGATTATGGTTGTCGGTTTCCTGGTCGGGATCTTTTACTCACTCGACGCGTTGCATAGCGAACGTCGCGATCGCAGCATCCTATTCTGGAAGTCGCTCCCGGTTTCCGATTTTACGACGGTGCTGGCGAAGGCAAGCGTTCCGCTGCTGATTCTTCCGGTAGTCGTCTTCGCGATCACAGTTACCCTCCAACTCACCATGCTTCTGGTAAGCGCCGCAGTCGTGCTGCTTAGGGGTGCAGGTGCCGCAACCCCGTGGCATCCTCCATTGTTCGAGATGGAATTGGTGCTGCTCTACAGCCTCATTGTGCTCGCGCTGTGGCATGCGCCTTTGTATATGTGGCTGCTGCTGGTTTCAGGCTGGCCGCGGCGCGCGACGTTTCTGTGGGCCGTGTTGCCGCCGATGGCGCTGGCAGCGCTCGAGTTCATTGCGTTTCACACTTCGTATCTCGGCTCGCTGCTGCAAGACCGATTGTATGGATTCGCCGCGGCGGCATTCGATCTCAAGGATAAGGCCGGCGTTTCTATCGATCCGCATTTTATCCCGCTGGCCCAACTCGCTCCCGGAAGGTTCTTCGGCAGCCCAAGTCTGTGGATCGGGCTGGTAGTCGCTGGAATATTTTTTGTCGCAGCCGTGCGGCTGCGCCGCTATCAAGGAGCGCTCTGATTTCGCATGGGGAAAGTATGAACACAGTAATGATGGAGGGGATGCGGAGGTCACCATGTGGCGAGAACGGGCGCTGAAAGTTTTGTTGGTGTTGGTGGGACTGCTTTTTTCGGCTGGCGTTTATCCCGTGATGGACTCGCTATGGCACGCGAATCAGTCGATGTATGCCGACGACATGATGCTTAGCCTCTATGTCACGCTTGGAATTTTCCTGCTGATGGCGGTGCGTAATCCTTCGGCAAATCGCAGCCTGATTGCCTTCGCAGCATGGTCGAGTTTCGCTCACGGCGCTGTTATGGCCGCGATGGCATTCGAGACCGCGTCCTATCGCGGAGACCTGTGGGGCGTCGCTGCGCTCATCATCATTGGCATAGCCCTGATTGTGCTGGCTCCGGCAAAGCAGTCAGCTGAGCGGGTATCAGCAGCCGTTGTGTAGGAGCGGCACTCGAGCGCGCGTTATACAGCTTGATTCAATCGTTCGCGTAAGGAGAAAAGATATGAGCACCGCAGTAATGACCAAACGATTGGAGCTGAGTTCCTTTGCCGATACCGCCGTGAAGGCAACCGCGCGGTTTTGGTTTGCCGTGACCGTCGTCGGCCAAGTGGTATTCGGGGTCACCGTGGCGTCGTTCTACGCTCTCACGGCGCTGCGAGGGGACTATCACAAGTGGAACTTCACGAATGGTTATGTCCCCGGCGTTTCCATGGGAAATACCGCCGTGGTCATGCATGTTGCTTCCGCCGCGATTCGTCATGCTCGCCGGGGCGGTTCAGTTGGTGCCGCAAATCCGCAACCGCTTTCCAGTTTTTCACCGCTGGAATGGGCGTATCTACATGCTGACCGCCGTCACCCTTAGCATTGCCGGACTTTACATGACGTGGATACGGGGAAGCGTTGGCGATCTTTCTGTACACTTGGGTTCAACTCTGAACGCCGTTCTGATCTGGCTGTGCGGCGGCATGGCGCTGCGCTACGCGCTGGCTCGTGATTTCAAAACTCATCGCCGCTGGGCCCTTCGACTTTTCCTTGTGGCAAGTGCATCGTGGTTTTTCCGCATCGGTTTTTTCTTGTCGTTTCTCATCTTTAAAGGCCCCTTCGGTTTCGACCCGACGACGTTCCGGGGACCGTTCCTCACTTTCATGTCTTTCGCCCAATGTTTAATTCCCCTTGCCGTTCTCGAAATCTATCTGCGGGCACAGAACCGCCCAGGCGCGCTGCGGCGCATGGCGACGGCAGGCATGCTTTTTGTACTGACCGTGGTGATGGGCGCCGGAATTTTTGGAGTCGCCATGACTCAATGGCTTCCTCAGCTCAAAGCCGCGTACGACTCGCGCAAATCGATTGCGGAAACTCTCTCTGCAACCATCGCTTCAGGCGGTATCGACGAGGCCGCCAAACAATACCATGACCTCAAAACCGCCGAGCCTGCCATCTACAACTTCGACGAAAACGAACTCAACAACTTAGGCTACGGGCTCATTCGAGCGAAAAAGTTCAAGGAAGCCATCCGCGTTCTTCAACTGAACGTCGAAGCCTATCCGCAATCCAGCAACGTTTACGACAGCCTCGGGGAAGCTTACATGGACGACGGCAACAAACCACTGGCCATCGCTAATTATCGAAAGTCGCTGGAGCTGAACCCAAAGAACCGCGGTGCCGTTTTGTGGCTTCAGAAACTCAACACGCCCTGATTTGGGTTGCGGCGGGCGCATCGCGATCGCAAGGAGGAATGAGTATGAGCACAGCCGTAATGATGGAACGGATCGCAGAAGCGTCGCCGCGCTGCAAGGCCAGGATTACCGGTGTCGTTTACTTGCTTTATTTTCTAACGGCAATATCCGGCGAGTTCTTCCTTAAAGGGATCGTTATAGAAGGCGACGCCGCGGCTACAGCAACCAACATCCTGGCGCACCAGACTTTATTTCGGTTGGGTCTAGCAACCGGCCTTATCGCGACCGCGTGCTACATCGCTGTGACGGCGCTCTTCTATGTCTTGTTTGAGCCTGTGAGCAGAAGCCTCTCTTTAGTCGCTGCGTTCTTCAGCCTGGTGGGATGCGCCATCCTGGCGTTCGGCAGCCTCTTTCAACTCGCCCCCTTGGTGGTCCTGGGAGGCAGCCCGTACTTGAGCACATTTAAGGTGGAGCAGTTGCGGGCGCTGGCGCTGCTCTTTCTCGAACTGAATACTCAGGCTGGCAACATCTGCGTAGTATTTTTCGGGGTCTATTGTGTCCTGATCGGGTACCTCATTTTCAGGTCGGCCTTCCTGCCTCGATTTCTGGGCGTGCTGATGGCGTTTGCCGGTCTGGGTTGGCTGACCTTTCTGTCACCGCCGTTCGCAAACCATCTGTCTCCCTACAATCTGGTCCTCGGCTTCCTCGCGGAACTATTGCTGATGCTGTGGCTCCTGGTGATGGGCGTAAAGGAGAGAGTATGAGCGCAGCAGTAATGGAACGAATTGGAGAAACATCACCGCGTTTCAAGGCCCGGATGGCCGGTGTATTTTTTTTGCTCACCATGCTGACGGCAGCATTCACCGAGCTCTTTGTTCGCATTAGCGGCAGGTTGAATTTCGTAGCGGACATCGGTGCGGGCGCCGTCGAGATTGCAGGCATGGTCGCGGTGACGCTGTTGTTCTATGCCATCTTTGAGCCGGTGAACAGGCGACTCTCTTTGCTGGCGGCGGCGGTCAACCTCGTAGCACTCACCTTTGAGGCGTTTCAGAGCCTGAACATCGGCCTGGTATTTGGCGGATCCTATTGCCTCCTGATCGGCTACTTGATTTTCAAGTCGACCTTTCTGCCTCGAATTTTGGGAGTGCCGATGGCGTTTGCCGGTCTAGGTTGGCTGACCTTTTTGTCGACGCCGCTCGCGAACCGTCTGTCCCCTACAATCTGGCCGCCGGAATCCTCGGGGAAGGATTGGTGATGCTGTGGCTCCTCGTGATGGGCGTGAACGTGCCGAAGTGGGAAGAGAAAGCAAGTGTTTGGCGGGCTAGCGGAGCGTAGCTGGGGGTGGAAGAAATCTGTGTTTAGGAGGAAACGAAATGTCGATCGACACCATCGACGAGTCCCAACGTAAAGCTGCAAGAGTCGCGGGTTTTGCTTACCTATTCACGTTCGCGACCGTGGTCTGCGTCAATTTTGGTATCCACGACCGCCTGATTGTCGAGAGCCATGCCGAAACCGCGCGGAATATCCTGGCGCACGAACGACTCTTTCGTATTGGCATCGTCGGCGATCTCATTTACTGCGCAGGCGTTGTCGTGCTTCTCACCGCGCTCTACGTGATTCTCAAGCCGGTCAATCGGGGACTTGCCTTGCTTGCGGCATTCTGGAGGTTCGTATGGGTCTTGATGTGGCTTGTGATGACACTCAATCTCTTTGACGCTCTGCGGCTCCTCAGTGGCGCTGATTACTTGCGAGCATTTGAAGCGGAGCGGTTGCAGGCATTGGCGAGTCTCTACCTCGGCACCCGTTTTGAATACTATTACGTTGGCTTGCTGTTTGGTGCATTGGCATCCACAGTCTGCGGCTACCTGTGGTTCAAGTCCCGCTATATCCCTCGAGGACTGGCTGCCTTCGGCGTGATCTCGTCCGTATTTTGCGTGGCGTGTACTCTCGTTTTCTACATTTTCCCTAACTTCGACAAGATCGTTAACCTGTGGTGGTTCGATACGCCGATGGCTATTTTCGATATGGCACTGAGTTTTTGGCTTCTATTTAAGGGATTAAAGCCGTCTGGGTAGCTGAGCCCGCTAAGGTGGGCGAGCGAGCACGGGCCGGCACCGCCTAACCTGGCGCCACGGACGCGTGATTCAACAACTCGCATCAAGGAGGAAAGATCATGACCGCCGCAGTAATGATGGAACGGATTGCCGAAGCGTCGCCGCACCTCAAAGCAAGGATAGCCGGTGGGCTTAATTTGCTCAGCCTAGTGACGGCGGCACTCACCGAGCTTTTTGTTCGCGGCAGGTTGAATTACGCAGGGGGCTACATCGCGATTTTGGGCATGGTCGTTGTCACGCTGCTTCTCTACGGCATCTTTAAGCCAGTGAACCGGAGCCTCGCTTTGCTCGCGGCGTTCTTCGGCCTCGTGGGACTCACCTTTGAGGCTCTTCGATGGCAGCCTCGGGGCGTAAACGTCGCCGTGGTATTTAACGGATTCTCTTGCCTCCTGATCGGCTACCTCATTTTCAGGGCGACCTTCCTGCCTCGAATTCTAGGCGCACTGATGGCGTTTGCCGGTTTGGCTTGGCTGACCTTTCTGTCAAACCCGCTCGTAAACTATCTGTCCCCCTACAATCTGGCCTCCGGCGTCCTCGGGCAAGCATTGGTCATGTTGTGGCTGCTCGTAATGGGGGTGAACGCTCAACGATGGAAGAAGCAGGCTAGGGTGGCGGGAGAATAACGCCCCGGAGCGAGTCGAAGAGATTGAGGTAATCTCCGGGCGGCAAATCCCCGCCAAGCGAGCTTGGACGCGGTGCCCTTGAGACTAGAATGAATGAGCTTTAGCCCGGGCCAGCCCCCATCGTCCTCGGGAACTAGCGACCCTACAATATTCGCGCTCCTCATTCGTCTACAACGGTAGAGGTAGAGACGCGGTGGGCCTGCAGCAGATGGCAATCGAACAGGACCAGCGGATCTCCGAAGTGGTTCAGCGGGAGCAGTCACGGCTGCGCAACTTCATTCGCCGGCGCGTGCCTGACCCGCGCGACGCTGAGGACGTTCTGCAGGACGTGTTCTACGAGTTGGTGGAAGCGAATCGACTGCTGATGCCGATTGAGCATGTTACCGGCTGGTTGTTTCGCGTGGCGCGCAACCGCATCACTGACCTCTTCCGCAAGAAAAGACCGGAGAGCTTCAGCGATAGCGCCGTCGAAGATGAAGACGGGGAACTACTGGAGATTGAAGATTTTTTGCCGTCGCCCGATGCTGGGCCGGAAGCGCTCTATCTCCACAACTTGCTCCTGGATGAGCTTGAACTGGCACTCGACGAACTGCCGGAAGAGCAACGCAAGGTATTTGTGGCGCACGAACTGGAAGGGCGCAGTTTCAAGGAGATGGCCGCCGAGACCGGCGTGGGCGTGAATACGCTGCTCTCGCGAAAACGTTATGCGGTGCTGCATCTGCGCGAGCGATTGCAAAACGTTTACGACGAATTTACGAAAGCGTGAGGGACTGATTATGAATAAAAGATGGAAGATGGTTTTCATTGCTCCGCTGGCGATTCTGGCAATGGTGGCATTTGTCGTCATCGGTGGCGAAATCGTGATGCACTTGTGGAATTGGCTGCTGCCGTCGCTGTTCGGATGGCGCCAAATCACTTTCTGGCAAGCGCTAGGGCTTCTGGTGTTGTGCCGCGTGCTCTTCGGCGGATTGGGAATGCATGGTCCTCGCCGCTCCAATTTTCGACGGCGCATGAAGGATCGCTGCGAGCGCATGACCCCCGAGGATCGCGAACGATTCCGGCAACGCATGCGCGAACGCTGGGGCTTTGGCCCATCCGCGGGCGAGAGCAATGCGCAATGAGGCCATTTGCCAGCGTTGAGACGTCGTAACTACTTCAGGCCTTCGACCAGGTACAAGTCGCCGAGCGTGCGGTGGAAGCCGTAGACGTATGTCTTGCCGTCGGGGGTCATTAGGATGGGGCCGACGGTGGACACACCGGTCGGATCGAGCGGGGCAATTTGTTTCCAGACGGTTTTCTTTCCGGTGGCAAGTTCCAAGCGATAAACTTTGGCTGGCACTTCGCCGGTACGATAGAGATAAATGGAGTGGGCGTCCTGACTAAAGTTGATGGGAATGTCGCCCGGCTCCATACCGTTAACTACGCGCGGGTCGCCACCGGCCGAAGAAAATAAGTAGCCCTTCTGGTCGGGACCAATCCCGACTACGGTTTGCCCATCCGGGGAAGTTGCGAACGCCTGTGCGTCTACTCCCTCGGGAGTAATCGCTCTCGGTTTTCCTCCAGAGATCTCCTGCGCATAAAGCCGCACGCCACGTCCCGGTTCGTTTCCTGAGAAGACGAAATGCTTGCCGTCGGAAAACCATCTTGCCCACTGGTGGTTGATGGAATCGTTGGTGAGCGACTGAGTCTCACCGGCGCCGGTCGGCAGCAGCCGCAGTTGTTCGGGCGAGCTGGGCGTCTGCACGATTGCCCACTTTTGGTCGGGCGAGAGAGCCGTTGCGCCACCTTCGCCGAGTCGAATGGCGGGCGTGCCATCGGTATTTCGAATGTAAACCGCGTAGGTCAGCTCTTGCGCATTTCCGTACTGGACGCCGCCGCCGATTCCTTCCTCATCGAAAAGAAGAGTCTTACCGTCGGCAGAAAGGTCGGCCGGATAAGAATAGTCAAGCCAGGAAAGGTCGCGCTCTTTGGTGTCCCCTGAGTAAAGACCCATGACCTCGCGGCGGCGATCGGCGCGAGCCAGCAACACTCGTCCATCGCGCCAGATGTCGAACATGACCAGAGAACCGGGAACGCGTGTGACCAGGCGTGTCTTGCCCGAAAGATCGACGGCAGTGATGTAGTGAAACAGTCCCAATTCGCTGGCGGTGAACCAGACTTCCTGGCCGTCAGCCGACCAAGCTAATCCCTGCGTCCCATACCACTCGCGAGTCAACTCGCGCTTGTGACCAGAAAGATCGACAACGGCAACCAAGCCGCCATCGTCTCCCTGGTTGGGGTGATCCATGAAGGCAACGAAGTCGCCCTTGGGAGAAACGCGGGGATAACTGATCCAGCCGCCGCTGGTCTCGTAGAGGACCTTGCCAATGGGGAACTCAAGCCGATCGCGGCCACCAACGTTGCGCACCACGGCCAAGCTGTTTCCGTCCGGCGCCCAATCGGCCCATTCGACATCTTCAAGAACGGGACGAGGCGCGCCGCCCGCCAAAGGCGCTCTGGCCAGCGTGCCCACGTTTATCCAGGTTCCGACGGGATGGCTGCCCAATGAAAGCGCCATCTCGCCCGTCGACGAAATAGCCAGAAGCTCGGCGCGACCCAGCCCCAGCGAACGCGACTCGACCATGCCTTGCCGCGCAGAGAATGTCTCTACCGGATTTCCTTGCCACGCGGCGCTGTATAAGATAGTCTGCCCATCGGGCGCAAAACGTGCGGAGCGGATTTCGCCGCGGCGGAAAGTAATCTCGTGATAGAGAGGCGCGCTGGCCGCGGCTGATCCCCACACGCGTTTGCCCAACATGAGCCCGATTCCAACGGCAACAAGAAAACCCACAGCAACCAATACCGGCAGCAGACCAGATCTTTTCCGTTTACTGTCAATAACAGGAATTTCTTTCGCAGTCGTGTCTGCCACCACCGCCGTAGCGCCGCTGGAAGCAGCTCGCGAGGAATCGGTGTCGCGTTTGAGTCGCCTTAAATCTGCGCGAATTTCGGCGGCGCTCTGACATCGCAACTCGCGATCTTTTTCCAGCGCCTTGTTCAGAATAATTTCAATCGAAGCAGGCAACGCCGGATTCAACCGCACCGGCGGGGGAGGCACTTTGTTCAAAATTGCTTCGAAGATAATGGCCGATGTAGCCCCGGAAAACGGCTGCTTGCCGGTGGCCATTTCGTAGAGCACCACGCCAAAGGAAAACAGATCGGTGCGAGCGTCCAACGTCTCGCCGCGCGCCTGCTCCGGAGACATGTACCCAATGGTTCCCATCGCCGTTCCAGGGGTGGTGAGTTGATCGGCGCCGACGGCAGTTGCGCCGCCTACGGTGGCGGCCGATCCATCTACGGTGTAGTGCCCCTGCGGCGTGAGCTTCGCCAAACCGAAATCGAGAATCTTCGTCTGGCCTCGCTGGGTGATAAAAATATTTGCGGGCTTGATGTCGCGGTGAACAATTCCGCCGGAATGAGCCGCATCGAGCGCGTCCGCGATCTGTATGCCCAGTTCCAGTAACTGCGAAGTCTTTAGCGGACGGCCGTCGATCATATGTTTCAGCGTCGAGCCGTCCAGATACTCCATGGCGATGAAAGCTCGCCCATTTTCCTGGCCAATGTCATAAATGGTGCAAATATTGGGATGGTTCAGAGCTGATGCAGCCTGGGCTTCACGCTGAAATCGACTGAGCGCCTGGGGGTCGCGCGCGACTTCGTCAGGCAAGAATTTCAGGGCAACGAAACGGCGCAACCGTGTGTCCTCGGCCTTGTACACCACGCCCATGCCGCCACCACCGAGCTTCTCAACGATGCGGTAGTGCGAAATGGTCTCGCCGATCATTAGCATCGGAATCTTACGCGGTTGAAACACGGCACGTCAACGAATCTCATAAGTTTGCAGGATCTCGTATCGATCTCGGGCTGGTTTTCCGCTCGGACACTTATCAAGCGCAGTTGGGTTACGCCGCGTAAAGAGTCTGCATTTCCCCAATGTGATGAGAGTCACAACCGACTGTGACGGCTGACGCAGCAGGTCACGAATCGTGCCCCGATAATAGCTCTCGATAAAGACCCGTAATTTGAGCCATGAATTCGATATTCGAAAGGCAGGCGGCTGCAAATTACGTGGCGTAAGTTTTCTATCTTTGTTTTCGACTTAACTGGGGTGAGTCAGAAGCGGTGAGTGGGGACGGCTAATTTTATTGTTACCAAAAGCTACAAGACTGCTCGGAAAACAATCAGCGCTATTTTGCGGAGGCAAGCCATGAGATTCGACGTACAAAAGTCAGCGATATTCTTGCTTGAAATAGTTTCTATCGTGTTGTTGCTGTTTTTCGCCGCCGTAATTCCACCGAGTGCGTGGGCGGTTCCAAGCTACGCGCGGCAGACGGGCTTGGCTTGCAGTGGCTGTCACTACACGCCTCCGGAACTCAACCCTGCTGGACGAAGGTTCAAGCTGCTCGGGTACGTTGATAGAGCGGATGAGACCAAAGTCATAAAAGCGGAGGGAGGCAAATCGCGGGCGGCGCTTGATCTTCTCGCCTCGCTGCCTCTGTCCGTCATGCTAGAGACATCTTTCACCTCAATCAAATCACCCATACCGACGACTCAGAATGGCAATTTTGAATTCCCCCAGGATATTTCGCTGTTCCTTTCCGGGGCGTGGACAAGCAAAGTCGGCAGTTTTCTTCAGGTGACCTACAACACGCGGGATGACCATTTCACCAGCGATAACACGGATATTCGTTTCGTGAATAGTGCGAAGCTGAGTGGCAAGGAACTGGTTTACGGCCTGGACCTCAACAATAATCCAACCGTGGAGGATCTTTGGAACAGTACGCCGGCATGGGGTTACCCGTGGATTGCCAGCGATTTTGCACCCACTCCCGGCACCTCACCCATTATCAATGGTGGTTTGGCGCAGGACGTTGCCGGAATCGGCGCCTACGCCATGTGGAACAGCCATTTCTATCTGGACGCAGCGCTTTATCGCTCGGAACATGTGGGCGGTCCCCAGCCGAATCCGGGAGCTACTTTTGCAAACAACATCCGCGGGGTTGCGCCATACTGGCGAGCCGCGTGGCAGCAATCAACAGCGACGACGCAGTTCGAGGTGGGCACTTACGGAATCCACATGCAGTCTACGCCCAATGCCATCGCAGGGCTTGAGAATGAGTTCACGGATTTTGCTTTCGACACTCAGATCGATCGGACTTTATTTAGAAAAGACGTGCTATCGTTCCGAGGGACCTACATCCACGAGAATTCCGATTTGTTGGCCGCCTTTGTCGCAGGTGGGGCAGCGCAGCGTTTGCACCATCTCAATACCGTTATGGCGAATGCCGAATACCATTTCGGAAACCGCGTTTCGGGAACATTCGGCTGGTTCAATACCAGTGGAACTCCCGATCCTTTGCTGTTCGCGCCAGGTGCAGTGAGCGGCTTTAACAATGGCAGCCCGACGAGCGCCGGGTACATCGCGAACGTGTCGTATTGGGCCTGGCAAAATCTGCAACTCGGTGCTCAATACACTGGCTACACCCGCTTCGATGGTGGAAGCACGAACTATGACGGTTCGGGCCGCAATGCCAGCGCGAACAACACGATCTATCTGGATGCGAAATTCATTTTCTAGAAAGCACGTAAGGCAATTAGCAATACAAATCCATCAGGAGAAAAACGCAATGAAACTGCAAGACATTCACATTGGTAGTGCTGATAGCAGGATTATGCATTACAGCTTCCGCCGGAGATATCGAGGGAAAAGTTAGTGGCATGAAAGGTCAGTCGGTGGTTTACGTCGACGTCATCGCCGGCAAGACATTCCCTGCCCCCAAAGACCATCCAGTCATGGATCAAAAAGGATTGCTCTTCGCCCCGCATATTATGGTTGTGCAACAGGGCACAACGGTTGAATTCCTGAACAGCGACAACGTGCAACACAATGTGTTCTGGTCTTCCATCGGCGGCGACAAAAAGGCGGGACACAATCTCGGAACCTGGCCCAAGGGTGAAAAACGTCCCTATACATTCGATAAAGTGGGCTCGGTGGCGCTGCTATGCAATGTTCACCCTGAAATGGCGGGGTATATCATCGTCAGCCCCACTCCCTATTTTGCCCAGACCGACGACAGCGGGAGTTACAAAATCAAAGATGTTCCCGACGGAAGCTACACCGTAACCGCGTGGCACGAAGGCGCCAAGAATCAGTCCAAGCCGGTCACGGTGGCAGGAGGCGGCAAAGCGGACTTCACCCTGAGTAAATAATTAATTGAGGTGCGGCAGTCACGTTTCGTGCCTGTGCGCGTAGAATGCTTCCAACTCAAGGAACACGCTGGAACCGCCATCGTGCTGAAAAGGTATAAAGACAAAAAAGTCGACGGGGATTGGTTAAACACCAATTTCCCTTGCATGATGGCGTGTCCGGCGCACACCAACGCCGGACGCTATGTCGGCCTGATTGCAGAGGGCCGATTTGAAGAAGCCTATCGCATCGCGCGCGATCCCAATCCGCTGGCCAGCATCTGCGGGAGAGTGTGCGCGCATCCTTGCGAAACTGCATGCCGGCGCGGCGAAATCGACCGGCCCATTTCCATCCGTGCTCTCAAGCGTTTTCTCACAGAGCAGTTTGGGCCCGAGTCGAAACATCCTATTCACGTCAATGAAGGACGCGGACAGCAGAAACTTCCCTTCAAGGTCGCGGTAGTCGGCGGCGGCCCGGTGGGACTCTCTGCCGCACACGATCTTGCACTGATGGGATACGCGGTAACAATTTTCGAAGCCGCGCCAGTTGCGGGCGGAATGCTGTATCTGGGAATTCCCGAATACCGTTTGCCGCGCGACGTAGTCGAAGCGCAAGTGCGTGAGATTCTCGAGACTGGCGACATCACGCTGAAACTGAATCATGAGGCGGGCCGTGACTTTAAGATTTCCGATTTGCGTAGCCAGGGATTCGACGCTGTGCTTATCGCCGTGGGCGCGCACCGCAGCCGCGATCTCAGCATTCCCGGTGTCGATCTCGATGGCGTTCACAAGGGAATCGACTTTTTGCTCAACGTGAATTTGGGCTACAAGTTCACCATCGGCAAAAAGGTCATCGTGATTGGCGGCGGCAACGTTGCCATGGATGTGGCTCGCTCTGCTGCGCGCGAAGTGGTGCGCCAACATGCCGGCGGAGTGCAGGACAACGAGCCTTCCGCGGAGAACATGACCGCGGTCGCCACGAAAGAAATGGTAGACATTTCCCTTTCCGCGCTGCGCATGGGCGCGCAAGAAGTCAATCTCGTCTGCCTGGAACGCCGCAACGAAATGCCCGCGGCACTGGAAGAAATTGAGGAAGCCGAAGAAGAAGGCATCAGGATGCATCCTGGTCTCGGACCCAAGCGGATGGTGGGCAGAGACGGCAAGGTGATCGCGCTCGAGACTCTCAAAACCAAATGGGTCTTCGACGAGAACAAACGATTCAATCCTGCGTTCTTCGAAGGCAGCGAAAGTCTGATCGAGTGCGACACAATCATCATGGCCATCGGGCAGGCTCCGCGCCTCGACTTCCTCACGCCGGAAGATAAAGTGGAACTGTCGCCGCGCGGCTTGATCGCGGTTAATCCACAAACGCTGATGACTTCGGCTTCAGGAATTTTTGCTGGCGGCGATTGCGTCTTCGGGCCGCGCCTGATTATCGACAGCGTAGGCGACGGCAAACGTGCAGCCGTCGGAATCGATGAATATCTTCGCAAGAACAAACATCCCGACCCGATTATCGAAGTCGAAATACTGAAGCGGCACAGCATGCCGCTGGACTATCTCGACATCAATCGCCAACCCGTGCCAATGCTTCCGCTTGAGCGCCGTACTGGGGTGACGGAAGTCGAGGTTGGCTACGACGCTCCCGAAGCAATTGCGGAAGCGCAACGCTGCCTGCACTGCTGGGTCAACACGATTTTTGAGGGCACGCCGGAAGACGGCAGCATGTGCATTCTGTGCGGTGGTTGCGTCGATGTTTGTCCGGAAAAATGTCTGGAACTGGTTTCGCTCGATCGTATTAATTTCGAGCCCGAAACCGTGCAGCACATTCGCGACAACCAGGAATGTTTCGGCGTGGAATTCGACGAAGTCGCGGCCGATGAATTGGGCATCGTTACCGGCGCAGCCATGTTGAAAGATGAGACGCGCTGCATCCGCTGCGGACTTTGCGCCATGCGCTGCCCGGTAGGCACGATCACCATGGAATCCTACAACCTGATTCCCGCAGAACCGACGGGACTGATTTCGGTCGCAGCAATCGGAGCAGGATTGCAGAAATAAACGCAGATATATGACCGACGAAACCAAATCCGCAAACCCTGACAAGACGCTCGACCGCCGCCAATTCTTCGCGAAGCTTGGTTTGGGATCTTTAAGCATCGCCGCTGCCGGCACAGCTGCATTTGCGTATCAGTTTCTCGAGCCGAATGTGCTATACGAGCCCTCCCCCATAGTTAATGCCGGCAAGCCCGACCGCTATCCGCTCGATTCCGTCACACTCGATGTGAACTCGGCCATCTACATTATTCATACGCAGGAAGGCTACTTCTCGCTTAGCGCGGTGTGCACGCATCTTGGCTGCCTCACGGCTTGGAAGCCGGACTTGGGCATCATCGCCTGCCCGTGCCATGGCAGCAAGTTCAAGGAAGACGGAGAAAAGATCGAGGGCCCGGCGCCCAAGCCGCTGCCGTGGAAGCGCATTTGGCTCAACGATGACGGAGATTTGCTGGTAGACCGCTCCACCGACGTTCCACCGCTGCAGCAGGAATCTTTCGTGAGGGTTTAAGCATGGCGACGAAGACAGTGGACCAATACTTCGACGATTTGCGGGCCACGCGGGTGTGGCGCTCCGTCTTCCGCAGCGGCACCGGTTCGAGCACGCTGAAGCGCGCACTGGCGATCCAGCAAAATGTGTTCCTGCACTTGTTCTCCACCAAAGTGCGCACGCGCATGTTGAGTTTCAGTGCGACGTGGTATTTGGGCACGCTGACGCTGGGAACGTTTCTGATTCTGGTCGCGACCGGAATCCCTCTGATGCTCTACTACCATCCGTCCGCGCCCCAGGCTTATGCCGATACGAAAGATTTACAGTTTGTAGTCTCGTCGGGACTATTTCTGCGCAACCTGCATCGCTGGTCGGCGCACGCCATGGTGTTCCTGGTCTTCGCCCACATGTTCAAGGTTTTCTATCGTGGGGCATACCGGCCTCCGCGCGAGTTCAACTGGGTCATCGGTATTGTTCTTTTGTTGATCACGTTGCTGCTCAGTTACACCGGCTACCTGTTGCCCTGGGACCAACTCGCGTACTGGGCAATTACCGTGGGATCAAACATTGCCTCCGCCGTGCCGCTCATGGGTAATAAAATTCATTTCCTTCTGCTCGGCGGAAACGCGGTGAACGCCAATGCCCTGCTGCGATTTTATGTATTGCATTGCATGATCCTGCCACTCACGGCGATGTTCTTCGTCGCCATCCACTTTTGGCGCATCCGCAAAGATGGCGGCCTCTATTCTCACGGCAGCGAACCAGCGACCGTGCGGGCGAAGGCGACGGTTAACACCATGGAGGCAAAATAGCCGTGGCTGATTCCAAAGATTTCACTGCCGGCGTCGATTCCAACGCGAAGAAGTCTCCCCGCCGCATTGTCTTTATCACGCGTCGCACCTCCGCTCAGGTAAAAGCGGAAACTGAAGATCAAGTACAAACCTTTCCCGAGGTGCTGTTCCGAGGAGCTGTCGCCATTCAACTTCTCGCCATTGCACTGGTATGGATTGCGCTGATATTCAACGCACCGCTGGAAGGGCTGGCTGATCCTTCGCACACTCCTAATCCAGCGAAAGCTCCCTGGTACTTTCTCGGATTGCAAGAAATGCTGCACTATTTTCCGCCGGTTGTCGCCGGTGTGCTGGTGCCGGGTTTGGTTGTGATGGCGCTGATCGTAATCCCATATTTCAAGGTCAATATCGAGGCAGGGGGGCTTTTTCTGAAGGACCGCCAACGGCGGCTGCAGATTTTCTATTTGATCGCAGCGGCTCTGTCTTTGTTCCTGTTGTTCTTCAAGGTGTACGCGGCTCTGGTTCCGACCGTGATTATGGCCGGCCTAATGTTGTTAGCCGCAGAGAGTTCTCCGCAGTCCCGTTCGCGCGTTCGGAGCTATCTGGCGGGAAGGCCGCTTTCTTTTTGGGTCATGACATGGTTCTTATTTGAATTGGTGGTGCTGACTGCAATCGGCACGTTCTTCCGTGGGCCGGGGTGGGCGTGGGTTTGGCCGTGGCAAGGGACCTATTGAGTTCATGAAAGATAACCGCAAATCGCTGTGGCAGAGGTTATTTGGTGATAGTGTCCGCGCGTTTGGCGTGGTCAGCCTGGTGTTTCTGGCTTCGCTCGCGATCGCTCCGGCGAAAAACCACTTCAGCGAATGGCGTCACTATCAGCACGGCTATCTGAACTTGATTCGTAACCGAAGCGATGCGGTTACACTGCAACGCCATTTTCAGGGAGGGATTCAGCAGATCTGGTTGCCCGACCTCGGAGTGGTGGACCGCTGCACGAGTTGTCACGTCGGTTTAAAAGAAGCAAGCCTGGCTGATGTAAACGCACAGCCGTTCCGGCCGCATCCGCCGATTCCTCATAAGCTCGACCAATTTGGATGCACGGTCTGCCATCGTGGACAGGGCGCCGCGACCACGGTAGCCGAAGCGCACAACAGCACGCTGGCGTGGGAGCAGCCGATTCTTCCGGCAAAATACATCGAGTCATCATGCGGCGAGTGCCATCAGGGGGCGTTGCCCGGCACGCCTCAATTGAATCAAGGCCGCTATCTGCTTTCCCGCTACGGCTGCGTGCATTGCCATACGGTGAAGCTCTCCGGCGGAAAGATAATGAAGCCGACCGACGATCCGCCTTCGCTTTTGCACATCGCCGACAAAACCACGCGCGAGTGGATTTACGCCTGGCTGAAAGATCCGCAAGCCTACGCTGGCACAGCAACCATGCCGAATTTCAAGTTGAGCGACGACGATGCGCGAGATATATCTGCTTTTCTGATTACGAACAGCACATCGCTTCCGGGAGACACGGCCACGCTCTCCACGAAGACTGCAGCTGATCCCGCCGCCGGCGCCAGTTTGTACGGAGAATCTTTCTGCTCTTCTTGCCACGCAGTACAAAACGCCGCTGGCAATCTGGTTGGCGGCAACGTTGGCCCGGAACTGACACGAGTCGGAAGCAAAGTGAAACCCGAGTGGCTGCAGGCGTGGCTCCGCAATCCGCGCGCTTACGACGCCGAGACGGCGATGTCGCACTACCGTTTCAGCGATGCGCAAGTGGCGACACTCTCCGGCTTCTTGATGGCCAAGACTGATTCCGATCTGCTGGCCAATGTCCATCTCGATGCCGCGACTCCTGAGCAGATCGCTCACGGCAAGCGCCTGGTGTCCGATTACGGATGCGCCTCGTGTCATGAGATTGCTGGCATCAAGAAACCCGAAAATTTTGCGCCCGAGCTAAGTCGCATCGGAAGCAAGCCAGTTACGCAACTGGTTTTCCTGCCGGGCATGCAACACACACTGCCGGAATACATCGCAACCAAGATCAAGCAGCCGCGCGCGTTTGGACAAGCCTTGAAGATGCCTCAATACACATTCACGCCAACGCAGATTGATTCGCTAGCCACCGCGCTGCTCGCGTTCAACGACCGTTCCGCCGGATTATCTCCGTCGCTGACGGTCGCAGCAAAATCGGAGTCAGACTACCAGCCTGCGGGTAAAGCCGGAAAGCTGATGATGGATCTGGCCTGCTTCAGTTGCCATCGCATCAATGGCCACGGCGGAGATATGGCGCCCGATCTTACTTGGGAAGGCAGTTCCGTGCAGCGCCAGTGGCTGGTGGATTTTCTGAAAAATCCGAACACGCTGCGCCCGGCGCTGATCCGCCGCATGCCAAGGTTCAATCTCACTGACGGCGAGGTAAACGAACTTACCGACTATATTATGACCGTGTATCAGAGCCCGGCAGTCGATCGCGACTCGATGCCACTGAGCGGCTACCCACAAGGGCAGGTGGAACTGGGCAAGCAGCTGTTTTATGGCAAGTACGCCTGTCAGGGCTGCCACATCGTGGACACGAAAACTGACAAGGGCTACATTGGCCCAACCCTGACACAGGTTGGTTCGCGCCTTACCGCGGCATGGATTTTCGCGTGGATGAAAGATCCGCAAGCTCTGCGTCCGGGAACGGTAGAGCCTAACCGAGCCATGTCCGACGAAGATGCCCAGGCGCTGACCGCCTTCCTTATTTCGCAAAAAGGCGGAGGCAAAACCGAGGTTGCAAAGAAATGAACCTTCGCGCGCTAACCATCGTCACATTATTGACTGTGCTGCTGGCCGTGTCCTGCTCGCACAAAGGCTCGCCCGCACCGCAGCTCAAGCCCACTGCTTTCGGTGCTGCCATTGTTGAATCCAGCGGCGGCAAGCAGAATGCGCAGACAGGCGCGCCTTTACCGCAGCCCCTGGTCGTGCAGGTGAATGATGCGCAAGGCACGGCTGTCACCGGGGCGCTCATCGAATTCAGTGCCGCACCAGGAGTGATCTTTGATCCCGCCAACGGGCTCACCGATTCCAGCGGCCAGCTTACGACTAACGTTACTCTTGGAAGCCTGGCCGGCCGGTATCATTTAATGGCATCGAGCAGCGACAAAGCTGGGAAGAAATTTTCTCTGACCGTCGACGAGGTCGCCCTGGGTTATCAGCAGGCTCTTGGACGTCAACTCAACGATCAGTACTGCGAGCGCTGCCACAATCCGGAATCAACCTCGGAACGTGTTTCGAACTTTGATAATCTCGAAATCAAGCCGCATCCTTTCACCGAAGGCGACACGCTCAACAAACTTTCTGATGCCGATCTAACCGCGATCATCACCCACGGCGGCCCCGCGCTCAATAAATCTGCCCTCATGCCCGCGTGGGGGAACACCCTCAGCAAATCGGATATTCAGGCGCTGGTGTCTTACATTCGTGCCATATCCGATCCACCCAGCCGCGATGCTGGGCCGGTATACGCCAAGAACTAATTTCTTGTGAGGGCAGTTTGTTTCGGCTTGATGAATCCACACCGGAACTAATCGTGACAGCGGTACCTGCGATGATACGAGCAGATGCACTTCTGTGTCTTGCTGATAGAACATCATGCCCTTAGCCTATCAGCGTGAAAATCAGAAACGCGGTGCCACTGATTCTCTTCATAGGCTGTATTTCCCTTCAACGAATATCTGCTCAGGATCAAACCCAGGAAGACCCGCCATCCACTGCCCATGTGATCCTTGTTATGGAAGAAAACCACAGCTTTTCGGCGGTTTATCCCCGCGGCATGCCATGGCTGAGCGAAATCAGCGATGCGTATGGGATTGCCAGTAACTATTACTCCGATGAATCGGGATCGATGCTTGATTATTTGTGGCTGTCTTCGGGAAGCGGCGAGCTGAACTTTGGATGCGGCGGATGGGGATGCGCAAAAACCATTACCAGCGACAACATATTTCGCGAACTTGACAAGCGTGGTTTGTCTTGGAAGGTTTACGCTGATTCGCTACCTTATGCTGGATACATGGGCGTGGAATCGGGCAACTACGTAAAACGTCACAACCCGGCTCCCTGGTATTCGGATGTCGCGAACCACCCTTCGAAGCAAGAAAATATGGTTCCGTTTACCGAATTCGCCAAGGATCTCGCGGACCGGAAACTACCTGGTTACTCACTCATCATTCCAAACTTGATGCACGACGCCCACAACGGCACACTTGCCATGGCCGACGCGTGGCTCAAGCAATACATCCGCCCGGTTTTGGACAGCCCGTACTTCAAGCCAGGAGGGTCCGCGGTTATGTTCGTCACCTTCGACAATGGCAATGGTGACCAGCAAGGCCAGGTGTTCACTGCGGTCATCGGCCCAAATGTTATACGCGGAATTAAAGTGGATAAAGAATTCCATCACCAAAGCACTTTGCGCACGATGATGGAATTGCTGGGCTTCAAACAGTTTCCAGGCGCGGCTGCAACCGCCGCGCCGATGAATGAGTTTTTTAAATAGTGAGTGCGCCATGGCAGAGCTATGCTGCAGCGCCATTCGGACTAGTTTGTTGGGTCCGCCTCGGGCTGGTACGAAACTCGCCAAATCAGGTTTCCGCCGTCATCAGAAACCAACAACGAACCGTCGGCCAGAACTGCCACTCCTACCAATCGCGCGTAAACATTCTTGCCTGCAGGATCGGGTACAAACCCGGAGAGAAACGGGGTTGGATTTCCTACGGGCACGCCATTGCGGAAAGGGATGAAGACTACTTGATAACCACTGCGGATGCGACGATTCCACGAACCGTGTTCAGCGATAAAAGCACCGTGCCAGTAAGAGGACGGAAACTGCTGTCCCTCATAGAAAACAAATTGCAGGGGCGCAACATGCGGTCCAAGCAACATATCAGGTATAAGCGCTTTTGCGACTAAGTCCGGTCGCGGCGCCACTCGATTATCCACATGGCTGCCGATATAGGAATAAGGATAGCCATAGAAACCACCGTCAATAACGTGGGTGAAAAAGTCGGGTGGGACTTCATCGCCCAGATCGTCCCTCTCATTCACCGCAGCCCACAGGTTGCCTGACTGTGGATTGAAGCTGATGCCAACGGCATTGCGCATCCCGCTGGCGAAAATGCGAACATCTTTTCCTTCAGGATCAGCCACTAAGATCGCGGCTCGCCGAGGATCTGCCTCGATGGAAATGTTGTCAGTGGATCCGACCGAGACAAACAGCCTTTGCCCATCTGGACTAAAGGCCAGCGACCGCGTCCAATGCTGGTGATAACCCATCCCGGGAAGCGCGAGGATGTGCTCCGCATAACCCAATCTTTTCGATGTTTTCGGATCATAGCGGAAACGCAAAACTTCATTAGTATCGGCTACGTAAACGTAATCGTCATGGAAGGCAATTCCGAAGGGAAGGTTCAAATGGTCAGCAAAGATCTCACGTGACTCAGCAATTCCCTTTCGATGTGGGTCGTGCAAAACCAACACTTCTCCAACTGCGGAGTCGGCCACAAACACATCGCCGTTGGGAGCGACGGCCAACCAGCGCGGTTCGGTGAAACCGGTTGCGAATACCGAAACCTGAAATCCCGGAGGGACCGTAGGATGAAAATTGGCCGGTGGAGAGACTACGGTCGGCCAGTTGTCAACACGCAGCGCTCGCTTGAGGATTCGTGATCTCCACCCACGAATGTTCAGCAGAAAAATAAGTGCCAGCGCAGCGGCTGCAATCAAACCAATTAAAACAATGCTGCGGCGCACTTGTTTCTGCGAACGGTGAGAATCGATGACCGGATCGATCAAGTTCTTACTCGCGGTATAAACCGTCCTTTATCGTAGCATTTTGATGCCGATGACAAGCTCTGCCCACGTAAGGCCAATAAACACAAAACCCACCCTCTTGGGGGTGGGCTACAGTGAAACAGTACGCGAAGCTATTTGTAAGTTGCATTGGTCTTAGACAGATAATCGCGGTGCTGAGCGAAGTCCGCCATCGACTGAAATGCCGGGCCACCCAGCGGGCTGGCTTTTTGGGCGTCGCGTACCGCCGCACCAACCTTGTCGAGCCCTTCTGCGTTGGCGGCGATGTAAGAAACCCAAATCGCTCCTGGAGTTTGAGTATGAATCGCTTCGGTATCTATCTCATACTCATGGATGGTGCCGTCGGCCAGCATTTTTTCCATTATCGGCACAAACAAACTTGTGCTGAGCGTGTCGACCGCATCGTTAGGAGCATCCGCTTTCAATTGGTAAACCGAGACGTGTGAGTAGACATCTTTCCACGATCCCGAATGCCAATTGTAATAGCGGCTGACATACATTCCGTCCCAGTGTTTTGTCGCGCTCAATTCAACCGGGCTGGTGGTCATGCCCGTCTTATAAAATTGATCGAGTTGATTGAGCAGCCCGGCCATCGACATCGACGAAAACCAGGTATCATGCGTCGCGCCATCGGGCTGATGAATCAAGTTCTGATCGCTGCCATAGCCCACAATGCTGCCATCAGCCACGGCCTTCTGCATCATCTTCTCTTCTGACGCAGTCTGCTTGGCCTGCTCGGCCCATTGCGCTCGCGGAATCGTCCAGAAGGCGACGTAGCTATACATGCGTGGTTTTTCTTTGATCTCTTGCATCTGCGCGGGCGCGCTGATGACAGATATCGCGAAAGCGAATGTCACGGCAACAACACCGCATATTTTTCGGATCATATTTCTCCTTAGTTATTTCAGCCTGGACTTTGATCCTGCTGTCCACAGCGAGCGCCAGTGTACACCCCAGCGTCAAGATTAGCCGTGTCGAGAACGGAACTTCGGGTACATTGGGTTCTACTTCGGGGAAAATGGAGTATAGAAAATGAGCAAGGGTCGGATGGAGGCTTTCAGCGACGGCGTAATCGCCGTCATCATAACCATAATGGTGTTAGAGATGAAGGCTCCGCGCGGCGCCGGACTTATGGCCTTGCGTCCGCTCGTTCCCACTTTCTTCAGCTACGTCTTAAGCTTCATCTATGTTGGCATCTACTGGAACAACCACCATCACCTGCTGCACGCGGCTCAGCAGGTTAGCGGCGGCATCCTATGGGCGAATCTGCATTTATTGTTTTGGCTGTCGCTGACCCCATTCGCTACCGCTTGGATGGGAGGGAACGATTTCGCTTCGTGGCCGGTGGCGTTCTACGGAATGCTCTTACTGTTGGCCGCAATCGCTTACTTCATTCTGACGAAAACGCTAATTGCCCGCCATGGAACCAAGTCCACTCTGGCAGCATCAATTGGCGACGACAGGAAAGGAAAGGTTTCTCTCATCATTTACGCAGTCGCAATTCCTCTGTCCTTCCTGTATCCCTGGATCGCGTGCGGACTCTATGCCTTGGTCGCGGTCATGTGGCTGGTTCCCGATCCGCGTATCGAAAGAACGCTCGCTAAAGAGCGGTAGGGACGTGGAATAGGGAGGCGACAATGGCTTCTGGCATTCCGCCGATATCGCAGTAGTAATCTCGTAACCACGCCAAGGTCTGAGACTTACGGCCTAACACCTTCTCATTTAAGGGTAACGTGGGATGCCGAAGCTAATGGCACATATGGAGATGTCCTTCGGGTATCTCAGTGGTCACGGAAATGCCTGCTACACTCGCGAGTTATGCCAGTCACTATGCAAGAAACCGCAGCGGTTGAATCCGATAAGGTTCATGCGCTGGTGCAGTTGCTGCGAAGCCGGTCTTATGAAGAGATTCGGCAGCGGATGTACGATAATCCGCCGGGCAGTCCGTGGTGGTCAGCTTGCAAGATTGAACTCGACATTCGCAATGGCGAACAGATAGCCGCGGCGCTTTCGGCGACCTCGCATGTGCTGGAGAAGTTGCGCGGGTCGACACAACACTTTGAGCAACTCGCTGAAACTTTGCATGAGAGCACCAAGGAAGTGATGGACATGCTGGCGGGAACCAAAGAGGCTGGCAGGCGCTTGGAAATTGCCGTTTATGTGACTATCGGGATCACGCTGGTGCAATTGTTTAATCTGATTTTTGAAGTCTTCCGCAAGCGATGAGGGTCGGAGCATTTGGTGCTCCATCATTTCTTGGCGTGAACTTCCACCACAAAGGTGAGCTTGCTGTCACCGGCTTGTCCGGTGACCTGCCAGCATCCTTCAGTCGGGAAGGTGATGCCACTAGCCTGAAATCCAGTGTCGTGGTAACCGCGAGGGATGTAAGGTACCGCAAGGGCTGATGGTGCATCGAGTCTGTGGCCTTCCAGGGTCAAGGCTCCTCGAACGGCTCTCCACCACATGAATTTATCGGATATTGAACCGTCTGGGTCGGACGGCATCACGAGTTTTCCATCGAGGGGAAGCACAGTCCACAACTTTCCGTTTCCGTGTGCGTACGGGCCGGGGAAAGTGCGAGGTCCGTGATAGTCTGCGGCGTAGGTCACGGTTCCTCCAAAATCCTTAACTGGCGGCTGGAGGCCGTTTGGGTGGGTTACCGCGCACGCAAAAGTCCCGGTCTTGATTGTTTGTGCTTGTATTGCTGAGGCCACGACCGCGATGGACAATAGCAGAAGAAATGGTGCAGGCGTACGAAGCGTCACGAAGAAACCTCCCGTCTGTTCCGCGTCACGGAAAGCGTGTCAGCAGGGAATATCGGGATGGTACTCTCATCGCTGCTACCGAGGCAAAGCAAAAGGAGATTCGATGCGACTGTTTCATTTGGCCAGTGCGGCCAGCGTGTTTCGAAACATGGTTTCGAAAGATCCATCCTTGCCATTCTTCGCAACTGAGGCCAGAGCGCGTTCCGCGGCTTGACGCTGGTAACCTAAATTTACCAAGGCTGAGAGCACATCTTCCTCGATCGCAGTCATCGCCGGAATCGGCGGGCGCTTCGGCTCCTCCTGCTGGCGGGAGTTTGTCGCGGAGTTCGAGCACCATGCGCTCGGCCGTTTTCTTCCCGATGCCGGGAATGCGAGTGAGGCGCGCAATGTCGTTGCCACGGATGGCTCCGACCATTTCATCGGCCGGCATGCCGCTTAGAATCGTAATGGCGAGCTTGGGGCCAATTCCGCTCACCGTGATCAGTTTCTCGAAGAGTTGTTTTTCTGCCAGGCCTGAGAAATCCATAGAGCGCGATTTGATCTTCGCGAACATGCGTGTGGATGTGCAGCGCGACCTCGCTGCCGAGTCCCGGCAGATCGGAAAATGTTGGGATGCTGATAGTGACGTCGTAACCGACGCCGCCGGTTTCAACCACGGCTTGGTTGGGATGCTTGGTGAGCAACCGTCCGCGAAGGTGAGCAATCATGCTCCGGACATTGTAGCTGTGCGGAGTTGCAACGGTGCGCGATTATTGTTTCCCATCGTGTGCGCAGTCAGCCCACCAAGAATGCGTTTGTCGTTCTATCTGACTGTAATGGAGGTACTCGCAGGATTGTCCCTTTCGTTGTCCTACCCATTGCGGTGGTTGTCCGTCGATTGGACAAACATTCTTATGGCTATTGCATCCTGTGAGGATGAGGAAAACCCCAAGGATGGCGCAAACTTTATGCCCGGATAAAACGCATCTCTTACCCAACCTCGACCTCAAGGCGGGTTACAAAAATCTCGGAGTGCTGGCGGCGCACGATCTCTGAACGGTCGGCGGTCTCAAAGAAAAGCTCGACGGCTTCCTGCAGATTCTTGCGGGCGGACTCGATGGTATCGCCTTGGCTTGCGATATCAACTTCAGGACATAGGCTGACGTAGCCGTCGCCCTCGCGCTCAATGATGGCCGTTAGTTGTACATGTTTCATTTAACCTCCTTACGTGACCTCAAGTCGTCTTAGAACAGTGAGCTCTGCTTTCGATTCGGCGTAATACCGAAATGCTCGTAGGCTAGCTGTGTGGCAACTCTTCCCCGCGGGGTGCGGTTTAAGAAACCTATTTGAATTAGAAAAGGTTCATAAATTTCTTCGATGGCGTCCGGTTCTTCCGCCAACGCTGCTGCAAGGGTATTCAGGCCGACAGGACCGCCTTGATATTTCTCAATAATAATCAGTAGCAGCTTGCGGTCGACTTCGTCGAAGCCGTAGCGATCCACTTCCAGCATCTGCAGGGCGGCTTGAGCTGTGGGCAGGTCGATCTTGCCTGCGCTTCGCACCTGGGCGTAGTCGCGGACCCGGCGCAGCAGACGATTAGCGATTCTCGGCGTGCCGCGGGAACGGCTGGCAATTTCAAGTGCGCCGGGTCGATCTATTTCTACTCCCAGAATTTCCGCCGAGCGTTCCACGATAATTCGCAGATCTTCGTGACTGTAAAACTCCAGCCGCAGCACGATGCCGAATCGGGACCGCAGCGGCGACGACAAAAGGCCTGCCCGTGTAGTTGCGCCGATAAAAGTGAATGGCTGCACGTCCATCGTATGAGTGCGCGCCGCTGGCCCCTGACCGATGATGATGTCGAGCTTGTAATCTTCCAGCGCCGAGTACAGGAGTTCTTCAAGCGTGGGCTGCAAGCGGTGAACTTCGTCAATGAACAGAACTTGTTTTGCGCGGACATTCGTCAGAATCGCGGTCAAGTCCCCCTTGATTTGCAGCGTTGGACCCGAAGTCTGCTGAAAAGGCACGGCAAGCTCATTGGCGATAATTGTCGCCAAAGTCGTCTTGCCCAGGCCCGGGGGACCGTAAAGCAGAACGTGGTCAAGCGCTTCGCCCCGGGAGCGGGTAGCTTCAATTGCGACGGCGAGGTTTTCTTTGACTTTAGCCTGCCCGATGAACTCCGCCAAACGCTGCGGGCGCAGCTTTAGCTCGAACGAAGAATCGTCCTCAACTGGGGCAGCCGAGACAATGCGCTCGCGGTCCTGCGGAATTTTGGGAGTGTTCTTGAGCGTGGCCACTGGCCGGATATTACCACGAAGGTTAAGGCACGGAGCAATTGGCGTGGACTCATCATTTTGTAATGGTATATTTATACCATAGTATATATAATTCTACATTATGCCATTAAGCATCAAGAACGATGACACGGAACGCCTAGCCCGAAAAGTAGCGGAGGCGACAGGCGAGTCATTGACCGAAGCCATCCATAGGGCGCTCGAAGACAGGTGGCGCTGCCTGAAATCAAAACGTCATGCGCGTGTCCTGAGTAGCCAAATCGAAGAACTGTTGCGACGCGTGGATTCTCTGCCGACGCTTGACCCTCGTCCCGACGCCGAAATTCTAGGATACGACGAAAACGGGCTGCCTCGCTAATGGTCATTGACACTTCAGCGCTTCTCGCGATTTTTCTGGCCGAGCCGGAGCGCCAGCGTTTTCTGAAACTCCTCACCGATACCGGGACGAGATTGATGTCTGCGGCCAACGTACTGGAAACCGGAATTGTTCTAGAGGCCAAGCGCGGAGAAGCTGCCGGACGCGAGTTCGATCTATTTGTGGTTCGCACGAACCTTGAGGTTATCGCAGTCGATGCGGAGCAAGTGGAAATCGCGCGCTCCGCCTGGCGCAAATACGGAAAAGGTCGTCATCCGGCGGGTCTGAACTTCGGAGACTGCTTTGCCTACGCTCTCGCAAAGTCGCTCGACGAACCCCTGTTGTGCAAAGGCGCTGATTTTATGCAAACCGACATCGAAGTCTGCTGCGTTCCATAGCAGTTGATCCTTAGCAATGTGATACATAATGTGTCACATCGTAAATCCGCAGAGCCATTGACGCGTGGCACATTATGTGCCACATTTAGTTATGCCATCGGTTAACATTCGACAACTTCGCGACACCAAGCGGTTAAAGAGCTGGCTCCGCGCAGGCAAGATCGTAGAACTTCGGGAGCGCGACCGCGTCATCGCCCGCATTGTTCCAGAAAAGGCGGAAGAAAGACCGGGGAAGTGGCCAGATTTCGAAGCCCGCGCCAGGGGAATATTGGGAGACCGCCTTCTCCCGAATGTCGTCCTTGAGGATCGGGGACGTTATTGAGCGTTTACGCTGATTCCAGCTTCGTTGTCTCTTTGTACCTGACTGATGTTCATTCCCTGGAGGCTCGGCGTCGCGTACAGGGTGCGCCACCCCTGATCCTGAATGCGCTGCATCGCGCCGAGTGGGTGCACGCGCTCGGCCAACATCAATTTCGCGGAACGCTGACGGCAGAGGTGGCCCGGCGCGCGAATTCACAATTGGTCTCGGATGAGGCCGCCAGCCTTTGGCGTGCGGTGCCGCTGCCAGAGAACGCTTTCGAGCTTTGCGCCGACCTCGCCCGCCGCTACGGGCCGAAACTCGGTATGCGAACGCTCGATACGCTGCATGTGGCCTGCGCGCTGGAGCTCAAGGCGAAACAATTCTGGACTTTCGATGAGCGGCAGGCGAAATTGGTCAAAGCCGTTGGCCTGAGGGCTAGCTGATCTGTCGTCGAGCAGAGTGCATCGCCACTCACTACTCTTATTCTTCCTCTTCCTTTACATCGCCACGTGCGGCTTTCGCTTTCTCGATAATCTTTTCTTGCAGGAGTCCGGGTACGGCGTCGTAGTGATGCATTTCCATGTTGAAGCTGCCGCGGCCCTGGGTCATCGAAGTCAGATCGACGCCGTAGGTGAGCATTTCGGACATGGGCACTTCCGCTTTCACTACCGTGTTGCCGCCCTTATTATCCATGCCCTGAATGCGGCCACGGCGGCTGTTCAGGTCGCCCATGATGCTGCCGGCAAATTCATCCGGAACCGTAATTTCGGCTGCCATCACCGGTTCCAGCAGGGTCGGCTTGGCTTGCTCCATCGCTTTCTTGAAGGCGATGCGGCCTGCCATCTGGAATGACATGTCGTTTGAATCTACGTCGTGATACGAGCCATCGTAGAGAATTACTCTGAAGTCGACTACGGGAAATCCAGCTAGATAACCGCGCGCGGCCGCGTCTTTAATTCCCTTTTCAATGGCGGGAATGTAGTTCTTGGGAATTGCGCCGCCGAAAATGTCATTCACAAATTCGAACTCGCCGCCACGGGGCAGCGGTTCCATCTTGATTTTGCAATCGCCATACTGACCGTGTCCGCCAGTTTGTTTTTTGTGGCGTCCCTGGACATCGGCTTTGCCGCGAATCGTCTCGCGGTATGGAACTTTGGGCGCCTTGAGAATCACTTCCGTGTGGTACCGCTTCTTCATCTTTGAAACGACGACTTCGATGTGCTGCTGGCCGGTTCCAGCAATTAAAAATTCTTTGGTCTGAGGATCGCGGAAGAAGCGCAGCATGGCGTCCTCTTCCATGAGCTTGTGGATGCCGGGTCCCAGCTTGTCTTCATCGGCGCGGCTCTTAGGCTCAATCGCAAAAGTGATGGCAGGCTCCGGTAAGTGGACTTTCGGATATTGAATGGGCGCGCTCTTGTCACCAAGCGTGTCACCGGTGAGCGTATCTTTTAATTTGGAGACTGCGCCGATGTCCCCGGCGTGCAGTTCGGTCACCGGCACCGCGGTTTTCCCCTGCATTACCGAGATGTGCGCGAGCTTTTCAGACGAAACGCGACTGAAATTCTGTACCGTGGCATCGTTCTTAAGTACGCCAGAAAATACTTTGAAATATGAAATTCGTCCGGCAAACGCATCCGAAATGGTTTTGAAGACATAGAGCGAAACCGGCTCCGAGTCGGTTTCATGGCGCTTCGGCGGTTCACCATTTCCGGAGGCAGCGGCTTCTCCTTGCACCCATTCATGCTCGGAAGGTGCGGGAGTATAGTCGACGATGAAGTCCATTACCCGATCAGCGCCGACGTTGCCGAGGCCGGAGCCGAAAATTACGGGAAAAATTTTGTCCTCGCGAATCGCATTGTGCAGCGCCGGAATCAGGTCTTCGACCGGAATGGTGCCCTTCTCAAAAAACTCTTCCATCAGTTTGTCGTCACCTTCCGCGATCAACTCGACTAGCTTCTCATGCGCTTCCTGAGCCTGATCTTTCAGGTTAGCGGGGATTTCGGTTTCTTTGCCTTTGCCATTTCCACCCAGTTCGTAGGTGTACGCTTTCATCTGAACCAGATCGACCACGCCAGTAAAATTCTTTTCCTTGCCGATCGGTAGCTCCAAAGGAATTACTGCGCGCCCGAACGCTGTAGTCAGCGATTCGAGCACACGTTCTGCGTCAGCGCGGTCGCGATCCATTCGGCTGACCACGATTAAACGCGGCGTCTTGAATTCTTCGCAGTAATTCCACACCCGCTGGGTGACAACTTCAACTCCAGCGACACCGTCGACGATAACAATTGCCGCATCGACGACGGGCAGCACCATCTTGGCCTCGTGAACGAACATGTTGAAGCCGGGCGTGTCCACGATATTGATTTTGGTTTTGCCCCACTCGACACACGCCAATCCCGCCGAGATCGACATCTTGCGCGCAATTTCTTCATCATCCCAGTCGGTGGTCGCGGACCCGTCATCGACTCGCCCGAGCCGCGGCGATGCGCCCGAGGTATACAGCATGGCCGAGACTAAAGAGGTTTTTCCCGCATGGCCATGACCTACCACAGCGACGTTGCGGATGTTTGCGCCTTCGTAAACTTTCACGTTATTACTCCTTTAAATGAAATCATTGGGTACCCCATGTCTCGCGGTCTTTGCGAGACATGGGAACCGCGCCCTCCAACCGCGCGAGCCGTACTTTAATCTGCGAATCTTTGACTACGGCGGGCCCCATAAACAACGATTGAAAGAGGGTAGGCTACAGGTCGACGGCGAGCAGCTACCCGAAACCTAGGATGCTAACACGGTTGCACTCGGCCTCTCAACCCGGTGCTGGCCAAGCGCTTTATCAGTGCGGACGTGTATCATCGAATGGCCATGCTGGGCAGCCGCACTAACGAAGAGTGGATCGCACAATATTCCAGCAGCCATCAGCACCGGGTAAACCGCGTATGCCACACCCTGGGCATTCCGGCAATTGTATTTTCGATCGCGCTATTCATTGCGACCATATTCATTCATCATTTGTGGATTTATGGCTTGGCGCTTTTCCTAGTGGGATGGACGCTCCAGCTCATCGGTCATGCGTTTGAGCACAAAGAACCGGAGTTTTTTCATGACTGGCGTTTCTTGTTTGTCGGTGTGCGCTGGTGGTGGGCCAAGATTCACGGCAAGGCGTAACCATCTGCGGCTGCCTGCAACCGGTCAGCCTTTAACCATCGAGTGAGGTGAAATGTTTCCTCGCAACAAACATTTGACAATTACGTGACCTCGGTTTTCGTCTATGATTGTAAATTGTTTCTCGCGCCGAAACCGATTTATTGTCCGACCGTCTAAGTAAAGTTTCAAGCCTATGCATCGTACGACCGCCAGATTGATGCTAATTCTGCTGCTGCTGGGAGTGTTCGCGCCCGTGGCTCTGGCGATCTCCGCCGCGCCTGCACACGCATGCTGCCTGCGGAAGCCGATGCACGGTCGTCCTTCGCACGATGCTCAGTTTCGGGCTCCTTTCGGATGTTGCCAACACGATTGTTGCCGCCCGCTGACTGCTTCTCGAGGGGTGCACCTAACTTCCAAGACGTGCGCTCAGGCGCCGCCGGCGCCAACGATTCTACAGTCCGAACGAGAACTGCTTCACCTTGCCGCATCGGTCAACCAGACTCACTCCGGTCGCTCCCCTCCGAAGTTCTCCATCGCCTGAATCCAAACCACTGCTGAAAGACGCGCGCTGTTGTGCGGGAACGAGCGACTCGCGACTCACAAACAGTGTTTGTGCGGGGACGGGCACTCGCCGCCCAGGCGGAGCAAGCTCCGCAAGCTTTCAGCGTTCCCTGTTCCGAAATCCATGGGCTTGGAGAATTTATGTACTCGACGCGCATTTTCCACGTCAGCTTTCTTCTACTTGCTGTCACTGCCGGGGCCACGATTTTCGGTTCGGTTCGCGGCGTCGTCCATGATCCTCAGCACCGTCCCGTTCAAGGCGCACAGGTTACGCTGAAGGCGCAGAACTCGGATTGGACACGCTCCGCTGATTCGAGCGACAGCGGGGAATTTCAATTTACCTCCGTTCCCCTCGGCAATTACACCGTAACTGTGTCGTCGAAGGGCTTCCGGCAGATGCAGCAGGATGTAATTGTTCAGTCCGACACCAGCCCGGTAATTCATTTCGGCTTGGTGGTCGCGGGGGCAAACGAGAGCGTCGAAGTCTCCGAAACTCCCGTGGAGGCGGCCACGCAGACAGTCACGCCGACCACCACGCTGAACCGTATTGACATTCAGCAAACGCCCGGCGCCGACCGCACCAACGGCATGGAGATGATTACAGATTACGTGCCGGCAGCCTACGTAACCCACGATATGCTGCACATGCGAGGAGGTCATCAGGTCGAGTGGCTGATTGACGGCGTTCCCATCCCTAACACCAACATTGCCAACAATCTTGGGCCGCAGATTAACCCCAAAGACATCGATTATCTGGAAGTGCAAAGAGGCAGCTACGATGCTGACTACGGCGACCGCACGTATGGAATCTTCAATGTTGTGCCGCGAACCGGCTTTGAGCGCGATCGCGAATGCGACTTGGTCATCGCGGTGGGCAATTTCTATCAGACCGACAATCAGATCAGTTGCGGAGGACACACGGCCCGCTCCGCCTACTACGCCAGCCTGAACGGCAATCGCAGCAATTACGGTCTTCAGCCCCCGATTTCTCAGGTAGTTCACGATGCCGCGAACGGATACGGAGGATTCGCGTCATTCATCTTCAACTCCGATCCGAAAAATCAGTTTCGTGTGGTCGGGTCGTTGAGACAGGATTATTACCAAATCCCCATCGACCCTACTCCCAACTCAATTGGAAACCAGCAACTGTCACAGGCGGGGAATACTCCCAGCTACGGTTTGCGTGATGGTGAGCGTGAGCCGGATGGTTATGCGACATTCTCCTGGGTTCACACATTCGATGCAAATACGCTGCTCACTGTTTCGCCTTTCTATCACTACAACGGTGCTGACTATCAAGGAGGACCGAACGACGTCCCGGTTATCTCCTCAGTCACTCAGACCGCCCAGTATGCGGGAGCGCAGGTGGCAGTAAACGCCAACTTCTGGCGGAATGACATTCAGGCCGGCGTCTACGGATTCTTCCAGCATCAGTACAACCACTTTCTCAACAACTACACGGTCCCGAATTCGCCTCCTAACGTCCTGTCGTCAATTGGCGTCAACGGCGGAGTCGCTGCCTTCTTCATCAACGACAAATTCAAAGTCACATCGTGGCTGACTTTGATCGCCGGCCTGCGAGAAACGCAGTTCAATTCCTCCCCCCCATCGTCGCTGCCATCGGTCTCCGAGCACGCGACTGATCCGCGCCTCGGTGCCGCAATCAGAATTCCCCATCTGAACTGGACGTTCCGCGGGTTCTATGGCTACTTCTACCAGGCTCCGCCGCTTTCCACGGCCACGAACCAGTTGCAAAATTTGGCCACTAACCAGGGTTTCGGCTTCGCTGCGCTGAATGGCGAGCGCGACATCGAGTGGCAGTTCGGCGTCACCATTCCGCTGAAGGGCTGGACGCTTGATGCTGACAACTTCGAAACCCGCGCCCACAACTGGCTCGATCACAATAACATCGGCGAATCGAATATCTTCTGGCCGATTACATGGTCCTACGCCCAAATCCAAGGCTGGGAACTCACCCTGCGCTCTCCCAATCTCTGGCATCGCGGCCAGCTTCATCTTGCATACGCGAATCAATTTGCCCAGGCAACATCGCCAATTACGGGAGGCTTGATTTGTCCTGTCACGATGCCGATATGCCCAGGATATCCGCCTCCCGGACTTGGACCGGTTGACCACGATCAGAGAAACACGTTGAACGTTGGCTTTAACGGAAACCTCCCCTGGCATGCTTATGCATCGACGAATGTGTACTACGGGTCGGGGTTCCACAATGCCTTTCCCGGACAACCCTATCCCGGCGATTATCTGCCAGAGCACACCACGTTTGACATCTCAGTCGGGAAAACCTTCCTGGAAAACTATTCAGTTTCCGTAACGGCGGTCAATGTGACGAACCGCCGCGTCGAGCTTGATAACAGTCTGACTTTCGGTGGATTTCACTGGAACGATCCACGGCAAATCTATGCGGAGTTTCGCTATCGCTTTCATTATTAGTTGAGGGCGAGAGCGGCATCGCATGCGGCAGCATGGTAAGGGAGAAAACATTGAGCCATCGATTCGATATGCAACGCCCGGCGCGCACCGCAATCTTGCGAGCCTTTGGTTTAGCTTCGCTGGTTATTCTCGCGGCTTGCGGGCCGTCCCGGAGTGCCAAGGGAACGGACGCTAACGAAAACTACAGTAACGTAACAGCCGAGGCGAAAGACACAACCTTGAAGCGGTACAAATTGACTGGCAGAGTAGTATCCATCGACAAAGCGGCGCGCTCAGTCAATATCGATGGCGACGAAATTCCCGGCTTCATGGCCGCGATGACAATGCCCTACCAGGTGAAGGACGTTAGCATGCTTGAGAAGTTGTCTCCCGGAGATCAGATCAAAGCGGAAATCGTAATGGGAAACGACGGCGTATATCTGGAAAACATCGTGCCCGCAGAAAAAGCGTCTTCTCCGAAGCCTGCGAAGTGAATCAATTCTTTCGTGTAGACGCGAGCGTCTTCGCTCGTGTCGAGAGCGGGTTGCTCCAAGGTTTTTCAGCTACTCGAGCAAACTCCAAATGCATGGCGCGAAACGCGCCCTGCACGAGCGGGACGCTCGTGCCAACACTACTTCAAACTCTTCAACGCCGCCAGCAGTTCGCCGTTGTCCGGAGTGCGGTCCAGCGGATACACCTTGGCAAAAACGATCTTGCCGCTTTTGTCCACGATAAATACTGCTCTCTCGCTAATTCCAGGGAGTGGCGGCCCTTCGCGCATTATGCCGAAGGCTTGCGTCACTGCCGCGTGGGGATAAAAATCGGAACACATGGGAAAATGCATCGTTCCAATGGCATGCTTTTGCCAGGCGATGTGGCTGTATATCGAATCAGTGCTTATGTCCAGAACCTGGGCATTGAGCGCGGCGAACTTCTCGCGATCCGAGTCGAACGCCGGCAGTTGTTCTCCTCAAGTTGGAGTCCAGTTCAGCGGATGAAAAGTCACCAGAACATTTTTCTTGCCGCGGAAATCACTGAGCTTGATTTTTGTCCGCTGCTCACCTTCGACTGCCGGCAGTTCGAAATCTGGGGCCAGATCGCCAACCTTCAATGCCATGTATCCGTTCCTCCTCGAGGTGGCTTCTTATTCATTATGTAGGAGCGAAAGCGCGAGCGCTACTGCGCAGATATGTTGAGAATCCTCAAGTCAGAACATTTCAGCGGCCCGGCGGTGATGGGCGATCGGGCGGCACCCTCACTCCGGGCACGGCGGAACATTCGATTGACATCACCTTTAGTGACGTGCCGGAAGGGACGTCTGTTCAGAAAGGTAATGTTGTCACGTCGGACGGACGTAAGGCGAGCTTCGTCGTTGGCGAAGCCGTCGAGCAGGACGGCATGCGCGTCTTTGCGGGACTGGTCAGCGACCCGTTTTTCATGGACGTCGAGGCCGCGCTCCGCACGGCAACCCTTAGGCGCGAGCGCGGTCGCGTTCGAAAAAGCGTTTGAGCACACACCTGTTCCAGGTGACCTGTTCCCCTTTCCTTCAACGAAATCATATTCAATTTCTTGCCGATTCAGGGGATCAGGTCACTGGCCACGGTGAGAACAGAAGTCTCGCATCCATACTCACCCAAGCTTGGAATAACAGCGCAATTGTTTTCGAGTTACGGCTTGGCTTATGTTTGAACGTCTGGTATTGGAAACTTAACTGGTGCATCCTTCACCGGTTTGCCTTCATCTTTTGGAGGCGGTACGCACGTCGGTTTACTCGTAGATCCATCCGTCGGGGCGACCCTGACGGTAACCGCTGAACCACGGAAAGGCCTGAGTGAAAGTCGCCACCTTCAACCTTAACAACATCAATAAGCGGCTCGACAACCTCTTGGCTTGGTTAGCGAAAGCTCAACCGGACGTGGTGAGTCTCCAAGAGCTCAAGGCAGAGCAGGAAGCCTTTCCCGTGAATGCCCTTCGAACTCTCGGGTACGAGGCGGTCTGGCAAGGGGAGCGCTCCTGGAACGGTGTGGCCATTCTCGCGCGAAACTACGTTCCCGTGCTGACCTGCACAAGCTTGCCGGGAAATCCTGAAGGGCATTATTTTGAAACTCGTAATCATGCTGATCATCAAGCTCGCTACATCGAAGCGGCGGTTCAGGGAGTTCTGATCACTTCCATCTACCTCCCCAATGGGAATCCGCAGCCTGGACCGAAATTCAATTACAAGTTGGCCTGGTTTGAGCGCCTCATTGCCCACGCCACCGAACTCATGGCGAGCGGCGCACCCGTGGTGACAACCACAGCACCATGTCGCGGTGGCCGACCTGCGCGAAGCTGTCCCCTTCGCATTCCTCGCTTCCCATCGTTCCACACCGGCAGGGCCGAAATCATTGGTTTACTGGATACTGCTTTGTCGACGATCCGGACAGAATCGTCGCACTTGGCTAAATAGGGGCATCCTTACGCATCCTTGGGGGAAGCGGGAGCGTAGCGACGCAGAAGTGTAATGGAAACTACCAGTACAAGGATCAGCAGACCCAACAAACCAAGTTCAATCATCGAAGAGTGGAAAATGGCGCTCGAGCCTTCGGTCGCCCATGCACCTTCTTTCGTGAGCGTTGCTGCTTCCAGGGTAATCACCAAAACGCGGCGAATTGAGGCAATCAGTCCGACGATCAGGAAGGGTTCTGTAACCAGAACATGGGAGCGAATGGAGATACGTACTGTATGCAGAATCTCCACCAGCATCAGCACAATGAGGAGTTGGTTCAATACCCTCAGAGTCTGAGCTGCAACCGTCCAACGACTGAGACCGATCCACAGTATTTGGCCCGCGGTTGCGATGGTCACAAAGGCCGTGACAGCCAGCAACGCTGCGAGAACGGAGTAGATGACTATCTCGGTTTTGCCCAGATAGTAGTCAAAGTGGCGGCGTAATCTGTCGTCGACCATATCAGACTCAAGTTTAAATCATGTCGTTGGCCATCATCTCCAGTACCGAGGGGAATGGCAGGAGCGCCTGCACACCGAGAGGCGAACGTACCGCCCAAGCTTGGCGTAGGGATGGAGGGCCACATCGTCTGGCCCCAGTCCGGCATTCCCAGTTCGGATCGTGAACTTGCCACCGTTGGGCATAGCATCGCGCGCATTTGTGGCCAGGTTCATGAGGATCTGCTCGATTTGTCCACTATCAGCCCGGGTTGAATCCAGGCTTGTCTCCAGGGAGTCGTTGCGATCATTGAAAGGCGCAGCCGCGAAACCTTACAGCGAAAGTCGTAGCGTGAGCGCATGCCCACGAAGGATTGAAAGACAAATGCGAGCCCTCTACGCTAGACACATGTCTGAGCAAAGGCGTCACAGCCGACTGTGACAAGGAGTGTGGCATGAGGAGTTCGATATTAGTTGTTCTATGTCTCGCGTTCTCATTGGCGACTGTGGCTTGGTCTCAGGACCAAGGCACAAGCCAAAGTGGAAACCAAGCCAACCAGAATAATCAAAGCCAAACAAGTACGAACGGCAACCAGAACATGTCCGGGAAGGTCAGTCACGATGGTAAGAGCATGACCAACGACAAGAACGACAAGAGCTATAGCGTGGACAATCCACAAGCGCTGCAAGGCATGGAGGATCAGCACGTCGCCCTTATCGTCCACGTCGATCCGGACCATAATGTGATTCACGTCATCCAGGTTGAGCCTCCACAGTAGTGAGATGCTCTAGCTGATTAAACCTGTGGACGGCGTAGGAACGATGGCTCGTCTGGTGCTGTAGAGACGAGCCATCTTCATCCGCCTAATTGATCATGGAAGAGTTCGGAAAAATTGTTGCAGTTCTAGGCCTGCTGATCAAGCTGAGCATGGACGAGGAGCTTCTTCTTCATCGAGAGTTCGTGAATAAGGCCAAAGCTCTCTTCAATTCCCGCAGTCAAAATCTCTGTGACGAAACTCGATCCAAACGCCATTGTGCGACTCTCTTGCAACGAATCAGACTTCGTCTTCAGCAACATTGGTGGGTATTACTGCCGTGACAGTGGTGCCGTTTGGAGTGGATGCGATTTCGAAGCTGCCGTTCAGCTGTCGCACTCTTTCGCGCATTCCTTGGATTCCAACTCCCAGCTTGAAGTTTGTCTCTTCAAGCGTGGTGAAGCCTGGAATACCTCCGCCGTTGTCCTCGATCTGAATCCTGACGGTTTGCGGGCTTTGACTGATCTGTACCTTCGCGGTCTTGGTTCTTGCGTGCCGATGGACGTTGGTCAGTGATTCCTGCACGATACGAAAGACTATCGCTTCCGTCTCGCGCTTCATTCTTTGGAGGTCGGGGTCTATTTCGAGTTTCACTTTAAGGCCGCTTCGTTCCGCGAGACCTTCGACATACAGGCGCAAGGTGGAGGACAGCCCCTCCCGCTCCAGCAGCGGCGGATGCAGGAGGTGCGACACGGTGCGAAGCTCCTGTGACAATTCGTCGGCAAGCCGGAAGGCATCCGTCGCCAGCTTCGCCCATTCCGCATGATCCGGACCAATTTCCTTGTGCAGAGGTCCCAGTTTCCACTTCAAAGCGACTAACAGCTGGCCGGCACTGTCGTGCAGTTCCAGCCCGAGGCGTCGCCGCTCCTCGTCCTGCGCTCGCATGAGTCGGTGGTTCAATTCCCGCAGGCCTTCGTGAGCTTGTTCCAGTTCGGCGGTGCGTTCCTTGACCCGCGCCTCCAGTTGACTTCGCGCCATTACTTGTTCGGTTACATCGATGCCCTGGAACAAAATGCCATCAACTTCCCCCACTAGGTTTCGCACCGGGAAGAAACCGAAGTCGAGGTAAATGGATTCCTGCTTGCCATGACGATTAAGTGTTACTGCCCGCGCCGTGGCCAAGAATGGCTCACCGCTCTGGTACACGCGATCCAGAAGCTCGAAGTACCCTTGCCCGCCAACTTCGGGGAATACCTCTCGCGCGGTTTTGCCGATAAGCTGAGTAATGTCGCGGGCAACTATCTCGACAAATGCTTCGTTCACAAAAGCAAATTCGTGATTCGGGCCATTGAGCAGAGCCATGGCGGCGGGAGCTTGAGTGAACGAATCGCGTAAGCGGTTGCGCTCCAGATCGGCTTCGGCACGCAAACGGCGCTCGATCTCGGCTGACTCGGTTCGCGCCCGTGCCATTTTTAAATGGGCGCCCACGCGGGCCAGCAGTTCACGCGCGGTAAACGGCTTAACCAGGTAGTCGTCAGCTCCCGCGTGCAACCCTTCGATTGAAGACTCTTCTCCAGCCCGCGCAGAGAGAAGAATTACGGGTTTTAGTCTTGTTGCGGGATCACTCCGGAGCGCGCGGAGGACTCCGAAGCCGTCCAATTGCGGCATCATAACGTCGGCCAGGATCAGGTCGGCATTCAATTCGCGTGCAGCCTTTACCGCGTCCACTCCGTTGGACACTCCGTGAATCCGGTAATGTTGACCCAATAAACGGCGAATGTAGTCACGCATGTCGAAGTTATCGTCTGCCACCACGATTAAGCTGCGGACAGTTGCCACTTCAGGCCTTTCTGATGGAACACCTGGGACTGCCACGGCAGAGTCGGGAACGGTATCCTTTAACGGCGCCTGATCTCTCTTGAACTCAGGCGGCAGCCATCCCAGCGCCTCTTCGACGTAGCTGTCCTTATGAATTGGACTCGATGTCGAGGTGCGAACCGCGCCAATCCGATCCTGTGGAAGGTGACCGCTTCCTTCGGGAATCGACACCGTGAATGTGGTACCCTTGCTTTCGCCGCTCTGGACATCGATCGTGCCGCCGTGCAATTTCACCAATTCCTGGACTAAAGCCAGCCCAATTCCTGTGCCTTCATAGGTGCGTCCCCTTGCTCCCTCTACACGGTAGAATCGCTCAAACAAGTGCGGCAGTGCGCGCTCTGGAATTCCCGTACCCGTGTCGCTAACTTGCAACTGAACAAGGACGCCGACCGATTTCACCGTCACCACAATCTTGCCTTGGAACGTGAACTTGAAGGCGTTGGATATAAGATTCAAAACAATCCTCTCCCACATCTCACGGTCGACGAAAACCGGCTCGGAGAGTGGCTCGCATTCGATCTCGTAGACTAGCCCGGCGCGTTGCATAGCGGAACGAAAGGTGCTTGCCAGTTCCGCGGTAAGAACTGATATGTCGGTGGGCTGATAAACGGCCTCAACCCGCCCTGCCTCGATGCGTGAGAAATCGAGCAGAGAGTTCACGAGTTTCAGCAAACGTAAGCTGTTGCGGTGGACCACGGTGAGTTGCTCTTGTTGCTCGTTAGTCAACCGGCCGTTTGAAGTCGCCAGGATATCCTCCAGCGGACCCAGCATCAGCGTGAGCGGGGTGCGAAATTCATGGCTCACGTTGCTGAAGAATGCGGTCTTGGCGCGATCAATCTCAGCCAGCGCTTCAGCCCGTTTGCGCTCCTCATCGTAGGCGCGGGCGTTGGCGATTGCGGTCGACACTTGAGTGCGTATCAGGGCAAGGAAGCTCTGGTACGACTGATCGAACCACAGGCGGGGACTAACACCGGCTATCAGGACGCCAGCCAGTTGGTGGGCGATGCTCGATCGAATCGGCATCAAGGCGGCGGATTGCGGAGGTTCGGACCAGGGGCCACGCGGAACCGCCTTCAACCTCGTGGCCAAATCGTCGACCACCAGCACTTGATCACTCTTCACTACTTCATGAATCGGCCACACGCTGTTAGACGCATGTCCGCGGAGGTGGACGACGAGAGGAGCGTCGGGACTGCCCTTCTCAATCCCGCAGGTGGCCGCGAGATAGGCAGCGCCACGATTGGAATCGATGAGATACAGCAGAGCAAAAGGAATGTCCTTGGGATGGCGGCGCAGCGCTTGTGCCGCAATGACGCAGGCTTCCTCCGCGGTGTTGGCATCGGCGGAACATGCCCCAAGATCGCGAAGCACGGCCGCGCGGCGATCGCCGACCACCTTTTCAGTGATCTCGTGAACCGTCGCGAGTACGCCTCCGATGCCGCTGGGAACGCTGTCATCCGGGACCGGACTGTACGCTATCGTGAAATGAGCCTCTTCGAGAAAATCATGACGCTGATATTCCAGCAGCATGTCTTCCATCCAAGTGGCTGGGCCACCCCTGAAAGGTGAGTCAATCAACGGACAGATGATGTGCCAGATCTCGGGGAGACACTCGCTGGCCGGCTGTCCCATCGACCTGGGATGCTTGGCCCCAAGTACCGGCCGATAGGGATCGTTGTAGAACTGGCAGTACCAAGGCCCCCACCAGAGCAATAGGGGGAATCGATTAGCGAGAAGAAGCCTCACCATCATTCGCAAAGCGGGGGACCAGGAATCAACCGGGCCGACCGGCGTCTTCGACCAATCCATGGAGCGCATCAGCGCTCCCATTTCGCCGCCCCCGGCGAGACAGTCAAACTTATTGGTCAAGCGTCGTTCGGGCAGTGGCGACATGAAATTCTAGCTCTGAGCCGGTTAAGTTTCGGTGGGGTTGCCCTCTCGAGAATACAGATATTTAATTGTTCTACTCAGACATCTCAGTCTCAGCTTCTACGTTCAAATCGTCGCAGTCGTCGCGAAATCTCTCACGATCGCTCTTAATCTATTATCTGCTGAATCATTTTGCCATAACATAACTGGTAAACCAATAGTGATAACGCTGTACACTAACGGCGTGGGTATCTTCTAGTAAATTCTTGCTGTTTTGTGTCGGGAGACTGCCGAATCCAGGTGTCTGAAAGAGGTTGTAGTGCCCGTCAGAGGCTGGCTCGCCATCGAGCTGGCGTGGTGCCGGCAAGCCTGCGAAAAATATTTGTGAAGTGGCTTTGGTCCGAAAAGCCAAGGCGACTGGCGATGTCTGCGATGCCGAGTCTTTTGTTCTTCAGCAGTCCCTTAGCCTTCTCAATTCGCAGATGCAGAATGTATTGGTGTGGGGTCAGGCCGGTGCTCTGCTTGAATGACCTGCAGAAGTGGAACAGACTCATCTCGACCAGGTCGGCGAGGTCTTGAAGATTACCATCCTCGGCAAGGTTCGATGCGATGTAATCGACAACTTTGCGCACTTTATCTTGCGGCATGTCTGTTCATCTTCATCGTGTCTTTGGTCAGAGTGAAGACGCCACCCGAGTGTGCTGGCCGGCTGTGAAAGGAACTGCCTGCGACCCGCCACTCCATGAGGCTCTGGGGCTCGGTCTGCTCCGTGAAGAACGCTACATTCGTTTCCAGGAATGTCACTTCGCTTCGCTCGAAAGTCGGACGGATATAGCGTTCCACCTTGAACAGCGTACGCCATGGACAGTTCGCACTCGAGACTAATACCCACATCCTCTTTTCGTTCAGGACGGGCTGTCCCCTAAGGTCTCGAGTGATTATCTCAGATGACCGCATGGACACTCGCTCTCCCCAGCGAGCCTGTTCAGCGCCAACCATCATCGCTCAAAACCAGTCTTGCGCTGCATGAGATTCTCTATCGCCGGCACCAGGTCCGTATCCACGGCGTACTTGGAGACGAAACCTCCCGCCCCAGCTCGCAATGCGACTGGAAGAATCTCCGCAGTTTCCTGCTGGCTTATGATTAAGATTTCCGATTCAGGGAGTTCTTTCCTTATCACCGGTGCAGCTTCCAAGCCGGTGAGATTGGGCATTCGGATGTCGAGAAGAATCACGTCAGGCTTAAGAGATCTTGCTTTCTCTATGGCTTCCCAGCCATCCACAGCTTCACCACAAACTTCCCACCCTGTGTGCTTTTCCAACACCCACCGTAGCCCTTGGCGAACGGCCTGATGGTCATCTGCTATCAGTATCCGTGTGTTCCCCATCAAGCTCCCATGTTGTTATTTGTAGTTATCCCGAGATTGCCGTACGGCGAATTTGGGGAGAGTTCGCGTACTTCGCAAGACATTAAACGATAAGAATCGGAGTGGCTATACGACTTCCGATGTATTTTTAGCGCAGGGTGGCTCAAACCGAAATGCGAGTGCCGTCACTTCTGTGGAAACCATGAAATCAGGTAGTGGTGCAGTTTAATAAGGAAGCGGGCTAAACGCGCGTTTGTTGCGTCGCAAAGAGCGCGACGCATCGCGCAGCCCGCCCAGATCCTTCACTTCGCAAAGGGCGCTCGTTCAGGATGACAAGCAAACTGCACCACTACCATGAAATCAGGCCACATCATCTTCATCCAAGCGTACAAGTCCCCGCTTCACAGCCTTGCTGATCGCTTCTGAACGGCCCGTGACTCTTAGCTTCTCTAACATATGCGTCACGTGTACCTTCACGGTGGCCTCGCTGATGTTGAGCTTCGCTCCAATCTCCTTATTGCTCTTTCCGGTCGCTACCGCACGAAGGACCTGCAATTCTCGCGGCGTTAGCTCTTCATCCTTTAGCCGCGTCGCTAACGCAGCTCCGATCGCGGGCGGAATCCACGTGTCGCCAGCCGCAACCGAACGCACGCAGGCAAGGATTTCATCCAGGCCGTCTTCTTTAAGCACATACCCTTGCGCCCCCGCCTGCAGCGCCTGATAGATGTCTTCTCGAGTTTCATGGGTGGTAAGAATTACCAGCCGCGCGGTGGGCTCTCGTTCACGAATTGACATCACCGCTTCGATGCCGTCCATTAGCGGCATACGCAGATCGATCAGAGAGATATCGGGCCGCTGGGCAATGAACATCTCGACCGCTTCCCGCCCGTTTCGGGCTTCGGCAACAATCTGCATGTCGGATTGCCGCTTGACGGCCGATATAAGCCCCTCCCGCACTACCGGGTGATCATCCGCGATCAGAATTGTTATGCAACCGGGGTTGCGGAGGGCAGGCTGAGACTTGACCACTGCGTTGGGCGCCGGCTTACGCGACGTCTTCACAGAACGTTCCTCGATGCTTCAGAATCAACACCCGGCACCGATGGATCAATGAGAGACAAGTTGTATGAACTCCTAATACCTTCGATGTAGCGCGGTCGCGATTCACGGCTGCGGGGGAACTCGGATCAGGCGCTGCGCCGACCTGGTGACGCGAGTGCGCGTAGTCCTACCGCTTAAGTTGTACAGCCGCCTTTGACTGCGGGCGGAGCCGTTCCTACACGTCCTCGGGGAATCTTACTTCATCCTCCTGAGGAATTGTTGTGCCATGGGGTAGCCGCTAGGATCGCGTTCAGGAAACATCTGAGCGAGCGCGGTCGCGCGCAGAAAAGAAGGACGGGAGGAATTGTTTATGTCTACTGCAACCCTCATTCGCACCGACCAGGAGATCCAAAAGGACGTGATGGCGGAACTCCGGTGGGACGCGCAGATCCAGCCCAACGAAATCGGCGTGGCCGTGAAGGATGGCGTCGTAACTCTTACTGGATGGGTGGATTCCTACTTAAAGAAATGGACCGCTGAGGATGCGGCCCGGCGCGTCGCCGGCGTGAAGGCTGTCGCCAACGACCTCGAGGTCAAATTGGCCACCGAACGGACCGATCCTGATATTGCGGCCGCCGCGGTTCGAGCCCTGGAGTGGGATACGTCTGTCCCTCCCGGCAAAGTTCAGGTCACCGTGTCAAAAGGGTGGGTAACCCTTAGAGGAGAGGTCGAGTGGCAATACCAGAGGCAAGCGGCTGAAAGTGCGGTTCGCCGCTTGGCCGGGGTCAAGGGGGTTACCAACCTCATCGCAGTGAAACCGAGCACCTTCCCTTCGGAACTCAAGAAAAAGATCGAGGACGCTCTGATTCGCAATGCTCAACTTGATGCGAAAAATATCAAAGTCGAGGTACAGGGCGGCAAGGCGATCCTAAGGGGGACCGTCCGCGCCTGGATAGATAAGGAAGAAGCGGAGCGGGTAGCGTGGTCGGCGCCGGGGATCACGGAGGTGGACAACCGCATCACGCTGGAGGTGTAAGCCGCGCGCGTCGGTAAGACAGCCGGCGGACAGTGCTTTGGCTGCCCGCCGCGAAAGGTTTTAGGTCAGTCAAATCACAATAAGGAGAAAAGTATGCACATTCCGACTATAGGAAGGTACGGCCTTCTGGCGGGAGCATTACTTGGCGTAGTCCTGTTCCTGTTTCCCGCCGTGGTAGTGGCGCAGAACAACGACGAAAACCCAGAGGTTGCTCGTCTGCTTGGCTCAGCGAGAGACGAAGCAGGCCAACTGGCCAAGGACGCTGACGACATGGAGTCACTAACCCGCTCTGATACGAGTTGGCAGAGCCATGCCGCGATGCTGGACGTAATCAAGGACCATGTGAATGAGATGGGGCGCATCGCAGCCAAGCTCGAGGCCTCTCGGGACCAGGCTTCTCCGTGGCAAAAGCAGGCGATCGATCGCATGCTGCCTCTTTTACGAGACATTGCCAACAATACGACTGCGGCGATAAACCACCTCAACCAGAACCGCCTCCGGCCGGTCTCGGGCTCGTACCCCGAGTACCTCAAGGAAAACGCCGAGACCGCTCATGAGTTGGCAGACACGATTTCGACGTTTGAGAAGTACGGAAGGACCCGGGCGAAGCTGGAGAAGCTCGAGGGAAAGCTCGAGCTTGCCCAGAAATAGAGGCTAGGACGAACCCCGTCGCTGCGCCGAGGCCGGTCCCTCTCTAAGGAGACCGGCCACCGGATTCCGAGCAAGCTTGGAGGGGCAGCGCGCTTTGCCAGAGAGGACGCATGCAAGAACAAGTCACAACTCGAATACACTTCTGTACTTGGATTCTCCTAGTCATGACATGCATGCTTTGGCCCGAGTGGTCACGGGCCCAGGAGAACGCGGCCTCCAATCAAAACACTTCGGGCAATCCACCTTCGAGGGTGGCGCGACTCAGCTACCTGAAAGGCAATGTTTCCTTCCTGCGAGCCGGATTGAGTCAGTGGAGCCAGGCGGCGCTGAATTTTCCGGCAACCACGGGGGACCGCATCTATGCCGACAAGGGCGCAAGAGCTGAACTCGAGGTTGGTCCCTTCGCGGTGCGACTGGGCAGTACAACCGATCTGACCGTCACGAACCTGAGCGATCAGATCATGCAGCTCGGATTGGAGCAAGGGACGCTGCGCTTGAGTATTTACCGGTTGGACAACGGCGATTCTGTTGAGGTGGACACGCCCAACGGAGCCCTGACCGTTCTCGATCCGGGCAACTACCGCGTTGATACTGACGCGGATGGAAACTCCACCGTCGTCACTGTCAACCGCGGCCGGCTGGAGGTGACGGGCGGAGGAGTCGATCAAACACTGGAAGCCGGACAAGCCGCCAGGTTGACCGGCAGCGATTCCATCCAGGTGGAATCGATTCCCATGCCTGCTCCGGACAGTTTCGATGCGTGGAGTGAAGAACGCGACCGGCGTCTGAGAGACTCAGGTTCCGCAAAGTACGTCAGTTCTTCAACCCCGGGTCTTGAGGATCTCGATGAGTACGGGCATTGGACCGAGGTGGTTGACTACGGACCCGTTTGGTATCCGCCGGTTGCCGTGGGCTGGGTTCCTTATCGTTTTGGTCATTGGGCATGGGTTGACCCGTGGGGCTGGACCTGGGTGGAGGATGAACCTTGGGGTTTCTGTCCATTCCACTATGGTCGGTGGGTCTTTATTGGAGCTGCATGGGGATGGATCCCCGGGCCAATGGTTGTTGCGCCGGTGTACGCGCCTGGGTTGGTTGCGTTCCTGGGTGGGCCAAGCTTTTCGATTGGCGTCGGGATCGGCCTGGTTGGCTGGTTTCCGCTGGGACCGCGCGAACCCTTTTTCCCCTGGTATCACTACGGCGGTAATTACCTGAACATAGTGAACATCACCAATATCCGCAACGTGACCAACATCACGAATATCACCAACGTCGCGAACATAAACAACATTCATTACCAGTACCAAAATATCGCTACAACGGCGGTGTCGAAGAATGCGTTCAGCAGTGGACAACCGGTGGCGCGTCAAATGGTCCATCTCACTCCGCAACAACTGGCAAAGGCGCAGGTCCTCCCGCATCCGGCGGTTAACCCGAGCCCGAGGGCCGCGGCTCCGGGGAAACCGGTAGCGGCTCCTCCGGTACGATCGCATCCTCTGGTCGCGAACCGAGCCAGCCAAGCCGCGATGCGGCCTGGCAGCGATGCGAAACCAACGTCACCCGAGGCGACCGGCCCTAAGACGCCGCCGAGGGCTAGTGCCGCGCAGAGAGTCCCGCCGCCAGGACATGCAATGACAACTTCGCCTCCGAGATTGATAACCAGGGCTACGCCGCCGCCGCTGCCACCGTCCTTCAACTCGACGCGTGAAGCCATGATGGAACATCCCGGCCGGCCGCTCGAACCACCACAACTCGCCAACTTGAGGGCTGGCAGACCCGCCGGACCAATGATAGACCGAGAGTCTCCGCCGCATCCCTTTCCGGTCGTGAGGGAAAGAGCGATGCCTCGGCCCCCTCCTGTGGCGAAGCGTCCGCGGTAGATGTGCGAGGCGGAACTCTGCACATGGGTTCGCTCGAAACTTCACTGTTCTTTTACCTCTGAAGTCGTACGGGGACCTCTGCCGATAAGTAGAGTCGGTTCCAAGCGCCAATTCGGAATTACGGTTAGTGCGGATGAAGAATTGTCCAACCACAGCTGGATGGTTAACGATGCTGATGGACCGAAGGGATAGCTCAATCAATGGTGACTGCCAAAACAGCAAAACAGAAAACGCTGGGAGCCGGGCGGACCATGAAGGCTGCAGCAATCGACCGCTTCGGTCCGCCGCGAGTGCTCAAGCTCCATACCCTCCCCGTGCCGCGCCCCGGCCCTAAGCAAGTACTCATCGCGGTCCACGCGGCGGGTGTCGGAGTTTGGGACGCATCGGTACGAGATGGATCCTGGCGGCCCTACGGACGTCCCAAGTTTCCTCTGGTTCTGGGAACTGACGGGGCTGGCGTAGTTGTCGAAAAAGGAAACCGCGTGCGTCGGTTCCGCGTGGGCGACCGCGTTTATGCGGTCGATTATTCCGGCGGCTTCTATGCCGAGTTTGTGGCCACGGATGCTCAGAATACCGCGCGTGCACCGCGACGCCTCGACTGGTTGCAGGCTGGTGCAGCTCTGGTGCCGGGGTTGACGGCGCTGCAGGGAATTGATGACCACCTGCGAATACGGCGCGGAGAGACGGTTTTGATCTACGGCGCTTCGGGTTCAGTGGGGACGCTTGCGATCCAGTTTGCGAAACGTCTCCGGGCTCGCGTGTTGGCTACGGCTTCCGGCCCCGATGCAGCGGCACTGGTGCGGCGACTCGGTGCCGATGAATTGTTTGACCCGCGCGCAAGCAACGCCGTCGACAAACTCCGTTTGCTTGCGCCAGACGGAGTCGATGCTGTTCTGGCGCTTGCGGGCAGTCCGGTGCTAGAAAAATGTCTTGACCTGGTGCGTCCTCGAGGGCGCGTAGCGTATCCCAATGGCGTCGAGCCCGAACCTCATCGTCGCGGCAGCAAGGTTCGCATGATCGCTTATGACGCCGAGGCCGGCCGGCGCGAGTTCGCGCGTCTGGAACGAGCTGTGACCGAGGCTCGGCTCAGCGTGCCGATTGCAGCGCAGTATCCCTTGGCACAAGCGGCCAAGGCGCATACACGCATGGAGCGAGGGCACATTCTGGGACGAATCGTGTTGCAGATTCGTTCCAGAACAACCTAGTGCGATGTCGCCGAATCGAATTGCAAACCGTTGCGGCGAAGCTTTGATCAGACATGGGAAAGGCATTGTGATGAGTTCAGTATCGGCCATACCAAGTCGGGTTTCCGTTGGTTGGAAGTGCAGCACGTGCGGCCAACTGATCACTCGAACTGAAGACGGTTGGGTCGAATGGCTGGCCTTTGAAGACCAGCAGGGGAGGACCCATCTCACAGGCTTGAGACTGGTTCATCGGCTGCCCGCCCGCCCCGGAAAGCGTGGGCCACGCGCCTGCAGGTACGATGCGCGACGCCAGTTCCGCAAAGACCGCAGTCTGGTCGAGGGGCTGCCCTTTGAACGTTTTGTGGGACCCGACGGGCTCATGCTCTTGCTGTCATTTATCGAAGTGGGCGAAATGCCGGTGGGGGACTTCTCGAACTGGCAAAACGGGCTCAGATTCCGGGATATGAGTTAGTGCGTGGGCTACTGCGGGAGGCGTCTCACAGAGTCACTGCTCCGTCCATCGGCGATGGGTACTATCTTCAATCCGAAATACAAGCCGTGCTTGCCTCCTACGATCAAAGCCGGGCTAGCTGAAATTCCTGCCGCCCGGCTTTCTCTTTTCCCACTTGCATTGATGTGGTCGGTAATATCAACGCTGCACACGCTCCGACTGCTGCTTACCAAGAAATGCCGACAGCCTGTTCTCGAGCTTGGCGAAGACCGAACTGGCGTCGCCGTTGCCCTTGAGCTGCTTCTCGAGGTTCGAAATGTCAGAGTCCAATGCGGCGTATTCGGGATCCCGTCCCGCGTACCCCAGTTCCTTCGATCGCTCTAGTTGTTTCCGGGCAGTTTGAAGCAGGACTTGGGCCTTGTCCTTGTCTTTCTGCTCTTGCTCTTTGGCAGCATCGATGGCTGCTCGAGCTAGCACCAGGGGGAGCGGGGTCACTTGATCAACCACAACCAAGGTGTTGAGAGCTGTCAACAGCGTATTCGCAGCTTCTGTCGTTTGCTTCTGATCGAGCAAACGCGCGGCTTCCGTCAAGGCGGTGGGATAACTGGCCAGCGGCAGGTTTGTCGTGCGTACCCGGATTTCGCTCATCAGCACATAGAGCAGAACTCGTGCTGTCGGAAAATCCTTGTCCGCTACCGCTTTGGACACGCTTTGTCCGAGT
>CAVYQB010000041.1:0-11418 GCA_963770465.1 uncultured Acidobacteriota bacterium
ACTTTGCAGAGCCGCAGCCGCGAAGCTTGTCCCCGGCGTTGTGGCGATGCCACCCGACCCGAAAGTTGGGTCGAGGCTTCCCGCCTGGGCCATCAGCAAGCTCGGCATAGCGAGCAATGCACAGCTGACCAATAAGCGAACACGTTTTGAACGGGCAGCGAGACTCATATGACGCTCCTTGTCGTTGGGATTAGCCGTCGAACGTGGTATTCCTGTCGGGCCGATTGTTCGACGCGCAGGGGCGACTATGAGTGAATACTCAGGGCAAGTTGTCACGGAGTTGTAATTAAGTTGTCAAAAGGGATTTCGCTACTTCCCCGCCTCAACGGCAAGAATCGCTGTCGCGACCCGTTGGTCAGCCGGGTGCCGCAGTTTCGCGCCCGTTCTTTGGACGCTAACCTGGGCTGGATGGAGTAAGCCTCCAACATCCCCACCCTAAATTTCGCAAAGAACGCGAAATTTAGAATGGGCACCCGGCGCGATCTAGAAAAGGAAACGAACCTTGATCGAACCGCGAATTGCGAACCGATTTCTCCGTTGGCATCGAAACTTATGTATAATCCGCCGATGCAAGGCATACCGTGGAGCACAATTGCGCTCGGCTCGCTGTTGCTTATCTCGGCCCGCACAAAAGGAGGACAGCAAGTGAAAACCCCGCAACCTGAAACGTCGAAGCCGCCGGTCAAAGTGGAGCAGCGCGGGCGCATCCTTGGAATCGGCGGTGTCTTCTTCAAATCCGCTAATCGTGATCAGACGCGCGAATGGTATGCGAAGCATCTCGGACTCGCTGATACAGGCCACGGCGCGATGCTTCCCTGGCGCGAACACGACGACCCGCAAAAGGAACACGTTACAGTTTGGACTATTTTTTCCGCCTCCACCGACTATATCCCAGCCACGCAACCGCTCATGATCAACTACATCGTGGACGATATGGATGCTCTGCTCGCCCGCTTAAAACAAGAGGGAGTAAAGATCGACCCCAAACGAATGGATGAATCCTACGGTCGCTTCGCGTGGATCTATGACTCGGATGGCAATAAGATTGAGCTCTGGCAACCGCCGCCCGCAAAGCCCTAAGGGCCTTCCGCTGCACTTACTCAATCGGTTTTATGACCGATAGGCCGTTGATTCTAAAATTGCATCAAATACCGCTGAAGAAAGCCCGCCATTTTCCTCTGAGCGGCCCTAAACCAGGACTGTTCCCCCATCCACCACCACCGTCTGCCCGGTGCTGAATCCTTCCTGCATCAAAAACAAATAGGCTTGCGCTACGTCATAAGCCTCACCGACTCGGCCAACAGGGAGACTCTTGCCCACGCTCTCAAATAGTTTCTCGCGTTCTGCCGCAGTCATGCTCTGCCAGAGGTTTGTGCGAACCATTCCGGGAGATACCGCGTTAACCCGTATTGGCGCCAACTCGACCGCCAAGGCCCGCGTTAGTGCTTCGATGGTTCCGCAAACGCTTGCCGCGATTACCCAGCCCTTTCGCGGGCGCTGGCCAGCGATTCCGGTTGTGAGCACGATAGAGCCTCCCTTGCGAATATGGGGACTTCCGTATTTGACCGCGGCGAGTGCTGACCAATAACGCAGCTGAAAAGCACGTCTGGCCTGTTGGAGATCCGTAGCGGAAAGGTCGTGCAAATGCAGGCTGTCGCCCGCGGTGAATACCAAATGATCGAAAGTGGCGAGTTTGGAAAAGAAGGTTGCAACGGCTCCTTCGTCCGAGACATCAACTGCCTGCCCCTGGGCTTCCGCACCAACGAGTTCAACTGCCTTCTGAACTCTTTCCGCACTACTGGAAGCGATAACAACGCTCGCTCCCTGCGATGCCGCCTGCTTGGCGACCTCCAAACCAATCCCCGACGAACCACCCAACACAACCACTCGCTTTATCTTGCAAACCATTTCCCTGCATTGAATTCTCCCTGTGCATTCTTCTTGCTTACACAGTCAGAGATGATTCTCAGCCACAGGAGGTTCATGCATAATCATCATGGCTGTCATGCATTTAGAGAAACTACGGCAGGTGTTTATAATCCCGCAAGATCAAAACCCTAGGCAGAGCGTTTCTTGCATCTACGTGTAAAGTGCACGTATGTACTCGGAGGATTCATGGCGAACACACGGAAGCTGATAGCTCAGGCCTACTCTGCCTTCAACCGTCGGGATATCGACAGCGCCCTGGCGCTCATGAGTGAGAACGTTAGCTGGCCCAAGGCATCGGAAGGCGGGCGTGTTGTCGGGAAAGAAGAGATTCGTTCGTACTGGACCCGTCAGTGGAAGGAGTTTGATCCTCACGTGGAACCACTTGAGGTAATCGACCAGGAAGGCGGAATTACCGACGTCAAAGTTCATCAACTCGTGAAAAGCCTGAGTGGCGATGTGCTTTCTGATAGCGAAGTGTGGCACGTTTATACCATCGCGAACGGTCTCATTGAACGCATGGACCTCAAGGAAAGCGACACGAACTCGGACCCAGCCCCATCTGCAGCATTCTCCAGACACGAGGGCGGATGGCCCACCTTTACCGATCTCTCCTGCGACTCAAGAGCCGCAGCTCATCTTTCTGTTACCGGATAGTCGTTAGGGAGACCGAAAATCATTCGGTGCGGTGAGTTAGGATTCCGGCGAGGTGCTCCTTGTTTCGCATCGCAACAATCACCCAAAGCGCAACTACGACGATCGCCAGCGGAAGCCCGGACGGCGCCATGAAAAGGTGAAAGAAGAAGATATTCACGATCACCGGCCCGAGAATGATCAGCGCCAGCGGCACAAAACGGTTGACCAAGAGCAGCAACCCTCCGATGGTCTGAACCGCGAAAATGACGACATAGAGATGGGAGGTGAAGAGTATGCCAGCGAACTGACCGGCCAGGCCCGTCGGAGGCGGTGCTGGAATGAAGTTAAGAAATCCGTTCAAGCCGAAAACGAAAAAGATCAACCCCATAAGCAAACGCGCAATCAACGAAGCGATTTTCATCTACCCCCTCCGCAGATTTTTGTGTCACTGTTTCAAGTAACGAAGCGCAACACATCCCGATTTAAGAACCTTTGACTCAACAAGTTTTAACTGTAATTTCTCTTGCAGCTTGACACCTTCAAACAACCGTCTCCCTTCTCCCGCAATGATTGGCTGAACGACAAAACGATATTCGTCGATCAGGCCAAGCTCCGTCAGTTGTGAAGGAATATCTACACCGCCGACCAGAATATCTTTGCCTGGTTCTTGCTTCACTTTAACTATTTCGTCGCGCAGGTTGGTACGAACAATTCTCGTATTTTTCCCTTCGACGCTATCCAATGATCGCGAGAAGACAAGATGTTTCTTGGAGTCAAATGCTTGGGCAAATTCTTTGTCTGCTTTTGTCGAAGAGGGGTCTTTTGCGACATCAGGCCAATAGGGAACCATCAATTGATAGGTTTTTCGGCCATAGACGAGCAGGTCAACATCTTGCAAGAGGCCAATGTAATGTTCAAAGTCTTCTTCATCAGGATTGAATTTGGTGTGGTCGCAGCAGCCATCCAGGGTAAGGTTGATTGCGTAGATTACATTTCTCATTTGATTGTCCTTTCTTATGTACCAGCGCTTATGCGCCCCTTTGCACACTCCGGGTTAACGACTCCGGGTTAACGACTTCGGCTCCGTCTTTCCGGTGGCGGCTACATGGACGTCGTACGAGGCGTCGCGAAATCGACAAGGCGCGGAGAGTTTTTTACTACTGGCGCATCTCAGCGGCGACGTCGTCGCCGAACTTCTTTTGGATCTCCTTTTGGGTCTCGGGATCGAAGTCGTTTAGATCAAACATGCGGCGAACTTCGACCATTTCATTATCCTTTCCGGGGATGCGCGAGGCCCATTCGATCGCCTCTTCGCGCGACTTCACCTGGATAATCCAGTAGCCGCCGACCACTTCTTTCGTTTCGGCAAACGGGCCGTCGGTAATTATCGACTTTCCACTTTTGAAGGTGACGCGCGCGCTCATCGTCGCGGGCGGGGTCAGCCCGTCGAGCGCGAGCAGCACGCCGGCTTTCCCTAGTTCCTCGTTGTACTTGCCCATTGCCTCCATCTCTTTGAAGTCGGGTACCCAGCCAGGTTTTGCGGTTTGGTAGTCTTTCGGAAACATGATCATCATGAAGCGCATCGTTTTCTCCTTGGGTATCGAGTATTGAGTGTTGAGCGGCTCCATATCAGGGCCGCTACTTTTCTGAATTTCTATTCTGCGGGACTTAACGTTTGCCGCTGAGCCTTTACATGCTCGGTGCCGGCGTTCCATCGGACCATTTGTCTACTCCTATCAGGTAGACGGACAGTGGTGGGAAGGATTTGAGTTGTGGGTAGGATTGCGCGGAGATGTACCAGTAATTTACGGAGATGAGTGGGGAGTTTGTGAGATTTGCGCCCCAGGCTGCACCGTCTTTCGCTGTTTCGTAGAACATCAGGTGGGGGCCGTTGTGGCCACCGTTGTCGGTTAGATACGAGCCCTTCGACATCATGTAGGAGACAGTTCCCTGCTCGAGGGGTGGTAGTTCTTTTGTGTCTATCGCCGCTTTGATTGCGGCGATGACTTCGGGTTTGGAATGGCCAGCCAGGAGTAGTTCGGTGCGTTTGTAGGCGTATGGAAGGATGGAGCGGGCGGCGGGCGGGTTGAGGCAATCTGCGGCGCGAACTTTTGGATTCCAAAATTCTGGGTTATCGAACATGGCCATCCAGCCGCGCCCGACCCAGCAGACCCAGCCATTTTTTCCTTCGACTGCGGTTTCGTAGCCGTGACGGGTTAGGACGATGACCGAGGCGTCGTGGGAGATGGCGTCTGGAGCGGCGCTGCGGGCTAAGGCGATTTCGGCGTCGCGATCCATCAGATATTGTTCTACCGGGGCCATCGTTGCATATGGTTGGTTGGGGTCTTGTGCGGCTACGGGTCGGCTTGTGATCAGCGCCGAGACGAGTACGAACGCACTTAGGAAAATGCTGCGTATTTGATTTCGGGTCATCGCTTTCCTCGATACTTTTTCGTTTTCTACTGCTCCGTTCATACTTCGACCGAACCTATACTTGTCGAACATTTAGCGGCCTTCGGTTCCGTCCGACCACCGTTGCACAGCAACCACGAACTCAGTCAACTGCTCCCCGGCGTCGCTAGAAGCAACGATGGGAGAATCCGGCAGATTCGCTCCCCAGGTTGCGGGGGCGGTCTGCGAATAATAAAACATCAGGTGCGGAGGCCAGTGTGCGGTGCTGTCGCCGCCGTATCCTTGCTTCGACAGCATGTAGCACATCGCCCCGGGTTCCATCGCCGGCAGTTCTTTTTTCGTCGACGGCAGCCGCGATGGTCTCGTCCGTCTGAGCTTTCGTGCGTCCCGCCAAAATCAAGTCGGTCCTTTTGATGGTGCGCGGAAGGTAGGAACGCGCGGCTGCCGCGTTATAACAGATCGGGGTCCGCACTCTCGGATTCCAAAAGTCAGGATCGGGTGCGGAAGTCCACGAACGTTCCACGATGCACACGAAACCGTTTTTGCCTTTGACCGCCGTTTCGAAACCATGACGTCCAAGAACCAGGACCTCTGCATCGCGTGAAATGGACTCCGGCGCTGCACTTCGCGCTAGGGCTATTTCCGCACCCTGATCCGTCATGAGGTATTGGTCGATCGGGGCCATGTTCGGATAAGGTGTCGTGGCATCCTGTGCCATCGCCTGGTGTGCCATAGCAAAGCACGCCGTACCGAGGTACGCCGTACCGAGCACAACAAGCATTGCGAACCTTTCGATTGCGATTGCGCCAATTTTTTTGAGCATTGTTTTCCTCAGAACGGGCTAAGCTGCCCATTGGATCGCTTCTTCTTTGCCGTCAGTTGCTTCCCTCAGGCCGGCATCGGCAAGAACGCGCGCACCTCGACCGGCGCCCGACAGGCGACGGTAGCCTTGCGCCCCCACGCAAGTGCATCATCCATGTCAACAGCTTCCAGTATCCAAAAACCGCCGATGTGCTCCCTTGTCTCAAGGTACGGCCCGTCGGTGATCAGCACCTTACCACCGGGCTGCGCCCGCAGCGACTTTGCGTTGCGGGCCGCGGAGAGGCCGCCCGCGAAAATTCTGACACCGGCAGCCATCATCTCTTCGTTGAGGGCGTGGATATCGCGCTGCATCGCTTCGCCCTCGACGGACGGGTCGTAGTTGTCGGGGTGGTGAATAGCAACCAAATACTGCGGCATGATTTCTCCTTTATCCTGTAACGGTCTGGGCTGGGCCGGTTGTCCTGCCTTCACCATATAGTCGAACGGCCGGACCGGAATTCGACAAATCGTCCAAGAAATTTTTTTCTTCCGCATCTCCGATTACCCGAGTTGGATGCCCCACCCGTGGCGGTTTCACGGGTGGGCCGCGATGCCGATGGGATCAGGAGATTTTGCGGATGGGAAGCTCGGCTTTTCGGGCCTCATCAACCATCACCGGGTCGGGTTCGCCATAGGCGTAATGTCGGAAGCTGCTCCATAACCAATCCTCAGGCTTTAGAACTAGACCTCGCTGGATAGGATTGCGGTGCATGCAGCGCAGCTTTTCCACGCGCTTCCTCTCGGTGAACACAACGAAATCGTAGAAGCGACGTTGCCAAACCCACGGCGACGGGTGTGCTCAAAAGCGTGTCTGTCCGGGCACCGGTCTTGGCGCGAAGGTCTCGTAGCAGCCGATGGGCGAAGGTTTGTTTCAAAGCGGCCAGCACCAGCGAAGGATTTCCGCGCTCCGGCTCGGTGAAGAGAAGATGGACATGTTCAGGCATGACTACGTAACCGACCACCCTCCCGAGAAGGGGACGGCGTTGATAACAACTTGTGGTAATAAAGTGCGAGTATCCAGCGCCGTACTAGCGGTGCAGGTTTGTCGGCATTGAAACGCGCCTAGCCTGGAACCGCGCGCCTGGCGTTCTATCAGATTCCAGGTTCGGCGATCGATCACCTCCGTAACTGGCCGGCGAGCCAGTAATCGACACTGAACTTTCCCGGACCAGAACAGATCAGCCAGATAAAGAAGAGCACGTACAAGACTTCCGGAAGGTAGAGGAAATTGTCGAGCCAGTTAAGAGGCGAAAGTCCTTTAGGCATGGCGGGAAGCTTGGTGGTCAGGACGGCGACAAGCATATCGACCAATAAAGCCACGCAGGCCAGGCTCGAAAGAAACCCCACGGTCAACAAGGATCCGCCAACGAACTCGACACCCGACACGAAATAAACCATCAGGTGGGGAAACGGGACTTTGGCCTCAACGAGCGTTTTGTACATAGTTTGCGTGCCGCCGGCGACAAACAATTTCTTTGCCCCGGAGATGGCGAAGAATAGCCCGAGCGAAATGCGTACCAGCAGGATGGCACATTGTTCCAAATCACTGATACCCAGCAGCGCAAACTGGACCAACCGTTTCCAATCCATCTCTCCTGCCCCTCCGACCGAGGATGTGCTCTAACCATACCCCGTATCGTGCAAATTCGGCTTTTCTGCTAATCGCGGCCGAGCGGTGTTGTATGGTTCGCGCCAATAGGCTGGCTCTAAGCAGAGTTCCGCAGGCGTTTAAATCCGCATCCCCTCCGGGCCGCGCGTTAACCGTACGTGAGGTCGGTGCTCTGTCCGACTTCGATGATATAGCCGTCAGGATCGCGGATGTAGCAGCGTATCTCGCCGTACTTGGGTATCGGTTCTGTGATGAACTCGGCTCCTCGACTTTTCCATAATTTGTAGCACGCTTGAATATCCGCAACGCGGAAATTCATAAAGCTGTTGATGTGATTCGGGTCAGGGACGCTGAGCGTTACCGTCGGCTTATCCGGGGTCGGCCCGCCCCCAACGTTCAGAATCATCCAGATATTCGCAAGCTGAAGGTACGCAGGCGCGTTGCCGTCACCCAGGGTCAGAATGCGAGCGCCGAAGACCTTTTCGTAGTAGCGAGCCGATCGCTCGACGTCGGCGACGGTGAGAAATTGCGCGATGCTGATCCCCTCTCGCGGGGGCATCTCATAGCTCTTCTGCTCGATTTGTACGCTGTTCATTGTCGGCCTCCAATTCCGATAAAGATGCTCATCCGCTGATTCCGGGTTCTTTAGTATTCATACCTGCTACCGATTAAGCCTGACGAGGAAAGGAAAAACAATTAGACCAACGTATTGCGCGATACTTAGGTATCGTTTGCAACCATTGTCCGATAAGGTCGTTATCCGTCAACTTACCGACTGAGGGTGAATAGAAATCGTATTTTGGGGAACGGTCGCTGTTTGTTCCCGCGGCGCGCCGGGGCGGCCCGCTACCCATTTGACGCGGCCGCCATTGCCCAAAAAGTGTGTGAACGCGAGTGATGTCGGAAGGCCGAAGCACTTCAAGTGATTGGCATCCGCCCTCCCAGTCGCCGAAAAGGCAATTTCTTCACAGCTTCCTGTCCCCGATTTCCCGATTTCCCCGAAGAAACTCAGTGCACTCCCTCGGATGGCGCCATCACAATAATGTAAGCGTCCGGCTGGCCCGCCCTAAGCACACGAGGCATGTTCCGCGCACTTGGCGGGGAACCGATATCCTTGTCGGTGACATAAGGTGCATAAAACATCAGATGCGGCGGAAGGCGAACCAATTTGTTCGCCGTGGGAACCAAAAGGTAGCCCAGGTCTGAAAGCATGTAAACGATTCCGGGCTTGCGCGGGGCCTGGAACTTCCCAGTCCGATAACCCTCATCGAGATCAGCCTTGATTTGGTCCTCGTTCTTCCCCAGCGCGCGTTGCGCCTCGACGAAGAGCCGGGTAAGGAGCGTCGTTGCGCTTCCTTCAGCGTCAAAACAAGTGGGTTCCAGATTGACCGGCGCTTGCCGATCCACAAAGCAGGAGAAGCCATTGCTTCCGTCTCGGACTTTTACGTAGCCAGTGCTGTCAAGAACATAGACAGTAGCCTTGCTGGAAACCTCGGGTGGGGCCGCGCTCTCGGCCAGCTTGATTTTCTCTTCGCGCGAAAGGGAAAAATCGTACGCTGGCTTGATGGTATTCGTCTGGGCGACGGCAGCCAGATTGCTCATCGCGAGAATCGCAGTTCCCATCACGATTTTGTAGAAAGGCGTCGTCATAGCACCCCCTCTGAAGGTTAGTAGTGTAGACGAAGTAGGTCGGAAAACGTCAACCGCACCACGAAATAATTTCATTCGTACATCGTCACTTTGCTAAGCGACGATGTACTATAATAACGCTTTAGCTGATTGTCAAGCACAAAATGTCTGATTCGCGAACTGCGCCAGAGGGAAAAGATCTACGACGCCGTGCGCCCCACCGGTCCCTCGGCTACCTGACGCAAAGAAAGGAATGACCAAGTGTCAACTGGACGAACCCAGTCTGGACAGTTGACGACGTCTGTGTCACTATTATTCGTCCATTGGCTAACTGACGATACTAAAATATATGCTTGTCGCTTTACCACATTTTTCGAATTTCTGCGCAGCAGCAATAAGGAGTGTGAGACATGGAGATTCACGACCTGAACGTATTTCTGGACTACTTCGACAAAATTCACAAGCGCACCATGCGGGTCGTCCGCTGTATTCCTCCGGACAAAGTCGACTGGTCGTTTCGCGAAGGCAAATTCACACTAGGAGACTTGGCGCGGCACATCGCCGCCGCCAATCGCTACATCTTCGCCGAAACCCTCGCGGGCAAGCCGAGTCGATACGCCGGTTGCGGCCGGCAATTGGCTCCCAGTTATGATGAGATCCTTGCCTTCATGGAAGCGCTGCATAGAGAATCGTCGGAGATTATCTCCCGCCTCACCGACCTGAATGGCGAATGCAGGACGCCGGATGGCGCGGTCACGACATGGAAATGGATGCGCGCGATGCTGGAACATGAGATCCACCATCGCGGCCAGCTCTACATCTACCTCGCCATACTGGAGGTGCCCACCCCGCCGATCTTTGGACTCACGTCGGAGCAGGTCATTGAGCGGAGCGGCGAAAGACGCTAGCAGCCATGGGATAAATAAGCCGCGCGGGAATCGCGGGAGACCAAGGGAGTCAGACAGGGGGAGTCCACGAGGCAGCTTGCGCAGCCAGAATATTATTTCGTCAGTTAGCTAACTATCAACTAATGACGGTTCCGTCAAATTCGCTCACACAAAGGGGTGGGAAACCGATGCCTGTTCTTCACTACGTCCATCTCGATGTTTTTACGGATCAACCATTCACGGGCAACCAGTTGGCCGTGTTCCTCGATGCCGCGGGGATTGACGAACAGCGGATGCAGCGGATCGCGAATGAAATGGCTCTCCCAGAGACCACATTCGTATTACCTCCCGAGGCTGCCGGGACCGACGTGCGCGTCCGGATTTTCACGCCGTCCCTGGAGCTGCCCATGGCTGGGTCTCCGACAGTCGGAACGACCTTTGCGCTCGCCGGAGCGGGACGGCTGCGTGCAGGCGCCGATAAGACAGTGCTTGGCCTGGGTATCGGACCAACGACGGTGGGTCTCGAGTGGGGTCCGGGCGCGCTGCGCTTTGCCTGGATGACGCAACCGCTTCCCACCTTGGGGCCTGTCATCGCCGACACCGTCGCGGTTGCCGCCGCAATTGGCGTTCAACCAAGCGACCTTGCCGGGGGGGATTTGCCGGTAGAGATCGCTTCTTCTGGCGTCCCGTTTGTGTACGTTCCGCTAAAGTCGCGCGCGGCGGTTGATGCGGCATCCCTTGATCGTGCGAAGCTGTGCGCGTTACTCCGCGCGGTGAACCTCGAAGAGCTCCCTGCTTTCGTATTCTCGCCCGAGCCGGCCAATGATGATGCCACGGTGTACAGCCGAATGTTCGCGCCCGTCTTAGGCATTCCAGAGGATCCCGCCACTGGCGGCGCAAGCGGACCGCTGGGCGCATATCTGCTCCGGCATAACGCCGTGTCATCTGACACGGCCTCGCGGCTCGTGAGCCTCCAAGGCGTCCGGATGGGTCGCCCGAGCCGTATTCACATTGCGCTCTCTAGTCGTGCTGGAGTTCTCGAAGAGGTTCGGGTCGGTGGCGAGGCGGTGGTTGTCGGCGATGGAACGATCCGCGCTTAGCGCGGGGCAGGCCGCTGGACTAGTTACCGGATTCGAAGCTGATGGCACGGCGATAGAGCTTACGCACCCGCCAGAATCGTCGCATGAATCAGTCAACCCCCAAAGGAAGGAAGACAAATGAGCGAGCACTTCAGCCCAACGAGCACATGAAAACTGTTAAATTGGAAAGTCTGCTGAGTTCACGGCGACCGCGCATGGAACCGAACCGCGGCGGCGGTGCCTATTGACCAACAGCCAACTTTTACGGCACGTCCCCGGATGACTTTCTGGAGCGCTCCAGTCGCCCTCGCCATCCTGAATACCGCTTTGGCGTGCAGGTGACTCAGGTGGATCAGCGCGACACGGGCGCCTTCGAAAA
>CAVYQB010000042.1:0-218792 GCA_963770465.1 uncultured Acidobacteriota bacterium
TCATTGCGCCCCTCCGTTGGTGCTACCTGCGAACGTGGCGTTCACTTTGTCCCGGTGGCTTGGCTCCGCGACGGCTTCAGGTAGCGCATCGTGCTCTCCATGTCGCTGTGCCCGAGCCATTGCTGTACTGTGCGCAAATCAACTGCCGTTCCATAGATGCCACGTTGCGAAGGTCGCCCGGAATTTGTGAAGCCAGAAATCTTCCTTCTTGAGGTTCGCACGCTCGGCACACGCTTTGAGGCAGTCGAGAAAATCCAGCTTGGGTCGGCAACCTGCGGTCGGAAATACGAGCCCGCATGATTTGTCATGTTTGGCCTTTGCTCCCTGTAGACTCGCAACCAACTTCTCGGGGATGGGAATCTCGCGCTCCTTGTAAGCCTTCGGCGTCCAGTCAGGCTTGTGAGAGACTTTCACTGTACTCGCCCTTAGGTTCACATCAGACCAGTGAATGTGCATGACCTCCTGCTCCCGCATCCCCGTCATCAGGAAGAACTCGAACCACAACCGCTCTTCCGCATCGCAGGCCGCGAACAACGTCTCCAGTTCGGCCTGCTCGTAGACCTCGGTTTCTTCCTCCGTGTACCGCGGCCAGTCTTCTTTTTGACGATTTTTTCAGTAATTCCCTGTGAGCCGCAGAAAACCCAACACGTTTGAAAATTTGTTGTGCACGGACCTCGGCGCTTGATTCTTCTCGTCTCGCAGAAATGCCGAGAACTTCAACAGGTCTCTACGGTCGATGTCTTCCAGATAGGGCTTCTTGCAGGATTCGAGGAAGTATTTCAGAGCGGTTGAGTACGCCGCGTGGGTCTTGTGTTTCTTGTTCAGCTTTATGTCGGCAAGGTATTCGGTAACCGCTGCTGCGAGCGAACGACGACATTGCCGGAACCGTCCTGCGGCTGTTCGGTAACCGGCTACTCCATGGTTGGCCGCATTGAGTTCGGCCTGCTTGCGCGACGCGCTGAATGCCGCATCCTGCCCGTCCTTGCCGACGCTTTTCCGGACAAGCTTCTTGCCCTCATACCAGATATGTAATACGCACCTTCGGAATGGCGTTCTTCCTGCCCGTTAACGATTACCATGTCTGGGCGTACGCGCCCGTTGGCCGCCAGCACAGCAGGGCAGTAACGCGGCCCCTTTGGGAGCTTGAATGAGTTTGCTGAGGTGTACAGTTCGGTTTGCCATTGCATCTCCAGAGGAATTAAGAGTGTGCAATAGTAGGAAACCGTATCTGCTAGATAACAAAAGTAATGGCGGAGAGGGAGGGATTCGAACCCTCGATACAGGTGTTAGCCCGTATAACGGTTTAGCAAACCGCCGCCTTCAGCCACTCGGCCACCTCTCCGGCGGGCAGAAATTTTGGTTAACGACTCCGCATTAGTCTACCACTTCTCGCAACTGGTGCAGATCATGTGCCAGGTTTGAACGGGATTCTGGCTTATTCATCGGCTCTCTGATCATGAGTGTAAATCTGATTTCGATAATTGGGCTACTTCTTGCCACAGAATGGTTGTGAGGTCTTGTCTACAAGGCCCCACTGTGTCTGCCAACACATTGATCGACATCACTAGCGGGTCGGGAGCCCATTCACCTCTTCAATAAGTCACTGGCATCGGCTCAGCGCGCATGATAGAAGAGGTGCATTCACATGAAAATGATTGCTCTTATTCTTTGTGGGCTGTCGGCTTTATCGGCTGCTCAAAGTCATCAATCTCCAATCGCGAGATCCCAGAGTGCCGGAAAGTTTGAAAGTCCGTACCTCACGATGACAGTTGTGCCGGGATGGGCGGTGACTCCTCCCGTAGATCAAAGAGTTGAGGTGACCCACGGCAAGTATGTTTTGACAATCAACCCTATATTTACGCATGCAAGCGGCGCGCCTTGTGGGAGATTTCCCGAACTCGGCGGCATGCCGAGCATTGAAGCGGTGATGGCAAATGTAGATCAACCAGCGGGAGGATTTGAATGCTCTCAATCCTCATCCCAGCCCACGATTATTAACAAAAACATGTCATTGAGTAATCTCTACACTGACCGATCGAAATCGGAGAATGGATGCACCTTCCCGGCCAGCGGGCATCCTGTTTGGTTTGGGTCCGTCTTTTGTGGTGAAGGCAGCGAAAGTGAATACGCAATCACACTCGGCTACGATACCCATAACGTCAATGAACTACCTGTAAAAGACAGCGCTGAACTAAAGAGCGTTTTCATCGATGTGGTCGAGATGCTGAAGACGTTGACTTTGAAACCTCCGATCCTAATCTCCAGAATCTCTCCGGATTCGGCCCCGGTCGGAACCACCGTGACAGTTTACGGCAACGGTTTCAATGTACCGGGTTTTACTACTGCGCTAGTCTTTAACGATTTTCCCAATAACCCCATGCCACCCCCTGCTATCGCTGCGGATGGGAAATCTCTGAGGTTTAAGATCCCGAATTCAATTGGTACCGTGAGTTGCCAGTCGGGGCGAGTCCTTATCAATGGATTCTGCCTCCCTATCCCTCCGGGTCACGTCAACATCAATGACTGTCCGCAAAGAAGCGACGGCTTTTCAAATTTCTGTGGGATTCCATTGACGCCAGGCGCTTATAAAATCTCGGTGTGGGCGGAAGGTTCGGGAGTGTCCAGCAATGCCGTATCGCTAACCGTATTGCCAACGCCGACGGCGGTTGTGATCACACTTTTATATCCCAATTCTTTCGTCAAACCCGGGGATACGATAACTGTGCATGGTGTCGGTTTCACTCCGACCGGGAATACCGTAAAAATCGGCTCATCGGTGGTGGACAGCATGCAATCACCTAGTCGCAAAACGATCACATTCCAAGCGCCAGCCCCTACCGGAGACAGTTTCGTTTACGGGAATCGGGTCTACCAGGCATCCGTTTCGAACTCTAACGGAGAGAGCAATTCGATATCTGTCGATTATCGATGAACGCATCGGTCTGTTCTGAACCCATTGACCAGGGTTCCGTGCAATTCGCCTTTTTAACGACTCCTGACGTTAACCTGCTCACCTTGGTAAAATCATCGCTTGCAAATGAATGCGACAAAGAAGGGCAGTCAACGTTTTGAAATGCGCGCCTGTGAGTAGCCGCACGCCGACGCTCGGAGTTACAATCTAACCAAAGATGTCGGCCCAAGGAATTAGCTAAACATCAGCGTGAGCGCTGCTGAACGCCGTTCCAACCCGGGGATCCTTATGCGAAAATGTTTTTACTATCTCCTAACTATTTCTGTTATTTGCTTGCCTTTCGCGCTTCGCGCGGATGAGGTTATCGAAGAGATTGTTGCCCGCGTCAACAACCAGATCATCACCCGCAGCGAGTTCACGCACAGCAAAGAAGAACTAAGGAAAGAAGCGCAGCAGCAGGATCCGGTGAACGCGGACAAGTTGGTCGCCGAACGTGACAAAGATGTGCTGCGCGACCTGATCGATCAGGAATTGCTCCTGGGGAAGGGCAAGGATCTTGGGATTACGGCCGATACCGAAGTCATCAAGAAGCTCGACGAAATGCGCAAGGACATGAAGCTCGACAGCATGGAAGAGCTGGAAAAAGCGGCGCAATCCCAGGGCGTTTCGTTCGAGGATTTCAAGCAGAACCTGCGCAATCAGATCATTACTCAGCAAGTTATCGGCAAAGAAGTGGGCTCCAGGCTGGTCATCAATAAAGATGATGAGAAGAAATTTTACGATGAACATAAAGCCGACCTGGAGCAGCCGGAGTCGGTGCGGTTGAGCGAGATTCTGGTTTCAACCGAAGCCAAGCCGAAAGATTCGACCGACGAGGCTAAGCGTCTTGAAGCCGCTCAGGCAAAAGCTGATGACCTGCTTGCCCAGATCCGCAAAGGCGCCAAGTTCGAAGACGTGGCCAAGAAAGGTTCGGATGGACCAACGGCCGCGCAGGGCGGCGATCTCGGCGACTTCAAACGCGGCACGCTGGCGAAAGAAATCGAAGAAAAGACCTTCGCCATGAAAGCGAATGACGTGTCGGACGTAATTCACACCAAACAAGGCTTCATCATTCTGAAGGTCACTGAGCATCGCAGCGCAGGCATTCCTCCGCTAAGCGAGATCGAACCGCGAATCCAGGACGCGTTGTACATGAAAAGGTTGCAACCCGCGCTGCGCGAGTATCTCACCAAGCTGCGCGAGGATGCATACATTAAGATTTACCCCGGCTATGCAGATACTGGCGCGAGCCCAAACCAGACCGAACCTGTCGAAACGGCGACCAAAGAACCTAACGCCAAGGAACTCAAAAAGAAGAAAAAATTAGGGCTGTTTTAGGTTAAGCTTGGCCTGAACCTGAGGAACGCTACCTGGTTAGTTTCGCTCTTTGGACAAACCGGCGTGCGTCTCTGATGCCAGGCTAAGACAAATGAAGGAATTCTTTTTATCCGATTGCTGCCAGCACGAAAACAAAGTCATCACTTCGACTTTCGTGGTCGTCTCCAAGCAAGTTAAACCGAAGAAGACCGGAGAGCCTTATCTGGCGCTCATTCTCGGTGATCGCACCGGGCAACTCGACGCCAAAATGTGGGATAACGTCGAGGATGCAATCGACGTCTTCGAGCAGGACGATTTCCTCAAAGTCAAAGGCCTGCTCAACAAATATAAGAACCGTTTTCAGATCACCATCCACAAACTTCGCCGGCTGGGAGATTCGGAAATCGATTTCTCCGATTACTTGCCGAAGACGACAAAAGACATCGGCGAGCTATGGCAAACCTTGGCTGGTTTCGTCGCCACTTTTCGCAATCCTCATCTCAAGTCGCTGGTAGAAGCGTTCATGGCTGATCCGGAGATTGCGGAAGCGTATCGCAATGCGCCTGCTGCCAAAACTTTGCATCACGCTTATATCGGTGGATTGCTTGATCACGTAGTCTCGCTTTTCCGCTCATGCGATCTTCTGTGCCGTAATTATCCCCAGATCAATCGTGATCTCCTGCTTACGGGCGCTTTCCTGCACGACATTGGCAAGATTCACGAGCTCACTTACAACCGCTCGTTTTCTTACACGACTCGCGGACAGTTGCTGGGGCACATGATTATCGAGTTGGAAATGCTGCAAGCGAAACTCGCACAGATTCCCGATTTTCCCCCTGAGCTCAAAATCCTGGTTGAGCACCTTATTATTAGCCATCACGGGGAATATGAATTTGGTTCCCCGAAGTTGCCCATGTTTCCTGAAGCGCTGATGCTGCATTATCTGGACAACCTCGACTCCAAGATGGAAAGCATGCGCGCTCACTTCGAACGTGAAGCGGCGTCCGAGGGACCGTGGACGGGCTATAACTCATCGTTGAGCCGTCCGCTGTTGAACTCGGCAAAATTTCTGGAAAAGAAAGCTGTGGCTGCGGCTGCAAGTTCTACTGCGGGTACCGGCGCGAACGCGTCATCAACAGAATCGAACTTGAAGGTGGATAGCGCGACTGAACAGGTTGAATCCTCGGTCGCCGCAACTATCTCCGACGAGGCACGAGTGACCGCACACCCGGAAAAGTTTTGAAGTTGTTTTCTTTACTTAGATTCTGCGCCAAAAGATCAAGTTTTTCTTTGCTCAGCCGTGACAGGCTCCGCTAAACTTTTGCTGGATGATTCATCACCAATGGAGGAACTATGAGATCGCGTCGCGCAACGCTAATTTTCCTGGGACTTTTTCTTTCGCTGATGCTTCTCGCTTGCAGTAAGAAGACAGACCAGTCAGCCGATAATAGCGCAACGAATCCTCAGTCGACTTCGGCGCAGCCAGCGCAAAATCAGCCAACCCCGGCTCAGCCTGCGCCAGCCGCGCCCGCACCCCCTCCGCCAATCGTCGTTCCCACCGGCACGGCCCTTACGGTCCGGCTCGCGCAATCGGTCGGATCAAAAATCAGCCAGGCCGGAGAAAGCTTCTCTGGGTCCGTGGCTCATGCTGTCGTGGTTGGCGGCAGCACCGCGATTCCCGCTGGCGCTAAGGTCAGTGGCACGGTAGTTGACGCCAAGCCCCTCGGCCGTTTCGCCGGAGGCGCGAGTCTGACCTTGCGGCTGAACTCAGTAGATATCAATGGCACCGCCCAAGCGATCAAAACTTCTGCAGTGGCGCAAACCGAGAAAGGCAAAGGTAAGCGCACTGCCGTGCTCGCCGGCGGCGGCGCCGCAGTGGGCGCGCTGATCGGCGGATTGGCGGGTGGTGGCAAAGGCGCTGGCATTGGCGCGCTCGCCGGCGGCGGCGCGGGTACGGGCGGCGCTGCATTCACTGGCAACAAAGACATCGTTCTTCCAGCCGAGTCCGCGCTGACTTTTACCTTGTCGCAACCGCTGGAAATTCAGCAGCAATGATCTTCAGAGTTGTGTCCGCGAACAGTTGAGGGAACGTTTCCAATCATCATGCTCGACCTGACTCGCTTCAAGGTTCTCACCTTCGACTGCTACGGCACGATGATTGATTGGGAGGGCGGCATCTTCGCCGCCCTGCGCCCAATCCTCGCCGCCCATGGCAAGGAACTGTCGGATCCCGCGCTTCTGGCCTTGTATGCCGAACTCGAAGTCGCGGCCGAGCAGGGAGAATATTTGCGTTATCGCGACGTCTTGCAGTCGGTGGTGCGCGGCTTCGGCCAACGTCTGGGATTCTCGCCGACCGACGCCGAAGTTCGTTCGCTGCCGGAATCCGTAGCCACGTGGAATCCATTTCCCGATACTGTGGAAGCGTTGCGCAAACTCAGCAGCCGCTACCAGCTCGCCGTCATGTCCAACATTGATGACGACCTTTTCACCGCCTCAGCGTCTAAACTCGAAGTTGCATTCAGCCATGTGATTACCGCCCAACAAGCCGGATGCTACAAGCCGTGCATGAACATTTTCAGGCTGGCGGAAGAAAAGATCGGCGTGAGTCGCGACCGATGGCTTCACGTCGGTCAGAGCATCTACCACGACGTGATCCCCGCGCAGTCATTGGGCCTTGCGACAGTTTGGGTAAATCGCCGCTCGCCTCGTCCCGGCGCAGGCGCGGCCAAAGCTGCTGCTGCCAATCCAGACTTAGAAGTTCCCGACTTGCAGACGTTGGCGAAACTAGCTGAGAATTGACCGCCGGATCAGAAGAAGCCCAGGAGATCAAAATGCGTTTTCTTATCGCGAATTTTGTTTTGATATGCGCGTTACTCTCGCCCACTCTGGCTCAGCAGACAGATTCATCGCCTAAAAAGCCCGCAGCCCCAGCCGCGAAAAACGAAAAAAAGCCTGACAATGCAGCCAAGCCTGCTGAGACACCCGCACCCGACGAACACAAACCAGACGCTGCCAAAGACGGCTCAGCCGACAAAGAAGAACACTACGACGTCAACGAAGTGCCTCCCGTAGTTACGCATCACCAGGTCACGGTCGATGGCAAGCTGCTCAAATATACGGCGACCGCCGGACGCCTTCCCATTAAGCGCGAGGACGGCAAGATCGAAGCTGAAATGTTTTTCGTCGCCTACGCCCTCGAGGGTCAGCAAGCAAATCAGCGTCCGCTGACATTTGCATTTAACGGCGGCCCGGGTTCGGCGTCGATATGGCTGCACATGGGCGCGCTCGGCCCCAAACGGGTCGTGCTGCAGCCCGACGGTTTCATGCCCGCCGCGCCGTATCGCCTTGCGGACAATCCCTACACGCTGCTCGACAAGAGCGACCTCGTGCTGGTAGATGCTATTGGCACCGGTTTCAGCCGCGCCGCCGACGCCGAGCTAATGAAAAAATTCTGGGGCGTGAAAGGCGACATTGAGGCTTTCTCTGAATTCATTCGCCTTTACCTAACGCGCTATGAGCGTTGGACCTCGCCGCTTTTCCTCCTGGGCGAGAGTTACGGAACCACGCGCGCCGCCGGCATTTCAGGCTATCTCGCCGAACGCGGCATCGCCTTCAATGGGATCACATTAGTCTCGACCATACTGAGTTTCGAAACTGTGGCCGACAATAAAACCAACGACCTGCCGTTTGTCTTGCTCATACCTTCGTTCACCATGATCGCGGGCTACCATCACAAGCTGCCGCAAGATTTGAACGGCGACCTGGCCAAAGCCCGGCAGGAATCGGAACGGTGGGCATCCCACGAATATGAGTCCGCGCTGTTGAAGGGAGACGCACTCACGCAGGATGAGCGGCAGAAGATCATCGAGCAAATGGCGCGCTATACGGGATTGACGCCCCAACTCATCGACGACGCTAATCTGCGCGTCAACGTGCAAGAGTTCACCCACAACCTTCTACTCGACCAGAAATTGCGCGTCGGCCGTTTGGATGGCCGCTTCACCGGCCCGGATCCCGAGGGTCTGCTCGACACTCCGTTCTACGATCCAACCCAGGCGGCGATTCTTCCACCCTACACTTCGGTCTTCAATAATTATGTGCGCAGCGAGTTAGGCTACCAAACCGACATGCCGTACCGCGTATTTGCTCGAGGCGCGGGAGTCGAGCACTGGGATTGGGGTTCCAGCATCCAGGGCTTTCCTGACACAGCCAGCGCACTGCGCGAGGCGATGGTAAAAAATCCGTATCTCAAGGTGCTGGTCATGGAAGGCTACTACGACCTGGCAACTCCGTACTTCGCGGCGAATTACACCATGGATCACTTGGACCTGGGCGGGAAATACCGGCAAAATATTTCCTTCGCCACCTACGACGCCGGACACATGGTGTACCTGCCCACAGAGTCGCTGAAAAAGATGAAGGCCGATCAGGCGAATTTCATGACCAAGGCTGGAGCAGGACAATAGATTCCCGACTCTATTTTGTCGCTATTGCAGTTTCGCGTACTCCGCCTTGGCCTCTTTCAGGATGGGGATGTCGGGGTCGGCGTCTTTCCAGAGAGCGAAGAAATCCTGGTAGGCGGAGCGGCCGGCGGAGATGTTTCCCTCGAGGACGCGAGCGCGCGCCAGGCCGAGATGGGTGAGAGCAGAAGACGTGGCATTGGCGGTCAGTGTTCTGTGATCGAGCATCTTCTGGAATTCTCGAGCGGCCTCGGGGCCATTTCGGGTTTGCAGATAGGCCACGCCTCGGACGTAAACGGGGATCATGATTCCCGGTCCGCCTAATTCGTAAGGACGAGCCACGTCCAGGAACTCAATCGCCTTGGAGGGATTGCCGCGGTGCAGTTCGATGTTGGCGCGAATGATTGGAAGGCCATAGCCATGGACCAAAGTGTCCAGCGGGTGATTGTGGTTCAAGTCGTCTGCGAGTCTTTGCGCTTGGCTGGAGTCGCCAGCCAGCGCCAGCGCCTGCGCCGCAATCAGCCTTCACGAAGATTCCCGACGATAAAGCCAGAGCCGCGACAGCCGCCTGCTGCGCCCGCGCGCTGTTACCGACGAAGCCTTCGCGTACGAGCGGCACGCGCCTGATAGAGAGCGGCTGTTTCTTTCGCGTCATTGTGCTTCGCGGATTCGATTGCCTGGCGGGTAGACTCTCGAGCCTTTTGAAATCGGCCGTGATAGGCCTCGGTGTCTGCCTGTTGCGTCAGCGCTGCGTCTTCTGCACCTGGCTTGCCCATGGCCCAAGCGACCTGCTGCTGCATTCCGGCCATGTCATTCTGCAGAAAGCTCAACATGTATAGGGTATCGTGCAGACCCGGATAGTCCGACTTGCGCGCTAGCGCCCGATCTACAGTTACCTTGGCCTCGTCCAGGCGATTGAGGGCGATGTAGTTCTGCGCCAGGTTGGCAGAAGTAGCACCGTTATCGGGATTAAGAGCTAAGGCTTGCTGGTACCCGCTCGTAGCTTTTTCAGGCTGGCCAAGAGCGTCATAGGTCGCCGCCAAGTCGTTATAGGCTTCCTGGTCGCGAGGATATTCCTGGATCCAAAGCTCGTATTGCTGAACCGCTTTCTCTAGTTCTCCAGTGGCAGTGGTGTAGTAACTAGCGGAGATGTAGAGTTTCTCTCGTTCGCTGACTCGATCGCGCAGTTCGTACGCTCTCGTTAAGTTCTCGGCGGCCAGAGTTGTTTGGAGATTGTAAAAAAGCCCCAGGTCTACATAAGCCAGGGCGAAGTTGGGATCCAGCTCCACGGCGTGCTTCAGTAACGGAATGGCTTCGGCCTCGCCCTTTTCACTCTGCACCCGCCGGGCTTCGGTGTAGGCCTTGAGAGCTTCGAGTGAGGAGGTGGTGGCCTCCTCCAGGGGTTTGTCGAACTTGTTGATCGTGGCTAGCGACTCGCCGAGCCTAGCACGGAGTGTAGTGGCAGCAGTGCCCAGTGCCTGCAAAACTTTCTCGCGGCTGTCGGCTTCCGCTTCAGCACTCCCCAGCGAGTCGCCAGTCTGACAGTTCTCCGCCTTCAAATCAATCGCGTAGTGGCTCCCCAGGGTCGCAATGGAGCCCGCCAGAAAGGCTTTGCTTTGGGTCCGCTGGCAAATTTCCCGTGCGACCTCGTGGGTCACCGGCTGACCTGGTGAACGACCCATCAAACCGGTGGTGGCGTTCACTTTCTCGTCGGAAAGGATGTTCAGAAAGGGCGACTGTTCGAGGTCGGTTGCCAGTGCCTGCTTGAGAGTGCCATCGAACACCTGATCGCCGGTGGTGTTGGCAAAATCTGCGAGAACGATATTGTCCTTCTCGGTGAGGCTATGTGCGGTCTGGCGTGAGCGGAAGTAGAACGCTCCCGCGGTTGCAATTGCGACAAATATCACGGCCGCGAGAACCGGAACATTCCGGAGCTTCCTGCCCGCGACAGAAACTTCGGCGACCTTGACGGCGCTCGATGACGGAGATGGAGCAAGCGGAGGCGAGGAACTGGAGGCTCGTGACGGCGGTTGGGCGCCCTGAGCACCGCTTTCCTGTGCCACCGCCGCGGTACCGGAACTCGCAGCTAGGGCTCGTCCCGTCTGCGTATCTCGTTTCAGTCGCAGCAATTCGGAACGCATTTCGGAGGCGTGCTGATAACGGAGCTCTCGATCTTTCTCCAACGCACGGTTGATGATGTCTTCCAACTTGGGCGGCAGGTCGGGGTTCAGCCGCAAGGGAGGCAACGGAGCACGATTCATGATCCCGTCGAGGATCACCCCCGTACTCTCACCACGAAAAGGCAATGCCCCGGTCGCCATCTCATATAAGACAACTCCAAAGGAAAACAAATCTGTTCGTGGATCCAGTTCCTTGGCGCGAACTTGTTCCGGAGACATGTAAGCGACGGTGCCAAGCGCCGAACCAGGACTGGTCAGATGCTCCTCCGAATCGAGGGTGGGAGCGCTCATGGCAATACTCTCTGGCTTGAGCGTGACTTTTGCCAATCCAAAATCCAGAATCTTTGCGTGTCCGCGCTTGGTCACAAAGATGTTGCCTGGCTTGATGTCGCGGTGGACGATGCCTTCTGTATGTGCTGCGTCGAGTGCATCGGCGATCTCAATTGCGAGCGACACTACCGTTTCTACGTCCATCGGCCTTTCCTGCGATCCGGTGCCTCAGCGTCAACCCGTCCAGAAACTCCATGGCGATGAACGCTTCGCCGTGCTGGTCATCAATCTCGTAGATCGTGCAAATGTTGGGATGGTTCAAGGCGGAGGCAGCCTTGGCTTCGCGCTGAAAACGGCTGAGTGCCTGCGGGTCTTTGGCTACATCGTCGGGGAGAAACTTGAGGGCCACAAACCGGCCCAGCTTCACATCCTCAGCTTTGTAGACGACGCCCATCCCCCCGCGGCCTAGCCTCTCGATGACTCGATAGTGCGAGATGGCGTGGCCGACCATGCTGGCGCGAATCTTACTTCTGTGAAACGGGCAAGTCAATGAAGGCGTGGAGTTGGCGTTGGTCTAAGAAAATTGAACGGTTTAGACTATTTAGGTTTGAAACTGGGAGATGACATGACAACCGCTACCACTCGCGCAAACCCGCTCTCTTACCTCAGCGATCAATTGAACGACCTCAAAGCTAAAGGCACACACTTCCGTCTCCGCGTACTGGAAGACGAACAAGCTCCGGTCTGCACGTTCGATGGCAAGAAAGTTATCAACCTCGCTTCGAACAATTACCTTGGCCTGACCACGCATCCCAAGCTACGCGAGGCCGCGCTTGAAGCCACGCGCAAATACGGAGTCGGATCAGGCGCGGTGCGCACCATTGCGGGCACCATGAAGATTCACATGGAGCTCGAGGAAAAAATCGCCCGCTTCAAGAACGTCGAAGCCTGCGTAGTATTTCAATCCGGATTCGCCGCCAACGCCGGCACGGTTTCCGCCGTGCTTGGCAAAGATGATTTCATTATTTCCGACCAACTAAACCACGCCTCCATCATCGACGGCGCCCGTCTGTCCCGCGCCAAGATTTTAGTTTTCGAGCACAAGGACATCAGGCAGGCCGAAGAAAGATTGGCCAGCATCAAAGATCAACCCGGAAAAAAATTGCTGATCACCGACGGCGTCTTTTCCATGGACGGCGACATCGGCCCGCTCCCCGCCCTCTGCGACCTGGCCGAAAAATACGGCGCCATCATGATGGTCGACGACGCGCACGCATCAGGAGTGTTGGGGCGAAATGGTCGGGGCACGATAGATCATTTCAAAATGCACGGCCGCGTAGATATTCAGGTAGGCACACTCTCAAAAGCCATCGGCGCCCTCGGCGGATACGTCTGCGGCACAAGAGACTTAATCGATTTCCTTTACCATCGCGCCCGCCCATTCCTGTTCTCCACGTCGCATCCGCCCAGCGTTGCAGCCACGTGCATAGCCGCTTTCAACGTCCTGGAAAATGAACCCGAGCGCATCGAAAACCTCTGGGAGAACACCCGCTTCTGGAAAAAAGAACTGGGCCTCCTAGGCTTCAACATCGGAGGCAAAACCACCCCAGCCAGCGAAACCCCAATCACCCCCATCATAATCGGCGACGGCAAACTAACCATGGACTTCTCCCGCGAACTATTCAAAGAAGGCGTAATGGGCACCGGCATAGCCTTCCCCACAGTTCCCGAAGGCAAAGCCCGAATCCGCACCATAGTCACAGCCACGCATACCAAAGAAGAATTACAGCAAGCATTAGAGGTCCTGAAGCAAGTAGGCAAAAGAATGGCAATTGTGTAGTCAGCGGTTCTTGTGGACGTACCGGTGTGGGGACGGGCGCCCCGCCCGTCTAGGCCGAGCAAAGCTCGGCAGTGGTTCATCGGAATGCTGCCAGCGCAACGTGGAACACTTCTGCGGTTATTCCGAACGGTACACAATCTTTCCGCTGACAATCGTGGCGACAACTTTACCCATCAGTTGCCAGCCATCGAAGGGAGTATTGTGCGATTTCGAGCGCGAGTTAGCTGCGTTAAAAGTCCAGCGTTTTTTGGGATCGAAAATGGTTACGTCGGCGTGGCTGCCGCGGGCGAGGGTACCTCGACCTCGCAGATCAATCACACGCGCGGGGCCGGCGGTGAAGAGTTCGACAATTCTGGTCAGAGGAATTTTGTGGTCGCGATGCAAGCGGGTGATGGCAAGCCCAAGCGCGGTTTCGAGTCCAGTGATCCCAAAAAGAGCGCGCTCGAATTCGATGATCTTTTCATGCGGCGCATGCGGCGCGTGATCGGTCGCGATGGCATCGATTGTTCCATCAGCCAAGGCGACGATAATGGCTTCCCGGTCGGCGCTTGAACGTAACGGCGGATTCATTTTGAAGTTGGTGTCGTAGTCGCCAACGTCAGCGTCGACCAGGCTGAAATGGTGAGGTGTCACTTCACACGTGACACGAGCCTTGCCGCGCTTGCCGCGGCGCACCGCTTTCAGCGCATCGGCTGTAGAAAGATGGGCCACGTGTATGCGCGCTCCAGTGAATTGTTGCGCAAGTTGTATATCGCGCTCGACAACAGATGATTCCGCAACGTCCTTCATGCCACGCAGGCCGAGGCGGAATGACGTAGGGCCATCGTTCATGGAACAGTTCTCCGTCATGCGCGTGTCTTCGGCGTGTTGAATGACGGGGAGATTAAGGCCTGAGGCGGCTCGCAGCGTTTCGCGCATGATCGCGTCACTAAGAATGGGCCGACCATCGTCGCTCACGGCTACTGCGCCGGCGCGTTGCAAGGCTCCGAAGTCGGTGATCACCGCGCCTTTGCTGGCGTGTGTGGCCGCGGCTATGGGGAACACATTGACCATTGCGCCGCGCTCGGGTTGCTGAATCCAGCTAACCCATTCGGGCGAGTCGACGACCGGAGATGTGTTTGGCATGCAGCAGACCGAAGTGAATCCGCCCGCCGCCGCGGCTGCGGTTCCCGTGGCGATGCTTTCTTTGTAGCTTTGTCCCGGCTCGCGCAGGTGAACGTGCATATCGATGAAACCAGGCGCGACGACAAGGCCTCGGGCATCGAAAGTTTTGTCGGCGCTGCTGCGAATTTTGTTTGGCGGTGCGAGTTCAGCCACGCGGCCGTCACGCAAGAGAACGTCCATGGGCGCGTCGAGTTTGGCGGCTGGATCGATGACGCGGCCGCCTTTGATGAGTAACGAGCCTGATTTTGTTTTCTCGTGTGTCATGCTTACGTCGTGTTACGACATATTGCAAACCAAATGCGGCGCTGCGGGCCTGACCGGGTCTGAGACCCGGCCCCGCACAGCCTTCGAAATTCCTTAAGGCCTACTTCGCCTTGCCCAGTGCCTTGGCTAGAATCGCCATTCGCACTGGGACTCCGTTGTGCACTTCTTCGACGATCACTGACTGCGGGCAGTCTGCGACTTCCCAGGTGAGTTCTAGTCCGCGAATGATCGGCCCGGGATGCATCACGATCGCATCTGGCTTGGCCATCTTCAAACGTGGGATGGTCATTTGATAGCGCGAAATGTAATCCTGCAGGCGAAGTTTAGTGCCTGCCAATCGTTCTTTTTGTACACGCAGGACCATAATTGCATCCGCGCCACGCACAGCTTCTTCGACAGTGCGCGAGATGCGCACTCCCGGCGCCAGACTCGCTGCCGTTTCCGGTAAGAACTCAGGCGGACCACATAGCGTAATTTGAGCGCCGAATTTGCTGAGCAGGTGAATCTCGGAGCGGGCCACGCGGCTGTGAAAAATGTCGCCGACGATCGCCATGTGCAAACCTTTGAAGGTTTTTTTATGACGCAGGATGGTGTAAGCATCGAGCAGCGCCTGCGAGGGATGCTCGTGCATTCCGTCTCCGGCATTGATGACCGGAATATTGAGGTGCGACGCCATTAGCAGCGGGGCGCCTGCATTGGGATGGCGGATTACCATGACGTCCGCGCCGACGGCCTGCAGGGTGTATCCCGTGTCCAGTAAAGATTCGCCTTTTTCGATGCTTGATCCGCTGGAAAGAACGAGCGTGGTCATCGCCCCCAGAGACTTGGCTGCGATTTCGAATGAGCTGCGAGTGCGGGTGGACGCTTCGTAGAAAAGCAAGAGCACGCGCTTACCTCGCAGCAGAGGACGCGGCTTGTGGGGATTCATGCGCCGAGCCAAATTGAGGACGCTGAGAATCTCCAACGCTTCGAGATGTTCGATGCCGAGCAGAGATCCGCGTGCGGGTTTATTCATTCTTGCCTGCGAAAACAGTTTATAAATTTGGGGAAGCGTCGAATCCCCAGCGGCTAAAGCCGAATTTATTTTTAGCGATCTGCGGTATGCCTGAAGGCATACCCTGATACGAATCGCACTTTCCTCAACAACTTGGAACAGCCTGCAAATGCGAATCTGGCGTTGATCTAGCTCTGCTTTTCTACTACCAGGACTTTTTCGGTGTTATCTATTTCACGCAATTGCACTTCGATAATTTCTTGCTGCGTAGTCTGCACTTTGCGGCCCACGAAGGCTGCTTCGATGGGTAATTCTCGATGACCGCGATCGATCAGCACGCAGAGTTGTACCTGTTTTGGACGTCCCTGCTTGAAGAGAGCGTCCATGGCGGCGCGCACGGTGCGTCCGGTATAGAGGACGTCATCCACCAAGACGATGTTTTTCCCGGTGATGGGAAATTCGGCTTCGGTTTTCTGTACTACCGGAGAGTTCCCCACCGTTGAGAGATCGTCGCGATACAAAGTGATGTCCAGCGTACCTACGGGCACTTGAGTTTTCTCGATTCGCCCGATCATTTGGCCAAGGCGTTGCGCGAGAAATACTCCCCTTCGGCGGATGCCGACTAAACCGAGATCAGTGGCCCCATTATTTTTCTCGATGATTTCGTGGACCAGGCGCACCAGCGTGCGTTCAATTTCCGACGCAGACATCAACTGCGATTTCTCTTTCAGGTGGGCCTGGCGAGGTGAAGGTCGCGGAGACATGAACGCTGCATCATACGTGGACGAGGCAGGCCGGGGCAAGTTGGATTGGACAAAAATTTTCTTGCCCTATCAGTTCTAAGAATATGATTTTACGATTGCGCGGAATTCTTCGTCCGTCAGCAGGGCGCGCTTGGTTATGGAACGTTTTTTTACTTCGACGAGTATGGGTGCGCGCTGTTCGGGCGTTATCGCGATGCCCAGTTCTTTACACTTGAGATCGACACTATCCAAGCCGCTCTTTTTTCCCAGCACAATGCTGCGGTCTGCGTTCACCAGATCGGCAGAATACGGTTCGATGGCTTCAGGCAGATGAAATTGGGCGGCGACGGCGCCGCTCTCGCGGGTAAAGAGATTTTTTCCCACCAGCGGCTTCCAAGCATCGAGCGAGTAGCCGGAAAACTTCGATACTACTTGGGAAACCGCGCGGGCTTTGGTGAGATCCAAAGCTACCGGTACGTCATAGAGACAGCGAAGCGCGAGGGCGATTTCACAAATATCGGCGTTGCCCGCGCGCTCGCCCATGCCATTGATCGTTCCCTGAATCCAAGTGGCTCCGGCGCGAACCGCAGCAATGGCGCAAGCAGTAGCCATGCCGAAGTCGTTGTGCCCATGAAAATGTACTGGAGTGCTCGGCCCTACCCAGCCGCATACCTGCCGAACCAAAAATTCGACGGCTTCGGGACCGCAGGCGCCGATGGTGTCTACGACTACGATTTCCGAAGCGCCAGCTTCGAGTGCGGCTAGATTAATTTTCTTGAGGAAATCAAGATCGGTGCGGGTGCCGTCGACGGCGAAGAAAGCTACCGTGATTCCATTTTGTTTGGCGAAGGACGTGGCGTCGGTTACGCGCCGCAGTACGTCTTCTCGGGTTAAGCCATAGGCTTTCAACTTGATGTCACTGGTCGGGGCTTCGATCACCGAAGCGCGCAGACCGAGGCGGACTAACTCTTCAACATCTGCCTTGACGGCTCGGGAAAAGCCCCATAGCTCGGATTTCAAGTTGGCCTTCTGCATCAGTTGAATGGCTTCGGCGTCTTCAGGGGAGACGCGTGGGAATCCGGCTTCGATACGGGTTACGCCTAATTCGTCGAGCTGGCGGGCGATTTCTAGCTTCTGCTGCGGCGAGAGAACGACGCCGACAGTTTGTTCGCCGTCACGCAGGGTGGTGTCGTAGAAATGAATTTTGGTTTGCGGGAAGGCGGTGCGGATTTCCGGCCGGCTGTTCAGTTGGCTGACCCAGATTTTTGGATTTGTTGTCATTTCTAGTTCGCTCACCACAGAGTCACAGAGACACAGAGGGAAAATTTAGTAATTTAGAAATCTGGGAATTTTTTAATTGAAACTCACCAATCACGGCATTTGCTAAATTACACAATTACTCAATCCTTCGTGTTCAACGCCGGTGGTTTCTGGCCGTAGGCTTCTTCCCATGAGATTACTGGGTTTCGCAACACACCTATTTTTTCTATTTCGCACTCCATTACGTCTCCGGGTTTTAGATACCAGGCTTTTGGGTCTCCGCTGAAGGCGGCTACGCCGGAGACTGTTCCTGTCGAGACTACGTCGCCGGGGCTGTATCCCATGGGCGAATAGTGAGCGAGAATTTCGGGAATTTTCACCGACATTTTGCTGGAATGCGAACGCTGGCGAGGCTCCCCGTTTACGCGCAACTCCATGGCCAGATTGTGCGGATCGGGAATTTCGTCGGCGGTGACGATCCAGGGGCCGAGCGGGCAGAAAGTGTCGATTCCTTTGCAGAAGCTGAATACGCCCGACTTCATCTCCTGGCGTTGGATGTCTCGGGCGGTGATGTCATTGAAAATGACATAGCCTCCAATGCGGTCGGCGGCTTCTTTGGAAGAGAAATGCTTGCCGCCTTTTTTCAGGACCACTGCTAGCTCCAGTTCGTAGTCAAGTTCTTGTGTCAGATGCTCGGGATAAATTACCGGCTCGTTGTAGCCGATTATGGCGTCGACGTTTTGGAAGAAAACGATCCATGGCATGACCGGGTGGGAAAAACCGGCTTTGGTGGCTTCTTCGTGGTGCTCGCGAAAGTTTCCTGCGGTGTGAAAAAACTTGCGCGGAATGATGGGGGCTTTCAGTTTGATTTCGGAAGCGGCGCAGAAGATGGTTTCGCCCCGCGGACCAGTCGCGCCTGGGTTGCGCATGGCATGATCAAAGGCTTTGTGCGCGGCCTCCAGGCTGGTGTCGCCGCCTTCGAATAGCGCGAGCATATTGGGCGGGACGAGGGCGTCGGCGAGTCGATAGAATGCGCTTTCATTTTCGACTTCCGCCAGGTAAAGGGCGCAGGCGGAATTTAAATCGACGATTTGGCCGTCGTCGGTTACGGCTCCAATGCGGGAGCGCTTGGCTGCGTCTTCGAAAGTAACCAGTCGCATAGTGGAATGTTAGAAGTGTAAGGCTTGTTCAGACTGGCTGCCAAGGATGTAGTAAGTAGGTTTAAAATGTTTACGCAAAATCCCTCGGCCGGTTAGAATGCTGCCCGTCGGGATGACCACTCAACAAAAACAAACTGATCCAAAGGTTGTAAATGCTGCGTTAAAATTCACGCCCCGAAATGTTTCCAGTTGAGTCTGCTACTGCGCCGTGGTAGCGTTCCTAGGCTTGAAGTCGGCCCCTGACCGGGCTTCACAAGAAAAAAGGAGATTTTCCATGCAGTCCAAAATACTCCGCACATCTGCTCTGGTTCTGGTCGCGATAGTTGTGACTGGCAGCGCCATCTGGGCACAATCTGTTGACATTGTCGCGGTCAAGCCAGCGACGCACACCCTCACCATCACTATCAAGGGCACACTGGGGCCCATTCTGTCTGGAACCGATCCTCTCGGCTTGGACGGGAAGAAAGGAACGATCACGGTGATGGCGAGTGAGTCGCTGTCGCCGACGAAACACACATCTACTTCCGCTACCTACACGCTGCCTCCCGGCGCGATTGAAGTCCAGGGGGGGAAGAACAAATTCACCACGAAATCGCCTTCTAAGATGATTATCAATCTGACCAGTACGGCAGATATTCTGACTCTAATCTTCAGCGGTCCGGACGGGACCATGTTCACTGATACGACCTATCTGAAGGCGGGCAGTTGGACCACGGCCGTGCTGAAGCATCCTGGCGTTTTCAGGCCGTCTCCGCAAACACTCACGTCGGCCACGACCGCGAACGGACCGGGCTGCAAACTCAAATACACAGCCGAGGGCTCTACTACCATTCTTGGCTTCCATGGAACCGGTTCGAGCAGTTCCACGGTTGATCCGGTGCTTTCGGAGGAAGATTTGGATCTCGAGCAGTAGCGGTTTCAATTGAAATAAAAACGGCCCCAGGAGTTTGGCGATTCCTGGGGCCGTTTTGAATAAACCGATAACAACGCCGCTCAGCGCACTGCTGCCGAATGGATCGGAGATGGACCAGAGCACCAGGCCGTTGCAGCCGCTGCGGCATTGACCGCCTCCCCAATCGATGTTGAAGGAGTTCACGAACAACACCGTCCCCGGTTTATCCGACCTGTCCGTCATGTTGGCAGGCTGGATGGTATCCACCAGAGTTCCGTTATCGGTTAGGTTGAACCAAGTCGTAGCGCTAAAGCCTCCGCCGACGTAAATCGCATCGTTGGGGATGAGAAAAACATAGTTTCCAATAAACGTTCCGCCATTGAACTGATTGAAGGTTACGTAGGTTCCACCTTTCGTCGCCCCCGTTGCCCAGTTGGTTGAATCGCCTTTGCAATCGAATGACGGCCCCGGGGTCACCCTGGGGCCGTATCGCATTCCGGAAAAATGACCCTCTCCCCCGAGAGCTCGTTTTTCCGGAAAACTGTTCTTCGCCCAAACCGATACCTTCATGGGCTTTCGTGTGCATAGTGTCGCGGACGCCAGTTTCGTTTCAGCAGTCATGGATCGAAAGCATCGGCAAATGAAAATCAGAGCGGCGAACGGCGCTAAGATCTCTCACTTTATAGAGCGCAAAACTGGGGGAAAAAGGATCAGCGAGGGTAAACAAATTTGTAGCGGCGGTTTATTTGCACCGGGTCAGGGCTTGCGGGCAAAAATATAGGCTCTATGACTCGGATACTCGACATCTGGGTAGGGCGGACGCTCGATTACTTCTTCGACGGCGAAGCCAGTGGATTCGAGTTCGGCCTTAATGGCTGATGCGGGAAATAGAAGAAAATCCATGGAGATTTTCTGGCCCCATAGTTCCTCCTCATGAAGCACTTCATTTCCGGTGTGAAACGCCAGCAACAGCAGGCCATCAGGCCGCAGCACTCGCTTGATCTCCCGAAAAACCAGCGGCAGAGCCTGCCTGGTGATATTCACGATGGCATAAAACGCGGCGACACCGGCCAGAGTATCGTCCGCGATGTCGAGCGCCATCATATTTCCTTCGCGAAAGGGAATATGCGGATTCAGCTTGCGCGCCTGCTCCACCATTCGCGGCGAAAGATCGAGGCCGAAGACGGATGCGCCGGCATCGTGGAGGTACCGCGCAACGTGCCCGGGGCCACAGCCCATGTCGCATATCTCTCCACGCCCCGCCGTCGCCCGCGCGAAACGATCGAGCAGTTCGCGATCCAGCGGTTTGTGCTCGAGTTCGTTGGCAATCCGGCGAGCATACTCTTCGGCGAGACGGTCATAGCTTTCACGAATTGCTTTGGTGAGGAGATCGGACATGGGGATCGGATTAAGTTTAAAAGACTGGGCAAGATTTTGTTGTTCGGCGCCTTAATGTCGCGCGGAAGAGTCTTTATAAAAACGCTCTGGCATCATATAGCCTTGTCATCCTGAGCATAGCGAAGGATCTATGCATTTCTTGGCACGGAGGAGTGCATAGATCCTTCGCTGCGCTCAGGATGACAAGGCTTTCAAAACTCCGACGCCGAAAGATTTTCCGCAAGCGTCTGGCGCAGCACAGCCAAAATCGCGCGGCAACATCACGACATCGCTTACTCCAGAACGCTGTCGTCCAATTTTTTTCGTCCCCAGTCGGCGGCCGCCTGGACAAACGCCAGAACTAACGGATGCGGCTTGCCGGGCTTGGAGGAAAACTGGGGCTGGAATAACGTTGCAATGTAAAAACGATGGGTGGGCGATTCAATAGCGCGAATTTCCCCCTGCGCTCCGCGGGCAACGACGGGAAATCCGGCTTCCATGGCGGCCCATTCATATTCCGGATTGACCTCGAAGTTGCAGAAGAACTCCTCGGTGGCGCTGTCCTGCATGTAAAAAGATTGTAGGTAGGACCCGGGGCGCAGACGAATTTCGGGGATTAGGCCGGAAAGTTTGGGCGCATCTTTCTTGCGGTTCGGCACCGCGCAGGCGACCGGATAGATAATGATGTTCTTCGAGCCGGAGTTGTTTTCGGCTGTGTCCGCGTCTTTGATGCCCAGCACATTGCGGGCGCACTCGATAAGCGCATACTGAAATCCGCCGCAGGTGCCGAGAAAAGGCCAGTCGTTGCGGCGGGCGAATTCGATCCCCGTTAACATCCCATCGAAACTCTTGTATGGGCTGCCGGGTGTGGCCCACAGTCCGTCAAAGCTCTCCAGCAACTTCTTTGCATCCGGCGCGAGCAGCGAGGGAGTGGGAATCCAGGATGAATCGAGTTTGATTTGCAGTTTTTTGCCAGCGTGGTTTAAGGCGTCATTAATCGCTTTATAACCGCGCGATCCGGGCTCGAGGTCGCCCAGAATTCCGATGCGAACATCGTCGCTCACCGAGTAATTCTAATTGAGTTCGCTCTGGTTGTGACGGTTACCATGGTGCGAAGCTTGGTGACCGTGGCAAAGCTGGCTTCAGGCTATAGGCTTCAGGTTTTATTTGGCCGCGCCGAATGCCATCTCTACGTTGGCTTTGTCGGCTGGTTCTACTTTGAACATCGCTTGCGGAGTGAGATTCATGAAGCTGGCGACGAAAGTGTCGGGCATCTGCTGAATGCGGATGTTGAATGTATTCACCGAGTCGTTGTAGAACTCGCGGCGGTCGGCGATCTGATTTTCCAGATCCGTGATGCGTCCTTGCAACCGCATGAAATTGTCGTTGGCCTTCAGTTGGGGATAATTCTCGGCCACTGCGAAAAATCCGCGCAGAGCGGAAGTCATACTGTGGTCGGCCTGCGCCTTCTGGTCGACGCTCACGGCTTGCTGATACATGCTGCGAGCCTGGGTGATTTTCTGCAAAGTATCGCGTTCGTAGTCCATGTACCCCTTGCATACATCAAGCAGTTTGGACAACTCGTCGTGGCGCTGCTTGAGCAGAATATCGATGTTCGCCCAAGCTTTGGCGATGTCGTTTTTGAGGGCGATCAGGCCATTGAAGATCATTACCACATAAATGATCACACCCAGGATGGCGAACAAGAATGCGAGCGAGATGATGGTGTTCATATTTCTCTCCGTTTATAGACAGTCAAAGTGCGCGGCCAAAATATAGACGCACAACAGTGTGAGCGCCGGCCCTCCCCAGATCATCAACGACGATTTCCAATTGAGCGAACTGACTACATCGCGCTGGCTGTGCCAGGAAATCAGGAATGTCTGATCGTGCGTGCCTTTCATAAGCACGGTGGCGGGATGCAGATCAAATTGTTCCGGAGCCATGGCTGCCGCAGCGCCAGTTGGAGTGGCCGCAACAGCAGAGTTCAGGCCGGCTGCGGCCCAGGCTGCCGGATTGGTTATGCCCGCCTTCATTAGCGCGGCGGTGATCTTCTGTTGTCGGCCCGCGTCCGTAATCTGCGCTGGAGGGTTGCTCCGCAATGGGTAGGTTGGCGATGCGGGTTCATTCTTGAAAGCGGATAGCAACACTCTTCCCGCAGTGGTCACCTCCGTATCCGCAGACAGACCGGAGATATTTGGCAGGTGAAACGAAAGAGTATTCTGCTCGGAGATTCGGCTGACGACCGGGACTGCGCTCACCGTCAGGCCGGGGTTCTGTGCCAACGTTCCCAGGACGAAAAGCGCATTCTTCGGCTTGATGCAATATTCGTCAATCTTGATTTTCTTGTCGGTGGAAACGCTGTGGCGCGCGAGAAATGTGGCGATGTTCGACGGAATCTCAAGGCTGCTGGAGAAGAGCGCTGTGCTGAATTCGTCGTGGAAGTCGCGGTGAATATCCATCTCCGCGCCTTGCGGGTCGACTAGCACGCGTCCGGTGTTGTCGTCGAGGAAAAAGGGAAGATGCATGCTCTCGTCGGCGACTTTCACCCACTGGCTGTTCTTGCCGCGCTGCTGCAATTGCCACGCGAGGGTGTGGAAGTAGTAGCACTGGACACCCGTGATAGGAGCCGGCATCGTGTACGGGCCGGCGGCCAGGCCGTTGATTTCAATTAAGCCCATGGAGGCGCTGCGAATTTTAGAAGTAGGCGTATCAAGTATCAGACGTTTGCGCTGCAGCAAACGGAAGCCGCGGTAGAAGAGATACACCCCCGCGAATGCGCCGACGAAGGCGAGGGCGATGCCGTCGTTTCTCGAGTAGCGGAATAGGGCCAGGAATGAGATCAATTCATTCGTCCGATTTGCGAATATTTACGCGGGCAGATGGCCTCCCTTTCGAGGATAACGAAGGTAAAAGTTAATGGGCAGCGGGAAACCCCTGTGCCAGCTTACCGAGGTAATGCGGTTTTAGTTTGCTCTTTTGATGGAGTTCATTCCGAGGGGCGAGGAATCCCGCGGGAACGACCACAAACTGCCACTTGATATAGTTGATTAAAGCAACTATTATAATTGACCTAAGCAAGTGACCTATTCTGGCTTATCTCATCGTCCGACGCCAGCGCAAGTCGACCAGCGCATTGCGGCCGTACGTCGGTTCAATCGCTTCTATACCGGGCAGATTGGCCTCTTGCGGGAAAAACCTTATGACAGCGACTTTTCCTTGACTGAGGTGAGAGTGCTCTATGAGCTCGCGCATCGCGAGAAAGTAACGGCCGGCAAACTGAGCGAGGATCTGGGACTGGACGCGGGGTATCTGAGCCGGATGCTTAAGGGTTTCGATAGACAAGGCTGGCTTGAGAAAAAGCCTAGCCGCGCCGATGGGCGGCAAAGCTTATTATCACTGACGGCAAAGGGACGGAAAATTCTCGCGCCTCTCGACGCCCGGTCGCATGAAGAAATCGGCAACATTCTGGCTCGTCTTTCTATTGCGGATCAGAATCACCTGGTCGATGCCATGCACACCATTGAGAAGCTGCTCGACGCTCAACCCTTGCAAAAACCCACTTACATTCTTCGGCCTCATCAACCCGGCGACATGGGTTGGGTGGTTTATCGCCATGGCGTGCTGTATGCCCAGCAGTATGGATATGACGAGCATTTCGAAGCGCTGGTAGCTGAGATTGCTGCGAAGTTCATTCAGAACTTGGACACAAAACGAGAGCGTTGTTGGATAGCGGAGAAGGATGGCGAGATTGTTGGTTCCGTATTTCTGGTGAAACATACTAAAACCGTGGCGAAATTGCGATTGCTCTTGGTCGAGCCGAGCGCACGTGGATTAGGCATTGGAAAACGGCTGGTGGAAGAATGTGTCCGTTTCGCTCGCCAGGCGGGATACCGACAAATTACGCTTTGGACGCAAAGTTCACTTCTTGCGGCAAGAGGTATCTATGAGAAATCTGGATTCCATCTGGTTGGTCAGAAGAAGCATCATAGCTGGGGGCATGATCTGGTGGCGGAGACCTGGGAACTGGTGTTGTGAGGTTTGAAGTTGCTTCCCCAGCAAAGGCCTGCGGAGCTTTTGCTCCGCTTGGACGGGCGAGGCGCCCGTCCCTACATGAGCTAAATCTTAGCGCGTTGCGACCGCTCGGTCTTTCAGAATTTCTTCTACGGCGCTGATGGCGGTTTCTAGTTCCTGATCGCTGTTGTAGAAATGTGGGGACATGCGGACGCCCGCTTTGGGGCGCCAATCCACCATGATTTCCCGCTTCAACAGTTCGCGGCACACTTCCTGCGAGTCGGGCATATCGATGGATACGGTTCCCCCGCGTCTTTCCGGATCGCGAGGCGAGTTCACTCGCCAGCCATGTTGGTCGACCATTTCGATCAGGCGCGCGGTTTGCCGTTTCGATTTTTCGCGGATTCGCTGCACGCCTACTTCGGTGATGATCTTCAATCCGGGGCGCGCGGCTTCGAGCGATGGAACGTGCGACGTGCCATTCATAAAGCGGAATGGCGGATCGGTATAGCGGATCGGTCCGGTTTCGAAGGCCATCGAGTTCTGGTGCGCAAACCAGCCGGTAAACTTTGGCTCGAGCTTCTTGCCGAGATCGGGCCGCACGTATAAATAACCGACTCCCGGGCCGCCGCAGAGCCACTTCAGAACTCCTCCGCAAGCAAAATCGGTGTCGAGGGCTTGCACGTCTACGGGCACGGTACCAAGCGACTGAAATGTATCGAGCACCACGTACGCGCCGACTTTGTGGGCTTTTTCAATGATCGCCTTAGCGTCATTAATGTAAGCGCTGCGGAAAATTACGTGCGAGACCGGAACCAGCAGAGTCTGCTCGTCGATCGCATCCAACAGCCGCCCGGTTGGAACGGTGATTCCGTCGTCTGTCTTGACCATGTGAACGCGAGCGCCGAGCGGCCGTTGAGCCTCCCAGAAATACATCACCGAAGGAAAATTCAGGTCGCTATAAACCACTTTGTTGCGCTTGCCGGAGAAATCAAAACACGACGCCACAACTGCTTGACACGTAGTGACATTCTGATGCGTCGAAACCGATCCTTTAGGCGCATTCATCAGCGCGCCAATCTCGTCGCCCACTTCGGCGGCCAGCATCCACCAGCGTTCTTCCCAAGCACGAACGCCTCGCGTCGCCCAGGTTTCGGCATAGGCGCGCATGGCGTCGTAAACTCCGCGCGGCATAGCGCCCAGGGAATTGCTGATCAGGTAAGTGGTGCGCTCGAGAATGGGGAACTCGGAGCGGTAGCGGAGCAGGTCGTCAGTCATGGAAATATTGTACCGGGCAAAGGGCGGGGACGCTAAAACGCACTCACGATCGGGCGGCGGCGGCATCAAACAGGTTCAAAAATCCCAGCTTTTTTTCCGCGGGCAAGAATGAAGCTTCAAACGAATTCCTCGCCAATTCACGCAGATGCTCGTCGGTAAAACCGAACGCCTCCTGGGCCAACTGATATTCGCGGCTAAGCGAGGTTGCGAACATCGCGGGATCATCCGTGTTGAGCGTAACCATCACGCCCTGATCAAAATAATTGCGCACCGGATGCTCCGCGATGGTTGGACAAATTCCAGTGCGCAGGTTGCTGGTGATGCAAATCTCCACTGGAATCTGCCGCTTGGCTAGAGCTTCCACCAGTTCGGGATCCTGGCTGGCGGTAAATCCGTGACCAATTCGTTCGGCCGGGAGATTGATTGCGCCCCATATCGAGCCGGGCCCGGCAGTTTCGCCCGCATGAGCCGTTAGCCGCAGACCATTCTTGGCGGCATACGCATACACGTCGCGAAACAATTCGGGCGCGGCCTGGCGCTCATCGCCGCCAATGCCGAACCCGACCACGCTCGCACCTCTATAGCGCGCGGCAAGTTCGGCCACCCGCTGGGCTTTATCTGCGCCGAACTGGCGAACAGCGTCGAAGATCCAAAGCAGCGAGATTCCGAAGTCGCGTTCGCCGCGCTCCCGCCCCCGTTCCATTCCTTTGAAGATGAAATCGAAATCCTGTTTGCGCCACAGGCAAACGCCCACGGAAACGTACACCTCAGCATGCAGCACGTTTTCCGCTTTGAGCTTTTCCATCAACCTGTAGGTAAGGAGTTCGTAATCTTCGGCAGTCTGCAATTCTTCGGTCACGGTCTTGAAGGCCATGAGAAACCCGGTGAAATCGTTATACCGGTAAAGCGCTTCCACTTCGGCGAGCGTGCCCGTTTTCCCATGACGCTTTTTCAACTCGAGCACAGTAGGAGGATCAATTGAACCTTCGAGATGCAGATGCAGCTCGGCTTTGGGCAGGGCAACGATGAAGGCGCTAAGTGGCGCAGACGCCATACGGTGATTCTACAACTCATCTGGGTACGATCAAATTACGATCCGACATGGCTCATATAGGGCTCTGCGCTGGAGTCATTTATCTCGTCGGAAGGCTGACGATCAGGCCTTTAGGTCCCACAGCGATGCCTTTACCGGTTGGGCTCACGCTAAGCGCATTCAGATTCAAATCCCAAATTTTCTGCCTGATTCTTTCGCGATGTTATGCGCGTAAGCGGACCGAGCCGATCCCACGACCAGAACGGCTTTGCCTTCAGCAGCAGGCTGTGCAAAAGCGATCGCGGAAAAGTACGCTTGCGGCGAGATGTGAGACAGCTTCCAGGTCGTACCGCCGTCGTCGGTGAAAGCGAGGTTGGGACCGTCCTGCTCGGGATGTTTGTAGTCTCCTCCGGCGATCACTCCATGCATAGCATCGCGGAAGGCTATGGAAAAAATCCCCGCGGAGTCCGGCCCATGAACGATCGGCGTATCAGCGACGCTCCAGGTTTTGCCGGCGTCGGTCGAATGGAATACCCGCGCGACTTTTCCTCCGGTGGCGAACCAGACGTTGGAACTGGCTCTACACCGCGATGCAGGTTCCACTGGCAGCAAACGCGCCTTCGCCTTCGACGGCTGGCGGAAGTGCGTCAGGTGGAATCGCCTTCCAGTTTTCACCGCCATCTTCAGTCGCGATCAATTCGAATTTCAGCTTGCCTGAGTTGTCGGGTACCGGATCACCAACCGCGATGCCATGATCGCGATCCCAGAAAGCCATGCAATCGAAAAAGCCTTTCGGATTTTTGTTAGCTGAATTGCAGAGCCCAGTTCTTGCCGGCGTCGATGGTTTTGTAGATCCGTGACTGTTCGCCCGGACCAGCGCTCAGCAGATAAGCGAGATTGGCGCTGAAAGCCTCAACATCGCGGAAGTCCAGAGATTCCGCACCCGGAAGCTGCGCGGCTCGCCACGACTTTCCGCCATCATTGTTGCGGAGATAAGTTCCGTGAGTACCGCTCGCCCAAGCAACTTGATCATCCACTACGCTGATGCCGCGTAGGTTTTCCGTAGTGTTCGATTGCTGGACATTGGGATTCTGGGCAACAAGAGGGCCGGCAACGAACAGGCAGAAAAGAAGGTAGCGAAGATGGATTGCACAAAAACGAAAATGCATGGATCAGATCTAAGAGAGAACTTCCGGAAAGTTACTTCTCGTTGAACTCGACGAACGCTCCGTTGGTTTCATAGTAAAGCCGGATGCTGCACTGCTTGGGAGCGACGTGAGCAAACGAAGCCTGCAGCCTCTTCGGAGGCGAGTTTACCCCACCCATTTCCATGGGAGCGCGCACGAGGTCTAGTTTCTCGTCGTAGGTTTTAGGGTTGCTTACGTTCTTGCTCACTACCAGAGTCCAATCCTTTTTGTTGGGAATCACGTACATGGTATATGCCCCCACCGGGAGTTCGACGTGATTGAGAACCAGCGGGACCTGGGTGAACAGCGTCATCGGCGAACCGCCGGGCAGCCAGACCTTGCCATTGCGGGGCTGGTCTTTCTCGCTATTAACCGAGTTGTTGTATTGGACAGTGATTTCGTTGCCGTCGGTGAAATCACAGGTGATGGTGGCCGTCTGATCGGGTGCTTCCGCTTGCTCGGCAAATGCGGTTGCACAGTAAAACGACTGGGACATCAGGACTATAAAGACGGCTAGCACACGCATGAAGTAGTCCCCCGCGGACTAGACTTTCAACGTTCAGGCAGCCATGCCCGCCTTATTGTACGTCGGATGCGCCCACAATTGCAGGTGGAATCGACGCGCACGCTGTATTTTCATATCACGATGTAGCACCGCCGACCAGTGACATGTCCTATTCGGACGTGGTCTTCAGTGACGTTCTCTTATCCCCCGGGCGTTGCTACCGTGAAGCCAGAAGGAAGAAAGGCTGGCTCTAATCACCTCATGGCAAACAGTGAGAAATCGTCATTTTCGCTCAAAATTCTCTACGGCGAGGGAGACTCGGACGTGCTGGTTTCGCAAGCCGCGTCTATTCAAAAGGCAGGCCATAAAGTCGAAATGGCGGTAGGCCGCAAGGCTATCGTCGAGGCGGCCCAGCACGGTGGATTCGATCTCGTAATTCTCGGTCCGACCTTGACCAGAAACGACCGGCATCATTTGCCCTATGTGATTAAGAAGGCGCACGCTGCAACGCGCGTTCTGGTCATGCATACCGATGGAGAACGCCATCCCGCAGTGGACGCGAACCTCGATACGGGGAGAAGCATTTCCGATGTCGTCGCAAAAATCGCTTCCATGATGACGAGTGGCGAGATCGCCGTGAGCGGATTGGCCAAAAGCGCGGCAGCGGGTCGGTAACTCGTCCGCAGTTAAATCAATTCCAGATCCTCCGTTGGGGCGGCCTAATCCGGCCACCTTTTTTCTTCCTGGCCCGAATCTCTGTCGATAAGACTCAGGAAAGTAACAAGTGGAAAGCGCACGCTATGTTCGCCCACTTTCGGCCATTCATTTGCGGATCGCGGTAAAATTGTCGACGAAAACTTTCATTTGGGGACGATGGCATGAGCACTGACCCGGACAACGGCGGTCGACAAAAGAAAATCTACACGACTCTGACCGGACTGCCGCTTTCATTTCGTCTGGAATGGCCTTTTCGCAAATCCACTTCCGGCGCCGATTTTTACTTTCTGCATGGCGACATTCGTTTGGAAAACTCAGCTGGCTTGCATGCTCCCGTAGCGGTAAATCTGTCGGCGACGGTGCGCGAAGTAGTGCCATCGCTCGAAGCGAAAGACATCGAAGGACCAGTGATCAATGCGTTGCGCAAAGAAGTGGATAAAAGGCAGTTGGAGTTCGTGAAGTCCGGCAAGCTGGTGCCCGTACAATTTTCCAGCCGTCATTATGACTTCAAGCGTAGCAAATGGGTTTTCGGAAAGGCTAGCGACGAAGAGATAGACTTATTACTGGCACGAAAAGTGTATTGGCAGACGCGGATAGAGGGCGTGAGCGCATGGATCGGCGATCCCGCAGAAGCGTTATATGTGGAGACGACCGCCAGATCACCTTCTTGAAGTTGCGAAGAAAATGGCGTCGCAGAATTTAATCAAACTGGATGGAGACAGGGCAACCGCGAATCCTTCGCTGATGGCGCAGGCGGATAAGTTCGAAGCCGACATGCGAACTGCCCTGGAGGAATTAGAGAAAAAGCACGCCTTTGAAAGAGGATAGTGTAAAACGCTCGATTCGCCGTAGAGACGTAATTAATTACGTCTCTACCGGACCCGCGGCTCGATTCGTATCAGGGTATGCCTTCAGGCATACCGCAAGATCGTCGAAAATGGGTTCGGCTTTAGCCGCTGGGGTTCGATGTCCCTAGTTCGGACGTATCTCCCATGCCGCCTACGGCGCCATTCCTTCTTCCATCCACCGCTTGAATAAGCCCACTTGTTCCTTGGGCCAAGGCTCGTCGCAGGGCATACTACCGTCAAGAACGCGAGCATAAATCTCTTCCGCGTGGATTTTGACGCTGTCGTACGACGAAAGATCAAGTCCGAAATCCTTCATCGTATCCACGTCCGGAGTGTCGCGGAACAGCGGGCGAATGTCTTTGGCAAAGCTGAGAGCCATGAGATCCTCGTTCACTCGGCTTTCATAGCGTCAATCAACTGAAAAAGCTGAGTGCGGTCTACGACTTCTACGAACGGTTTGCCCTGAGTTTTATTGCTGACCACGTAAATGGTCGGAGTATGTTCAAGATGAATCGATTTTCCCAGGTCACGATCAGCCACGACCGCAGCTGCCAGTTTGCCTTGGGGATCGACCACAAAAGGCAGATCGACCTTGTGATCAGCGGCGAATTTTTCTGAAAACGAGCGAAGATTTTCCGGGGTGATTTCCGGCTGATGCTCAAAGATGTAATCGCGATACTGATTGCCCAACGGTTTGGAATGGGTATCAAAATAGCGGGCAATTACGGCCGCATCGAACGACCACTTGTGAAACGGCAGCGGAAAATCGTGGCGGACCACCGGAATTTTGTAAGTCTTCGCAGCTTCCTCCACCAGCGGCGCAGCCCGGCGGCAATCGGGACACTCCAAATCCTCAAACACCACAATGGCAACCTGCGCCCCTTTAGGTGGCTTGAGGACAGGGTTGACTTCGTCCTGGGCGTAGACGTGAGCCGTAAGCAGAAGGACTAGCGACGCAATTGCGCAGTGAATTTTATTCATAAGATGTGCTAAGTGCCACGGTGTGCTCTATGGTAACCCAAGGGCGAGTGTAGTGTCAGGAAACACATTGGAACGATTTTTCCCGGCAGGCAAACCAGCCTCGGAGGGGCGACACAATTTAGCCCAGGGCGTAAGCCCTGGGAAGAGCGCAAAGAAGATGCAGGCCCCACAGGGAAGGCGCCCGATTCCCGCCGAAATCTGCAGATAACCTGTTCAGAGCAATTGCAACTGACGGCGTTCCAAGGCCAGCAGTTTTTCTTTAATCGGCAACCCACCGCCGTATCCGGTGAGCTTGCCATTGCTGCCAATCACGCGATGACACGGAATGACGATCGGGATCGGATTAGAGCCATTGGCAAGGCCTACGGCGCGGCACGCTTTGGGATTTCCGATTCGGTTAGCCAGCTCGCCGTAGGAAACGGTTGCGCCATACGGAATATCACAAAGCCTGCGCCAAACGGCCAACTGAAATGGAGTACCCTCGGGCGCAAGCGGCAGATCAAATCTTTCCAATTCTCCGGCGAAATAGTTATGAAGCTGGCAAATAGTCTCGCTGAATCGAGCTTCATCCTTTTTCCACGACGACTCCGGCTGTGCCGCGTGCCTCCCATTCACAAAAAGGATTTGCCGCAGGCCAGCATCATCAGCGACCAAAAGCAACGGCCCCAGCGGGCTTTCGATTTGCGTGTAAACCATCACGCTCGTTTCCCCGACATGCTGTGCAGCTTTGCCTGACCGGTCAGCCGAGGGCGGCTGTCCCCACGCCGTCACAAAACGGCGGCTTGTTGCCGCCGCTTAGCCTGAATCTCGATGTAGACGTGCACCAGCGACACTGCGGCAGGCGTCACCCCGGGAATCCGCGATGCATGTGCCAGGGTGCGCGGCTTTATCTTCAGAAGTATCTCTTGCATTTCGCGAGAGAGCCCGCTGACCGAATGATAATCGAACCACTCGGGGATGGCTCGCTGCTCGGCCTTCTTCAGGCGCTCGATGGCGCGTTGCTGCTGCAGCAGATAGCCTGCGTATTTTATTTCGGTCTCGATCGACTTGAGTTCGTTGCGTATTTCGGAAGAAAGAGCGGCCGCGGATTGGCGCGGATTGGCACGGATTTTGTCTCTTGCAAAAAATCCTGGATCTAGTTCGCGCAGAGCGGGAACCAGATTCTCGATTGTGATTTCCGGACGCTTGAGCAGTTGAGCGCACGTCTGGCCGAGAGCATTTGTCAGATCCACTGCCGCCGAGCCTTGCTCGGCTGGGCAGACGAGGGCGTCCGCCCCTACGTGGGTGTTTATTTTTTCTAGCATCGCGCCGGTGAGTCGGGTTTTTTCCAACAGCTGTTTCATTTCCTCCAAGCGATTTTGTTTTGCCTGGAAGTCCGCCCAAGCCGCATCACAGATCAATCCGATTCTGCGACCATGCGGAGTCAGGCGCCGGTCGGCGTTGTCAATGCGCAAATGCAAGCGAAACTCGGCGCGTGAGGTGAACATCCGGTACGGTTCGTTGGTACCCTTGGAGATCAGGTCGTCGATGAGAATCGCGGTGTACGCTTCCGTACGATCGAGGATCAGCGGCGGTTGACTTTTCACTTTCAACGCGGCGTTGATTCCCGCCATCAAGCCTTGGCAAGCCGCTTCTTCGTATCCGCTGGTTCCGTTGATTTGGCCGGCGAGAAACAAGTCGGCAATCTTTTTTGTTTCGAGTGTACGTTCAAGTTCAGTTGGATCGATCGAATCGTACTCGATGGCATAGCCAGGGCGCAGCATCTCCGCCGTTTCCAAGCCAGGGATGGACTTCAGTATCGCCAACTGCACCTCGACCGGCAGTGAAGTACTCATGCCATTCACATAAATCTCGTGCGTGTTCAAGCCTTCGGGCTCGAGGAACAGCTGATGCGTGGTCTTGTCCGGAAACTTCACGATCTTGTCTTCGATCGACGGACAATATCGCGGCCCAATGGATTGAATCTGTCCGCTATACATCGGAGACCGATGAACATTCTCGCGAATAATCCGTTGTGTTTCCGGCGTGGTCCATGCGATGTAGCAGGGAACCTGCGAATCGTGATGGGCGACTCGCTTTGTTCGGAAGCTGAATGGGGTGGGATCCGCGTCGCCCGGCTGAAGTTCGAATTGCGACCAGTCAATGGTGCGGCCGTCGAGGCGCGGCGGAGTGCCCGTTTTCAAGCGGCAGCCGCGCAATCCAAGTTGCTTCAGCGATTCACCGAGGAGGACGGCAGGCGGCTCTCCCGAGCGCCCTGCAGGATATTGCTGCTCGCCACAATGAATAAGTCCGTTGAGAAAAGTGCCGGTGGTAATGATGACGGCGCTGGCGCCAACGGTGCGGCCGTCGCGCAGCCGGATGCCGCGGCAAACGCGGTCGTTGGTCGTTGGTCGTTGGTCGTCTGCAAAAGCGCTCATCCCGCCAGGGTTCGCCAACGACGAATGACCGACGGCCAACGACTCTTCTACGATCAGTTCCGCCACCTCCGCTTGCTTGATCTTCAGATTCGGCTGCGACTCAAGCACCTCGCGCATCTTCAGGCGATAAGCTTGCTTGTCGCACTGCGCGCGCGGCGACCAGACGGCCGGTCCTCGGGAGGTATTCAGCAGGCGAAACTGAATTCCGACTGCATCAGTAATTTCGCCCATGATGCCGCCGAGGGCGTCGACTTCCCGGACCAGATGTCCCTTGGCGATTCCACCAACGGCCGGATTGCACGACATCTGCGCAATCAAGTCGACATTCAGCGTAAACAGTGCGGTCTTCAGACCCATGCGGGCCGCGGCCATGGCGGCTTCGCATCCTGCGTGCCCAGCGCCGACCACAACTACATCGAAATGTTCGGTAAATTGCATGGCCGAGTGTCTATTCTAGCAATGAAATGCTTGCACGCAGCTAGAACTGTGGCCCGCCGATATCGGTGAACACCGCTTCCTGCCATTGGTCAGAGGGAAAATACCAGTTGCTGGCTCCGGCTTCGTGATTGTTTCCGCCCGCGCCGTAGGCGGTGGTTGAGTTGCGCCAGTAATCCATTCCCATTTGCAGCAGGGCCCCCGGAGAGATCTTTACGCGGGCTTTGACAATGCACCCTTCGAGACTGGCCGCGGGTAAGGCTGCGCGAGGCGACGCGCTCCAGAAATGCCACGCCCGGTCCACGCGCTGGCCAACGGCGAGGACAACCGCATGATTGGCAACGTCCCGAGTCGTAGGCATGGGCTCGTGCTGGTCGGTGCCAAACCACGGGTTGCGGCGGTACAGTCCACCGCGAACTTCGCCGTCGTCCTGGTTGAGAACCACATCTTCACCATTCACCCGGCAGCTGAGCTGGGTCGAAGCGATTTCCACGGTCGCCGATTCGTGGCCCGGCACGCGGATGTCGGCGATTGCAATTCCCCACAGCAAGGCGGATTTGAATTCGCGCGGCGCTGGAACCGGATTCACGTACCCAGCTTTGTAGCTTACCTCGTCGGGAACGCGTGGATCATTCGAAACCACGAAAGCAAAGGGACTCGAAGCGCTGCCGCGGGGTGTGACCACGGTGACAGCGGACGTGAAACTCTTATGTGGAACGAGCGCCACAATCTCTTCTGAAGAAACAACGCTGAAAGTTGCGTTGCTGCTGCCAAGCAAAACAGCCGAGGCTCCTTGCAGATTCTCCCCGGTAATTTCAACCCGCGAACCTTCTGGCCCACTCGTCGGAGAAATTCGGAATATTTGAGGGCGGACGGTTTGCGCGACTGTCCACACCGTACAGACGGCTGCGCAGGCAATCATCACAATCGCAAGTCGTTTTTCCATGTCCGGGCAGCAGTTATTGGCGCCAGCACGGGCGAAGACGCCCGCGCCTACATTATCTGATGGAAGTTGCTCTTCGCTTACTCAGAAACTGCGTTTGCCGTTCCCATAAATTCCCGGATTGGAGCCATTTGCATGCCTTCAATTGCACTCGTATAGTGGAGTGTTCTTTATCGTACGTCTTGATTTGGAGAGTCCCGGAGGCGCAATCATGAATACTGAGCAATTCTTCGAGCAGCTGAATACGCGGATCGCGAAGTATGACTTGCTATGCCATCCTTTTTATCAGGCATGGAGTGCGGGCGAGCTCACCCGCGAAGATTTACAGGCATACGCCTGCGATTACTATCATCATGTGGAGGCTTTCCCAATCTATCTGGCCGAACTCGGCATTCGCCTCGACGAAAGCGAACTCCGCCGGGCAATCCTGGCCAACATGGCGGATGAAAAAGGCATAGTTGATGCTCCAGGCCGTACGCTCAAACCACACTCTGAGCTTTGGCTCGACTTTGCCGAAGGCATGGGCGCGAAGCGCGACATGCGCGGACACACTCCGATTCCCGAAGTCACGCAGCTGATTTCATTCTTCCACGGCGTTGCCAGCGAAGGCACGCCGGAAGAAGCTCTGGCCGCCTTCTACGCTTACGAATCGCAGGTACCGAGGGTCGCGAGGGAGAAGGCGCGCGGGCTGCGCGAAATGTATGGTGCGGACGAGGGCGTGACTGCGTACTTCACTCTGCACACCACCGCAGACGTTTACCACTCGCAAGTTTGGCGTCAACAGTTGGAAAAGCGGTTAGCGGAAAATCCGCGCGCTGCTGAGAAAGCCCTGGCTGCCGGTGAGAACGCGGCCAAAGCATTGTGGCACGCGCTCGATGGAATCGAGATGCGTCGGACGCACATGGCGGCCGCATAAGAAGGCGATTTTAAAAAAGAACAAACAATGGAGGACGGGCGTCTCGCCTGTCCAGACGGGCCAGTGATTCAGTAGAATCATTGGCTCTTTCTTTTGGTGAGAGAACTATGGCGAAAGCGATGCCCATCGGCGCCCGCGGAACAGCTGAGGAAACAGTCGAATTCAAGCACACGTTGACCTCGCATCATCCCGAGTTGCCGCCAGTTTATTCGACTCCGGACATGATCCGCTTAATGGAAACCGCGGCTTTTCACGCGCTGCATCCTTACTGCGAGGGCGACGAAATCACCGTGGGCACGGCCATCAACGTGGAGCACCGCGCCGCCAGCGGAATTGGAGCGAAGATTCGCGCGGAGGCGGTGCTGGAATCTCTCGACCGCAAATTTTATGTCGTGCGCGTAACTGCCTGGGATGATGTCCAGGAAATCGGGCGTGGAACGGTCGGCCGCGCAGTGGTGAGTGTCGGGAAATTTCTGGAAAAGATGAAGCAGCGGAAATAGTTTCGGCACAGGCTGTCATTCTGAGCGAAGCGAAGAACCTATTTAACTTGGCTGGCACGCCCCACATGCCGTAGCAAGCCGCAGCTCCGGTTGTAGTATGTTCTAGTGCAGAGTCTGTCCCAAACCATCCTCGACTACATCCACAAGCATGAGCTTCTGAAAGCTGGAGATCGCCTGGGGATCGCAGTCTCAGGCGGCGCCGATTCCGTTGCTCTAGTGCGTCTGCTGCTAGAACTGCGCAAGGAAATTGGCGCGGTACTTTCGGTGGTTCACTTTAATCACCGGTTGCGTGGAGTCGATTCCGATGATGACGAAAGATTCGTCGCCGATTTAGCCCAGCAGCACAAGTTGGAACTGCATCGGGGAAGCGGCGAAGTGGCAGCCTATGCCGCGCAGAACCATTTAAGTCTGGAAACCGCTGCACGCGAAATGCGCTACCAGTATTTCCGCCAATTGCTACGCGACGACCGGTTAAACCGCATCGCAACCGGGCATACGCTGGACGATCAGGCGGAAACGGTACTGCTGAAAATCATTCGCGGGGCCGGTGGACGCGGGCTGGCGGGGATCTATCCTAAATTGTCAGTGAGCTTCTGTCAGCCTTCAGCCGTCAGCTCTCAGCAAATCTCGATCATCCGTCCTCTGCTCGGAACCCGGCGGGCAGATCTCGAGGCTTACTTGGCTTCTCTCGGCCAGAGTTGGCGCGAGGATAAGAGCAATCGCGACTTGCGGCACATGCGCAATCGAGTGCGCCACGGAATCTTGCCGCGCCTCGAACGAAACTTCAATCCCGCAGTGCGTGAAGCTCTAGCGGAGACCGCGGAGATTGCGCGCGCCGAAGAGGAATACTGGGAAAAAGAACTGGCCCGAGTTCTTCGGCAGGTTTGGCAATCCAACGGGACGGAAGGCGTTCTTAATATCTCGGCCTTAAACAACCTCCCTCTGGCGCTGCAACGCCGCGTTGTCCGCGCCGCAACCGAATGCCTGGGGTCGAAGCTGGACTTCCGGCACGTGGAGGAAATCCTGGCCCAAAGTTCGAATCGTATTGCCACTACCGTGCTGCCGGGTGGCTGGCTAGTTCAGTTAGAAAAGGATGCGTTACGTTTTGCACGGGACAGCGGCACTTCTGAAAAATCGGACTATGAATATCGGCTTTCTATACCGGGTTCAGTCGAAGTCCGCGAGATAAGATCCCGCTTCGAAGCAGTATTGGTGTCTGGGAACGCCGCTGAGGGGTATAATCCCGAAGATTTGTTAGATCGAGCATTACTGGCCGCAGAATTAAAGATCAGAAACTGGCATCCCGGAGACCGATTCTGGCCGGCGCATACTAAGGTCTCCAAAAAGGTTAAGGAGTTACTACAAGAGCGGCATGTAACCGGCCAAGAGCGAAAGCTATGGCCTGTGATCGTGAGCGGTCAAGATGTGGTCTGGGTTCGAGGCTTTCCTGTGCCGGCTCGATTGCGGCCGGGCACAGCTGACGACCAGGCGGTTCTGCTACGCGAGACAGCGCTGAAAGGACCGGTATGATTGGGGACAGCTTGGCTGAGAGCGGATGGGCGAGTCGCCCGTCACACAAGCAAAACACAAGGCACAATCAATGAGCGCCAACCCAAAGTCTGAGCAGTTACGCATGGTCATTCCCACCGAGCAGATCCATAAGCGAGTACGCGAGATGGCCCGGCAAATATCCTCCGACTATCAAGGCAAAACCGTTCACGCCCTGGGATTGCTCGAGAACAGCTTCATTTTCATGGCCGACCTGGTGCGCGTCCTCGAAGTGCCGGTCATTTGCCAATTCATTAAGCCACGATATCGCCGGGAGCAGCCGGACACCCCGGCCGGCTTCCTGGAAATATTTTTTAGCCATGATCTGGACCTGGCCGGCCAGCACGTATTGTTGATCGAGGGACTGGTGCACTCGGGCCTGACCAGTGAGTTCCTAATGAATGACCTGCGAAAACGCGGCGCAGCATCAGTCAAGTTGGCTACTTTGCTGGACCGGCAGTCCGCGCGAAGAGTACAATTACAGCCGGATTACTTCGGCTTTTTGGTGGACGAAGCGTTCCTGGTCGGCTATGGATTGGGAGCGCCGGAGCAAACGCATCGCAACCTACCATACTTGGCAGCCGCAAGCTGAACTTGTGACTTAAGTCACGGCGAGAAGGCCGTCCTTTTTTCCACAAGAAGCGTTAGAATGAGAACGTTGGCAATTTCCTTCATCCAATTCCCGCAACCGGCATCTAAAGAGATTGGCGTAGTCCAGTTGCGTTTTTTGGAAGTCGGCGCAACCTTTTCAGGAGTTTCTAGGTGAATTCAACAGTAAAAACCGTCGTATTTTGGTTGGTTATCGTACTCTCGGCGTTCTTGCTCTGGCAGGTGGTAAAAGCCGGTGGCGCGGGCCAAAAAGAGCAGGAAATCAACTTTTCCAAATTCATGACCGATGTGGATCAGGGGAACGTCAAAGAAGTCACGATCAACCTGCAAGAGGTCCATGGCAAGTTCCAGAACGACGGTTCGACCTTCCACACCACCGTCCCTACAAATTATCCCGACATGATTAAGCTGTTGCGCGACAAGGGCGTGGTGATCAACGTCCGTGACGCGAGCAGCGGAAGCTGGCCCAGCTGGCTGCTGAACCTGGCGCCACTCATTTTGCTGGCTGCCCTGTGGTTCTTCATGATCCGGCAGATGCAGACCGGCGGCAACAAAGCGCTTTCATTCGGTAAGAGCCGGGCGCGGCTGCTCTCCATGCAGCAGAAAAAAGTCACGTTCAAAGACGTGGCGGGCGTGGAAGAAGCTAAAGAAGAGCTGCGCGAGATTATTGAATTTCTGCGCGAGGCGCAGAAATTTCAGAAATTGGGCGGACGCATTCCCAAGGGTGTTTTGCTAGTAGGACCTCCGGGAACGGGCAAGACTCTGCTCGCCAGAGCAGTTGCTGGCGAAGCCAATGTACCCTTCTTTTCGATTTCCGGTTCCGACTTCGTTGAAATGTTCGTAGGCGTAGGCGCAAGCCGAGTACGCGATCTGTTTGAGCAGGGCAAAAAGAATGCTCCCTGCATTATCTTTATCGATGAAATCGACGCAGTCGGACGTCACCGCGGTGCCGGCCTCGGTGGTGGACACGACGAACGCGAGCAAACCCTGAATCAGTTGCTGGTCGAGATGGATGGCTTCGAATCAAACGAAGGCGTCATCCTGATGGCTGCCACCAACCGTCCCGACGTCCTTGATCCCGCGTTGCTGCGGCCCGGTCGCTTCGACCGCCGAGTGGTAGTGCATCGCCCAGATGTACGCGGACGAGAAGAGATCCTGCGCGTGCACACTCGCAAGATTCCATTGGCCGACGATGTTGACCTCTCCGTACTGGCACGCGGCACACCGGGTTTCTCCGGAGCCGACCTCGCCAACATGGTGAACGAAGCTGCATTGAGCGCCGCCCGGCAAAACCGTAAAGCCGTGCTCATGTACGACTTCGAATTGGCAAAAGATAAAGTTCTGATGGGCGTGGAACGAAAGTCGCTCATCCTTACCGAGGAAGAGAAGAAGGTCACCGCGTATCACGAAGCCGGACACGCATTGGTCGCATCCAAGCTGCCCAATTCTGATCCCCTGCACAAAGTCACGATCATCCCGCGCGGCATGGCTCTCGGCGTAACCATGCAGCTGCCGATCGACGACAAGCACAATTACACCAAGGAATATCTGGAAACGGAAATCGCCATCATGATGGGCGGTCGCATCGCCGAAGAGATGTTCCTCAACCAGATGAGCACCGGCGCAGGCAACGACATCGAGCGGGCCACGGAACTGGCACGCAAAATGGTCTGCGAATTCGGCATGAGCGATCTCGGTCCGCTGACGTTCGGCAAGAAAGAAGAGCAGATCTTTTTAGGCCGGGAGATTGCTCAGCATCGCGATTACAGCGAGGCCACGGCAGATGAAGATCGACGACGAAGTTCGTCGCATCGTAGGTCAGGGCTATAACACTGCGAAGGGCATTCTGGCGCAGGACAACGGCGCACTGGTCAGAATCGCGCTGGCGCTGCTGGAGCGCGAAGTACTTGACGCCAACGAAATTAAGATGATCATCGAAGGCAAGGAACTGCCCAAGATGACGCCTCCGCCGAAGTCAGATGACGGCGTACAGCAAGTGCTGAAGCCCGAACCCGGACGCCCGGGAATTGCCAAAGGCGGCGAGAGCCCGGCAAGAGCGTAACGCGGAATTAATTCATAGAATGAGGGGCAGCCGAAAAGCTGCCCTTTCTTTTATCGCTGGCACGCCAATGAAACGCGCTTGGTCCTTGTTGTTCGCCATGTTTGCACTGTATTCGCAGGGGCAGGTTTCGCGAAAAATTTCGCCCAATGAATTCCTGCTGACCGTTACGCTTCCATCTTCCCAGAAATCCCTTGAAGTGAGCACCAAAATATCACTTGGCAAGGCCTTCGAAATCTCCGAGATGAGAGGGGAAAGAAAAATAACGCTGAAGGGTACTCTGACACCCTTGAAGCAGAACCGATATCATTTGCGGCTCACGATCGTTTCGTGGGTGTCAGAAAAAATGAACGAAACGTTATTAGTTGAGCCTGACCTGGTTCCAGGCGAACCGTGGACCATTGGTGTTGTCTCGTCTATCATTTACCATTACACGGTTCTGCTTAGCTGGCCTCCTGGCAATTAACTCTGGAACGCAGACGCAGAAATGCTGCGGTCGATTGACTTCGGCTACCCGTTCACTAGGTGCATCATGGCCTCGGGATACCGCGCCCCTGAAATCGCATCGCGCGGAAACACCTCGTCGATGCGCCCTAGATCCTCTGCGCTGAACTGCACATTCAGTGCCCCCACATTTTCCTCGAGATACTTCCGTCGCTTCGTCCCAGGAATCGGCACAATGTCTTTTCCTTGTGCCAGCACCCACGCCAGTGCCAACTGCGCCGGCGTGCACCCCTTGGCTTTAGCGATCTCCTCTACCCGGTGCACCAGATCAATATTCTTCTGAAAGTTCTCGCCTTGAAAACGAGGCCATAGCCGTCGCGAATCATCAGCCGGAAGATCCTCGAATTTTGTGAACCGCCCAGTCAAGAAGCCGCGCCCCAGCGGGCTGTAAGCCACGAACCCGATTCCCAGCTCGCGACAGGTAGGCAAAATCTCATCCTCGGGATCGCGCGTCCAAAGCGAGTACTCAGTTTGCAGCGCGGCAATAGGATGAACCTTCACTGCGCGCCGAAGAGTCTGCGCACTGGCTTCCGACAATCCGATGTAACGGATCTTCCCCTCCTTAACCAGTTCCGCCATCGCGCCAATAGTCTCTTCAATTGGCGTGTCACGATCAACGCGATGCTGATAGTAAAGATCGATGGTCTCAATGCCGAGCCGCCGCAGGCTACCCTCGCAGGATCGGCGCACGTAATCCGGTTTGCCGCTTACGCCGCGCCGCGTGGGATCATTGGGATCGCGGACAATGCCATACTTCGTAGCGATAACAACCTGCTCCCGGCGTCCACGAATGGCTTTGCCGACCAGCTCTTCGTTAGTAAATGGTCCGTACATGTCAGCGGTGTCGAGGAAATTGACGCCGAGCTCCAAGGCACGATGAATCGTGGCCAGCGATTCGTTGTCATCGCGTCCGCTATAGAACTCCGACATCCCCATGCACCCCAAGCCCATGGCGGAAACCGTGAGCCCGCTGCGTCCGAGTTCGCGAGTCTGCATAAATGCCTCCCACTAGAAAATCTAAAAACATAAAAAAACTTTCTCTTATCTACTATTGTACAGACGCACCGCAGCGGGTGGCAGGCATCACCACCTGAATTGAAACCACTTTGAAAGGGCGCGGCTTCACAGTTTCCGGAAAAAGCCCCCTCGTATCAGGGTATGCCTTCACAGGCTGCAGAAAAAGTTTAGTTTCGTATCAGGGTATGCCTTCAGGCATACCGCAAGTCGCTGAAAATGCGTCCGGCTTTAGCCGCTGAGGTGCCGGTTAGTCGCCAGAAAATGACTTTTTCCGCAGGCTGTTCCGGCGCCGCAAGCGCCTTTTTGAAAGAAAGCTTTAGCCCGAGAGGTGAGAGATCAGCGTCCCGCCAATTTCAAAGTTCCGAATGAACAATGATCGGCGCTGATCTGAAATATGCATCCCTTATACTCAAAAGCAACAAATCCAAATGATACCGATAACCAAAACGCGAATCCACTCTCAACAATGGTTTGAACGAGCGCAAGAATTCTTGATTGAAGGAGTGAATTCACCGTCTCGCGGCGAAGCCACGTATTCGCCAGGCCCTATCTTTCTGGAGCGCGGCAGCGGATCGCATGTCTCGGATGCTGACAAAAACGAGTACGTGGATTTTATGATGTCCTTCGGCGCACTCATCCACGGCCACGCGCATCCCAAGCTGGCCTCCGTTGTCTCCGGAGCCATGGCGGAAGGCTCACATTTTGCCGCTGCGACATCCGCGGAAGTCGAAGCGGCGAAGCGTTTCTGCAGCATGGTGCCGTCGGCAGAAGCGGTTCGCTTTACTAACACCGGCAGCGAGGCCACCATGCTGGCGCTGCGCCTGGCCCGCGCGCACACCGGCCGAAATAAGTTTCTGAAATTCGAAGGCCATTACCACGGTTGGTACGATCCGTTTTTGCTGAACGCGCACGGACATCCGCCACAACAACTCGGCCCGCCGGAAAATCCTTCGCGAATTCCCGACTCGGAAGGCATTCCACCCGCAACCTTTGACGATGTCGTGCTCGCCCCATGGAACGATGTCGCCGTGCTCGATCGCATCATGCAAAAACATGGACGCGAGCTAGCCGCCGTTATAACCGAGCCGATTATGGCGAACATGGGATGCATTCCTCCGCGCGAAGGCTACTTGCAGAAAATGCGCGAGCTGACCCGAGAGTACGGCGTGTTGCTGATCCTTGATGAAGTGGTCACCGGCTTTCGCTATGCGCCCGGCGGATGCCAGCAATATTTTGGGATTAAACCCGATATCAGCACGTTCGGCAAGGCGCTGGGAGCGGGTTTCCCCGTGGGCGCGGTCGCGGGCCCGCGATCGATTCTCGATCGTATGCGCTGGAGTGAAAACATGGTTCTGCATTACGGCACTTTCAATGGACACCGGCTCACTATGAAAGTTGTCGCAGCGAACCTCGACCTGCTTGCGCGCAAAGACACCTACACAAAACTGCATGCTATAGGCGATGCCGCTATCGCGCGCTTGCGCGAAATATTTCATCGGCGCAAGGTAAAGGCTATCGTTCAGGGATTCGGACCCATGTTTCAAATTTATTTCACTGAACGCGACGCCATTCACGATTATCGCGACTACTGCAATTACGTCGACACCGCTCGCTATTCCAAATTCGTTCACCTGCTGCTAGACCGCGGAATTTATATGACTCCCTCGAACGGCCTGCACTGGATCATCTCGACGGCGCACACCGAAGCAGATGTGGCAGCACTTGGAGAAGCAGCCGATCAGGCTTGTGCGGATATCTCATGAAGCCGACAGTCTTTCTCGGAGGCGGACGCATCACCAGCGCCCTCGTGGCCGGACTCCGGCTGGCGAAATACCCTAAGCAGATCATCGTGCATGACCGCAATCCGAGTAAACTGCGACAACTCAAGAAACAGTATGACGTGGCCGTCGAAGCAAATCTCCATGAAGCCGTCAAGCAAGCGGAACTTCTCATCATCGCGGTGCGGCCGGATGCGGTGAGCGAACTCCTTCAGCAAATAGAAATCAATAGCCCATTGACCGTTGTCAGCTTGGCCGCCGGCGTTCCAATCTCCAAACTACGGGCTTGCTGGGGACCACCAGTGCGATGGGCGCGCGCCATGCCCAGCCCTGTGTGCCGCATCGGGCGCGGGCTTACGGCCTTAACGTTCGACCAAAATTTTCCTCGCAATATGAAGATCGAAGTTAAGAACCTGTTCGAGCAAGTAGGATCGGTTCTCGAAATTCCCGATCGCCAGTTCGATGCTTTTACCGTCACTTTTTCCCCCAGCCACAGCTACCATGCCTTAGCGGCGCTGGCGGCAGCAGGCGAGCGACTAGGACTAAACCGAAAGAACGCGCTAACTGCCGCAGCTCACGCCCTCGCCGATGGTATTCTCTCGTGGCGCGAAGGCGAGGATCCGTTGGATGAGCTTATTCAGGAAGCCGCGACGCCAGGCGGCACCGCCGCCGCCACCATGCAGGCGATGGACAAGTCAGGATACAAGCGAATCATCGAAAAGGGACTACGCGCAGGGATCGCACGCGCGCGAAAGAATGCGAAACTAATCTAGCTCTGCGGCAGTATTTCCCGCTGATAAGTTTCCAGCGTGGCTTCTTCTTCGCCGCACATCAAATAAATATTGAACTGCGTGACCCCGATACTGGCCAATTTGCGAAGTTTCTCGCGGTGCGCCGCCGCCGGTCCAACCAGACAAAAGCGATCCACCACTTCGTCAGAAACAAACTTCGAATGATCGCTGTCAACCTCGCAATGTTCCTGATAATCGTAGTGGCCCCGGTCACGCACATACGAGGTCAATGCGGGCGGGAGATCCTCAGGCTTGTACCGCGAAATCAAATCCAGCACGTGATTTGAAACCAGCGCGGGAAACCAGCGAACCCGTTCCCGCGCCAGCTTCAAATCATCGGAAACCCAAACGGGCGCCGCCGCCATCACTTCGATCTTGCGGAAATCACGCCCCGCAGACTCCGCGCCCTTCTTCACGAAACTGAGGCACCACTCGATCAAGTCAGGATCGGCAAACTGCAAAATCACTCCATCGCCCACCCGTCCCGCGAGATCCAGCACCTTCGGCCCATATCCCGCAATCCACACCGGAGGCGATCCCGTCGCCCACGAAATCCGCGTGGGCTGGCCGTCGTACTCGATTTCCCGCGCCGCCGTCAGATCGCGAAAAGTTTTTACCGCTCGCTCCAGATCGCCCGCCCCAACCGGCTTCTTTCCCAGCACTCGCCGCGAACTATCGCCGCGGCCAATGCCCAACTGCATGCGCCCGCCGGAAATCAGATTCAACGTGGCGAACAAACTTGAAGTAACCGTGATGTCGCGAGTCGCCGGGTTGGTCACACAAGTTCCCAAGCGCATGTCCGTGGTGTTGCTCGCCATCAGGGTCAAAAGAGGATAAGGTTCCAGCCACAAAATATGAGAATCAAAAACCCACCCGTACTGAAATCCCGCAGCCTCAGCCTGCCGAGTGAGCGCAACAATGCGCTCCACCGGCATGTCAGGTTTTATAGTGATGCCAAAGCGCATGCGATCTCCTTTGTGAACCTTCGTGTTCTTTGTGGTTATAGGTTTTGACTTTTCGTGTCACGCACAATCCCGCCCAAGGTGTCGCAGTTTAGCATAAAATGCCTGCTCCGCTATTCTGACGAGGCAGCCAATGAGCTTTGACACGGTCATCATAAACGGACGCGTGACCACCGCGACAGACACCTACGCGAGCGACGTGGCCATCAGCAATGGCAAGATCACGGCGATCGGTCAAAATCTCCCGCGCGACAACGCCACCAAAATTATCGACGCCGCCGGAAAATATGTTCTGCCCGGCGGAATCGATGTTCACACCCATCTCGACATGCCCTTCGGCGGCACCAACAGCGCCGACGATTTCGAAACCGGCACAAGAGCCGCCGCCTTTGGCGGGACCACAACGCTCATCGATTTCGCGATCCAGTACAAAGGCCAAACCCTGCGCACAGCGTTCGATACCTGGATGCAAAAAGCCGCAAGCAAAGCCGTTTTCGATTATTCATTTCATTGCATCATCACCGATCTCGCGGATGCGCAACTGGCAGAGATGAATGCTCTGGTGCGCGAAGGCGTCACCAGCTTCAAGCTGTTCATGGCCTATCCCGGCGTATTCATGCTTGACGATGGCAGCATTTTCAAAGCGCTTCGCGCCACGGCAAAGAACGGTGGCCTCGTCTGCATGCACGCGGAAAACGGCAGCGCCATCGATGTAATCGTCCAGCAAGCACTGGCCGAAGGAAAGAAGGCGCCGAAATATCATGCCCTGACGCGCCCGACAACCGCCGAAGCGGAAGCCACATCCCGCGCCATCGCTCTCGCAGAAATGGCCGGAGCGCCCGTTTATATCGTCCACCTGAGTTGCAACGACGCACTGGAAAAAGTACGCGAGGCCCGGGATCGCGGCCTTCCCGTCTATGCCGAAACCTGTCCCCAATATCTTTATCTGTCGATCGAAAACTTCGACGTCCCCGGATTCGAAGGCGCGAAGTACGTTTTCACGCCTCCGCTGCGCGAAAAATGGCACCAGGAAAAATTATGGAACGGATTAAAGCGAGATCATCTGCAGGTAGTGTCCACCGACCATTGTCCATTCTGTTTCAAGGAACAAAAAGAACTGGGACGCGACGACTTCACCAAAATTCCCAACGGTGGCCCCGGTATCGAGCACCGCATGAGCCTGATTTATTCCGGCGGCGTCGCCCAAGGCCGCTTCAGCGTGAATCGCTTCGTTGAACTGGTTTCCACTACGCCAGCAAAACTTTTCGGGCTGTATCCGCGCAAAGGCACAATTGCAGTCGGCAGCGATGCTGATTTAGTAATCTTCGATCCTGCCCGCAAACACACCATCAGCGCCAAAACTCACCACATGCGCGTCGACTATTCCATGTTCGAGGGCATCGAGGTCACGGGCACGCCGGACGTCGTTCTCTCTCGCGGCCGAGTGATTGTCGAAGCAGAGAAATTTACCGGGCGTCCGGGTGCAGGTGAGTTTCTTAAACGGTCCCTCTACTCGCCGCAATGAAATGACTTTAGCCCGCCAAGAAATCTTGCTGACTGCGAATGCTGGATATGCGTGAGATAGCCGCCACCATCAGGCTCGAAAGCAGTTGCATCGTGGCCACGTCGCGGTTATCAAAAGCGTGAGGAGTGCCCGACAGAACCTCGAATACACCCAACGTCCGGCGGAAATGCCGCAGCGGCGCCGCCAGGATGGATCGCGCCCCAAGACGGCGGCAACTGGCAATATCGACATACGGATTCCGCTCAGCATCATGGCAAATCACGATTTCGCCGGTGCGAACACAGTCAGCAGAAATTCCCGAGTTAGTTTGTAATCGCACTCCGAGATCCGGTGCGGTGCGGCCAGTGCGCGCGCGACAAATAATTTCATCTCCCTGGCGCAATGCGATCGCCGCGCCAGTGGCTCTGGTCAAAGCCTGGGCGCGTTCAGCAATCACACTAATAGCAGGTTCCAATTCAATTTCGTCAGGCCGAAGATCGGGCTCCCTGCCCAAAACGTGGCCCACCCTTTGCGTAGCGGAATCCATAGCCCGAGCATGACTGCGCGAAGGCGCTAGCATCGCGAACGAAGCGGGGACACGGTTTTCTGAAGTCGGAACGGTACTCAACAATTCCCGCACCAGCCGATCCAACTCAACATCTTCGATCAGATGAGCCCGCTGTTGACCTCGCAAAGAACCGCCCAGCAGTCGAGATAAACTTAGCAGCGCACGGCTGCCGCAAGCCATGCAGTATGGAGTGTGGTTCTTGCTAATCAACTCACATTCAACACAGAACACGGCGGTCGGCAAGGAAATGAAGCTGATGTCCTGCCCCGTGAGCTTTTCCGCCATTCGTCCGATCCCTTTCGAAATTTTCGCGAGCGAATTTAGAAAACTACACGGGAGTGCGATGCTTCAGAAGTGGCGCGTCTGGTTCAGGGCTGTGAATAACGATCTTTAACTGGCTTGCGCGGCGATCAATTCCGAAGGCTGGTTAGGAGTCGGCATGATTTGCAGAGCTGGCGTTAATAGACGATGCAATGCATCGGCTAGAGCTGACGGGAACTCCGAAGTGAGCAGACTAATATCGCACTGCAATTCGCGGTCGCTGCACAGACGATAAACGGTCATGGACCCGCAACGCGCATGGCCAGTGCTGACCAGATCAACAGTCAGACACCACGCGCTGTTCGACTGCTGCGCAAAATGACTGCCCGGCCTTGTCCAGCGCAGGCAAGGAATCTCTCCCCAGCCCGAAACCAGATGCAGTCCATGAATGGCCGGAAGGTCGCCAGGTGAATATTGCAGCCGCAAGTCGAACGCATCGAAATCGTTGCCCGCAAGCGCCGCCACTAGAATTCTGCCAAGCTGAGCGTAGTCGCAGGCGACTTTCAACTCTTCGGTGGCCCTGCGGATGGCAAGATTGTTAATCAGAACTTGCCGCTCAAGGGTACGATGCGCCACTCTGCCCAGTTCGCCGAATTCCAAATAGCCCAGACGCTGCACGCCAATCCAAATGCCGGCGCCAAGCACGGCCAGAACCAGGCCCAGCATATCGCCGCGAGGCCACAGCAAAAACAAACTCAGCAATGCAAATAACGCTGAGACCCCGTAGAGAAGGATGACCACTTGGCGATGCGAAAAGCCCCGCTGCAAAAGTTTGTGATGAATGTGCTCGCGGTCAGCCGTGAAAACCGGACGTCCCCCAAGAAAACGCCGGCAAATCGATAGCGTGGTTTCCAGGATCGGCAGACCGAAAGACACCACAGGGATCGCGACCGCAATGATCGTAGGCGCCTTCTGCGCGCCCTGCAAAGCCAGTGCGCTCAAAATAAATCCGATGAAAAGGCTTCCGCAATCCCCCAGGAAGATTGTCGCGGGGCTGAAATTAAAACGCAGAAATCCCAGAACCGAGCCCGCCAATGCCAGCGCCATCAGCGAAACCAGAGACGAACCTGAAACCAGCGCGACCGCAAATACAACGATTGTAGAAAACAAAGCCGAACCCGCAGCCAGACCGTCGAGGCCATCAATAAGATTGAAGGCATTCGTAATGGCGAGTACCCACAACACGGTCAATGGCAGTCCCACGAACCAGGGAAAATGTCGGCTGCCAAAAAGTACGGGCAGATCCAGAATGCGAAGCCCGCCGAGCAAACAACATCACGCCGGCAATAGCTTGCACCGCAACCTTGGCGTACGGACTCACCGAATAAATATCGTCGTAAATACCGAGTGCCAAAATCACGCAACCGGGGAGCAAAAGCGTGAGCAGGGTTTTGCCGGAGAGTCCGAAGCCCAATGCAAAATGATGCCAACCGGCGCCCAATGCGAGTCCGATGGTGAGCACGAACGAGAAAAATATCGCTACTCCGCCGAAGCGGGGCAAAGGACGGCTGTGCAAGTGTCGATCAAGTGCAGGGGCAGCAACCCAACCACGCACGGTCGACACATCGCGCACGTATTTAGTCAGCGCGAATGAAAGCAGCACCGAGCCGACAAAGGTCCCGAGATAGAAAAGTGTCACTAACTCTCCTATTCAACAGAATCTTACAGCTGTCCCGAGTGCGGAACTATTCCCTCACTTGGTACCCGGCTGAGCCTGGGTTAACCTTTAACCTTTGAGATTTCCTGCTGTTTGCGATTTGAGTACGGGCGAGAATGCTGGTCCATCGAGCCTTCACGCTGTGCTAGACTTGCCAAAAATGGCAATGGTGTTTTCTACATCGCCGATGCGATGGAGTTCGTCCAGGCTCGTCCGCAGTTGTTTGTTTTCGTTTCTATTGCTGATAGCACTGGCACAAAGAAGTCCGGCCCAGCAGCCAACCACAGCTGAAAAAGCGCGGACGACAACTGAAAACATCGCGGTGCCGTCCGAATCGTCACACGCACCCCTACTAGACTGCTTCATCGCTCAGGCTGCAAGCCGGAGACTTGATCGATGTAGCCGTCTACAACGTTCCCGAACTCACCACGAAGGCCCGCATCAGTACCAAGGGCGAAATCTATCTGCCGCTTATCGATTACGTCAACGTCGCTGGCTTAACGGCGGAAGAAGCCGAGGCCTTGATTCAGAAACGGCTCTCTGATGGCGGCTTCGTTAAGAATCCTCACGTGACATTGTTTGTCGACCAGTACGCCTCACAAGGCGCGAGCATTTTAGGCGAGGTTGTTCGCCCGGGAGTTTATCCGGTGCCCGGGCAGCAACGGCTTTTCGATCTCATTTCGTCTGCGGGTGGATTCACGGAAAAGGCAGGCAAGAGCATCACCGTCACCCATCGTGATCAACCTGACAATCCCACCACCGTTCCACTTTCGCGCAACGTCAGCGATAATCCAGAAAGCAACATACCCATCCTGCCCGGCGATACGATTATTGTTCGCAAGGCAGACTTAGTTTACGTGGTAGGCGATGTCGGCAGGCCAAGCGGATTTCTCATGGACAGCGCGCACCTAACCGTGCTGCAGGCAATTGCGCTCGCTGGCGGCACAACCCACACTGCTAATTTAGGCGGCACCAGAATCATTCACCGAGGCCCCGACGGCCTGACCGAAACTCCGGTGGAGCTGAAAAAAATACTGAGAGCCAAAGCTCCGGACGTAACTATGCAAGCCGACGATATTCTTTTTGTTCCCACCAGCGCAACCAAAGTGTTCGCCGGACGCGCCATGGAAGCCGCCATGCAAGCCGCCACCGCCGCCAGCATCGTAGCCATCCCGTAGCAAAACTCTCACCCGTGAAAACAGAAACACGTTTGTCATCTCGTAGCGAAACTCTCACGCGTAAACGCAAAACACGTTTGTCATCCCGAGCGAAGCGAGGGATCTCGGTGTTTGCTTGCGATGACTATCTTCGACTTTGGCCGGAGGCCAAGCCCTCTGCACATTCGCGTTACGCGGCAGCCGTTGCTGGTCGCGCGTCTGTTCCCAACAAGTCCTGCAATACCTCGAGATAGACCTTGGCGCTGTCGCGGCGGGAAAAATAACGAAGAACATGCTGTCGTCCATTGCGGCCCATCGATTCGCATAGATCAGGATCGGAAGCCAGCCTCACAACCGCCTCCACCAATGCAGCGGGATCTTCCGGCGTGATGAAAATTCCCGCGTTGGCTTGCTCCATAACTTTGCGCGCGTGACCGTCCACGCCGAGAATCACCGGTCGGGCGCACGACATGAATTCCAGCATCTTCGTGGGCAAAACAGTTTTAAATAGTTCGGCTTTTTTCAGCAGTACGAGACATGCGTCGGAGGCAGCGATGTAGGCCGGGATGGTTTCGCGCGCCTGCTGATCGACAAAACGCACATTGCTAAGTCCGCGAGTACGGGCCAAAGACATCATGCCCTCTTTCTCAGCTCCTTCTCCCACAATCAGAAATAAAACTTCAGGCATCTGTTCTCGCATCCGTGAGGCCGCTTCCAGCAACGTTTCCAGCCCATGCGCAGCCCCGATGGTACCGATGTAAGACACGACAAATTTCTCGTCGACATCCAACTTACGTTTTAACGCCACCTTCGGAGTAAATCTGTTAAACAAGCTGGTATCGACTCCATTCTCGACTACGAAAATCTTCTCCTCAGGAATTCGCCAGTGTCGAATCAGATAGTCTTTGAAAGCCGGAGTTACAACTACCAGACGATCGCAATTGCGATATAGAAAGCCCGCAATTTTCGCCAACCCCCGGTGCAGCGCTGACTGTTCGCTACCCACGCCGACCGCGGCCAGAGATTCGGGCCACAGGTCACGAACCTCGAAGACGAATGGCACTCCGTTAAGTCGCGCAAGCCACCAGCCGGAAAGTCCGACCAACAGCTGCGGTGAAGTGGCAATCACTACCTCAGGTTTTCGCAGAAACATGCCGGCGAAAGCGGAAGAAATGCAAAATGAGCTGTAATTCAATATGCGTTCGTAGGCTTTGCGATTAGGTAAAGGCAAAAGCCAGGTGCGCACCACATCGACTCCGTGGTAAATCTCTTGTGCTACCAAACGGCGAAACTTGCAGCGATACGCGAACGGTACAACTCCTGTGGGATGATTGGGAAATCCCGTCAGCACCGTTACCTCATGCCCATCCTCTACCCATAGGCGAGACATCTCCGCAACCCGGCTCGCAGGTGCGCCCATTTCCGGTGGAAAGTATTGCGATACGTAAAGAATATTCACGAGTTTTCAGTAATACGCGAGCTTGAATGCGCTCTTGTAACAGAGCGCGCGAGTGCGATTGGCACGGCTGCGCGCATACCCTTCCCATTTATCCGCATAGCGGGCGAAGATTTCATCTCCAGTGATGCGATGCATGATGCGCAGCTGTGTCACATGCAACCGATGGTAAAACCGGCTCGCAACCATCGGCAGAATGGTCTCGGACTGTTCATACAACGACCAAAAGCCGAGATCGTAACGCCCAAGATTTTCGCGGAGCGTAAGCGTCGCCTGCGCAAACAGATTGCGTGCCGCACTACTTTCGGTCGCTAAGAAATAGTCATACACGCCCCAGATGGCCCAGATGAATCCATTGAGGATGTGGGTCGGCGGCGAAACAATGTATTCTTCGAACCACGAATTACCCTTCGCATCGGTAAACGTGACTCCGCCTTCGCTCGTGGATTTGAGAAAACTCCCGAACGCTCGTTTAGCAGCGTCAAGATACGCAACCGTCCCGGTCGCGCGATAAGCGCGCAGCAGCAGCGAAATCCCCTGACCCTGCGCCAGTCCCGAATACCACGGAGCTTTCAGCGTCGAGCGATACTCCCAATCGAAGTTGTGATTCCAAACCCACAAGCCAAATGCATTCCGTTCCAGATGAGAGCAGAGCCAATCGCTGGCCGCTTCAAATTTCTTTTTTCGTTCATCACCGTGATCTTGGCAAAACAGGTTGTAGTTGCCTAGTCCCCATTGCGCAATCGCAATAGGGTTATATTGCAAACCGATTTTGCCGCGGTAGTTGAGCTGCGGAATTCCGGTCGCATCGTGCGGCCCAGCGTAATCCGATTTCTCGGCAAACAACATGTAGTATTCGCCGAGCCGATGAAAATCCGCTCCAGGATTTAACTGCGGCGTGTCATGCCAGAAACTGAGCTGGCTTTTTTCAGGAGCCAGATACGCGCTGAAAATGCGCCGATAGTATTGCAGAGAAGCCACAATTGGACGTTAACATGAGAAAAGCGCCGCACTGATATCGCGCAGGATTCCCCCTCGCGTCGTCATGGTCGCCAGATAAAAGTTTCCATGTCCGATCGTTCGACCGCGATGGTTGTTGCCGCAAGGAGGCCCGTCGTATTTTTGCCATCGGGGAGAAACGCATTGCCGTACTGAAATAGTCCCATCGGCCAGTGATCTTTTTTCCAGTGCTGCAAGTGTCGCCAGTCAACCCCGTCGCGGCTGCCATAAAGGCCCACATCGCGGCCTATGTTTATTACACTCGGTTCAACCATCGTAGAAAAGAAGACCGCGTCGCCCGCCAAACATCCATAGATCGAAGAACCACCCAACTCCGCAACCGCGCGAACTTCCCCGCTTCGCCGGTCAAGACGGTAAACATGATTTTTCTCAAACGGCGTGTCCGTGGAAAAATAAATCGCAGCCCGCGTAGGCACGAGCGCAGCACACCTCGCTTGCTGATTGCCTGATAAGACGACATCCGCTGTTGTGAAATCGCACGAGGCGCGAATGATCCGGCACTCCGGGCCATGGTCTCCCGTCAGCACCCACAAGCAACTTTCCCACTCATCGTAAACAATGTTGTGCACGTGCCGGATGGCGCCGCGAGGAAATGTGTAAGCAACCTCCCAATGCGATCCGCAATCGCTCGATGCATAAACGTAAACCTCATCCCGTCGCGGGTTATCGAAATATTCTCCCCAAAAAACATCCTCGCTCGGAGCGGCAGCAATATGTAGCGGACGTAAACCGCGAGTTACATGATGTGAGACGCGAAATTCCGTCTCGCCCGCCGCCAACGTAACGATGGCGCCAGGAACCGCACCAATCAAATGTCCCGAAGGCAAAACCGCGAGCGCATGAAACCCATCGCGAAAAAAACGAGACGCCAGCCTTGAAGACGACGTAATCGACCGCCACGCCGCCGGCCGAAACGAGCCAACCCACTCCCATTCGACGACCCCTGACACCCGGGCGCGAAGCACCGCATATCCGCGCGACGCATACAGCCAATCACCGCTCCACGCCAACGCCCGCATCTGAGGAAAGCGGCCGACCAGAGCCAACCCCAGTCCCTCAACCGCAACGTAACTCGCATGAGCCGCCATCAATCAGCTTTCTCGCTCAAATAAGGCCCGATCGCCAGCGCATCCATGCGCGTGCGCTTAAAGCAATCGATCGCCTCTTCGGGCCGGCACACAATCGGTTCATTCTCATTGAAGCTGGTATTCAACAGCACCGGAATTCCAGTCTTGCGCTCGAACCTGCGAATCAAATCGTAGTAAAGCGGATTCTCCTCACGCCTTACGGTCTGCAAGCGCCCGGTATCGTCCACATGATTCACCGCAGAGAGTTGCGCCCGTTTATCCGCGCGAATTTTGTAAACATGCAACATGAACGGCGACGGATGATCATGCTCAAAATACTCCGGCTGCCGCTCCTCCAGAATCGACGGCGCAAACGGACGAAACCACTCCCGCTGCTTGATGCGCGCATTCAACACATCTTTCATGCCCGGAAATCCCGGATGCGCCAATATCGACCGATTGCCCAACGCCCGCGGACCCCACTCCATCCGCCCCTGAAACCACCCCACAACTTTTCCCGCCGCAATTTTTTCCGCCACAGAATCCAGCAACGACTCGCGCTCCAATTTCCGGTAGCGCAACTTTGCCTTCTTCAAATCAGACTCAATCCCGTCATCAGAAAACTCTGGCCCCAAATAAGAATTCTTCATCACAAAACGCCGAGGCTGATTGAGCACCGCGTGATAAGTATGCAAAGCCGCGCCCATGGCCAATCCCTCGTCGCCGGCAGCCGGCTGAATCCATGTTCGCCGAAAAGGAGTCCGCGCAAAAAGTTTTCCATTAGCAACGCTATTCAGCGCGCATCCACCCGCCATCACCAGGTCTTCGCACGGCATGTGCCCGTGAAGCTGATTGAGCAAATGAAAAAAAACTTCTTCAAACCGCCGCTGCAGGGCATAAGCCAGATCCATCTCGCGCTGCGTGAGCTCGCTATCCGGCTCGCGCGGATCTCCAAACGCCTTCACCATCCCCTCAGAAAAATGTCGCGCCAGGCGCACCCTGCCATCCGGCAAAACCCGCATTCCTTGATTGCTCCCGAGCGGCTTGAAAAAACTGCGGTCAAGATTAAAGCTGCCGTTTCGCAAACTGATAACATCCGCCAGCCGCTCGCACAATGTGTCTTTCCCATACGGCGCGAGACCCATAATTTTGCCTTCATCGCCATATTGCTGATAGCCGATGAATTCGCAAATCATGGTATAAAAACTGCCCAGCGAATCTGGCAAAAAAACGCGATCAAGCACTTCAATCTGATTTCCCTCGCACCGCGCCATCATCGTAGAAACAAAATCGCCGGACCCGTCATAACTGAAGCCCACAGCCTTTTCCCAGGGCGAGCAATAATAAGCGCTGGCAATATGAGCAATGTGATGCTCGAGATGGTGCTCCGCAAAGCGCAACGTTTTGACATCGACATCGAGCGCCTTCGCGAGCAGAGAACGCAAATCGCGCATCGGCTGCTTGCGCTGACGCAAACGAATGAGATTCAGAATTTTAGCGGGATTCGCCAGAGCATACTGAACTTTCCTGGCAAGGTTGGCATCGCTGTCCTGCCCGATCGCCACGTGATCAACATCCGTAATCTTCACCCCAGCAAAATCCAGGCAAGCGTTGATCGCAAGCGAAGGAAAACCAGCATAGTGCTTGATTCGGTTGAGTCGCTCTTCGGCAATCGCGAACACCACCTCGCCGTCCTGCACCAGCGCAGCCGAGGCGTCCGCGTGAAACATGTTTATTCCCAGAATCAGCATTCAGAGGCTGCGGAAAGTTCGATGCAGCATTTGATTTTGGCTGGCGCAGCGCTTCCAGCGGTAAGATCATTAATTCCTATCCGGCGTTAAAGCTTGCATTCCTATCCGGCGTTACAGCTTCCAAAAAACTTTTGCTTCGCCTTCAGGCACACCGCCAGTCGCTAAAAACACGTTCGGCTTCAGCCGCTGACGTTACGGTCAATGCCCGCGCACGACTTTTTCCGCAGCATTCCGCCGCGCCCTCCAAATTTCACGCACTCTTCTGCGCAACAAACATTAGCAAAGGCGCCCAATGACGGCTTCGCTGCGCCAAGCCGGGCAGCGGCCCGCCAAAAGGTACCAACTTCCGCCCTGCAAAACCACTTCGCGCCAGCACCCACGCAAATTCACGCGACGAATATTGATGACGCGAGTAATCCAGAAATTTGCACCAACTCTGTCCCAACTGGCCGCCAAAATAATGGCAAGCAAGTTGCATGCGACGCACCAGCGAATTGCGATTGGGAACCGAAACTACCAGCAACCCGCCCGGCTTGAGCACTCTGGCAAATTCGGCCAAACAAGCGCTTGGATCGGGCACATACTCCAAAACGCTCGAACACAAAACACCGTCCACCGCGCCATCATCCAGAGCCAGGTGCGCCACAGAAGTTATTCGCACAAAATCAAGCCGCTCAGCATAATTCTGCAATTGGGCGAACTGATTCGCAGCTCCCACCATTTCCTGCGACGCATCCACGCCGAGCACGCCGCATCCCCGCGAAGCCAACCAGCGCGAAAGTGCTCCCGTTCCACAGCCCGCGTCAAGCCAAAGCGTGCCGGCCAAATTCCAGCCGTGCAGCGACTTCAGCAACACCTGCTCGCGCATCCGAAACGAAGGTTTCCGATAACGCTGCTCCCACTGTCGCGCCAGCGAAGCATGATACGCAACCGCATCCGTCGCGACGTTCGCCTGCGCAGCGCTCACGCTTTGCTCTCCATCCGCAATTCGTAAATTTTGGCTTTGATGTGAAAAAATTGAAGACCCTGAAAGCCGCAATAGATCAGCCCAGGCACGCCATCAAGAAACCCCAGACGGAAAAAATATTTGTACACAAAATACAAAAACGGAGACCCCGGCAGCCCCAGATAGTTTCGTTTCAGCCAGCGCCGCCGCTGCGCCTCAGTCCCAAACAACGACGGGGGCAAGTCACGCCAACTGCGTTCACCCTCCATCCACACGCGCGCTTCCCAAGTCGAATATTCATCATGCTTGCGGATATAAGGCGAAAGACTTTTCGCATTGTGATGCAGCAGCGCATTTTTCAATTTTTTAGTCTGCCCTTTTACCACCACATGCTCATGCACTTCGATATCGCACATCGAGGCATCCTGCTCTTTCAGCCTGCACTCAAAACGACCGCGCTCATGGCGAAACAGCGACAATTTGTAGAAGCTAGCCCCGCCATGGCGCAGCGTCCGCCCCAAAAAATGCATACGCAAAGCAATGTAGTAACCTTCGTACGTCCGATCCTGAATGGCTTCCCGTATTTCTTCCGCTAATTCCGGCGTCAAGACCTCGTCCGCATCCAGAAGAAAAATCCAGTCGTAAGCCAGCGGAAGCGTATCCATAGCCCACTGTCGCTTCTTCGGCCAGCCACCGTGATAATGGAACTGCACAACTTTCGCCCCAAAAGCGCGAGCAATTTCCACAGTCTCGTCAGTACTGCCGGAATCAACAACGTAAATTTCCCCAACCCCGCGTAGCGAATCCAAACAGCGCAACAAATTTTGCGCCTCATTGCGCACAGGGATAATCACACTTACCGGAAGGAACACGCACCGACGCGCGCTCAGGCCGAATTTTGATTCCTCGACGATCTCCATACCGAAACTCAAATCCAAAAGAAAAAGTCTACCGTCGAGATCAGCCACGGGATATGACAGAAAGGATGACAGATGGAAATTACGGAATTGTTCGGCAGTGACAGATATAGCGTGTGCCCATTGTCTCGCCGTGTGGCGAGACATGGGAGCGATCGATTTAAGACGAGTTTCGTGTCCCAGGTTCGCGTCCGTTCTGTGGACGCTAACCTGGGCTTCATCAAAACTCGTTACGCCGCATGCGCATATTCGAAACTTCCACTCTTGAGGCTCTGCGCCAGATCGACAATCCGCTCAAGGTGATCGCGCCAGGAAAAATCACGCGACCGATCTTAATGCCGCATCCGGAAAGCTTTTTTCGCAGCGCCAACGACTGATCCAACTCAATCACACGCTCCGCCAGCGCCTGCGGCGAAAATCGCGGAAAATAAATCGCCGCATTCCCGCAAATTTCTCGATGCACCGGCAGATCCGAAGCCACGATCGGCAACCCGCACGCCATCGCCTCTACCAGCGGATGCGCAAACGTCTCCGCATAAGCGGCCGTCACATAAATATGACAAGCGCGAATTACGTGTTGCAACACAGAATATGGAACCGCGCCAAGCTCGACAACTTCATCGGAAATCCCCAACTCGCGGATCAACCCTCCTGCCGCCTTCGCGCTGTAGTAGCCAGAATCTTTCTCGGTCAGTTTGCAGGTCAACACTAACTGCACTCGTCTCGCGCCCAACCGCTCCTTTATATAAGGTAGCGCTCGCAGCAGAGTTTCGAAATTCCGATAATAGTTGTAGTGGCTAACGAATATCAGACGCAGCACGTCTGCGCCCAAATCAATCTGCTCGCGAATCGCGGGAGGCAGGCCCGCATCGTCTTCGAAGAATATTTCCCGATCGAAGCCATGATGAATTCCGACCACGGTACCTTCAGCCCAGCGTTGCAGCGTCTCAGCAAATGTCTGACTCGGAGCCACGGTGCAGTCAGCCCAGCGAACCGCGTGCCGCGCAAAGAAGCCGCGAATTCGCGTGTCCAGCCATATGCGGTAGGCCCTGCGGGCAAGCAGGTCCCGATAAAAATCCGGGCAAGTATAAAGACAATTCCCCGAAAGAAGAATCTGCGGCACCGGTGATCGCCACAAAGCGAAATTTCCCGCCGAGATCAAAACGTCTGCCGCACTGGCCCGCACCACATTCCGCAAATAAAATTGTTCCCAGCAGAATCGTCCCGCTGCGCCGGCCGGCACGTCCATTTCGATGAATGAAATATTCGGCGGACTGCCCAGAGTTTTTCCTAACCGTGAAGGCAGAGCAAGAGTAGCTCGCAACTCAGGACGCGCCGCAATCTGCGGCACGATATTATGCACATAAGTCAACCCGCTTCCGGAGCTGGCGGCAAGGCAGTTGATAAAGAGATGCATCTTCGTGTTCTATTTAAATAGAATTTCCACCAATGTCACGACCAAACGCAGTTGACTAACTTGGACACCAACCGCATAGCCGAGTTACTCGAGCCCTTCCTAACCGACTCTTCACATTTAAATAAAGACTCTCACTCACTGAAGTCTTGTCATTCCGAGCGAAGCGAGGAATCTAGGTTTGGGAGTCACGCCGTCCTCAGCCAACCGCAACTGGAAAATATATCGACGTATATCGATCTATTACTTCGTTGGAACGCCCGCATAAACCTCACCGCCATCCGCCAACCAGAAGCAGTCGTAACTCGCCACTTCGGCGAGTCGCTGTTCGCCGCCCGCCACCTGTTCCCGAAAACGCCCGCGTGGGGTCGGCCCGCCAAGTCTGCCCTGGGCGAAGCCGAAGCGGCCATTCAAGTCGAGCAAAGCTCGGCTCAGAGTGTCACAGACGTAGGCTCAGGCGCCGGCTTCCCCGGCCTACCAATAAAGATCTGGGCACCCGAAATCACCTTAACACTGATCGAATCCAATCAAAAAAAAGCAACCTTCCTCCGCGAAGTAATTCGCGCACTCACATTGACGAACAGCAATGTATTCTCGGGCCGCGCTGAAGACTACGGAGACACAGGTACCGAAGTGGTAACCCTGCGCGCAGTCGAGCGATTTGAATCAATCCTCCCAACCGCAACCAACCTGGTCGCACGCAAAGGTCGTCTAGCCCTGCTTATCAGCGAATCTCAACTCGCAGCCGCCCAAAGATTGACTCCAACTTTCACGTGGATGTCACCCATACCAATCCCGCTAAGCTCAAGCCGCATCCTCGCGATCGGAATTAGTCAGCCGTGACAGAGGAATCAAAACAGTAACAGTGGGAAGTATGCCACGAAAAATAATTCCATCTGATAAGGAAACGGCGCAAACGATCCTTTAAGTGGATTAGGCGAATACAATTGCCCGCATGCGTGATTTTTTTGCAGCTTCAGTTTCGCTTCTAAAGTAATGCTCCGACGTGATTCACCGCTGGAATGTTCCACGTGGAACACTAAGCGAAAAAAAAATCGCCCAGGCCAGTGTTCCACGTGGAACATTTGTTTGACTGATTTCCAAGAAGCGGGTGTGTTCCATGTGGAACATTGTGCGGATTTCGCACACGGACTTTGTGGAAAGGATAGTCGCATCCTCGTCTAACTCGCTGTGGCGTAGCGGATTGTCTTTGTGAGTTCGCTGCACCGAAATCTGTCATTGCCAAGTGATGTTGATTCGGCCTATGCTGCAAGCGTCTCTCCGATTCTCCAAAAACTAAATGGGACGCGTCATCGCGGTTGCCAATCAAAAGGGCGGCGTGGGGAAAACTACGACTGCCATCAATCTTGCCTCGTCCATCGCGGCAGCGGGTGCGGAAACTCTGCTGGTCGATTGCGATCCGCAATCGAATGCCACCAGCGGGCTTGGCCTCATAAAAGATCCTGAACGAACCAGCACTTATCATCTACTGATGGCCGAGGCTGGCGCGGACGATGCCTTGCAGAAAACCGAACTGGATCATCTGTGGTTAGTGCCGGCGCACAAAAATATGATCGGCGCGAACCTGGAGTTGATTGACGGAGAGCGCCGAGAGTTTCGCTTGCGCGATGCGCTTGCGCCTTTGCGAGAGCGATTCCAATACATCGTGCTCGACTGTCCTCCGGCGCTCGATCTGCTTACGCTTAACGCGCTGGTCGCGGCCGATTCCATTTTGATTCCGATGCAGGCTGAGTACTTTGCTCTCGAGGGGGTGTCGGAATTGCTCGACACCATTGAGCGCATTCGCGCGTCGTTGAATCCTGAGCTTGCGGTCGAAGGCGTGGTGCTTACCATGTTTGACGATCGCACCAACCTGGCTCAGCAGGTGACGGCGGAACTCAATCGATACTTTGGCGACAAGCTTTGCCGGACGACCATCCCGCGCAACGTGCGCCTGGCGGAGGCTCCGAGTCACGGTAAGCCGGCACTGCTTTACGATCCGAAATCGCGCGGCGCGGAAAGTTACATGCAGTTGGCGAAGGAAATCATGGGCCACGGCGAGACGGCGCAGGAGGTTGAGGAGAAGCAAGTGGTGAATGCGCCGCGGTGGAAGCGGTGGATTACCGAACGGAATAAATTGACGACCATCAATATATTAGATCGATGATCGTCGATGTGTTATCGAAACAGCAGATCCCTCGACTGCAAGTAATTGTTCGCTACGCGATCAATTACTCTCCGCTCGGGATGACAGAGGAACAACAGGATGACAGAGAATCGAGGATAAACAAGAAATGACGACTACGACGATGACAAGTGCCGATAAGGTTGTAGAGAAAGTGGTGGAGAAGCGGCGGGCTTTGGGGCGAGGGTTGGATTCGTTGTTGCCGGGCCCGCGGGTGGTGGAGTCGGGGAATGCGGGCGCGGCGCCCGCCCCACACCACACCGCACCGCAACCGCCGGCGGTCCGCTCTGCGGTTCTGGCTGAGGTGCAGGCAGCTGCGGCGCGGGGCGATGCTGTGGTTGAGATTCCGCTGGAGTTGATTGACGAGAATCCTTATCAGACGCGGTATTTCGCCAAGGAACAGGCGGCTCGGGAAGGTGCGGTCGCGACTACGCTGGATGAATTGGCGGATTCGATTCGTGCGAACGGTGTGATTCAGCCGATTTCGCTCCGGCCAGGAGCTGCCGGTCGTTATCTTTTGATTCTCGGCGAGCGGCGCTGCCGGGCTTCGAAGATTGCGGGGCGAACGACCATCCCTGCGATTGTGCGCAAGGTTTCCGACCAGCAGGCGGCGGAGATGACAGTGGTCGAGAACCTGCAGCGGCAGGATCTGAATTGCATGGAGCAGGCGACTGCGTTTTCGAAGTTGAGCCAGGACTTCAAACTGACGCAGGAGCAGATTGGGCAGCGGGTGGGCATTTCGCGGGAGTCGGTTTCGAATTATATGCGGCTGCTGCGGCTGCCGGCCCCGGTTACCCAATACTTAAAGGAAGGGAAGTTGGGATTCAGCGAAGCGCGAGTGCTGCTGACATTGATTGATCCGGAGATGATTCCGAAAATTGCGGATGAAGCGGTGCGCAAGCATTTGTCGGTGGAGCAACTGGAAGACCTGGTTTTCAACACCAACGTCCCGTTGCAAAAAGAAAAGCAGCCGGGAACGGCGCGTTGGGTGGATCCGAATGTGCGGCAGATGCAGACGGAGCTGGAGCGAACGCTGGGAGTGCGGGTGCGGATTCGCGATCGTAAGGGCAAAGGTAAGATTGAGATTGAGTATGCGACGTTGGAGGATTTTGATCGCGTGGTGGGGATGTTGAAGGGCAAGGGCTAGTCGTTAGTCTATCGTTTGGCCTTACTGGGTCGTTCTGCTTGGTCTACGTCGAGACCGGCTGCCAAATATTCCGCACACAAATCTTTCAAGTCGATTTCCCGCTCTGCCGCCTTCATTTTCAGGCGCTTTCGGAGCGACTTCGGAAATTTCTGAAGGCTGAGCACGCACACTTCTTGAGAATCGTCGGGCACAGTTTCTAAAGCCTCTGGGCACTTCGCAAGCACAGCGCACTACGCATATGGTGCATACTACGTATATAGTGCATATTACATACGCTATTTACACTATGCAAATACTGTTAATAATGTACACAATGTGAACACTTAAAGCTATTGACAATATGCACGTACTGTATGTAATGTTCAATACGTATATATTGTATGCGGTGGATTGCATGCACATGATGTTGGCCTTCCCACTCCGGTGTGGGACTGAAAAAAAGGGGGACAGGCGCTGGTTCGTACTGGAACTTTCCTCGTCCTCGCTGTAAGATTCGTCGTTCATTCTAAGAGCTTCCAAAGCTCAGCCATGAAAGGCAGGTTCCCATGGCCACAGCAACGGCGCCCCGAAACGATGTATACCTCTCCATCCTCGCTGGTAGAGCTCTAACTGCGCTTGCGGACCTCGCGGCGGACTCGTCTGCTTGGAGCGAGCGCATTCAGAGGGAATTGGAGAGCGGCGTAGAGTATTGCGAAGCTATTCGTACGTGCAGGGCCGTTCCGCCCGCTGGCGGCCATATCGAGGGGCAGTCGGCGTTGAGACGCTTGGCGACCGAGGATAGTCGAGAGTCGTCGACGGAGCGTCCGACATCGGATTGCGAGGCCGTCGAAGTCCTCTTGCGGGAGCTGCTTAAGTCGCGCAAGGCGGAGGCTGCGGAACTGCTTGCTGCGATAAAATTCTTCACGAGAGATGTGGGGTGCCAGGGGTCCTGATCTGACTGTTTTTCATGATAGAGAATCTCGACCCGAGCCAGGATATCGAGGCCCTAGAGCGGCGCTGGACCCTTTATCTTTTGGGCGAGGCAGTCGAGAAACTAGCTCGTCTTCGGCAGATTCTCACTCGCCAGCGGCTTTTTGTCGATGCTGGACACAAGAGGTCTGAATACGCCGGTGTAATTGAGCCTCTTTTCAGTCAGCTGGAAGATCAAGAAGGCCGTTTGGTCTTAAATTCCGTGCGAATCTCCTCGTTGCTCCGCAAGGAGTTCTTGGACGAGGCGCAGCTGATCGCCCTACAGACTATCCTTCAGACGGTGATCGCAGTCGTTCTGAGCGTACACGAGCTTCTGATCTTGCTCCCGCGAGAAGCGGTGGAGCCCCAGGTCTTTCTGGTGCTTCGAGAATGCTTCGGCAACGCTTGGCGACCCACCTCGGTGGTCATGGCCAACGCTCTCAGTTCCTACGAATACCGTATCGACGACTTGCTAGACGAGTTGGAGGGCATCGGGCAGGACCAGCTCAAGCAATGGAGGGCGATGCTGAAGGGATTTACTCGCTCCGGGAGTGTTCTCGCCCAGGCGTTCGTCGATAGGGACAACCCCTTGGCATGGGCTGTGCTAGCGCACGAATATGGGCATGCTTTGGACGAGGGGCAGCGAATCTGTGAGCAGATTGTTGGTGGTGATCAGGTTCTAGCGGAAAAACCCCAGCGAGACCCCAAAATCAGGTGGGTATCTGAGGTGTTCGCCGACTTCGTCGCTGCCCGAGTTTTGGGCCCAGCTTCCCAGGTGCCGGTTCTGCTGCTTGAAATGAGTCGGCCATTAATGAAAGCTTCCGACGAGGCGCCGAGTCACCCTCCCACTGTCGTGCGGCTTAGTCTCGTTCGTGGCTACCTGAAAAAGTTAGGTGTGGACGCGGGTGTCTTTGAGAAAGTTTTTGAGGTATACAATTTCGACTACAGACGAAAGATGTCGGCGTTGCCGGAGGGCGAACGCTCAAAGAGGGAGAGCCTCGAGGGGATGGTGCATGAGTTTTTGCAGGCTCACTTTGGAGCGATTGCTTTAAGGGTCGATTGCTGGATCTAACCTCATTTAGCGACAAGCGGGCCCATAACGTAGGCAGCTGCAGGAAAGGCTGCATTCGGACCTTCCCATTTCTTCCCTGTCCTCCGCGGCGCGGACGGTTCCTTTCCCTTGGCCAACATAATCTTCGATAAGACGGGAAATCTCTACAGCACAACGTGGGCAGGCGGTTCCGATGGATGGGGCACGGTTTTCAAGCTGACCCCGAACGAGAACGGAGGGTGGATGAAGAGTGTGCTCCATTCGTTCACCAATGACGGCACGGATGGCCTCGACCCCTATTTAGGTGGCGTGATTTTCGACCCAGTGGGAAACCTTTACGGGACAACCGAAGTTGGCGGCGCTTACAGAAACGGCACGGTTTTCAAGCTGACGCCAACTGGGGAAGAGACCGTGCTGCATTCATTTAAGGACCATCCTGGGGCCTGGCCTGTTAGCGGGATAATCTTCGACGAGCGTGGCAATCTCTATGGTACGACCTTAGGGGACGGCACGAAGACGCTCGGTTCAGTGTTCGAGGTTACGCAGTAATTCATATCTAGGGCGTTTCCGCTCGGTCGACTTTCAACACAACCCCGGTAAAAAGCACGATGACGGAAGGCGGACGAGGCCCGCAGCGCGCGATGGAGAACCCAGATTGATAAGAATCTGCTTTGTAAACCGTGGAACGGCGAGGCGCGGAGAGTGTGGAATTGAGTATACGGAGCGGAGGATTTGATCCGGAACCCGCGCTAAAGTGGTCTGCCGCGCTTGAAGGTGCCGCTGCCGATCTTTGCGGCACTTACGGCATCGCTGAATAGTCTCCGGAAAAAGTCATCACGGACGCTTAACAACTAACACTACAGGCGCTAAAGCGCGACACGCAGTCGGCCAATGGCTTAGCGGCCCGACTGAAGTCGGGCACGCGCCTTCCCAAAGACGGTGCGTGAATCTTACTTTTTCCTCAGCGGCTGGAAGTCGCGCCCCTCTTCAGGCACAGGGAGGCAATTGGCCCCTTGTGAGACTTAGGCTAGTGGTTGTGGCCTTCGTCGTGGTGGTCATCGCCGTGGCCGTGGCCGTTGTCGTGGTCTTCGTGGTCCCAGTGTCCCTCGTGGAGTTGCCAGCCTTGCTGGTAGTGGTCATAGTGCGGGTGATTCCAGTAGGCTCCTTCGTAGGGCGGACGGTCCCAGCGGCCTGCAACCCAGCGGTAGTGGCGGCCATTGGGGGCCCAGTAGCCCTCAACCCAGGCATAGCCGGGGCCGGGCATTGGTCCACGGGTCTCGATGCGGAGCGGCGGTGGTGGCGATCCGATGTAAACCGAAACCTGGGCTGATGTGGGGACGACAATCGCGGTCGCCAGGAGTGCGGCATAGATAAAGTTGAGTTTCAATTCGTATCTCCCTTCTAGAAGTTCGGATTTCCAATAATGAAGATTGGTGGGCCGTCGTTAAAGATGGCGAAAGGTCGGCCCCCTCCGTGTGAGGCGATGATCACAATTGCACAGTTTTGGAGAGGCTTCGAATACGGTTGCAAAAGTGGTCTGCCGCGCCTGAAGGCGCTGCTCATTTTGCAGCGCTTACGGCATCGCTGAAGCGATGCCCTGATACGAATCGCGTTTATCGGTACCGAATATAAGTCAGCACGAATCTGATTTGTAAACTGTGGGACGGATGCCGCGTGGAAGATTGTAATTGTGTCTCGTCCTAGAGACTTTTCCATCGATAGTGACAGATAAAGTGGTATTAAAGCGCCTGGAGGCTGTCGATTTTGCGGCGCTTACGGCATCGCTGAAAGCGATGCCTTGATAAGAATCGTGCAAAACATGCGTGTTTGTTGTTTTTGAATTCAAGCTCGCACGAACCTTGGTTGTAAACTGTGGGACGGGTCACCCTGTATCGTCGGCCAATCGAGGGCTGGAGATTTGTGATGGCCGATTTTTGTTGACGAAAGTGGGACGATCCTCATGCGGAGGTCCGAGTGAGTAGCGCGGTCCATCTATTTGTATTCGACACGATGGCGGATTGGGAGGCAGCATTTGCTATTGCTGGGATCAACAATCCGCAATTTCAGCTGACGCCAGGGCGGTATCGCGTGACTACCGTGGGTGCGAGCAGAGAGCCGGTCACGACGGTTGGCGGAATGCGCATTTTGCCTGACGCGGTGCTCGATGACGTTTTTCCTGGTAAGAGCGCGATGTTGATTTTGCCTGGTGGGCAACTTTGGGAGAGTGGAGGAAATACAGCGGCAGTTGGCAAGGCGAGGGAGTTTGTGGCGGCCAGGGTTCCGGTGGCGGCGATTTGCGCGGCTACGCTCGCGCTGGCGCGGGCCGGGGTGCTGGATGAACGGGTGCATACCAGCAATGCTCGGGAGTATTTGGCGGCGAGCGGATATCGCGGGGGTGGACTTTATCGAGACGTAGGCGCGGTTACGGATGGGAAGTTGATTACGGCTTCGGGATTGGCTCCGGTTGATTTCGCTTATGAAATTTTCAAAATGCTTTCTCTTTACAGCGAGGCTTCGCTGGAGGCGTGGTATGCGTTGTTCAAGACTGGGGACGCGTCCAAGTATTATCAGTTGGCGGAGCCGGGCGTCGGCTAACCCGCGGCTTTCTCATGCGTCGTCTTGCAAGGCAAGTACAGGGATCCTTCGTTGAGGGTCGCTCGCTTCGCAAGCGACTCCGGTGCCTCAGGATGACAGGTTAATACGAATCAGGACAGTAATGAGTGGAACGCAATAGCGTATGTTTGGCGGGCGAGGGCGCCCGCCCCACACGTTTTCAAGGTGGAAGTGGAAGATGTTGGCGACGGCGGAGCACAAGGTGTTGGCGTCGGTGGCTGTGCAACTTATGAATGGTGAGCAGGTCTTGTTGGATGATGGCCAGAAGCTGCGAATTAAGCGCGTGGGAAGCGGGCGATTGCGGATGGTGGAGTTCAAAGTGAATGGGCGGGTGTTTGAGGCGATTGAGCAGAATCCGACGAAGCCGAGTCGGTGGGGAAAGTTGGCGCGCGAGAAGCATCAGGTAGTGCAGTTTCGGGATGTGGCGACGCATAAGTATGTGGCGGTTGCGGTGGATGGTGAGATTACCGAGTATGGGCATAGTTGATGCGTGGACGGATCGTTTTTTCGGGTTATCAGGGATTACGCGTTGGGTTAATTTATGTCGCCCGGTCGGCTTGGCAATTTCAGTTCGGTGGCGGGCTTTGCCTTGCCCTGCGGGGCCTGAGTCATCTTTTTCGCTTACCCGGGGTGTTCAGTACGGGAGGATTTTGTTACTCGTGTTTTGTGTTTCCGCTTAGCAGTTGCAGGGCGTGGGGCAAGAGATCGATTACGGCTTCTAGTGATTCGACGGCGCCGGCGGGGCTGCCGGGGAGATTGAGGATTAGAGATTTTTCGCGGACTCCGCAAAGGCCGCGGCTCAGGGCGGTGAATGGAGTTTTCTTAGCGCCTTCGTAGCGCATGCGTTCGGCGACTCCTTCGATTAGGCGTTCGCAAACGGCGCGTGTGGCTTCGGGGGTGACGTCGCGTTCGGCGATTCCGGTGCCTCCGGTGGTTACGACGAGTTTCGCTTCCTTGACCCAATATGCAATTGCGGTTTGAATGGCGGCCTGGTCATCGGGAACTACTTCGGTGCCGATGAGCGAGAAGTTTCGCTTGCGCAGCAGTTCGCCGACGGCCGGGCCGGAGAGATCTACGCGGTCTCCACGTGCGCAAGAATCGCTGACGGTGATAACGGCCGCGGTTAGTCCTTCAGGAGTCGAGGAGGACATCTTCTTCTTCCTCCTGTGGTGCTTTGCCGCCGTCGCGCTGGGCTTCGTCGAGTTGGCGCAAGCCTTCCATAAGCAGGCCTTGAGTGTTAAGGTTCGTGGTCTGCTGATTGCTCTTGCCTTCGAAATTTACTTCGAAATTTCCATCGGTCCAGCGCAAAACTTTGAACACGGCCGGATCTCCGACCAGCGAACCGTAGGTCGCGTGGGTTACCTGGCCTTCGCTGAAGAAGAGCTGGCATTTGTCATCTTTGTTAGTCAGTGTGAGCGAGCAGCTCTTGCGGCCCATTTCCAGAGACTGCACCAGGTCGATTACATTCATCTGCAGCAGGCTGCCGCGCAGCACGCCGTCCGAGGGAACGGTCTTGGCCATTTTCTCCAGCGCGATTTTGTCGATTACGCGCTTGATGCGTTGCGTGGCTTCGCGAAGGAAGAATGGTTTTTCGACGAAATCGTCGACGGGGAGATCGGCGGTGCTGAGTTTTTCGCTGATGTCGCTTTTGGTGGCTACCAGGATTACGGCGGCCTCGGCGGTGCGCGGGCGGCTGCGAAGTTTTTCGATTAGCTGGCGGCCGTCCATGCCGGGCATGCGATAGTCGCAGACCAGCAGATCGGGCGGATCGTCGACGGCTTTCAGCAGCGCGTCGGCGGCATCGCTTGCGGTGGTCACCTGGGCGAGCGGAGTCAGGGCGCCGCGAAGCAGGCCGAGCACCATCGGGTTGTCATCCACCAGCAGGAGTCTTACGTTGTTCGCCATTACGTCTTTTTTCGGCTGCGGCGGTAGTCGCCGCTTTTGCCGCCGGATTTCCGCTCCAGCATAATTTCGCGAATCTCGATTCCCTTGTCGAGCGCCTTAACCATATCGTATACCGTCAGGGCGGCTATGGTGGCGGCCATGAGGGCTTCCATCTCCACGCCGGTCTGCGCCGTGGTCGAAACTTTCGAGGCGATCGCGACGCCATTCTCGCACAGCCGCATTTGCACATCAACGTGCGAAAGCGGCAGGGGATGGCACATGGGAATAAGATCGGCAGTTCGCTTGGCGGCCATAATGCCCGCCAGCCGGGCTACTTCGAGCGGATCGCCTTTGGGATTTTTCGGCAGCGCTTTTATGACCTTGGGCTTCAGCACGACGAAGGCGCGGGCTTCGGCTTCACGCTTGGTGGGGGATTTGGCGGAGACGTCGACCATTCTCGCTTTGCCGGAATGATCGTAGTGGGAGAGCTTTTTAGGCATTGCTAATGAACTATCTTACAAGAACCTGTGACGACTGGAGGGCAGGCTGAGCTGACAGACAGTTGGCTTAAAACGCCTGATTGGATTTTCGCGCGTGGTCCGGCAATTCAAGTCTGTTTCCGACGCAGCATTCGGCCGGCTAGCTGTTTGGATAGTAAGAGTGGAGCACGTGGGCGCCGATCTTCTGTTCAACCTTAAGGCCCTCGATGAATTCATCCGTGATGAACCAGACTTCGGGGTGGTCGGGATGATAGCGGAGTAGAAGTTTACGTCCAATCATTTGGCCGATTAATAACTCGATAGTTGCCTTGCTGGGAAAAGGTTTCGGCATAAGTGAAAAACGCCCTGAATAGTACTCTCCCGAAACCTGATAAGAGAATGCAAACGTCGGCAAGAAAGTCTTGCCACTGTCATGCGTCCCTTCAAGACCACCCGATTCAATCTTCGCTTCAACTGGGAGCCATTGTTCGGTTTGCTGGACGAGGTTGCGTTCTCGGTGCCAGGAGAGTAGCCAAGCAGCGACAGCAATGGAAACAGCGGCTGCAACTACCAGGATCACGCCGAGCAATGTCTCATCCATGACGGCAGTATGGCCAGTTGAATAGGAAGTCGGCAAGTGCTAAACATGCTTACTGAAACAACCGCCATCAACTGCTTTTGTAGTAGTGTGGCAAATGGCTGATCATGCTTAAGCAAGAGACAGACAAGTCGGTTCGCCGGCGAACGACTGCGGGGTTTTCCCTCCGAGCATATTGGTATTACGGGTTACTTCTTTTAATAGTTATTTTCTTCGCAGCGATCCGATATCGCTTGCGCGATATGCCTTTGGAGCGCGATGAGGGCGAGTACGCCTATGCTGGACAGCTCATGCTGCAGGGCATAGCGCCTTACAAGCTTGCTTACACCATGAAGCTTCCTGGGACGTTTGCTGCGTATGCTTTGATTATGGCGGTGTTCGGGGAGACTCCGGCGGGAATTCATCTTGGCTTGATTCTCGTCAATGCGGCTACAACCATCATGGTCTACCTCCTGGCGGTGCGGCTGTCAGGCAGATTGGCTGGCCTGGTCGCGGCTGCTTCTTACGCTTTGCTTTCTACCAGCAGTTCAGTGCTGGGTTTTGCGGGCCACGCTACGAACTTCGTCGTGCTGGCGGCGCTCGCAGGGATACTGCTTTTGCTGAAGGCGCTTGAGACCGAGCGGAGTTGGCTTTTTTTTGCCAGCGGGTTGTTGTTCGGGCTGGGCTATCTCATGAAGCAGTCCGGACTGGCGTTCGCTGCTTTTGGTTTCTTGTTTCTCATCAAGAGTGAGTGGAAGCGTCCGCTTGACTGGCGAAGGCTGGCGACTCGAGTTGGCGTTTTTGCGCTCGGCGTGATACTGCCTTTTGCTTTCACTTGTCTGATTCTGGCTGGGGCTGGCGTATCCAAGAGCTTTTGGTTTTGGACCGTTGATTACGCGCAGCAATACGCTGCAGAAATCGGTGCTTCTCTTGGGTATCAAATTTTCATGAGGATTTTTCCCGGGGTGGTGCGCCCCGCTCTCTTTATTTGGATCATTGCAGGCGTGGGTGTCACTGCATTTCTATGGCAGCGGGAGAATCGTCCTCGGGCTTTTTTTGTCGGTAGCTTTCTGCTCTTTTCTTTCCTGGCTGTGTGCCCGGGATTGTACTTCCGCGAACACTATTTCATCCAGATGCTGCCCGCGATCGCGCTGCTGGCCGGTATCGCGGTGAGTTCTGCAACCCGGCATTTGACGCGCGCTGGACGTGGCTTGCTCGTGACTGCGATCCCTGTTCTCCTGTTTTTAATTGCTTGTGCCAATTCCATCGATAACCAAAAACTTTTCTTCTTCAAAATGAATCCGCTGGCCGCGTGCCGAAGCGTGTACTTTGAAAATCCTTTTCCGGAGGCGGTGCAGGTGGCGAATTACATCGACAGCCATGCTCCCAAAGACGCGCGCATAGCGGTGCTGGGATCAGAACCGGAAATCTTCTTTTATACGAAACGGCACTCGGTGACCGGCTACATTTATACCTACGGTCTGATGGAGCAACAGAAGTACGCTTTAGAAATGCAGAAGCAGATGATTGAAGAGATGCAGTCGAGGCACGCCGAATTTCTGGTGCGGGTGCGTGTTGCCCCTTCGTGGTTGGCCACACCCAATTCTCCCGGGTTACGTGCCTTCTTTTCCTGGGCCAACTCCTATGTGAATACCCAGTACGAACTGGTCGGTGTTGCGGATATCCTTCGGCCTGACTACACCGAATACCATTGGGGTGATGAAGCGAAAACTTACCGGCCGCGCTCCCAATACATCGTGGAAGTTTTCAAAAGAAAAGCGTAATTGCCGGTGAAGACTCCTCTGGAACGTAAATCCCAGCTCACACGTTTGTGCCGATTTTTTTCCCCAGATGTCGCGCCTATAATGGCATGTTCAATGGCACAGGTAAGAGAGCATGTCCCCTGCCCGCATCCCGTGGTGGATTTGGCTGATTGCAGCATCTTTCATCGCCTGCTTTGTGGTGGGTTTTCTCTATTTACCTTTCAAGCTTCCTGAGGCTACTGGGATCACTCCCAGCTTTCGTGAGCACCGCGTCGCGAGTGTGACGCCGGGCAGCCCGGCCGACGCAGCCGGAGTGAAGCCGGGTGACAGAATCGTCAGTCTCGATGGCCGAGTTGTACACAATATGGTTGAGCTCGGCGGCGCGTTTAGCAGCACGGTGTTCGACCATCCGGTTTCGCTTGTTGTGTTGCGCGGAAACCATGAAGTTCGTTTGCTGTTGACTCTCAATCGAACGCTGATCCAAGATTTCACCTCGCAGGGATTGGGCTGGTGGATCGAACTCGCGGTCAGCCTGATTCAGTTGCTGGTGGGGCTGTTAGTTCTTTTCAAAAAGCCGCGCGACCTTACCGCCGTTGCCGCCGGTATATTCCTGTGCGGCCTGGGTACCGGCAATTCTTATTTTTTGTCCCCGAGTGCGGCGGTGATGTGGAGAAACCTGCCACTTGCCATCCAGTGGCTCGTCTTCCCCGTGGTGATGCTCGGTGCCAATGGCTTGCCAGTCGCCCCCATGTTGCTGTTTTCGCTTACATTCCCCAAGCCTTGGTTGCATCGCCGATGGGCTTGGATATTGCTAGGAGTGCTCGCGGGGCCTTGGCTGGTGTTCACAACCATTATCGATTACACGCTGCTATTTGCCCCGGAGCGTGCTGCCGGCGCCTTCCCGGACTGGCTGGGTGCCGTAATCTTCATTGATTTCATGGTTGTTTTCTTTGCGTCGGTGGTGATCCTGGCAGTGAATTACTTCAGGCTCCGGGAGGTGAATGAAAGGCGCCGGATTCGGCTAGTGGTCTTTGGTTTGCTGCTGTTCCTCGTGTATTTTTTTGTATTCTTCTTGCTGTTTTTGTTTCACAGGACAGACTGGCTTTCTACGTTTGCTATCTCACCGCTTGTGTTTGGGCTTTTGCAGGTTCCTTTCACCATTTGTGTGGCGTACGCAGTTCTTAAGCAGCGACTGTTCCAAGTAAGTTTTATCGTCCGGCAAAGCCTGCAATATGCTGTGGCGCGCGGCGTTCTGCTCATTCCGCTGCCGATCTTGGCGGGAATCCTCATCTTTGATTTGGTCGTCCACAAAGACCAACCTTTCGGAGCTTTGGTCTCCGCGCATGGATGGGCTTATGCGCTCATGGGCGTGGTTGGAATCGTGGCTCACAAGAAACAATCGCAATGGATGGAAGTACTGGATCGCCACTTTTATCGCGAGCACTACAATGCGCAGCACCTGCTGCGTCAGACGGTGGATGAGATTCGGGCTTCTTCGAATCTCGCGGAGGTTGCGCCGAAAGCGGTGGTTCGAGTGGAGCAGGCGCTGCACCCGGAGTTTGTCGCAATCCTGATGCGCGAGGCTACAGAGCCACTCTATCGTTGTATCGCTTCGGCGCCGCCTGACGTCTATCCTCGCGGGTTGACCGCCGAGAGCAAGCTCATGTCTGCGTTTCGCCTTTTTGCCAAGCCGTTGCAGATATCGCTGGCGGAAAGCGGATGGCTCAAGCAGCAGCTTCCCTCAGAAGATACAAACTTCCTGCGAGAGGCGCACATTGATCTGATGGTACCAATTGCGACTGCTCCGCACGGCCGCGAAGCGCTTATGGTTTTGGGCCCGAAGAAATCAGAGGAGCCTTACAGCAGCGAAGATCAGGAATTACTCTCTGGAATTGGCAGCGCGCTGGCTTTGCTGTTGGAGCGTCCGGGAACCACTGCGCTTGGCGGATTTGAAGAGTGTCCTCGTTGCGGTTTGTGCTACGAGAGCGGCATGGGCAGTTGCCCCAATGAAAATGCACAACTCACGCGAATGCCTTTTAAGCGGCTGCTGGCCTCGCGCTACCGGTTGGAGCGAAGGCTGGGCCGCGGCGGAATGGGCACCGTCTACAAGGCCACGGATGTATCGTTGGAACGCGCCGTTGCGGTCAAGCTGATACGCGAAGATCTTGTCACTAGCACTGACGCAGCGGAACGCTTCCGGCGCGAAGCCAAGGCGGCAGCGTCGTTCTCACATCCAAACCTGGTTACCGTGCACGACTTCGGCGTGGATGCAGACACACGCGTGTTTCTCGTGATGGAATTACTGCAAGGCGTGACGTTACGGCAAAGATTCGAGCAGCAAAAGAAGTTTGCTCCCCAACAAATCTTGCAGATTCTCGGAGGAGTGTGCGCGGGACTTGAAGCGGCGCACCAGAATGGCTTGATCCATCGTGATCTGAAGCCGGAAAACATTTTCCTCGCCCAAAGCGGCGGAGGAGAAGTTAGCAAGATTTTGGATTTCGGTCTGGCGAAGTTTCTGAGTTCTCCGAGCGACGCCGCTGCGGCTACGGTGGACACTGTGCCCGGTGTTCTGATGGGCACGCCGCAGTATATGTCGCCGGATCAGCTCAACGGTGAAGCCGCATCTGCTGCCTGGGATCTCTGGGCACTGGCGGTGATCACTTACGAAATGCTAACCGGGGCTCATCCTTTTCCTGCGACCTCTTTGGGCCAGATGCACCATTCGATCGTCTACGGCCGCTTTACTCCGCTTTCTACCGTTTTGCCCGATGCGCCTGGGGAATGGCAGCAGTTCTTTGAGCGGGCTCTCAACCCGAAAACCGCTGCGCGGCCGCAGTCAGCCAAAGAATTTGTATCCGCCTTGAGCGAGGCGTTCGCTTTTGCTGCAAAGAGTCCTTCCCCGTGAGTCATTTATAAGCCGTTTAGGATCAGCAAAACCGCGTAGGTTATGGACATTCGAGTAAAAGCGGGGTAGAATTTTGCGCGTTTTTAGTAGAGTCTTGGCTCGTCTCCCGAAGAGCAGTTCCTATTGGGACGCAGCACCCCTCAGGCGAGCTTAGTATTTCCTCTCGAATCGGTTCAACAACATTTCGACACTATTCCTGGAGGATATTCGAATGAAACGCATCGGTTTTCTGACTTTGCTGCTGTGCATTTGCTTGGCTTCGTCCGCGCAGCAAGCGCAAGCACCAAAGATAAAGATCACCAAGTTCAACGCTCCCGGCGCGGGCACGGGGGCTGGCCAGGGCACGGAAGGGTTGGCCATCAACTCTGCAGGCGCAATCGCGGGATACTACGCCGATTCGAGCAGTGTATTTCACGGCTTCCTGCGGTCTGCGCATGGCACTTTCACCACGTTTGAGGCTCCCGACGCGGGTACGTCCGCCGGCCAGGGTACTATCGCTGAATCTCTGAACACTGCTGGAGACATCGCAGGCTATTACATTGATTCGAGCAGCGTGGCTCACGGCTACCTGCGCGCTGCTGATGGCACTATCACGCCGATCGATGCTCCGCATGCGGGCACTGGGGCAGGCCAAGGCACCGAAGCCGTGAACATCGACCCATCGGGGACGACGATCGCGGGGGTGTACATTGACGACAACACAGTGTTTCACGGCTTTGTGCGGGCCAGCGATGGCACCATTACTGAGTTCAGCGCGAAGGGTGCGGGCACAGGCAAAGACCAAGGCACCTTCACGGCGGGCGTCGATGGCATTAACCATGCGGGCACGATCCCGGGAACGTATGAAGATGCGAAAAGTGTGTTTCACAGTTTTGTGCGCTCGCCCAAGGGTGCCATCACCAAATTTAACGTTCCAGGCGCGGGCACGGGCGCCGGCCAAGGCGTCGACGTCTCAGGAATCAACACAACAGGAACGATTACGGGACCATACATCGATTCGAGCACAGTATTTCACGGCTACGTGCGTGCTTCGAACGGCACCATCACTAAGTTCGATGTTTCAGGCGCGGGCAAAGGCCCCGACCAGGGCACTGAGCCGGAGAATATCAACACGGCGGGAGACACGACGGGACAATACATTGACTCCAGCGGTCTGAATCACGGATTCCTGCGCCTCGCCAGCGGCAGCATCATGAAGTTCAATGTTTCGGGCGCAGGCACGGCCAGCGGCCAAGGCACCATCCCCAGCAGCAACAACGCAGCGGATGCAATCACCGGATACTACATTGATTCAGGCGGTGTGTTACACGGGTTCGTGCTGACCCAGTAAGAGGATCGTAAACAAATGCAATGCCGCCCGATTTTCTGGGCGGCTTTTTTATTGAAGGCGGTTTCGCCCGCCGGAATCTATGTACGCTTAACGCCGAATGGGATGCGCCGGTAAACCCTCCAGCAGTTCGGCAATCTGCACACCTAAGCTCTCGGCCAGTCCACTCGCTCGGTTCACCAGTACCACGCCAGCTACGTCGTTCTTTGCATTGAAGAAAGCGTAGGAGGTGAATCCTGCTGTCGCCCCGCCATGGTCGTAATTGGCGTCGCGCGGATCGAACATCCAATTGATAGCGATTTTCGCGCCATTCATATCAGCACGCAACTCATGCTGCAGCTCAACTGCTTGCGCCACGGTTCCCGCCGGTGGATGCAACTGCGCCGCCATGTACTTCAGCATGTCGCGCACATCCGATCGGATCCCACCTGCCGGGGCCATCGCATCCAAATCCCACGCATGAACAGGCTTGTCCATGCCATTATGTGCCGGCAGAAAGTTACTTTGCTCCGTAGCGGGCAGCACAATGAAGGTATGCTGCATATGCAGCGGTTCAAATACATCCTGTTTCAGCAGGTCGCTATAGGTCTCCCCCGCCTTGTGCGCTAGTGCGTCTCCCAGCAGCCCCATGCCGACATTGCTGTATTGAAACTTGGCATCCGGCTTAAGCGCCAGCCCGGTTTTCGCGATGTACTGGTAAAGATCCTTTTCTGTGTAGTCCGCATAGGGATTTGCCGGATCTGCCGGATGAAAATTGTCCGGCATGCGTGCCATTCCTGAGTGGTGCGTAGCCAAGCTCAGCAAAGTGATCTCCGGCCCTGCCGGCTTGGCCACAGTTCCCGGAGGCAGCAACTCCCGGACTGGAGTATCTAAAGAAACCTTTTTTTCTACCACCATTTCTGACAAGACCAGTCCGGTAAATGTCTTGGTGATTGATCCTATTTCGAACAGCGAATCTTCTTTGGCCACGCCGTAGGTCAGCACCCGCTGCTCGCCGTGTTCAAACACGCCGATCGCAACCCCGATGCCGCTCGCACCCGCAAGTGCAGGATTTTCGACCATCGGCTTCAACTCAGTATCCAGCTTTGCTTTTAGCTCAGTTAGCTTAAGCGGCGTCGCGGGCGTGGTAGTTGGCGCAGTCGGGGCAGAACGATCGCTTGTGGCCTTGTTGAATCGCAAAGGCATCGAACTGCCTTGCTGCGTCCACGTGCCTGCGATGGCGCTTCCATCCTCAGTCAACGTGCCCGTATACTCGCCGTGCAACTGCGGCATCTTGAATGAAAAGCTTCGGGTGCTGAGCACGGCATCTGTGCCTTCAAGACCCTTCGCGTCCTGGTCCGGACTGTCCAGGTTCACGTATTCCTTGCCAGCTTTATCACTTTTCACATGGATGGCGACATGAAGCTCGCCATCTTTGGTCTGGAGTACCCCTGCCCAGTCGCCGTCAGCCGGTGACGGTTTCTCCGCCGCGACAAAGGGCTCAGTGCGAGTAAAGTTCAAGGGCAAGGCCTTCCCTTGAGTCCATATCCCCGTGATGGTCTTACCATCCGCACTCAGTTTGCCTTCGTAGTGCCCGTGCACCATGGTCAAGTCGAAAGAGAATTGATCGCCCTTCAGCGTCGCGTTGTCGCCTGTCAAGCCAACCGCGTTCTGCGACGGGCTATCGAACGCAACATACTCCTTCCCCGACCGATCACTTTTCACGTGAATTACCGTGGGCAGCTGCCCGTTGGGAGTGTCGAGTGCGCCCGTCCAATCACCGTCGACTGGCGATGGCTTCTCCGCAGCTTCAAACGCAGGCTCAGTTGTGGTTTGAGTCAGCACCAGAGGCATGGGCATTCCCTGGTCCCAGGTTCCCGTAATCGTTTTGCCGTCAGCGCTCACGGTTCCGCTGTAAGCGCCGTGCACGGCAGGGACATTAAAACTGAACTGCGCTCCTGAGAGAACGAAATCACTGCATGGAATCCCACGCGCTCCTTGATCAGGGCTGTCTAAGGAACCACTCAGTTTGCCCGCTGCATCTCGCTGTAGATGGAGCACGAGGTGCAGCGGTCCCAGCACTCCCGCGTAATCGCCCGCCACTACAGGCGAGGTCGTCTGCCCAGTCATATTGGCAACGAGGAGATTGCAGACGAAAAAGATGCATCCTGCAAAAGCAAAGATCAAGCGCTGGCGCGCTGGCTCGACCATAAGTGACCCTCCAAGACGCAATTAATGCCAGCAATGCTAACACTACGAGGGAAATCTAGGCCGGATGATTCGACAGGCGCTTTTTTATCTCCGCGTACTCTGCGATTCCTTCTCAGCGCCCTTCGCGATTTAAGACTCTATCTTTGACCTAGCCTCATCAACACCTTTAAACGCGGAGACCGCAAAGAACAGCCGCAGAGTGCGCGGAGAAAACCCGGCGGAGAGTAAACCGAGACAGTACCCTCTGCCTCGAACGCTTGACTTCGATACGCGATGGGACTAGTCTCCGGCTGACTCGGGAAATCGATCTACTACAACGCCTGAGTTTTCCTTAAATCAAGACTTTCCATTTTGCGACAGAGGAGACTGTTCATGAGAAGAATCAGTGGCGTGTTGTGCTTGGGTTGTCTTGTAGTCGGGAGCTTTGGCATGGCAGCAGCGCAGGAGCAAACAATGGGGCCTCCGAAAGTGCTGACGGTCACGCGCGAGTTTGTGAAACCGGGTAAAGGCGGAGCGATGCACGACAAAGCTGAGAGCGCGTTCGTGCAGGCGTTTGCGCGGATCAAGTATCCGACACACTATCTGGCGATGAATTCGCTTTCCGGCAAGCCGCGGGTGCTGTTCTTTACAGGTTACGATTCCTTCGCAGCATGGGAAAAGGACGCAAACACGGTGAATAAGAACGCCGCGCTTTCGGGCGCACTGGATCACGCCGGCGTAGTTGACGGCGACTTGCTTGATTCGGTAGATATGGGAGCTTGGGCGTATCGCGAAGAGTACAGCCTGCGGCCGCATTCGGATATCGCGCACATGCGTTACTTTGAAATTTCGCTCTACCGTGTCAAGCCAGGGCATCACAAGGACTGGGATGATGCGCTCAAGATGGTCCTAGCAGCCGAGCAGAAAATGCCGGATAACCATTGGGCTTGCTACGAAGCTGTGTATGGCGTGCCCGAAGGAACTTACGCTTTCATCACCCCACGGAAGTCTGCCGACGAGATTGATAAAAACATGATGCAAGAGAAAGATTTCGCTTCTGCCATGGGCGAAGAGGGAATGAAGAAACTGGATGAGCTCGCGGCGGTTGCAATCGAATCGAGCGAGTCGAATCTGTTTATGTTCAATCCGAAGATGAGTTATGTTTCGGACGACTGGGTGAAGGCTGATCCGGAGTTCTGGAAGCCGAAGGCTGCACCTGCGGCGGCGCCGAAGAAGCCGACCGATAAAACCGGTACTGGGCAGTAGCGTTAATGATCGGGCGTCTGCGCCTGCTTGGACGGGCGGGGACGCCCGTCCTCCGTTTTTATTTCATTAGTATTGGGATCCATTCGCCGGGCGCAATCCGCTCCCGATCCGGCGGGATCACGATGTAGCAGTTCGCTGTTCCTGTTGCTGCGATGTCTCCTGAGCCCTGCCAGCGCACTAACTCCACTTCCGCCTGCTCGAATTCGCCGGAGAGAATCGCGGGCAGGAAACGTTTGAGTCCTGGCTTGGTCTTGATCTCCGATTTCAATTTGGCGTGCGGGAAGATTAGTTTTCTCGGCGTCATTCCGGCGAGAGCTTCGATCATTGGGCGGGCGAAGAGTTCGAACGTGACCATGGTCGAGACCGGGTTTCCGGGTAGGCCGAAGAAATATTTGTATTCCTCGGGGGTTGAAGCCGCCGATTCTTTTTGGGGCGTGTCGGCGCGGCTGAAGCCGCGCGCCTTCAAAGTGTCGTGGTCAACGCGGCTCTCGTTGTGCCTCTCTGCGGGATCTTGGTGGCTCCAGCTTTCGCGGGCGGGGGCGCCCGCGCCACGCGGGATCCGTCCGAAGACGGCTGGACGGCCTGGTTGAATCTGGACTCCGGTGAAGAAAAATTCCGCTTTGAAGTCTGCCAGCACTTGTTCCACTAAATCATATTTGCCCATGGAGACGCCGCCGCTGAGCAGCATTAAGTTGGCTTCGAGGCCGTCTGCGATCAACTCGCGCAGCCGTGCGGGTTCGTCGGGAGCGATAGGCAGCAACAATGGCTCACCGCCCGCAGCTTGGATCTGCGCCGCTATCGAGTATGTATTCGAATTGCGGATTTGGGTGGGCCCGGGAGGTACATCGATGTCGACGAGTTCGTCCCCGGTCGCAAGCACGGCGACGCGCGGTTTCGAATATACGAGCAGGCGCGACCTTCCTATCGATGCTGCCAGCGCAATGGCGGCGTGATCCAGTCGCACTCCGGGAAAAAGCAGATGGTCACCGCGCTTGGCCTCTGCTGCGATGGGAACAATGTTTTCTCCGGCTGTAATTGTCTTTGTGAATGTGACTTGATCGCCTTCGCGTGAAGTGTATTCCACCATGACAACGGCGTCGGCACCTGCGGGCACAGGCGCGCCGGTCATGATGGCGGCCGCGTGGCCGGGCTGGAGTCTGAACGTCGCGTCCGCGACGGCTCCAGCGCGGATTTCACCGACTATTTCAAGGCTGGCTGGAATCTTTTCTAAATCGGCGGCGCGGACTGCGTAGCCATCGCGGGTGGCTCGAGGAAATGGGGGAAAATTGCGGTCGGCCAATACAGGCTCGGCGAGAATCATGTTCTGAGCGTCGAGCAATGCGACTAGCTCTTTGCCGCGGGGACGCACGAATGCAGCGTGCTGCTCCACCAAATGACGCGCATCTTCGAAGCTGAGAACTGAAGGCATGCAGGGATCATACGACAGGTGGGATTTCGAATGCAGGCGCGTCATTGCGCGTACGCTAGAATTCGCAGTGTGGGCGCGGGCGTCATCGCCCGTGCGGGATGCCCCCAATCAGTTCTGCACGAGGTGAATGTGTATTTATGACGCCGCACGAGCGAAGACGCTCGCGCCTACATGAGGTTCTGGCGAAGCTCTTGCGGATGGGTTGCGTACATGATTGCGGTGTCGAGATCTACGATCTGCGCACGCACCAGTTTTTCCAGCTCGCTGTCAAAATTCTGCATACCTTCGGAGGCGCCGTCTCTCATGGCTTGAAGCAGATTGTCTGCATAAAAATCATTTACCTCTATGCACGCTTGAGCACGCGGGTGGGCATTGAGGATTTCGACGATAGCGATGCGTCCGGGCCCGTCTTTGCGGGGAATCAGGCGTTGGGAAACGATGTAGCGAAATGTTCGGGCGAGGCGGCTGCGGATTGAACTTTGTTCTGGCTGCGGAAATGTGCCGATAATACGCTCCACGGTTTTGGTGATGCTGACGGTGTTCATACTGGTGAGAACCAGATGTCCGCTTTCGGCTGCTTCCAAAACCATTTCGATGGTCTCGCGGTCGCGAGTTTCGCCTACCAGAATCACGTTCGGCGCCTGGCGCAAGGCCGCGCGCAGAGCCAAGGCAACGCTGGGCGTGTCACTGTGTAGTTCGCGCTGATGCACGGTAGCCCGCTTGTGATTGTGCAAAAACTCGATGGGATCTTCGATAGTGATGATGTGGCAGACCTGTTCCTGGTTAATGCTGTCTAGAAGCGCAGCGAGTGTTGATGACTTACCCGAGCCACGCGGCCCGGTTACGAGGACGATGCCCTCGCGAAGGTGGGCCACCTTTTTGAGCTGCGGCGGCAAGCCGAGAGATGACAAAGCTGGAATAGCGGTCGCGATGACTCGCATAACGACCGCGCAACTGCCGCGCTGAATGAAAACGTTGACGCGAAAACGAGCGACACTGGGAAGCCCGTAGGAAACGTCGCAGAAACCCTGCTCACGTAAGAGTCCAATGGCCTGCTTGTTTTCGCCAATCAACTCGGAGGCAATGCGGCGGGTATCATCGGCGGTTAGGGTTCGGATGCCCGTGCCCTGGATAGCTATCAATTGGCCGTGAATCTCTACTTGCGGCACGCGTCCGGGCGAAAATATGAGGTCGCTCACCTGGCTGTTTGCTCGCAGGATGGCAGTCAACAGCGCATGCGGAGCAATAGTGCCGGAGCCGTGCGAGGGCTCAATGACGACAGAAATCGGAGCATTGCCGGGTGCTGCCATAGGTTTTGTGGGGGACTGAGTTTTACTGTAACCAAATTGCTGGCAGGGTTTCTAGAAAGAACGTCGCGGACATAGACCTTGGTAACACGGGCGCTGCAAGCGAGGGAACCCCCTTGTAGCGGCACTGGCTAGGCCAGCCGCGCAGTTGCCGACGCTTCGCGAAGGCAACTGCGCTCTGAATGACTTAGTTTCTACAGCCTATTGCTGCTTTTTTGTAGTCGTCTTTTTCTTGCCGTAACTGGTTTCCACGGTGGCGCCGAGGCCCTGCAACATAGCCTTAGCTTCTTCCGCATGTGGACCGGTGGGTTGCAGCTCAAGATATTTCTGGAACGCTTCCGCGGTGCCTGGGGGAGCAACCATTTTGTCACCTTGCAGCGTAGCAGCTCCAATCAGGTTTGTGCCCTTCCAGTAATAGGCGTCTGCGCGATTGGGATCGGCTGCAATGGCTTTGTCGAAGGCCTGCGCTGCGGCCTTGCGCATCTGCTCGTCATTCTTTGTATTCGCGTTGGTCAGAATCGCGCCCAGATTGAAGTAGTACATGCCGGCGCCGGCGGGATCCAACTGCGCCGCCTGGTTGTAAGATTTCACCGCATCGTCGGTCTTGCCCAGCTGGGCCTCGGCTTTGCCTTTATTGTTGTATAACGAGGCGAGCGTTTTGGTGGCATCGGCAGGTTTTGGGGTGGGCGCCGCGTCCAAAGATTTCTGCCTGATATCGACAGCTTTCTGATAATCGGTAACCGCGGAGTCGTAACGTTTGGTTTTCTCGGCAGGATCGGTCAGCTTGGCGGTGGAACTGAGTTCGTAGTCTCCCAGCTTCGCCCACAGCAAATCGCGATTGGGATCCATTTGCGTGGCTTGCGTAACCTGGGCGATGGCAGTATCGAAGTCCCCGGCGTCCGCGGCTGTCTTGGCAGCTGCCAGCTTCTCATTCAATCCCTTGATGGTGTTGTTTTCCTGGGCGACCTTGGCTTGCTGCTCCTGCTGCTGCTTCAACTGCTCGGGAGTCAATCCAGCTCCCTTAGCCGCGTTAGCCGCCTCCTTCTGCATATCGAAGTCGAGCGTGCCTTCGTCACCGGTGAGGGTGAACCCGTTGACATGAAAAATCTCTTTCTTGTCTGTCCCGATGAGCGCGACGTTGTAATGGCCGGGAGCAACGCCCAAAGAAAAGTATTCGCCCTTATTGTTGGTTTTCAGATCGTACTTCCGTCCGGTTTCTTTACTTACCCATTCCACGGTTGCGCCGGCAATGGGCTTGCCTTGAGCGTCCTTGGCAACACCCTTGACGCTGGTTGTATCCTGGGCTAAAGCTGGGCTCGCGCACAGGCCCGCGGTGAACATTAAAAGCCCTAACATGATGAAATATCGCTTCATTGGCTTTCCTCCGGCTCGAACTTGAGTTTCCGATTACAGTCTTTCTATTTTATGACGGTCTGCCGACGCTCTCTGTTTCGTAATAAGGAATCGGATCAACTGCGCCAGCTTGTCGAAATGCACGCAGCCTAAGCACGCAACTGTCGCACACTCCGCAGGCGCGATCTTCCCGACTGTAACAAGACCACGTTAAATCGAATGGCGCGCCCAGTTCAAGGCCAAGGGTCACAATTTCCGACTTTCGCATGCCAATCAGCGGGGTCACGATTTCGATGCGGCCGTCTTTGGTTCCGGTTTTTATAACCTCATTGAAGGCACGATAGTACGCGGGCCGGCAGTCAGGATAACCCGAGCTGTCCTGTTCGACTGCGCCTATGTAAATCTTTTCCGCGCCCAAAACTTCCGCCCAACTTACCGCGACGGACAAGAAGTGCGCGTTGCGGAAGGGAACATAGGTGACAGGGATTTCGTGGCCATTTGGGCCGGCGAAAGGCGCTTCGGGAACAGCGATGTCGGGATCAGTAAGGGCCGAACCACCAATGGCGCGTAGGGCTTCGTTCCGCACGATTAGCCGATCGCGCATTCCAAGGCGGTCGCAAATTCCTAGAAACGCAGTTCGCTCTCGCTCTTCGGTGCGCTGACCATAGCTGATGTGCACGGCCGCCGCGTTGAAATCCCGCGCCGCCAAGGCCGCACAGACGCAGGAATCCATCCCGCCACTAAGCAGGACCACGGCGCGCGATTTGGTTTCTTTCAACATTCCGAACTACCCACCACGACAGAGGCACAGAGAAATCAAGAAATAGCTAAAACTGCACAGACTTGAAAACTTGAATATCCTAAGAATCTCGACTTTCTTTGCTTCTTCTGCCTCTGTGTCTCTGTGACTCTGTGGTGCAGATTCATACGCTCTTCATCGCCGGATCCCAGATGAATTTGTGGATCTGCAATCCCAGGCGAGCGGGTACGTTATCGGCCAGCATCCATTCGGCAAGCTCGCGCGGATCCAGCAGACACTGCGAGCTGTCGCGGGGACCGCCCGCGTCCTTGCTAAAAGCCGGGGAGAACAACACCGCGGTTACCCGGCTTGCCAACTGGTGGCGAGCCACGAAGTCGCGGGCGAATTCATAGTCGGTGCGGTCGCTGAGCACAAATTTCACTTCATCCGAGGAATCGAGCGCTTCGAGATTCTGCATGTCGAAGCTGTCATATTCACCTGAATTTGGACACTTGACATCGACGATTTTGACTACGCCTTTGGGAACCCTGTGCAGCGGGCGTTCTCCGCTGGTTTCGAGCAATACGGTGTAACCGTCGTCGAGGAGCCGCTGCATCAGGGGTACGACTTCCCGCTCTTGCAGCATAGGCTCGCCGCCGGTGATCTCAACCAGTCCGCTGGGGCTCAACTGCTCGACTTCTTCGGCGACTTCTTCTACGGTCATGCGATGCCCGCCGATGAAAGTGTATTCGCTGTCGCACCACGAGCATCGCAGATTGCATCCGGTCAGGCGAACAAACACGCAAGGCAGGCCAGCATGCGTTGACTCACCTTGGATCGATTTATAAATTTCGGTTATCTGCATGGAAAACAGTTGCCTGTTGTCGGTTCCCAGTTGCCAGTTTTTAAAGCTGCACCGCTTACTCGCTGTATGTCGCGGTTGTAGTGTCCGTTTCGAATACCGTGACGTTCTTCACCCGCACCCTTCCGGCAGTTACTTCACCGAGCTTGGCGTTGGTTTCATCGTAAAAATATTTGGCCAGATTTTCCGCCGATGGATTCACAACCGTAAACGGCTCCAGATCGTTGATCATCTGGTGATCGAGCCGCTCGATGGCGCGCTTCATTACTTCGCGTAAATCCTTGAAATCGAGCAGCAGGCCGGCTTTGTCCAACTCTTTGCCGGCAAGCGTGACCCGCACTTTGTAATTATGGCCATGCGGATTTTCGCACTTGCCCTTGTAATTGCGCAGGTAGTGTCCTGCGGCGAAGGAATCATCAACTGTGACTTCGAACATGAACCCCCTGGATTCCGTTAGCTTCGTAAAACTGATGAGCTGGAAGAGGACGTCCGTCCTCCACTACGAAAAGCGGGCATCGCCCAATTCGTTATTGTACCGCGATGAAGGGGGCCACGCGCAGACTTAGCGTCCCACCGGTTAGCTCTGTTTCTTTGTTTCAGTCTGCGCCATCCGCGCCTTCACCATTTTCTTAATCAGGGTAACTGGTAGTGGTTTGTCGGTTGGGAAGTGGACTGTCCCTTTGGATGTGTAGAACCCCTTAAGCTCCTTGTTAAACGCTCTAATAACGGCAGCGCTCGGAAACAGACTGCAGTGGTTCGAGAATGCAGCGAACCATACCAGGAGTCCTTTGTGCTTGAACGCAGGAATCCGATAGCTGATGACCTCGGTGGCCTCCGGCGGCACAGCGGAGCGAATCGTCGCGCGAAGCTCGTTGAACGTGCTCCGAGCGGCTTCCGGGATTCCGGCGAGGTATTCATCGACATTTTTCGGAGCGATTTTGCCGATCACCGCAGACTTGCGATTAGGAGATTTTGCTTTTTTCATAAAAGCGAGGCTTTAAACCGTGTAATCACAACCTAAGCTGTTCTTTCAAAATAAACGGATGGCCTTGGCTTGCTCGATCGCCGAAACCTTCCTGAGCTCGGCCAATACTGGCTCGGGTACGACTCCGTCCACATGTACGACGGCGATGGCTTCGCGCGGCTTCGCATTTCCCTGGCGGCGGCCTAGAGAAAAATCGGCGATGTTGATTTTGTGATTGCCGAGTATCGTGCCGACTTTCCCAATCACGCCCGGGACATCACGATTGCGCAGGTAAATCAGATTGCGTTCGAGCGGAGCTTCAACTTCGATTCCATCCACGTGCAGCAGGCGCGGATCGTTCTTGTGCAATACTGCGCCTTTGACCATGTGCTCTTCAGATTGAGTTTTGACTGCAATGGAAAGCACGCTGCCCGCTCCTCCGGTGGAACCTTTGGGCTTGCGTTCCTCGTGAATGCGCAACCCTCGCGAATCAGCGATGGCAGCGGCATTCACCAGGTTTGCCTTTTCCTCCAGAGCCTCATTCAGAATGCCTTTGATTGCGGCGTTGCGAATTAATTCCGTTTTCCATTCGGCGATGTGTCCGCTGTAGGAGAGCGAAATTTCTTCGAGTGCGCCTTCGCTGACCTGGGCCAGGAACGAACCTAGTCTCTCGGCCAGCACGATGTAAGGTTGCAGTTCGACATACTCGTCGTGCGAGACGGACGGAACATTCACCGCGTTCTGGATCACACCGTGCTTCAAATACTCTTTAACCTGGAGAGCGATCTGATAGCCCACGGCCTCCTGCGCCTCATGAGTTGAGCCGCCAATGTGCGGCGTTAGGATCACGTTGTCCAGTTCCGTGAGTGGGGAATTCTTCAGTGGCTCTTCGACGAATACATCCAACGCAGCGCCAGCTATGTGACCCTGTTTGAGGGCGTGGGCGAGCGCCGCTTCGTCGACCAGTTCACCACGCGCACAATTCACCAGGCGCACGCCGCGCTTCATCTTCTTTAAGGACTCAGCATTGATCATGCCGGTGGTTTGCGGAGTTAGGCCGACATGCAGAGTCAGATAATCTGACGCTGCATAAACTTCATCGAGTTTGGCGATGGCGATGCCCTGCTCTTTGGCGACCAAAAGCGAGACGAAGGGATCGTGAGCGACAATTTCCATGCCAAAAGCTCGCGCCCGGCGGGCTACTTCCATTCCCACTCGTCCCAAGCCAACAATGCCCAACGTTTTGCCACGCAGTTCGGTGCCTTGCAGAGATTTTTTCTCCCACTTGCCAGCGTGCATCAAATCATTGGCACGGCAGAGATGGCGCGCCAAAGCCAGCATCATGGCCAGAGTGTGTTCGGCGACGGCCACGGCATTGGCTCCGGGCGTGTTCATGACGGCGATGCCCTGACGCGTCGCCGGCTCGAGATCGATGTTATCGACGCCTACTCCAGCGCGGCCGATCACGCGCAGCTTGCGGGCGTTGGCCAGTAACTCGGCATTCACCTGCACCGCTGAGCGGACAATCAGCGCGTCTGCCGACTGCAATTGCGCGGCAAGGCCGCCGTCCATCTGATCGGGCGTGACTACGGTCCAGCGCGGCTCGCGCAGCAAGTCAACGGCCGAGGCGGATATTTTTTCTGCGATGACAATTTTCATGGTTTGTTAAAGCCGGCCACGGATCGCACGGATTCCACAAATAAAGTTGCCACGTAAATCCTGATCCGTCTTATCGGTGGCAATCCGTGGCGGATTCTTGAGTCTTAACCGCGCACCGCTGCCGCCATTTTCGACGATTTCGCATACACTTGCTGAGCCGCGCGAACAGCCCGGCCGTATTCGACTGCTCTTCCGGTCACGCTGGCAATCACATGCTCGAGCGCAGCCAGTATTCCGACTGTATCCAGATAATCGTAGTAGCCCAGGTGCGCTATACGAAAGAGTTGGCCTTTCATTTCGCCCTGACCGTTCGCCACTACTGCGGCAAATGTTTCGCGAAATTGTTTGATGATTGTTCCCGAGTCGATGCCTGCGGGAGACTCAATTGCAGTAAGCGCGGCAGCAGGGGCTGAAGGGGCGAATAGTTTTAGTCCGAGCGCCTGAGCACCCGCTCGTGTCATCTCGGCCGCAAGTTCTGCATTATCGACCAGCGCACTTCGACCGTTTGCGAGATTGCCATCGCCCATTTGGCGGATGAAATCGAATGCTGCGGCCAAGGCAGCGAATAGTGAAGTTGCGGGCGTGTACGCTGACTCGCCCTTGGCTGCGGCCTTGCGCTCACGGCGAAAATCGAAATAATAGCGCGCAGACTTGGTCGTTTCCATGCGCTTCCAGGCACGTTCGCTGACGGCGCAATAGGCGAGACCAGGCGGGATCATCAGCGCTTTCTGTGATCCGCCGATGATGACGTCGATGCCCCAGCCATCCACATCGAAGTGAGTGGTGCCGAGGCCCGTGATCGCGTCTACGACTAGCAGCGTGTCATCGCCCGCTTTGCGCACTAATCGCGCGATGCCTTTGATGTCGTGGCGCGCGCCTGTCGAACTTTCGGTAGCCTGCACGTAGACGGCGCGAATATCCGGTGTGAGCTTCTGTTCGATATGCGCGAGCGCGAAGGTTTCGCCGTAGGGTGCGCTGACGATCTCGACTGCGCATCCAAAAGCCTTGGCGAGATCGCGCCAGCGCTCACCGAATTTCCCAGCAGTGAGGACGAGCACCTTGTCCCCCGGCGAGATCAGGTTCGAGACGGCGCCTTCCATCACGCCCGTACCGGATGAAACCAGCACCAGGACGTCATTTTTGGTGCCGATGAAATCCTTCATGTCGGCGAGCACGCGCGTGAACAGGGCACGGAACTCGGCGGTGCGATGGTGCATGGCGGCTGACGCCATCGCGGTTTGAGCGGTGGGGAGGAGCGGGGTCGGGCCGGGAGTGAAGAGACGATTTTTGCGCAGCATAGGAAAAATCCTTGGAACGAAGTATTTTGTAGTTTACCCGGAAGCTCGGCGCGATGCTGTGATGAGGCTCACCAACTCACGCCAGCGCCGCCGCCAGCAGACGCCACAGTTTTGTGAGGTGCAGCTCGCAGCGTCTGCCTGCGTCGCTCCGGACTGTAATCCGGCACTATAATTCCACAATGAGCCTGATAGAGCAGATCCAGAAAGATATTACTGCGGCGATGAAAGCACGCGAGGAGCAGCGGCTGTCAACTCTGCGGATGGTGAAGACTGCGCTCAAAAATCGCGAAATCGACAAAATGGCCCCGCTTGACGACAAAGAAGCGCAACAAGTGCTGAGCACTTTGATCAAGCAGCGCAAGGATTCCGTCGAGCAATTTACCAAGGGCGGCCGTCAGGAAATGGCCGATAAAGAAGCTGCCGAGATTAAATTAATCGAAGGGTACATGCCTAAGGCCGCCGGGGAAGATGAAATTGTGGCTGGAGTAAAAGCCGTGATCGCCGAGATGGGATCTCCCACGATGAAAGACATGGGAACGGTGATGAAGAATGTCATGGCGCGATTCGGGGCGGCAGGACTGCGAGTGGATGGCAAGCAGGTCAGCGAAGCGGTGAAGCGGGAGCTGACTCCAAAATAATGGAGGACGGCGTCTCGCCCGTCACTTACTCCTCTGAAACTCACGGTAGGCTTCGCTTTTCGAGATTCCCAGTTCTTTAGCAACTTTTTTCAGCGCAGTTTTCTCGTCTAGGTTTTCCTCTGCGATCAGCTGGTTTATCCGCTCGCGGACGCTCATCCGGGTGGGTGCTGCTTTCTCCTCCGCAGCCTCCATCTTGCCGATGAGCAGCGTGATCTCGCCCTTGATATCGCCACGGCCTTTCAGGGTTTGTAGAATCTCGGCAGCGTGTCCACGCAAGAATTCTTCGTGCAATTTGGTAACTTCGCGGGCGATCACCACATGCCGTTGCCCTCCCAGAATTTCGACGATATCCTCAAGCGCTTCTATCATTCGATGCGGCGCCTCATAAAACACCTGCGTCCGCGCCGATTCCCGAATGCTTTCGATCACCTGCCGTCTCTGGCCTCGCTTTGCGGGCAGGAATCCGCTGAAGCGAAAGGAATCGGTGGGCAAGCCGCTGGCCACCAGCGCAGACAGAAACGCCGAGGCGCCGGGAATCGGCACTACCGCGATGTGATGCCGAATCGCCAGCGAAATCAGCCGGAAGCCGGGGTCAGAAATTCCAGGCATGCCCGCGTCGGTGACGAGAGCGATCCGCGCTCCCTGTTCCAGTTCGAGGACAAGCTCGGCCGAGCGGGTCATTTCATTATGTTCGTGATAACTGGTGGTGCGGGTGGTGATGCCGTAGTGATTGAGCAACTTTTGCGTCTGGCGCGTGTCTTCGCAAGCGATCAGGTCGGCTTGCTTTAACACGCGCAAGGCGCGAAGGGTAATGTCTTCGAGATTGCCGATCGGGGTTGCCACCAGATAGAGCCCGGGCTCGAGCGCGCGGCCGCTGGCGTCGACAACAGCGGCAGGTTGATCGGGCTTCATTTCTCACGCCACCTTCGACCGGAGTCTATCATTCCCGTCTCACGGCGCCAGCCCTTCAGTGCGGCCCTTCGTAAATTGACGGGAACTGTATGGAACCCTAGAATTGAAATGGTAGTTATTGGGTGTCTACTCGTCATCCCGAGCGGAGCGAGGGATCTCGGTTTTTGCCGGGCACGACGATACCAACGGTCCAAGCAAGAACCCAGATCCCTCGCTTCGCTCGGGATGACAAGCATGTTTCGCCTGCATTGTCAGGAGCGTTTTCAGGAGTCCATGCCACTTTACGAATACGAGTGCAAGAAGTGCCATCACCGCTTTGAGCGGATCGTGAAATATTCCGATGCTCCCATGAAGAAGTGCCCGGACTGTGGCGGCCGAGTCGAGCAGACAATTACCGCGCCAGCGGTGCAGTTCAAAGGCTCAGGATGGTACGTGACCGACTACGCCAAAAAGTCATCGGCAACCGGGTCTTCCTCTAACGGAGATTCCAAGTCAAAGGACGAGGCCGCGTCGAAGAAGGAGTCCGGGTCTAAAGAAGAATCTGTTTCGAAAAAAGAAGAGAAATCTTCGAAGGCAGGGGAAAAGTCGAAGTCGGAAAGCGCCAGCAAAAAAGCGGAAAAGAAGTAATCTCACCTCCAGGTCATGTCATAGCCCAGCGCGTTGAGGATGTGATTCTCAAACTCATACTCCAGAATCACATCGAAGTTGTTCCCATCGAACTCCCACGATGCCGCGTACTTGGTAAGCTCCGGCTGGTAGAACGAGTACGCGGTTGAGTAGCGCACATTGCAGGGTGACGGACAGGCAATCATTCCGGTTGGATTTGATCGCTGCTCGCCGGTCGCAGCAAATAAAAGCTGCGATGAAACGTCGGGCACAGCGGCCACCAAAAGCTGGTGAGGCTCCACATTCAGCGCCCGCGGGTCGCCGGGAAGTACTTTCGGAGAAACGTTCTCAGAAACCTGCAGCGGATTGAGATCGATCTGCTGCGCTACGCTTTGCTGTGCTTGTGTCCAAATCGACTGCAGATCAACAGTAGAATGCTGTGTCTGATTTATGAATCCGGCCGCCGGGACTGCTGGTTGCGGGCTTCCGCATCCCAGGAGAGCTATGATCGAAATGAACCAAGCGACATCTTGCTTCATGGTTGGCCCTGCAGCACGCTATTAACGCCATCGGCAGAGTATGGTGCTTCAATATCTTTGACGATGGTCCGAACGTCATACGTCTTTCGCGTTGTATGCGCATGAAGGTCAATTCACATTCGGTTCCCACGGGGATAACCGTGATCGCAGTGGTCTTCTTTCTGGCGGCGGCTTATCTCGGCGTGATTGGCGCTCTCATGCTGGCTGCGCCGGGGATGGCTTCCATGGCGCTGGGAGCTCCGTTGCTGAACGGCTTAGAGCTTGCCGGTCCGTACATGTTTTTGCTCGTGGCAGGGATTGCAGCGTTAATTGCATGGGGATTATTGCGGCTGAATAGCTGGGCGCGGCGGGCGGCCCTGGTCGCGGCATTTGTCGGAGCTTTCATGCTAATTCCTGGCGTATCGGCTGCAGCAGTGGATTTTCGTCCGTCGCTGCTATGGTCAGGGTTGGGGATCGTTATTCGGGTGGCAATCGTCTGGTATTTGTTTCAAGAACCGACCAAAGAAGCCTTCGCAGAAAACTAGCCACGGATTACACGGATTTACGCATCTTTTGTCATCTCGGCGTCGATCCGTGCAATCCGTGGCTGACTTTATCTCTTTGCTTTAACCGGTTGTTTCTCGCCTACGCGCTGGCTGACTTCGAACTTCATCTTGCCGGTTCGCGTGTCGGCATCGACGATGATGTGATCACCCTGCAGCACCTCGCCGTCCAGAATTTTTAGCGCCAACGGGTCCTGAATCAATTTCTGAATTGCGCGCTTGAGCGGCCGCGCTCCGAAATTCGGATCGTAGCCTTCGGCGAAGAGCAGCTCTTTTGCTGCATCAGTCAGCTCAAGCGAAATCTTGCGCTCGGCCAACTGCCGCCGTACATCTTCGAGGCGCAGCTCGATGATCTTGACCAACTGTTCCTTTCCGAGCGGCCGGAAGATGATGATGTCGTCTACGCGATTGAGGAACTCCGGCTTGAAATGCGCGTGCAAAGCGAGCATCACCTGCTTCGACGCCTCCTCGAACTCCTTCTCCGAGCGCAGGCCTTCCGCCTGCAGGAAAGATGACCCCAGGTTCGAGGTCATAATGATCACGGTGTTACGGAAATCGACGGTGCGGCCTTTGCCGTCGGTCAGTCGGCCATCGTCCATGATTTGCAACAGCACATTAAATACGTCGGGATGCGCCTTTTCGATTTCATCGAACAGAATTACCGCGTAGGGACGACGCCGCACCTGCTCAGTAAGCTGTCCGCCTTCCTCGTAGCCGACGTATCCCGGAGGCGCGCCGATCAACCGCGATACTGCGTGCTTCTCCATGTACTCCGACATATCGATTCTGATCATGGCGTGTTCGTCGTCGAAGAGAAATTCGGCTAACGCGCGCGCCAGTTCCGTTTTGCCTACGCCGGTGGGTCCAAGAAAAATGAATGAACCAATAGGACGCTTGGGATCGCTCAAACCTGCGCGGGAGCGGCGAATGGCATTGGCAACCCGTTCGAGCGCCTCGTCCTGGCCAACTACGCGCTGCCGCAGACGTTCTTCCATGGTGATCAGTTTCTTGACTTCGCCCTCGAGCATTTTCGACACCGGAATGCCCGTCCACTTGGAGACGATTTTCGCAATGTCTTCCTCGTCGACTTCTTCTTTCAGCATCCGTGCCGCGCCCTTAGTCTCCATCTGCGCGGTAAGCTTGTTGAGTTCTTCCTCAGTCTGGCGTATCAGGCCATAACGGATTTCGGCCACACGCTGCAGGTTTCCCTTGCGTTCTTCAGCTTGTTCTTCAATCTTCAACTGCTCAAGCTTTTCTTTGAGAGCGCGGGTTCGCGCGATCAGTTCTTTTTCCTGTTTCCACGTCGCTTTCCGTGTATTAGCTTTCTCGCGAATCTCCGCCAGCTCTCGCTCGATTAGCGCCAGCCGCTCTTTCGAGTTGGGATCGCTTTCTTTCTTCAATGCCTGGCGCTCGATTTCGAGTTGCCTGGCTCTGCGCTCAAGCTCGTCGATTTCCGTTGGAAGGGAGTCGATCTGAATGCGCAGCGAAGCTGCGGCTTCATCGATAAGATCGATGGCTTTGTCAGGCAGGAAGCGGTCGGTGATATAGCGATGCGACAAGGTTGCGGCCGCCACAATCGCCGAATCCTTGATGCGCACGCCATGATGCACTTCATAACGCTCTTTCAGCCCGCGCAGGATGGCGATGGTGTCCTCCACATTGGGTTCGCCGACGAAAACGGGCTGGAAGCGGCGTTCCAGGGCCGGGTCTTTCTCAATGTGTTTGCGATACTCGTTCAGCGTGGTCGCGCCAATCGCGCGCAGTTCGCCGCGCGCGAGCGCAGGCTTCAGCATGTTGGAAGCGTCCATCGCACCCTCAGCCGCGCCGGCGCCAATCAGCGTGTGCAGCTCATCGATGAACAGAATGATTTGTCCCGAAGATTCTTCAATCTCTTTCAACACAGCCTTGAGACGATCTTCAAATTCGCCGCGGTATTTTGCTCCCGCCAGCATCGCGCCGAGATCGAGAGAGACCACACGCTTATTCTTCAGCCCTTCAGGCACGTCGCCCGAGACAATGCGCTCGGCCAAGCCTTCCACAATTGCAGTTTTGCCAACGCCCGGCTCTCCGATCAGCACCGGATTATTCTTGGTGCGCCGTGAAAGTACCTGCATGACGCGCCGGATCTCTTCATCCCGCCCGATGACGGGATCAAGCTTGCCGCGCCGTGCCTGCTCGGTCAGGTCGCGGGTATAGCGCGCGAGCGATTGGTACTTGTCTTCGGGATTCTGGTCGGTGACTTTTTGGTTGCCGCGGACTGAAGTGAGCGCCTTCAAAATCGCGTCGTGAGTGGCGCCGTGCCGCGCCAGAATTTCGCGCGCAGCATCGCGCTTCAACTCGGTTGCCGCCAGCAGAAGATGCTCGGTGGAAACGTATTCATCTTTGAAAGTGGCAGCTTCGTTGAAGGCCAGTTCCAGCAGTTGATTCGCGGAGTTGGAAATTGTTGCCTGAGCCGCGCTGCCAGAGACTTTGGGCAAGCTCTCGATGACTTGATACGCGTCATGCAAAACGGCCTGCGGACCGATTCCGATTTTCTCCAACACCGGCGGGACGATGCCTTCCTTGTCCTCGACCAGTGCGGCCAGAACATGCACCGGCATGATTTCAGGATTGCCGTGCTCGGACGCCAGACTGCCGGCGCGCTGGATTGCTTCCTGCGCCTTGACTGTGAATTTATCCCAACGGATCGCCATAACTTTCCTCTATTTAGATTGTCACCCTGCAGGACGCGAAGGGTCTATGTATTTATTGCTTTTCAGATGCAGCAATTCTTTGCGCGGTCACAATGAAAACATTAAATAAAAAACGGGAGGCGGTCACCCGTCTCCCGTCCGAACTGTCGAGTTTTGCGCGGACGGGTCAAAGACCCGTCTCCACATAAAGGCTCACTTAGGCGGCTTTGCCGGAGGCCTTGCCTTCCAGAGTCTTCTCGCTGCTTACCGGCTGCTTCTCGCTGCCCACGTTGACTTTGATCTGCTTGGGCTTGGCTTCCGCCTTTTTCGCCAAGCTGATCTTCAGAACGCCCTTGTCATAGGTGGCGGTGACCTTTTCCGGGTCCACGGTCGTAGGTAGAGTGAAGGTGCGGGTAAAGCTGCCATACTGCCGCTCCACGCGGCGGAAGTTCTCTTCTTTCTCTTCCTTTTCGAACTTGCGCTCGCCGTGCACGGTCAGGGTGTTGTTCTCAATGCGGACATCGATGTCCTTCTCGTCGATCCCCGGAACCTCAAGCTTGAGGCTGACGTTGTGCTCGTCTTCATACACATCAACGGGCGGAACGAACGCGCTTGTGGCCAGCGATTGATCCTGACCTTCTGGGCCAAAAGAATCACGGAACAACCGGTTCATACGGTCTTGTAAGGTGGTGAATTCACGGAACGGCTCCCAACGGGTTAACACTGTCATGGTCATTTTCCTCCTCAAAGAATCTTGGTGGTTTTATGGCTCCTGCACTTCTTTGGATGTCTAATTAGCGTGAAAGAAGCATAAAACTTGAGTGTGTTATTGTCAATATTTTTATTTGTCTATTTTTCATTAAGATACGGACAGTATTAGGCACTTTAAGTACGCCGTTTCGGGCACTGCTAGAAGGATCGGGTGGTCCTTGGCTTGAGTCCGGCTCTCGAGCAGGCGAACGGTTCGATGGGTATCGTGAGCGGCTTGCGTGACGACTTGGAGAAAGTCGGTTGGGCTGACGTGGTAGGAGCATGAGCAAGTCACTAAAATCCCCCCGGGCCGCAGCATTCTCAGAGCTCGCAGGTTGAGCTCCTTGTATCCGCGAAGCGCGGTATCCAGATTGCTTTTGCTCTTGGCGAAGGCTGGGGGGTCGAGCACGATGGTGTCATATTGCTGGCCGGCGCTAGCATAGTCGCGTAGCAGGTCGAAGGCATTGGCTTCGATCCATTCAATATTGCGGCCATTCAACTCAGCATTCTGGTCCGCGACTTCGAGCGCCGGGCGGGAGCTATCCACTCCGGTGACCTTGGAACAGTGCTGCGCCAGGTGCAAAGCGAATCCGCCGTGATAGCAGAAAACGTCCAGAGCTTCGCCGCGAGCATACTGGGCCGCTGCGGCATAGTTTTCCCGCTGATCGAGAAAAGACCCCGTCTTCTGACCCTCGAGAGCGTCATGGTGGAAGCTCACCCCATTCATCGTGAACACCGTGCTCTGCTTCTCGCCGCTGAGCAGGCTGGATGGTCGAGCGGGCAGTTGCTCCAATTCCCGCACCCTCGGATCAACGCGCTCAGCGATCGCCTGCGGCGCCAAGCGCTCGGATAGTTCGGCGAGGATGGCCTGCCGAGCAACTTCTGTGTCCATGGCCTGGGTCAGCACTTGCAGCGAGAGCAGGTCGTTGTAGCGGTCCACGATCAAGCCCGGGAGGAAATCCGCCTCGCTGAAAACGATTCGGTATGCGTCGGTGCCGCCAACGAATCGTTCGCGATAGGCGATCGCGTCTCGAATGCGTTTTCTTAGGAGGGCGGAGAGATCCTTGACCGCTTCCGTTGAAATCATGCGAATAGCGATCTGTGACGCGCTGCTGTAAAGGGCAGTGCCAAGCGGCTTCTCGCGTTCGTCAGCCACCGCGACCAAGGCGCCCGGAGCGATACCGTTCGCATCCACGATGTCAGAGCGGTAGACCCAGACATGTCCGTCCTTGAGCCGGTTGAGGCCTCGGCGAGAGACTTTCACAACGGGCATCCCGTGAAAGTCGGTTGATTTTTTGGGCATGATGGAATCTCAACTCGGCAAGGCTTGCGCCATGACAACCTAGCGGTTTGTCATCCTACTTGCTTGTCATCCCGAGCAACGCGAAAGATCTCGATTTCTCGTGTACGACCGAAAACCCAGATTCCTCGGCGCCTCGCTCCTCGGAATGACAGGGTTGTTTAAGCTTCAGCTCGCGGCAGGATGCTCCGACGCAACAGCTTCGCGGGCGTGCCGGTGCTTATGCGATTCCGCTCGCGCCAAATCAAGGTCACGATGCAAAGCGTCCAGAGTCGCCGTGGGAAGTTCATTTCCCCACTCTTCGAGTTCAGCCTCAGTCCAATTTCCATTCAGACGGATAACGTTCTCGGGAAAGTCTTCGGGAAACGCCAGCCGGTACTCGCCTTCGCGAACTAGGACGTCGCCGATGCCGCGTCCGGAAGAACCATCGTAGACTTGGCGGCTTGAGGTCCCCTTGTTGTTGAGGTAGACCACGAACACTTCGCCGTGATCCTCGAAGTGGGGCCGAAAATACCAGGCCTGGCTCGATTCAAACTTAGGATGCGCCCTGCGCCGTCTGGCGGTCACGGCCGGGTCTACCACCTCGTCATTCGAGGGGTCATAGTAAAGAATTCGCTGGCAGGACTCGCAAGTAACCACATGAGTCGACGCGCGCACTTCATTGTAGGTCTGAGGACGCAGCATGACCTGGCAGGCCAGGCACTTGTGATCGCGCGCCTCGGAAAGGCCTGTGCGGCGATGCTTTGCCACCCGGTCATACTGGCGGAGCAGATCCGCATCTACGCCGGCGCGAGCGGAGTCGCGTTTGGCGTTCCACTCAGCCAACTGCTTTTCGTCTTCCGCGGTCCGCTGGCGAGCTTCGATCTTTTCTTTTTCGATCTCCGCCGTTTCTGCCTTTAATGTCGCTTCCGCCGCTTTTACATCTTTCTCTCTGATCTCGGCATTGACCATCAGTTCGAGAATTTTGTCTTCGTGGGCACGAATATCCTGCTCGGCAAACTGGATTTCATGCAGTAGGGCCTTATATTGTTCGTTGGTTTTAACGGCGAGCGACTGGTCGCGATACTTCGAGATTTTCTGCTGCTGGTCTTGAATTCCGCTCTCGTACTTCCGCCGGGCCGCTTCATCGGCCTTCACTGCAGCCTTGGCTTTTTCCAGAAGCGCCCTGGTTCCGGCCAACCGTTCTTCAATGGCGGCCACCCGCTTAGGCAAGGCCGCAATTTCTTCTTTCAAACGCAGGATTTCCCGATCCGCCTGTTGCAGTGCGATCAGGTTTTGTACGTCAGGAAGCATCTTGTAGGAGTAGGACTGTTCTGATTTTACCACGCTCAGCTTTCTCAGACGTTGCCAGCAACGTCTGTATAGACGTTTGTCATTCCGAGCGTAGCGAGGAATCTGGGTTCTTGGTGTCACCGGGCAGAAACCTGGATTCCTCGTCGCTCCGCTCCTCGGAATGACAATTACAGGGGAGTGTTGGCACGACCCTGCACTAACCCGCTCTGCCGGTGTACACTTTTCAGCCAACCTTACAGGGACAGAATTCATGCCCGGGAGACGTTTCGTGAATCGTCTTATTCGTCGAGTGTCGCTCTGTTTTTTTCTCATCCCATGTGCCGTGGCGCAGTCAACCACTCCCAGCCCGGCAAAGAAAGCTCTCACTATAGAAGCCATTTTCGCCGAAGGCGGCATCACCGGACGCTTACCCGAAACCATCCAGTGGACGCCCGACTCCACGAAATTCACTTTCATTCAGCGCGACGATTCCGGCGAACACGGCGAATTATGGTCTGTTGACGAGAATGCCGGCGTGAAAACATTGCTGGTCAGCCAATCGAAGCTGGCGACGCTCGCGCCGTCTCCTCACCAAAATCCCCGATGAGCGCGAAATAGAACGGATCACCCGCTACCACGTCGACCCATATCACTGGGCGCCTGATTCAAAACATTTGCTTTTCGTCCCCCATGGCCAGCTTATGGCTCTATTCCCTTGACACCGGCACCGCTGTCCAACTTAGCGCATCGCCCGATCCTTGCGGTGATCCCAAGTTCTCTCCCGACGGTAGCCGCCTGGCTTATGTTCGCAAACACAACCTGTATGTCCGAAGCGTTGCGGGGGACACCGAAAAACAACTCACTCGAGACAAAGAAAAAGACAAAGACAAAGAAGGAAATTTGCTGAACGGCGAGGTCGACTGGGTCTATGCCGAGGAGCTCAGCGTGCGCAGCAATTATTTCTGGTCTCCCGACGGCAAGAGCATCGCCTATCTGCAGATGGACGAAACCCGGGTGCCCACCTACCCAATCACTGACTGGATGCCGACCCATCCGACGGTCGATATGGAAAAGTATCCCAAGGCCGGTGATCCCAATCCCGTGGTGCGACTGGGCGTGGTCAACGCTTCGGGCGGCGACACCAAATGGGTTTCACTTACCGATAACCCCGAAACCTACATTCCGCGCTTCGGATGGCTGCGCGACGGCGTGCTCTGGGCGGAAGTGTTGAATCGCGCGCAAGACAACCTGGATCTCTACTTCATCGATGCGCACTCTGGTCGCTCGCGAAAAGTGTTGACCGAGTCCACTCCCAACGCTTGGGTCAACGTGAATGACGACATGAAAATTCTGCAATCGGGCAACCGTTTCCTGTGGTCAAGCTGGCGCGATGGGCACACGCACCTTTATCTCTACAGCTTCGACAAAGAGAATCCGCTTGCAGCCGACGCCAAGCAGGAACTCCAACTCACCAAAGGCGACTTCGAAATGCTGGGAGTCGAGGCCGTCGACGAGGCTGATGGTGTGGTCTATTTCGTCTGCAACGAGGGTGATCCACGCGAGCGGCAAATCTACGCGGTGAAACTGGACGGCTCCGGCTTCGAACCGGTGACCGATGAAGACGGTACCCATAACCCCACCTTTGCCGCCGATGGCAAGCATTACGTTGACGAGTTCTCCGCGCTGATGACCCCGCCGCGCCTTTCGACGTGCAACATTAACGGGAATTGCCAAAAGGTTTGGGGCTCACGCAGCGTAGACGATTACGGCTTGACTGAACCTGAGTTTCTCCAATTCAAAGCCGACGACGGAACCATTCTCTACGGCGAACTCGTGCTCCCAGGTGAAAGCACGCCGGCCAGCAAGATTCCGCTGATCGTAAATATTTATGGGGGCCCGGCCGCGCAGTTAGTCAGAAATATGTGGATCGAGGACTGGGTTGGTTCCTCGGGACTCTTCCACCAACTTCTGGCGCAGCACGGATTCGCGATCTTTACCATCGATAATCGCGGGACGCCGGCGCGCGACCGCAAATTTATGACTGCGGTCCGCCATCAGTTCGGTGGGATCGAATTGAAAGATCAGTTAGCCGCACTCGACCAGCTCTTCACGCAGTACCCGCAGCTCGATCGCACCCGCGTCGGCATCTGGGGCTGGAGCAACGGCGCATCCATGACGCTCTACGCGCTGACGCATTCAAGCATGTTCAAGGCCGGCGCGGCGGTCGCCCCGGTTACCGACTGGCGCAACTACGATTCCATTTATACCGAGCGCAACAACGGCCTGCCATCTGACAAGGACACGACCAGCTACGCAGATTTGAATTTTCCTAAAGTGGCCGACAAGCTGAATGGCGCACTGTTTCTAGCGCACGGAACCGGCGACGACAACGTGCACTTCCAAAACAGCATTCAGATGGTCGAAGGATTAATCAAGGCGCACAAGCAGTTCCGCTTCATGGTCTATCCCAATAAAACGCACAGCATTCGCGGCTCCGACGATCGCACTCAACTCTTCCACCAGATCGAAGATCATTTCGAGCACGAACTCAAATAATGTGTGGGGCGGACATTCTTGTCCGCTGCCGTTGCTGTTGGATCGTGGGCAGGCGACCCGTCCTGTTACCCTTGTCCTCGTGCGGCGACTGAGCTGGGAGGAAACTTCCGTATGAGGGGGATCAGAATTATCATTTTCTCGATCCTGTTCTCCCTATCGCTTATGACCTGCGCTCTGCAGGCACAAGAGATCGTACTCAAAGGCCGCGTCGTCGATCCTGGAGGAAATGCTCTGCCAAATGCGTCCGTGCAATTGATCGATGGCAATCGAGTTATTGCGCACGCGAACTCGGGAACCGATGGGCAGTTTGTCCTAAAGACAGAATCCAAAGGCGACTTCGTAATCAAAGTTGTCGCTTCCGGCTTTCGGCCGATTACCGTTCATGCCAACAGTAATTCCCCAATCGAAATCCGCGTCACTCAACTGATGTCGCGACCCGAAAACATCACAGTCACCGCAGACGTGAACGAATCCGATGTACTTTCTCCCGACCCCGGAGAAAAGGTTTTTGTCAGTCAGGATTTGCTCGATGCCAATCCCGGACGTCCCGGCGCTCCGGTTTCAATCCCCGGATATCCCATCGAAACCGCCTCCAGCGGAATAAAAGCGCCGCAGTACTTCGCGCCCGGCGTGGCCGCAGATCACGGCGAGTCCATCGCGCAGTACATTGCGGTGGGGTCTTATCTCGTATCGAATAATTTATCGGCCAATGCGCACGGCAACGGCTACGCCGACCCCAACATATTTATCCCCGAAGCTTTGGAAAGCGTTCAGATCGATGGCGGAGCATTCAACGTTCGCGAAGGAAATCATTCCGTGAACATGGCCGCGACCTATGGCCTGCGCTCGCGCCTCGACCCATTTCTCACGATCACCGGAGATTACCGCGATATCGACATGGTCGCCGGCCTAACCCCCGCGCCGAATTGGTGGATAACGTTTGAAGCTTCGTATGGCAACGGATTCCTCGATCGCCTCGAACATCGTCAGCAGTACAAATTCAACGGAGAGCGAGTTTTTAACTTTGGCCGGCATCGGCTGACGTTGTTTGGCATTGCGTATTACGGATTTTCTTATGTCCCTGGACTGGTTCCCATCTTTCCACCAAATTCTGCCGACGCCAACTTTCCCAACTACGGAGACACTATCGATCCCCGGCAAAAGGATCAGACGCACACCGCACTGGTAGCCGCCAACGATGTGTGGCAGTTCAGTGGAAGGCAGCAACTGCAACTCTCTGGCTTTTTTCACACCTACAATCTTTCCTTGTTTTCAGATTTCGGACAGGGCCTGATCCGCCAAAGTGAGTTCCGCACAGTCGCCGGCGCGAGCATGAATTACCTCAACAAGATTGCCGAATATCTTTCCTTGCTGGCTGGCCTCGACTACGAGCGCGAAGCCCCGCGCCGCGACGACCTTGATCATTACGGATTCTTTAATCCCGCCAACCCCAGCTATTACGGCCCGTTCATTCCCATCGACGCAAATAACATCACTATAGGATCCATCACGCCCTACGTCGCCGCCGAAGGCGCGCTCACTCGATATTTTCGCTACTACCTCGGCTGGCGCCGCGATGAGATTGATTTCGCCAACGACGATCTTCTGCACAACCAGAATTCATTTTATAAATGGATAGGGGTGAACTCGCCGAAAGCCACGATATCTTTTCTTCCCAAGGACGCCTGGTACGTTCCGCTCATCTCTCTCAGCTTCGGCCAGGCGTTCTTCACCGAAGATCCTCGTATCGGAACCGGCACGGTGGCAGGCACCCCGGTGGCTACGTCGCACGCTTATCAACTTGTGGCCAGCAAGACCATCCGCAAAACCGAGCTGCGTCTCACTCTCGGCCACGTCACCAGCAGCGCTCAACTCGCCAAGATCGATCCGGATACAGGTCTACAATTCAACGAAGGCCCAAGCCGCCTTCGCTTCATGACCGCAGCCGTGCGCCGAAACTTTCGCTCCGCATCGTTTCTGGCAACGTTCTCGAAAGCCGATGCCCGCGATCTCAACAGCGGCGAACCCACGCCCGAAGCGCCCCGGACAATCTTCGATCTATTGGGAACCGTCCAGCTTCCATTTCGACTGCAAGCTCAAGGAGAATTCGAATACGTCGGCACCAAGCCACTTGGCACAGGATGCCTCCCCATTCTGACCAACGAATGTACAGGCACGCCGGTAAAGGAATTCCGTGGCGCCGTAACTCGCCCGTTTCTGCACGACCGCATGAACATCGGCGTAAATTTTCTCATCGCCAGCGGCTACACCGGCCAGACCACAGAAAACTTTTATCCCTCCGACATCCAGGAAGTGGTCGGCGTCCGCATACCGTCCTACGCCAGCCTGTCGATCACGTATAGGTTCGGTCGTCCCATTAGTCCGTGACCACACAGGACAAAGCAACGCAGTCCTTCACCGACGCATAATTCTCACGCAAGTTTGTCACTAAGCTGCGCCAGTGTTGTGATCGAGACCGACTTAGTCGAGGGTCGGATTGTCAGCTCAGCTAAGAACTTATGATCGTGATCGAATTCGAAGCACAGCTGCTCTGCCCGAGGAAGACGCTGAATCACATCTTCAGGGCCAATCGTGCAGCCCAACACATTAAATTCTTTCCCTAATGCCGCTGCTATCTCGGCCACAACCCGAAAATCGGGGTTACCCTTTCCGCTTTCGTAGAGAATGATGCTCCCCCGGCTCTTGTGAACCTTTTTTGCAAGCTCCTCCTGACTCATTTCCCGTTTTTCGCGGGCGTCTCGCATCTGGTCCCCCAAGTCAGCCTTCCAATCGACTATAGGCATATGTCGAATATATTTGACATATTTATATAACAATGTACAGTATATTCGACATGTGATGATCGGCCTTTACAAGGGAGGAAACTATGCCTACCCTGTGTGTGCCAATGGCGAACCGCGGCGAGCGAATCAACTATCTATCACTCGCGCTCCAAGCGAGGAGCGCGATCAAGCGGCTAAGACTTCTGCAGCCAGCGACGGAACCTGCGCCCGAGTTGAAGTCTGCGCTGCAAGCGGCGCTCAACTCGCTGACAAACCCTAACCCTCAAGAGGGTCTCTATACTAGGCTTTACGATGAGGCGGGATTCAATCGCTTTGAGGAGATTCAGACCGTCGAAGAAGTTATTCATTCGCTCGATGACCCAAGTCTCAGGGAGGAGATTGGACGGATCTTCACGGGCCGGGACTACACGGAAGGGGATATTCGGGCCACAATCCGTTTTTTTTCGGCAGTCGAAAACCGTGCGCTCTACTACTATGACGATCCTTCACTGGCTGAGACTTTCCGTTGAGTGATGGTTTCACTTCGTAATCAACTCGTACGCGAAGCGTCAGCCCTTTACGGATTCGTCGACTCAGTATCTGCTCATTGCAGCCAGGTTCCCCAGTCTCTGGCATTTACCGAATCTTCCACGCGATTCTTCGACCAGATTGATCAACTGGCCACGGCTACGAAAAAGCACTTGGCCTCTTTCCCCACCAACGATGTAGACACTGCAACGGAAGACGAGTTTCACCAGACCCGCGACGAGCTGCGTACCATTCGCAGGGCCTGGCAAGCTCTGCATCAATTCATCAAGCCAGCTGTCGATGCGGACACCCTGAACCAGCCAAGCGCCCTCGTTTCGGCGATGCTAAACCGTGCAAAAAATATCCCTGGATTGCAAAATGCAGACTTTGCCATTTTCCACACGGATTCGTTTGACTACCTGCAAGTGAACCCTACCTCCATTCGGGCCGCGGTGCGAGAACTCGCATTTATCGTGGGCGCAAAGGAATTCACCCAAGGCCTGGGCTTGATCGGAATACCGAGTACGCAAGGCAGCTCCCTTTTTCTGAATTGCCTCGTAGCCCATGAAATCGGGGAATATGTCTACGCCGAGAAATCGCTGAACGATCACCTCCAGCCAGAGGCGGAAGTCGCCCTCCAAGAGGCCCTCGGAGAGGAATACCAGAAGAAAAACAAAACCGAGAAAAGCTCCTTCATCGACACGGTACTGGGATGGAGCAAGGAGCTTTTCTGCGACCTTTTTGCGGTATACCTGGTCGGCCCGTGTTACACCTTTGCATACGTTGAACTCTTCGACCTGCCAAACCTGCTCGATCGGGGCGGGACGGTCGCAACTACCAAGGCACGGCCACCAATCAGTTTCTACGCGTTCCACCCATCTCACCCATTTCGTGTCAAGTACCAAGCAGACCTACTCAAGCGGCTCGACTGGTGGCCGCTCATCCGCGACATCGATTCGAGGTACGTGCGTGTTCTGGACTCGCTGATGGCCCTGGACGACAGCGACTTCGCCGGGGCAGACGAAGCTGGGAGGCTGCCCCTGGTGCAAGCATTCCTCAAGATCATCCCGGAAATCTCGACGCACTTGGGAAAGATAGTCGGCTCCTTAGACACCGGAGTGCACGAGTTCGCCCAGCTGCGTAAACACGTAAACCGCTATTTGCAAGAGGGCATAGTACCTTCGACCATCACAATCAAAGCGGGCAAGCAACGATACCAGCAGGTCTTCCCGAGCAGCATCGTGCTGCTGAACTGCTTCGCATGCTTTTACCTTGAACACATCGAGAAACTGATGTCTCGGATCGAAGCGCAAGATCCGAATTCGACCGAACAACGCATGCGCTGGACTAGAAAGCTCGAAAGCTGGACCTCGAAGGCCCTGGAAGACATAGCATTGCTGAGTGAGGCATGAGCGTCTTATCAAAGAAAACGATCGAAGCGCGCCTCAGACTACCGGGGTGGGAACCAAAGAGTCTCGTAGTCACCCCAATCCTTGGAAGCAAGAAACCATTCGACCACGACGCCATCGACCTTCGGCTTGGAACCTTCTTTTTGATTCCGCAGAGTCCCCCACAGCCGTTCCTAGATCCGACCGAGTCGGATTCTGCTAAGCACTCACATCTCAGAATTCACAAGCCATTGGGAAGCTATCTCGTCATTCCTGCGCACCAAACCGTGTTAGGAGCGACGCTGGAGTTTGTCAAACTCCCCAACGACGTCTCCGGCCAGATACTGACCAAATCGTCGGTCGCCCGTACGTTTCTCGTGATCGAGACGGCTCCGTGGATACATCCCCTCTATCGAGGATGCCTGACCCTCGAAATTGCTAACGTTTCAAACACTCCCCAGGTTCTGTATCCCGGCTTCCCCATCGGCCAGCTCATTCTCATCAGCAATGACAAGCCAGCCGACGCGTCCGAACCATTGTCGGCAGCCTATGTCGGGCCAATTGAACCCGAAACACCCTGGCTGAAGGACCCCAAACACGTCCTGCGTGACATCGGAGTGAAGAAGTATTTAAGCCCCCACTCGGCCGAATGGCAAAGCACCGAGGTCAGCAACCCAAATATGGACTAAGAAAAGCCCCACAACGCTTCAGCACACGCCGTCCCAAAACGGGAAACGCCCCTCGATTCCCCTCATTTCTACCTTGACTTTCATGCATGCCTCAAGTTAATCAAGTATCTGTATCTTAAGCCCATAGATAATACGGCAAGCCGTTAACTCCTTTGCTTGGAGGATTTTGCGTGTAAGTTCTTTTAACTCAGAGATTTTGACCGCAGTCTGGCTCTAATCCAATGATTCCAAAGGATCAAGGGGGAGGGGGTATACCTGCTAGCGAAAAAGTAAACCGTCCGCGCGCGGAGCCGGTTGGTGCACAATGAAGTCGTGCCAAACAAATCTCTGGAAGCACGAGGCTGATGCACATGCACCGCTTGACCCTGGGCGACTTCGAACTCATCGCCGTTACTGACGGCATTTACCGGCTGGACGGAGGGACTTTCTTCGGCGTCATTCCCAAAGTCATGTGGGGGAAGAAAGTGAAAGCCGACGCCGACAACTACGTTCCCGTGGGATTGAATTCGGTCGTGGTGAAGACCGGACAGCAGACGATCCTAATCGAAACCGGCATCGGCAACAAGCTGCCGGAAAGATTGATCAAGATCTTCGGACAGCCCGCGAAGTTGCTCGACAACCTGGCCGCCGCAGGCGTTTCGCCGGATGACATCGACATCGTGATCAACACGCACCTGCACTTCGATCATTGCGGCTGGAACACAGTCATTGCGGGCGACAAGATCGTGCCCACATTCCCCAAAGCCAAATACTACGCTCCCGAGGGCGAGTGGCAACACGGACGCCTTCAACTCGAGCGCGACGCCATCAGCTACATGTCCGACAACTACGATCCCCTGATTAAGAGCAGACAGATGGAATTGCTGCGTGGCGATCGGGAAATTGTCCCCGGAGTATCAGTCAAAGTTTTTCCCGGGCACACGCAGCACATGCAAGCTGTGATCTTAAACAGCGGCGGCCAGACTGCCTGCTACATATCCGATCTGATCCCCACCAGCGCGCATATCGATCTCACCTGGGGTATGGCTTTCGATCTGCTGCCGCTGCAGACCATCGAAAGCCGCAAGCGCTATTACGCGCAATCGATTCCGGAGAAGTGGCTGACCATGTTCACCCATGACCCGAATATTCCATGGGCTTATCTGGAAAAAGATGAGAGGGGAAAAATGACGAGTAAAGAAGTTGCCTAAGTTGCGTGGGCGGGCGCCCTCGTCCGCCTGGCCCGAGTCCAGTTTTCAGGGGCAGGTCAATATCGTCATCCTAGCGGGCGAGGGCGCCCGCTCCACACAATCTTTGCTCAAAGAATTCCTCGACTCGGACCAGAATTTCCGGCGCGCTCTTGGATTCGTAAATCGCCTTGCGCAACGCGGCTCCGCCCGGAACGCCGTGCGTGAACCAGGAGGCAAATTGCTTCATCTTGCCTACTGCGTCGGGCAGTTCTTCTTCGATCAGCATCTGGAAATAAGTGCGAATCATCTGGTAACGATCCGCCTCAGTGGGTTCGTCGTAAGGGCGGACGAGGGCGTCCGCCGCTACGCGGTCATTGCTAAGCCACGAATTGTATTGCGCGATTTGCCTGAATATCCACGGATTCGCCGGCGCGGTTCGTCCGATCATGACTGCATCGCAGCCAGTTTGAGCCACGATGGCGCAGGCGTCCTCGGGCGTGCGAATGTCGCCGTTACCGATCACGGGAATATTTACCGCTTGCTTGACGGCGGCAATCCACTCCCAGCGCGCTTGGCCGCTGTAGCCCTGCTCGCGCGTGCGTGCATGCAAAGCAACGGCGCAAAGGCCACAATCCTCGGCCATTTTCGCCAGTTCCACGCAGACGATGTTTTCGTCGTCCCAGCCTGCGCGGAACTTTACCGTGAACGGAATCTTGATGGCGGCGCGAACCGCTTCGAAAATCTTGCCGATCACAGGCAGATCGCGCAACAGGCCCGACCCGCCATTGCACTTGACCACTTTCTTGGCCGGACAGCCCAGGTTGAGGTCGACCAGGTCGAAGCCGAGATTTTCGACCATGCGCGCGGCGTCGGCCATCACTTTCGGATCGCTTCCAAAAAGCTGCGCGGAAATGGGATGCTCATCCTCGTAAAAATGCAGGTAGCGCTTGGCCTTCTGATCTTTCGCCCGAAGCACACCATCGGCCGAGGTGAACTCCGTCATGATCAGGCCGCATCCGCCGAGGTTGCGTATGAAGCGCCGAAACACAGTGTCCGTGACGCCGGCCATGGGAGCCAAAACTGTCGCCGGTTCAATCGGAATATTTCCGATCATTACCCTTGCAGGGACAGTGGCAACCGCACGGGCAAGGACGCCCGTGCCTACATTCACCGGATTTTCCCAGTACTTGCGCACTTGGCTATTTTACAGCCTTCCCCAAGCAATGCAGCTGTGGCACAATCTGCATCACACAACTTATGGACGAAATCGAGAGAAATACCGCTCCCGACCCTGCAGCGGATGCCGGAACATGGATAGGCCGGCTGCTGATAGCTGTGATCCTCGGCGAAGGCCTCTGGGGGCTTATTGTATCGCTCACCCACAACCTGATTTTGCCTTTGCTGGCTAAGACTATGGGTGGCGACGTTCAATCGCCGCTCTATCTGGGTAAGGGTGATGTCAACGTTCCCGCCCTCTTTACCTCAGTACTGGAGCTTTGCTTTGCGGGAATCCTTGCCGTGGTTTTGAACGCCTGGGTGCAGCGCAAGGCTCGATCGACTCGCGGTAAGCCGGTAAGAGTAACCGCGCGTCCAGTGCAGCCCGCGTCGTCAACTCCGCCTCCGGCGGTTACGCCAGTCAAACCAGCTGCTGTCGCGCCTCCCGTCATTAAGCCGGTCCCGACTCCGGCGGTTCCCATTCCGGCAGCTCCGCCACCATCTACGCCGTCACCATCCCCTGGACAGTTCTGGTCGCCTCCTGAGTCATCTCCGCAGGCAAAGCCAGCGGCTGCTCCTCCACCCCCGAAGCCGCCGGCCAAGCCGGCGAAGCCGAAGCCGCCTAAAGAGGTTTACTACAACATCGTGGGCGAGCCTATTAATCCGACTGAAGATGATTAGCTGATTCCCGCTTGGACGGGCGAGGACGCCGGTCCCCCATTAGTTTTCCAAAAAGAAAAAGCCTCCGCGAACGGAGGCTCCTTTTCTGAATCCGCTGTCCGAACTTAGGCCTTCGGCGCTTCTTTCTTGGCATACTTGCGGCGGAAACGCTCGACGCGACCGGCGGTGTCCATGAGCTTCTGCTTGCCCGTAAAGAACGGATGGCAATTGGAGCAAATTTCTACGTGGATGTCGCCCTTGTGGGTCGAGCGCGTAGTAAAGCTGTTGCCGCACGCGCACATGACGCGAATCTCGTTGTAAGCGGGATGAATGGCTGCCTTCATGGTCTCCTAACCTCTTTTCCGAATCATTCGATTCTAAAGGATGCCCGCCGGATTCAGCAAATAGGCATGGTCGACTCACTGCGGCTCTTGACATCGGGACAACTATTAGGTAACGATTGACACTGTCATGAATGATCTAATAATTCTCGCGACTTTGCTTGATGGCCCCAAGCATGGTTATCAGTTGAAACGCGAGGCGGGATTTATTCTCGGGCACCACGAGATGCACAACAATCTGGTGTATCCGCTCCTGCGGCGCTTCACCGCCGATGGCTGGGTTACTAAAAAGACTATGCCGGGCGAGCGTGGCCAGACGCGGCAGCAGTATGCAATCACATCAGTCGGACGACGTGAGCTCATAACCCGCCTGGCAGCCTTCGGCGAATCGGAGGCCGCCTCATGGCCGGCCTTTATCACCAGAGTCGGAATGTTCGAAGTGCTCGAAGAGCCGGTTCGCGCCAGCATTCTCAAAACGCGAGCTAGCTATTTGCAGACCCGCGAGAACAAGCTGACTGAGTTGCAGCAGAAGGTTGACCTCGGGACCTACGGCGGAGAAGTTGTCCGTTACTTGATCGAACAAATTCACTGCGAGCTGGTCTGGATGCGGCGTCTGCGACGGCTGGCTCCAAACACAAAATCAAATCATCGCAATGTTGGGAGGCAAATATGAATGCCACAGCTTTATGGTATTTAGAGACCGCCCCTTGGTATGCACTTGGGGTGTATTGGGCCCTGAGCGCGCTGCGAGTAAAGCCAACGAAGGTTAACGAAGGTGCTGCAGGACGGCTCCTTCATATCGGCGTTATGGCGCTGGCGTTTGTCTTATTGGCTTCGCACAGACTGGACGTAGGTTTCCTGGGCCGGCGTTTTGTTCCGGAAATCATCCTGCTACGAGACTTCGGGATCTTCCTTACATTTGTTGGCGCTGGAATTGCGATTTGGGCGAGATATTGTTTGGGTCAGTATTGGAGTGCCCGCGTCACGCTTAAGGTGGACCATCGACTCATCCGTTCCGGCCCTTATGCACACATCCGGCACCCGCTCTACTCTGGGTTGCTTGTGGCGATGGCTGGCACGGCGTTGGTAGTGGGAGAATGGCGCGCTTTGATCGCCCTCCTGGTAACAATCCTGGAATTTTCGCGCAAGGCGACGAAAGAAGAAGCCTTGCTGAGCACCGAATTCAACGACGAATATCAGGAGTACCGAAAGCACGCGGGATTTCTCACGCCGCGCTTTCGCTGAGTGCTCAGCCTGACGGGCGAGACGCCCGTCCTCTTATTACTCCCGCAGAAATGAAAAACGGCAGGGCCGATCCCCTGCCGTCGATAGAAACTTGGGGTCCCTTATTTACCGCGGTTGACGGCTTTCTTCAGCTCGGCACCGGCGGAAAATTTTGCTACTTTGCGGGCGGCAATCTTGATGGTGGCGCCCGTCTGCGGGTTACGCCCATTGCGAGCCTTTCTCTGCGATACAGAGAAGGTGCCAAAACCAATCAAGGCAACCCGATCACCCTTCTTCAGCGCGGATGTAATGCTGTCCACGGTTGTGTCAATTGCGGTAGCCGCTTGAGCCTTACTGATGCCGCTACCAGACGCGATTCGGTCAATGAGATCGGCTTTATTCATCGTATCTCCTGGCAGGTTTCTTTGTCCTCACAGGGTACAAGTTAGGGAGCACTCTTTGAGTGAGAAACCCAGCGGACCTTATTTAGCGCTCTGGCAATGGTGAATGTCAACTGTGAAAATCGGCTCTGGATGCCTTGTTTGAGTCATTTGGGCATGCCATAGCCCGCGCAGCTTGGATTTGGCCCAAAACGAAAGCCACTCTGCTCGCTGGTTGGCGACGGTGAGTGGCTGTTTCGGACCGAAATTGTAGTCGAGCCTAATCCCCGGAAGGCATCAAGCTTTCTTCTGGACCAGGTTCTGTGCCTTGCAGTTGGACCATGGTTCCGATCGACGGGCAGTCACCGAGAATAGGCTGACAAGCAGCGTCAGGACCGCTCTTGGGGCGTACTTGGGGCTTCATCTCCGCAAACTGCTCGGTCTCGGTGGAACCGGCAAGTGCCGTTACCGACGAAGCTCCCCCAGCTATCACCTGAGTGACGGCGTCAAAGTAGCCGGTGCCCACAAAGCGCTGGTGCTTCACTGCCTCGTAGCCATGCTGGTATTCGCGGCTGAATTCTTTCTCCTGCAACCGCGAGTATGCAGTCATGCCGCTGAGTTTGTATCCCCGCGCCAGTTCAAACATGCTCAGGTTCAAGGCGTGGAAGCCGGCCAGGGTGATGAACTGGAATCTGTATCCCATGGCGGCTAGCTCGGTCTGGAAGCGGGCGATGGTGGCATCGTCCAGTTTCGCCTTCCAATTGAACGACGGTGAGCAGTTGTAGGCCAGCATCTTGCCGGGGAACTTGGCATGAACCGCTTCGGCGAATTGGCGCGCTTCGTCTAAATCGGGATGGGAAGTCTCGCACCAGATGAGCTCTACGTAAGGTGCATACGCGATGGCACGTGCGATGGCGGATTCAATGCCCCCGCGAATGCCGAAGAATCCTTCTGGAGTTCGCTCGCCGGTGAGGAATTCACGATCGCGTGGATCCACATCGCTGGTTAGCAAGTGAGCGCTGTCGGCGTCGGTGCGCGCCATAATCAGCGTGGGCACGCCCATTACATCGGCCGCCAAGCGCGCTGCGACTAGCTTTTGAATTGCCTCAACAGTCGGCACCAGGACCTTGCCACCCAAATGTCCGCATTTTTTGGCGGAAGAAAGTTGGTCCTCGAAGTGAACGCAAGCCGCGCCGGCTTCGATCATGGCCTTCATCAACTCAAAGGCGTTGAGGTTCCCGCCGAAACCCGCTTCGGCGTCGGCGATCAGCGGGGCGAACCAGTGGATGCCATTTTTTCCTTCGGCATGATGAATCTGGTCCGCGCGCGTCAGGGCTTGATTAATGCGGCGACAAAGATTAGGGACGCTGTCGGCCGGATACAGGCTCTGGTCGGGATACATTTGGCCCGCATCATTAGCGTCAGCCGCAACCTGCCAGCCGCTGACATAGATTGCCTTTAGGCCGGCATTAACCTGCTGCACGGCCTGATTGCCGGTCATTGCGCCGAGCGCTGGGACGTAAGTTTCGCTTTGCAGAAGGTTCCAAAGCCGCTCTGCGCCTTGGCGGGCCAAAGTGTGCTCAATGTGGAGGGATCCGCGCAGACGTTCAACATCCTGCACCGTGTAAGGCCGGGTGATTCCAGCCCAGCGGGTATTCGAGTGCCAGTCCGTCCAGCTTGATTTATTTCCGTTTCCGTTTGCTGCCATAATGTTTCATCCTCGGTACTGCCGCTCTCTATCGGCCTTCTGTTGGGACTTGGTTCCAGTCCCCACTGCCTGCGAAACCGCCCTTCGACAGGCGGCTGACTGTGGGGATTGTGGAGTACAGACCGAGGCTGGTCAAACGGAACGTTTCTATCGTGCTGATAAAGGATTGTTATCAGGCGAAGTAACTGTGATAATAGGATGTTCTTAGATGCAGGATTCTACCGGCTAGCACATCATGGAAATTGACCAGGTTGAGACTTTTTTGGCAGTAGCGACTTTCGGCGGTTTTCACCGTGCAGCCGAAGCGTTGCGCATCAGCCAACCCGCCGTGAGCGCCCGCATAAAGGCCTTGGAGGATTCACTTGCGGTAAAGCTTTTCTCCCGCTCCCGCGGCGGCTTGATCGTTTCCGATGCAGGCCGCACTTTTCGCCCTCACGCTGAATTGCTGTTGCGGACAGCAGCCATGGCCCGCCAGGCGGTGCATGACGCGCAACCGGCGAGTGGCACTCCATTACAGATTGCCACTGCACTTTCCATTTCTGTTTATTTCTTGCCGGACGTTTTGAAGCGTTTTCAGCGGGCTCATCCCAACGTCAATATCAGCATTCGCACCGGTCACTCGAAAGAAGTGTTGGATATGGTACTGGGCGAAGAAGCAGAAATCGGATTGGCACGTTCACTGCATCATCCCGAGGTCGAAACCATAAGCCTGCGGGATGATCCATTGTTGCTGGTCTCGCATCCGAAGCGCGGCCCAAAACACTCGGCGCGCGCGCGCCTCGAGCAAGTGGCGAGTTGGCCGCTGATATTTTATGAACGCGGATCGAGCGATTGGACGCTAACTCAAAGCCTGTTTCGGACCTCTGGCTTGGTTCCCAACATCGCACTGGAAGTTGACTCCATCGAAACCGCCAAGCGCATGGTGGAACGCGGGACTAGGTCTTTCATTCCTGCCACAGATGGCAGTTGGAAGTGAGTTACGAAGCCACAAGCTCACGACGGTAAAGTTGCTTGACGCCGAACCTTTACGACGAAGCCTCGATGTAATCCATCCTCGCCATCGCCCTTTGAGAGCGGAAGTCCGCGCTTTTCTCCAGATGGTTCGAGAGGCAGCCAATGAAAATTCGGGCGCGAGCAATGTTGTAAGAGATAAGCGCAAGCATGCAAAATAATTCAGCGACGTGAACGAAGTGTATCAGTTTTGCTCCGCCTATCTTTTCCGCCTCCGTCCACAACCTGGACCACATCTCCACAGTATGTGCACAGCTGTAGAGATTTTTTCTATTGTGCGAGAATGAACCATCGGGCATTCTTCCATCCGCACCCACAACAAATCATGGCTTCGGTATCTGTGAGTTCTCGACGCGCTCAACTTTTGGAGTGGTTTCCTTTCTACGTACACCGCTTCATTGGTGACGTCAGATACAGGACCATGAAGGACTATCAGCAAGCCTGGTATTTGAATTTGATTTTTGCATCGTGGATTTCGGAGCGACCTGGATATTTGCCAGACGACGGGCAGTTGTGGCGCCTCGCGAATGCACGCACCCGGCAATTCTTTGAGAAAGAATGTGAGCCGGTGATGTGTATGTTCGAGCGCGAGGGCTCGACGACTGACGGTGGCGTTTGGATTTATAACCGCGTGCTCCTAGAGATCTATGATGAACAGGTACTGAAATTCCACAAAAGAAGACGTAAATCCTCAAAATCCACAGATGACAACACCACTTCTTATCTAGATTTTGAAGGTACACTTAAGAAAGAAAATGGAAGAGAAGAATGTTCAGCTTCATCCGCAATCTGGTCTCACGCAGCGGGGAACGTGCTGGGAATGCTATGCAGAAAGTTACGGATACAAAGTTGGATAAAGTGGAAAGGGTATGCCCTCATTGCGGGGGGACCGGATGGAAGTATCTGGATAAGTCGGACGATAAGCGAGTTGTGCGTTGTAGTTGCTACTTCGATACGCAAGAGGCACGATTACTTGAATCAGCTCAAATTCCGCCCCGGTACGCAAAGAGCAGTTTTGCTAGCTATCGAACAGACAGAAACAGCATGCTGGCGAAAGCCAGATTAGATGTGGAAACTTGGGCTAAGCAGTATCCGCTTGATCGCCACGGTCTTTTGCTTCTTGGCCAGAGCGGCGTAGGCAAGACGCATCTAGCCGCAGCTGCATTAAAGGTGCTTATCAAGAAAGGTTTTCACTGCCTTTTCGTGGACTATCAAGATTTACTAAAGCAAATCCAAAATTCCTATAACCCAGCAGTCCAGACAACAGAGCTGGAGGTACTTCGGCCTGTCTTCGACACAGATGTGGTGCTACTGGATGACCTGGGGGCCATCAAGCCATCGCAGTGGGTGTGGGACACAGTAAGCCTAATTTTGAATAATCGATATAACAAGGACCGAACGACATTAATAACAAGCAATTTTCTTGATGGTCCTGCAGCCGGAACCGAGGAGATGGAAACCTCGGATCCAGCTCCACAGGGAGCGCTCGAGCTACGTGGGAAGGAAAGGAAAAACAGGGAGGAGACGCTCGGAGACCGAATAGGGAACCGAATGCGTTCTCGTCTGTTCGAAATGTGCCGCCCCGTGCTCGTCATCGGACATGACTACCGTAGAGAGCTCCGCGCCGCTAACCTCCGATGAGCCGAATCCTCTGCACCTCTGTGCCCTCCGCTGCGAATCCATCTAGAATAACTGCGTGCTTTCCCATCGGATAGAGTTCGTCCCCGCAGGCGACTCTGAAGCCTTCGCTATGGTTCCGGCGGCGCCTGCTGTCTTTCTTGCTTCGCGGAGACGATCCGCAATCCGAGCCATACGTAAGCAAGACAGCGAACCTGCGGCGTCGTCTACAACGCTTGCTCGGCGCGCCCGCGGAGCATAGCAAGAGACTCAGCCTGCGCGATCGCGTCCGCTGGATTGAATACACGCCGACTGGTTCAGACTTTGAATCCGGATTCTTGCTTTACCGGCTTCTGCGCACTACATTCCCTAAAACCTACAGCAACCGTTTGCGGTTACGCTTTGCTCCGTTGGTCAAGCTGCACCTGGATAACGAATTCCCGCGTGCTTCCGTCACTACGCGACTGGGACGCCTTGGCGGCGAGAACGTTTACTATGGGCCGTTTGCTTCGCGCAGCGCGGCGGAAAAGTTCGCCAGCGATTCACTCGATTTTTTCAAGATGCGCCGCTGCGTCGATGATCTGCACCCCGATCCTAAATTTCCCGGCTGCATTTATTCGGAAATGAAAATGTGTCTGGCGCCTTGTTTCAAGGGTTGCAGCGACGAGGAATATCGCGGCGAGGTATCCCGCGTTCAGACTTATTTCGATAGTAGAGGCGAATCGCTGGTCCGCGAAATCTCAACTCAGCGCGACGCCGCCTCAGCTGACTTGGACTTTGAAAACGCCGCCGCCCTCCACGCGCGCCTGGAAAAGCTGAAGCCGGTGCTGAGCCAGCGGCCGGAAATCGTCCATCGCATTGATCGGCTTGCCGGCGTGATGGTGCAGAAGAGTGCCAGCCCGGAATCAGTCAACCTCTTCCGCATCGAAGCCGGAATAATTTCAGGTCCTGTGACTTTTCCCATTCAGTCTTCAGAACACACCAAGTCGCAGTCGATGGAATCGCGCCTGCAACAAGCCCTGGACTCATTTCCAGGCGCAACTCCGAGCACTGCCCTTGAGGCCATGGAACATCTGGTCCTTCTGAAGCGCTGGTATTATCGAAGCAGCCGCACAGGGGAAATCTTTTTTGCGGATGACAAAGGCGCGCTGCCCATGCGCCGTGTGGTGCGCGGGATTGCGAGAGTTTATCGTGGAGAAAAATCAGAACCCGATGCTCTGAATCTTATCGACCCTTCCCGTGCTCCAATGGAATCAGCAAGCAGCGAAAGGACCGACAAATTATGAAAGAAGACAGCAAACACAAAGCGCTGCGCCAGCACGTGCTTGAGCTGCTTCGCGGAGGCGGCGCGCACGCCAAGTTTGAAGAAATCGTAGCGGGTGTTCCGCCGGAGGTGCTCGGCCGCAAGCCCGCCGGCTTGCCTCATACGCTCTGGATGCTGCTGGAACACCTGCGCATCGCGCAATGGGACATTCTGGAGTTCAGCCGCAATCCGAAACACGTTTCGCCAAAGTGGCCCGAAGGGTATTGGCCGAAGACGGAAGCTCCGCCTAGCGCGTCCGCGTGGAACGCTAGCGTCAAGAGAGTCAAGCAAGACTCGAAGGCGATGCAGGAATTAGTGGAAGATCCCAAGACCGATCTGTTGGCCAAGATTCCCTGGGGTGACGGCCAGACGATTTTGCGGGAAGCGCTGCTGGTGGCCGATCACAACGCGTACCATCTCGGTCAAATGTTAGACGCGCGCCGTCTGTTGGGAGCGTGGCCGGAGAAATAAACCCGCCACGGATTACGCGGATCATCGCCGATCTACAAATATCGATAACTCGAATTAGCCTGCTTTGAGGTGAGTATTTTGTGCGGGTCTCTTTCGGAAAATAACTCTTACGCCCTCGCGCCATCGCTCATCGACACCAGCCAACACCCAATCGATTTCAGGCGAAATGTAATGCAGCAAGGTATCGGTTGATGGGTGCACATGCAAAGCCGGAGCCACGAGGAAAAGGAGCGGCTTGTCAGCGCGCAATTCTCGCCCGGGAAAGTATCCGAAGCGCTGAAACTCGCCGCGAGCATGATGCCACGCAACCCGCGCCCAGTAATCCAGTCCTTGCAGAGGCAGATGAATGTCTTCATCGGCTTTGAGTTCGACGACCGCGAGGCGTCCATCGCGGGTAAGAGTGAGCACGTCAATCATGGCGCGGTCGGCTGCGGAGAACGCCGGTACCTGCGAATAGAGACAACTCGTGTCCAATCGTTCGTCCACCGCTGCTACGTCGCGCAGGACCAGCGATTCCAGCCAGCGCTCCGGATGCAGCCGCCACAGCGGATGATCGCGCGGTCCCTCGGCGTGGCGCACTTCGCCAATGCTTTGGGCCAAGCGGGCGAAGTCCGCAATGTTACTTTCGCCCAGAATTCTTTCCTGCGCACCTAATCCAAATACCACTTCCGGAATGCTGTTGAATGACTCGGGTTGATGGGCGAGGCGGGCTCGCGCAAATTCCAGGCCATGGCAACGGAAAGCGATCTCGCCTGGGGACAAGGTTGCGACTTCGGCTTCTGACATCAGAGAGCGGACTTGCGATACGGCGGACGCGAATCGCGCTTGTACACCTAATTCGTCCGTCGAGTGAACCAGCCGCGTCGCCACGTTGCCGCAGTCAGATGTGTCGAGCTCTTTCAGGTTTTCGTCGCGCTCTTCCAGTTCGTAAAGCTGCCACTTGGCAGCGTCTTGATTCAAATGTGCGGTTCGCTCCCGCGTCAGCGTGGAAGCACCGGCTGGCAAGAATAATTTTAGCCCTTCCACCGCGAACTTTCCGGCTTTCGCAACCCGGCAGGCATCGAGCCACAAAATGCCGAAAGTGAGCGCAGCATCGACGGACCCCTGAGTCTCCTGGCCATTTACGCCGAGGATTGCGAATGCCGAGCGCCCCCGGTGCAGCAATCCTCGCGCGTAAACTGGGCCGAACGAACGTTCCAGGTCCATCGAGGTGCTGAGCCGGTCGACCGTGAACCCGGCGAAGCGTCTCTGCAGAACACGATGCAGCACTCGCTGATACGCAACCCGCGCCGCCCGCTTAGCCGTCGGAGTTCGGCGGTCGCGTTCGCGGCAAATTTCAAGCTTCGTAGGTTTTGCCTGACCAAAACGCTGCACCGTCAGCCGCAAAATTTCATTTTTAACCTCAGCTTCGAGAACTCGCCGTACAAAATTCCGCTCCGCAGACCACAAATGCAGCAGGCATTTGTTACGCTCTCCGGAGATGGAATATTTGGATTGCGCGAGGTCAAAAACAACGGCGCCATCTTCGATTATCACGGCATCTTGCGCGCAGCTAGGAATTCCTCGACTTCGCGTATAAGGGATTCCGGCGTCATTGGGGAATTCTTTCAGGGATTGGTAATTACGTCTGTGACGAATGAACAGCCTTAACCTCCAGCAAGGGTGGCATGTGGGATAATCAATAGATTCCATCAGAGTCTTTCGATGTCAAAGGACATCTAATTAACGTGGATAAAAATCGATTCTTTTTCCAGCATTACGGACTTTCGGAACACGATCTTGAGCACTATCTGGCTGCGGCGCTCTCTGCTGGCGGCGATTACGCGGATCTTTATTTTGAATATCTTTCGTCCACCTCGCTGCTGGTTGACGAGTCGATGGTTAAGTCCGCTTCCCAGGGGATTTCGGCGGGATGCGGAGTACGTGTTATCGCGGGCGAGCGAACCGGATACGCCTATACCGACGATCTTTCATCCGAACGCATTCTGCACGCGGCCCGCACTGCTGCTCTCATCGCCAGTGGTCCAGCCAAGACACCAACAGTTGGCTTTCAGGAAAAACCGGCTCGCAGTTTGTATCCCGTGACTCTGCCTTCGGTGGATGCCGAGATCAATGCCAAGGTCGAATTGGTTATGCGAGGCGATAAGGCGGCGCGCGCTTACGATCCTCGCATTAAAGAGGTGCGGGCCAGTTACGGGGATGAGCTTCGCCATATTCTCGTCGTCGGCTCGGATGGAACGTTCGCTGAGGACTCCCAGCCCCTGGCGCGGATGAACGTCTTCTGCATCGCGAAGACCGATGGCAATTCCGCTCGCGGCAGCTCTGGCGGCGGTGGTCGCGTCGCCCTCGACTTTTTCTTCGGGGAAAAAACTCCGGAGTTTTTCGCCAAAGAAGCATCACGGCAGGCGATCTTGCAACTTGACGCTCGTGAAGCTCCGGCAGGCGAGATGGAGGTGGTGCTCGGGCCAGGATGGCCTGGAGTGCTTCTGCACGAGGCCGTGGGGCATGGGCTGGAGGCTGACTTCAATCGCAAGCAGACTTCGGCATTCGCCGGGTTGATCGGAAAACGAGTGGCCAGTGAGAAGTGCACGGTCGTGGACAACGGCACCATGCCGTGGCGCCGCGGTTCGCTCAATGTTGACGACGAAGGCCAGCCTACGCAGAATACGGTGCTCATCGAAAAGGGAATCCTGAAGGGATATTTGAGCGACAAGCTTTCGGCTCGTTTGATGGGAATGGCCGATACCGGCAACGGACGCCGCGAGAGTTACGAGCATATTCCCATGCCGCGCATGACTAATACATACATGCTGGCAGGGGAAGATGAACCGGAGGACATCATTCGTTCCGTCCGGCGCGGTCTGTACGCTGTGAACTTCGGCGGCGGACAGGTGGACATCACAAATGGAAAATTTGTTTTCTCCGCGTCGGAAGCATATTTGATTGAAGATGGACAAATCACCGCGCCCATTAAAGGTGCAACCTTGATCGGGAACGGACCGGACGTGCTTACTCGTGTTTCGATGGTAGGCAACGATCTGAAACTCGACGAAGGCGTTGGCACCTGCGGTAAAGACGGACAGGCTGTGCCTGTTGGGGTCGGTATCCCAACAATTAAAATTGATCGCTTAACCGTGGGCGGAACGGCCAGAAAAGATCCCGGCGGCTTCATGCAGTAGATCTGTTTTCTTCTTTGTGTGCCTTCGTGTCCTTTGTGGTTAGTGCATTTGAAGGCATAAACCACTAAGGACACGAAGGTTCACTAAGGGCCTCATTCACAAGAAAAATCTATGTCCCAAACCCAACTCGAAACTCGAAACCAGAAACTTGAAACTGACTTGCGCGAACTGGCTCAGGAGATTGTCGCCCGCGCCGTGTCTGGCGGAGCCAGCGCAGCGGAATGTGTCATTCGCGAAGGCGATGAATTTTCTACGGTGGTCCGCTTGGGACAAGTGGAAACTCTAAAAGAATCCGGCTCCAAAGCAATCGGCATGCGTGTGTTTTACGGTCAGCGTGCGGCTAGCACTTATTCCAGCGACTTCTCCCGCGCTGGCCTCGATCGCATGGTGAAATCGGCGCTCGAGCTCGCCAAAATAACTTCTGAAGATCCGTTCGGAGGAATACCAGAAGCCTCGCAACTCGGCTCTCTTCGCGGCGATCTTGAGCTGTACTCTGCCGACGTTTATTCGCTGCCGGGAGAAGAACGCATCAGCTATGCCCGTCGTGCCGAAAAGGCTGCGCTTGACTACGATCCTCGTATCAAGAACTCGGAAGGCGGTTCGTTCGAAGCCGCAACCGGACACAAAATCCTGGCGAATTCGCACGGGTTCGTCGGCGAATACAAGCGTTCCTATTGTTCCCTCGCCGCCGTGCCCATCGCGCAGTCGGATGATGGTGCCAAGCAGCGCGACTACTGGTTTTCTGTCGCCCGCAGCTTGAGCCGGCTTGAGTCTCCCGAGCACGTGGGAAAGACAGCTGCGCAGCGCACGTTGCGTCGCCTCGGCGCGCGCAAATCGAAGACTGCGAAAGTTCCGGTGGTTCTCGACCCGATGGTTTCTAATTCGATCCTTGAGCATATTTTCGAGGGCGTGAATGGAGACTCCATTTATCGCGGCGCATCTTTCCTGGCGGGTAAACTGGGACAAAAGGTCGCGGGTGATTCGGTCAACGTGATCGACGATGGCACCATGCCTGGCGGTTTTGGCACCAGCCCGTTTGACGGTGAAGGCGTTCCCACGAGGCGCACCATTGTGATTGAGAATGGCGTGCTGAAGTCTTATCTGTTGAATACGTACTCCGCGAAAAAGCTGGGGCTCCAGACCACTGCCAATGCTTCTCGCGGATTGGCGGGCACGCCTGGAATTGGCCCCGGAAATTATTTTCTGCAGGCCGGTACAAAAACTCCGCAGCAGATCATTGCTGAGATTAAGGACGGCCTTTACGTCACCGAATTTCTCGGCCACGGTGCGAACCTCGTGACAGGCGATTACTCGCGCGGTGCTTCAGGACTTTGGATTTCCGGTGGAGAACTCGCCTATCCCGTGGAAGAAATCACCGTCGCCGGGAATTTGAAGGAGATGTTTTTCAATATCTCCGAAATCGGCAACGACCTTGAGTTCCGTGGCGCGGTAGCTTGTCCGACGATCAGGATTGACGGGCTCACAGTCGGCGGAGAGTAGATTCCCCGAAATTATCTCAGAGACACAGGGTCACAGAGAAGTTCTGAGAAAGAGTTCTCTGTGTCTTTGTGGTAGATTCCGTACGCCCCGACGCTTCAAGAGCGAGTAGTACAATCTTCGCATGGGCGGCCTCATCGAGCCATCTCCGCTGACGCAAAAAGAACGCGATTCGAACTTGCGCCCAATTCTATTGGGGGTGGCGCTCGTCGTGATAGTGGTTGGCGCCATTGCGATGCTTACTCGCGGCAGCCCGAGGGGCGCGACCACCCCCCATCCCTATGCAGCCAACCTGAAACTTTCCGATTTGAAAATGAGCGCGGCCGAGAACTTCGTCGGCGCCAGCGTAACTTACATTGATGGGACTGTCACCAATACCGCCGACAAAACCGTTACACATGCGATCGTGCATGTCGCGTTCAAGAATTCCCTCGGCGAAGTTGCGCAAGCCGAGGATGTTCCCTTGCATGTTCTGCAGACCAGCGGGCCGTATCCTGATGCAGTCGATCTCAGTCTGTCGCCGCTGGCTCCGGGACAGAGCAAACCTTTCCGTCTTACGTTCGAACACATCAGCAGCGATTGGAACCAAGCCTACCCGGATCTGCAGGTGACCGACGTGTCAGTGAAGTAATAATTCCGCCACGGATCTTCGCGGGATTTTGCATTTACCGTGCGTCCTTATCCGTGAAATCCGTGGCCGAATTCCCATTGCATTAGAATGCCTTCATGGCCGATGCCAAGCCAATTCGTTTAACGGAGTCGGTGAAGGCTGCGGGTTGAGCGTCCAAGCTGAGTCCGGCGGCGCTGGACACGGTGCTTGGGAAATTAGCCCGGCAGCATGACCCGAACGTTCTGGTCGGCTTCGATCATGCCGACGACGCCGGAGTGTATCTGATCGGGCCGGGCATTGCGCTGGTACAAACCGTGGACTTCTTCACGCCCATGGTTGACGACCCGTTTACTTTCGGCCAGATTGCTGCGACCAACTCTTTGAGCGACGTCTACGCCATGGGCGGCCAGCCGCGTTCTTCGCTTGCGCTGGTGTGTTTTCCCGAGAAAGCTGATCTGGCGATTCTGGAACGCGTGCTTGCCGGGGGGCTTTCCAAGATGATTGAAGCTGGTTGCTCGGTGATTGGCGGCCACAGCGTCCGCGATGAGGAGATGAAGTTTGGATACTCAGTCACGGGCTTGGTCGATCCCGCCAGAGTATTGACGAATGGCGGTGCGAAACCTGGAGATCGTCTCGTTTTCACTAAGGCGCTGGGGACGGGCGTGATCTCGACTGCGATCAAGAAAAAAGCGGCGAAGCAATCGTGGATCGACGCCGCGATTGTATCGATGACCACGCTCAACAAGCAAGCCGCAGAGGTCATCTCGGGCGCGACGAGTGTGGGGACGGGCGACTCGCCCGTCCGACGAACAACCGACGACCGTTTCGCAGTCCACGCCATGACTGACGTCACGGGTTTCGGCATGATTGGGCATGCGCGCGAAATCGCGCTGGCCTCCAGGGTTTCGCTGCGCCTGTATGCCAGTCGCATTCCGCTGCTCGAGGGTGCGCTTGAGTGTGTCCGCGCCGGTCACATTCCCGGAGGCCTGAAAGCCAACCGCGAATTCGCCGAATGCGTGGTTGGCTACGGAAGCGGAATCAGCGAAGAAATAAAGACGATCCTGTTCGATCCGCAGACCGCCGGCGGCTTGTTGATCTCGGTAGCGTCGGAGAATGTGACAGAGCTGGTGCGCGCCCTCGCTTCGGCTGGTGTTCTCGCCGTTGAAATTGGCGAAGTATTGCCATCGGGCAAACCGCTGATCACTGTCGAACCTTAATCAGTTGCACCACAGAGTCACAGAGACACAGAGAAAGTACGGTACCTCAGGGCGGCGGCAGAACCTAGATCCCTCGCTTCGCTCGGGATGACAATTGGTAGTTTGCCGGCGTGCTTGCTAAATGCTACGCGAACCCCGCGAGGCCTCCCCCATCCACTACCAGCGCCGTGCCGGTTACGAATGACGAGGCGTCAGTTGCGAGATAGAGCGCGGCCTGCGCGATTTCTTCCGGCGTCCCAATTCGTCCCAAGGGGCGGCGGGCGGAGTCCGTGAGAAAACGTTCTTCCTGCTCTCCGAGTTGCCGGGCTTCATCGCGGAGCATTCCAGTATTGGTATCGCCGGGACAAATGCAGTTCACGCGAATGTGCTGTGGGCCGTGGTCGATGGCCATTGCCTTGGTCAGGAGCACCACCGCGCCTTTCGAGGCGCAGTAAGCGGCGGCGCGAGCGCCTCCGGCCAGGCCCCAGCCGGAGGCAGTATTGATGATCGAACCGCCGCCGGCCTTAATCATGCTTGGGATCACTTGACGCGACATGAGAAAAATTGACTTCACATTTACCGCCATTGTGCGATCCCAGTCTTCCTCGCTGAGTTCAAGTACCGAAGCGCGGCGGATGATTCCGGCATTGTTGAATAGCACGTGAATTGCGCCGAATTCTTGTAGAGTTCGTTCTACGGCGCGTTGGCAATCGGCGGCTCGGGTTACATCAATGTGCTCGAAGATGGCTCGACCGCCTTGCCGAATAATTTCTTGAGCTACTGCTTCTCCATCCTGATTGACGTCGGCAATGGCAACCATTGCTCCTTCGCCGGCAAACAGTAAGGCTGTGGCGCGTCCGATGCCGCTTGCAGCGCCGGTGATGATAACGATTTTGCCGGTCAGGGCTGCCTGCTTGCCAGAGAGAGTCATAAGACTTTTGTTCAGTATCTTCCTTCGGAGTCGAGTGTATTGTTGGTCCTTCGCATGAACACGTTTAACCCGCAGCGCCTGAAGGCGCCTACGATTTCTTGGGTATTACGGTATCGCTGAAGCGATGTCCTGATACGAATCGAGAAAGCGCCTTTGAAACTACACTACCGGCTGGCCAGTCCGCCTGCGGTTTCGGCGCCGTCGATGGTGTAGACGTGGCCGGTCATATATGCAGCGTCGTCCGACGCCAGAAATGCGAACAGGGCTGCGATCTCTTCCGGCTTGGCATGTCGTCGCAACGGAATCTTTCGATTCACCTCATCCAGCATTGCGTCGGTATATTCGGCGCGCTGCATTGGAGTCAGTACGTACCCCGGGGCTACGGCGCATACCCTTATTTTCGGCGCCAGCTCCAAAGCCATGGTGCGAGTCAATTCGATCACTCCTGCCTTGGTTGCATTGTAGTCGGCATAGAACGGCTGGCCGACTATTCCATTTGTCGAAGCGGTTTGTAGAATGACGCCGCCGTCGCGCTTCCACATGTGGCGGGCGGCGATCTGGGCTACGTAGAACACGCCTGTCAAATTTACGGCGATGACTTTGTCCCATTCTGCGGGAGTGATTTTTAAAAAATCGTGCCGAATGCTGATGCCCGCATTATTGATCAACACATCTACTCCGCCCATGACGCGAACTGCGTCGTCGAATGCGGCTTGTACTTGCGCGAGATTGGAAACATCCGCGTCGACGGTTCCGGCCAGATCCGGCAAAGTTTTTCGGATATGGTCGCGGCCTTTAGCGTCGCGGTCAAGCACGCATACTGCGGAACCTTCTTCCAGAAAACGCGCTGCCGTGGCCGCGCCGATTCCGCTGGCGCCGCCGGTTATGAGCACACGTTTTCCTTCGAGTCCGCGCATTCATTCTCCTCGATTGCCGAGGGGAGTTCCCGTCGACGGCTGAAGCCGAACTTATTTGCAGTGACTTGCGGTACGCCTGAAGGCGTACCCTGATACAAATCGAAATCCTGATACGAATCGGAATCCTGATACGAATCGAATCCTGGGAATCGAGACCCTGGTACGAAGCGAGCCTTTTTCTGCAGCCTGTGAAAGCGCTGCGCCATCCGAAACCAGTTTCTAAGTTATCTTCTAAATTGGTTTTCCGCGAAAGAAGTAGACCAGTTCGATAATTAAAATAATCACCACCAGAAGTTCCAACACGAAGGCCCGACTCTGATTGAACTGGTCGACCATGAAGCGATAAAGTTCCTCGGCGGTTTGCACTTTCTGTGTCACTAAATCTTTGTAATCGGGCACGCCAACTTTGGACGCTGCCAGCTTGTAAAGACGGGCGGAAAACATGTCGCTGAGAAATTTTATGGCATTGTCGGCGTGCTCAGTGAGTTCGTTTACGTCGAGCAGAACCGTGTGCAGTTTGGTCGCCGCACGAGCCAGGCGCCAGCGCGCCAGCATTCCCGTGCCCTCATCGAAAGAGGCGTAGACACTTTCAAGTTCGCGCGTAAGGAACTCATCGTAATGGCGGAACTCTAGCAGCTGCGAGTTGGCGTATTCCAGCAGTTGAATGGCGGTTTCCGCGCCGGTGGCGCTGTCATACAGAAACGCAGCATTCCAGCTGATTACGGTCAGATCGTTGGGGTAATAAGAAATTCGCGATTGCAGAATTTCGTTTTGCTCGCCCTCGGAAAGTTGCGCCGTTTCTCCACGAACGATTTGCGCGATGCGCGATCCCTGCGTTGCGACCAGCTCCGCGGCGGAAGGAGATCCGGTGATCTCGCGTACGTGAAAAATGAAATAGTCCTCGCTGAGCCAATCAGAGTACGGCTTCACCAGCGCTGGAGCCGCCCGGTCCAGCTTCTGGTGGGCGATGCGCGACGCGTGCCCGGCGAAATCCACATCCCAAACCCAGCGGCTGCCCAAACGAACTAACGTCTCCCAATCACCGGAAAATGGGAGCTCGAGCACTACACTCACTACGCCGTAATCGTAAAACTTGATTTGGCCCTGAAGGCGTTCGCCGCTTTCAAGCACTAACGTGTCAACCGGCTCAACCACCGGAGGACGCTGGTAGCGCACATACCCTGGGGCTGGATGTTTGAGGGTGGGTTGTTCCAGGGTGCGGGCTCCAAAAATTCCGCGGAGTTGATCGAGACGAATTTCTTCGCAAACATCGAATTGAATCAGGACGAGAACGGAGCCACGCAGTGGTGCCTCGATCGCGGAAGGCAATTTCGCCTGAGCCGCGGGATCGGTGACTGCGAGCGACGGTTCGACATCCCGAATCATACTCAGTACCTGCTTGAAAATAGCGGCTGGAGAACGGCGCGCTATCTTATTTTCCCAGAATTGTACTGGTCTGGCGAGGCGTCGTAGAAACTAGCTATGTTTACAATAACTTACGTTGCTAACTTCGTCGCCTAAGCGCCAACAGCAGACCGAGTCCGGCGGCGATTGCCACTGCTCCTACGCCTGCCCGCTTCATGGATTTTCGCAAATTTGCTTGCTGTTTTTCGAATTGATCGCGCTCTGGATATTGGTTGGCGGGCGGTGATTGATCTCGTGCCGCCATCTGGATAACTTCGGCCAAATGCAGGGCGCGTCGATTGGTGCATTGCGCGATCTGCTCGCGGCAACTGAAACCGTCGGCGATGATCAGGGATTCCGGCGAAGCTTTGCGCACAGCGGGCAGGAGTTCGAGTTCGCCGATCGCAACTGAGACGTCGCATTTGTCCGCTTCAAAACCGAACGCTCCCGCCATGCCGCAGCATCCAGGCGCCGGAGCTTCGAAATCGATTCCCATCCTTCTTAGAACCGATTCTTCGTCGGTCATTCTCATTATGGATTTGTGATGGCAGTGGCCGTGGACAATGGCTTTCCGCGCCAGTTTCGGTGGAGAAAAGTTCTTAGCCTTTTTTTCTAAAAACTCGCTCAATAGAAATGTTTGCTGCGAGAGCCGCCGGGCCCGATCATCTTTGGGAAATAAATTCAGCATCTCGTCGCGAAAGACTGTGGCGCAACTCGGCTCCAATACCACCATCGGAATTCCCTGCGCGATCTCGCTGTCGAGGGTGTCAAGAATTTCGAGAAGCAGACGCTTAGCGCGATCTAGCATGCCCCAATCGTAGAGCGGACGACCGCAACACAGTTTGGTTCGGGGCAGCACTACCCGGTATCCAGCGGATTCGAGCACCTCCACCGCGGCCTTGGCGGTATCCGGAAGAAAATAATTATTGAAGGTGTCGGGCCAGAGCAGGACTGGCGTGCCGTCACGGTTTCGTGGCTCCCGACGTCTGAACCATTGGCGAAACGTCTGCGGTGCGAAAGCGGGGATGCTGCGTTCTTGCGGAATGCCTGCGATCAATTTAGAGACATCGCGCAGCAACGGCAGTTGGGTGGTGAGATTGATAAATCCCGGCACGCGCGACGCCAGCCGCGCCCACAGGTCGATGTTGCCGAAAGCGTATGCACTTCGCGGACGCCAGCGGTTTTCGTAGTAGTGGGAAAGAAACTCCGATTTGTAAGTAGCCACGTCAACGCCGACCGGGCAATCGCTTTTGCAGCCTTTGCAGGCGAGACACAAGTCGAGCGAATCTTTTACGCGCTGATCGCGCCATCCGTCGCGAATCACGTCGCCCCTGGTCATCTCCCAGAGCAGGTGGGCACGGCCGCGGGTGGAATGTTCTTCTTCACGAGTGGCGCGAAAGCTCGGACACATTACACCGCCTTCATCGTGGCGGCACTTGCCGACTCCAACACAACGCAACGCAGCATGCGCGAAGCTGCCATGGTCTTCGGGAAACTTGAAATGGGTTTGCGGCTCCCACGGTTTGTAGTCAGCGCCCAGGCGCAGATTCTCATCCAACTTATAAGGCTCGACTACTTTGCCCGGGTTCATCTTCCAATCCGGATCCCACAGCGCTTTGAACTCACGGAAAGCCTGAATCAATTCGGGGCCAAACATTTTCGGCAACAACTCGGCGCGCGATTGTCCGTCGCCGTGTTCGCCGGAGAGCGATCCGCCGTAGCTGACAACCAAATCCGCGGCTTCTTCGACAAACTTCCGATAGTTGGCTATGCCTGGCTTGGATTGCAGATCGAAGTTGATCCGCATGTGGACGCAGGCGTGGCCGAAATGTCCGTAGAGCGCGCTGCGGTAGCCGTAGCCTTTCATCATCTTGAAGAGATCGCGAAGGTAGCCGCCAAGTTTTTCGGGAGTGACGGCGGCATCTTCCCAACCCTCCCAACCCGGCGGTTCATCTGGCACGTGGGAAGTGGCTCCCAGAGCCGATTCGCGCACGTCCCAGGCTCGCTTCATCTGGAGCTTGTCGGTAAACAAGCGGATGTTCGGCGGGGGTGCGCCTTGGCTGAGCGAATGCATGAGTTGACGCGCTTGAGACTCGGCTTCGGCAGCCGTGTTTGCGCCGAATTCGGCGAAAAGCCAGCCACCGCCTGCAGGCAACAGAGCGATGCCTTCAGCGTTTATTCCTTTGCGGCGAGAGAACTCGACCAGCAATTCGTCGATGCCTTCGAGACCGATTGGCTTGTGAGACATTACCTCGGGCACGCGATCGGCGCACTCGAAGATGTCGGAGTATGCGATGAGGAGCAGCACGCGTTCAGGGGGACTTTCAACTAATCGGCACGTGGCTTCGAGCACGGTCACGCAAGTTCCCTCTGATCCCACAAGAGCCCGCGCCACGTTGATTCCATTTTCAGGCAGGAGGTAATTCAAGTTGTAGCCGGAGACGCGCCGCGGAATATTGGGATAACGCTGCTTGATGAGATCAGAATAGGTTTCGCGGAGTTTTCTTAATCCGGCATAAATCGCGCCGCGACGGCTGCCTGCTGCGATGATCTTGTCAAATTCCGCAGCGCTCGTGTCTCCGACTTTCATGCGCAGGCCGTCGTAGGTCAGGATGTCCAGTTCTTCAATATTGTCGTCGGTCTTGCCTGCCATCACTGAATGAGCGCCGCATGAGTTATTGCCAATCATCCCGCCCAGGGTGCAGCGGTCGTGGGTTGCGGGATCCGGGCCGAAGGTCAAATGATGTTTTTCTGCGGCATTGCGCAAGTTATCGAGGACGACTCCGGGCTGCACTCGTGCAATCCGCCGCGCCGGATCGATCTCGATAATCTTGTTCATGTACTTGCTGAAGTCGAGCAGCACGGCGACGTTGCAGCATTGTCCGGCGAGCGAAGTGCCGCCGCCGCGGCAGAGGATGGGCGCTCCATATTCGCGAGCCAAAGAGACGGTCGCGAGAACGTCGTCAACATCACGAGGAATAACCACACCGATGGGCACCTGGCGATAGTTCGAACCATCTGTCGCGTAGAGAGCGCGGCTTCCGTTGTCGAAACGTACTTCTCCGTGAACTTCGCGCATTAGAGCTGAGGCGAGTCCGCTCGCATCCACCACGGCAGACTTGGCAGCGCGGGCGAGTTCAGTGAAGTCTTGCATGAGTGATGGACGCTAGTTCGAGGAGTTCCCGCCCATCATGTTCTTCCCACTTACATTCGCAATCTTAATTCTGGTTTTGCCGTCTTCTGATTGAATCTTGATCGTAATCAGGTTGTTGTTATTGGTGGAGACGATCGTGTAACCATCGGTGTCTTTATTGCTGACAGTGGCGTTGGGAAATTTCGATGAGTAAAATGCCATTACCTTTCTCGGGTGAATCATTGCTCTCAAATTCGGCGTCGACAGTATGCATTCCTCCGATGGTGGCGGAATTGCCTTTGGTCACTTTTGCGCCAGGATACTGGTCGATTCCGAGGTTTCGTGCCGCTTCGTTAGGGTCGGATGTGCTCTGAACGGTGCCGAAGGGAGTCTCGACGCGAACGTTGCCGTCCTTGTTTTGAAAGTGGCTGTTGTGAGCAATACGCCGAACTACGAATACCATCGTGCCGATGCCAAGAATTCCAAGTAAAAAGATCACTCCGATCACGATCAAGATGATCTTGAGCACGCTGCTTCCTCCTTGGGCAGGAGGCGGCGCGATCGGCGTAGGGGGAGCGGCCGCAACGGGCGGCGCAATGGCGCCTGCCATTGGTATCGACGCGCCGCATTTAGGACAAAACCGAGCACCCGCTTGTAGTGTGGTTCCGCAAGAATTGCAGAAGGCCATGACACACCTCGTCAGTATCTTTATGCCAAGAAGTTTCCGGCGAGCGGAGTATATCGCAAATTGTGCCGAAGTGCAGTGCAGGCTGGCGCAGCTTTTGGCAGCGCCGGCATCCTGCCGGCTGTGCGGGTGAGACGCCTGCACGACAGCCGCCGAGCGGCGGCGCTACCAAGCTAACTTAAATGACGTGTTCCGTAATCCGCCATACTCAGCGCGAGCAATAAGAAAAGCCAGAAAATCGCGGCGACAATCACTATCTTGGTCAGCCTTTCACTGGCGTACTTTACATGCATGAAAAAGAGAACGACGAGCAAAGCTTTGACCGTAGCGATCACCAGCGCGACCACCGTGTTAAATCGGCCGAGGTCGACGAAGGATACGGCTGCGGTAATTACGGTCAGGCATAGCAGCGTGATCCAGATGGTGTAGTACATCTTGCTCGACATTACGTGCTCAGACATGGCGGCTCACCTTAGCGGCTTTCGATCGATCAAATACAGCAGCGGGAAAAGATAAATCCAGACAATATCCACGAAGTGCCAGTACAGGCCTCCGATTTCGACCGGCGTGTAATACTCCGGCGTGTAGCGTCCCTTCCACGCGTGGTAAGTCAGGAAAACAAAAATGCCCACGCCGATGATCATGTGCAGCGCGTGCAGCCCGGTCATGGCGAAGTAAAGCGAGAAATAAATTTGCTCGGGGCGAGGATCGATGTGAATCTGCGGGTAGTCTCTTATGAGATCGTCCGCGCTGAAGGTGCGGCCGGGGATGTGGTGTTCTTCGTATTTTTGATACCACTCGACGCCTTTGATTCCAAGGAAGGCAAAGCCGAACACGATGGTTAAGAGCAAAAGAATAACCAGCAACTTCCGGTTGCCCATTTGCGCTGCGCGCACGCCTAGCGCAACTGTCAAGCTGCTGCAGATCAGAACGGCAGTATTGATTGTGCCCAGCCAGATATCGAGGCTGCGGCTGCCGGCGGCGAATTCGTTGTAGTACCAGGAACGGTAGACCAGGTAGGCCAAAAACATGCCGCCGAAGAACATGATCTCGGTCGCGAGGAACAGCCACATGCCCAGCGACGCAGCATCACGCTGCTGCTCGGCATCGACAAAATGGTGCAGATGTTCCGGGCCGTGCTGTTCGACCGCGACCGGGCTATCGCTCAACGGGCACCTCCGCGGGAGCGGGGATTTCTTCGTAGTTGTAGGCTTCCCAAGTCACTACTGGGGTCTCGTCGAAATTGAAAGTTGGTGGCGGCGACGAAGTCTTCCATTCGAGGCCGGCCGCGCCCCATGGATTGTCGTCGGCGATTCTTCCGTAACGCATGGACCACAGGAAATAAACCATGGGCAGAACGTATCCGACGGCCAGAATGGTCGATCCAGCGGTCGAGAGCACATTCAACACTTGAAATTCAGGAGGGTATTGCCAGTAGCGACGCGGCATTCCCATGTAGCCGAGAATGAATTGCGGGAAAAATGTCAGATTGAAGCCAGCGAAAACGAGTAATGCTGCCAACCGTCCCCAGCCTTCGGGATACATGCGGCCGGAAATCTTTGGCCACCAGAAATGCAATCCGCCGAGATAACCCATCACCGCGCCTCCGACCATGATGTAGTGGAAATGGGCGATGACGAAGTAAGTGTCGTGGACGTGCACGTCGATTCCCAGGCACGCGAGGAATAGGCCAGTCAGCCCGCCCATGGTGAATAGCCCAATGAAACCGAAGGCGTACAGCATGGGCGTGGTGAAGGAAATCGAACCTTTATACATGGTTGCGGTCCAGTTGAAGACTTTGATCGCTGAAGGAACTGCAACCAGGTAGCTGAGGATCGAAAAAATCAGCGCGGAATATAGCGAAATTCCAGCAACGAACATGTGGTGCGCCCATACCAGAAATCCGAATACCGCAATCGCAATGCTGGACATAGCGACGAAGTTGTAGCCGAAGATGCGCTTGCGAGTGAAACACGCGACCACTTCGCTCTCCACCGCCATTGCCGGAAGAATCATGATGTACACGGCGGGGTGCGAATAGAACCAGAACAAGTGTTGGAACAACAACGGATCGCCGCCGCGTGTTGGATCGAAAATGCCCAGGTTGAAGGCGCGCTCGAAGACTACGAGCAACAATGTAATCGCCAGCACCGGCGTTCCAAGCAACTGGATGATGCTGGTCGCGTAGTGCGCCCAGATGAACAGTGGCAGGCGTGACCACGTCATCCCCGGCGCTCGCATGCGGTGGATCGTCACTACAAAATTCAGGCCAGTGAGGATGGAGGAGAATCCTGCGATGAAAATTGCAATTCCCGCTTCAATCACCCTGGTGTTGCTGAACGCTGTGCTGAACGGGGTATAGAAGGTCCAGCCGGTGTCGACGCCGCCGGTAACAATGCAGTGCAAATAGATAACGCCGGCAATCATGTACAGATACCAGCTCAGCAGATTAATCCGAGGGAAGGCCAGATCTTTGGCGCCAATCATCAACGGGACAAGAAAATTTCCGAGCACGGCGGGGATGGAAGGGATCAAAAAGAAAAAGATCATCACCTGGCCGTGCATGGAGAAGAGCTTGTTATAGGTATCCGCTTGTACCAGGTCGCCTGCTGGCGTCAATAGTTCAAGGCGGATGAGCAGCGCGAAGAATCCTCCGATGAAAAAGAAGAACGTGATCGATGCGAGGTAAAGCAGCGCGATGCGCTTATGATCGGTCGTCAGCAGCCAGGACCGGATGCCGTATTCTTTATTCAAATAATTTTCGCGTTCTGCAGTCACTGCTACGGTTGCCATTTCTATTCCTTAGGGTATTGCGGTTGTGGCGCTAAGCTGACGCTCCCTTGGCCTCCCGCCAGAGACGGAGTCAACGATTTGATATATGCCACTAAGGCATTTATCTGCTCTTCGGTTACCAGTCCTTGAAACACCGGCATGATGGGTTTAAATCCGCTGGGAACGTTTTTACTGGGACTCAAGATGCATGTGCGGAGATAATTCTCATCGACGGTTAGAGTTCGTCCATCCTCCAGCTGCACGGGTTTGCCGAAAATTCCGACCAGATTTGGTCCGCGGCCCTGAGAGTCGGACCGGTGACAGGTGGAACATCCCAATTGCTGAAAAAGAGAGTCGCCACTGGCTGCAAGCGATCCCGAAGTTCCGCCGCCGGAGAGCCAGGCTTCGTATTGCGCGGGTTCCATCACTACGACTTGTCCGATCATGCCGGAGTGCATGGTGCCACAATATTGCGAACAGAACAGGTGATACACACCGGGCTTCGTGGCGCGAAACCACGCAGTCGTGTAGCGCCCGGGCAGCACGTCCTGCTTGATGCGGAAGGCCGGAACGTAGAAGCTGTGAATCACGTCCTGCGAAGTCATAATCAGTTTGACGTCGCGACCTACCGGCACATGCAGTTCGTTGATCTCGCGCTGACCCTCCTGATGTTCGAGTTTCCACATCCACTGCTTGGCTACGACATACACTTCGGACGCGCCGCGGGGTGGAGTGCGCTCGTGGAAGTAAATGACTGCGCCCCAGGCGAAAATTGCCAGGAAGATTCCCATGGGGATTATGGACCAGGTTATTTCCAGCTCGGGTGAGCCTTCGATCTGCTCAGCTTCCACGCCCCGGCGGCGACGGTACATCGTCGCAAACATCAGAATCATGGCGAAGATGGCCAGGCACATGAAGGCGGAGAGCGCCAGAAGAAAGATGAAGAGCGCATCAACATTGGCGGCGCCGGCTGAGGCGCGTGCGGGCCAAAGTGGAAAATTATCAAACATAAATTAGTCGTTCGTCCGTCGCCGTTCGTTCGTTGCCGGATTTTTTCTTTCAGCAATGGTTGTCGGGGTCATGCGGAACATCACTATCAAAAATGTTCCCAAGATTAATACCGTCGCGCCCGCGGCCAGTTGCAACACCCTGCTAATGATTGCTCCGTACTTTCCTGTGTCAGGGTCGTAGTGATAGCAGTACAGCAAGACCTGATCCACGACCGTCCCGATTTTATTTTGCGACGCCTGAATCAGCCCGAGCCGCAAATCTTTAGGTGCAAATTCCACACCGTAATAATATTGGGCGATCTTTCCCTCGGGCGTGAGCACCATGATTGCAGTTGAATGAGCAAACTGTCCGCTCTTGGGATCGTATTGATATTGAAAACCGGCGGCCTTGGTAAGCGCATCGATCGAAGCCGCGGGTCCGGTCAGGAAGTGCCAGCCGGCGGCGGCGCCCGGACGTCCGTAACGCTTTATGTATTCGGCTTTCTTGGCAGCTGCCATTTCTGGAGTTTCCTTGGGATCGAAGCTCACGGTAAGAACGTCAAATTCTTTCCCTGCATCGAACTTCAACACGCGCATCGCACTTTCGAGGCCGGTTAACACTTCTCCGCACAGCATTGGACACTGGTAATAAACGAGATTCAAAATCATTGGCCTTTTGCCGAAATAATCTCCCAGTTGTACGGCGTTGCCATTCTCATCGCGAAACGCAAGACCGAGCGGAATCTGTTCGTTCAGATGTTGCTCGATACCAACATTCTTGAGCCCTGGCGGCCTGACGTTCGCAGGTGGCGACAGCGGGTCTTGCGTTATGCCCTGGCCGCACGCGGGCAGGGCGAACATGCACGCTATCACTCCTGTGATGAGCCCACCAATTTTCGATCTGGTTTTACTGCGCACTCTTACATCCTCTCTATTGTTTCGGCTTCTGCGTTCTAGTCTTCTCCGGTTCGTTGCTGGTGTCCGAACGTTGCGCGGCCTGAGTGACGACATTCACCTCAGACGCCGGAACCGTGCCTGCCCGGGGCGTGGTTGGCAGACCCTGTTCGGCCAGCAATTGCATGGCGCGGTCAATCGGAATATGTACCACCCCGGCCTTTTCGTCGACCCAGCCATAACTGTTTAACCGTTGCTCTTCCTGCAGGCGAAAATCATAGATTTCAACTCGTTCATTTTTTTCCAAACGCGGTTCGGGAAACTTCTTAATCTCACTGGGAGCGACTATGCGAGTATCAGTTTCCGTCTGTTGCACTAACGGATTCGGTGCAGGCTCATGTTCTCTCGTCCGCGCATCCATGAAACGGTACATGCCCCAGACAATGAAATAAACGATCACGCCGCCTACCAAGAGGCTGATCAGGAACGCATAAATTGACTGTGCGCTTAGATCCTGGTGCTCGTACGCCTCTTCCGCGTGATCGTGTTTTATCTCTTCAGTCATGCGCTGGTTCCAGTACTTCATTTGCAGAGGGATCAAACGCCGGCAGCAGCGGCAGCAAGCTAAGATTGCGGAAAAAGTACGCGAGCCAAATGCCGCCGATGGCAATGGGAACTACGATGTCCGCCACTGTCAAAGTAAATGTTTGCGAGAAATTAGGTTCAATGATCCAGAAAAGATCCAGGTAGCGCATTACCATGATCCAGGCTGCCAGCCAGACCAAGCGATGTATGTCGCGTTTGAAGGGGCGCGAAAGCAGCAATACGAAAGGCACGGCAAACTGGAAAATCACCAGTGTTAATCCGATAAATCCCCAACCACCGTTCAGGCGGCGCATGTACCAGGTAATTTCTTCCGGCAAATTGCCTGCCCAGATAATCAGCCATTGCGAGAAGGAAAAATAGGCCCAAACCATGATGAAGGTAAGCATCCACTTGCCGTGATCGTGGACGAAATCGGGTTTCAACATCTCCGACATTGGTTTGTAATTCACCAGAATTCGCTCTACCACCACCGCGAAGCACATGGCGGAAAGCAGTTCACCGATCAGAATCAGCAATCCGTAGATCGTTGAAATCCAACTGGGATCGATGGACATTATCCAGTCGATGGCGGCGAACGAAATGGTGAATGCGTAGAGAATCAGGCCTGGCCCGCTTACCGCTTTGAAGCGCTGCGTGTTGTCGCGGGTCGTGGCCTTGTCCTGTTCGCGCGACCACTTGGTCAGCAGGAACGACAGCAAGTTCCATATCCCCAGATAAATAATTGCGCGGATGATGAAGCCGTGCACGTTCAAGTAGCTTTTCGTGATGTCGCGCAGATGTTCGCGGAGATGCGGGTCGGCAACGGAGTCAAGCGGCCGCGCCCACACATAGAGCTTGGGCATTCCAAAGAGAAGGGGAATAAACAGCACGGCTAACAAAGGCAATGTCCGCATGGCCGCGCCCATAATTCTGCGAATCACCAATCCCCAGCCGCCACCGGTCAAATGCCGGATCATGAGAATCGCCATCGACCCAAGAGCCACGCCGAGCCAGCACATGTAGCCGAGCAAGTAGGCGCGGAAGAATTGATCGGGACGAATGAAGGCGACGACCAATGAGATGATCGCGAAAATCAGTCCGATGACCAGCGAGCGCCGTTGAATGGTCTTAACCACCGGCGGCGGCGTCAGATCGAGATGCGCATGCGCCGCGCTCATTCGGCTCCTCCTTTAGGCGTGCTAGGCTGTAGTTCCGGCAAAGTTGCGCCGGAGCCAGGGTCGCCGCGGAATACAGGAGGATTCGACGGCACTTTTTCTCCTGAGGGAACGGCGCTCATGGTTGCGCCCTGACTTAGCTGCAACGCGCGAATGTAGGCCACGATGCACCAGCGGTCGCGAGCTGGAACTTGCGTGGCGTATTCCGGCATGGCTCCAAATCCGTTCGTCATTATGTCGAAGAAATATCCCAGCGGAGCTTTGCGCAGACGCTCGGTGTGATAGGACGGTGGTGCGCGAAAGCCGCGCTGCACAATCATTCCGTTGCCATCTCCAACCCGCGAGTGGCACGGAGCGCAGTAAATGTTGAAGCGCTCACGTCCCCGCGACAATACATCCATGGTCACGGGAAAAGGCATATAGTCGCCGGGATTGTTGCCGAATTTTCCGGTATAAAAATACGTGTCTTCATGCAGCTGTCCGCGCGCTACGGTTCCTTCGACCGGCGGGCGCGCGGAGCGAAGGTCAGCAAAGAAATCGCTTTCAGCCAATGGCTTGTAGCGAGGTTGATTGTGCATGTCCTGGCGGCAGCCTGCTAGGACTAACACCGCCAAGATAATGAGGTACGAGCCTCTTGCTGGCTTGCGCTGAGCTGGGCCGGTTCGCGCCGGGCGAGAACGCCCGGCCTCCATTTCTGTTTTGCGGAGACGCCACATGGCTTAGTCAGGCACCTCCGAAATCGAGCGCGGCCCCAAGCCTTCGAGAAAGCTGCGGGTTGTGCTGGGACTGTACTTTGGATCGGTTGCGAACACGATCAGAAAGAATCGATCTTTTGTGGCGAAGGCGAAACGCGGAACGTTGAATACCGGATGGTACGGCATGGGAAGGCCGTTCAATGCCAGCATGCCAAACACGGCAGAGATTCCGCCGAACAAAATTGTCATCTCGAAGGTGACGACAATGAATGCGGGCCACGAATGATAAGGCTTTCCGCCCGACGTTGACTGGATAACTGATCGCGGAAATCCAGTACTGCAGCGCGTATCCGGACAAACCTCCGATTAGTCCGCCGATCAGCACCACCAGGGGTACGCGCGTTCTTGTGAAAGCCAATCGCTTCCGCCAATCCCTCGATCGGGAAGGGACTGTAAGCGTCGATCTTCTGATAGCCTGCTTCATGCGTGCGGTGAGCGGCGTCCACCAGGGCTTGAGCGGAATCAAACTCGGCCATCGTGCCGTAAACGCGGGAGCGTTTCATTCCTTCACCTCCGCCTCGGGCAGCAGAGTGCGCATTTCGAAGATCGAAATCATGGGCAGGATACGCACGAACAGGAACATGGCAGCCAGGAACATGCCGATAGTGCCGATGTAAGTCATCCAATCCCAGCGCGTTGGGTAGTACATGCCCCAGGATGAAGTTACGAAATCACGGTGCAGACTGACGACTACGATGATGAACCGCTCCAGCCACATGCCGACCAGAATGACTCCGGAGATCAGAAATAACGCAACCGGACTGGTTCGCAGTTTACGAATCCATAGCAATTGCGGAATGAAAATGTTGCAAGCCAGTAGCGCGTAATAACAGGGAGCATAGGGCCCGTGCAGCCGGTTCCAGAGGGTGAATGTGTCGTAGCGATTGCCGCTGTACCATCCCATGAAAGCTTCGATCGCATAGCCATAGGCGACGATCAGGCCGGTCGCCAGCATTACTTTGGCTGAGTTTTGCAGATGGCGCTCGGTGATGAAATCCTCGAGGCCATAGAATTTGCGGATGGGAATCGCCAGCATCAGCACCATGGCAAAGCCGGAATAGATTGCGCCGGCGACAAAGTACGGCGGGAAAATCGTGGTGTGCCAGCCGGGCACGATGGCGATAGCGAAGTCGAAGCTGACCACGGTGTGAACTGACAGACACCAGCGGCGTCGCCAGTCCCGCAAGCAGCGAGATAGGCCGTCTCATAGCGATGCCAGTGCCGCGCCGAACCGCGCCAGCCCAGAGCCAGAATTCCATAGATCATTTGCGCCCAGCGGTTCGTAGAACGATCCCGCAATGTAGCGAGGTCGGGAACCAGGCCGATGAACCAGAACAATAAGGAAATAGTCGCGTAAGTAGACACGGCGAAAACGTCCCACACCAGCGGACTGCGGAACTGCGGCCAGTAATTCATGGTGTTGGGATAAGGGAACAGCCAATAAGCGAGCCACGGGCGGCCCATGTGAACCAGCGGGAAGAGGCCGGCGGCCGACACCGCAAACAGCGTCATGGCTTCGGCGAAGCGGTTAATCGAGTTGCGCCAGGATTGCCGCAACAACAGCAGAATGGCCGAGATCAGCGTGCCCGCGTGCCCGATTCCAATCCACCACACGAAGTTCACGATGGCGAAGCCCCAGCCAATGGGAATCGTGATGCCCCAGATGCCGACGCCGCGAATGAACAAGTATCCGACGGCATACAACATCATCATCGTGAGCAGAAAAGCGATGCCGAAGCCGAAGTACCAGCCATTGGACGTGGGCCGCGTGAGGACAATCGAAGCGATCTTGTCGGTGACTGTGCCGAAGGTGTAGCCAGGCTCAATTACTGGAGCGCCGCCACCAACTGGTTGTCTTGTGTCGTCCATTTCTCGCTCGTGCTTCAGCCTTCCAATTCTGAATTCGGGTTGCGAATCTCGGCCAGATATGTGGTTCGCGGCCGGGTATTCAGGTCGGCCAGCAAACTGTAGTTGCGCGGAACTGCCTTTAGCTTCGAAACCTGGCTGTTGGGATCATTGACGTTGCCGAAGACAATCGCGTTTGCTGGACAGGATTGCTGGCAGGCTGTCTGCAATTCGCCATCCTGAATTTTGCGATCCTCGCGCTCTGAATCGATGCGGTGCTGGGTGATGCGCTGTACGCAATACGTGCATTTTTCCATGACGCCGCGGCTGCGCACGGTTACATCCGGATTGCGCATCATCTTGTATTGCGGCGTCTCCCAATCCTGGAAGAGCAGGAAATTAAACCGCCGAACTTTGTACGGGCAGTTATTGGAACAGTAGCGCGTGCCCACGCAGCGGTTGTAGACCATGTCATTCAGGCCTTCGGTGCTGTGGACGGTTGCGCCGACGGGGCAGACGACTTCGCAAGGCGCGTTCTCGCACTGCTGGCAGGGGACGGGCTGGAAGTATGCTTTCGGATTATCACGGTCGCCCTGATAGTAAGTGTCAACGCGTAGCCAGTGCATGTGACGGCCGATTACTACTTGCTCTTTTCCCACCACGGGGATGTTGTTCTCTGCTTGGCATGCCACGATGCAATTGTTGCAGCCGACGCAGGCGTCCAAATCAATCGCCATGCCCCATACGTACGCTTCTTTCTCGTAGGGATAAGGCTTGTACAACGTCAATTCTTTCGGAGGCTGTTCGTCTTTCGCGAACTCGGGCTCCTTGCGATACTCTTCAAGACTCGCGGTTCGTACCTGCGGCCGCGCGCCCTCGGGAGTGTCCATGGTCTGGTAACCCTGAGTCGTTGCCAGTTTGTAGGTGCCGCCCGCCTTGGTGATATTCACACCCGTTGTGAACCATGGAGTCGCGCTGGAGCGCAGCGGATACATGTCGAAGCCGGCGCCGGTGCCTGCGCGGCCTGCGCGACGGCGTCCGTAGCCCAGAAAAACGGTGATGGAATTATCGGGGTGGCCAGCCTGAATCCAAATCGGAGCTGTGACATTTCTGCCATTCAGTTCGAGCGTGACTAAATCTTCGCTCTTGAGGCCCATGCGCGCTGCCATGGCTGGGCCGACGAGCACGGGATTGTCCCACGTCATCTTCGACATCGGCTTGGGCAGTTCCTGCAGCCAGCCGTTGTTGGAGAAGCTGCCGTCGTATACCGAAGGATCACGGCGGAAATTTATCTCAATCGATTTCGCAGTCGCTGGCAGCGGACGGTGGAAAATTCGTGGTCTTCGGGCTGATCGACTTGGGTGTGAAGGTTGTTCCTGCGATCCATCCGTCATGCAGCGATTTGCGCCAGAAGGCGTCGAAGTCCGCGCCGGGATGCTGTTTTCGCCAGTATCCTTGCACGACGTCATGGCCGGTGGCTTCGGCTTGCCCGGCGAGGAATGCAGTCAATTCATAAGCGCTCTTGCCGCTGTAGAGCGGTGCGATCAGCGGCTGCACGATGCTTACGGTGCCGTCATACGCGCGAGTGTCGCCCCATGATTCGAGATAGTGCGCTTCGTTCAAATGCCATTGGCAGAGCTCGGCGGTTTCGTCCTGATAGAGTCCGAGATGAACGCGCATCGGAATGTTCGTGTTCTTTAGCGCATCGGCGAAACCCAAGTCGGACTGGCGCGTCATAAGCGGGATTTCCGCCCAGGATAAACAGCATGTCCACTTTGCCGGCACGCATGTCGGCGACGAGATCTTTGATCGAGTCAGTTTGGTTGACTGGGTTGGCGTCGACTGGATCAGTATAGAAAACTGTTCTTCCCACGTTGCCCAGAGTTTGGTTAATCTCGTGGGCCAAAGCGTGTACTGCAGGGGGCTGATGATCGCCAGGAATAATGACGCTCGAACCCCGCTTCCGAGCGAGGTTCGCCGCAACCGCGCGCAAAAATTCGCTTCCTTTATTTGTCTTCGGAGTGTTCGAAGTTGCCGCCAGAGCAAGAAGAAGTTCGCGGGCGAATTCATCGATCTCGCTGGCCCGCAGTGGCAATCGATGATCCGCCTTCGCGCCGGTTGAACTGGGCGTGCTCTCGACAACGTACAGCCGGCTCATTGCGCTCTCAGGCCTGAACTCTGCGCGAAATTCGTGCGCGATCTCGGTCTCGGGATCGCGCCGCTTGGCGAAATCGCGAATGTAGCGCGTGCTCCCCGGAAAACCCGCGTAGAGAAAATCGGCGTCCAGCGAGACGATTACGTCGGCATTTTCAAGCTTGTATTGAGTCTCCACCGGCTGACCGAAGGCCAGCTTCGCGCCTTCGAGGACATTGTCGCGATTTACCGGTTCATACACGTGCCACTTCGCTTGCGGATACAGCTTGAGCACCGATCGTATCTGATCGGCCAGGGACGGAGACGACACCGTGCGCGTAAGGATGCGAATTCCCGCGCCCTGCACCGCTTTCTGCGCGGTCAGCGGGCCACGAATTGCATCGAGAAATCCTCCCCAAGTGCGAACATCACCCAGATAGGTGATGGTCTGGGAGCGGTCCGGGTCATACATTTCAAGCAACGACGCCTGGGTGAACACGTCCGTTCCGCCGAGGCTTGCGGGGTGCTGCTCGTTACCTTCGATCTTGGTGGGACGATACAGATGACTTTCAACCATGATCGGAGTTGCGTATCCGCTCAAGGTGAAAGCGCTGGCGAAGAACAGCGGGCGTCCGGGAATTACTTCTTCCGGCTGGCGCACGTACGGAACAATCGGCTCCATCGGCTGCTTGGTGCAGGCGGTCATCCCCGCCATTGCCAGCGAAGCGCCCATCAGCTTCAGGAAGCCGCGGCGGGAAACCGCGTCCAGCCACTCCGACGCGCCTTTAGGAAATTCGCGATGCAGCATCTCCTGAAACTCGGAACTGCCTGCGAGTTCCTCCAGGCTGCGCCAGTACTCTGGCCCTTTAGTCGCGGCGATTTGCGCGCTCACCGCTTTCAAGTTGAGTTTGTCCTTCTTGCCGGGACAAACTTCCTCGCGGTGTGGCTTTTTGTTTTCTTCTTCCATCAAAGTCTTCGTTCTTGGAGGCCGGAGCGTCCTCGTCCGGCTAACGGGCGAGACGCCCGTCCTCCATCATTTTTACTTTCTAAATCTCATCTGTGGCACGTTGAACAACTCGTAATATCCGTTACCGTGCGCAGATTGTATTTCTTCACCAGATCGGTTCCTAGCGAATGCTGATCGGTATAGAGCTTGCCATCCAGCATGAGAGGCTTATCGCTCGATGGCTGCTCGTATCGCATATTGAAAACCTGATCACGCGGACGCAGATTTTTCGCGGGATCGCGATGACAATCCAGACACCACTCCATCTGCAGCGATGCGTAATTGAACATGAGCGGCATGCGGTCGACCGGGCCATGGCAGGTATTGCAGCCGACACCCTTGTTGATGTGTATGCTGTGATCGAAATAGACGAAATCGGGCAAGTCGTTGGCTCGCGTCCATACCAGCGACTTGCCAGTGCGGAAGCTTTCGCGCACCGGCTCAAGCAATGGCGCGCCTAGCCAGATTTGTGAATGGCAGTTCATGCAGGTTTTGGTTGGAGGAATTCCGGCAAATGAGGAATTCTCCACTGATGTATGACAATAGCGGCAGTCGATGCCCAATCCACCAACATGGTGCTGATGGCTAAAGGGCACGGGCTGCGGGCGAGCTACCTTGGCGTACGTTATATAGGACGAGCGTTGCAGTTCGAGCACAGCCCACAGCAACACCGCAACGAGGAATACCGCCCCGTAAATGGTGGCGCGTGAGATTGTATTGGTACTGCGGTGAAAAATCTGCATCGACTTTCAGTGCAGCAGGGACGTCGAAATCCATCCCCGTTCGAATGCCATCCTTGAAACAAGACATTACAAGTTGCTGTGATGCCTCGTATGAAAACTTGCGATTATAGCAGTTCGCTACAACTTGTGATTTCAAACTCTCAACAAACGATAGAGGACGGGCGTCTCGCCCGTCCAACCGGGCGAGACGCCCGGTCTCCATTCATCGCAGGTTCATCACCAAGAGCTTCGGCTCCGTCATCTCTTCAATCGCAGAGCGCAGGCCTTCGCGGCCTAGTCCCGAGTCTTTGACCCCGCCATAAGGCATGTGATCAATGCGAAACGTCGGAACGTCTCCTGCCATGAGCGCGCCGACTTCGAGTTCTTCGTAGGCGCTGAACAGTAGCTTGGCGTCCCTGGTAAATATCCCCGCCTGCAAACCATACGGGGAGCTGTTGATTTGTTTCAACGCATCGGAAAAGTTGTCATACGCTTCAATCGTTACCACAGGGGCAAAAATCTCCTGGCAGTTCACCCTCATATCTTGCCGGGTTCCAGTCAAAACGGTTGGCTCCAATATCGCTCCCTTACGATGGCCGCCACACAAAATCCGCGCCCCGCCACGTACCGCCTCCTGTATCCAGTCACTGGCGCGGATAGCGTCGCTCTCGCGAATCAATGGGCCGACGTCAGTTGACTCCTCCAGCGGATCTCCAGTTTTTAGCTTCTTGACTCCCGCCACCAAAAGGTCGCGGAACTTATCGAAAACCGAGCGCTCCACCAAAATGCGCTGTACCGAAATACAAGATTGTCCCGCGTACGCGAAACCTCCAGTCACGCAACGGTCGGCGGCGTAGCCGAGATCCGCATCGCTGTGAATGATGACTCCTGCGTTTCCTCCCAGCTCCAGCGCTACTTTCTTCTTGCCGGCTCTGCGCTTAATGTCCCAGCCGACGGCTGCGCTCCCGGTGAAGCTGATCAGCTTCAGGCGCTCGTCCGTTACCAATAACCCAGCGTCGTCGTTCGACAACGGCAGGACATTCAAAGCACCATCCGGCCATCCTGCCTGCTGCACCGCTTCAGCCGCGAGCAGTGCGGTTAATGGCGTCTGCGGCGCTGGCTTCAGCACCATGGTGCAGCCGCTGGCAATCGCCGGGGCTACTTTGTGAGCGACCAGGTTCAGCGGAAAATTGAAGGGCGTAATCCCGGCAATCGGCCCGAGCGGAAAGCGCCGTACAATTCCCCAACGTCCCGCTGTGTACTCCTGCCAATCGAGCGGCAGATATTCCCCATAGATGCGCGTGCTTTCCTCTGCGGCTACAGTAAAAGTGAAGATAGTTCGCTCCACTTCACTGCGCGCCGCCTTGATGGGTTTTCCCGCTTCCAGAGCTAAAGTGTGGGCAAACTCTTCCTTACGGTGAGCAATGTTTTCGGCTACGCGGCGCAACACGCGTTGGCGCTCAAATGCTGGCAGCCGGCGCGTGGTTCCGAAAGCCTTGAACGCGGCCACGATAGCCGCATCGACATGTTCGCGCCTTGCCTGGAATACGCGGCCGACTGTACTGCCGTCGTAGGGCGCGTGAATCTCGACCTGATCGCCCTGCTCGATCCATTTACCATCGAGCAGAAATCCATGGGTTGCAACGGGAGTTACAGTCATTTGTGCCATGCTGAAATTGTTGCGCCTCCCGGAAGCGAATTAAAGATTATAGACTTTTCGCAGCAGACAACGCATGCCCTCGCACGATAATTAATGTCGACGGTTCGAATCAGGAAAAGAGAGAAGTGTTGCAATCGATCGTGGAAACCAGCGAGTTGTTGCGAAAGGGGGAATTATCTCCCGTAGAATTGACTGAGGAATGCCTCGCGCAGATTGAGAAACTAAATCCCATTCTTAACGCCTTCATCACCGTTACTGCGGACTCGGCGCTGGAACAGGCACGCACCGCCGAAGATGAAATCCGTCGGGGACACTGGCGCGGACCGCTGCACGGCATTCCGCTCGCTTTGAAAGATCTCATCGATACTGCCGGAGTCCGCACAACTGCTGCCAGCGCAGTATTCAAGGATCGAATCCCGGCGGAAGATGCTGAAGTGGTACGGCGTTTGAAAAATGCGGGGGCCGTATTTCTAGGGAAAAATAACCTGCACGAGTTTGCTTATGGCGGCAGCTCGATGATCAGCTGTTACGGCGAAGTGCGTAATCCATGGAATCGGGCGCACATCGCTGGCGGATCATCCGGAGGATCGGCTGCGGCGGTGGCGGCGGGCCTTTGCTATGGCGCTATCGGCACCGATACTGCGGGTTCGGTTCGCGAGCCTGCGTCGTTGTGTGGAATCGTCGGCCTGAAACCTACCTATGGACGCGTGAGTGCTCGCGGCGTAATTCCGCTCTCGCTATCGCTTGATCACGTGGGTCCGCTTGCTCGCACGGTTTCAGATGCAGCAGTGATGTTGCAAGCGATAGCAGGCCACGACGCAAGAGATGTGAACAGTTTTGACATGCCAGCTCCCGACTACCTCGCGGTGCTGGGGGAAGACTCAAAGGCGGCGAGGATCGGTGTTCTCCGCAAATTTTTCTATGAGGACCTCGATCCGGAAATTGCTTCGGCGGTGGAGCAGGCGCTCGGCATAATAAAAAACCTTGGCGGCGATTTACGTGAGATCGAACTTGATGTCCCAACTGACCGCACGCTGCAGACCGCCGAAGCGTACGCCTATCACGCGGAATATGTTTCTCGGAGCCCGGAGTTGTATCAGCCGGAGACGCTGCGGCGTATCCGCAAGGGCGAGGACGTCAGCGGCGAGGAAGTAGAGCACCGCCGCCGCGAATTGCAGAAGATACGCGACGAAATCGGCCGCGTGTTCGAGAATGTAGACGTTCTTGTGACGCCAACTACGCCGGTCGCCGCGTCGACGATTGCTGAGCTGAAACAGAATCCCGACCTGCTGCGCCCACACGAACTCTTGCTGCTCCGCAATACCAGGCCCGCAAATATGTGGGGACTACCAGCGATTTCTGTGCCCTGTGGATTTACTGCGGCAGGTCTTCCCATCGGACTGCAGATCATGGGCCCGCACTGGCGTGAAGACAGAGTTCTACGGCTCGCATATGCCTACGAACAGGCGATGACGGGCACAAACAACATCCAGATTTAGTCGACGCACGAGCTTCAACAATGTTGCTTGCTCTAGTATGTTGTAGTGCCGAAGGATCTCGTTAAGAAACGGATAAATATTCTCAAGTCGGAAAGTCTCACTTCCATTCCCTGGCTGATTCATGGATTCAGCACCAGATCTGGAGGATTTTCCAGGCATTATGGCGCTTGCACTCTGAATCTTGGTTTTACCGCCCAAGACTCGCGCACGGCCGTAAAACGAAATCGAACAGCATTTTTGCAGCAACTGGGCGCCGCAATCGGAAGAAAAAGAATGGCCGCTGATTACGCTGCGGCAGATCCACTCCGATCTCATCCACTGCGTTTCTGAGTTATCAGAGCGAACCTTAGTTGGAGATGGCCTCATCACCCGCACGCCGGGCATTCTCCTCGCCATCCAAACCGCCGATTGCCTGCCGGTGATTTTGGTAGACACAAAGCAAAAAGCTGTCGGAGTGTTCCATGCGGGATGGCGCGGCACGGTCAAGCGAATCGTTGAAAAGGGAGTGGGAGAGATGCGGCGCTATTTTGGAACGATGCCGAAGAACATCAAAGCGGCTATCGGACCGGGCATTCATGCTTGCTGTTACGACGTTGGTGCAGAAGTTCGTCAGCAGTTCGAATCGCAATTCGCTTATGCTGACGATTTGTTCCGGGAAGTAAAGGAGTCGGACCCGGTTCGCGAAAAATATCCGCTGCTATTCCTCACCGCCCGGGCTCCGGGCCACGGCGAGCTGCCTCCCAAGATTTTTCTCGACCTGGTCGAAGCCAATCGCCGACAACTAATTAGCGCTGGTGTCTTGGGGAAAAACATCAGCGCTTCAAAGCTGTGTACGTCGTGCCATCCTGAGCTGCTTTTTTCCTATCGAGCGGAAAAAGGAATTACCGGAAGAATGATGGGCGTGACCGGCATCCGCAGTTCTTCTGCTTAGCCGATCATTCAACGACGCTTGGCCTACTTTTTCTCTGCATCTCCCGCTTTGTCTTTGCTCTGGATGGAGAGCAACTCCACTTCGAAGATCAGCGTGGCGTTCGGACCTATGTCAGGGCCGCTGCCTCGTTCGGCGTAGGCCAAATCAGATGGCACGAATAGTTGCCACTTCGAACCTACGGGCATGAGTTGCAGTGCCTCGGTCCAGCCCTTGATTACTCCCGCTACGGGGAAGGTCGCAGGTTGTCCGCGCTTGTAGGAGCTGTCGAATTCTTTGCCGTCGATAAGTGTGCCTTTGTAGTTGCATACCACAGAGTCGCTTGCCGTCGGCTTGGGCCCGGTACCGGCAGTCAGGATCTTGTATTGAAGACCGCTGGGCAATGTGGTGACGCCTTGTTTAGTCTTGTTCGCGGCGAGAAAATCATCGCCTTCCTTTTTATTTGCCGCTCCCGCCTGTTGCATCTTCTCCTGCTGCTTCTGCCGCATTTCAGTCTGGAACTGCGTGAGCGTTGCCTTGGCTTCGTCTTCCGATAGCAGGGTCTTACCACCAGAAAGCGAATCTTCCAGGCCTTGCTGCAGGATTTTCGGGTCCACGTCTACTGACTGACGGTGCAGATTGGTTCCGATGTTCATCCCGATGGCGTAGCTTACTTTGTCTTTTTGTGTTGTCAGGGTGGAATTATTTTGACCCCCAGTTTGGCTTCCAACTGCGTGAGAAGGTTGAGGAGTTGTCTGAGTTTGCTGCGCCAGCACGCTTCCCGTAAGAATGATTGCGGCGGCAGCGACTACATTTACGAAGCCGTACGAAAGTTTTTGCATAAAGCATTGTGACATCTCCTTGGGAGACGAAGCAAACCTGGCTAAGCTGGCATCTCACCTGCGCTTTAGGGACTCAAGCTCTTCGAGCGTTCGTGGCCAATCGGATCCCAATAGCCGAGATAGACTGCGATCGGCGAGAACCTTCCCGCCCGTCTGGCAGCGGGCGCAGTAGTTCGTCTCCTTGTCGGCATAACGAATCCGCAGAACCTTGTCGCCGCATCTTGGACAGGACTCGCCATAACGTCCATGAACTGCCATGCCCTCGCGGAATGCGGTCACTTTTTCAGGGAATTTCTTGTTTGCCTCGGCACGGAGCCGGTCCAGCCACAGCGTGAGCGTACTTCGGGTCGCAACGAAAAGTCTTTCCCACTCTTGAGGGCTCAATTTTTGCGTGAGCATGATCGGAGAAAGTTGCGCCGCGTGTAGGATTTCATCTGAATACGCATTACCGATACCGCTGATCAAGCGCGGATCGGTAAGCGCCCGCTTCAGAGTGTGATTTTCGGTGGTGAGCGTTGCGCGAAAAGAATTGAGATCGCTGGTGAAGACATCGATTCCGCCAGGATCCAATGAACGCAAGTTCTCTTCACCGACGAATAGATGCAATGATGCGCGGCGCTTGCTGCCCGCTTCGGTAAGAATCAGAGACCCATTAGGAAAATCGAAAGCTGCCAGATGATTGCGTCCCGCCAGCTTCGCCTCTCGCCCGCGCCAGTGCAACCGACCGGCAATCATTAAATGAAGCGCCAGCCAGAAATCATCCTCCAGCCCGATGGCAATACGTTTTCCAATGCGTCGCAGCTCGCGGACAATGCGGCCTTCCAGGCTCGCAATCGGCGGCTGCGCTGTGCGCAGGAGAAACGCACTATTTATCCGTACATGCTCAAGTGGCTGGCCAACTATGCGGGGCTTGAGCGCGCTGATGTAGCTGACAATATCCGGCAGTTCTGGCATGAGACATCAGCTTGCACTCTGAAAGCACACTCACGCAAGAGCTGCAGATAACGTTCTATAGAGGCACCTCAATCAGGCTCGGTCCCTGATTCATCAATCCCGCCCGCAGCGCTTTTCCGAATGCATCCAGCGTGGTGACGCGGACGGCGGGTGCTCCCATTCCATTGGCCAGCAGCGTCCAATCAAGATCAGGATTTCCGATGTCGAACATGGCTGCGGCTTGTGGGCCGGGATCGCCAACTCCGAGATAGGAAAATTCACGTTTTAAAACGCCGTAGCTGTGATTAGCGAAAACGACCGTGGTGACGTTAAGGCCCTCGCGCGCCATTGTCCATAGAGCCTGCGCTGTGTACATGGCGCTGCCGTCGGCGGTCAGGCACAACACATGACGATCCGGACAAGCCACTGCTGCTCCTACCGCAAGCGGCAACGCAATTCCGATAGAGCCGCCGGTGTTGGTCAGCCAATCGTGCGGCGGAGATCCCTTGCTGGCAGCCATTAATCCTCGTCCTGATGTATTGGATTCGTCGACCACAATTGTATTTTCTGGCAGGAGCGCACCTATTGCCGCGGCAAGACCGGCGAGCGTGATTTCTCCGTTCGGCATTTGCGGTCGCTCGGTGTTCTCTAATGTCGGCTCCTCATCCCGCGCTGACAAAGCCGTCGCGAGGTATTCGAGCGCGGCAACGTAATCGTCGCCGGGACTCGCCAGGGTGTGAATCTCGCATCCGGGTGAAGTAAATGAACTGTCCCTGCCGGGATAAGCGAAATATGCAACTGGAGCCCGCGCACCTACCAGAATGAGCTGGCGGAACGGCTTAAACTGCTCGATGCCCTGTTCGAGCACGTATTGAACCCGCTCTACCGGAGGTAATCCTGCCCCGCGTTGCACCCGAGTGATCGGATACGGAGCGAGCAATTTGGCTCCGGTGGCTTTCGCGATGCGTCCGGCCGTCAGGAGGCCTTTGCCGTACAATGCATTTCCCGAAAGTAAGATTGCGGTGGGCAAACCCGACCGAAGCATCGCAGCTGCGCGTTCGACAGTCTTCTGATCAGCCGCAACCGGGCTGGGCAAAGTAGGGATAGGCGCAATCGAACCACCTTCGCTCCAGGAAACATCCGCAGGAACGATCAGCGTAGCGATTTTTCCCGGTGCGGTACGCGCGGCAATCACTGCATCAGCGGCATCCCGTCCTATTTCGGACGAAGATCGGGAGGTACGCAACCATTTGGAATAAGGCCGCGCGATGGCTTCAATGTCAGAAGTCAGCGGCGTGTCGTGCTGCAAATGATAGGTCGCATGCTGGCCGACGAGGTTGACGATCGGCACGTGAGCCCGGCTGGCATTGTGAAGATTCGCAATTCCGTTTGCCAGGCCGGGGCCAAGGTGCAATAGAGTGCAGGCAGGTTTCTCCGCCATACGCGCATAACCGTCGGCAGCTCCAGTTGCAACGCCCTCGAAAAGGGCGAGCATGCTTTGCATCTCGGGGATGCGATCAAGCGCGGCAACAATGTGGATCTCGGACGTCCCAGGGTTCGCGAAACAGGTGTCGATCCCTGCCGCAACCAGCGTGCGAACTAAACTTTCAGCCCCTTGCATCCCGTTATCGTTACAAACCCTTCAGCAGCTTGGCAAATTACTACCGTTGGATAATCTTGTTTTCGTAGCAGGCTCGAAGGTTACCGTCGTCTTTACCCGTTAAATCAAATCATGGCTATAATAGCCATGAGCGAGGTCACGAAATGCGCAGCGTAAATGTAGCGGAACTGAAGAATCGCCTCAGCAAGTATCTGACATTTGCCAAGAGCGGCGAAGAAATCATTATCCGTGATCGGAATCTGCCCGTAGCGAAGCTGGTTCCTTTTGTTTCGGACGAGTCCGGCGAGGAAGAATTGCTGCTGGTAGCTGCAGGCAAACTACGGCTACCGAGGAATCCTATTAAGCCGGAAAAACTGCTGAAAATTCCAACCGGAAAGGTTGCCGGCAGCGCCGGGGTGCAGGCGATTATCGACGACAGGAACGACCGTTCATGAAACGGGCATTGGCTTTTTGGGATGCCAGCGCACTGGTTCCTTTATGCATTCATGAAATTACCAGCAGTCAGGCTCACTCTCGTCTGCGTGCGTTGCTGCCGGTGGTTTGGTGGGGCAGCCTCGTGGAAGTGCACAGTGCAATCGCGCGATTACATCGCATGGGAAAATTGAAGGATGTTGAGCGACAGGGCGCGTTGACGCGTCTCAATATGCTGAATCAAGGCTGGAGGGAGATCCTTCCTACAGATGAAGTTCGCAGTCTTGCAGCGCGTTTACTCGACATGCATGATTTGCGCGCGGCTGATAGCGTGCAGCTCGCCGCAGCCCTGACCTGGTGTCAACAGCGTCCCGTGAAAAGATCGTTTGTTTGCGAAGATCAGCGACTCTCGAAAGCGGCAGTGGAGGCTGGCTTTTCTGTTTTTCAGCTTTCATAGCACCTCGCATACAGGCAGCCTCGCTCATTGAAAGAAGCTAAGACAATCGCAATAAATGACGCGGTTGCAGAGTGCGTGAGAAGAGAATGGCGATTAAATACGCCGCCGCTCCGCAAGCCAGAGCGACGTTCAGGCCGCACTGAATCGCGATGACCATGGCCAGCACTGACCCGAGCACGCTCGAACCCGCATTCATGGCCCACGCCCATTCCACTGCATTTTCCTGAGTTTCCTCGAATTGCTCTGCTGCAGGGAACCCACGCACCGGAATGCTTGCCAGAGCCCGCAATCCAGCGGGGAAGGGCATGCCCATGGCAAATCCCAGCGGAACCAGCAGCACAGCGCTAATCAGAAGTTTCGCGTCAAAGGGAAGGCCCACGAGTGTGTTCAGGAGGCGCGGCAAAATGAAAACGTAAAGCAGAAGAGTGCCCGCGATAACGGTAAGCGGAAGCCATGCATGTTTAGGGTGGGCCACCCATTTGTGCGATGCCAGGCTGCCGGCGCCGCTAGACAACAAGAGCAAAAACACGACTACGGTAAGTGCATAGGTGGGGTGTCCAAGAAACAAGACGAATCGCTGGATGAAAGCAATTTCCACCAGGATGTATCCCAGGCCTACCGCAACAAAATACAAAAGCTGGACCGGGCGTTGTTGCTTGCGTCCTCCACGCAGCGCCAAAGGAACTACCAGGAAAACCATTACTGCAAAGCAAGAAATCACCAGCACCATGGCCAGCACTACGACCCCTAGATTAACTTTCCAATCAATGCCTTGGCTTAAATCGTCACTGTGCAGAATCTGGCCGATCTTTAATGTGAAGAAGAAAAACGGCGCGTCGTCTCTTACTGGAGCGACATCGTATGCGTACTGTTTGGCAAAGACGTAGGGATCGTTGCGCGAGATAAGCGCTGAGAACGGATTTTGTTTAGGCTCGGAGGGAAGGTATAGAGCCATCAACTCCGGATTTCTGCTCAAGTGAGCACGAACACTTTGCTCTTCTTCCGAGGTAAATGCACTCTTCTTGGCCAGCACGACCACCGGAATTCCATCCTCGTCGAGATTCCCTTGAGAGACAACGATAAAATTTCGACTGGGATCTTGCACACCAAGCTCGTGCAGAGCCTGCATCGCGACCGAAACTACGCGCAGGGCTTCCCGAGGCTGGCGGAACTCCCAACGAGTGATGGCGACCATTCCGTCCGGCTTCAGGTGCTCGAAATATTCTCGAAACGCTTCTACCGTGTAAAGGCTGTTTTCACTTAGAGCGAACGCTCCTGCGGCGGTCGAGGCCCATGTATCGACAAGAGTCATTTGTACGACGTCGAACTCTTGTCTCGCATTGCGGACAAACGATCGACCGTCCGTGACTTGAATGTGAACCTCGGGGCGCTCGTACAAATGATACGAATAGTCCGCGTAGCGCCCGCGCATCACCGTGTTCGCAATAATCGGATTAATTTCGATCCCGGTGACGCTGGGGCTGCCGTTCGCCACCGCGCGAAGCACGTCAACTCCACCCCCCGGTCCAATAATCGCGTAATCGCCGTGCGGTCGCAAAATGTTGGCCAGCGCTGGCGGCGCGGACATCAGATCTTCCTGCCACTCCGAGCCTTGCCACTGTTTAAGGTCGGCATTCATGATGTAGGTGGACGCGTCGGCGTCAATGACTACTGCTTTGGCCTCGCGCTGACGATCCACTTCTACCCGCGAGATGGCATTCCAGCGAGCGAACTCAACCCAGGCTTTGTCGCGAAAAACGCCTTTTGCATAGACGACGTCGATCAACCTGCCTGACCAGTTGGCGGCAATTAGCAGCAGCAGAGCGGCAGCTAATCCCAGTGCGGGCTTGCGAATCTTGGTGTCATTGGCCCAGACTGCTCCCGCGACAGCTGCCATCAGAGCCGCGAACAGCACCGCGTTTGGCCCGCCCAGCCAATTGAGAAGAGGGACGACAGCCAAACAAGCCAGCGCCCCGCCTATGAGGTCGGCTCCGTAAAGGCGTGAGATGTGTTGCGATTCGCGGGCGAACAGAATCGAGAATTGCAACCCGGTGAGGAAGAATGGTACTGCGGCGGCGAGATAAATTGCCGTGAGGCGAAAGAAATTGGCTGAGGAGAGACTCAGTGAAACCGGAACGTGCAACACGATCTCTAAAACCACGGGAACAACGACAGCATTGCCGAGACATAGCCACGACAACAAGCTGCGAGTCTGAAAGCGGACAAGCCAACTCTTTCCTAGATATGCGAATACTCCGCCGGAACCGAGGCCGAGCAGCGCGATCGAGATTGCCAGGAAAGCGAAGTGATAGAAAAGCACGACCGAGAATAATCGAGTAAGTGCCAATTCCAGAAGCAGGGCTGCGAAGCTGCTGAGGGCCACGCCGGCCAGCAGGGCGCGCTCGCGGCTTTGTTCCGCTGGCAAGGCTTGGCTTATTGGCGGAGTTTCATTTGCGACGGACATTCGAAGCTTCGCTCTGGATGCGACAGTCTAACAGAAGCAGCGGTCAGCCATCAGCTCTCAGCCATTTGCGCGGCGGAGAGCCGCGTCGCCGGCTACGAGCATCCCCTCAGCTTTCCAAAATTACCTGCGCGATGGCGTACTCTTTGGTGTGCGATAGTGAAAGCGCAACGTGGACTGCGCCCAGCTTGGCCGCGAATTCTGCGGCTTTCCCGTGAAATGCAATCGTAGGACGGCCTCCGGGCTGGCGGCACACTTCAACATCGCGCCAGGTTACGCCGTGATTCCAACCCGTACCGATGGCCTTCATCGCCGCTTCTTTGGCGGCGAAGCGCGCAGCGTAGCGCTCGACCCGGTTGGCCTTCGAGTCGCAGTAGCGCATCTCACTTTCGGTAAAAATCCTGTGCAGAAAGCGGTTGCCGAAGCGTGCGATGGACGCTTCGATGCGCGGTACTTCCGCAATGTCGATGCCGGTTCCGACAATCATAAAGACGTTACACCCGCCAATAATCAGGTCGCCAAGTTTTGATCGCCTTCTTGATGTCCGCAGGAGCCAAATTCGACGACAGACTCTGTTCGACGAGCATCGGTATTTCTGCGTCGGGGGCAAAGCGTAACGCGATGAGTTGGCGTTCGGTAAGCCTCGCAATTTGCGATTGTTGAGAATCGGGCAGCAATGCGGCGAGCCGCAGCCGCTCTTCAAGCCTGATCACGCGGTCCTGCACTTTGAGCGCGTACTGGCGAAAGCGGATCACCGCAACAATGAGCGCGGTGTTGAAGATTACGACCCAGACATGAAACAAATTAGGGTGCCGTACTACGAAGATCACGCTTACGATCCAGGAGATTGCAAACACCGGCAATACGAAATAGTGGAACGGAGGATCTATCCTCACGTGGTTGGCAAGAGTCTGCGGAGAAGGTTCAGCCATATCTACCTCTGTAATGACCATTGAAAGTTTAAATCAGTGCGGCAGAAAGCGTTTTCTGGCACCGTTCAGAGTAACCTGTCGCCCCGGTAAATCACCTGCCCATCAATCGATCTGGCCTCGGCCATCATCTTGTGAGGTTTGACTGGTCCGGTTCCATCGATATGAAGTACTTCGTGGCCATGAGCCACTAGCCAGTCGGATACCAGCATGCGATGGCAGCGAAAATAAACTCGCTCCGCGCACATATAGGCCGTGCGCGATTGCTCAGCAAGCTTGATCAGTTCGGAGACGCCGCGTTGAAATTCTTCGGTAAGCATGTAATCTGCATAGTTGCGAAAGCTGTCGTTGCGCAGCGCGATGTTGGGCGAGTCGTCGCGGATCGTTTTGCGTCGTCCACCGAGTTCCTTGAGCCACACATAGCGGATTCCCGCCTCAGTCATGGTTTTCTCCAGCGCCTCGCGGTTGAAATGCGGCAAGCGGCGTGACATCGGCAGAGAGCGAATGTCGACCAGAGTGTGAATGGAGTGGGCTTGCAGCACCGCGATGAATTCATCCAGCGGGCGCGTCGAATGGCCGATGGTGTAGAGGGTTACAGTTGGCTTTTCGGTAGTCGCACCTGCGATCATTTTTAGGCAGCTCGTTTGAGAGCACTCGCGACGATTTCGTCCTGCTCGGGAAATACCGTTCGCAGGTCAAGCAGCACCCGCCCGTCTTCGACCCGTGCAATGATCGGCGGATCATAAGTTCGGAGTCGCGCGGAAAGTTCGTCGGCGCTCAAGCCTTCGCAAGTTATCGCCAGCACTCGTGTTGGCAGGGTTGCTGAAGGTGCGGCTCCCCCGCCAATTACAGATTCGCCGTCACGCACTTCTACCGAAAGCTTGAACGATTCCACTCGACTCGCGACAGTTTCCGCGCGCCGGCCAATTTCGTCTTTAGATAATCGCATCATGCGCAAAGCTGGAATCGCGTCGTGGTCGCCCTTCACGTAGGCCAGCAAAGTAACTTCGAGCGTTGCATAGGTCAATTTGTCCACACGAAGCGCACGGAATAATGAGTTTGAGCGCATGCGGGCGATGAGATCGCTGCGGCCGCTCAGAATGCCCGCTTGTGGACCGCCAGGCAATTTGTCTCCGCTGTATGTGACGACATCTACGCCCTGGCGCAGGCTGTCCAGTACGCCGGGCTCATCATTGACGCCGATCGATCGCAAGTCGAATAGCGCTCCACTTCCCAAGTCTTCCAGCAGCGGGATGTTGCGCTTGCGAGCCAGGCTCACCAATTCTTCAATTGCAGGCTGTTCGGTGAACCCGGTGATCTGGAAGTTGGAGCGATGCACGCGCAGCAGTACGCGGGTTTTTTCGTTAATTGCGTTTTCGTAATCGGCGACGCGGGTGCGATTGGTTGTTCCCACTTCGCGGAGGATGGCATTCGATTTCGACATCACATCCGGGATGCGGAACGATCCCCCGATTTCAACCAGCTCACCCCTGGAAACAATCACCTCGCCATTGTCTGCCAGCGTGTTGAGTGCGAGGAGGACAGCGGCGGCATTGTTGTTGACTACGATCGTCGAGACGGCGGGCTCAGGCACACGGGCGTGCGGGGCTGTATCTCCACGATCCTCGTCGAGAAGTTTCTGGAACAATCGGTTGACGTGGACGTCGCGTTTACCGCGCTCGCCAGTTTCGAGATTTAACTCAAGATTGGAATACGATTCAGCAATCTCGCGAGCGTGTTCTAGTGCGGCAAGCGAAAGTGGCGCGCGTCCCAAATTTGTATGCAGAATAACTCCCGTCGCGTTGATTACGCTTCGCAGGGAATAACTCAGGGTTTGCCGAACTCGGCGCGCCACGGCGGCCTCTATTCCGGTTAGAGCCAACTCGATCCCATTGCCATCGAGCCGGCCGTCGGCTATTTCCTCTCGAAGCGATGACAGGACGACGCGGACCGCATCCGTAACTGAAGCGTGCCCTTCTTTCGAAGCGAGTTCCGCTAACTCCGGACTGCGCTGTAGCTCGTCTACCGAGGGGAGCTTGCGGTACAGATCGACTTTGGTTTGAAGTTTCACTGCGACGATTATCCCACGGCATGACAGGAAATGCGGACGGGCGGGACGCCGTCCTCCATTGACTAGCCCACTTCTACCAGCCCGTAGCTTTTGTGCCAGCGGGTGCGCATGTGACGCAGGGCTGCGTCGATTTCTGCTTGTGTGATTTCTGAGTTTGGACCCGCAAGGACCGCGGCGGCCTCGCGTTTTGCGGCTTCGATCAACTGACGATCGCGGATAAGATTGGCCACTTGAAAGCTGGGCATGCCGGCCTGCTTTGTTCCGAAGAATTCTCCGGGGCCCCGCAGCTCTAGATCGAGTTCGGCAATCTGAAATCCGTCGTTGGTGCGCACCATGGCGTCGAGGCGGCGCTCACCGTCCTCGGAAACTTTGCCGCCGGTCATCAGGACGCAATACGACTTCGCGGCCCCGCGGCCAATGCGGCCGCGCAGTTGATGAAGCTGGGCCAGGCCAAAACGCTCGGCGTGTTCGATGATCATCATAGTTGCGTTGGCTACGTCGACGCCTACTTCGATTACGGTGGTAGAAACCAGAATGTCTATGTCGCCCTTCTGAAACAGGCGCATGACATGCTCTTTCAAGTCGGGCTCCATGCGGCCATGCAGCACCGCGACCCGCAGATCGGGAAAGATGCGCTTGCTCAGTTCCTTGTACATTTTCATCGCGGCTTTCAGTTCGGTCTCTTCGTTTTCTTCGATTACGGGGTAGACGACGTAGACCTGATGTTTGGCTGCTACCTGTTTGCGCACGAAATCCCAGACTTCAGCCGATCGTTCGTCGGATACGCAGCGAGTTATGATTGGAGTGCGCCCGGGCGGCATTTCGTCGATCACGCTTACGTCGAGGTCGCCGTAGAGAGTGAGCGCTAGAGTGCGGGGGATCGGGGTTGCGGTCATGACCAGGACGTCCGGCTCCGCCGCCGCTGCCGAGCTTGGCTCGGCCTGGACGGGTCGAAGACCCGTCCCCACATGGTCAGTTACCGCACGATCGTCGCTTGATTTTTTCATTAGTTTGAAACGCTGGAGTACCCCGAAGCGATGCTGCTCGTCCACGATTACCATACCAAGTTTTGCAAACTCAACCTTTTGCTCGATCAGAGTATGAGTTCCGATTACTAGTTGGGCATTGCCTTGGGCAATGTGGCGGCGAGTTTCGCGTTTGCGGTCGTCCTCCATGGAGCCGGTGAGCAGCACCACGCGGTAGCCTGCGTTTTCGAGGATGCGGCGAGCTGAAAAATAGTGCTGCTGGGCGAGAATTTCCGTGGGCGCCATCAGCGCGACCTGGTATCCGTTTTCAATGGCAATTATTGCGGCTTCGAAAGCGACGATGGTTTTGCCCGAGCCTACGTCGCCCTGCAACAGGCGGCGCATGGGGTATGGTTTTTCCATGTCGGAGGCGATTTCTTTCAACACCCGTTTTTGTGCGGCAGTGGGATGAAAAGGAAGAATTTTCTTGACGGCGGCACGGGCGCGATCGTCCAACTTAAATGCAATACCGGTCTGTGCTTTCTGTTCGCGACGTTTTAGCTCGAGTCCGAGTTCTACAAAAAACAGCTCTTCAAAGATCAGGCGAACGTGGGCCGGAGTGCGAGAAGATTGCAGGTCTTGAATAATCTCGCCAGGCTCGGGCCAATGAACTTTTTGCAACGCTTCGCGAGGCGAGATCAGGTTCAAGTGACGGCGAACCATTGCCGGGATGGGATCGGACCAATCCGGAGGCAAGTTTTCGAGCGCGGTGTGAATGATTCGCCGGAACCACCGCGAGGTCAGGCGGCCTTGTCCGGCCGATTCATAAATGGGCACGATGCGGCCAATTTCAAGCGATGCCGCCAGCTTCTGCTCGGCTGCGTCAGAGCCGTTATCATCGGACGCTTCGCCAATGATTTCGAATTGCGGCTGGGTAAGTTGAAGTTCGCCGCCTCGGTAATCCTCTTCGACTTTGCCGTAAAGAGCGACGATCTGGCCGGGTTTGAACTTGTCCTTCAGATACCCGGCGTTGAACCAGATACATTTCAGCCGCGTCCTGCCTTGCCCGGCAGTCATCTGAAAGATGGGCATGCGGCGGGTGCGGAAAAGGCCCGAAGTGCGGACTTCGGCGATTACGGTGGCCATTTCGCCCGGGCGCAGCTCAGCGATGCCTCGTGGGTTCAGCCGGTCTTCGTAGCGAAAAGGCAGATAATGCACGAGATCGTCAAGGGTCTGAATGCCTTTTGCCGCCAGCAATTCGGCCAGACGCGGGCCGATTCCCTTGACGTATTGAACGGATGTACCCAGTTGCAGCATCTCAAGGGATGTTAGCAGGAGGCGTCGCGGGTACTATAGTCCGCGAGGGTTTACGGTCGGATACGTATGTCCAAGGGCCTAACCAATTTCATGCACGCGCTGGTGGCTGTGCTTGCGGGAAACGCGGTCTACTTTCTGCTTGAGAGGTACTTACCGCCAGCCGCGCGGCACGAGCCATTTCGCATGGATCTGGGGATGGTCGTGGATTTCTGGGTCTGCCTGGTAGTGTTCGGCACGATCAAAACGGTAGCCGGGCGCAGGCGCGATTCCGGTAAAGGTTGAGGCTTATTACCACAGAGACACAGAGTCACAGAGGAAAAGCTTGATTGCAAATTGACAAAAACTTAAGGTTCCTCTGTGACTCTGTGTCTCGCTGGTAAAACCGTCTGGATTTTGGACAAAGGTTCTTAGCCCTTCATCCACAAAAGGTTACTTTCGGAACCTCCTTAACACGGAATGGGGAGGCTAGAATCTGGCCTGCGCACCATGCAAAAGATATCCATCCTTTATGACGCCAGTCAGGCGGTGCTATCCACGTTTGACCTGGATGAGGTGCTGCAGCAGATACTGACTATCGCGCGCGACTATTTCCACTTGCAGAATGTTGCCATTCTTTTGCGCGACAAAGATGAACTTTACGTGCGCTGCCAGGTTGGCTGGGACGCCGGTCACGACGAGGTCAGACTGCCAATCGGAACCGGAATCACTGGAACTGCGGCTCAGCAGAAACGTCCCATCTACGCCGCTGATGTCAGCAAAGACGCGCGCTATATTTTGTCGGCCAAGAAAACGCGCTCGGAGCTCGCGGTGCCGCTTATGGTGCGCGATGACGTGGTAGGAGTGCTGGACTGTCAGAGTGAAAACCTCAACCATTTCGATCCCGGAGACCATTGATCTGCTGGCGTTGTTTTCCACGCAGGCATCCATGGCTTTACAGAATGCCCGTCTGCATGCGCTTGAGCGGCATCGCGCCTCGCAGTTGCAAGCCATCAATGTGATCGCGCAGCAGATGACCGCTGTATTGGACTTAGAGGATCTGCTTGGCAAAGTATGTCTGTCGATCCAAGAGGCTTTTCAGCTCAGTCATGTGTCGGTGCTATTGAAAGATGAGGATGAGTTGGTGCTGCGGGCAAGCCATGGAAAGCTCACCTCGCGCGCTCTTGAAGGCGGAATGCTCCCCGAAGGGGGACTTTGGCAACGCTCTCTGGCGGCTGGAAAGACGCTGATCGAGAATGATATGACCGGCGACGCTCATTCCGGCTTGTACCTCGAAACTGCCTCCAGCATGTGCATTCCGCTGGTTTCGTTTGGACAAACGCTTGGCGTTTTGGTGCTGGACACGGACCGGGCAGGCGCTTTTCGAGCCAATGATACGCAGCCGCTCGAGTCGGTGGCGGACATTTGCGCTACTGCCATCCAGAACGCGAATTATGTTGAACGGGTAAAGCAGTTGGCGTACCTGGATGGATTAACCGGAATTTTCAATCGCCGGTTTTTTGAATTGCGAATTATAGAAGAGATCGAGCGCGCGCGACGATACAACAGCGGCATGGCCGTGCTGATGATTGACATCGATCAATTCAAGCGCTTGAACGATGAATTTGGGCACCTTCTTGGAGACGAGGTATTGCGCCAGGTATCTTCAATCTTCCACCAACAGCTGCGAAAGATCGACGTTCTTTGCCGTTACGGAGGTGAGGAGTTCGCCATTGTGCTATCTCAGACAAATCCACTGCATGCATTAGGCGTAGCTGAAAAGCTGCGCAAAGCCGTGGAAGCGTGGCAGTTTCCGGGCGTTCCGCGGCGGGTCACCATCAGCGCAGGCACAGCTAATTTCCACGAGCACGGCACTACGCGAGACGAATTGGTGAAGGCTGCAGATGCGGGCTTGTACGCGGCCAAACAGGCGGGCCGCAATCGGGTTTGTCTGGCTCCGGTTCCAAAACTCAGACTGGCGCAGCGAGTGTAGAGCGGACATTCTTGTCCGCTGCCTTTGAATTTGATTTCTCAGGCTAACCTACCGAGATCAACTGCGGCGGACAAGAATGTCCGCCCCACGCATCAAAGCTCGGTGCTGGAACTTTCCAGCGCGTGGCGCAATTCTCTTTCAATTTCACGCTGATGATCGCGCAACTCCCGTTGCAGATCGCGCATTTGCCGCTGGTACTGCTGGGCGCGTCTTTGGGCATCCCTGGTTTGCCGTTCAATCTCCGGTTTGACTTGCTGAAGTTGGCGGTTAATGGCCTCTTCCATTTCCGGTTTGAGATGAGCCATTTCCTGGTTTAGCTGACTCAGCTCTTCGCGGCTTTTGGCATCGATTGCGGGAATTTCTATCTCCAAACTCTCGCGAAGCTCCGATTGCTTATGCTCCGGCAAGGTGATGGTGACAGTTTGCTCTTTTTTGTCGCGAATGAAGCTGATGCTGGCGGTGTTATCCTTTCGCGAGCGTAAGGCATGGCTGAAGTCGCCGCTGTCATGAATCGGTTCGCCGTTAACTTTGACGATGACGTCTCCGGCGCGAAAGCCTGCTTTATCGGCGCGGCTGCCTTTTTCAACCGAGCGCACAAGCACGCCCTGTCCGTTCTTGGCCCCAAAAAACTCTCCCAGCTGCGGAGTAAGATTTTCCACCATCAGACCGCTGCGCGCCGCCGAATGCACGACCACCACGGAAACCGGAAGATCCATGTCAGGCATGGCCGGCAGCGCGGGCATTACCGGCATATTAAATTTAAATTGCTTGCCGTCAGGCCCCATGTCGTGAGCAAAACTTTTCTTGCGATCCCCCAGTTCCACTTTGATGCTCAACATCTGACCATCACGACTAACTCCCAGCGTAATCACCCGTCCGGGCGGAGTCTCGCGAATCATGCGGCGCAATTGCTCGACGCTCTGCACGTCGCTTCCATTCATCGTTAGGATTACGTCATTCTCCTTGACTCCGGCCTTACCTGCCGGAGCATCCTGATCGACCATGGTGACTTCCACTCCTCGTTCGTCTTTCAAATGAAGCGGTCCCAGACGATCGGCAGTGATGTCACGCGTATCGACTCCGAGATAGGAACCGCTGCCCCAATCCTCGCTGGAGAAACCATTGAACTCGCTGGTCGAAGCCGCTGCGGCGCGGCTCGCTACAGTCACAAACTGGACCATGATAAAGATGATCAGAATTGATGTTCGCATGTTTTACCTCCTAACAATTAATGGTTCGCCCGGCGGAAACAGATGTCGCCGGTGGTGGTACTCACCTTGAGCACCGGGCCTCCGCCATTCAGACTTCCTTCCGCAGTGACCGTCTTCGGGCCATAGTCGCCACCCTCGCTGACAACTTTAATATCTGGGAAATCCGAGCGGATATTGTGGCCGTTCGCGACTTCAATCGATGCGCGAACACTGATGTTCACGCTGGGCGAAAGATACACGGTGATGTCGCCAGCCGCGGTTTCAAGTTGCGAATCGTGGCGCTCGCCGTTAGAGCTGACAAACTTCGCCACGATACCACCAGCACTGGTCTCGGCGCGGGCGGATGGAACGCCGTCCATTTCAATGCTGCCTCCGCCGGTCTCCGCGTGAACCGTGCCCTTGGCAGACCTGAGATGAATGCTGCCGCCGCCCGTTTCCATTTCCACTGAACCGCCGATATCGCCCAGATCGATGCTGCCGCCGCCGGTGCTGGCCTTCACCCGTCCTGCGCAACGCTCCAGCTGGATGGAGCCACCACCGGTCTCCAATACCGCGTCTTGCGAGCCGGAGACTACATTTATGCTGCCGCCGCCGCTCTCGGCTTCAATCTTGCCCTTTGCCGAATTGACCTTTATTGAACCGCCGCCGGTGTGCAGGCTGACATCAGAAGCGACGCTACCCACGTCAATGCTACCGCCGCCGGTTTCAGCACTGACCTTGCCGCCGATGTCGTCGACCCGAATAGTGCCGCCGCCGCTTTCCGCATCAACCCGTCCACTGACCCCGTTAGCGCTGACGTTGCCGCCTTCGGTCTCGATTTTGATTTCATCCATCTGGCGTGGGACGTTGATGTTAAAGTCGCCAGAAAAATTGTGCGTTCTGCCGCCTTCCCATTCGGCTACGATCCAGGCCGTATCTCCGTGAACGTATGCGTTGATCTTGTAGGACTCGAATTCGCGCCGGGCTCTTTCTTCCGAACCGCCGGACGAATGATTACGAATTACGTAGCTGATGTCTTGCTGCGATCCCCCCTGCACCCGCACCGAACCCATATCCACTTTGACCTTCAGATTCTTGACCGTGGCAAGAGATCCGGTGATCTCCTGCGTCCAGTTGCCGCCCTCGCCGTATACGCGGCTCTGTTGCGCGCTTGCCAGCGGCAAGATGAACAACAGCACAGCCACGAATTTAGATATCTGCTTCAATGTTTGCCTTTCGTTCCTACTGTTGTCAGCTGTAGAGGCAGTCGACTTAATCAAATTCTGGCAGCTGCGAAACCATTAAACGAGCTTGCGACTGAATGTATTGGTTCTGGTCACTCTGCGCGAGCTTCTCCAAAACTGATCGCACGCTGCTGTCGCCTCTCACCGGTTCGAGCAAATGCAGGGCTTCAGTTCGGACGCCGGGATTGGAATCCTGCACCAGGGCTTCGAGCAATGCATCCCGCACCCGGGCATCGCTTTTCACACAAGCACCCAGACCATCCAGCGCTTTCAGACGCACTCCCGGATTCGAGTCATAGCGCAGGGCGTAGATCAGAGCCTCGCGAACATGGCTGTTATTCGGCTCCTGCGTCAGCAGGTCGACGGAATCCATGCGCACTCCCGAGTTGTAGTTATTGCTGGCCGCAAAGAGCAATAGTTGCTGAATGCGCTGATCGTTGAGCGAGCCTTGTGCTTCCTGCGTGGAAACAGTGTTGTATTTAATGCTGATGTGGTTTGATCCGGGATCCTGCGTGATTGACTGAATTCCCGTGATAGAGGATTCGGCTGGAGCAGCGCTTGAAGCAGCAGAATTGATTGGGCCGCTGCTGTTTAGAAATTTGTATGTCGTTCCGAGGCCACCGGCAAAACCCACGATGAAGATAGCTGCGGCCAAAGCCGGAGCAAAGCGAATTTGACGGAGCCAGGCAGCGGGCTCAAATATCAGACGATGCCAAAACCGGTCTTGCTCCGCAGTTTCGAGCCGCTCTTGCAGTCGCATTCGTGCCGCCGTGACCAGATTCGGCGAAGGCTCCTCGACCGGCAACTCAGAGAGGACGGCGTGGAATTTGCGCGTCGTGTCGAGCTCGGCAGCGCAATCGCGGCAGCGTCCCAGATGTGCTTCCAGTTCATAACGAGCATCGTCAGGCAGTTCGTTGTAAACGTACAGCAGAATGTTTTCTTTAACCCACTCGCATTTCATAGTTGCACCCCCTCGGGGGAAAATTCTCCGTGTTGCCTTGCCCGCTTCCGTCGAGCTCCGCTAGACTGCACGGGCGAGTCGCCCGGGCCCACACTGTCATCTCATGTCGGCCAGCGCTCCGCGTAATTTCTGCGTGGCGCGGAACAACGTGTTCTTGGCCGTTTCCTCGGTCGTGTTCAAGACCTCGCCTACCGTGCGCAATTTGAGGCCATGATAATGCTTCAACTCAAAAACCATACGTTCCCGCGGAGTTAATTTCTCAAGAGCACTCCCGATGCGCTTGCCCAACTCGCGACGCATCAGATCCCGTTCGGGATTCGCACCGGCCCGTCCGTCAGGAACTTGATCGAGTACATCGTATTGCTCTCCAGCCGCGTCCGTGGCAACCGGAGCGTCTTCTTTCCGCACTTGCCTCTTGCGTAAGTGATCGAGGCAGAGATTCGTAACGATGCGGTAGATCCAAGTGTAGAAAGAGCACTCAAAGCGAAAATTCGCAATGCTCTTGTACGCCTTTAAGAACGCTTCCTGATATACATCCTGGGCTTCGTGCTCAGACCCAGTGAGGTGCATGGCAAGCCGAAGCACCGCCTGGTCGTAGTGCCGCACCAGCTCCTCGAAAGCAGCGCGATTGCCACGCTGCGCGTCGCGGACCAGTAACGTATCGTCTATGCGCCCTGAACCCTGCCCAGCCATATCGCCCCGTAATTGGGGTTCCTGGAATTTGCCAGCTACTGCCCTCGGGTCCCGTCGTACCGGATAGGAGCACTCGCCAACTGCAAGAGGTACAGCCCACGCGTCGGCCGGCATATTTTTCTTTTATCCTCGAATGTGCCGGGACGCCATTGCCGTTCTTCCCGGTCGCATAGCTATGGACGGGCCAAAAGCCCAATCGTGAGCAGGATTATAGGAGTGTGGAAGGATTCTTGCTGACAATAAACAGCTCTAACAGAAAGGAAAGTTCGATCGAGAACGGGCGTCTCGCCCGCTTGCTCCAGGACGGGCGAGACGCCCGTCCTCCAAGGTTAGCGCCCTCTGCGTTTTACTCCGCAGCTTCTTTTTCGATGACCACCTTGAGATGCGCGGTCACGTCCTTGTGCAGCTTCACCGGGATCATGAACTCGCCAAGTGTACGCAATGCCTCGTGCAGCTGGACTTTGCGACGATCGACATTGAAGCCCTTTTTATCGAGCGCGTCCCCGATGTCACTGGAGGTGACAGAACCGAAGAGCTGATCGTGCTCGCCGGCGCGGCGCTGGAACGAAACCGAGAGGCCGTCGAACTGCTTGGCCAATTCTTCCGCTTGCAATTTTTCCTTGGCCGAACGGCGCACCGATGCGGCTTTCATCTGCGCGATTACCGCCTTGTTGCCAGCGGATGCCTCAATGGCGAGCTTCCGCGGCAGCAGGTAATTGCGGCCAAAGCCCTCCGCGACCTTCACCACGTCGCCGCGCGAACCGAGCTTTGCCACGTCTTCTTTAAGAATGACTTCCATAAATGACTCCCATTTTTGATTTCTGATGCGTAGAGACCTAGCTAGCTACGTCTCTACTACGAGAGGCCTGTGCCCTTGCGCTAAGCGGCGCGTCCGGCAAAAGGCAGCAGGGCAATATTTCGTGCCTGCTTGATTGCCAAAGACAGCCGCCGTTGATGCGGCGTGCAAACGCCGGTCAGTCGCCGTGGGACGATCCTGCCACTTTCCGCGACAAATTGCGCAAGCAAACGAATGTCCTTGTAATTGATAGCCTCGATCTTCTCGACGCAGAACTTGCAAACCTTCTTGCGTCGAAAATACTTGCGGCCACCACCACCTCCGCCCTCGCGGCCGCCGCCGGGGCCCCCCGGTCGTGAAGACGGCCGTCGTTCGCCGCGATCGGGACGATCGCCGCCAGAAGATGATTCAGATGATCTAGTTTCGTCAGCCATGATGCTCCTTAAAATCAGTCATTGGTCATTGGCCGCTGGTCGTCGGCTTTGCCGCTTCGTTTTGACTAACGACCACGGGCCAACGACCAACGACGGTTTCTATGCTGTTGCAGCCGGAGCTTCTCCGGCAGTTTCCGCCGTGGGCGCGGGTGCTGCGGCCTTCCGCTTTGCGTCCTTGATCGCTTTGATCTTATCCAGACGCTTCTGCTCCTCATCGATGCGCACGGTAAGAAACTTGATCACCGGCTCGGTGACGCGCAGGCGGCGCTCCAGTTCGTGAATCAGGCCACCGCCGCCCTCGACGGTGAGCAGCACGTAAATGCCGTCATGAAATTTGCGGACGGTGTACGCCAGACGCCGTTTGCCCATACGTTCTACGCTCTTCACTTGTCCGGACGAAGAAGTAACTGCGTTCTCCAGCGTGGAAATAAGTTTGTCCTGGTCCTCTTCCGCCATATCGGGGCGGACGATGAACATCAATTCGTAAGTACGATTCATTCCATAGTCTCCATCTGCCAACAGATTTTCAGGGAATTCCTGTTCATCCGCGAAAATCCGTGGCTAATCTTTCTCCGTCTCGACCTTGCGGTTGAAGCGGTTCATCGCTGCCGCCGCACCATCGGTCAAAATTGTTTTCACCGCATCGGCTGCGACGTCGAGCATTTCGTCTACAACTTTGAGTTGCGCCTTGCGAAATGGCGCCAACAAATAACTCATTCCGTCTTCGATCTTGTGATCCGGCGCCACTCCCATCCGGATTCGCAAAAAATCTTTTGTGTTCAGGGCGTTGATGATGGACTCGATTCCGTTATGCCCCGCCGAACTCCGCCGAGTATGAATACGCAACGTGCCCAGCGGAAAATCGAGCTCATCCTGAATCACAATCAGGTCTTCTTCCGGCCTGATTTCATACTTACTGACTAACTCACGCACCGAGATACCACTCAGGTTCATGAAGGTCTCGGGCTTGGCCAGCAGAACCGTTTCCGAGCCTATTGCTGCCCGTGCAGTCAGCGCGCGACACTGACGATTTCTCACATCAACGCCAAACTCGTTTGCGATTCGGTCGATGGCAAGAAATCCAACATTGTGAGGCGTGAACTGGTACTCAATTCCCGGATTGCCCAGCCCAACAATAAGTTTCACGCCTGTTCACCACAGAGGCACAAAGTCACAGAGAATTTCATTTTTCTGTTTTGCAAGCTCGCGCCTTCTCTGTGTCTCTGTGACTCCGTGGTGAATGAAGTTATTTCTTTTCCTTCTTTTCCGGTTTCTCGGCTTTCTCGGCGGCAGGCTCCGCGCCCTCTTCACCGGCTTCCTGTTTGCCCTTCTTGATAACCTCGGGCTCGGCAGTGACTCCAGCTTCGGCCGCAACTGCTTCCGGCGTAGCCACAACTTCTTCCTTCACCGAGATTACAGTGGCAACTGGCTGATTCGGATCAGTCAGGAACTCAAGCTTGTCCCCATGCGGGAGATCAGACACACGGAACACCTTCCCGAAGACCAACTCACTGACATCAGCCTCGATGAATGCAGGAATATCGCCGGGCAAGCATTCGATTTCGACTTCGCGAAGAATCTGCTCGAGAATGCCGCCTTGCTGCTTTACGCCAGCAGCTTCGCCTTTGAGCACGATGGGGACATTGACGGTAATCTTCTTGTCCATCGCGATACGCTTAAGGTCGATGTGCAGCAACGCCCCTTTAATAGGCTCGTATTGCCAGTCCACGATCATCGCCTTGGTGCGCTCGCCGCCATCGAGAGCGAGATCAAAAATGGTGTTGTAGCCGGTTTGCGAGTGCAGAATGCGTGAGACTTGCCGCGGATCAAGGCTTACCGGCACTGCGTCTTTACCTGCGCCATACAGAACCGCCGGGACTTTGCCTTCGCGACGCACGCGGCGTGCATCATTCTTCGTGCCAGCCGCCCGCGGCTGCGCTTCCAGTAAATTGTTTTCAATTGCAGTTGGCATAATCTTGATTCCTATCTATAGAAATAATTTGCTGACCGATGCTTCTTCGTGAATCGCCTGAATCGCGCGTCCAATCAGGCCAGCGACGGAAAGAACCCTGATTTTCGGCTCGTTTTTGGCCGCTTCGCTCAGCGGGATGGTGTTGGTCACCACAACTTCCGTGAAGTGAGACTGCGAAAGGTTCTCTACTGCTTGTCCCGAAAGCACCGGATGCGAAGCGCATGCATAAACCTTGCTGGCGCCCTTCTGCATCAGAGCGCTGGCAGTTTTCACCAACGTGCCAGCGGTATCGATCAGGTCGTCGATCACGAGGCAGGTCCTGCCGTTCACATCGCCGATGACGTGCATGACCTCGGCCACGTTCATCTCCACGCGGCGTTTGTCGACTATAGCCAGAGCAGAGTCCATCTTCTTTGCGAAGAAGCGAGCCCGCTCCACGCCGCCGGCATCCGGAGAAACCACTGTCAGATTGGGCAAGTTCAGCTTCCTGAAATGATCTACCAACACCGGCGATGCAAACAGATGATCAACCGGAATGTTGAAGAATCCCTGAATCTGTGGCGCGTGCGGATCAATAATTAACGCCCGATCAGCCCCTGCCGTAGTCAACAAATCCGCCACAAGTTTCGCAGTAATCGGTGCCCGCGGTTTATCCTTGCGGTCCTGCCGTGAATAACCATAATACGGAATCACAGCCGTAACGCGCCGCGCCGAAGCTCGCTTGAGCGCATCCAACATCACAAGCAATTCAATCAAATGCTCGTCCACCGGGCGGCAAGTGGGCTGAATCACAAAGACGTCGGCGCCACGCACGTTCTCTTGAATTTGCGCGTACGCTTCACCGTCGCTGAAGCGCGTGACCAGAGCCAGCCCGCGGTTCATGCCAAGAAAAGCACAAACCTCGTCGGCCAATGCCTCATTCGCAGTGCCGGAAAAGATTTTGAACTTATCGTCCACGCGGCCGCGTTGAGGCTTGCGCTCGGTTTTTTCCTCGGAGCCCGTTTGCGGCTTCTTTTCCGTCGCTGTCGCAAGAGTTGCCATAAGAGCTTCTAGCTCCTAGCTGCTGGCTTCTAGCGCCGCTGATCTGGCTAGTAGCCAGGAGCTAGAAGCGGTTTTTTGGCTGGGCCGCTAGGATTCGAACCTAGACAAAGTGCTCCAAAGGCACTTGACCTACCATTAGTCGACGGCCCAGTTTTCCTGAAAACAGATTTCAATTCTCGGTTGACGATTGGCTGGCTTCTCTAGTGTAACCCGCCGCTTAAAATCGGCAATCGGAAATCTTCAATCGAAAATCTCGTTCCAGTACTGCTGGCGCGTCAGCGTGGTCGTAGCCACAGCTGGGGTGCCATCTTCGCGCAGCTGCGTCACAGCTTTTACCGCCGACTCGCGAGATGCGAACAACCCATAAATTGCCGAGCCGGAACCGGACAGCGACGCATAGACCGCGCCTGCACGCTCGAGCACACGCTTGACCTCTCGCAATTCGGGATACTTAGGAAAGACGACTCGTTCAAAGTCGTTTTCGATCCCGGTACGGACGAGGTCGAGAAGCGGGGTCTCGGCCCGGCCCCTGCCTTTGCTCACAGGGACACCGGATGAAGCCCTCCCAGACTTAAGCTTGCCCTGGGACAGACCGCCCAGCCACGCTGAAAGCACGCGACCGAACTCAACCATTCTATCGGACGCAAAAGGAAGCGTCAATTTGGAGGCAGAAGAGCCTGTGTAGGGAGAGCCGCGGCTCGCAATCAGTGCGTCCCAATCTGCAAACGCCTTCGGGGTCGAAACTCCAATGTCAGGAGTCGCAATCACGCAGGGGGTCGCTGGTAAATCTTCTAGCGCGTAAACTTCTTCTCCACGTCCGATGCCCAGGATCGTACCGCCGATCAAGAACAGCGGAATATCCGATCCGACCTCGCTGCCCATCCGCAAACGTTCAGGCGCCGGCAAGGTTTTCTTTAGTGCTTGTTCGAGGGCAAGCAAGGTTGCAACAGCATTCGCGGATGCACCACCCAGACCGCCTTGCACCGGCAAACGTTTTTCGATTTCGATCACGACCCGGCCGCGCGCCTTGAGCGCTGCCATCGCGCGTTCCACGATCCGAAAGCAAGTGTTCGATTCGTCTTTTGGCACGCGAGGGTCTTCACAACGAATCTCGATGCCTGACCCGCGAGCAACCTGTAGCCGAATTATGTCGTGCAGTGCGATGGTCTGATAAACGGTCCGCAACTCATGAAAGCCATCCGGCCGAAGCGGACCAATACGCAGGCCGAGATTGATCTTGGCGAATGATCGCACGGTGATGGCCATCGCTGCCGATTGTACAGAGGATTTGGCTGGTGTGGCGCGGACACTCTTGTCCGCGGCGGTTGATGGGCGCGGGTCGCACCGGTAAGAATCGCCAATTTACGGATGAAGATATCCACGTCAACGGGGGCGGACAAGAATGTCCGCCCCGCAGGTTACGCTTTGTCTACTTTCCAATGCAGAAGGTGCTGAAGATCAGATTCAGGATGTCGTCATTGGTTGTGGCTCCCGTAATTTCATCGAGCGGCCGCAGCGCGTTGTATAGATCGAGGAGCAGCATTTCGTGGGGGATTTTATTTTCGACTGCGATTCTGGCATTACCGAGAGCCGTAATTGATTCCCTCACTTTTTCCTGATGGCGCAGGTTGGTGAGAAATCCGGTTTCGGCATTCGCTCCAGAGTCGCCGGCGACGTGACGCAAGATTTCGTTTCGCAGTTCGGCGATTCCCTGGCCGGTGGTCGCCGAAGTACGAACGACTCTGCTGCCGTTTGCCGAGCTTTGCTCAGCTGTCCCCACGTGATTCGTCAAATCGCATTTATTCTCGACGACGATGGCTGCTCGCTCTTGCGCTTGGGCAAGTAATTGCTGATCTTCCTCGGCGAGCGGTTGGGATGCATCGCATACAACTAAAACGAGATCGGCATCAGTCAGCGCTTCCATGGATTTTTGGATGCCGATGCTCTCGGCTTCGTCCAGGGCGCGACGAATGCCGGCGGTGTCGACCAGTTTGATTGGGATCCCGCCGATTGCAACTGTCTCGCTAACCAGATCACGAGTCGTGCCCGGCGTCGCGGTCACAATCGCACGCTCTCGTTCGACCAGCCGGTTAAACAGACTCGATTTGCCAACGTTGGGGCGGCCTACGATGGCTAGCGTTAAACCTTCGTGCACGATTTTTCCGTAAGCGAAGGACGCGGCAAGTTCTTTAAGCGGAGTGCGAACCGCGGCTATACGTTGAGAAATCTGAGCCGCGGGAAGGACCGAGATGTCATCTTCGGCGAAGTCGATTCCGGCTTCGAGGGTCGCGATCAGCTCGACTAGTTTTTGTTTGATCGGCTGCAGGCGGCGCGAGAGCGCGCCCTCGAGCTGCTGTGCCGCGACCTTGGCCTGATAGAGAGTTTGCGAGTCGATTAGATCGCGGACTGCTTCCGCCTGGGTGAGGTCGATCCGTCCGTTGAGGAAGGCGCGCATGGTGAACTCGCCCGGTTCGGCGAGTCGCGCGCCGCGAGCCATTGCCAACTCGACTATGTGGTGCAGGACCACGGGCGATCCGTGAGCAGAGATTTCAACGATGTCGTCGGTCGTGTACGAGTGAGGTTGGGCGAAGTAGGTGACGACCACTTCGTCGATGCGACCCGTTCCTACACGATCATCGTCAGGCTCAACCAGTTCTCCGAAAACTGCGCGGCCGGGATCGAGATTGTGCTTCATCCGCAGCATAGGTAAGGCAATCTTCTTTGCGTCTGCCCCGGCCAGTCGCACCACGCCGATGCCGCCGCGTCCTGCTGGAGTAGCGATGGCGACAATTGTGTCGTCGAGGTTCACAGGAGGATTGTAGCGGTTCTAGTTGGCCTACGCGGGGGTAGGCCGGACGCCCACATGACAGCTGCCGAGACGGCGCTACGGTAAGTGGGCTACGGGAGGTTTCGTTGGGCAGGCCTGCCCGGACGCTTGTAGTCCTTTGGATAAACGACGAGGCAGCGACGGCCGCCTTCGCCTTGGCTCTCCGTATGCAGATCAGATTGATCGCGCAGTGCGAGGTGAACAATACGGCGTTCGCGCGAAGACATGGGCGCGAATTCGTACGGCATATTGGTCTTGCGAACTCTGTCCGCAGCCACCCCAGCAGCCATGCGAAGTTCTTCCAGGCGCAGGGCGCGCTGATTCATGCAATCGAAGTTTATCTTTTCGTGCTCGTTGCCAGGCAGGCGGAGCATCTCGATCGCAAGCGTCTCGATGGCACGCAGGAGTTCGCCGCCGCGCTCCAGCACTAACGGCGAATCGGGCCCGGAAAGCTCTACCAGAATCTCTGGCCGCTCCCAGTCCCGTTCCTCGGGCAGAGGGGGATCAACCGTGATGCGGTACTTGAGGTGCAGACCGCCGTGAGTAACGACGCCGCGCAAGAGTGCATCGATTTTTTTCGCAGCTGCGATTTTGTCAGGAATGGGCATGGAGCTAGCTCTCAGCTTTCAGCTCTCAGCTGTCAGCTGTCAGCATGACACCTCAGCTGAGAGCTGACGGCTGAAAGCTTCACTTCTCTTTCTTCCTCGCTCGCTTGGCCGCCATCTCGCGCATTTCGCGGCCCAGACTGGTTCGGTTCATTACCATCTGTTGCACGATCGCAATCAAATTGCCTTCCGCCCAGTATAGACACAAGCCGGAAGCGAAATTCCAACTGAGGAAACCCATCATTACCGGCATCATCACGTTCATAAGCTTCTGTTGCGATGGGTCCATACCCGCCTGCGGCGTCATGCGTTGCATGAGCAGCATGGTAATGAAAATTCCGATTGGCAGTATATGGTAGGGATCCGGCGAGGAGAGATCGGGGACCCATAACCAGCGGGCATGGCGAAGGTCGAGCGCCGAACCGAGCATACTGTAGTACGCGAACAGGAACGGCATCTGGATGACCAGCGGCAAACAGCCGCCTACTGGGCTGACGCCTTCGCGTTTCATCAACTCGCCGATTTCCGTGTTCATCTCCTGCCGCCGCGGATCGCGCATGCCGTACTTCTTGTATTTTTCCTTGATAGAATTCATCTGCGGCTGAATTTTCTGCATCTTCAATGCAGACTTCATGCTGGAGATACGCAGCGGCATCAGCGCCAGATTGATGATCAGGGTTTGTATGCAGATCGCCCAGCCCCAGTTGCGGATGAAGTCGTAGGTCCACCGCAGCCACAGGAAAAGCGGACGAGCAATTACGCCCCAAAAACCAAAGTTGATCAGCCCGCGCAGATCCTGTTCTGCGCCGACGACGGTTGGCACGGGAATGGATTCTAGCGTCGCCAGCGCTTTCGGTCCTACATAGATTCGCGCAATGGTCGGGCCGCTGGCGTTGCCGACAGCCGTTCCCAGCACATCCACGGGAGCCGTATCCTGCGAGTTCGGATTTTTCGGATTCTTGGGAACGTTGAGCGGGTTACGCAGGGTGACTAGAGCGGAGTTTTGCGAATCGTCGGGGATGAACACGGCCGCGAAATACTGATCCGTCACGCCCGCCCAGTTGAACGGTTGGTGGAGCGTGCTACCGCCGCTGACCTTCTTAATGGCCAGCCGCTCAATGTTGCCGTTGTATTGATAATTAATCTGACTGGCGGCGTAAGAGGCGAGAGAGGATTGGTCTCCGAAGCCGGCAGGCCAGGCAGGGTAAGCCGCGACTTGACTTCCTTTCGAGATCACAGATGTTTCGACGTGCACTGCGTAAGTGTGGTCGAAGCTGAAGCTCTTGCGAACGGCTACATCGCCATCAGCGTATTCAAACGTGATTTTGGCTGGAGCATTCAGGTTGCCGGAACTTGAGGGTACATACAGGGCTGAGTTCAGCTTGGTACGCTGGGTTTCGTCGTACGTCCACAGAGAAAGCGGGTAGCCGTACTTGTCCGCAGCAAGGTGGTTAACGAGATCTAGAGGTTGCCTTTTGTCGTCGTCGTATTTCTTCAGAATCCAGGATTTGACCTGCGCCCCGCGGTTGGTGAAGGTGATGCGATATAGATCGTTCTCAACTACCGTTTCCGATTCAGAAGTCGCTTGCTTAGTAGCGCCGGCGTTCAGTACTGGCACAGCTGCCTGCGCCGGCTGGACTAGGTTGTTTGAAGCCGCCTGTGGTGTCGCCTGAGCCTTATTTTGGGTTTGCGGTGCGGGGGCAGGCGCTTGAGATTGCGGAAGATATTTTTTGAGTATCGGCTGGAACAGTACGATGACGACAAAAGTCAGCGCAAAGACAAGGAGCAACCGGCGCTCCATGCCTGGTTCTTGTTGAGGATTTTGGAATTCTGCCAAATTTACTTTCTCAATGACTGCACAGATCTGTTGATTGCGGAAGATACAATGCTGATTTGTTCGTTCTTACCTTTTCCGCTTTAACAACCGGATCGACTCCACCCTTCGCTAATGGGTTACATCGCAAGACGCGCACGATTGCCATCAGACTGCCACGCGCTGCTCCGTAGCGATCTACTGCTTCCATCGCGTATTCGGAGCATGACGGTACGTACCGGCACGAGGGCAGGAGCATGGGAGAGATCGCCCATTTGTATGCTCGAAGCAAGAACAGAGCGACGGTTTTAGAAATCTGATTCATCCGGTTTTCCGTTCCCCTGTCATTCCTTTTCCATCTGCTGTCATTCCGAGGAGCGAAGCGACGAGGAATCTGGGTTTTCCCTAGCCACTCGGCGAACCGAGATCCCTCGCTTTGCTCGGGATGACAACAAATTCGGGATACAACTAAACTCGGGATGACAAGTGAAATTAGGCGCCCCGTTTGCCCAGCGACTTCTGCATCACTTCAAAGGCGTTGTTGATTTCATTCTCCAAATCAGCGAACTCAAGCTTGAGCACGGACTTCTTCGGATTGACCACCACGTCAGCCGGAATATGGACTCCGGGCCATTGCAAACGAACTGCCTCGCGCAGTCTTCGCTTGATGCGATTGCGTTCGACTGCTCCGCCTAAGACTTTGCCTACGGTAAATCCAACGCGCCATCCGTCGCCTCGTTCGCGCAACAAATAAAACACGGTCATGTGGGCGGCGAAGTGGCGGCGGCCTTTCTTGTACACCCGTTCGAAATCGCTGTGCCGCAGCAACCGCATACTGCTGTTAAATCTGGCGCGTTTGCCGGGTCGTGACAAATTAACACCTGCCTTCGTAGCAAGTGCGGCAACATCATTCACGATTCAAACTCGGGTTGCGGAATTGCCTTCAATTCCGGAAAAGGGAATCGACTATTCACGGAAGCCGGGCTTCACCGACACCCGCTTGCGCCCTTTGGCGCGCCGACGCGAGATCACCGCTTGGCCGCTCTTGGTCTTCATCCGGGTACGAAATCCGTGCGTCTTCGAGCGGTGACGTCGGTTAGGTTGGAATGTCCTCTTGGGCATGAAACTTCGCTGCTCCTAATTCAGTTAGTCGGTGCGATAATAGCTGTACGCCGAACGAGAAGTATAAATGACGCAGAGCAGACGGGCAAACGGGCGGCACGATCGAAGTGGATTGGCGCACCTCGATTCATTGCGTGCACACATTTCTTGAACATTTCATTTCATGATTCTCTGCACCATGCTTGCGGCAGTTATAAATTCGCTACTTGACAGACTTTCTTTTCGCGTTTTGAATTCTCGCACTGAAAGAAAAATCTTTCGCGAAGTTTTACGCCAGCCAATTTTTTTGTGCTAGTATGCGGACCGTTCCTGCTCATTGAAAAATTTTACTCGCTGCAACGAAACCCGCACCGCCGTGCTGGGTTTGACTGGCTGGAAATGAATACTTTCTTACGGCAATCAGTTAATTCTAACCCGCTCGCCTAGGGCGGAGTACCATTTAAGAACTTCTTATGTCGGTTTCAAGTTCAACGCTTGCTCCCAATCCGTGGTTGCGCATTCTGGATGCGCTGGAAAAAAAGATCAACCGGCATTCTTACGATACCTGGTTGAAACCTACTCGTTACAGTCACTCCAGCGGCGGTACGCTTTTCGTGTGGGTCCCTAAAGCTGAGTTCTGCCAGGTGGGAGATAAATATGCCGACCTGATTCAAGAAGCGCTCGACAATCTGGGCCTCGAGTATCAGGAAGTAAAGTTCGTTCCACCCGGAGATGATCCAGCCGAAACGCCGGTGCGCCATAACGGAGGCCTTTCCGCATTCTCCGCGCCAGCCACTCATCCATCGCAGTCTCGCTTCGACTGGGATGGAGCGGCACAGCTCAATCCGCGGTATACGTTCGATGCTTTCGTCATCGGCAGCGGAAATCAATTTGCCCACGCGGCGTGTCAGGCCGTTGCGGAGCGTCCGTCAAAGGCTTACAACCCGCTGTTCCTCTACGGCGGCGTTGGGATGGGCAAGACCCATCTGATGCAGGCGATTGGTCACGAGATCAGCAAGCGGCAGCCGCAGTTGGCTATTTGCTACGTATCCAGCGAGAAGTTCACCAACGACATGATCAACTCGCTGCGCTATGACAAGATGACCAGCTTTCGCGACAAGTTCCGTAACGTCGACGTGTTGCTGGTGGATGACATCCAGTTCCTCGCTCAAAAGGAACGTACGCAAGAAGAGTTCTTCCACACCTTCAACGCGCTGCACGAGTCCATGAAGCAGATCGTGATTGCCAGCGATCGCTCTCCGAAAGAGTTAGCCGAGATCGAAGACCGCTTGCGCAGCCGTTTCGAGTGGGGTCTGATCGCCGATATTCAGCCGCCGGATCTAGAGACTAAGGTCGCTATCCTGCAGAAAAAGTCGGAACAAGAAAAAGTCAGTCTGCCTACCGACGTAGCTTTATACATCGCTTCGAACATTCGTTCAAACGTCCGCGAATTGGAAGGTGCGCTCATCCGGCTAGTGGCGCACTCTTCGCTCATCGGGGCCGAGATCACCCTCCCCTACACCCAGCAGGTGCTTAAGAATTTCATCGATTCCCAAGCGCGGAAGGTCACTATCGAGTCGATTCAGAAATCGGTCGCCGAGCAGTTTGGATTGCGTCTAGTGGAGATCAAAGCGAAGAATAACTCGCGCGCCATTGTATATCCTCGGCAGATTGCGATGTATTTAGCCAAGCATTTGACCGAAGCATCACTGCCAGAAATTGGCCGCCAGTTTGGCGGCAAGCACCATACGACGGTGTTGCATTCGGTCGAAAAAATTGATGGTGTGCGCAAGACCGACAAGGATTTGAACCGGTTGCTCAATAAATTGACCGAGCAATTGGGAGGGTGAACCGCGGCGTCGGCTGGGATCGTATTTTTTTGTCAATCTTGCTGTTCCTGCTGGTTTTATAGGTTTTTATTTTGATATAAGAGATGTATTCAAAGTAGCGCCACTAGCTCGGGGGACTTCGGGTTATGCCGGTAGAAGCCATCGCAACCGCGGCGGGAACCACCACCATGGAGATTACGGTCAGCAAGTTCGAACTCTTGCGAGAGCTCACAGCGACGCAGGGCGTGGTCGAACGCAAGACGACTATCCCCATCCTGTCGAATTATTTGTTCGAAGCTGCCGGCGACAAGCTTTCGCTCACCGCCACGGATCTGGATCTCAGCCTGCGAACTTCGTGCGTCGCCAAGGTGAAAAAAGAAGGCGCCTGCACCATTCCCGCCCGCAAGCTGCACGATTATGTGAAGCTGCTGCCTGATGCGGACATCACGATTAAGCTGCTGGAGAATCATTGGGTCAGCATCCGCTGCGGCCGCTCGAACACAAAAATGGTGGGCATGGCGCGCTCCAATTTTCCCAGCTTGCCGACTTTCCCGACAGCGGGCGTGGTGAAAATCCCCTCGCAAGTTCTGCGCTCCATGATTGCCAAGACTGGATTCGCCATCGCCAGCGAGGAGTCGCGCTACACGCTGAATGGCGCATTGATGGTGCTGAAGCCGGAATCAATCACCATGGTCGCTACCGACGGCCACCGGCTGGCGCACATCGAACGCAGCGTAGAAAAGTTTGCAGGTGTTTCGGGCGAGATGAAAACGCTCGTACCCAAGAAAGCCATGGACGAGTTGAAATCCTTGCTCGATTCGACCGACGCCGAGGAAATTGAGTTCGCTAAGGACGAGTCCACGCTATTCTTCCGCATCGGCCCGCGGCTTCTTACCTCACGCCAACTCACCGGCCAATTCCCCAACTTCGAAGCCGTGCTGCCGAAGGACAACAACAAAAGCATCACCGTTCATGGCGAGGAATTAACGGCAGCCATCTCTCGCGTCGCTCAATTCGCCGACGAGCGCTCGCGAGCCGTGAAGATGCGCCTGGAAAAAGGCGAGCTGAAACTTTCAGCTTCCTCGACCGAAACTGGGGAATCCGAAGACTCGCTCGAAATCGACTACAACGGCGATATGATCCAGATCGGCTTCAATGCGCAATATCTTCTGGATTTTTTGAAAGCGACGGGCGGCAGCGAAGTGAAACTCGAATTCAAGGATTCTCAGTCAGCGGGTCAGATGCGTCCCGCCGAAGGCGAAGATTACAAGTATCGCTACATCGTAATGCCGATGCGGATCTGACCGTGGAGGACGGGCGGTCGCGCCCGTCTGTTTCAGGGTGTCTTGCCGTTATTTCCCAACCTAATCAAGGAAATCTCCCTCGCCTAAACGGCGGGACGCCCGTTCTCCATTACACTCCGCTTGACGAGAGTGCTTTATCCACCGTAAAGTGGCCGCCACACGTTACGGAGGGTCTTTCCCCATGCTCAGCGGATTCAAACAGTTCATTCTTCGTGGCAATGTAATCGATATGGCGGTCGGCGTCGTGATCGGAGCCGCGTTCGCTTCGGTCGTGGCAGCGTTCACCAAGGATTTGCTCACGCCGCTGATCGCAGCCATTGTCGGCAAGCCCGATTTCTCGGCGATTAAATTTACCGTCAACGGCAGCATGTTTGCCATTGGGGACTTCATCAATGCCGCTGTGTCCTTCGTCCTTGTGGCCGCAGCAGTCTATTTCTTCGTCGTCACTCCGGTGAATCTCTTGGTCGCGCGCATGCGCAAGGCTCCCGCGCCCGCCGATCCGACTACGAAAAAGTGTCCCGAGTGCCTGAGCGAGATTCCCATCGATGCCAAGCGTTGTGCCCACTGCGCCCAGCCGGTTCCAATGGGCATAGCCGCTTGAACATCTCGTAGAGACAATGCTTGCAATGTCTTTGCTTGCGCCATTCCTATAACATGAAGTTGATGTACTTTCTGTCGCGAGCGGCCACCTGTATTTTCGGGGTGGTTCTTCTGGCCGGCACTCTACCGGCGCAACAAACCGCAAACTCCGCGTCGCAGCGCGCAATCTCGGTGCCGGATCCGGGCGCCGTCGCCAATGGCGTTTACCGCAACAACGCGTTTCGATTCTCATACAAAATCCCCTTCGGGTGGGTGGATCGAACCAAGGAAATGAGTGAAGATTCGAACGACACTTCAGAGTCGACAGGCTCTAAGAAATCGGTCTTGCTGCTCGGGGTGTTTGAGCGTCCTCCTGAGTCGACCGGAGACTCGGTGAATTCGGCGGTGGTGATCGCCGCGGAAGCTGCATCTTCGTACCCCGGTTTGCGAAGTCCAGAACAATATTTTGGACCGCTCACTGAATTGGTCAAGGCGAAGGGTCTGAGCGTCGTTAATGAACCGTATGACTTTCCCGTGGGGACCATGCAACTGGTTCGTGGTGATTTCAGCAAACCCGTTGGCAAGTTGACTATGCGCCAAAGCACTCTGGTCATGATTGAGAAAGGTTACGTCGTCTCGCTTACCTTTATCGCGGGGAATGAGGATGAAATTGACGAGTTAGTCGGATACTTAAGCTTTGACAGAAGACAATCTTCGGCCTCTCAAAAATGACTGCCCGGCGACGGATAACTGCGGAACCATTCGCCTTGATTAACCCCTCCCTAAATGAAACACGCATCGCCGTTTACCCCCTCGATACCGACTCTCAAGTTGCTTCGAACTATGCTATAATTACTTATAAATCTTAGTCCCGTAAGTGTTAGTAGATTCAGTCATTTGACCTCATTTCAGGGACAGGAAATGCGCGTCCGGCCAGAGTTCAAATCTGGCCTTTCCACCGGAGCTGAATGGCGACAAAAGAAATCGATAGCGCGGCAATAGTCGATACTAAAAATCGTGTCGGCGGGCCCAACCCAATTAACGGTAACGGCGATTACACAGCGGATTCCATCAAAGTGCTGGGCGGCATGGAAGCGGTCCGCAAACGTCCCGCCATGTACATCGGCTCGACAGGCGAGATTGGCCTACACCATCTGGTCTATGAAGTTGTAGACAATTCGGTGGATGAGGCGCTGGCTGGATACGCCGACAAAATCGAAGTCACGATTCACCTCGATAACTCCATCACCGTGGTAGACAACGGCCGCGGCATTCCTGTCGATTCGATGGATATCGATGGCGAGAAAATTCCTGCCGCGCAAGTGGTGATGACGACGCTGCATGCTGGCGGTAAGTTTGATGCATCGTCATACAAAGTTTCTGGCGGATTGCACGGCGTCGGCGTTTCCTGCGTCAACGCGCTCAGCGAAGAGTTGGACTTGGAAATCTGGCGCGATGGCTTCACCTGGGAGCAGACGTATTCGAAGGGCGAGCCGACCAGCAAGTTGAAAAAAGCGGGCGAGGTGAAGACGAAGCGGGGGACGAAAGTTCACTTCCTGCCCGACAAGAGCATTCTCACCGTAACCGAATATAACTTCGACACCCTGGCACAACGCCTGCGTGAACTTGCGTTCCTGAACAAGGGATTGCTGATCACGCTCACTGACGAGCGCACCACGGATCCGAAAACCGGCGACCCCAAGACGGCGCAATTCAAATACAACGGCGGTATCGCGGAATTCATCAAGCACCTCAATCGGGGGAAACAGGTACTGCATGACAAGCCCATCTACATGGAAGCCGAGCGCGACGGCGTGGCCATGGAGATCGGGCTGCAATATAACGACGCCTACTCCGAAACCGTTTTCAGCTTCGCCAACAACATCAATACGGTCGATGGCGGCACGCATCTCTCTGGCTTCCGCACTTCGCTGACCCGCACCATCAACTACGCTGGCCAGCAGATGGGTCTGTTCAAAGATGTAAAAGAAAATCTCACCGGCGACGACGTACGCGAGGGTTTGGTTGCTGTGATCAGCGTCAAGCTGCCGCAGCCCCAGTTTGAAGGCCAGACCAAGGGCAAGCTGAATTCCGATATTGCCGGTGTCGTGCAGGCCTTCGTCAACGAGCGTTTGGGCGCATACCTCGAGCAGAATCCTACTGTCGGACGAAAAATTATCAACAAGGCGATTGACGCGGCGCGCGCACGCGAAGCTGCTCGAAAAGCTCGCGACCTCACCCGACGCAAGGGCGCACTCGATGGCGGAGGTCTACCGGGCAAACTCGCGGATTGCTCGGAGAAACAACCCGAGCGCTGCGAACTGTTTCTGGTCGAAGGTGAATCCGCAGGCGGCACTGCGAAGCAAGGCCGCGACCGCCGTTTTCAGGCCATCTTACCGTTGAAGGGCAAAATTCTTAACGTCGAAAAAGCCCGCTACGACAAAATGCTCGCGCACGAAGAAATCCGCGCCATGATCACCGCGCTAGGTACCGGAATCTCGAAAGAGGATTTTGACGCGAGCAAATTGCGTTACGGCAAGATCATTCTAATGACCGACGCCGACGTGGACGGAAGCCACATCCGCACGCTCCTGCTCACATTTTTCTTCCGACACATGCAGGAGTTGATCAAGCGCGGGAACGTATTCATTGCGCAGCCTCCGCTGTATTCGATCAAAAAAGGTAAGTCGCAACAGTACATCAAAGACGATCGCGAGTATGTGAAGGTGCTGGTTAAACGCGCGTCCGACGGCCTGGTCGTGCGTTATGGCGAGGGCGCAGCCAAGCTGGAAGGCGCGAACTTGTCGCGCTTCATGAATGTTCTCGACGAATACCTCAAGCTCTTCGACAAAGTCGATAAGCGCTTGCGCGATGAACGCGTGACCGAAATTCTGCCCAAGCTCGATCTTTCCAAAAGAGTCGATTTCGAAGGCGACAAGAAAACCGCTTCCCGGAAAATCGAGAAGCTGGAGAAAGAATTGAAGAAGCTGCAAAAAGAACGCAGCTTCAAAGAAGTGGAAAGCCGCTTCGACGAAGAGCACAATTTGTGGGAAGTGCGCTATGTGAACTCGCAGGGCGCCGAACACCTGATTAACTGGGAACTGGCTTCCACGGCCGAATACCGCCAGTTGCTCTCGAAATTCAAACAGATCGAACCTTACATGGAACCGCCGTTTGTCATCGAGACGGTCGCCAAGGGGTCCTCTGCGAATACTGAAGATGTGGCCGAGGGTGAAGCAGATGGCGACCAAACGCCGAAGAAAGCTGTCCCGGAAGCTCCCGTAAAAGCTGCTGCGAAGAAGAAGCCGGAACCTCAATTGGTGGAAAAATCCAACGCTCGCGATTTATTCGATTACGTTCTGGCGGAAGGCCGCAAGGATTACATAGTGCAGCGCTACAAAGGCCTCGGTGAGATGACCTCTCAGCAACTGTGGGAAACCACCATGGATCCGGAACGGCGCACACTGCTGTCAGTTAAGCTCGAAGACATCGCCGAGTGCGAAACCATCTTCACCACGCTGATGGGCGAAGACGTAGAAGCCCGCCGCAAATTCATCGAAGACAATGCCCTCGACGTAAAAAATCTGGATATCTAACCGATTGGTGGGAAGGGTCTCGGCCATCAAACTGTGTCCCCCGGTTCTCTGCGTTGTGCCGCATGCCGAATGGTGCTGATAATCACGCGGTGGCCTTGCACGCGATATAGGACGATATAGGGAGTGCCGCCGATCACTAGCTCCCGGATTCCAGGCTCTGCCCCGGCCCGGCCCATGTGTGGATGATTTCTGAGAGCTTCGAGGATCGTAACAATTCGAGTGGCTAGCCGTTCCGCTGCTTCAGGTTTATCTCGTGCCACGTAAGCACGAATTTCTTGCAATCGGCTTCGTGCCAACGCAGACCAGACAATTTCTACTGGCACAGTGTCTCGTCGTCGTGTTCTTTGCCGCAGGCACACTTTGGAACGGGCAGCTCGCGATCGGTGCCCCACGACAACAGCCAAGCTTTCATGTCCTCATTCTTGACGTAGTGGCCCGAGTTGATCTGGCGATCCGCCTGAGCAATCTCAGCCAACATTCTCTCCTGGTCGGAGACGTACGCTTCCACGGCATCCGAGATGAGAAAATTCGAACTGCGTCCGGAGGCCTTAGCCAGCTTGGCCAGCCGTTTCTTGGTTTGTGGCTTTAGACGTACGCTAAGCGTCGCACTGCGTGTGTTTGCCATGAACACATTTTAGCATGCCACAAATCACTACCCGGAAACCTTTCAGGCCCGGTATTTCGCCTGCGGATACACACGATCAAACACCAGCCAGGTCAATCCGATCACCACAAACACCAGCACGCTGCCTTCTGGGCCGACCGAGCCTCCGGTAATCCATGGCGAGCCGTGAAACGACGAACGCAGCAGATGGCCAGTTACCATGCCGCCGCTGTCAGGCACGGAGTATAAATAGCTTTCACCCCAATCCCACGAGGCGTGAAAGCCGACAGCGAACCACAGGTTTCCGGTGCGGCGCAGGGTCAAACAGAAAAAAAGTCCGATGACCGCAACTGCGACCAAACCGATCCAGGTTTCTCCGGGATTCCAGAAATGTAAAGCTGCGAAGATGGTAGACAGCAGCATCGCGGCGGGCCAGAAGCCGATGCCCTGGGTCAGCGTGAACTGGGTATACCCGCGCAGTAGAAACTCTTCGAACAATCCCACCGCAAGGAAAAATGCGCCCCAGAACATTGCAAATTTCAAAATACGCTCGCCATGTAGTGCCAGCGTTCCCAGAGAAAAATCGCCAACCCCACCGATGGCAAGTACCAGGGCGGTGATCGCGACGATTCCCCAACCCATGCCCGCCCAGAATGACTTGCCGAAAGCGCCGCGTCGCGGGAGGCCGTAATCGCCGAAGGGACGATGTTCAATCCATCCCATCACCAACGCTGGAATCGCAACGGCGCCGAATGAACCTAACTCTGTGATCAGGTCGAGCCAGAGTTTGATCCGCACGTAGAGATCAATTTTATCCAGCGCCATGCCCAGGAGCATGCGCAGTGCTCTCCACATGATGATGTAGAGCAAAAGGCGCCATCCAGCTCGCAATCCTTGGGAGCCGAAGAGAACCGTGTTCGTTGGTTCCTGGGATGGCGCAACCGAGGGGGGATCAGGCTGCGTGACTTGCTGGTCCGGCAGGCTGGGATGTGGGGGTGGTGAGCCTTCAGTTACTTCGTCCATCGCGGAGGTTTCCCAATTGTTCCCGGACATGGTAAAACAACTCGCCGTCACTTCATGGGTAAATTTCTTACGCGCGAACGCTTTGGTCGCCCCCAGATTCTGGCCGGATTTCTTCTGCTCGCGTTCCTGGCGCAATGCGGCTGGCTGCTTATGCGCGGCACCCAGCCAGCCGAAATCGCCTCTTCGCAATTGTTTCGCGTAGTGGAAGGGCTGCAACAATGGAGCAGCGATTCCGTTGCCGGGACACCCTCAGTGGAACGCATGGAGGCGGGAACGCCGACTCCACCAGACATCGAGCATAACGAAGGCTATGATGCGAACCATTCTCCGGTCTGGTATTTGTTGGCCTCACTCCCACTGCTCGGCTGGACGGGCACATCCGAAGCCGGGTCCTTCCATTATTGGGGATGGCTGGCTCGAGTTCCCTACCTGATTTTTGGTGTGCTTCTGGGCGCATCGCTCTGGTATGTAGCTCGCAGGCTGTACGGAAACGCCGGTGGATACATTGCATTAACTTGGTATTGTTTCTCTCCCGTAATTCTTCACAGCAGCACGTTGTATTCCGTGCCTCCAGAAATGGGCGCAGCCTGGGGAGCATTTGGCACCATCTTTACTGCGATTGCTGTAGCGCATACGCTGTATGCTCCGCGCGAGGTAGTGATATGGAATTGGCGCCGCATTTTGCTGTTGGGGCTCTCGCTGGCTCTCGCCATTGGATCTCAGTTTTCGCTGATTGTTTTGGTTCCGATCGCGCTCGCATTCATGTTGTATCTGGCGCCTACACGGCGGCGAGCAGCAGTTGCGATTTGGTTAGCTGCATGTGGCTTAGCATTCCTGCTGTTGATGGCGTCTTATCTATTCCGTCCAGGCGTTATTTGGCAAGGCATGCGACACGCCACTTTTTTCGGAATTACATGGCGGGCATTTCTTGTTCCTGCGACGTACCTGCGGATTCTGGCGCAGATTGGTCAAAGCGGTCCGCTCTTACTGGTAGCAGTTCCGATAGCTTTGATTACCTATTTCGCCTGGCGCAGGCCGCGGTATTTCGGCAACACTGCGCCTTTGTTGGTCGCAGCGCTACTCCTTCTGTTCAGCCTGGGGACGCCGCATTATCCGGGGTTTGGATTTCAACTTATTGCAGCGCCATTCTGGTTTGTATTTGTTGCCGGAATCGGCGCCGATCTATTGGAGACCAGGTACCGCGAGTGGGTACAAGCCTGCGTGTGGGGATTGCTGGCAGCTAATGCGCTTTGGAACCTGGCAGAACTGGCGCGGGTTGGCAGGTTGTAAGCGCCACTCGTTTAAAGATACATAATTCATTACACGGCAACGCCTAGCTTTTGAAGTTCCTGCCGCAATTGCTCTGTGCTCTTCATCTGGATGACGTGCATGCCCAACCGCGACGCGGTGTCCAGGTTCAACGGACGATCGTCGATGAAACAACATTCTTCCGGCACCCGCTGCGTGATGTCCAGTGCGAGGCGATAGATTCCTTCCTCCGGCTTCCGCAGTCCCACAAAACACGAGCTCACGAAAAGGCTGAATATCTCGCGCAAGCCGAAAGTTTGGATGCGGAACGAATTCAATTCTCTTGATTCATTGTTGATCGTCGCCATTAGGTAGCGACACGATTTGCCCAACCCTTTGGCGAGTTGCAAAGTTTCCATACGCGGCTGTGACAAAGAGAGAATGTATTTTTTGAATTCATCCGGGGTAAAAGGTCGCGGACGGTAGAAAATTGTGCGCTCGAGATATTCGTCGAGAGTGATCTTGCCGCGCTCCAGCGAAGAAACCAGCATCTCATGGCGGCTTTCGAATTCGACTTCATCCAGCCCGAATTGCTTGAGGGTGCGCTGGCGCTGCTCGTGATCCCAGGCATTGCTGAGGAGCACGCCACCAACGTCCCAGAAAATCGCACTGATGGTCAAGCTATCCTCCTCCCATGCAGTTACTGAAATATCTTACAAGGTGCTGAGGGAAGTTTTTCCTCGGATGACCTGCAGAGCGAGACGCTCGCGCCTACACGAGTACGCGCGGCACATAAAAAAGCCCCGACCCTGCATAGCAGGATCGGGGCTGGATGCGATTTGGTTTAGTAAGCGGCAGTGGTGCGCGGTTGCACGTTTTGCCGGTAGCTCAAGTTGTCAATGTCGCGGAACAACGGCGTACCCGGAGGCAGCTTGGCTGGCACGGTGAAGAATCCGGATCGAAGATGTAGTTTCGAACTGGAGGAAAATAGACCGAGTAAGAACAGCACTTGAAGGTGCCCGTGTTGTAAGTCGAATAGTAGAGACTTACTAGCGAGCCTTCGTAGTTCAGTTGCACGCCGCCCCAGTTCTCCAGGAAGCGCAGGAAGTTATGCACTCCGCCGTCGGTGCCAAAGCCGAAGTCAGCAATGTTCGACCATGCCGGGAAAGGAAAATTGATGTTCTTTCCCCCAGCGACCGCCACTCGATAGTAGGTTGTAGTGGCATTCCGGTTCCCCGTCGGTTGGGTGGCTATAGTATGTAAGCTGGCGACGTCCGACCAGTTATTTGACAGCACGGTGACGGCATCGGCAACGATGCCGGCCGCGGACATCCCGGGTTGATCGGCGCCCGCCGGAGTATTCCAGATCGGATCGCCAGCTTTGGTGTTGTAGTTTCCGTAAATGTAAACGGGGTTTTCGGATCCCACCGTGAACCCGCCGTAGCTGCCATTTCTGAGGGCAGGTAGAATCGGTAGATTCCCGAGCGTGCCATCCACCAGCTTGAGTACGTGACGCGCGCCGCTGACCCAGCCCTTGGCTCCTATGCTGCAATCGGGTATGCGGCTGGGGACGAGGTATGGATCGGGATTGGCGGGCGCCATGACCAGCCGGTTTACGTTGTCGGCCGCAACGTATGCCGGGATTGGCGTCCCTGCCGTGCCCACGAATTGTGGAACATAGCCCAGGCCGAGCCCTAGGTTGCCAGCGCCGAAGTTATCCAGGTGCAAGTTCTCATTGACGTCCTCGGGGGAGATCGGTTTGTTCGGTGGAATCGGATCCAGAGCGCCATCAGGAGTTCCATTGGCGGTAGCGCTGTTAATCACATCCTCGAAGCCGGAGTCTCCAGTCTTGCTGCCCACGGCATCTACCTGTGTGCCCCAGACGGAGGGCAGCATTCCGCGGCGGTCAGAGAAATAGAGAACATACCCGTTCTGATAGACATTGTCGACCAATGGGCCGCTGACACCGGTCGCGCCGGCCAGCCAGCGCTTCAGGTTGCCTACGTCCAGTTCGACCGCATTCATGATGCCGAGGGGCGTACAGCTGTTGGTCGCTTGTATAGCATCGCGGGGTTCGCCTTCTCGAGCATCGTAGAAGTTGATGGGATACCAGTTGTACATCGAGTAGCTTGGATTCGCGGCGAGAAAATCTCCATACCAGGGGCTTACCGTTGTCGCGTCATTGATTACTTCCGGCGGTGTGGCAGTGGTACAAGAATATGAGTTCGCGCCTAACTTCACACAGGAGGGTGCAACACCAGTTGAATCGATCGTGCCGTCCAAGTTGCGATCGGCTGGCTTCTGCAGCAGCAAAATGGCGTCGGGATTGACCGGGTTGCTGCCCGCGCCGGCAGCCGCGCCAGCGACTGTAGGAGGCAGCGGTCCGCGCGCGAATCCAAGCTGCAACCACTCGGTCGTAACCGGGTGGTAAACGCCGGCGGCATCACGATACTCAACCCGCAGATAACCGTCCAAAAGATTCCATGCCGTCTCAGTCGGAGCGCCTGGATTTACGGTTGGCCAACCAGCCCCACCCATTGCCGGAGTATTGAACCACGGATATGCAGGACATGCTCCCGTCGTTGTGCTGCAGAGGTTGATGGGAATATTCTGTGGCGCGACGGTCAAGCCAGCGCCTGCATTTCCAGTGCGCAAGACCGGAGCATTCGCATCGTAAAGGGTAACGTCGCCCGCTGGAGGCGTCACCGGCCTATATAGCCAGTCGGCGATGATCGAGGGCGGGTTGTTGGTTGGAAATCCTGGATTGTTGCGGTTCGGCATCAGCGTAGAGGCCGTCGCAAAGTAAGTCGTGTAGCTGTCTCCAGCGGCCAGAGCTGGCATGCCCGCAGTCTTTACGAATGAAGTCTTCACTCCGTTGGTGTAATTGGGGCCGCCGGCGAATTGCCCATTGGCTAAGCGCACATTTTGGGGATCAGCGTTTCCGCCGCAGGGCGGCGCTACGCTTGGGTTGCCGCACGGCAAGTCGTTCGGGCTGTCGGAGAGCAATACACGAATTTCGGCTTCATTGTAGAGTCGCGATGCGCCGAGCGCACCGGTGGGTGATTCTCCGACTGGAGGACGGCGAACAATTTCAAAGTTCTGCGGTCCAGTATTGGTTCCATTCGTGCCATTCACGAAGGGAAGGGAGAGGTTGCTGGCTCCCGTACCCAGCCCGCCAGCAATTCCATAATCTCCATCTTCGATAAAACCATTGTAGTCGGCCGCATTGAGAGAAATGGTGTGCCACGACGGCGGACCGGCGTTGTAGGCCGAGGCTGGCGGGTCACCACCTGCTCCGACTACGCTGCCCCAAGTCTGCGGCATTGCCAGGCAGGCTGGCTGGTTGGGCAGATCGCAGCCTCCAGTGGCTTGCGGGATCAATACGGTTCCCGTGTCACCGACCGCATTGGCTGCCACCCCATTAGGAAGCACTGCACGGATGACGTTTCCCCACGCGGTCAGCTTGTCGTGAAACGTAATCGTCGCACCGTTAACGACGCCAAGGTATAAATCACCGTTGGTGTGGACACGACCCGCGAAATCCAGGTTGGGGCTGTTGAAGAAGCCCATGTCGCTATCGGAAAACACGCCGAACTGGAAAACCGGAATCAATGCCACTTCGACCTGGCGGGACATGTTGACTTCGTCACCGATGGTTCCCGGTCCTGCCAACGAAGTGCTGGCGGTTACTTGCAGGGTGACGGGAAGCAACTGCGCATACAGGCCCTCAAAGGCTCCGGTAGAGATTTGTCCCCAACTGGTGGCCAGGCTTCCATCAGGATTGGTGGCGGCAGTCAGAGTATAGATCGGGTAGCTCATCAAGGTAGTGTTGGCAGGCGCATCCGCACTTAGCCCCGCAATTTGCGTCGCAGTGGGCGATTCGACGTTCTGAAACATTGCGGAGAGGTCGGCGGTCATGTGTTCGATGCCACCTTCAGCGGCGTGGAAAGCCAGATTGCTTTGCACATCCTGGCCACCCACTTTGCCTTCGGTGTTCACCATCATGAGCAGACCGATTGCAACCCCGGACATAATCAGCATCAGCATCAGGGATGCAATCAGAGTGAATCCTCGTGAATCAGTTTTGTTAGTGCTATGCATCTTCTCGCTCCTTATTGCCCTACAGCTCCCTTTGGTTCCTCTCCCAATTTCTCCATTGCCTTTGAACTCACGGTACGAGGACGTACCGCTGCTGGTAACTCAGATTTCGCGCGCTGATTGACGTCTGCGTGTCGAATGTCTGGTAGCCGTTGGTAATCATGAGACCGCTCTTCGCCCCGGCAACCTGGCTGCGCGTGGTTAAATGAAGCAGATTAATTTTGCGAATCTCATTGAAGGACGTGCCGACCGAGTATCCCGCGTCACCCACGGCGTTGAGCAAGTTGCCAGAGGCGTCATAGGTGTCGTAAGTGAACTGCAGGTTCACTACGCTTTCTTGAACCGGCACGGGGGTCTGCCCGTTTACCTGCCGCATCAGGGTAGGTGTTCCCACCCCAACACCGAGCGGATCCGGCATCATCCACAAGTAATAGCTGGTCACGAAGATTCGGGTTACGGTTGCGGTTGTTGGACATGGCGTCGCTGGCGCCGGCGCGCACACAACTTGTGCCAAACTGGCCGAGGCGGCGCCGGGCTGGTTCATGTTCAGCGGATCCGCGGCTGCGAAAGCCACGGTATAGTTATTACCACCGTTAGCGACAACGCCCGTAACTTCGGCGACGACCAGCGCAGTGTTTCCCCCCACCGTACTTTGCACCAGAACCAAATCACCAGGAACAAGGCCTCCGGCGGTCGGGGGGTTGGTGACTCTGGCTGAGGGGCGGGCTGCGGCGGCGCACAACTTGCAGGCAGCACCGCCGGCAACTGCAGATTGATCGAAGTGGCAGTGATGACGTCGATCGTGTAGCAAGGCAGCGCCAACACACTGTCGGTATAGACCACGGTGATTACATCGCTCTTGGTTGGGCTGCCCGGTACCTGGATCCCCATGCTGAAAACCGGGAATAAGTCCAAACATAGTTGGATTGCAAGGAACCGCGCCCTTGACTACGCACGGGTAAGGAATGCCGGTCCGGGAACACAGTTATTAGTTACCGCGCAGCTGGGAGCGAACCCATAAAGAGGCTTTCCCGCCGCCGACGGCAATAGAATGCCCGAAGTTGGCAAATTCCCGGCGCCTGCCAGGCTGATGTCTTTAAACATAAGGTCCGACGTCGCTCGCAGATCCTGCTGCATTTCGGCTCGTTGCGAGACCACGGAAAGTGGCATTCATTGCCTTGGTGAACAACTGCACTGCAGACTCCCACTATGAGCGTTCCCACGACGAGCGACACCAGCAGTTCGATCAAGCTGAAACCGCTACTCGAATTTGTGGATCTGCGATGCCATAAGTTTCCTCTTTTACCGATACGTCGAAATGAAGTGCTGAGCACGTATTGTTAGGAATGTTGAGCTGGGGAGTTGTGTACTGAATTGTGATGTGACTGGCGCAACTTAGTGTACGGTGGCCCCGCCCTGAAATACCGGCAAAATCGGTGATCTGCCGTTTGAAATTGGTCAGCGGCAGACACGTATCTGGTCCGGCTGCAGGACAGTTATTGGCGAAGATTCCATTCGGACCGGGCAATTCGAGAGTTTGAAAACCAGAAGCTGCGTCATCCGCAGTACCAATGATCCCGTCGACACCAGGGTTATAGATCGGGTTGAAATCCAGGAAGGAAAATGCCGCCTGATCCCCCAGTATTGTTAATCTGCGCCCAGGTTATGTTCGCGGTTTCGCGCGCGGTCAAAATACCTTCCATGGCTTCATTGGCCAATTGCTTGGCGGTATTGTTTTCCTGCGAAGTTTGCGTGGTCGCCATCGCGATCCCGAAACACGCCCAGCAGACTGAGCAGGCCAATGGTTAGGATGGCCATCGAAATCATGCACTCAATCAGACTGAACCCTCGCTGGCTTCGTTTAACCTGCGGCTTGAAAGCCGTTGTGCTTGGAGCTTTCACTGTTGCCTCCAGTAGTAACTTGAGTCGGGGCTGCGGCCCACTCGAGCTGCCAGGCTCGCAGACGCCCGGTGGCGCCCCACAAAGTGATGGCGCGCGAGGCGGTGGGTATATCCGGGGTTTCCAGGGGCAGAACAACACAGATAGACTACCCCGTTGTTGATGTTGCCAGCGGCGTCTTGCGCAGAACCGTCAGGATAGAAATAGATCACGTTCTTTACACCGCCAGCTATGCCTTGATCGAAATCGATAGCGGTTGTGCCCACACCAAAGCCATCCGGGGTTTTGGGGAACGCATTCGGGGATGTCGGCATGCCGGCCATCGCGAAAAAAGCAACATCCGAGGGAAGAAAATAAGTGTGATGACAGTGCCAGTCGACGCTTGCGTAATCGTGATCGAGTTGGGCAAACCGGCATTACTAAAAGTAACGATATAGATTTGGCGTTGCGCAACGGCAGTGTCCCGCGCCTGTCGCAAGGCCATCAACGTCTGGTTGAAGCCCTCGGTTACGTCGTTCTGCCGGAGTGCCGGGCGAATCGCCATCACAGAAAAGGCGGTCACGATCAGAATGAGGGCCACCACGATCATCATTTCGATTAGCGAAAATCCGCGCATTCTGCGTGACAGCTTGGCCCTTTCTTTCTCCGGGGAGGTCTGCCGAGGTCCGTTTTAAGACACAAGCTTTGCGTGACCCGTTTGTTATCTGCCATCTCGGGGTTGAGCCTGGCATCCTTCATCGCGTGTTTCGCCGAAGGAGGCGGTTCCATAAGCGGAAACGTCGCTGGCTAACCCGCATGCAACTTCATCGTAAGGAGGGGATCGAGGAGCGTCAAAGTACCAAAGGACGGGGCGACTGCGCTGGACCTACGTAACGTAATTTGAACCGATAACTCCGGTAACTTTGGCAACGCAGCGCATTTCGGAAAGAAAGAGTTGCTATGCGCCGCGAGCATTTGCCGCTAACTTCCTGCCTCCCTTGTCGCTAGAGGCGCGGCTGGTGGGTACATAAGCGCAGGAGCGAACATCATAATGTTGCGCGAGGCAAGCTCCGCAGAGATGAAGCTGGTGAACTTTGCATTCGATCACGGGAGCTTCGGTTCCGCATAAATCGCAACCTCCACGAACCCTTTGATTCGCAGCCGTGGGCTCCTTCCGTGGTTCTCCCGAGGCAATGGCGAATTGCAGCATGCGGGCCTTGGCGTAGATCCCTCCGGCCACGATTAAGGCACCCAATGAGAACTGGCATGCGCCGATCTCCAACATGTCTGCCTGGGGGTGTGGACCAAACGCGCCCGGCAGGAAACAGAGACCAATGAACATCATCAGTACGCCGGCGCCAATAATCCAGCTAGCTGTTTTCGTGGACATGGATTTAATCCTTCAGGGGGACGATCTAACGTTGCTCAAGAACCATGAGTAACCTCCTCAAGGTTACAAGCGAACATAGCGGTTTACCTGCCGGAGTTCCAGATGACCAAAGTCACGGCGATTGCCGAGCCATAACTTAGGTAACTTGTTGGCCGTTCCGAGGCAAATCTAAGATGGCGGTGAGATGACGCTCGCCTCGCTACTAGTGTGTTCGGACGTGCCAACTATCCAGGTGCTGCGCCGAATGCTGCAAGATCTTGGGATTAAGGTGGAATCCTGCGGTGACCTGTCCGTGGCGGCAGAGCGGATCGAGGAGCGGCATTACGATGCTCTACTAGTTGATTGTGAAGGCAGGCCGGCTGCGGCCGAACTGATCGCAAAGGCTCGAAATTCGGAGGCTAACAAATCGTCGGTGGCAATCGCCATCGTTGGACCGAACGATGCGACTGGTGATATTTCCGCACAGAAACCAAACTTCGTCCTTTACAAACCAATTTCGAAAGAGCGGGCGGCCAACAGTATGCACGCCGCCTGCGATTTGATGCGTTATGAAAGACGAATCCGCCAGCGCGTTCCGGTGCAGGCAAGTACTTCCATCACCTACGCCGACCAAGAGAATATCCCGGCAGCCCTGGTGGATCTCAGCGACGACGGCATTGCTATCCGGTCTAAAAACAAGCTGCCGCCTTACTCAAAAGTTTATTTTCATTTCGTCCTTCCGGGAAACACATCACCGGTTCGCCTCTCCGGCGAAGTCATGTGGCAGGATTCTTCCGGGCGGGTCGGGATACGTTTTGCGCAGGTGCCCAAAACATCGCGGCGTCTGGTGAACGAGTGGTTGCAAACCCAGCTTTCGGCGTCCCAAACGGCTGCCGGATCAGGATCGCAGCCTGCCATTGCTGACGACGAGCCTACCCTGAGGTTGAGCGCCGGCCTGGGCATGTTGTCGGTGACCGCGGCCGATCGCCGCAACATTTCACGGCATCCATGTTGCCTCGGAGTGGAAGTTTACCGGACGGATAGGACCGTTGCTACCCGCTGCACTTTAACCGACATCAGTTCTGGCGGCTGTTATATCAAGAGCGCGGAGACGTTTCCCAGCGGAACTGAATTGCAAATGGTAGTGCGGACGCGAGACGTTAAATTGCGAATCGATGGAACCGTGCAAAGCATGCACCCGGGCTACGGCATGGGAGTGCAGTTCGTTCTGGGAACCGAGGAAGATAACCAAAAAGTGCAGCAATTGATCGAATGTGTTCAAGCGGAAAGCCAAAGTTCTCAATCCACGTGAGTGCGGCTTCACTGCCATGTCCAAACGCACGCTTCCCATTACTTAGGTCATCTTGGGTTGGCTGAGCTTTAGGTTCATCATACAAACTGATCCCTGGGGAACCCTTGAATGAATATCGATGACTTACTTCGCATCGCCATGGAGCGGCGCGCATCCGACTTACATCTCAAAGTTGGCAATTATCCTCACTTACGAATCGACGGCGAGCTCACGCCACTGACTGACCAGCCTCGCATCAGCGCTGAAGATATGCTCACGATGGCTTTCAGTATGATGTCGGCCAGGCAGAAACAAAAATTCAAAGAAAGCACGGAAATCGATATGGCGTACGGCGTGGCCGGACTCGGCCGCTTCCGCGTCAACGTCTTTCAGCAGCGCGGCAACGTGGGACTGGTGCTGCGCGTGATTCCCACCAAGATCCGCGCCCTGGATGAACTTTACTTGCCCAAAATTGTCGAGCAAGTTTGCGATATGCCGCGTGGTTTAATCCTGGTCACTGGAGTTACGGGCTCGGGCAAATCAACTACGCTGGCGGCGATGGTGGACCGCATCAACTCCACCCGCGCTGAGCACATAATTACGATTGAAGATCCAATCGAATTCCTCCATCGCGACAAGAAAGGTTATGTGAACCAGCGCGAAATCGAGGTCGACACGCCGACCTTCTCGGCGGCACTGCGGGCTTCCTTACGTCAGGATCCGGACGTGATTCTGGTCGGCGAAATGCGAGACGTGGAAACCATCGGCACCGCATTGCACGCCGCTGAAACCGGCCACATGGTCTTCTCCACACTACACACGTTGGACGCCGTCGAAACCATCAACCGAATTATCGCGGTGTTTCCGCCGCCAGAACAGAAACAGATTCGCCTGCAACTTGCCGCCGTTCTACGCGCTGTAATCAGCCAACGCCTGGTCCGGCGCTGCGACGGCGATGGCCGCGTTCCCGCCGTCGAAGTCATGATCAACACGGCTTACATCCGGGAATGTATTCTGGTGCCCGAGAAGACACGCGCGGTCCGCGACGCCATCTCCGCGGGTACGTCGCAGTATGGCATGCAAACCTTCGATCAGTCCTTATGGGATTTGTTCCAGGCAGGGCTGATCAACTACGAAACTGCGTTGGAGAGCGCTTCCAATGCTGACGACTTCAAGTTGCGCATGCAGGGCATCTCTTCGACTAGCGATATCTCCAAGAACGCAATGCAGCAAACCGGCTACGGAGGCCGCTGATTCTATTCTCCTGAAACTTTTCAGGGCGCGCCCGGCGCGCCCTTTTTTATTTCGGAGGAGGGCCACAGCCTGTTTGATATCAAATCGAATGGCAGCCGTGGCCCCAGTGAAGACCGCAGTTAGCAAACCGCCGCATATTTCAAGTGATGACATTTCGGAGCGGCAAGAACAAAAAGCGCATGCTCGAAAGTAGAAATGTCGAATACATGATCGAGTCCGGTGCGGGTCAACACCTCGTTGACAAAATGCGAAGGATTCACCAGCTTCAGTTGAACGTTGCGGCTCCGAGCCCACTCCCGCAAAGAAAGCAGGGTGGTCAAACCGCCCGCGTCCAGCATTTCCACGTCAGATAAATCGATCACCACAATGCGAATGTCTTTCTCCGACAATACCGCGTTCCGCAGCGTGAAAACTTCAGTTCCGCGCACGATTCGCCCCACGCATCTCACCACTGCTACGTCGCCTGTTTTTTCTACATTGATGTTAAGCATGACTGACATCCTCTCTCAGTTCTTATTACGGAAATAGACGCCGTAAAGTTCCCAATGTCACCACAGCGCGAGTAAAAAGTTGTAACGTAGTGTTGTGCAATTTTAACGTCCTATTAACGCAAGGTAAGGTGTTAATGCCATGACGTTTGCGCGTCCGAGAAAGACTGAATCCGAGAACGAACTGTACGAATATGCAGTCGGGGCGCTGGGACGTCGGGCACGCTCGGTCGCTGAACTGAAGCGGCTATTGCGGCCGCGCGTCGATGCTGACACGGAATACGGACGAACGCTGATGGAGCTCGTCATCCGCCGGCTCAAGGATCGTGGCTATTTGAATGATGCGCAGTATGCGGCTGCGTATTCTTCCTTCCGCCGCGATAACGAAAAATTTGGCCGGCGCCGGGTGATCACAGATCTGAAAGCCAAAGGTGTACATAGCGAAGTCATCGATAAAGCAGTGGAGGCAGTTTATGACGAAGTCAGCGACGAGACCCAGGCGCGCGAATACTTGAAGCGTAAGCGTCTCGTTAAGCCTAAAGATCAGAAGCAAGCCGCCAGGATTTTTCGCCAGCTCGTGCGTGCAGGATTTGCCTCGAAGACAATCTTCGCCATTCTCAAGAAGTGGGATGTAGACGACGAGACGCTCACCGTTCTCGAAGGCGAACTGGAATAAAAATTACAATCCAGATGAAACATCCTGGTTTGAAAATTCAACGCACCGTGTGTGCGGAAGACGTTGCGTTTGTACCCCCAGATAGGAGATACTTCCCGAACCGCTAAATCCAAACACCAGGGAGGCCATATGAAATTCAAGTTGGCAACACTTCTTGCCGCACTGTTATTGGGAGCGACTTCGTTCGTCTTTTCTCAGGATGTCGCCACAGACACCGACAAGGCGGCGAAAGATGCCGGTCATGACACCAAGGTAGCGGCTCAGAAAACCGGGCACGCGACCGAAGACGCAGCCGACAAGACCGGGCACGCAACCAAGACCGCAGCAAAGAAGACCGGCCACGCAGCCAAGACAGGCGCAGCTGACACCCGCGAGGGGGCCGATAAGGCTGGCAGCAAAACTGCACATGCGACCAAGACCGTCGGTCACGATACGAAGGTAGCCGCAAAGAAGACTGGACACGCGACGGAAAAGGTTGCCGACAAAACTGGACACGCAGTGAAGACTGGGGTGAAGGACACTGGAAAAGGGGTGGAGAAAGCTGCGGATAAAACTGCTGACGCCGTGAAGTAACTAGCAGTATCAGTTCATAAATTTTTGGTTGTCATTCCGAGCGAAGTGAGGAATCTCGGTTCTCTGCTTGCGTGGGAAAAAGCCCAGTTCCCTAGCTTTGCTCGGATGACAAACCCTGATCTGAGGGAGCTAACGTCTAAGAGCAAGCGACTAGGCTCCCACATTGTTTCTATCAAGACTCTGCAAACCTCGTCTGCTTCACCTGAAGCTCTTCCAGAATCATTGGCCCCAATTGCGAGACGCTGCCGGCTCCGAGCGTGAGAATCATGTCGCCCTCCTGCGCGAGGGAAGCGACCGCTTTCACCGCGTCTGCAAACGACGCAGCATAATGAGCGTCATGCTTTCCAGCATCGTGAATGCGCTGGGCTAGAACCTCCCCGGAGATTCCTTCGATTGGCGATTCACTCGCGGCATAGATGTCGAGTACCAACAAAGTGTCGGCATCGTGGAACGCATGCACGAATTCATTCATGAGCGACTGCGTGCGAGTATAACGATGCGGCTGGAAGACAACGTGAATCTTGCGAAAACTGCATTGCCGCGCCGCTGCGAGTGTTGCGCGAACCTCCGTCGGATGATGCCCATAGTCGTCAATCACGCTGATCCCGTCGGCTGTACCTCGTAGCTGGAAACGACGATCCACGCCGCCGAAGCTCTCAAGAGCTGCCCGAATCTGCTCGACGTTGATGTCAAGGCCGATGCCCACGGCAATCGCCGCCGTAGCGTTCAGTACGTTGTGTACTCCCGGCACGTGCAGGCGAAACTCGCCTAAATTCTTTCGCTGAAAAGTTACTTCAAAATGGTTGGTGGGCCGGTATTCACCTGGGTTGAGTACGCACTCGCCTGGCTTGATGTGAAAGTCAGAGCCCCGTCGTGTACCGTAAGTTACCGTGCGGCGCTGAATTTGTGGAAGCATGCGGCGCAGTATTGGATCATCGTTACAAACCACCACCATCCCGTAAAAAGGAACGCGATCCATAAAGTCGAGAAAAGCGCGTTTGACGTTGCGCATGTTGCGATAGCAGTCCATGTGCTCACGATCGATATTTGTGACCACGGCGAGAATGGGCGAGAGCTTAAGAAACGAACGGTCGCTCTCGTCGGCCTCGGCTACAAGATATTGCGATTTGCCCAGGCGCGCGTTCGATCCCATCGCGTCGACTCGGCCACCGACGACTACCGTGGGATCAAGTCCTCCGCCCGCTAATACAGCTGCGACCATGGAGGTAGTCGCCGGCGACCAGCGTGGTCGACATTTCGGTCCGGCCCGGCGAGAGGATCGGCGGCGCGGTCGCCTCGGAGGCCTGGCCCATCGGCCACCGTCCGGACGTAGGAGAGGACATCGACCCCATCGACGAGTTCCATGGTGAAGAACCAGGTCGATCCGTCCGCGGTCAGCTCGTGGAGCGTCACGAGGTTGGGATGGGCGACGTCGGCCAGGGCCCGAAACCGGCGCTCGAAGCGGAGGAGGGACATGGGGATCGGCACGTTGCATGGTCTTCAGCGCCACCACTCCTGCCTGCTGCGCCTTGTCGAGCGCCTTGTAGACGACGCCCATGCCGCCGCGGCCCAGCTCGCCCAGGATCTCGTACCCCGGCAGCACGGGCCGCGTGGAACCTTCGGTCAGGGCCGCGACCGCGCGGGTCAGCCAGTTCGATTCCCGGTCCGGATTGACGGCGTCGTAGTCGGCGACCTGCGGGACTTCTGCCCGGCGATGGCGGTAGTGAAGGTCCAGCACGATCAGCTCGCGGGCCAGGACGGCCCGCGCGGGCTCCTCGACGCCTTCGAGATAATCGCCGATCCGGGGCGCAGGCCACCCTCGCAGGCCGCCTCGAAGCGATCGCACACCGCATCGAGGCGCTCGGCCACGGTCAGGGGCAGGGTCGTGATGTGCGTGCGCAGAGTAAGCTCATGGTCCCCGGTCCCCGGTCCGCGGCGGGATCCGCTACGCGGTCCAGCGCCGGCGGATCAAGTCGAGCTTGCGCTCGACGGTGCGAGGGGCGCGCCGGAGCTTGGCGGCGATCTCCTCGGTGGTGTAGCCTTCCATTTTCCAGACCGCAATCGTGCGCAGGTCGGCATCTCCCAGGCTGTCCAGCAGCCGCTGGCACTCCTCGGCCACCTGGGCGGCGAACGCGGGGGTGGGCTCGCGCCCAGCAACTCGTCAAGCGCGGCGTCCTCGGCGGCTGAGCCGTCGCGGTCGCCCAGGGCGGCCTCGTCGCGCACGGTGCCGCCGCCGCGCTTCTGGCTGCGCTCGTCGCGTACCAGGTGGAGCGCCTTCGCGCCGTGATCGTGACCAGCAGTCGCCAGAGGTCATCCCGATCCGCCAGTTGCGGGAAGCGGCCGCACTCGACGCCGCGACAGAAGCTGGCGAAGGCGCTCAAGGCCACGTCCTCCTCGTCGGCGGCGCGGCACGGCAGGCTCTGCAACTTGCCCCGCGCCAGGCCCACCAGCCGCCGGAAGTAGCCTTCCCAGAGGTGCTGGGCGGCGACCTGGTCGCCCGCCCGGAGTTGCCCGATCCAGTGGGTGACAGAGCGCGATGACGCCATCGGCCGTTGCCCTCAACAAGAAGCCCAGCGGGACACGTGTTGGGCGATTATAAGGACAGCGGCCCGGGGTTGCAAATGCATTCGCGGCCGGCCGTGACCCGCTTCGGCTTTTTTTGATGGAGGGAAACCTCCATGCCCACGTTGTGCATCTGGGAGCCTAGGTGGTAGCGATGGATATCGGTCAGCCTCTGCCCCGCGGGTACGAGGCCCGAGCCCCGAATGCGGGGACCGCCGTGGTCCGTCCGGAAGTGGTGCAACAAAAAACCCCATCCCTGCGAAGGTTCGCACGGCGGGGCCACCCTAGCCGGTTCGACCGCGACCCACCCTGAGCCGCGATCCACTGCCACCCAGATTCCCATGCCTAGCCCGACAAGTCCTGACGTACGCGTTCACGGGCCGAGGGTGACAGTCGTTCAGCCGCGAACAAGGTGAGGCAGCATATCGGAGACGATCCTGCGGATCATGGCCGGAGGCAACCCGGAGAGTGCGTCGAGGTCGTCGGACCGACGGCCGCACTTGCGCGTTGGTCCGACGACACGAATGGCACTAGCTTAAGGATTAAAGCTTTTTTGCCAAATGATTTGTGTCAGGCGATCGCTCAGGGTCGTCCATTTCATGCTAATATCTGGCTCTCTCCATATGGCTATCATTCGAGGCGTTTGAGAGTGAAGTAATGAAAACATCTATGATAATTCTGACAGCGTGAACCGCAAATCGACCGCAAATTCAATAGCCATACAGACTTATGCTTAAGCTAGTGCCATTCGTCCGACGACACCGAACGACTTCTTGAACTCCCAGTTCCGAGATCATCGTCATGAGTGGCCGCTTCGGCGAGTGCTCCAGTTGGGTCGAATCGGGGCGAGTTGGGTTGACCTCCCAACTTGAGGGATTCGACGTTAACCCTTTACCATAAAGTCTTTGTGTCGTCCATAGTTCTCCGGTCGGGAAATCGGGTTCTCGCAGGGATATGAGATGAAATCGGGTCCCATCTGGCCGGCGGATTCACGCCTGCGGGGTATGAGCGGTCCGCTCGGGCGAAGAAACAGACTCTTTGCTCTCAGCCACTTACTCTCATACCTATGATCAACCCGATTTCCCAACTAGCGATTCTATCGCGTCGCAAATGCTTTCTGGTCTATAACTTGCGAATTGTCTTAGTTGGGAACGCCACCCAACTCGACCCAACTCGACCCAACTCGCGGAGTCCTGGAAGAGGAGGTGGTCGGCCGACCCTATGCCGGCTAGTCCGGAAAATCGTAGTTGAGACCCACGGAGTTGACCGTCATGCTAGAATTACCTGGCTTCACTAGATTCCCAGTCACCAGGAGGGCTCTCATTATGCCGGGCAAGGCGGCCAAGCTCACCATCACCGAACGTCAACACGATATCCTCCTCACGCTCCGCAACGCCGTCACCGCCCCCTCGCATCTCCGGCAACGGGCCGCCGATCATCCTCTTGGCCTTCGACGGCCTTCGCAACGAAGACATCGCTGAAGAGGTCGGCCTGGGACGACGCCAAGTCGGACGCTGGCGACGACGCTGGGCCAAGGCTTGGTACCGGCCTCATTGACCTGGAGTGCCGCGAGACCAAAGCCGACCTGCGTCGGGCCATCGAAGCGCTGCTCACCGACGAACCCCGCCCCGGCGCCCCCGGCAAGTTCACCCCGGAGCAGGTCACCCAGATCCTCGCGGTCGCCTGCGAGCCCCCCGAGAAGTCCGGCCGGCCCATCACCCACTGGACGGCCCACGAACTGGCCGACGAGGTCGTCAAGCGGGGCATCGTCGCGTCGATCTCGACGTCCCAGGTGGGCCGCTACCTCCGCGAGGCCGCCATGCAGCCCCACAAGAGCCGGTATTGGCTCAACACCACCGAGAAGGACCCGGAGAAGTTTCAGGAGCAGGTCGAGACGGTCTGCGACACGTACCTCGCGGCACCGGAGATGGAGCGGACTCAGAACACCCATACCGTCTGCGTGGACGAGATGACGGGCATCCAGGCGTTGGAACGGATCGCGGCCGACCAAGCCGATGATCGCGGGGAAGCCGGCGCGGATCGAGTTCGAGTACGAGCGGCACGGGACGTTGACCCTGATCGGCAACTTCCAGGTGACGACCGGGGAGTTGATCGCTCCGACGATCGGACCGACGCGGACCGAGGCCGACTTCGCCAGCCACATCGAGCAGACGATGGCCGATCGACCCGGAGCGCGTCGTGGGTGTTCGTGACGGATAACTTGAACATCCATTGTTCGGAGACCTTGGTGCAGGTGGTGGCCGAGGCGTGTGAGATCACGACGACGCTGGGCAAGAAGGGGGTGCGCGGGGTACTGAAATCGGTGGCGAGCCGCCAGAAGTTCTTGTCGGAGCCGAGTCACCGCATCCGGTTCGTGTACACGCCGAAGCACAGTTCGTGGCTGAACCAGATCGAGACGGTCTTCGGAGTGATCATGCGGAAAGTGATCCGCCGTGGTTCGTTCACCTCGGTGAATGACTTGCGTGATAAGCTGTTGAATTTTATCGAATACTTCAATCGAGTATTTGCTCATCCATTCCGCTGGACGTACACGGGTCGTCCGCTGATGACGAAGCGCAGCGGCGTGAAATGGGGCAAAATAACGAACCAGGGCAAACTGACCACATCATTAGCATTCAATTGCGGTTTTTCGGACTAGCACATTGTCCGGTTGAACCAATTGGGATCGGGCGGTCCGATGGCACCCCGGATCGGCCCCGCTCGCTCCGGGAGTGCGCGACCCCGCCCTGGCACTTGCCGGGCGGGCGATGCGGCAGACCTATGCGTATAGTTAGGCCGAGACTCGAGTTACTTTAAGAAGTCAAAGCGTTATCCCTCGGATCTACCGCCGACCCACTGGTGACGACCCTGGCGTATGATAATATTACCTTGGCAGATAAGATGATCACAAATCATACACCGGCAGCGTACTGTACACACGGATGCTGGAAGTAATTCCGAACGTGTTCGGGGAGGTGTGCAACCGGCTCATGAACCGCTCCATCCGTGACCGCAGTTCCTCCTTGCTACCCGGCAGGCCGGATGTGTTGATCGACCCCTTCAGGTCATTGTTCAGGTACTCTTCGGCATTCAACTCGGGCGAGTACCGCGGCAGGAAGAACAACTCGATCCGGTCCCGGTGCTCCGCGACCCAGTCCTCCACCGCCTTGGCCTCATGCGCCCTCAGGCGATCGACGATCAGGAAGACCTTCCGGCTCGTCTCGCTCAGCAATCGCTCCAGGAACGTGATGAACAGCGCGCCGTCATCGTCTCCTTGTAGGTCAGGAAATGGACCGCCCCTTCGTTACTGATCGTCGCGATCTGGTTCATGCGGATGTGGGGATCCGGCACCTCCATCCGCGCCGGCTCTCCCGTCGCGCATAGCCGCGGTGCGGTTGCTGGTCAGCCGCCGCGCCGGTCTCGTCACACCAGTGGATCTCCGCATCGAGCCTGAGAACTTTTTGGCTCAGCATTTGGTATCCTGATCCGTATGACCCACTCCCCACGACCTCCAGACCATCCTCGGGTGCTTGAAGCCGCTTCTGATGTGGGACCAAGAAATCCGATGAGCCACTCCACACGACCCCCAGACGATCCTCGTGATCCGACTCCGGCCATGTCGACGCAACCGGTGCCCGACTTGAGTGCGCCTCCGCGCCTCCGGCGTCCCGATCGCCAACAACTTCTGATTCAGCCCCGCACGCTTGACCAATTGGTCCCGGAGGACCACCCGGTGCGGGCTGTCTGGGCCTTGGTCCAGCGCTGGGACTTGACGCTCTTCCTTCAGAGCATCCGCGCACGCGGCAAGCGGCCCGGACGCGCCGCCACCGACCCCCAGTTGTTGATCGCCTTGTGGCTGTACGCGACGATCGAGGGCATTGGCTGCGGTCGCCAGTTGGCCCGGCTCTGCATCGAGAGCGACCCCTACAAGTGGCTCCGCGGCGGGGTCTCCCTCAATTATCACACCCTCAACGATTTCCGGGTCGACCACGAGGAGGCCCTGGACGACCTCTTGACTCAGATGATCGCCGTCTTGACCCAGGCCCAAATCGTGTCGGTCGAGCGGATCGCTCAGGATGGCACGCGGATCCGCGCCAGCGCCGGCGCCAACAGCTTCGGGGAGAGAGAAACCCTGGAGAAGCACTTGGAGGCGGCCCGGGCGCATCTGGAGGCGGTCAAGCAAGCCGCCGCAGATCCCGACGCTGTCGGCGCAGCAGAAGGCGGCCCGTGAGCGAGGAGCCCGCGAACGCCAAGAGCGGCTGGAGCGGGCGCTGGTGGAATTGGAGAAGGTGGAACAGGCCAAGGCCCAGCAGAAGGACAAGCCGACCAAGCACCACCCGGCGCAGGGCCTCGTCGACCGACGCCGAGGCGCGGATGATGCGGATGCCGGATGGGGGAACGCGACCGGCGTACAACCTGGAACTGGCGACCGATTGCGACAGCCGCGCGATCGTCGGGGTGGAGACGACCAACGCGGGCAGTGACGCCGGCCAAGACGCGCCGATGCGGGATCAGGTCGAGACGCGGGCCGACGAGGCGATTGAGGAGCAACTGATCGATGGTGGCTTCGTCTCTCTGGAGGGGATCGAACGAGCGGCTGCGGAAGAGGTGACGATCTACGCGCCGGTACCCAAGCCACGGAAAGCGGGAGTGGATCGCTACGTCCCCAAGCCGACGGACAGCGCGGCGGTGGCCCAGTGGCGTCAGCGGATGGGTACGCCAGCGGCCAAGCAACTGTATCAGCAACGGAGTTCGACCATCGAGACGATCAACGGGGAATTGAAGACCGAGCGTGGGTTGGGTCGGGTGCTGGTGCGTGGCCTGAGCAAGGTGCAGTGCGCGGCGCTGTGGTCGGCGTTGGCGTACAACGTGGTCCACTTCGGTCCGATCCTGCTGAGCGGATAGGAGCCAACGGGACCGGTTGGGAGACCAAGCTCATCTCGGGTTGAGGTGTAGCCAAGAGAGACACAATCCGGACTCCGAGGCCAGGCAGCGACGACCAAACAGCCGCATCGGACCCGACTCCATCGGAAAGTTGGTGTAGGGACTCCGCCCAGAGCCTGAAAACACGGAGAAAAGTCAAAAAGTTCTCAGGCTCTCAGCGGGCATACTGACCTCATGTCCCGGGCCAACATCGGGATGATCGCCGGTGCGAGCGATGGGGCGACGCTGCGGCCGTACCTCCGCATGGTTGGCAGGTTGCTCGGGGGCGGCGACTGGCGGCTTGGCTGGACATTCGCCGGGATACTATCGCCCGTCTGCGGACCAGCCCCGACGCCAAGCTAGACTAGACCCCAGCGAAAAGTGAAGTTATCCGCTGCATCCATCAGTTCGGTCAGAGTCGTCGCGAGCCAATGCCGACGCGAAAAAGTCGTAGCCTCGTTGATCGGGATGTCCAACTCCTTGAGAACGTGGTCCGGCGGCGTCGGAATCGACCCGATAGTCGCGGTGATGACGCGACCGGGAGCAACTCGGTGGGTAGCCGTTCACCGGTGTAGTTGCGTCTGCTTTGCCGTGAGTTGTGCGCGCACGGCGACCGCCACCAACGAAGGGTGATTGGTGCTCCATGGCGCAGTTCCTCAATTGTATCCACGTCGCGCAGCCTGAATCCCGGCTCGGCTCATGGATGTCACTTCTTGCGTGCGGCTTTCGCGACTTCCCGGTCTGTTCAGACCCTGCATCCTTGCGCGCCGCCTACTTCTTCACTCGCTCAGGCCTCAGGCAACAACGGCGGCGGATCGGTCTCGGCGAACCACGCCCCGACCGCCGCCTCCAGGTACTCAAACACCGATCGCCCCTGCTGTGTGCAGGTCGCGATCACCGTCCAGATTCGTTCGCACCAGCGGTTTCCCCGTTCACTCCTCGTCCCTTGCGTGATCAGTCGGTCGATCACTACGAAGCGGATCGCTTGCTCTGCCAGGTTGTTCGTCGGCTCCACTCCCGGAGTCGTAATGAACCGGAAATAACTCGTGCCATGCTTCTCGAACCGGGCCGCCATGTTGCGACTGTGTCTTGTCGCTGGCACGTCGATCTTGGCACAACTCAGAACCTTGAACCGGGCCAAGTCCAATTGGCTCTGGAACTGTTTCGCCGAGAAGTGTTCTCGGCGATGAATCACCTTGAAGAGCTCCCGCAGCGCCTCGCGCAACCGTTCTCCGTAGGCCCGATCACGAGCATCCGGCAGGGTCGTCAGGAACTTCACATCGCGGATCAGGTGGGCCAGGCAAAACTGGATCGTCACGTCGAACCGATCCATGTAGCTCCGATACGACGAAAAGTAGTCGCAGCCCAAGACTCCGTCGAACTCCGTGCCCAGCACCTTGATCAACACATCCGTACTTCGCGTCGGGTCGATCTTGAACAGCGTGTACAACTCGGCGCGAAAGCACCAGGTCCACATGCGGAGGCGGTTCTGCTTGTGGCCGGTCTCGTCAACGTTGAGATGCTCTTCGTCCGGCAGGCGATCCAGAAGTTCCTGATAGGGCTGCTCCAGCGCACGAGTCACCTTACCAATGATCGCCGACAGTTGCCCACGCGAGATCGTCAAGCGGACGACATCGCGGATGAACTTCCGGATGGTCGAGAACGAAGCATGGCAGACCCCCTTGAGGTAGGCGATCAAGGTGGTCAGTTTGGGTCCGACCAAGCGGCCGCGTTCGATCCCGATTGGAAGCGGTGCCGTATAGAGCTTCTGACAACACGAGCACCATCCCGGATGACCGCGGTGCTCTTGAATCGACAACGGCACCTCATTGATGTCGACCTGCTGGATCACACGGGGCTCGCTCCAGGCTGCGGGTTCCAACCCATGGCCGCACCGGGGACAAAGATCGATACGATGATCGAAAGACCCGTCGTTGATGGCCTCGGGCGGGAATGGATCCCGTTCGTGTTTAGGGTGTCCGGGTTGGCCACCGATCTTGCGTTGAGCCTGACCATCGGGGGGAGGAGGCTTGGGCGGCTTGATATACCAATCGAAAGATCCGGCGTTGATGGCCTCGGGCGGGAATGGGTCCCGTTCGTGTTTAGGGTGTCCGGGTTGACCACCGATCTTGCGTTGAGCCTGACCATCGGGGGGAGGAGGCTTGGGCGGCTTGACGATGTCCGAAGACGGGGGCTTGGACGATGTCGCGGAATTCTTCCGCGCCGCCGCGAGTTGCTCCTGGAGCGCAGCGATCCGCCGCGCTTGAGCTTCCAACTCCGCCTGCTGAGCGTTCACCTTCGCCTGCAAGCGCCAACAATTTGGACAAGACTTCCGTGCCTTGGCTTTCATGGCTCGCTATGCTAATTCACTGGTCGCAATTTCGCCATAACTGTACCGGTGAACGGCTACCGGTTTTGATTTGAGGGATAAGCGAACCGGAGCCGGCGTAAAACCGTTGAACGGATCTGGCCCCCTGACGATCCGAGGGTTAGATCCGTTGGGTTTTGACAAGCTGCTGGCGAACGGTGGCAATGTCTTGCCGGAGCTTGCTGGAATTAGGCAGCGCCGATTGGGCCGCCTGACGGTAGTCACTGCGCGGAGGGTAACATATTATGCTCTGACATCTGAACTTTGATCTGCTAAGGAGTTTCGGTCCGAGATACCCATGGCAACTTCTCCGCAGAAAACCATCAATTTGGCTGCTTTGTGTGACGGAATGCCCGGACTCACACCCGCGTGTGGAACTTCACTTGCAGAGTCAGCAGCCGTTTGCCTTGAAGATCGCGAACACCACGTAGGTGCAATTCTACGTCTCACAGGGCTAAAGACGGCCGCCTTCAGAATCGAATGGCCGCCGGTCGACGAGCAGCAGCGACTCTGTTACAACGATATACAAGAGGCCACCGAACGAGGCGCCTATGGTGTCGCGATTCTCATGGTGAGAGAAATAACAGGCAAAGTCGTGGTCGAACGATCGAAGAAGGGTCCCGGATTCGATTACTGGATTGGAGAGAACGACGATGATTCGCTCTTCTCCGGCAAGGCCCGCCTGGAAGTCTCAGGAATCCTATCCGGAACCGCTGCTCAAATCGACGCCAGAGTCAGGCAGAAGAAGGCCCAGATTAAACCAAGCGATCATCTCGCGCCAGGGTATATAGCCGTCATCGAGTTTGGAAGCCCATCGGCGCACGTAGAACACTCAATTGCATACGGAGGGATCGCGTGAAGGATGTCAAAACTCTTCATCGGCAAGCGATGGAACGGACTGATCTCGCCCTCGGCGCAAGGCAGAAGGGCGAGGCGGAGCGAGCCCTCGTCTATTTCCAGGAAGCATACGAGCTTGAGGAAAAAGCCGCGTCCCTTCTCTTAAACGAATACGAATCTGAACCAACACGTTCAGTTCTTTTGAGAAGCGCCGCTTCCCTAGCACTCGACTGCAACCGCATCATCGAGGCAGAACGTCTGATTTGTGCTGCTCTTCTAGGGCACCCTCCTGAAGAGATCGCGGAGGAACTCCGCGATCTCTTGGAGCAGGTGTACTTTCAGCGTCACCTTGATCTGAGAGGCATTGCTTTATACGAGGACGAAATTCAGATGTCGATCGCAGGAAAGGCCATTGGTCACGGTATTGCCCCTGCTGAAGCCTTCCTTGAACGGGTCGAGAAAACAGAAACGCTGTTATATCGAACGGCGGAACGCCAACAAAATAAACCCTACAGAGATCGCGGGCGACGAGACAAGGCACTCCAGGAGAACCTGGCACTCTATGTGACCGTTCCGCGAGCTGCCAGTTTCGCCGTCACATTCAGGGTCGGGAAGCCGGAACAGCAACTCGACCTTTTTGGCTCACTCGGCGAGCAAGTGATAGACGAGCTGTTTAGCTGCTTGGAACTATTTGCGAATGGAGACGATGGTAAGCTCAAGGATCGCATACAGGAAGAGGCCTATTACCGCAATTTCGTCGGACTCGCTCGCTATTGCCCCTGATGGAGAGCAGGTTGACCTTGTCGGGTTCACAACGCTAAGGCGTGGACATGTGAAAAAAGTTGCCATGACAACGAAGAGAGACGATTACCGCCTTTCGCTACCCAGTGTGTCTACTATCACGGAACGAAAAGTCCTACCAGATGAGAGCATCGTGGAGGTATCCGGCATCGTAAGGATGGCCGACGCCCTCCGGGCGGGAAAGGACACGATTAAGATTATCGATGGCGCCGGTCGCCACCATACTATTATCGTGCCCCCAGGCATGATGAGCGACATCGTCAAGCCGCTGTGGGATACGCAGGTACTGGTTAGCGGAATCAAAAGTCGCCGAGCGATTGAGCTTCGTGACATTCGTCCCGCTAATTCCGGGCAACTCAAAGGGCCAGGGTCGAAGAATTAAGGTTCAGGTCACGCGTTGACCCTCCCCCGGGATTGGCGTTGGATGATCGTTGGCTTGTCCTGGGCGGCAGACCCCTCCCGGGGGGACGGGCCCGGTTAACGGTTTTGAGTTGAAGGATAAGCGAACCGGAGCCCGCGTGAAGCCGTTGAGCGGATCCGCCCCCTAACGATCCGAGGGTCAGATCCGTTCGGTTTTGAGAAGCTCCTGGCGAATGGTGGCAATGTCTTGCCGGAGCTTGCTGAAGTCAGGCATGCCCGATCGAAGTCCCTCAACGTCGAATTGCGGGCCCTTCTTCAGTCGTTTGGTTCAGCCCGCCGAGACCTGCTGGACTCCCTCTAGCGGGGACGAGCCGAAGTTTCAATCCCGGTCTTTTCCGTTGCCTTGACCTCGACGTGAGCAGCCAACTCTCAGTCCGGTCGCGCATTGAGCTCCGGATTGACTTGCAGCGGTGGGTTCGAGCCGAGAATGCGATGCGTGTCCTTTCGGTTTTTTCGGTTCGTGTCCTTTCGGCTCCAGACTCCCAAGGCGAATCGAACCAGCTCTCGAAGCCTTGGACACATAAGCGAGGAATCCGGAGACCGACGAGCGATACAAACCGGTGACTTCGGAGATGCGGCACTGAAAATGCGACGTGCGGGTCAAACTGCACCGAGGGTTCGGATCCCGCCCGTTGGCAGAGGCAATGGCGGACCAGATCATGACCGTGTTCAGCCTCCCTCCAATCCTTCGGCGGCCAGCAAGACACGGAGACCTGCGCGATCAAGGCGTCCCGGCTGAGGCGTTTCTTCTTGGCGAGCGCAGTGCAGCGCCGAGGGCAAGGATCTCGTCGAGGCGAACCGCGATGGTTTGCTTGGTCTTGCCGTTGGTCGTAGGCTCGGTCTTGTTCTTGGTGCGTTCCCAGCGGGCCTTCATTTCAGGCGTCAAAGCTTTGGCACGCTCGAATACGAAGTCCTCGTCGAATTCCTTGGTGGCTTCGCGCAACTCTTCCGGCGTCATTTCCCAGTAGTCCTTTGGCGCTCTTCTTGCGATTCATTTTCGAGTTCTCCTGCGAAAGCGTTTTTTTTCGCGGTCGTTCAGAGGCCGAGCATGAATGACAAAAACCGTGTGATCGGGTTCAAGAATGTAGATTACTTGAAGGAAGCGGCCCGCAAATCCGCGACCCGCGATATATAGCTTGTCTTCGCCGATCTGCTCGGGAAACGGCGGCTTGGCGTTCAGCACGACCATGATTATTTGAGCGACCGCAGGAAGGCGATGAGGTCGGCCAACTCCTGCGGGCCTAGTTGGGATCGAGTCCCTGGGGCATGATCGAGATGCGCTCGCCCGATAGCTCCTCGATGGTGGCCCGCGGCAGGCGGACCTGGGAGCGGTCGGCGGTGACCAGCCGATGGCTTCGGACGACTCCTGGCGATGATCCCCGAGTGGACGCGACCATCCTGGGTTGCGATGACGTACGGCTCGAAGCCTTGGCGAAGCCGGCGCCGGGATAGACGATCGACTCGAGCAGGTTGCGCCCGGTGCGGATTGCGCCGATCTTGCCGAGATCCGGGCCGACGCGGCCCCCCTGGCCCTGGGCCGAATGGCACAGAGTGCAGGCCGCCTTCTGGCCGAAGAAAATCTCCTGGCCACGCGAGGCGTCGCCGTGCGGCGAGCATCGGCTCCAATTCCGCGAAGTGCGGTGCTGCCTGCATCACCCGGTCCGCCGCCAGGCCCTTCAGGATCGGATCGGCCTGGTGCTGGACTTCGTCCGGGAAGGTTTTCAAGGCCTGACGGACCGCCTCGAATGTCAGGCTGATCGCCCCGGCGAACGGACCAGCGCGGCGACGAGCTTGGCCCCGATCTCGGCGCCGCTCTTGTGCGTTCATAGGCCGGCAACAGCCGGGAGAGACCGATCGCACCGGCTCGGGAGACGAGGTCGGTCAGGATGTCCAACTGGGATTCGTCCAGCGGCGCCCGGCCCAGGACGCCCGCCGCCGACAGCCGGAGCAGTATCGGCTGCTCCGAGGGCAGGCACTCGCCAAGGAAGCCGAACAGCGGCGGATCGAGCTGCGACAGCCGCGGCACCACCGCGGCCAGGGCATCGACACGCACGTCCGCCTGGCGCTGCCGATCGCGGGCCACGCGGAGCAGCGCGTCGTCGAGGTCGGCGACGCCCGCGGCGAAGGATTGCCACCGACTGACGCACGACCCGCTCGTCGTTCGTCGAGGCACCAGCGGAGCCGGCGACCCACGTCGGTGGGAGTCGATCGCGGGCGCCCGGGCGATCACTTCAAGGAGCAGGAGCCGGGCGCCGACCGGGGTCGCCTCGCGCCGCAACGCTCGGGCAACCAGGTCCTGGACCTCCGGATCATGGCAAAACGCGAGCATTTCGTCGCGGAGAGTGCTGTCCGCGACCCTCCCGTTCGTCCCGAGCCAGCTCGTGGTGCAGCCAGCCGATCATCTCTCGGGCCGATGCCGGCCGGCCCGCGATGACCTGCAATACGGCTTGCTGGACCGCCGTGTCGGGGATTCCAGGAGGGGCATCACCAGATCCTGGGTGAGGCCGCCCTTGTCCATTTGATCGATGCGATCAGGGCGCCTGTGCCGCACGAGCGGCTCGACGTTCCGAAGCCCGGGAGCGTGGCCTCGCGGTCGTCGATCGTGATGAGCGCGTAGATACAGGGCATGGTCGAGGAAACGGTCGCCGCCGGTTCGGAACGCAGCCAGGAGGGATGGGACCGCATCGCGGGCTCGCAGACGGCCCAGTGCCGTGGCGGCCTCGCGGTGCGCACCGGCGGATTCCGATTCGACCAGCTCCCTCAACCGCAGCGATGCTGCTTGATCGCGATGGAGCCCGGCCGCGTCGCGGCGGCCAGGCGCACGCTCATGATCCTGGCCTTCGTCGAGGCCGCGACGGATCGCGCGCGAGCCTGGCGCTCCACCGAGCCAACGCCCAGACCGCATTGAGCCTGGGCCTGTGCGAACCGAGCCCGCCTCGCGGAGGAGATCCTCGAGCACGGCGATTGCGCTGGTCCCGCGCCGTGCCGCCTTGACCGCGCGATTGTGCACGGCCAGTGCGGGGTCGTCGAAATTCCGGGCCACTCGCGCAGGTCGAGCCGTCGCCAATCGAGAGCCAGGCCGGCGGATCGGCGGGCGCGGTCCTTCGCGCCGGACTCGATAGATGCCCCCGCTGACCGGGCCCTTGCCGCAGCGGGAGGTGGGACAATGGCCGAACCAACTGCCGGTGTCGATGACGAGGATGGAGCCGTCGGCATCTTCCAGGACGTCGGTCGGATGGAAATCGGCCTGGTCGGAGACCAGAAGTCGTGGTTGCGAGACCGGAAGGTTGCGCCGTCGCGCTTCACGACGCGGTGCGGCACGATCTTGTGCATATTGAAGAGGGCCGAGAACAGGTTGCCGCGGAAGTCGGGCGGGAACGACTCGGCGCGGTAGAGCATCACCCCCGAGGCCGCCGCCACGCCGAGCTTGCTGAGCGGAGGCAGCAGGCCGCCGGTGCGCTTGTGCTCGTGGAAGTCGCCGTCCAGCACGGGGTAATCACCCCCCTCGACGATAGCAGTGAATGATCACATCCTGCCGGTCTCCATTGGTCCCCGACCACGTCCCGCAGACCAACGGCTCGCCCTCCGGCGTGAAGGCCGCCTTCACGGGGTTGCCGGCGCCGGCAGAGGACCTGCGACATCCCGGCCGTCGCGTGCATGCGGAGGACCAGCGGCGAGCGGCCCTTGCGGATGACCGGGCCGCCGGGCCGCCGGATCTCGTGCGGGAACCGTCCGCAGAACGAGTAGATCCGGCCGTCCGGGCCGAGGGTCGTCCGGGAACTGATCGGCGACGCCCGTGAGCAGCCAGCCGGTGACCAGTTCCCGGCGCGGTTGGCCACCCCGTCGCCGTTGCAGTCGTCCAGTCGCCAGAGGCTGGGGGCGGACACCGCCGTGAAGACGGCCCCATCGTGCCAGACGACACCCTGGGGAGAGGTCATCTCGTCCGCGAAGACGTGGCCCTTGTCGAACCGTCCATCGCCATCGGAATCCTCGAGCCGCGTGATGCAGTGAGGCGGGTTCTTGGCCAGGTCGTCAGCCGATGGATTGTCGCCGGTGGAATCGGCCACGTAGAGGCGGCCGCGATTGTCGAAGCAGGCGAACATCGGGTGCGTGACCAGCGGCGGCCCGGCGATGCGCTTGACGACGATCCCCGCGGGGTGCGTGAACGGTGGCCCGCATCGGCTGCCCCGTGCGGGCCGGGGCCCACGCCCGCGCCTGGCCCAGGCTTATGACCAGGCCGATGCCGGCCAGGATCAGGACAGACACTCGATCCGCGCGGAGCCCTGTGCTTCGCCGCGGGACTCAGAATGAGCATCATATCACTTCCTCATTTGTGATATTCGTTCATCAGTTCATACAAGCATGCGAGAAGATCACTGTCCAAGGCCAAGGGCATGGCCTCCGAAATGTCGAGCGTTACTCGTTTGGTTGGCTCCCCCTCAACTGCCCACGCACGGAACACCAGTCTACCAGGGGTGCGACCAAAAAGGAGTACGAACCCGCTGCCCTTCAGCGGTATCTACGTGTCGAAGCGGGGGAACGGGCCCTCCGGACCCCGGGGGGAGCGAAGGGGGCGCCGCGTCGTGGACAGGGGGTTGGAAGCACGCCGAGGACACCGAGCCTCGACCACAGACGCACATTTTTGTTGCGCGAAGCTGCGCGACGTGCGGCGAATGCCTTTCCTTTCCCCCCCTTGTGAAGGGGGGGCCAGGGGGGGTGGGGACGCAGCCTCGGACATCGTGAACGGACGCCCGGGACATCGTGAACGGGTTTCCCATCCTTCGCACGGACGTCGAGAGGCGCGGCAAAAAGTCTCTTTGAAAACCCTGTACATGTGTTTGATTATGCCCGGCACGACCACCCCCCCTGGCCCCCCCTTCACAAGGGGGGGAAAGAAAACGCGGCGCTCGCCGAGCGTGAAGCAGTGCGACAAAACCGGGAGGAAGACTCGCGTGGTGTAAGCCCCGGTTCTTCAGCCCACCCTAGCCCCCCTTCGCAAGGGGGAAAGGATATGTTCGCAGGACGGTGGTGTTGCTTCTCACCTTGAGCGACGAGACATCACGATCATTGACCATGCCGCAACGATCGCCGAGCCCCGATCAAACGGCAGATCAACGTTTTGCTTGGCTCCGAGATTATCGGGCAGAAGTCGCACGCCGCGGCCTCGCCGGGGGCGTTGACTGCCTGACTCGCCTTGGCGGAGTGCCGAAACACACGCCGAGGTCGTATTGCATCATCCGGCAGCGGTATGCGACCCTTGCCCTCGCTCAGGTTTGGGATCGTTGGACTTTGACTGGCCTCGGGACAGCTACCAACTCCACAGATCTCGTCGCGTCGCCATCGGTATCCAGGTGATAATGATTTTCAAGCGTGCAGCGAGCACGTACTGGCGGGAAAGCTTCGATCGCGACGGGTTCGCGATCATCCACGATGTGTTCGACGCCCGACCAGGTCGCGGATTTGATCGAAGTCACACGAACGTGCTCCTCGACCGATGGCGAGGGCGTGCTCGAGGCCGTGGCGGTGAGGTTTACGGCGTTCGCGACCTGCTCCGGCGGATTCCCGAGGTTCGCCGGCTGCGGCACCCCGCAAGAGCTGCCTGAAATCGTCGCACCGATCCTGGGGCCTGGGTCTTTTGTGGTGCGAGGACTGTTCTTCTACAAGACCATGACCGCGAACTGGAACCTCCCGTGGCACCAGGACCTGACGATCGCCGTTCGTGCCCGCCGTGACGTGCCTGGCTTCGGGCCCGGACGCTGAAAGCCGGAATTCCGCACGTCCATGCCCCGGCGGACTTGTTGCAACGGATGGTCGTGCTTCGCATCCACCTCGACAACTGTGTACATCAGAGCGGCCCGATGCGGGTGCTCCCCGCTCCCACGGGGCGGGCAAGCTCGATACGGGCGCCGTCGCGGTGTGGGCCGCTTGAGCGGGCGAACTGGCCGTCGACTGTTGCGTCCGCTCTGCGGTGTCGTGGTCATGCGACCGCTGCTCCTGCACGCCTCGGCCTCCGGGACAGGAGAAGGACACCGCCGCGTGATCCATCTCGAATACGCGGCCGAGCCACTTCCGGACGGGTTGGAGTGGAACGAGCACGCGGTGGTCGATCCGTAGGCTACCCCGGCCCCGATCGATCAGGTACCGACGATCTGGGCCAACTTGGCCACAAACCTAAGGAGTTCCTCTATTCTGTGCCCGAAAAGGACCGGATGGTTCGCACAAGCGTCTCGCGACACTGATCCAGGGAGTGCAGATCGACCCATTCGTCGATGGCGCGGGCGCCTGCGCCATGCGGGCCAAGGTGACCGTTGGGATTCCAGCCACCGCCAGAAATGCCGCATCCATCCAAAAACTCTGCGCCGATTGTGGCCGGCGTTGCCCCAAGGACGACCGACGCTTCCCTGAGAAGAGTCAGGACAATGGCTTCGTTCTCGCTGACGCAAAACGGCGGCCGCGACAGGGTTGTCCGCTGCCGGGCCTGGAACTGCGAATCTCGGCGGCCAGGTGCTTAGCAACCCTTCGATTTCTTGTTCGACAGAGGCAATGTCCTCGGCCGGAAGCGTTCGCCGCTCCAGTTGCAATGTGCACGTCGCCGGGTAGCTCGATAGCTCCTGTCCTCCTGAAATGAGCGAAGCGTGCAGGGAACCTTGTCCGAGGAACCGGTCGGGCGTAACGTGGCCGCACGGCTTGCAGGGCCCTTAAGCCAGCAGCACACGGCCCATATGGGCAATCGCATCGACACCGAACTGCGGTTGTGATCCGTGCGCGGCCCACTGGACGTGATGATCTCGTGCCAGGAATCCCTTGTGGGCGATACAGACCTGAAGACTCGTGGGCTCCGTTACGATGGCGGCGTCTACTCGGATGCGCTGGAGCACGTCCTGCACACCCAGGCTAGCGTGTTCCTCGTCAGCGACCGCAGCCAGGAGTACGTCGCCTGCCAGCTCTCCCGGGCGATGTTCGGACAAGGCCAGCATGCACGCGGCCAGTCCGGCCTTCATGTCATAAGTGCCGCGGCCATACATCCGGCCGTCCTCAATGCGGGGGTTGAATGGGTCAGACATGCCGTCTACGCCCACCGTGTCAAGGTGAGCGTTCAGAAGGAGTGAGCGTCCTCCGCCTGTACCAGGTACCCTTGCAATGACGCTCGGCCGGCTCGGTGCCGCGTCATGCACTTCGGCCAGATCGGCGTTCGTCCAGCCATCCCTGCACGAGGTGGCGCGATGTCCGCCTCCCCGGAAGCGCCAGGGACAAGGCTTGGATTAATGGAATTAATCCCGACCAGCGAGGCAAGCAGGCTCGCAGTTGGCGTCATGATTTGATATATTAACGGTCCTGAAGGTCGCAAATGACAGTGCCCTGACTGCCCACCCTCGGCGTAGCCGGGCTGCTGCCCCACCTGGTTTACTGCGAAAGCTCCAGCTTATACGCCAGGAACACTTCATCCTTCTTGTACCCGCACGATTCATACATGCCCGTGCCTCAGCGTTCGTGGTGGCAGTTGACAGGACCAGCCGCTTCGCACCGGTGGACACCGCAAACTCCCGGGATGCCTCTAAAAGCGCGACTGAACGCCCTGCGCCTCGCCGCCGGAGTCACAAACAAGTCGTTGAGAATCCAGACTTCGCCGGGCAGCGACCGACGAAAGGGACGGGTACAGTTGGACGAACCCCAGGCCTTCACCGGACTGCGTCTCGGTGGCCACCAGCACCACTGAGTCGTTGTTGGCGAATCGGTCGCGCAGAAACGCTTCGGCGAGCGAATAGTCCGTTAATTGCCCATAGAACTGGCGGTATCCGTCGAACAACTCGGCCGCCAAGCGAAGGTCGCCCTCCGATGCTCGGCGAATCTGCAACGTCAACATCATCGCATGCCCTCGGCTTGGGACGCCACGATCAAATCGTGTACTGCATCGTGCATCGGTTCGCTGCTGGGGATCTCTACTTCAAGTCTCCCAGGTCCACCAACTCGCCGGACCTGACCGTCACGTCTCGATTGTTGATCCGGTAAGTGGAACGAGGACGCGGTGGTCGA
>CAVYQB010000043.1:0-180935 GCA_963770465.1 uncultured Acidobacteriota bacterium
AACACCCACAGGCCATTACACTCAAGTGCCCAGCGCAGGCAATGATGAGTGAAATGGGGATTTACCACCAACAATCGGTCATCCCCAACGAATCGTTAATGTTTGATGTCACTTCCGTCACTACCCTTTCCGGCCCCGCGCGGTGTCCAATTAACCGTATGAGGCGCTCCATCTGGCTTGGACTGGGGGCTGTTGCTCTGACATCAGTTGTCATCGTATTCGGCGCGTCGGTTTATCTTCACATTGAGCATCTGCCGAGCACAGGCCAGACTCGGGAAACAGAACAATATCGGCAAGCAGAACACCACGCAGAGCGGCTACGCGACGTTCCATCCCTCAAGAACCTGCCCGCAATCGAGTCTATGAAGATTGAACAAGCCCTCATCTTGGAACAAATCGGCGGACTCGTTCCGGGGAAACCGGAAGGATCGAAGCCGTGGCATCCGCCAGACAAGGCATCTCAGTTTGTGCCCGAAATGGACTTTCGAGTCGAATACGTTGCCGATAAGAACAACGCCTCTCCCATCATTATTGTCGAGGTTCGCCAGTTTCCGAATGACGCTTGGCCCTTGTACTTTGCCAAATGGTCGCCCAACCCGAACTTTCTCCGAGAAGAAAGTCCTGATCTAGTTCTCACCCGCGTGAGGAAATTCAAAAACCGAGTTGTGATGGATCGGCAATTTCGATTCCCTGATGAGACGGGCACGTTGGGGTTTTTCTGGCCCAGCGGGAACAATTTGGTTAGCGTTACTTTCGCTTCTAAAATAATTCAGGAAGAATTTCTCCGCCGCTATCTCGAAAAATATCCCAGCTCACTTTAGTCGGCGTGAGTCTTCGCGCCGTGTTCGACCCATGCAGAATTCCCAATTGGCGAAAACCGGCGATTACACGTTTTGACGAGTGGTCAATAAGCGCTATGGCGATATTGCAACAGTTTAGTCGCCGCAAGACTCTTCCGCGAACTCGTACAGCACGACACGCTGTGTAACGATGTCGTGAAGATCAAGCTGAAGAAGTTCCGCTTTGCCGTAGGTCGTAACACAATACCCTGAAACTGGGCGGCTCGACAGCACCAACTCGTAATTGTGTTCGGCATCCGTTGATGGAAGGATACTTTCTGTGTGCTTTGACTTTCCGTCACTAAGGTAGCCGTCCCGTCCCAAATGTGCTTGAGCGAATTCTCGAATCGGGCCGTGTTTATGCTGCACAACATGTGGGGCTTTGGTGGGGACCGAGATGTCGATTGTGTAGCTTTCGTAGGATTTTAAGTCGCTTGATCCCGAAACCTCGATCTGGTCGCCAGCGCATCTCATCCACATAACGTCGAAGTTTTCCATCGGCACGTCGCCCGATTGGTAAATCCCTTTCTGGGGATCAGCCCTAATCAACCTCAACAAATGAGAAACCGGAAGGTCTGGGGTCATAAACGAACTCAAATCGAAAGCAATATACCCTGTGGCAATGCAGTAGCTTCCGTCACGGTGATCCGCGTACGCAGCCGCCGTCAACAGGGGCAGAATCGTCAGCAACGCAGCAAGCCGAAGGTATTTCTTCATCAGTCGTCTCCAAACACCGGCACGACTCTGCATAGATCATACAATCTGTTCCGCACCCGCAATCATTACCGCAGTAATCGCGCACGGCGCACAAAGGGAGGTTGAGTCGCCCGAGGAATCACCATGAAGCCCTCTTCAGTGCCGTAGAGCAGCACCTGTTGAAATCAGGCGTGGCTGTTGAAAAACCCCCTCTTTTGAAAAAACCGTTCAAACCGAGGGATAGAAAATGTCCACCAAAATCGAGATCGTCGTTTGTAGGGCATCCTAGCACGATGAAATTTCTACGGATTTCTCGCGAGTGAGTTTTTCAACAGCCACAGGCGATTACACTCAAAATCCCCTTAGTCTTTCCATACGCTCGAATTTTGTCAAGTTTACGTGTGCCACAGCCACGCACGCGGAGCCGCATGACGCTAGTGAATCTGCCTGTTGGTTCGAACGAGGTGCGGTAGACTTCATACCCAACCCTTATAACCCCGCACTCGCGTTGAGAAGACAGTTCCACTCGCCTAGACTGGTGAGGATCATTTTCCGGCTCCGCGGGGCCCCCCTTCTCGCGTCGAACTTTGCTACGCCTGCGACATTTCACACACTGTGAAAGGTTTTTCATCTCCGCTCCATGTGGTCTAATGATTACTTGACCGATCTTGACCAACTTCGCCGCGAAAAGTGGCACTTGGACGGACGCGCCGTCCGCACTCTCGACGATGCACGCTCATTCCTTGAGTCGGTGGGGTTTTGCATGATGTATCCCATGCGCAACCAGGCGCTGGTGCCGACGTTCATGGGAGCCTGGGTTGGTTCGGATCAGCAGTTGCCGGACTGGCAGCATGCTTTCGCTGACCCGCGGGCGCAGGACGCTACCGAGTTGATGGTTCGTCTTTTGCGCGACCGCTCGGCTTACGAGGCGAATCGTTTCGACGAGAATAATGCATTTTTGGTCGCTGCTTCTATCTTTCCTTATTTCTATGCGCTGGTGGGAGAGCGCAATCCTAAGTCGACACCGAAACCGAAGCCGCACTCGGAATACTCGCAGTTGGCTTGCGATGCGTTTGAGTTGATCCGGCGCGACGGTCCCATCTCCAAGCAGAAGATGCGCGACGTTTTGGGGGGCAGCGTATCGTTCGTCGCTCTCGATCATGCGCTGGGCGAACTGTGGTCGCGGCTACGCATCACTCGTGTCGATTACAATCCGACGGAAGGCGCGTTTTGGGATGTGCTCTATCGCTGGTCGCCGGACGCGGTGCGCGAAGGCGTGAATCTCTCGGTCGGAGAATCGCTCTCCGCGCTGATCACGAAGTATTTGGATTGCGTCGTCGCCGCTGATCAGCAGGAGCTGGAATCGTTTTTCGGCAACTTCGTTCCGCGCTCGCGAGTAAAGGAAGCGATTAATGCGCTGCTGGCGGCACGCGAGTTGAGCTTTATTCACGTGGGCAATCGCTCGCTGATTCAGATTACGCCAGCGAAGGCGGAGACTGCTCCGCGGGCTGTTAGGCCGCGAGAACCGCGCGGGCCGCGGAAAACGGCGACTCCTCCACGAATGTGATACCGAACATTTCTGCTGTCATCCTCAGCGTAGCGAAGGATCTAGCACCCGACGGTGCCAGCAACTTGCATAGATCCTTCGGTACCCTCAAGATGACAAAGTCTGGCCGCCTGCCTCGGACCCAGATCGTTACTAACTTGCGTCTACGGTTTTCACTGTATGCCAGGATGACTGAGGGTTCGATACCGTACCAACATTCTACGGCTGGTGCAAAATGACAATCAACGGTTTTCGTCTCTGGCTTGCAGTGGTTGCTGCTACGCTGCTGACCGTCGTTCTCACTCTGATGGCAAGTGCCTCGGGCCACGTGAAATAGCGGCGGTTGGTTTGACAGACTTGTGGGCCTCGTGTCAGGATGCGCATCGTCATCAAGAGAGATCCCGTGCGGCCTTTTAACTCTTTCGGCTTCTCTGTTTCGCCAATCAAGGCGTTGTTCTTGACCCTCGTGCTGGCCGCTGCCAACTTGATGGCGCAAAATCAACCGCCTGCTAATCCCGTCCAACCTGAATCTACTTGGCATTTTGCCGTCTCCGGAGACTCACGCAATTGCGGCGACGTGGTGATGCCTACAATTGCCGACGACGTCCGAAAACAGAATGCTGCCTTCTACTGGCATTTGGGAGATTTCCGCTGGATGTCTGCCATCGACGAAGACATGCGGTGCGGCCCCGATCATCTTGACGGACTTGCAGGCCATATAGAGTATGGGCTTTCTGCGTGGCGAGATTTTCGTGAGAACCAGATCGCCAGCTTCGGTCCGACTCCGGTTTTCTTAGCCATCGGCAATCATGAAATGGTTTTTCATCGTGACCGCGATGATTACCTGCGTGACTTCGCCGAATGGATAGATTCCCCGGTGCTGCGGGCGCAAAGGCTGAAAGATAATCCCGAGGATCGCGGGCCTCATTCGTATTACCACTGGATTGATCGCGGAATAGATTTCATCACTCTCGACAACGCTTCTGAAGATGAATTCAGCGAAGCTCAGATTGAAATGGTTCTGGGCCGTGGTCGCCAGAGATCTTTCTGACGCCAGCGTTAAGACCGTGGTGGTCGGTATGCATAAGGCGCTCCCGAACAGCATCTCGGCGTCACATAGCATGAACGAGTCCGAGCGAGGCACGAAAAGCGGCGAGGCCGTTTACCACGCGTTGCTGGATGCGCACAACAAAGGCGGAAAGCACGTCTACATCCTGTCCAGCCATTCGCATTACTATGCCGACAATATTTTCGACACCGATTATTGGCGGTCTCATGGCGGCGTGCTGCCGGGCTGGATTGTGGGCACAGCTGGCGCTCACAGATATCAACTGCCGACATCAGTGCAGCCGGGGCCGGATGCGCAAACAAATGTTTATGGATACTTGCTGGCTACGGCACATCAAGGTGGCACGACCGACGGAACCATTGACTTAAAGTTCGTCGAGCTGCATCCGGAACAGGTTCCGGAAAAAGTACAGAAACGATTTGACCCCGGCTTTGTCGCCTGGTGCTTCGCCAACAACCGCGATCCTGATTACAAGCCGCCCACCTGCCAGAAGTGAGTGCGCGCGGGGAAGTTCTCTATTCGGTTTTCTGGTCGGCGGCAGCGTCCTCTTGCAGGTCTTCCGTCTTTTGCCAGCCGGAGTTGGGATTAAATTCCTTCATGGATTTGACGGCGTCTTCAGTTTTGTCGCCAAGATCTTTTTCATAGACAACGCCGTCCTGATTAACGATAAAGGTCATTACTCCGGACGAGCGGTATTCGGCGGGATAGGCGATGAAAGCGAAGCCTCCAGTCATCTTGCCGTCAGCGGTGTATTTCTTCGCGCCGCCTGACGCGTTCTTTCCCTGCCGGATCAAGATGTGATAGAAGTACCCGCGATACGGCGTTGGCTGATTCTGCGTTTTCGAATTTGCCTCGTCCACAGCCTGGGCAACCAGCGGCCCTACGGGGCTCTGCGGTTCGCCGTTGGCAGCTTGCCAATAAAGCCCGTCATGCTGACCTTCGTCGCTATATATTTTCTGAGCATACTCGCTGTGGCTCGCGTAGTATTCTTTCTCCGCCGCTACCAATTCCTGGCAGACACGAATGGTCGACATTTCGTTCCGGCCAATTCGCCGGTACAGAATTTCGTTCTTGCCGGCATCGGTGTCGAAGTACCAGATACTTCCTTTGTTCACGATCGGAATCGGCGTGGGCCAATTCTGGGCTCCGATGTAGAGAGTCACCGTTCCATCCGGCTCTTTCACGAGACGGTGCATTGCCTGATAGTTCTTGACGAAATTAGCGCGACTGTGAGCGTCCTCGGTTTCGTCGCCCGACGAGACCAGTTGCTTTCCATCAGGACCGAGGACGTCGAGCATGGCCTTTTGGTCGTTATTCTGAGTAGCGTTGAACAAGGCGTCGCTGGCCTCGTTCGGCGATGAAAAGGTTTTCTGGCCTTGTTGCTGGGCTGCGGCAAGCGTGGCGAAGCATCCCAAAAAGAAGATTGCGATCGTGGCTAATGTAAATGAGGCTGCCCAATGAAATCGCTCGCAGATCAACTTCGTTCGTCGCATATCGGCTTTCTCCAATTCGAAATTCTCAAGCTACTTGGGATATTAGGACTAACGCCGCCCGCCACCACCGCCATGGCCTCCGCCACCGCCGTGGAATCCGCCTCCGCCGCCAAAGCTGGACTGTCCGCGCGACGAGAAGCTTCTCGCTTGTCCTCCGTGATCAATACCGCTGAAGGCACCCGACCGGACGCCGCTCTGACCGCGGGGTTCCGCGTATCCTCGAGCTGCCTGCTGGTTTCCATTGAACGGTCGGGGAACCGCGCCAGGGCGGTTATAGACTCCGCCTCGTGCGGCCGTGTTCCCGCGGGCTTGGACTCCTGCGCGTCCCGAGTAGGCTCCGCCACGGCCGGCATACGCGCCACCGCGCGCTCCGTAGGCTCCGCCGCCCCTGTAGAAATTTGCCCGATTGTAAAACGTGGGGCTGCGCGAGAAATACCTGGCACCGCCATACAATGGGATATCCGCCGCGCCAATTGAATCCCCAATGTCCCCAGCCCCAGCCAAAACCTCCGAACCAGCCGATTCCAAAACCAAGTCCGAATGACAGGTAAGGTCCGCCAAACCAAATTCCAGGATAGGCATACCAACCCGGCCACGGATAGATCGGGCCCTCCGTAAACCAGCCACGGATCATAGGCAGGGACGTAGACCACGTCAGGATTAGCCGGTTGAATGACGACAGTTGAGCCTTGGGTGGTGACGGTCTGCTGCGGCGTGGTCTTCAGATTGCCAGCATCCTCGGCGCGCTTGCGCATCACCTGTACCGCGTCCATCACATCCTGCTGCTGGTTGTAGTAGGCGTCACCGAGCGACGAAGTCCAGGAAAGATTCTTATCCATATTTCCCAGGACCGAGGGAAATGCAGTGAGCGCTTTTACGCTTGGATCCCAGGGCTGCTGGTCGACGGCTTTGCCTAGAGCGTCGCCCTTGAGATCAGGATGCGCTTGCACCCAGCGATCCGCTTCCACTACTTGTTCGGGAAAAGTGGAAGCGGCGAGGATCTGCGCTACCAGCGAATCCGGATACAACGCGATGGGTGCGACGAGCTGTTGCAATTGCTGCGGAGTCTGTGGCGCGTAGGCTGGAGCCGGGGCCTGCCCGCTTGGCGGCGGCGCTTGCTGATCTGGAGGCGGCGGAGCTTGTTGGTCTTGAGGCGGAGCCTGCTGATCTTGGGCAAAAAGATTCTGAGGCATAGTCGCGAAGAGCAGAGTGAACGACAGCAAGAACGTTAAACCCTGCTTGCCCAGCCGGGCAATTGAATCTCCTGCTCGTCCGAAAACGTTCATAGTTTGAATCTCCTCTGCACGCCCGCACTTAATTATTTATCACAAGCCTTACATAGGTAAGATGTTAACGCCAACCTAAGCGTTGTGCGACTCTGCACCTCGCCTTCGCCCACTATACTCGCAACCTACCTTTCCTTAACACAAGTATTAGATTTTTGAATGCGAGAAATGCGCTACAATTTCGAATTGCCGCCGCAACTGTTAATCGGTTTTAGTGTTGTGCGAGACAGCTTGCGACTCCACGATTTAACATCCGCACGCCAGGAGAAGACTATGGCAACAGCTCTGAAAATCTCTGCACCTGAAGATAAAGCTTCCCGCTTCATTTCTAAGAAACACAAAATACTAATCAACGGAAAGTGGGTGGATGCGGCATCGGGAAAAACTTTTCCCACGTATAATCCCGCGACCGGTGAGGTTCTCGCGCACGTAGCCGAGGGCGATCGCGAAGATATAAATCGCGCCGTCAAAGCCGCGCGCTCTGCTTTTGAAACCGGCCCGTGGTCGCAGTTGACTCCATCCCAACGCGCAAGACTGATCTATAAACTGGCCGACCTGCTTGAAGAAAATCTTGAGGAGTTCGCCGAACTGGAATCGCTGGACAACGGCAAACCGCTGAAGGTAGCGCGGGCAGCCGACGTCCCACTGGCCGTCGATCTCTTTCGCTACATGAGTGGATGGGCTACCAAGATTGAGGGCAACACGATTCCGATCTCCGTGCCTTATGCGGCTGGCGCCAAGTTTTTGGCGTACACGCTGCGCGAGCCGGTCGGAGTTGTGGGCCAGATCATCCCGTGGAATTTTCCGCTGTTAATGGCGGCGTGGAAGCTGGGCCCGGCGCTGGCAACCGGAAACACCGTGATTTTGAAACCAGCAGAACAGACTCCGCTCACCGCGCTGCGCCTTGGAGAACTGTTTCAGGAAGCTGGCTTTCCCGATGGCGTGGTGAACATCGTCCCGGGTTATGGCGAAACTGCAGGCGCGGCATTGGCAGCTCATCCCGACGTCGACAAGATCGCATTCACGGGATCGACCGAAGTGGGCAAACTTATTTTGCAGGCCGCTGCCGGCAATCTGAAAAAAGTTTCGCTCGAACTGGGCGGTAAGTCTCCGAATGTTGTTTTCGCTGACGTTGATCTCGACAGCGCGATTGCTGGCGCCTCCAGCGCTATTTTCTTTAATCACGGGCAGTGCTGCTGCGCGGGCTCGCGTCTGTATGTCGAGGACAGCATTTTCGACAAAGTGGTCGACGGCGTAGCGGAGCACGCGAAGAAGATCAAAGTCGGATCGGGGCAAGACGATTCCACTGATATGGGTCCGCTGGTTTCCGCCGAACAACTGAATCGGGTCTGCGGATATCTCGAGGCGGGATTCTCCGAAGGCGCGAAGGCCGTGGTTGGTGGCAGCCGTCACGGCGATAAAGGCTACTTCGTCGAACCTACGGTCCTGGTGAATACGAACGAAAAAATGAAAGTCGTGCAGGAAGAAATTTTCGGCCCGGTCGTGACTGCGATTCCTTTTCGCGATCCTGCCGAGCTAGTCAAGCAAGCCAACAATTCGGTTTACGGATTGGCGGCGGGCATTTGGACGCGCGACATTCAGAAGGCGCACCGTCTGGCATCGCAACTGCGCGCGGGTACGGTGTGGATTAACTGTTACAACATTTTCGACGCCGCTCTGCCCTTTGGTGGGTACAAGCAATCGGGATGGGGCCGCGAGATGGGCCACGAAGTCTTGGAGCAGTACACCGAAGTCAAAGCGGTTTGCGCCGCGCTGTAGGGTTGCATGTGGAGGACGGGCGGGATCGCCCGTCTTCCATTTCAACTCAGTAACACTTTGGAGTCATTGCCACCGCCTTCCCCGCTGTGTTAGCTTCAACAAACAGCAGAGGTTAGCTTGCAAGCAACAGTTCCCGCCGGGCTGGACCGCAAGGAAGCGGAAGCTTATCAGCGGCTCGACCCGAAGCGGCTCCCAAAACACATCGCCATTATTATGGACGGTAACGGCCGCTGGGCGCGGCGGCGCCACCTGCCGCGCATCGCCGGACACCGCGCTGGCGTCTCGTCCGTCCGCTCCACGGTTGAAACCGCGGCGCGCATCGGTATTCCCGCGCTCACGCTCTACGCGTTTTCTGAGGAGAATTGGAAGAAGCGTCCAGCGAGCGAAGTCGATTTCCTCATGGGCTTGTTGTGCCGCTATCTGAAAGCAGAAGTGCCCACGCTCAACAAAAATAATATTCGCCTGGAATACATCGGACGGCAGCACGAACTACCACCGTCGGTGCAGGACAAGATGGAGTGGGCGCGTCAGGCCACTGCGCACAACACTGGGATGGTGCTGACGCTCGCGCTGAATTACAGCGCACGCACGGAACTGGTGGATGCGTTTCGCTCGATTGTCGATGCGGCAGCGCGCAACGGCGGTCTAGACCATCTTGAAATCGATGAGGACGCCGTGTCTCGCATTTGTACACGCGGCATTTGCCTGATCCTGATTTAGTGGTTCGCACCAGCGGCGAGATGCGGCTCAGCAATTTTCTGCTGTGGCAACTGGCGTACGCGGAAATCTACGTAACCCCGACGCTGTGGCCGGAGTTTCGCGGCGTGCATTTGCTCGAGGGCATTGCCGAGTACCAGAAACGCGAACGGCGCTATGGCGGCCTGACAGATGCAGCAGCCGGCCACAATCACGCTGAACATCACCGAGGCGAACCTTCCCAGGCTGAACATTCGCGGACAAGAATGTCCGCGCCACACACTACAAAAACGGGCAGGAGCTGAGGCTCTTGCATCTGCTCAAGAGAATCCTCACTGCAGTAATTCTCATTCCAATTGTTCTGGGGCTGGTGCTGCGCGCTCCCGTGCCCGTGGTGGCTCTGGTCGCGGCTTTGGTGGCGCTGCTCACCGTGCAGGAATTGCTCAAGCTGGCCGAGGCCTACGGGATCCGGCCTTTGCGTTGGCCCACTTACATTTTCGTTGGCCTGTTTTTTCTGTTGCTCGCGATCAATCCGGGAAACGCGAAGCCGCTTCTGTCTACGGCGATTTTTATTTACGGCGCCGGATTCGCCGCAGCTCTCGCTCCATTTGTTTTTCTGACCATTGCTATGCGGAGGGTTAACCTCAGCACCGCATTTCCAGCAGCCATGGTCTCTGTCTTCGCGTTTTGCTATGTGGCATTGCCACTCGGTTTTCTGGTGCAGTTGCGCGAGCAATGGTCGGGAGCGTTCTTACTTTTGTATTTGTTACTGCTGGTTTGGGCAGGAGATATCTTCGCCTACTTCGTGGGACGTTCCCTGGGTCGTCATCTGATGTCGCCGCGCATCAGCCCCAAAAAAACTTGGGAAGGAGCGCTGGCGTCGTTGCTAGCGAGCCTGGTTGTGGGGATGTTGCTTTACAATTACGCCACGCCCTTAAGCACGGCGTTGCTGCACGCCCATCTCATTGAACGACGCGACGGATTTTTCGCCCTGCAGAAGCCGCCACTTGGTCCCACAATTTGGCTTTCGGCGGCTATCAATGTCGCGGCACAGTTAGGAGATCTGGTGGAATCGTTGATCAAACGCGGCGCCGGCGTCAAAGATTCAGGAACAATTCTGCCGGGCCACGGCGGCATGCTGGACCGCGTCGATGCCCTGCTCTTTGCGGCTCCGGTGCTATGGTACTATGCGGCTTGGCGCGTGATGCAGTAAGAGAAAAGCGTCGTTGGTCGCTGGTCGTGCGTTGTTTGCGATGACGCAACAGAATTGGCAACGACCAAGGACGAACTGCCAACGACTGATTTCTGATGAAACGAATTTCCATCCTGGGTTCGACCGGCTCGATCGGACGCAGCACGCTTAGCGTAGTTGAATCCTATCCCGAACGTTTCCAGATTACCGCGCTCGCCGCTGGTCATAATGTTGATGCTGCATTCGAGCAGGCGCAGCGATGGAAACCGCGGCTGATTTCAGTTGCCACCGAAGCCAACGCTGTAATCCTCCGCTCTCGTCTAAACGCGGCTGGGCTCAACGGAGTCGAAGTTGTCCACGGCCCCGCAGGAAATGTAAGCGTCGCTACACATCTGGAAACTGATTTCGTAGTTAGCGCGATCGTGGGCGTAGCTGGACTCGAAGCCACTTACGAAGCCGTGCGAGCCGGAAAAACCGTCGGCCTCGCGAACAAAGAGTGTCTGGTTGCCGCAGGAGAATTGATTACCGCCGAGGCGCGCCGTCAAGGCAAACCGCTGCTCCCGATTGACAGCGAGCATAATGCGATCCACCAGTGCCTGCGCGGCGGACGCATGGATGAAGTTCGCCAGATCTGGCTGACCGCATCCGGCGGACCGTTTCTTCACACACCCAAAGTGCAATTTTCTTCAATCACAGTCGAGCAGGCGTTGAATCATCCCACCTGGAAAATGGGCCGCCGCATCACCATCGATTCCGCCACGCTGATGAACAAAGGTTTCGAAGTAATCGAAGCCTGCCGCCTGTTCAATTTGCCGCCGGATCGCGTGCAAGTAACGGTGCATCCGCAGTCGACTATTCATTCCATGGTCGAATTTGTGGATGGCAGCATACTTGCTCAGTTCTCAGTGACCGACATGCGCCTGCCCATCCTCTATGCGCTCACTTATCCCGAACGTATTGAATCGGATATGCGCTTCCCGGTCATGGACTTACGACATCTCGATTTCGAGCCGCCTGATATGGAAAAATTCGCTTGCCTGGGTCTCGCCTATGAAGCAGCAGAGGCTGGAGGTGCGAAAACTGTTGCACTCAATGCCGCTGATGAGGTCGCAGTGGCGGCATTTCTGGATGGCTCTATTCGCTTCACGGAGATTCCTGCCATAATTAAGATGGTTCTTGGTGAAACGAAAGCCGTTAAGTTGGAATCTATTAATAAAGTGCTTCTTGCAGACGCCGAAGCGCGCCGGATAGCCCGGGAAAAAGTAGAACAGTTGGGCTATGCCGCGCCGTCGCCATCGGCTTCTTCTATTCTTAGAGGGGAATAATCAAAGCTTATGTCGGGATTCTTTATCTCTCTGCTCGCGGTTGCTGTGGTGTTGGGATTCATGATTCTGATCCATGAATTCGGCCACTACGCGGTCGCGAAGTTGTTCGGCGTGCGCGTCGAAGTTTTTTCCATCGGATTTGGCAAGCGGCTGCTCGGCTTCCGCCGCGGCGACACCGATTACCGCATCAGCGCCATTCCTCTCGGCGGCTACGTCAAGATGAGCGGCGAGAATCCCATGGACGAGCGCACCGGCGATCCGGGCGAGTTCCTTTCGCATCCGCGCTGGCATCGTTTCCTGATCGCCATCGCTGGCCCGTCCATGAACATTCTGCTTGCCATCGGTCTACTGACCGGGGTTTACATGTTCCACTACGAGTATCCGGCAGTGCTGGATGAACCCGCGGTCATCGGCTGGGTAATGCCTGACACCCCAGCAGCGAAAGCTGGAATTCAGATTGGCGACCGTGTTGCTCGCCTGGACGGAATTGACAATCCGACTTGGAAGCAAGTCGACCCGAAAGAGGCCCTCAGCCCCAATGAGCCTCTGGATGTCACCATCGACCGTGGCGGGAAATTCCTGGACAAGACCATTGTGCCTGAAGCTTATGGCGTTAATCAGATGGGATACGCCGGATGGCTTCCCAAAGAGTCCAGCGTTACGGTGACCGATCTGGAAAAGGGTATGCCGGCGGAAAAGGCTGGCATAAAGCTCGGCGATGAAATCCTGAGCGTCGATGGCCAGCCGATCCCGGCCATCGAAGCCATGATTGAAATGCTAAAGAGCACGAAGGACAAGCCCGTAGAAATTAACGTCCTGCGCGACGGCCAGCAGAAAACTTTCACCTTGCGGCCAGTGCTTGCCGATGTTCCCGGCCAGCAAGAGAAGCGCTATCGTGTCGGCCTGGGCAGCCTGCAAATGAAAGTCAGCGCTCTGCCCTTGGCGGCTGCGTTCCACAAATCGATTGAGCAAAACAAAGAAGGATCGCTGCTGATCCTCGAACTCGTGCAGAAGATGATCCAACGCAAAATCTCGATTCGCACCATCGAAGGACCAATCGGGATTGGCCGCGCCGCCGGCGAAGCTGCCACGGAAAAAGGCTGGACCCCGCTCATGGCTTTGACCGCCGCGATCAGCCTGAATCTCGGCATCTTCAACCTGTTACCGATTCCCATCCTCGACGGCGGCGTAATCCTGCTGCTGTTCGTCGAGAGCCTGATGCGCCGCGATATCAGCCTGCAGATCAAAGAACGTATTTATCAAGCCGCATTCGTATTCTTGGTGTTGTTCGCGGTCATGGTCATCTACAACGACTTGGCGAAGACTCTCCCAGGAATGATGCAGAGACTGCCGTAACCAATGTGGCGCGGGCGCCCTCGCCCGCGAAACCCAATCGAGGCTAGGCGTCCCCCCGGTGCGGAAGTTAGTTGCATCTGTCCACGATGCAATCCTTGGTCACAGATGCTGTGCCTTCCTCCTGGAGTTCTTGGGTTACTCCTGCCCGCCTGCCCGTCCGTCAACTGTGGTAAGATGTACATAGGTGCTGTACATATTGTACCCGAGTCGAGGCCATCCAACATGTCAACCCAACGCTCCATTGGACCAGAAAGAGTAAAGGTCAACCGCTCTGAGTTACGCAGGAATCAGAGCAGAATTTTCCGCCAAGCCAAGGGTCGGACGATCATCCAGGTCACGGGTTGGAGTGAGGAAGATGAGAAGTATGTCGTCGACAAGCGCTATTTTGATGATCTCCTCCAGAAGCTTCGGGCAACGGTCGAGACCTTGGAAATAACAATGGACCCTAAGCTCTTTGCACAAATCCTACGCGCCGCCGACACCATCGATCGGGATGCACGACTCGGAAAGTTACACTCCTTTGAGGAGGCGTTTGGGGAAGACTAGTTGGCGTATCGCATTGAGTTCACGAAGGACGGCCTGGAAGATGCGAAAGCTCTGCCCAAGAGCGTCAAGAATTCTCTCGCCAAAGAGCTGAAAAGCAAGCTGGCATCCAATCCAACCGGATGCTCCGAGCCATTGCGCCCACCACTCGCCGGCTGGCGCAGTTTCCACTATGGCAAGTATCGCGTAATCTTCAAATTGTACAAAGACCTGGAGATCGTCGCCATTGCCGCTATCGGAAAGCACTCTTCCCGCGCGGCGGAGGATGTATACCGAAAACTCGAGCTGTTGGCGCGAAGTGGCCAACTTGCGGACAGGATTCTGGCGACAGTGCTTTCCTTTTCAGATCGCAAGCGGTGATTTGAAGGCTTGCCGAGATGCAATGGACGCCGGGGCGTCCTCGCCGGCACAACTATTGTCAGGCAGATCGTCCGCATCCGTTTGCTTTGGCCATGCTAGTGAGATACAATGTATCTCACTAGGAGATAAGCATGCCAGCCACGGAAATGGTTCACGTCCGCATTAACAAGCGCATCAAGACGAAGGCGGCGAAAACGCTGGCCAGCATGGGACTGTCGGTCTCCGACGCGGTCCGCGTGCTATTAACTCGAGTCGCCGCGGAAAAGGCCTTGCCCTTCGATGTAAAGGTTCCCAATGCTACGACGATTGCGGCCATCCGGGAGGCCCGCACCGGCAAATTGCCGTCGTTCCGCAAAGTCTCCGACCTGAATGCGGACGATTGAGCGCACCAACGCTTTCAAGCGCGACTTCAAGCGAGAGAAATCCGGACAGCACAAACGGGACTTGGACATACTGGTTTTCACTGCGATTTCGCTCTTAGCGGAGGACAAGCCACTGCCGGAGAAGACCGCGATCATTCTCTTGGCGGCGAGTGGCGAGACCACCGCGAATGCCACCTCAAACCCGACTTGCTCCTGATTTACCGCAAGCCGAACCCTGAAGTATTGCAACTTGTCCGACTGGGTTCCCACAGCGAACTCTTTGGCTAGGCCAGGTTTCTCACTTCCCAGCAAATGGTCTAAACTAGATGAACATGGCTAACATTCAACGCAGGAAGACCGTTACTTGTTCGATTAATGGCGTGCGCGTGGGGAGCGATGCACCAGTAGTGGTGCAGTCCATGACGAACACGGATACGGCAGACATTCCCTCGACCGTCCAGCAAGTCGCAGCCCTGGCCCGCGCAGGCTCCGAGTTGGTTCGCGTCACGGTAAATAACGAACAGGCCGCAGCCGCCGTCGCCCCCATCGTCGAGCAACTCGACAAGCAAGGGGTTCGCGTTCCCATCGTCGGTGATTTCCATTACAACGGACACCTTCTGCTGAAGAAATATCCTGACTGCGCCCGCGCTTTGGCCAAGTACCGCATCAATCCCGGCAACGTCGGCATCGGACGCAAAGACGACGCCAACTTCCGCACCATGATCGAAGTGGCCGTCGAGAATCAGAAACCGGTTCGCATTGGCGTGAACTGGGGCTCGCTCGATCAAGCATTGCTCACCCGCATGATGGACGAGAACTCACGCCTCGCCGAACCCAAAGATGCCCGCGAAGTCACCATGGAAGCGATGGTGGTAAGCGCGCTGAATTCCGCCGCGCTAGCCGAAAAGTACGGCCTGCGCCCCGACCAAATCATCCTCAGCGCCAAGGTCAGCGGCGTCCAGGATTTGATCGACGTTTATCGCTCCCTGGCCGCGCGCTGCAATTACCCACTGCACCTAGGACTGACGGAAGCCGGCATGGGAGCCAAAGGCATAGTTGCCTCCAGCGCCGCCCTCGGAGTTCTGCTGCAGGAAGGCATCGGTGATACCATCCGCGTCTCGCTCACGCCCGCCCCTGGCGGCGATCGCACCGAAGAAGTCCGCGTAGCCCAGCAGATTCTGCAATCGCTCGGAATCCGCAGCTTCACCCCGCAAGTCACGGCCTGCCCCGGATGCGGCCGCACCACCAGCACCTTCTTCCAGGAAATGGCCGAACAGATTCAATCCTACCTGCGCGAGCAAATGCCCACCTGGAAAGACCGCTACACCGGCGTCGAGGAAATGAAAGTCGCAGTCATGGGATGCGTAGTCAACGGCCCCGGCGAATCAAAACACGCCAGCCTCGGCATCTCCCTGCCCGGCACTTTCGAAGAACCCAAAGCCCCGGTCTACGTCGACGGCCGCCTCTTTACCACGCTAAAAGGCGACCACATCGTAGCCGAATTCATCAAAATTATGGATGAGTACGTGGAAAGCCACTACGCCGCGAGAGAGGAAGTGGTGGCGCGTTGAACCTACACGTGGGGGCCGCGCCGGGCAGGCTTCGCAGTTGCAAACTACCGTAGCGTCTTGGGCAGATCGCGGGCGCCGTGGAGAATACGAACCACCTGCAGCGGCTTCTTTTCCGGACGGTACACAATCAGGTAGTTGGAATACGGCTGCACCGCCCAGAAGCGCACAGGCAGCTCGGTCAAGTCATTCCTCTCTCGTCCGATGAAAGGTTCACGCGCAAGCAGTTCGCAGGCGCGGAAGATTGCGTCCTCGACGCGGTCTGCGGCCGCAGGATTGTCCTTCGCGATGAAACTCCAAATGTCGAAAAGGTCAGCCAGGGCTTGGGGCGTGAATTGAAAGCTGGTCATCTCCCCTAGGTTTGGTTCAGCCAGTTGCGCTTAAACGCTGCGAGTCGGGAGCGCGCATCCTCGCTTTCGACCAACTCCCCGCGCTCTGCGGCGGCATACCCCTGGTCGACCTTGGCTGCGATCTCAGCGCGGTTCTGAGCCAGCCACGCTTCTTGCTCGTGCAGCATCGAAACCGCGCACTCCACAAACTCGTCGACCGTTTGATAGGGTCCGCGCTGAACATCTTGCTTGATCAAATCTGCAAGCTCAGGTCGAAGGTGAATCTCCATAATCGGTTATTCTATCTCAGGTCGTAGGCGGGTGGTATCTTGCAAAACGAAGGGCATGTCTTAAATAGGCCGTGCAGGCGCGATGGGCCAAACGAACAAACGGCTCCTAGAAAGTGAGGCGAGATCGGATGCCGCGATTAGCGGACGGCAATCCACTGTTGTACAAAACGTGGAATAAGGCGTCCAGCGTCGCAATGAGAGAATAGCCCGGGTGGGCGATTTAGATGTCCAAATAAAAAGGCGCAGGGTTGAACCCGCGCCCTTTCAGTTGTCTATATTTTAAGAGTAGCAAATTGACATGGGTAAACCCGCCAAAAAATAAAATTTATTTTATCTTCCGAATGAATGGTTTGAAGAGAAATGGGTGGTTTGGACCCCTTGACAAGATTTTTATCCCGAAATGGGAATTGACGAAAAAGTTCCCGTGGTAACGATTTTCAAGATGTCATCGAGAGCAGAGGCAGCCCTTCGTCATTATCTGCAATTGGATCGGCAATACTTTTCAGCTCCGGATAATGCTTTAGCAGCGGCTCCGTTGCCTTCACGCGACGCCCGCTCAACATGTGTTTCAGCTGCAGAGCGTTCACTCCGGCCTTGGCTTCGAAATGATTATTCGCGATCACGTAAGTAACTTCAGCTTTGCTGGAGATACGCTCGATCTTCTCTTTCCATCCCGCTAATTCCGCTTCGCTGTAGAGATAGTTGTAACGATCCGCGCCTTTCTCCTGCTTCAAACCACTGATCGTAATTGCGGCCGTGCAGCCGCACGTATCCCACGGGCGACGTCACATGCTCCGTAGCTTCAAGCGAGCGCCCAATCTGGGGTTGATCGATATTGCAGAACGCGACATTTCTCTCGGTGAAGTATGCAATGGTGTCCGGTCGATTCCAGGTGTCATGCCGCACTTCCACGACGCGCGGAAACTCGATGAACTGGCGCATCAGCGACTCCAGATATTCGCGATTCAATAATGTATTTTTGAACGAAACCGGAAACTGAATCAGCAGCGCGCCCAGCCTTCCCGTCGACGCCAACGCGTCCAAGCCTTCGCGTGCCAGCCGCTCATCTTCGTCGTTAGGCTTGATAGTCGCGGCCGAGGTCGGTTCCATTACAGCAATGGGAGAATGAGTGAATGACCGATGCAGCTTGGCCGTGAACACAAACTTGGGATTGACCGCAACCTTGCGCACCCAAAGCTTCACCAGCTCCGGCTTGATGTGTCCATAAAAAGAAGTGTTGATCTCGACCACATCAAAGCATTGGGCCAGAAATTCCAGGCCATGCTGTTTGCGTCGCGCCATTCCCGGCGGATAGAAAACTCCTTCCCAATCTTTGTAGGCCCATCCAGCCGTGCCTATACGAATCTCGCGCGATGCATCCATGCGATGTTAGAGGAATGACAACGCTTGCAGGTTAGCACAGCGAGTGTGGGTGCGAGCGTCCGCGCTCGTGCTTCACAACTTTACTGCAGGACCAGCGTCACCCAATACACACCATTGGGATAACTATTCGTGCGGGCATAGCAGGTTCCAACCGAGAAAGTATGCACCCCGCGATCCTCGATGGCTCTCGCCGCTTGTGCGGGCAGCATCTCAGGCTGCTCCGTCGTGTAACGAAGAATGTAGGATCCGCGAACGGCTGCGGGTTTTAGCGAATCGGTGCGGGCCATGGAGCAGGCGGCATCCTGCGCGGCGTCGCTATCTTTCCATTGCAGCGGAGGCAAATTGTAATCGCGCCGCATCCGGGCGATACTGCCGCTTACCAGACCACTGGCTTGTCGCGGCGAGTAGTTCGGCAAACTGTGTCCGAAGTCCTGCGCCACGTAGAGCGAAAGGCCGACGCGCACTGCTCCGAACCCGGCCACGTTGTATGCGGGATTCAGGAGGTTCTCGCGATGCGGAGGCGAATGCATCAAGCTTGCGTGCGCCTGCTCCACGCTGCCAGCGTAGGCAACATTTTCTCCTGCTTGATCGAGATGCAGCGCGCAGTTGGCGGCCAGCCGCTGCGCCAACGCGGACTCGCCCGCAAACTGATGCGAAAGCTGTTGCCGCTCGGCCATCTCCACGGCGTGAGCGCGCGCGGCCCGCGTCAAGCCCTCGTCCATTTGTAGCGGAGCGAGTCCTGCCTGCGCCCGAGCCTGATTTGCCAGAATTAACAGCTGTCGTTCGGCCTCGACGTCATATGAGGAATTGTTGAGGGAAGGCTGACGCGCCGGCAACACTTTCGCAGGCGTCTGCGCAGCAGACAAACCACCAATCACGACCATCGCGATCCACGCTGCCGCCACGCGAAACATGTTTTCCTCACCCACGCCGGGGGAAGCGTATGGACCAACTTTGCCGCTTTGTTTCTTTGACCATACGCTCTAGAATCAGCCGAGACACGATTACCACGGAGATAGCCCTAACTTGACTTACGTCGCATTCCTGCTTGGCCTTATTCTTATTTTGCAGCTAGTACTCTTGGTGCTAAGCGTCCTCTGGTTCCAGCGGAAGTTTTTATATTCCCCGCAACTTGAAGCGCTGAAACAACTTGCGGAACGCTCCGCAGCACTTCATCAAACCCTGTCGGCGCAATTCGCCTCAGCCACGGCCGATACCGCCATGCGTATGGAGCAGACCAAAGGTGCCATCGGCCTGCAGGTCACTGACCGGTTAGGCGATGGCTTTTCGGCCATTCGTTCCGCTGTCGAGGAACAAATGAAGGCCGGGCGCCAGGAGCAATCCGAGCGCCTAAGTCAGGCCCGCACCGAGTTGACCAGTTCGCTGGCACTCACCACTTCACAGCTCAAATCTGAATTCGATAACCTGAACCAAAAAACGGCTCAGAGTCTCGACGCCATTCGCGACCGGGTAGACGCCCGCCTGATGGATATCACCGACCAAGTTCAGCAAAAACTCGATCAGAACATCAAAGAAGGTTTCGCCCAGTTCGAAAAAGTCCAGCAACATTTAAAAGCCGCGGAAGAACAGCTGCGCGAAGTCGGGGCGCTCGGACATTCCATTAACGATTTAAATAATCTGCTCAAGCTGCCGCACCTGCGCGGCCAGTTTGGCGAAGCTAGCCTGGAACGTCTGCTCGCGGATTTTCTTCCCGCGCACATGTTCGAAATGCAAGCGCAACTGCCCGAAGGCGGCGGTCGCGCCGACGCCATTATTCAATTCCCCGACCGCCGCTTGCCTATCGACGCGAAATTTCCTCGCGAACAAGTGATCGCGCTGTTTGAAAGCAACGTCGAGGCCGAAATCGAAGAAGCTCGGCTGGCGCTGATCCGCGTGATGAAGGCGGAAGCCAAAAGAATCAAAGCCTACATCCAGCCAGAAAACGGCACCACCGATATCGCCCTAATGTATCTGCCCAGCGAGACGCTCTACATGGAAGTCATTCGCAATCGCGAACTCGCCGACTGGCTTAACCAGCAGCACGTCTTTCCCGTCTCGCCCAACAGCCTGCTGATGACGCTGCAGACCATCGCGCTGGTGCACAAATGGTATGAAGTCGCCAGCCGCTTTGAAAAAAGCCGCCTCGAATTATCCAAGGCGCAAAAGTCTTTCGATTATTTCCAAAGCCAGTTTGAAAATGTCGGCAAGAGTTTAAGCAAAGCTCAGGAAGCCTTCGACAAAGCGCAGACTCATCTCAAGACCTATCGCGGCCGTGTCACCGTGCTCAGCGGCCAGGAACAGCTGGACCTCGACGCTGCCGCCGCCAAACAAGATGAACCCATGCTACCGCTGACTGACAAAGCTAGCGCCTGAAAAATCTTGAAGGGGCGCGGCTTGAGCCGCGCCGTAATTCATGTCTCATCAGTTCGGCATCGCTGCAAAGCCGTGCGCCTTTCAAACCCCATCGGCCCGAGGTTGTAAGAGCGACAGCCATCACGCTTACTGACAAACCAGCTGCGCCGTGCCCGAAACGTTAGCCGACGTATTGTTCACGCCATTGTTGACCGTAATCGTCAAATTCTCTGGCGCAGTCGCAGTCACTGTCACCGTGCCTGGCGAAGAACATGTTGCTTCGCCTGTTGAACCAATGCTGGCCGCCGTAGTGGATGTCTTCCACGAAAGCCCGTCCGCCTGAGAAAGCTCGCGGTTCGTTCCGTTGGTGAAATTGCCTTGGGCTGTGTACCCTACCTGTCCATGGGTAGCACTATCCGCGGTAGCGGTGGTGGGGCTTACGGTGATACTGCTTAAATTCGGATGGCCGGCACCGCAACCAATGAGAATCAGCGCAGCACATACGGGCAAAATAAATTGCAATGGCTTCATGTGTTTCACTCCCACTGCTTAGAAACACCTGTCTATGGCGGAAGTTGTACTTTTGGCTTATCGGGGTTCCTGTAGAAGACCTCAGGATCGCCCTTAGGATGCGCGGATGGAACCGTTCGAAGAGGCGCCTTTGTGGATGCGACTGATGTAGTACGCGGATTCAATCCGGCCTGACGCACTCAAATCGATCCTTCCGCTTCTGCGCTGGATCTTCCCGACCACTTCTCTCTTTGTTAGAAAGCACGTTTCCCGACAATCTGTGGATACCTTCGTGGATGGAACTTTCCATGTCTTGTTGCTTCTTACGACCTGAACTAGGTTCGACAGAACTGCGGTTAAATCGCGGTCTCATAGGAAGTCAATACGCATTAATAAAGAGGTGTCCTTTGCAAAAGTGGAAAATGAAATACCTTATTATCGAGCTGGCTGGCTTTTTAACCTTGACGACGGGAATTCTACCCGCGCAAAACATCACTGCTTTCAACGCCGGATCAGCGCAACCGGAGCGGCTTATACAGACTGTAGATGGTGGGAAACATCTCACGACGCATCTGGGGAAATGCGTGATCACCGCCGACAATCCAGCGCAACCCCTCACGACGTGGCCTTGGAACGCCTTTACCTGCGGTTACAACTCGCATGGATGGGTATGGCTAGTCAGCATCAACAAGCTTTCGCCGTCTAATTACATGGTGTTGGCAAAATACCTGCCTACATTTTCCGTCATCGGCGATGAAACCATGAGCGAGGGCTCCAAAACCAGATTTTACGGGCCAGACGGTCAGTCCGTTACCGTCTCGGTGACTAAAGCCATGGGCGATGCCAAAAACTGGAGACAGTTAAAGGCATGGGTGGATATTGTAGGTATTTACCAGGAGGATTGAACGAAATGTAGACGCGAGCGTTCCTGCTGGTGTGCGCCAGATCCTATTTGACGCCCGAGATTATGTACAGCACGGATAGTGTCTGGAAGTAGCTGTATGCGAACTCCGAAGCGTTCAGGTTGGTGATCACGGGGCCGATGGAGACGACTCCGTCAAGATCGGCGGGGAATAATTCGCGAACGTTTTGCATTTTTCCGGTCGCAATGTCGAGGCGTTGAATTTTCAGCGGCACATCACCACTGCGATAGACGTACAGAGCTCTGCTGTCGGCCGACCATTGTGCCAGATTATAGCCAGGCTCTACATCGGGAACGGGACGCGGAGGTTCTCCGTCGAGCGGAAACAGCGCCGGCTTGTAATCTGCGGTTTCACCCGCCAGAAATTTCCCATCCGGCGAAGGCAGCGTCGCGTATATACCCTCAGGCGTAGCGGGCTCAGCCCTGCCGCTCGAAAGATCCACAAGATAGGTGCGGCCAGGACGACCGGGCGCATTTCCATTAACCGCCATTCGCTTGCCGTCTGGCAGAAAATGTGCTCCCCGCTGCAGACTTTCGAGTCCGGTTAGAGCGATTTGACGTGATTGACCAGCGCGGACTGGCAGCAGGGTAATGTGCGGCGCCCCGGGTCCCGAGACTGAAGCGGCCCAGGCGCCGTCAGGTGAAAGCGCGTCAGCCGAACCGTCCGCCAAGCGAATGGGCGGAGAGCCATCGACCTTGCGAACCGCTACCGCACCGTCCGGCCCGGTGGGCTCTGAACCTACGGAGCCTTCTTCGAATAAAACCGACTGGCCATCCGGCGAAATATCTTTCACGATGCTCCAGTCGTACCAGGAAAGATCCCTCACTTGTTTGTCTTTCCCACTCCATTCCATCGCCAAACGTTCATTATCCAGCGAGGCCAGGATGCGTCCGTCGGAAGCAATGTCGTGCAGGGTAAAGCCTCCAGGAACAGTAAGCACCCTGTGCTGCTTGCCGGCCAGATTTACCGCCCACATAGTGCGATTGCTGGCGCCGCTTTCCAGAGCCGTGAACCATACTTCTTTGCCTTGAGGAGACCAAGCCAGACCGCTCTCCCAATCCCAACCTGACGAAAGTGTCGTCTTATGTCCAGCAAGGTCGATTACGCATACCGAACCGCTGTTATCCCAACGCCGGGGATGATCCAAGAAAGCAATGCGCTTTTCCGTAGGCGAGAAACGAATATTGCTGATCCCGCCGTTAGTCTGGTAAAGAACCTTTCCCAACGGATATTCCAGATTGTCGCGCCCATTGGCATGGTGCACCACCGCAAGTTCCCCGTCAGGTCCCCAATCAGCCCAAGTCACGTTCTGCAGAATTTCCCGCGGAGTACCGTTTACCATCGGGGATCGCGCCAGCATTCCGCCTTCGAAATCGAGGCGCGATCCAGGCCTTCCATTCAATATCAGCGCCAATTCATTATTGTGCGAAATAGATAAAAGATAGGCCGAGGCTAAACCCAAAGGGCGCGCCAGCAAGGAATCGGGAATCGTCGAATACACTTGCAGCGGATGTCCATTCCAGGACGCTCCATAAAGCACCGTTCGACCGTCGGAAGTGAAGCGGGCGCTGTACACAGTGCCGCGCTCGAAAGTAACTCGGTGGAAGTCGGGTTCATGAACCGGACGAAGCATGGGCTCCAGAAAAATCGCAGCCGCTGTGAACAGCACCACTGCGGCGATAGGAACCAACCACGCGCGAAGCTGCTTTGCCCGCGGACGAAACGCGGCGACTTGCTTGCCAGTTGTGGAACTTGACAGCGTACTAAGCGCAAAAGCCAGATCGCGCGCCGACTGGAAGCGGTTGTCAGGATCTTTTTCCAGACAATGGCGGACAACTTGTTCGATGGCATGCGGAATCTCCCGGCCCTCGCGAACCATCTCCGCCGGATCCTCTTTCAGGATCGCACTCATAGTGTCGACTTGGCTGTCGCCGGCGAATGCCCGCCGCCCGGTTAACATCTCGTAGAGAATCGCGCCAAAGCTGAAAATGTCGCTGCGATGATCCACCGCCTTACCGCGCAACTGCTCAGGGGACATGTAGCTGATCGTTCCCAGCACCGAACCAATTTTGGTCTGTGTGGTCAAAGCCTCGATAGGCCCGGCTTTCCCGGGCTCGGAACCAAACTCGGAGGTCAGCAGCTTGGCAATACCAAAATCCAGAATCTTGACGCGATCATCTTTGGTGATGAAAATATTTTCCGGTTTGAGATCGCGATGCACGATGCGTTTTTCGTGCGCCGCCATCAGTCCTTGTGCAATTTGCCGGGCGTAGTCAATCGCTTGATGCCGCGACAAAGGCCCGTCGAGCAAACGTTCGCGCAAAGTTTGCCCCACCAGCAACTCGGAGACAATGTACGGCGCGCCATCGTGCATGCCGATGTCGTAAATCGCAACAATGTTGGGATGATTCAGAACGGCGGCAGCCCGCGCCTCCTGCTCGAAACGGCGCAGGCGGTCCTGATCCTGGGCAAGAGAGGGCTTGAGTATTTTGAGGGCGACGTCCCGCCCCAGCCGCTCATCGCTGGCGCGATACACTTCCCCCATTCCCCCAAAGCCTATCTTTTCAAAAACTCGATAGTGACCCAGTACTTTACCAATCATGCAGGTTGAAGCGGCGTTGTGTCGGAATGTTATGTCTGGGCGGGGATCATGTCAACTGTATCTCTAGGGTAGCGAACAGCAAAGGTGCTACGCTGGCGCTCCTTCCGCGCCAAACCGTGGCGCGATCGGCCCTCGTTGGCTGGCCCACCTTTGCGTTTTTTAGCAAAGGTGGGAACTCGTGCAGCCTGTGTCGGGATTTTCTAATCGCGACCGCCGATGCCTTCGTCCCCACCTTTACAAAAAACGCAAAGGTGGGCCAGCCACCCGCTTTCTTGATCGGTGAAAGCATGGGACAGCCCCCGAAAACCCATTTCCAAGCGTGTGGATCGGTGCTACGATGGATTCCATCCGTCGACGTTAGGAAGAGGAGCAAACTTCGTGAGCGAGTGGGTCAAGGTTGTGACTCATCCCCTAGGGTTAGCTGGCTTTGCTCTTTTTCTTGCATTTGGCAGCTTAGCGAGAGCGAAGAGAACTAGAGAACGTCGCTGGCTCGCGACGACTGCAATGACGATGGCATTCATAGCTCTCGTGGGCGGCTTTTTTCTCGCCTACAACGGCATCTCCAAAGATTCAAGCCCGGTCGGATCAACCCAGCGCTCACAGCAGCAAACAAACCAAGTGAAGCAGTCTACTACCGGTGCAGAGAGCCCGGCAGTGCAAGGAGTCCAAGGCGATGTCACAATAACTGTTGACCAGAGCTCGGGCAAAACCGAAGGTGAGAAGATCGAGAAAAAGCCTGCGTCAGGGAATAATTGATGTTAACTGTGCGTTCGCGGCATGGCAAACTCTCGTTGCCGTTAATCAATCGATTCGCCCTAACATTTCAATTGCCGTCGTCATTTGATCCCCGTGTTGTCTGCTAATAATGGCAGCTTGCGCTCTTGGTCATGGCTAGCTGCTTCAAGCCCGGCTCGTCGGCAACCTCAGCCGCGTGTTGTAAGAGGGCACACATCCTCGCTGGTTCCACGTTTCTCAGCCTCAGAACTTCTGCGGCTAGAACTTGCCCGCGAGCAAAGGCGTCGCCATAGGCGATCGGATTGGACTTCCAAATCTCCGAGTAAATCTGTACAGCCTCATTAACTTCGCTTTCCGCCTTGGGTAGCTCTTGTTCTTGTATATGAGTACGTACCAAGTTGTTCAAGGTCTCTGCCAGGTACGGCTGGTAGGCAGCGGGGTTGGCCCTGGCCAGTTGGTGGTACAGATCCGCGGATTCCTGGTAGGCCGCCTCGGCTTCTTTCAATCTTTGAGTGTCGCGGTAAAGATTAGCCAGGTTGTTCAGAGTCAACGCCACGGACGGCTGGTAGGGGGCAGGATTGGACTTGGCTAGTTGGCGAAAGATGGACAGTGATTCTTGGAAGGCTGCCTCGGCTTCCTTTGGTCTCTCAGTGTGACGATACAGATTCCCTAGGTTGCTCAGGTTCCCTGCCACGAACGACTGGTACACAACAGGATTGGACTTGGCCAGTTGGCGAAAGTTGGCCAGTGATTCTTGGAAGGCTGCCTCGGCTTCCTTCAGCCGCTGGGTTTCACTGTAGAGAATGGCCAGGTTGCTCAGCGTGCCTGCCACATCCGGCTGGTAGGTAGACGGATTGGACTTCGCCAATTCGCGGCGGATTTCCAGAGCTTCCTTGTAGGCCGTCTCGGCTTCTGTCACTCTCCGGGTCTGACTGTAGAGGACCGCTAGGTCGTTCAGCGTTATTGCCACGAATCGCTTGTAGGCAACGGAATTGGACTGGGCTAGTTGGCGAAGGATGTCTAGAGCTTCTTTGTAGGCCGTCTCGGCTTCAGCGAACCTGTTAGTGTCATGGTACAGCCCTCCCATGTCGGCCAGGGTATATGCCACATCGGGCTGGTAGGCGGCGGGGTTGGACTTGGCTAGTTGGCGAAGGATGTCCAGAGCTTCTTTGTAGGCCGCCTCGGCTTCTTTCGGCCTGTAAGTGTCACGGTAGAGATTCCCGAGGTCCCCCAGCGTCAGTGCCACTTTCGGCTGGTAGGCAGGAGGATTGGACTTGGCCAGTTCGCGACGGATTTCCAGAGCTTCCTTGTAGGCCGTCTCGGCTTCTTTCATCCTCTTACTTAGGCTGTAGAGGATCGCCAAGTTGTCAAGAGTCAATGCTACGGATGGCTGGTAGGCTGCGGCGCTGGATTTCGCTAGTTGGCGACGGATGTCGAGAGCTTCGTTGTAGGCCGTCTCGGCTTCTGCCAGCCTCTGGGTCTGATAGTAGATAATCCCCAGATTATTCAGAGTCTGTGCCACCTCAGGCTGGTAGGCTGCGGGGTCGGACTTAGCCAGTTGGCGACGGATTTCCAGAGCTTCTTGGTTCGCCCCCTCGGCCTCTTTCAGCCTCTGGGTCCGAGTGTAGAGGGCCGCCAGGTTGTTTAGAGTACGCGCCAGGTCCCGTTGATAGGGAGCGGAGGGATTGGACTTGGCCAATTGTCGACAGATGTCCAAGGCTTCCTTGTAGGCCGCCTCAGCTTCGCTCAGCTTCTGGGTTTGACCGTAGACAATCGCCAGGTTGTTCAGGGTCCGTACCAAGTCCGGCTGGTAGGTAGCAGGATCGGCCTTGACAAGTTGATGCCCGCGATCCAGGACCGCACCAAGAATCGATTCAGCGTTCCCATAGTCATTTTGCGATAGTAGAAGCATTCCGTAGGCTTGCCCGTAGTTTAATTCCTCCGGCCGGTACTGGTAGGCCTTCGCAAGATGAGGCAGTGCGTCCAGTGGTCGAAATTGCAGCTCGAACACCAGCGCTCGGTTGTAGTGGTTGGCGGCGATGAGGTCTTCTTCCTTTTCTTCTCTAGCTAGAATCTGGTCGAGGATCTCTCCGGCCTTCTCCAACTCGCCCGCGTGCAAATACTCCTCCGCCTGAAGCGATAGCTCCGTGTCGTCGCCCGCGTTAGCTAGCCGCCTTTCCAGTTCGTGATACCGATCTGCCCATTCGTTTGCTTCTCGGATCTTGTCGCCGAGTTCGATGTTTTTACTACTGAGTTGCTCATTCAGTCTGCGTAGTGCCCTGGGGTCAACTCCGATGCAGTTAACTGTTACGTTGCCAACGACATTGGCAATCGCAGGGCTGCACCAGCCCTGGGTACTCTGGCTGACGATTACCGGAGACTGCCCCGAAGCTAACAGTAACAAGAACGGAAGGAGCATGGCAACGGTTTCGGTTTCGTCCCTTGCCAGAAGTTGGTTAAGAGGCGTAATGCCTTATTACACCAGCAATCAGATGGTGAGTTCAACCGCCGAAGCCGGAGACAGATGAGTTCGGGACAAACCCGACGCTCCGCGCGGGTGGCAATGGAGAACGTCCCGTCTGCCCCAAATTACCCTAAGAAACTGACCTGCCGAAAACTTGTCAAGCCCCCTAAACCGTCCGTTTTCCCTCAAGCCGCTGATTCGGATGGAAATATAAATTTCAAAATTTGGCGGGTTTACCCCTTCCAATTTGCTAGTCTGGAAATAGAAGCAAAATAACGGGCGCGAACCGGAAATCCGGCTCGCGCCTTTTTTATTGGAGCGCAAATTGAAAAAAAAGTCTAAGCAGGAACCCAAATCACCAGCGGATGTAACGCCCCTGGTCCGCGGCGCAATGAACAGCAAAGCAATGGGCGAACTCGGGGAACTGGCCTTTGTACTCAAAGCCGCAAGCCTGGGATTTGGCGTGTCCAAACCCCATGCAGATAACGAACGCTACGATTTTATCCTCGACTCCGGCGAGCGCCTGTGGCGAGTGCAGGTGAAGGCAACTTATCGTCTGTCCGGCAGCGCCCTCGGCTATCGAGTTATGAGTCGACGCTACAACCGCGAACCCTATTCAGATAACGAAATCGATTTTCTCGTAGCCCACATTGTTCCTCGTAACATTTGGTATATCGTTCCGGTGAAGAAGATAGGAAAAAGAGCCTTCCTTCATTTGTTTCCCTCAGGATGCATCAGCAGCGGCGGCTTCTTCGAATCCTACCGCGAAGCCTGGCATCTCATGGCCCCTCACGGCCCCAGGCGGTAAGTAGCAGACAGATTCGCCTTCGAGATTACAAACAATTACACTGCTGCCCTTCTGCTATTTCACACTTCCGGGTAGAATCGTTGATTAACAAAAAACAGATCTTCGTGAGCGGCCTGCGGAATGATGCGCCTGCATTTACTCTCGGTCTGATCGTAACTCTGGAGGGAAGTTGGTACTTTCATACTAATGGCTATTGAACGTGTGGGCGTTTGCGGCAAGCGAGCTGCGGTCTTTATCTTCTTTATAAGTCTGGTAGTCATGGCGGGATCTTCCCTTTCGCTCGGACAGGTGGCTCCGAAGTGGGAGGTGTTTGGCGGCTACGCCTACCGAAATGTCGATTCGACTACTTTCGGTTTTGCGAACCGTTCTAACTTAAATGGATTCGACGCGGAGGCCACCTACAATATCAAACCTAGCTGGGGAGTGACCGCCGACGTGGGCGGGCAATATGGCTCGCAGATGGTTGTGTACAATTTTTTGATTGGTCCCCAGTATGCCTTGCGAAGAGACAAATCAAAATTCTTCGTCCATGGTCTGTTTGGCAAAGCGCAAGACAGAGTCGATATTACGACCTCACTGAGAAATCATTTTGAAAGCGTCGGGAGAGCAATCGTCGCCGGAGGCGGATGCGATCGGGAGCTGACGCCGCGGTTCACGTTTCGCATTCAGGCGGATTATCTGGATACGGATACTTTTGGGACCACGCAAAAGGATCTACGGGTTTCAACCGGATTAGTTTTCCACTTTGGCCAGATCGGCCGGCGTCCAAAATTGTGATGTTCGATCCGTCGACACTTCCACTTCTTTCGAAGGAATATGATGCCGATTAAGCGAACGGTACTGATTTTTGTTGCCATGGGATTGGCCACCCTGCTGGGGTGCAGTTCTTCCGGTACTCATACGGCCTACGTCAGCCTGCCCAACCTGAATGCGGTGGGCGCCTACCGCATCAATAATACTTCCGCCGCTTTCACCAATATCGTGGGATCGCCTTACCCGGCGGGGGACTCTCCAACCGCGGTTCGCGTGCATCCTTCCAATAAATTTGTGTACGTTGCCAACCAGGCCGAGAATGATATTTCGCTGTTCACCATCGATAGCGCTATTGGCTCGCTGCACGAAGTGTTGCCACGCACCGCAGCCGGACTCACTCCGGTCGCGCTCACGATGGACAGTGCAGGTAATTTTCTTTATGCGCTTAACGAGGTTTCGGGCAGCATCTCGGTTTATTCCATTAATTCTGGGACTGGGGCTCTTACCGCGGTTGGCGGCTCTCCGTTCGCAACTTTTCCCAACTCGATTGCCTTCGCGATAACTCCTTCAGCAAAATTTCTTTATGTGCTGAATACGAATTTAGCGTCGGTTTTCGCGTACACAATTACGTCTGGAGTTTTGGCGCCGGTCTCGAACGTTCCGGTTCAGGTCGGCAATGGGCCGCTGGCCATCGCAGTCGATCCCTCAGAAGATTTTGTATATGTGTGCAATTCGGCGGACAACACGGTTTCAGTGCTGTCGATAAATTCGACCACCGGCGCTTTGACGTTGCTCAGTTCTTACCCTACGGGCACATTACCCATATCCGTCGTAGCTTTGGATCCGTATCTCTATGTTGCGAATCAAGGATCCAACAATGTTTCGGTATTCTCCATTGCGAGCTCGACGGGGATTTTGACGCAGATTACCAGTTCTCCGTTCAGCGCGGGAACTGCCCCTTTTTTTCTGGTGCTCGATCCCAATAACTTATTTCTCTATGTGGGCAGTGAAACGGCGAGGACCATTACTGCAATGTCGATCAATACCACTACTGGGGCTGTGGCTACCACTTCGCAATCGGCAGCAGCCCTGGCGTCACCTTCCTCGATGGCGGTTACAAAATAATTGGTGTCGCCCACCGATAATGGTTAACTTCGGCATCATCGGTTTCGGATTGCACGCCGCGAAACGGTTGATGCCCGGATTCGCGCTTGCCAAAAACTGTCGCGTCACCGCTCTCTCCAGGCGCGAACTAACCAAAGCACAGGAGTCAGCGCGTAAGCACGAAATCCCCTTGGCGTTCGATTCGGCCGAGGCGCTATGCCGCTCTCCGCAGGTTGACGCCGTGTTCGTCACTACTCCGAATGCCTGCCATTTACAGGATGTGCTGGTCGCTGCCGCATGCGGCAAGCCGATACTGTGCGAAAAACCGATGGCCATCAACGCCGAGCAATGCCAGCAGATGGTTGAAGCGGCCCGCAAGGCAAAAGTTTTGCTGGGAATCGCGCAGGTATTTCGCTTCGAAGATAGCATGGCGTGGTTTCGTGAACAGGTCGCGGGGGGAGCGATTGGCAAAGTCGTTTTTGCGCGCTCCGAATTCTCTTTTCGCGCTGACAGCTCTCATCCCCGCACTTGGATCAACGATCCGGTAGTGGCTGGCGGCGGCCCCATTGCCGATGTCGGGGTGCACTGCGTCGATGCGCTGCGATTCGTTCTTCAGGACGAAGTGCTGCGAGTCAGCGCGAGCGAGATAGCCGGCAAGCCAGGAAACGTTGAAGCAGGCGCCGCGTTGCTGCTGGAGTTCTCGCGCGGAACTCTGGCCACGGTGATGGTTTCATTCCGCGCCGATTACCGGACGCCACTCGAACTGGTGGGGGAATCTGGTGTCCTGCGGGCTGACAACGCATTGACTGTTGACCGCCCGGTTCGCCTCGAACTTTGCCGAAGCGGAGCCGTGGTTGAAAGCAGCACTGTATCTAACGAAATTGCATATGCGCGCCAAGTCGATGCATTCGCCGTCGTCGTCGAAGGCAAAGCCGAGTTTCCGATTCCCGGCGAAGAAGGCTGGCGCAATCAGCAAATTCTGGATGCAGCCTATCGCAGCATAAAGAGCGGCCGCACGGAGGATGTGAAGTGATGTCGGGGACGTCTAATGGTCCGCAGTAATCAGTTCAGGCTGAGTCTTGGGCGCGAGGACCTGCCAGTGACGAGGCGTCCGGGGCTACGTCGCCTTATTGAGAAATCATTTTTCCTAGAATTTCTTTCAGTATCTTCGCGCACACCATCGCGGTTAATTGCGATACATCCTGTTTTGGATTGAATTCCACAAGATCGGCTCCAACTATGTTGCCGGTGATGGCGTGTAGATGCGCAATCGCTTCGCGCACCGACATTCCTCCTGGCTCACGGTGAGAAATGCCGGGTGCGAATGCGGGATCAAGAACATCGATATCGAAGGAAATGTAAAGCGGCCCGGCAAGCTTAAGTTTTTCGTATGCGGGGAGTTGGCGCATCTCGACGACTTCCACTCCAAAGCGAGTCGCCTGCTGGCGTTGGTGAGCATTGATGGTGCGGATGCCGACCTGAATCAACCGCTTCGCTAAGCCTTCCTCCATGATCCGTGCAAAAGGGCAGGCATGGGAATAGCGATTGCCATCGAAAACTTCATATAAATCAGGATGGGCGTCGAAGTGGACAATGGTGAGGTCGGCGAAGCGCCTGGCGAAGGCTCGCAGAATTGGATAAGTAATGGAATGGTCGCCGCCAAGGCACACGGTCGACTGTCCTTTATCAAGCAAGTCGCTGACGGCGCGCTCGATCGTGGCAAACGCGCCATCCGCAGGCGGTTTCACGTCCCCCGCATCTAACACGAGTCGCGAGTCAAGTTCGATTCCGCTTTCGGTGGATGAATTTGACGAATCAGAGTGCAACGCCTCGCGAATCAAAGGAGGAGCGTCGGCTGCGCCTCGCAAATAAGAAGAGTTCGCGTCGAACGGGATTCCGAGCAACACAGGAGTTCCGGGTTGTCGAGCGCCTTGGCTTGACATTTGTCTGGTGTAGTCGTGAACCCGCCATACTAATCGTAAGTCGTATTTTCCGCTAAGACCGCTGGCGATATCAGCCGATCTTGCCCTGCATCCTTACATCATTTTCCACAAAAAATACGTGTAACCATGATAAAAGGACTAGCATCCTTGTTAGAACGGAAATGTTTATTCGCCAAATGTCAGGAAATTAGAAAGGAGAACCGAAGTGGCTACTTCAGCTCCCGCCAAGTTTCGCATCGACGTCGACATTCACAATTTGCTGATGAACTCAGGCTCCGGAGGGCCGACTCCGGCCGAGGCCAGGGGCACGACATTGCCCGAACCTATTTTTCCCCAGTATCCGGAACTGTTGCACGATCCCGGGCAGGAAACGCCGCTTGAAAAGCGCGACTGGACGGCCCCACAAGTGTGGCGGAAAGTGCGCGGCTGGCTTTTGCCTTATATTCGCTCGCGAGTGATGCCCGGCGAATTCCATCCGATTACAGCGTATTTGTTTGTCGACTACAAATGCAATCTCGATTGCTGGTACTGCTGGGCGTTTAACAACAAAGTTAAGGGCATGACCGAAGACGTGGCCAAACGCTCCATCGATTGGCTCCACGATCATGGTTGCCGAGTGCTGGCGCTGATGGGCGGAGAGCCTCTGTTGCGTCCGCAGGTCGCGCACAAAATTGTTTATTATGCGGCGAAGAAAGGCTTCTGGATTTACGTTGGCACCAACGGCCGATTGCTGCGCCCTGAAGTCGCCGATCGACTGGCGGACGCGGGTGTCGCCATCTTCAATTTCGCGTTGGATGCCTGGGACGAAAAACCCAGTTTGCCGAAAGCTTTCGTTCCCGGCCAGAAGAATCTCGAGTACCTGATTCGCAAACAGTATGCGTACGGCTACATGGTGTTTTTCAATATCAATATCTGCCGCAACAACCATGAAGACGTTCGGCAACTCACGGAATACGCCCACGCGCATCGTCTTGCGACCGACTATCACATCAACGAGACTCCGATGCTGGAGCAGGACGAGCACTTTAAGCATCTCAATGAAAATCCCACGTACATTCGTCCGGAAGACTGGCGCTCGGTTGACTCGTTGATAGATTGGATCATTGAGAAAAACCAGGCTGGATATCAGATGGTGAATTCGGTTCAACGCCTGCAGGAGATGAAGGCGTTTGTCCGAATGTCGTCCGGGTTGGATCTGAAAAAGTATGGATGGTACGGCGACGGGACCGGGGCGAATGGCGACATGCATAAGATCCTCGCGCAGACGCCGGGCATCGTGCAGGAGCCGAATGGTGAGCTTCGATTTACCGATTGGAATTGCCGCGCCGGACAAAACAACGTAATCATTCGTACCGATGGCACGGTTGCTCCCTGTTTTCCCATGTATTCGTCAACCTTCGACTGGGGAAATATCGACAAGCCGAAGTTCGATCAGCAGCAGCTTAAGGAGATGAAGAAAGGCTGTGAGCGACATTGCTTCTCAACGCTTAACCACAACCTGGGTTACTGCTACAACGACGCGCGTGTGATCAAGTGGGTATGGAAACAGGTCGTGACCAACCGACTGAAGGGAGGCGCGAGAAGTTTCGAGGACTGAAGCCGCAACGACGCAAGAGCATTCCGCCCTTCCACCAGTGCGGCTAGCAAGATCAAGCCTGCTAGAGCGTGAACTGCCGACGCATCGTTTTAATCTGCGTGACTGCTGGCGGGCGAAACTTGTCCCGGCAACTGGCCCTTCTTGCGGCTTGACCGCAGACGAAGCCGGTCCATGTAGAGATAGACCACAGGTGTAGTGAACAAGGTCAGCGCCTGACTTACGATCAAGCCGCCAACAATGGTGAGACCAAGAGGCCGGCGCAACTCCGCACCGGTTCCAGTACCGAGCGCTAGCGGCAAGCCGCCGAGCAAGGCTGCCATTGTTGTCATCATGATTGGACGGAATCGCAGGACGCAGGCTTCATAAATTGCGTCGACTGGCGATTTGCCTTCTTTGCGTTCAGCCTCGAGCGCGAAGTCGATCATCATGATCGCGTTTTTCTTCACTAGGCCGATCAGCAGAATGATGCCTATCAGTCCGATGACGTTGAGTTCGTTATGCGTTATTTTCAGCGCCAGCAGAGCTCCCACACCAGCCGAAGGAATCGTAGAAAGAATCGTTACGGGGTGAATGTAGCTCTCGTAGAGAATCCCGAGGACGATGTAAACCGCCAGCAGCGCCGTGATGATCAAGACCGATTGGTTGGCCAACGAATCTTGGAAAGCTGCCGCAGTGCCCTGAAAACTGGCGTGAATGGTCGCGGGAAAATCGATCGAACGTTCAGCCTTCTCAATCGCCGTGGTTGCCTGACCGAGAGATACGCCGGGAGCAAGATTAAAGGAAATCGTTACCGCCGGCCACTGTCCCTGATGGTTGACACCGAGCGAGGTATTAGCCGGTCCGAAGTGCGCGAACGCCGACAGCGGAACCATGTTGCCATTGGACGAGTGAACGTAGACACTCTCCAGTGTGTCGGGGCTCTGCTGAAACTTAGGATCGACTTCCATAACCACGTGATATTGATTCAGCGGTTCGTAGATGGTCGAAACAAACCTCTGTCCAAAAGCGTCGTAGAGCACACTATCGATGTCCGCCGCTGCCACCCCAAGCCGCGATGCAGTATCGCGGTCGATGATCACATTGGCTTCCAATCCTTTGTCCTGCTGGTCGGTATTTACCTGCTGCAGTTGCGGAAGGGCACGCATCTTTTTCAGCAATTGAGGCGCCCAGGTGTTGAGCTGATTCAGGTCCTCCCCCTGCAGCGTGTACTGATACTGCGCCTGACTCAAACGTCCGCCAATCTGCAGATCCTGCTGGCCGTACATGAACAGCGTAGCGCCTGGGACCTCGGCGAACTTTTTGCTCAGTTCGATAATGACCTGATCGGCAGTCAGCTTGCGCTCACCCTGAGGCTTCAAGGTGATGAACATGCGTCCCTGGTTCATCGCAGTAGTGCCGCCGCAAAAACCGATCATGGTCGATACATTCGGATCGTGCATGCCGATATCGACGTAGCGGCGCATTTTGCGGCTCATCGCATCAAACGAAATGTCCTGGGCCGCCTGCACCGAGCCCTGAATCCGGCCGGTATCCTGCTGCGGGAAAAATCCCTTGGGGGCTTGCTGAAACAGATAGACGCTGAAGCAGGCGGTAGCGATTGTAATCAGTAGTACGGCAAACTGGTGGCGCAGAACCCAACTTAAGCTCGTGCTGTAAATCTTTAGGATGCCGTCGAACATCTTTTCGCTGATGCGATAGGCTCGTCCATGCTTTTCCTCACCCAGCGGTTTCAGTAACTGCGCGCACATGGTCGGTGTCGTGGTAAGCGAGACCGCGAGGGAAACGGCAATCGCGATGCTCAGCGTGACTGCGAATTCGCGGAATAGGCGGCCGATAATTCCGCCCATCATCAGAATGGGGATGAAGACCGCGATCAGGGATGTACTCATTGAAAGCACCGTGAATCCAATTTCGCGGGCGCCACGGAACGCAGCCTGCACTGGCGCCATCCCTTGTTCTAAATAGCGGGTAATGTTTTCCAGCACGACAATCGCGTCATCGACGACGAAGCCCGTAGAGATTGCTAGCGCCATCATCGAAAGATTGTCGAGGCTGTACCCCAGCAGATACATGACGCCGAAGGTGCCGATAAGCGACAGCGGTACGGCGATGCTGGGAATGATGGTGGCGCGCACTGTTCGCAGAAAAACGAACACCACCAAGATGACCAGAGTCACAGAAATTAGAAGTGTGATTTCAATGTCGTGTAAAGAGGCACGAACCGTGGTGGTACGGTCGGAAACGAGCTCGAGCTTGATGGCAGGAGAAATAGAAGCTCGAAGCTGGGGCAGCAGCGCGAGCACATTGTCGACGGTCTGAATAATGTTTGCGCCAGGCTGGCGGAAAATAACTAGAATCACGGCGCGTTTGCCATTCGAGAGACCGTAGATATGGGCGTCCTCGACCGAATCCTGTACCGTGCCAACATCTCCGAGACGCACAGGAGCTCCGGTAGTCTTGTTGTAAGCTACGATCAGAGGGCGATAGTCGTCCGCGCGCGTGATTTGATCGTTGTCGTTAATCGTCCAGTCGTTGACCCCATTGGCCAAATGACCCTTAGGGCTATTTGCGTTCGCCGCCCCTAAAGCTGTGCGGACGGCGTCCAGTCCCACCCCGGTGTCGTTGAGCAGATTTGGATCCAATTCCGCTCGCACTGCGGGATTCGCGCCGCCAGCCACGTACACTTGCCCCACCCCGCTTACTTGCGCCAGCTTCTGCGACAGGATTGAGTTCGCTTGATCGTAAATATTCGGCAGGGTCACAGTGTCGGAGGTCATCGACATGATCAGGATCGGCGCCTCCGCAGGGTTCACTTTGCGATACCAGGGATTGCCGGGAAGGTATGAGGGCAACTGGCTGCGCGCCGCATTAATGGCCGCCTGTACGTCACGGGCTGCAGCATCGATGTTGCGGTTGAGATCGAACTGCAGAACAATGCCCGTCGCCCCCAACTGGCTGACTGAGGTCATTTGATTGATGCCGGCAATCCGGCCAAATTGCCGTTCCAACGGTGTCGCGACCGCGGACGCCATCGTTTCCGGACTGGCTCCGGGCAGACTGGCCGAGACTTGGATTACCGGGAACTCCACCTCCGGAAGCGGAGACACCGGCAGTCTGGTGAAAGCGAGCGCGCCTGACATTAAAAGTGCCAGCGTCAGCAGCGACGTCCCTATTGGCCGTTTAATGAAAGGAGCGGAGATGTTCATGAGTTAATCCCCGACCGCCGGCTCGTCTATTGGATGTATGAACGCCAAGCCTTCGAATCGCTTGGCTAGGCGGTCGAACCACAAATAAACCACCGGCGTGGTGTATAACGTGAGCGCCTGGCTTACCAACAGACCGCCAACGATTGTTATTCCCAGCGGGTGCCGTAGCTCCGAACCAGTGCCCGAGCCGAGCGCGAGCGGCAGACCGCCCAGCAGCGCCGCCATGGTCGTCATCATGATCGGGCGGAAACGCAACAGGCATGCCTGGAAAATGGCTTCCTCGGGCGGCTTGTGTTCCACGCGCTCAGCTTCGAGCGCGAAGTCGATCATCATGATCGCGTTCTTTTTCACGATTCCAATCAGCAGAATGATGCCAATCAATCCGACAACCCCGAGATCATGACCTGTCAGCAGCAAAGCGAGGATTGCGCCGACTCCCGCCGAAGGCAGCGTAGAAAGAATCGTAATGGGATGAATGTAGCTTTCGTAGAGAACTCCGAGCACGATGTACACGGTGACGATGGCGGCCACAATCAGCCACGGCTCGGTAGAGAGCGAATTTTGAAATGCTGCCGCGGTTCCCTGGAAGGCGGTATGCACGCTTTGCGGCATGCCGATTTCCGCTTCGGCCTTTTGAATTGCCTTGGTCGCATCGCCCAGGGACATTCCCGGCGCCAAATTAAAGGAGAGCGTCACAACAGGAAATTGTCCCTGATGATTGACGGCCAACGAAGTATTCGATGTGTGGATTTGGGTAAAGGCAGAAAGCGGAACTTGGCTCCCGGTGTTGGACTTCACATACAAGTCTTTGAATGATCCCGGATTCTGCTGGAACTGCGGATCGACTTCGAGAATGACGTGATATTGATTAAGCTGCGTAAAGATGGTCGAAACCTGACGCTGCCCGAAAGCGTCGTAAAGTGTGTTGTCAATTTGCTGCGGGAGAATGCCGAGCCGCGATGCGGTGTCACGATCGATGGTGACATCGGCCTGGAGTCCTCCGGCCTGCTGGTCGCTGGCCACATCACGCAGTTGAGGTAAAGTGCGCAGCTTGTCGACCAGCTGCGAGGATAACCGCGTCAGTTCCTTTGCGTCCGCATCTTCCATCGTGTATTGGAATTGTGTTCGGCTTACGCGGTCTTCTACCGTCAGGTCCTGCACCGGCTGCATGAACAGAGTGATTCCTTCGACCTGCGCCACTTGCGGCTGCAGCCTGCGAATAATGTCGGACGCAGACGCGGTGCGCTCGTCGCGCGGTTTCAGATTGATCTGAATGCGTCCGCTGTTGGGAGTAAGGTTGGTGCCGTCCACGCCGATGAAGGAAGACAAGCTTTCCACATCAGGATCTTTCAGAATAACTCGGCTCAGCGCCTGTTGCCGCTCGGCCAGCGCCTTGAAGGAAATGTTCTGCGGAGCATCCGCGATGCCCAGGATCAAACCCGTATCCTGCACCGGGAAAAATCCTTTGGGAACGACCACGTATAGAAACAGCGTGAGCACAAGCGTTCCCAGGGTGACCAGCAAAGTGATGGTCTGATGGCGCAGTACAACCTTCAATGTGCGCCCGTAGAATGCGATCACGCGATTGTAAAAATCTTCGGAGAGGTTGTAGAAGCGGCTTCGCTTCGCGGGATCTTTGTGCTTGAGCAGTTTGGCGCACATCATCGGAGTCAAGCTGAGGGAAACGGCGGCAGAGACCAGAATGGTGACCGCCAATGTGACCGCGAATTCGCGGAACAGCCGGCCGACTATATCGCCCATGAACAAAAGTGGAATCAGCACCGCGATCAGCGAGACCGTCAGGGAGACGATCGTAAATCCGATTTGCCCGGCGCCTTTCAGCGCCGCATCAAGCGGAGAATCGCCCTCTTCCAAATAGCGGTCGATGTTCTCAATCATGACAATGGCATCGTCCACTACGAAGCCGGTGGAAATGGTCAGCGCCATGAGCGTGAGATTATTGAGGCTATAGCCCAGCAGGTACATCACGCCGAAAGTTCCGACGATAGAAAGCGGCACGGCAATGCTTGGAATAACCGTCGCGGCAAGGTTTCGCAGGAACAGGAAAATGACCATCACGACCAGGGCGATGGTGAGCATCAACTCAAATTGCACATCCTTAACCGACGCGCGGATTGTCGCCGTGCGGTCGGTCAAAATAGAAACGTTGACCGCGGCCGGTAATCCGGCTTGGAGCTGCGGTAGCAGTTTCTTAATTCGGTCAACGACGCCAATGATGTTGGCGCCGGGTTGCCTCTGAATATTCACGATGACCGCGGGATCAAGATTCATCCACGCGGCCTGCATTACATTTTCGATTCCATCAGTGACCGTAGCAACATCCGACAGACGTACCGGAGAGCCATTTCTGTAGGCTACGACGATAGGGCGATATTGATCGCCGGTCATCAATTGGTCGTTGGCACCAATAGTGAAAGATTGACGCGGACCGTTCAGAGTACCTTTTGCTTGATCGACATTCGCTGCCGCGAGCGCGTTGCGCACATCTTCCAGGCTCAACCCATAAGACGCGAGAGCGGTGGGATTTGCCTGGATCCGCACTGCTGGCTTCTGACCTCCGCTAATTGAAACCAGGCCGACGCCCGTAACTTGCGAAATTTTTTGCGCCATCGCCGTATCCGCAAGATCCTCGATCTGTGAAAGCGGTAATGTCTTCGAGGTGAGCGCCAGCGTAAGAATCGGCGAGTCGGCTGGATTTACTTTGCTATAGATCGGAGGGTTCGGCAGATCGGTTGGCAAATAAGTTTGCGCGGCGTTGATCGCGGCTTGCACCTGCTGCTCCGCGACATCGATATTCTGATCGAGATTGAACTGCAACGTGATGACCGAACTGCCGAACGAACTTGTCGAGGTCATCTGGCTGAGGCCGGGCACCTGGCCAAATTGCCGTTCCAGCGGCGCCGTGACTGATGAAGCCATCACGTCGGGATTGGCGCCGGGGTAAAACGTCATCACCTGAATGGTCGGATAGTCCACCTCAGGCAGAGCCGAGACCGGCAACTGGCGGTAGGCGACGATGCCCACCAGCATGATCGCCACCATCAGCAGAGCTGTGGCCACGGGCCGGACGATGAATATGCGCGAAGGATTCATTGCGCTCCTGTACGTGGAGCTGAACCGCCAGGACTCCCGGATGCGTTGCTCCCTGCATTCTGTTGCCGGGTTCCCGGAGCCGCCGGACGAGTTTCAATCTTGCTGCCTTGTTGCAACTTATCCTGCCCATCGGTCACGACAACGTCATTGGGAGCGATTCCACTGGCGATTACCGAAATATTATCTTGAGTGAAGCTGACGTTCACGTCTCGCACGTCCACGGTGTTATCCGATTTCACCACAAAGACGTAAGTGCCCTGCGGACCGCGTTGAATCGCGGCTGCCGGAATGGTGGTGCTATTTTTTCGAGTTTCCAGCAGCAGGCGTGCGTTCACGAATTGATTGGGCCACAACGCGTTGTCTTTATTGCCAAAGACAGCTTTTAGCCGGCCGGTGCCGGTAGTTTGATCGATTTGATTGTCGATAGTCAGCAGCTTGCCGGTCGCCAGTTTGGTTTGATCGTCGCGGCTAAACGCGTCTACTTCGAGCGTGCCATTCGCCATTCGCCGCGACACTGTTTGAAGATTATCTTCAGGCAGTGTGAACAGAACAGCAATGGGCTGAAGCTGAGTGATGACGAACATCGCATTGGTGTCGCTGGCGTGAACGATGTTTCCGGGATCGACCAGCCGCAGGCCAACGCGCCCGCTGACTGGCGCTGTGATATGGCAATACACCAGGTTCAGCTTGGCATTATCAATCGCCGCTTGGTCGTTGCGGACGGTTCCGTCAAGCTGATCAACCGTGGCTTGCTGGGTATCAACTTGCTGTTGCGACATGGCGCCGGAGCTCTGCAACAACCCCTTAAAACGTTCATAGTTCAGCTTGGCATCGCGCAATGATGCCTGATCGCGGAATTGCGCTGCCTGCGCTTGCTCCAGGGCAACCTGGTAAGGCCGAGGATCAATGATCGCGAGCAGATCCCCGCTTTTTACCTCCTGGCCTTCTTTGAAATTCACCTGCATCAACTGGCCGTCGACGCGGCTCTTTACGCTGACCGTGTAGTAAGCGTTTACCGATCCCAGGCCGGTGAGGTAGTAAGGCATATCACGGCGCTCTGCGGTCGCCACCGACACCGGTACCACTTGCGTCACATTTGCCCGAGCGGAGTTCGGTTTAGGATCGCCGCCTGCACAGCCTACCCCGACGACACTCAGCAAAAGAACCAGTAGTACCAAAGCGTTCCCGAGCGCACAGGATCGGCGTAGTAGATTGACCTGTGGGCGGAGCGAAGCCGAACTTCGACCCCGCTGTACGGCCTCCGGCCTACCGGAAGCAGTTATCATTCGCGGACCTCTTTTCTAAGACGGTAGAATGAATTACCCATATTGTAATCGTGCTGGTACTCAGGGTTTGGACGCGTAAACTGCAACTCGGTTGCGGAATATTGCGCCAAGGGAGCGAGGCTGAGCGTCGCCATTTTCCTATGCAATTTAATTTTATCTTCAAATAAAAGAAGCACTTGTAATATTTACAAAAAATTACCTTGGTTGACCCCTTCTTTACCTTCCGGGCAGTTGAAAAGCGGCTAATCGCGTGACTATGGCGGCTTGGCTTTCTCAGGGCTTGTTACAAACAAATTAAAATGTGCGTTTTTGTGAAAGATACTGCAGAAAGGATAAACCTGATAGAAATCCAAGAACCTCTTCGACACAAGTCCGATCTCTCGGATCCCTTTCTTACTGCATGAGGCGCTTGAGTGCAGTTCGAGCCTCGCCGACCTGCGAGAGGCGGGATTGCGAAGCTGCGAAGTGAGAGAGAAATTCCTGATATTCGTTAATCGCCTGATCGCGCTTGCTGGTTCGTTCGTAAAGTTGGCCAAGATAATAGTGGGACAGGATTCCAAGCACAGGAAAACGGTGCGTCAAAGCTCCGGTAGTTCGCCACAGAGCGCTCGTTCGTAAAAGCGTCCGAAATTCGGTTTCAGCCGCCGCATAGTCGTTGGTGAGCAGATGGGCATGGCCTTTGAGGAAAAGTAAGATAAGGGTCTTGGAAATCGGGAATGCCGGTGGCGCGACTCAAGGCGGCTTGCCCATCTCCGCGATGCACGGCGGCGCTCACATCAGCGTAGGTTCGAGTAATTTCCAGACGACCGAGGCGAAATCCAGGGATGACTGGCTGCGTAGCGCTGCATACTTTGTTCCGCAGCCGCTGAATTGCCCGCTAGGGTTTGCAGGAATGCGACTGCTTGCTGCTCCTCGTCATTGAGCTTCTGCTTTTGCGCAAAGGCAAGCGCGGAGGAATCCTCTCCCATCATGATTGACAGGGCGGCGAACGGCCGCAGGAAAGTCTCCGCTGCCTGGTATTGTTTTGCTTTCCCCAGTTGCTCCACCGCCTCGCGGTAACTGGCCAGTGCGCCTTCGAGGTCTCCTCCGGTCTGCTTGAACTGCGCCTCATAGCCCGGAACATACAGCCGTGAGAGCGTGGACGCGCGGTGGGCGAATTGCTGGAAGGCCGCATTGGCCATGTCAGGTTTTTTCTGATCGGTGTATACGATGGCCAGCTTGAGATACTCGCCGTAGTCAGTGAAGTCCGGCTTCAGCTCAAGCACTTTTCGGTAGGCGGCCACCGCTTCGTCATCCCGCCCTGCCATGAAGAATATGTCACCGCGCGTATCGAGAGGATTAGGGTCGCCGGGACGAACCGCCATGTAGCTGTCGTTGGTTGCCAGTGCGTTATTAAAATCGCCATCGAGCGCCTGCCTGTAGGACTGAATGTTGAGCAGATCCTCGTTCTTGGGGTCCAGCGCCAGCCCTTGTTGCAGCACTTCTCGCGCCCGCTCGGCTTTACCGAAGCCGCCCAGGATGATGGCTAGCACTCCCCGATCAAGACTCTGGCGGGGAAACTCGGAGACCACTTGCTCTCGCGCGGCAATCTCCGCTTCTGGATCGCTGGGAGCGGGCGGCCTTAAGCACCTGCAACGTCAATTGTTCGTAACGCGGGAGGCGCGACTGGTTTTCACTGACTTTGATCGCAAGCTCATTGCTCCGCCGCAGGTCGCCCTCAAGGCGGTATTGATCGGAGAGCCGCAATTCAGCCAAAGCGAATTGCGGATCCAAACGGACCGCCTCCTCGAATTCGCGGACCGCATCGCTGGTGAGATAGCGGCGGCCATAGTCAACGCCCAACTGGTAATGGCGATAGGCTTCAACGTTCGAGGTGGAAGCTTGCTCGATCTCCGGCGCTTTTTGCGGCACTTGCGAAGCCGGCAAAAAGCTGCCGGCAATGCTCGCAGTCAGCCGGTCCACCATGCCGAAAATGCTTTGCACATCTTGCCCTTCGAGCTTGTCGGAAAACAGAATCTGTTCCGTACTCGTATCCTGCGCGCGTACATCAAGGCGCAGTTGCGTCGGTCCGATCTTTAGTAACGCGCCGGTAATGTAGGCATCGGCGCCGGCGTCGCGCGCCACACTTTGCGCCTGCGCCGGATCCATCGACTTGCCATCTTTGCTTGCCCGCCGTACCGCGCCCATCACTCTCTCGGTCGAGAGCACGTCCAGACCTTTGACCTGCGCCAGATTCGTGGTCAGCATGTCGGTGAGGCCATTGTCTAACCAGTTGAGCGATTGATCCTGCGACAGATTGGAAAAATACAAAACCGCGATCGACTTGTGCCCAGCCACGCGGGGATGGGCGTTTCGTCCCCGGGAGAACCAAAAAAGCACAACGCCCAGAATGATGGCTGCAACAGCGACTGCCGGGCCCATCCACGATGCGTATTTGCGTGCCGGAACCGCAACAGCACTTTCGCTAACAGGCGAAGCCGCCGTCGCGGCCCGAGACGAAGACACCGCGCTAGCTCCCGCAGAGACGCCTGCCGATTCTCTTGACACAACCGGAACGACCGGCGCCGTGGGCAGGGGCTCAACTTCAAACACCGCACTCTTTCCTGATTCCGTATCTCTCTTCAATCTCTGCAGATCAGCCCGCATATCCGCAGCACTCTGGTAGCGCAGATTGCGATCTTTCTCTAGTGCCTTGTTAACGATCTCTTCGAGCTTCGGAGGCAGATCAGGATTAAGCCGCACCGGCGGCACTGGAGCCTTGCGCAAAATCGCCTCAAATATCCCGGCTGTGCTGTCGCCGCGAAACGGCAGCGTCCCGGTGGCCATTTCGTAAAGCACGACGCCAAAGGAAAACAAATCCGTACGCGCATCCAACTCCTTGGCCCGCGCCTGCTCCGGCGACATATACGCCACCGTTCCCAGCGTGCTGCCCGGGCTGGTGAGATGCGGATCGCTGAAGGCGGTCGCGCTGGCGTCGATTGCATCGCCTTTGCGTGCGATGACCTTGGCCAGGCCGAAGTCAAGCACCTTGGCTCGCCCACGCTTGGTAATAAAAATATTTGCCGGTTTGATATCGCGATGAATAATGCCTTCGCCGTGCGCATTGTCTAACGCATCGGCAATTGAAATCGCGACTTCGAGTAGCTGTTCAATTTCCCACGGACGCCCGGTGATCGAGTGTTTCAACGTCTGCCCATCAAGAAATTCCATGGCGATGAACGGCTGCCCGTCATGCTGCCCAATCTCGTAAATGGTGCAGATATTCGGATGGTTCAACGCCGAAGCCGCCTGCGCCTCCCGCTGAAACCGGTCCAGTGCCTGACGATCTTTGGCCAAATCTTCCGGCAAAAACTTCAGCGCGACAAAACGGTGCAGGGTGATGTCTTCAGCCTTATAGACAACACCCATCCCGCCGCCGCCGAGCCGTTCGACAATCCGGTAGTGCGAAATAGTTTCGCCAATCATTCTGTGAGTAATCCCGAGTCGGGCAATGTTAGGCGGGAAGCACGCAGCAAGTCAACGCGGGCGGAAGGCGGACATCTAATTGATCACGGCAGGGTCTGACGGCACCGAGAGTTTTTTATCCTGCAGGGAGTGGTTAAAAGCGATCTTCGGCGTACTCTACTTCCCTGCGGGAGTGAGTCTGAACGATCAGGAATCCAACCAGAATCGCGCTAGCTAGCATGATTACCCTTATGTAGAGAGCGGCGTGAAAAACCTGGTCGCCCCCAGCAGTTCGGAGAAGTCCCGAGATGGCGCTGGCAGTGCAGAGAGCAAAATAAAATTTCTCCACCCATCCGCGGGAAATGGCAAGCAAATAAAAAAGAATGGCGGACACGAGAGCGAAGATCCCGCACAGAATCCAGGTGCTGCGGGGCACCGGCGAGGCCAGCCAAATACCGGTGGCGGGACTCACCACAACCATCTGCCGCAAAGCTACTAAAAGGAACACGACCGAATGCACCAGCGCGACGCTGGCGCGTTTGCGGTTGGTCAGGATGGAAAATTCGCCCATGCCTGCCTGTAAGGTACTGGAACAGGGGGCGTAGGGGCTGTGATCCAGATCACGCGAGATGAAAACTTCCTACAGGCACAGTGCCAGAGAGGAACGGTCCAGGCAGAGATTCAGCTTTGCAGCACTTTCTCTTCGAATGTTGCTTTTTTGAAATATTCCAGCGACATTCGCAATCCGGTCTCGAGATCCGTCTTCGGTTCCCAGCCTAGTAAGGTTCTAGCCTTGGTTATGTCGGGGCGGCGTTGTTTGGGATCATCCGGCGGAAGCGATTCGTATCGTATCTTGCTTTTCGATCCGGTTACCTCGAGCACCTTCTGGGCGCATTCAAGAATGGTGAATTCGGTAGGATTGCCGATGTTCACCGGCAGATGTTCGGAAGATTTTGACAAGCGAATGAACCCATCGATCTCATCGCTTACATAGCAAAAGCTACGCGTCTGACTGCCATCGCCGTACACAGTCAAGTCCTCACCGCGAAGCGCCTGTTTCATGAAATTGGGAACCACGCGGCCGTCGTTGAGTTGCATGCGCGGACCATAAGTGTTAAATATTCGCGCAATGCGGGTGTCGACCTTGTAGTAGCGATGGTAGGCCATGGTCACGGCTTCGCTGAAGCGCTTGGCTTCGTCATAAACCGAGCGCGGGCCGATGGGGTTCACGTTTCCCCAGTAGGTTTCCTTTTGCGGATGCTCCAGCGGATCACCGTAACATTCCGACGTGGATGACGTCAGATATTTCGCACCGTATTTACGAGCTACATCCAGAGCATGAAACGTACCCCACGATCCCACTTGCAGGGTTTCGATTCCATGCTTGGTGTAATCGACCGGGCTGGCGGGGCAGGCGAAATGAAATACGTAATCCACCTTGCCGCAATCAAATGGCTGATTAATATCGATCTTTTGAAATTCAAATCGCGTATCGGTACGCAGGTGATCAAGGTTGGAAAGCCGTCCAGTCAGCAAATTGTCGACGGCGATAACCGAGTAGCCTTCGGCCAGCAATGCATCGCATAAGTGAGAGCCCAGAAAGCCGGCTGCCCCGGTCACCAGCGCTCGCAACTTGCTCATGAATGGCTAACTTTCTTCACCGCAGCGCCTTGCTGTAACGGCAAAGTCTCGGAGGTAGCTGCCGGTCGGCCCACGCTGTAGTAAGTGAATCCATGGGCCGCCATAGTTGCGGGATCATAAAGATTACGGCCATCAATCACGATTGGATACTTCAATTGTTGGTGCAGGCGATCCAAGTCCAAACTGGCAAACTCTTCCCATTCCGTAAGGACGAGCAGAGCGTCGGCTCCTGATGCCGCCTCGTAGGCATCGGCTGCATATTCGATACTTGAATTCAAAACCTCGCGCGCCCGCTCATTGGCGGCAGGATCGTAGGCCGCAATCTGACAGCCCTCCTGCAGCAAAGTCTGCACCAGCAGGACAGCGGGAGACTCGCGTATGTCGTCGGTGCCTCCCTTGAAAGCCAGGCCTAGCACGCCCAGACGCTTGCCACGCAACGTCCACAGAGCATCGCGCACCTTGCGCAGAAAACGTCGCCGCTGATCTTCGTTGATGCGCATGACTTCATCGAGCAGGCGGAACTCGTATCCGCATTCACGAGCCACGGCACGGAAAGCCATCAAGTCCTTGGGGAAGCACGACCCGCCATATCCGATCCCGGGATTCAGAAAGCGCGGGCCAATGCGGCTGTCGCTGCCAATGCCCTGGCAGACCTGCTGCACGTTGGCTCCCACCGACTCGCACATCGAAGCGACCGCATTAATGAAGGAAATTTTCATCGCCAGAAATGCGTTGCAAGCATGTTTAATCAACTCCGCGCTCTTGGTGCTGGTGATGATCAGCGGTGGAGGAGTCTGAGCGCGGTCCGGCCGCGGGATTGCATCCTCTCGCTGGTAGTAACTGCCGTCGGTCAGGGGTGCGTAAATCGCGCGCAGTATCGAGGCACAGCGTTCCGTGTCAGCTCCCACGACGATTCGGTCGGGATAGAGAAAATCCGTGACGGCTGTTCCCTCCCGCAAAAACTCAGGATTGGATGCCACATCAAAAGAATCCGGCGGGGCGGCGTTGCGCAGAATAATCTTGCGTATCCAGTCGCTCGTGTAAACCGGAACCGTACTCTTCTCCACGACCACTTTATAACTGTTGATTGCCGATGGGATGATCCGAGCGACCGATTCGACGTAGGAAAGATCGGCATCACCCTGCTCCGTGGGCGGGGTTCCCACGGCAATAAAAACGGCAGCGCTGGCCTGCACCGCGCTTCGCAAGTCGTCGGAAAAAGTGAGGCTGCGCCCGCGATGACGATCGAGCAACTCAGGTAAAAACTTCTCGTGAATTGGGACCTGTCCCTTGTTGAGGGCATCGAGCTTTTGCTGGTCGTTATCAACCAGGATGACTTGGTGACCCATATCAGCAAAACATGCGCCCGCCACTAGTCCGACATATCCCGATCCCACTATGGTGATGTGCATCCGAATCTCCCGCTATAGGGCCTGCCATAGGCAGCAGAACGCGCTGAAATCTACTTTACCAGCTTTGCTCCACAGACGGGATATTAGCGGCTTGGTTCCATGAATTCTATGCCGGAACGGGACGATCGTTGGCTGACACGGCCAGCGCGCTGAAATGTCGTTCTCCACGATTTAGAACTTCATTCTGGAAACGTGGGTGTGCTCCCATGCAACGAGAATTCATGACCGCTCCAGAAGCATCGTCGGATTGTTGACGAAAAATCTCGATTTCGCCCATTGACCCTGCGTTCGGGGTTTTGAGCGCAATCGCCTGTGGGTGTTGAAAAAGTCACTGTGATTAGCAATCGGGATGGTGGCAGAAGCATGGTAATAAGAAGGAGAGATGCTTGTCACGTTGTGGATCGCCATTCTCGGAGGCCTGCTGATCATGATGGGGCAACACGACCGCTCCGAAGCGCTGTTTTATTACTTCCGACTGGACGATCAGGTTCCAGAGACGCACTTGCTGCGACTCATCGATAAGCACATCAGCTTTGCCTTCGTGCGGGAGACGCTGAAACAGAGTTACAGCGAGACGGGCCGACCGTCCATCGATCCCGAACTTCTGCTGCGCATCCTGCTGATTGGCTATTTGTATGGCATCACCAGCGAGCGCAAACTGGTGGAGGAACTGCGCATGCATTTGGCGTGGCGCTGGTTCACCGGCCTCGGTTTCGATCAGGAGATTCCGCATCACTCCACATTCTCGAAAAATCGGCATGGACGGTTTCAGGAATCGAAGCTGTTTGAGGAGTTGTTTGAGCAGATCGTGAAGCAGTGTGTGGAAGTGGGATTGGTGCGGGGCAAGCATCTGTCGGTCGATGGCAGTTTCGTAGAGGCGAATGCGGCGAAGGAGAGCCGGATTCCACGCGAGCAGTTAGCGGAAGCGGCGCAAGTTCATCACACCGTGCGGCAGTATCTGCGGGAAGTGGAAGAGCAGAATCCGGTGGAAGAGCCGGTGCATGAACAGGATCAGGTATCGACCACCGATCCCGATTCCACCTACGCGACCAAGGGCGGCACACCGGCGCGGCTGGGATACTACGACAACTATCTGGTGGACAATCACAGCTGCGTGATCGTGGGCGTGCAAGCCACGGCCGCACGGATGAGTCAGGAAACCGTGGCCGCCCAGGACATGCTTACTCGTTTCACGCAATGGCAAGGACGAGAGCCGGAATCGGTGGCGGCCGATACGACCTACGGGAACGGGGAGTTCTTGCAATGGTTGGCGGATCGCAGCATCACTCCCTACATGCGAACCCGTGACAGTATCCATCGCAAGAGAAGCCCATTCTTTGGCCCCGAGCGTTTCACGTACGAACCGGAAAACAATCGCTATATCTGTCCTGCTGGCCAGTTCCTCAACTACGGTGGCCGAGTTTATCGCAATCGAGCCTTCAACTATATCGGGACACGAAAAAAGTGTGGCCCGTGCTCGCTCCGGCCACAATGCACCAGTGCTGCCTTCCGGGGCCTTATCATCCACCAGAACGAACCCGCCCGACAACGTGCGCGGGAGTTGGTCAACACGCCAGAGTTCGCCCAAGCACAGCGGCAAAGAAAGAAGGTGGAAGCCTTGTTCGCGGAACTGAAGAATCAGATCGGATTGCGGCGCTTGCGTCTGCGGAGACTCAGGTTCGTGCGCGAGCAGTTCTTCCTGGCAGCGGTAGCTCAGAACATCAAGCGACTGGTGCGCTTCCTCAGTCAGCCGACAACACCGGTTCTGTCGGCCACCACTTAGTCGAACGGAGACAAAAAAACCAGCAACGACATGCTCACAAATGAAAAGGCGTTCCGTTGAGGGACTTTTTCAACACCCACGCCTGGTAACAGAAGTTAGGAAATCTTCCGCTGACAACCGAGTCGGATCAGTGTGCCCTTGGTTATTGCAGCTTCGCGTACTCCGCTTTGGCTTGCTTCAAGATGGGGGATCTGCTCACTGCGGCAAGCCCATCCGACGCAGCAGGTCGGCGTAGCGTGGGTCGGAGCGGATGTTGTCTAAAGATGGATCAATCAGGATCCAACCGAGTTCATCGTCGCGCGATTGATAAGCCTTCTCCAGCCATTCAAATGCTTGATCTCGTTCTCCTAGCGTGCTGTAAACTTCCGCGATGTAAAGGGGTGAGACGTTACCGCTCTTTGACGATCGAACCAACTCATCGATGATGTGGTGGGCTTCCCCTCTTTTGCCGGCGGCCGCCAGAGCATCTCCTACTCCGGCAACGTATCTCGGGGCGCCACCAGAAAACGACGCTGCTTGCTGTGCTTCACTCATCGCTTGTGAGTAAAGCCCTCGGCTCCCATATGCTTTCGATACCCAAAGATGCGGTTCCGGAAAAGTCGGCGCCAAGTCGAAAGTTCGTTTCAGCAGTTCGAAACCACTTCCGTGTTCGCCCGCACTCATTAAGGTCACGCCCAGCGAAGTGTTAATAATTGGAGACAGAGGATCAAGCGTTTGCGCCAGTCTGCCTTCCCTTATAGCCTCGTCATTTCGTTTTATCTCGCACAAGAAAAGCCCGTACCAGTGGTGGGCAGTCGGATAGTTGGGACTCAGTTCGGTGGCCCGTCGATATTCTATTTCTGCCCCAGCCCAGTCCCACTCGAAAGTTTGCTTCATCAGCCCCAGAGACGCATGGGCCTCCGCCAGGTCTGGGTCAATTTCCAAAGCCTTCGTCAGGGCCTCTTTCGTTCGTGGTGCTGCCACTGATGGCGCCATTCTCCCATACTCAGGGAGCACGAGATAAGCATCCGCCAATCCAACATAGGCCAGTGCGTAATTCGGGTCTTTTTCGATCGACCGCTTGAAATACTCGATGGCCTTGTTCAGTCCTTCTTCAGTTCTTTTGTTCCAGTAGAATCTGCCATTGAGATATAGCTGGTAGGCTTCCGCATTCCGCGTCGAACCTCTTGTGAGTCGTCTTTTTTCCTCTCCGGACAAACGCAACCGAAGCCCGTCCGAAATGTCGTTCGCAATTTGCTCCTCAATCGTGCTTACGTCTGAGACTTGCCTATCGAACTTTTCACCCCAAAGTTCTGCGCCATTCGTCGCGTCTACCAATTCTGCTTCAATGCTTAGAACATCACCGTGTTTCGCCAGCGTCCCTGTCAGGACTGCATGCACCTTCAAATCACGCCCTACCTTCTGTGGATCAATATCAGCGCCCCTATAGTGAAAACTTGAGGTTCGAGCCATCACGCGAAGCTGAGGCAATTGGGACAGGCTGTGCATGACTCCTTCCGAGATGCCGTCACTGAGGTAGTCGTTATTCGGATCGCCACTGGTATTAACGAACGGCAACACAGCAATGGAGTCGATCTGCGAAGTCTTCGAGCGCCAATACCAGATTCCAGCCGCGATGGCGATGAACAAGCCGGCCAGCAGGACGAGAGTTACAATCTTCCATAGTCTCCCCCGCCGAACCACACAAGCTTCGGCAACCTCCACGGCACCCGATGACGGAGATGGAGCAACTGCTGGGGAAGAGACGGATGCTGGCAAAGGCGGTTGCGCGACAGGAGAACTGCCTTCCTGCGCCACCGCCACCGAACCAGAACTGGCAGCTGCAAATCGTCCTGTCTCTGTGTCTCGCTTCAGCCGTTGCAGGTCGGCTCGCATCTCCAAAGCGTGCTGGTAGCGCAAATTGCGATCTTTCTCCAGTGCCTTGTTGATGATGTCTTCCAGCTTCGGTGGAACGTCGCGATTCAACCGCACCACAGCCACTGGGGCGCGGTTCATGATGGCTTCGCAAATGACCGCCGAGCTTTCTCCATGAAACGGCAAATCGCCCGTCGCCATCTCATACAGCACTGACCCAAACGAGAACAGGTCGGTCCGCGCATCCAACTCTTTCGCCCGCACCTGCTCCGGCGACATATACGCCACTGTCCCCACCATCGTGCCGGGACTGGTCAGATGCTCCGCGTGCACCGTCTGCGTGTTCAGAGAGGCTATCTTGCTTGAAGAGCTGCCTGCCAGACTGACCGTGGCCAGCCCGAAGTCCAGAATCTTAGCGTGTCCCCGCTTGGTCACAAAGATGTTGGCAGGTTTGATGTCGCGGTGGATTATGCCTTCGGCGTGGGCTGCGTCGAGCGCGTCGGCAATCTCGATCGCCAGAGACAGAATCATTTCGGTTTCCATGGGACGCCCGCCGATGCGATGCTTCAGCGTCATGCCGTCGAGATACTCCATCACGATGAAGGGCTGACCTTCGCGCTCGTCAATCTCGAAGACCATACAGATGTTGGGATGATTGAGGGCGGATGCGGCCTGCGCCTCACGCTGGAAGCGGGCCAGAGCTTGTGCATCTTTGGCGATCTCGTTAGGCAGGAACTTCAAGGCGACAAAGCGGTGCAGCTTTACGTCCTCGGCCTTATAGACCACACCCATCCCGCCACCGCCGAGTTTCTCGACAATGCGATAGTGCGAGATAGTTTGGCCGATCATTGGGCTGAAATCCTAGGACTGCAGGGAGGGCAAGTCAATGAAGGCGGGTGGGCTGGCGGGGTCTCGCACCGCGGTTGGCGAGAAATCACGTGGCCATTGAAAAACTCCCGTTTTTCCAAAAATCGACTCAAGATTAGTGACCTGGTTTGCTGTCTCTAATTATGAAATCGGAAATGGATGGCAAAAGACGACAGGATGCCGAAAATATTCATGGGGCACGAGAACAGCAGCCTGAGGTTGCCGATACTCGGATTAGTAGAACGCGCCTCCCCTTATCGCTTTCTGTCCCTCGTCCCTAGCTGGCTGGAGGCAGGGGTGCTAATCCGGAGTGACCCCAAGGTATTCTTCGTGTCCTTCGAATATTTCGCACAGCAGCTTTCCGAGCCTCTGTTTCAGGGTGAGTGGCGTACAGCTTTCAGTTGCCCTTTCCTCCCTAACGACATTCTGGGTTTGCGTTGCATTCATGCTCAAGTTGAGGTTGCCGATACTCGGATTAGCAGCCATAAACTACCTCCTTTTCTTAGATTTCTGACAACTGTAGATTCCTCGTTACCGGTTGGCTATCGGGTGATTTGCAAAACTGCGATCTGCATCTCGGCTCCTTTTACATCCAGTTCCTCTTCGGCGCGAGACTGGAAAACTTTGCGGCCCATCCCACTGCCCACAACCCACACCTCAGAGAGAAAATAGGATTCGCCGTAGCGATGGAAGACCATTTTGCCCTTACTGTCGGGCGCCTTACCTTCTACCGCGTGAGTCAGCACGACGGTGCCTTGGTTATGGGGACTGGATATCCGGAGAGTCGTCTCGCCCAAGCGGGTGACGGTGTAGCGTCCCGCTGGGAGTGTGTGGTTTGCCACCGTGAATGCGAATGGGATATCCGCGATTGTGTTGACTTGGGTGATTTGGCCCAAGGCGGTTGAGGTTGCCAGTAGTGCCGCCAGAAATCCCACGGCTTTCCAGAGTTGCTTTTGCATGCCATCCTCCTCCTCACACGTGACTAATTCCCCCTCTAGTTACGAAATCGGAAACGGATAGCAAAAGACGACAGTGGTGCCGAAAAGGTTCTGGGGTCACGAGAACAGCAAGCCGTTGGTTCGGGGACGGCTGCACCGTCCCCGAACATAGAAATCTGCTATCGCTCATCTCATTTCGTGACGCGGTGAGGGTTCGTGGACTGAGCGCCTACAAGAGAGCAAAACAGAACGATCACGACGCAGGCACGCAGCGATTTTAGAGTGTTGCTCATAGAGACCCTCCCCGACCGAATTTAGAGACCTTATGGAACCGGGAGAACATCGACCGTTCTTGGCCTCTAGATAAGGAATCGCAAATGGCGGGGAAAAGACGACAGGAAAGAGGAAAAAAAATGGAGGCGAGGCCCCGACGGAAGCAACGTTATCGAAGAGCTTGATTAGGGCCTTTTTTCCCCAGCGTTTCGGAGAGCCGCAAATGAGCACCAGGGGTGATCTGGCTTAAGGATTGGCGAAGCAGAAATTGAGCATTGGGAAGCTTGGCATTCCACTGATTCCAGAGTTCTGTTCGCTGCGCTTCAAGGCGGTCCGCTTCCTCGGTACGGCCGATTCGGCGGAGGAGGTTGGCAAGGGCAGTCCAAGTACGGGAGATGCAGGTTGCATCTCGCAGATCGTTTTGCAGGTCGGGCTTCCACGCCATCAGTTTGTCGAGCAGTGCCCGGTAGGCTTCAATGGCCTTGTCGAGTTGTCCGGTTTCGGCATAGTCGTCGGCCTCTGCTCTGATGACGTGATCGGATCTACTCATCGGTTCGACGGTATCGGCAGGATACTGGTGAGCATCACGCAGAAGCTGAAACGCTTCCTCTATACGTCGTCTGGCTTCCTCGTCCCGGCCCAGCCAGCGCAGGGCGTAAGAAGAGCCAGCCAGCAAGTCCGCTGCAGTGAGCTGCGTGCTGACATTGGTTTTCGCCTCTCGTATGCGGGCGAGAGCGTGGTCATAGGCCATCAGAGCTTTCTGCGGTTCGTTGTGGCGGAGAATATTACCGATTTCCAGCCCGGTGGTTGCAACCGAACGGCGGCTCATATAATCGATAGGGTCAATTTTCGCCAGTTCTTCACCGATGTCTAGCCCTCGTTGCAAGACGGCAAGCGCATCTCGACTGCGGCCGAGGCTCGGTTCCGCATCCTGCTTTCCCAGAATCATTGCCTCGGTGTACAAAGTGTTGGCCAGATTGATACGCAGGGATGCGTGCCCGCTGGCGGCTTGCGTCTCCTGGAGTTGAATCGCCTGTTGAGCAGTCTGTAACGCTCCGTCCAGATCTCCAGACTGCCAGCGCGCGATGGTCAGCGCGTCAAGGATGCTACCCCGCAGTCGATGGGCGGATGCAACCGGTTCGATAATATCCAGTGCGCGCTGACCGGCTCGTAACGCATCCGCGAAATGTCTGGCATCTCCGGCGCTGTAAGCGATGTTTGACTCAAAATATCCCATGCTGTAAACATCTTTCGGATCGACGTTGCCGAGATTCATGAAGCGCTCGACTCGCGCAGAGGCCTTAGCGGCCCAAGACATCATTTCCTCTTTGCGATTCTGCTCGTCGGCCAAAACCATGCGATCGTGGGCAATTGTCGCCGCGATAAACAATCCTCTTCTGTTGCTGGGATCGACTCTGAGTACGGAATCGACGAAGTTCTCCGCTTTGTCAAGGCTTGCTTCTGCTTCGGCGAACTGGCCGAGGTTAGGCGAAGTTGGATCTCCTTGCACGTGTGCCACGCGCACGTAGGCGTAGGCGGTTTCGAGCGCTAAATCCTTGTCGTCGGAAACATCGCTACCCAGCGAAGTCAGATATTCCAGCGAATCGGTAACCATCTCCATTCTGACCTTCGTCGAACCCGGCACACCTCTGATGTCTTGATCGAGTGCGATGAATTTATTGGCTAATTTTCGCACCTGGGCAAATCGTCGTTCGGCTACCTTGCGCTCGTGATTTGCAACCAGCAGTCCCGCGGAAAGGCTGCCAATCACAAGCACGATAGCAGTGGCGGTTAGCGTCACCACCGTGCGGTTTCGGCGCAGGAATTTGGCGGTGCGATAGGCAAGGGTGTCGGGTCGCGCGCCAATTGGTTCGTGCTTCAGATAACGCTGAAGATCGTTGGCAAAACCCCCGACTGAGGCGTACCGCTCCTGCGGATTCTTCTTCAAAGCTTTGCCAACAATCGTGTCCAAATCTCCACGAAGTTCGCGGCGCAGTTTATCTGGGGTGGTGGCCCGTCTTTCAGCGATGAGATTGCTGTTTTCCGCAGGAATCGCGTCCGAAGCGCGCGGCGGCTCAATCTCGAGCACAGCCTTTATCAGTTCCGCGGGAGATTGCGATCCTGAGCCGGCGGGATGTTGGCCAGACAATAGCACGTAGAACAACACGCCTAATGCGTAAACATCCGTAGCCGTCGTAACTGGACCGCCGGTGAGTTGCTCGGGCGCAGCGTACTGGGGAGTAAGGGCCGACCCGGAATCGCGAGTGAGCAAAGTTGCGGCACCCGTTTGGCCTTCGCCCTCCAGGAGTTTGGCAATCCCGAAGTCCAGCAGCTTGACTTCACCGCGGGTAGTGACAAACACATTCGAAGGTTTGATATCGCGATGGACGATCAGATTCGCATGGGCGTGCGCTACTGCCGCAAGCACATCCAGAAACAGGCGAATGCGTGCATCGAGGTCGAGCTTGTGCTGGTCACAATACTGATCGATGTGGTCGCCCTGGACATATTCCAAGACCAAATATGCCTGCCCAGCTGCAGAGACACCCGCATCCACCAGCTCCGCGATGTGTTCGTGCGCCAACCGCCCGAGAATGCTGCCCTCTCGTTTAAAGCGTTCTTCTCCACCTTTCCCCGCCAGGGCCAAGTTGACAAACTTCACAGCCACACGCCGCTCGAACCTGCCATCACTGCGTTGAGCGAGCCAGACGCTTCCCATTCCACCTTGGCCAATCTGCGAGATCAGCGTGTAAGGGCCAATGGTTTGGCCCGCAAGGCCCGGTGCACTCGACCACAGGGGCGAACCTTTCTCCAGAAAGCCTTCCTGTGCCAGCATGCGGTGTTCGTCCAGTAATGCTGCCAACTCTGCGGCTAATCCAGGATTCTGCTGTCTGAGCGACGACAGCCATAGGGCTTGCGCGTCGTCGGTCATGGCGAGCGCTTGGTCCAGATATGGACTTATAATCTGCCAGCGTTCGGGATTGAGGGTGCGCATCGCGGTTCCTCAGACCTCCAAATCCGCGCGAATTTTTTGGTGAAGATAAATACGAGCTTTTTCCCAATTGCGTTGCACTGTTCTCTCCGAGACGTCCTGCATGGCGGCGATTTCCACGAACGAGAAGCCGCAGAAGAACTTCAAATCGACGATCGCGGCGAGGGCAGGCTCCACTTTGCCAAGCTCGTCCAAGGTTTCGCTGATTTGGACAAGCTCTTTGTGGTCTACCGCATTCTCCATCGCATCAGTGTCGAGGGAGGTAATCTCAAAGAGGCCGCCGCGCTTCTGAGCGTGCTGTTCTCGGGCGTGATCGATGATCAGTCCCCGCATCACTCGAGCCGCATATCCCATGAATCGTGCCCGGTCGGGAAACGATGGGCCGTCGCGCGCAGCCATGTCCAGGTAGGCTTCGTGCAGCAGGGTCGTGGCACCGAGACTCACCTGTAAACCCTGGCGGGCGAGCTGACGCTTGGCCAGCCGATGTAACTCGGCGTAGAGGGCAGCAAATAATGCTTCCGCAGCCTGGCCGTCTCCTCGTTCGGCTGCGACAATAAGCGAAGAGATTGCCGAACTCACATCCCCTCCGGAGCTGCGGGCCACCGCGTGACAGCACGCCAATTGGCGATAGCTTCTCGCAGATCAATAGGATAGTCAAGCTAGTCCCATCCTTTTGTCGCGCGAGTACGCAGGCAGTGATTTGGCGCGATATTTTGGGGAAAGGGCCTCGCTTGAGTCCGGTGAATTGGCAAGGCATTCGCGCCGGCGAGAGGTTGCTGAAGACGCGGAGGCGTGCGCTCTTCTTTGAGTGCATGCAGCCGTGTGCTCGAAAAGGGCTTGACACGCGCCGACATTGTCAGAGATGCCTGGTTTCGTCACCTACAACCAAGCCGTTGTGCGCCGAGTCGAATAGGCCCGTGTTTTGGAGTAAATCTCTTCGTGAAGGATTTCTGACGCTAGCAGAGTGCGCGGCCCTATTTTGGCATCACTACGACTTCGTCCTTCGGCATGGCGTCGAGCGTCGCCTTATCAATGCCCAGATGGGCCATGACCAGGTCGGGTGGTGTGTGGGTGAGCCATTCGGAGAGCGCAAGGTCCTGGTAGACGTTGCTCTTGAACATCTCAAGAAATTTCAGGTCGGTGTCGCCGGTATTCTGGATGTAGTGGGGCAGCGTCTTCTGAACATAGCCAACGTCTCCGGCTTGAAAGTCCATGGTGCGGGCGCGGCCTCCGGTGGCGAACACGGTCATTTTTCCCGTACCGCTGATGTAGTACTGCCATTCGTCGGCATTTTGATGCCAGTGCAGTTCGCGTATGCCTCCGGGGTGGACAGTTACTATCGCCGCCGCAATCGTGGTGGAGACTTTGAACTTAGTCGAATCGATAATGCGTACCTCGCCCCCCTTGGTGCGCTTGGTGACCGGTAGCTGGGCGGTACGAAAAGCGAAATCCTGCGGCGACTGGCCCAGCGAACCGGCGGCTGCCTTCTGGTCCACAGCTAGCGGGCCGGGAACTGCAGCCTGAAAAATAAACTTCTCTTTCCTGGGCATTTTTGCCATTGCCTGCTCACTTACGCCGAAATTTTTTGATAGCACGTCATGGGGTGTGTGCGCCATCCAATCAGTGAGCAGTACGGTTTCGTATTCCGAGAAATTTCCATCGTCAAACACCAGGAGGAATTCACAACCGTCGGGATTCAGGCCTTGAATGGAATGCGGAATGCCGGTAGGAAAATACCAGAGATCGCCTTCCGCGACGTCACTGACGAAGCTTTTGCCGTCCGAATCAATCGCGGTGATGCGCGCGTTTCCGTAGAGCATTAAGGCCCACTCGGCGGCTGTGTGCCAGTGCAGTTCTCGAATGCCTCCTGCCGTCAATCTCATGTCCACACCGGCGATTGACTTGGAAACGGCGAGCTCCCGCACTGTGACTTCGCGCGACCATCCGCCCTCTTGCATTCGTTTGTGAGAGAGCGAGAAAGGGTATTTGAACGTCTGTACGCCGCCTGCGTCGGTGGGCGGTGGAAGGAAAGAATCGGGATTTTGGGTGTCCAGCGAGGGATTGGTGGGACCAGGTTCGCTGGCGCTTCGATCGTCCTTAGTCGGGTACGGTTTGGCGTCTCGATCTTCCTTACCGGGATACGGTTGCTGTACTTGTCCCGCTGCTTCCGCCGCCGATAGCATCCCGGCAGCCGCTAGTGCCGCCGATCCCATTCCAAGGAATCCACGCCGCGAAACCATGTCCTTCTTCACATCATCGATCACGACAGTCCTTCCCTTTCGAAACGCAAAAAACGTTTCCGATTTCAGCTTTCTAGTTCCGCAAAACGATACGGCAGCCCACCCGCGGTGTCAATTGTCATATGCAAACAATCACGCAGAAATCAGAACGGATTTCGAAGAGCAACGCGGTCAATCTTTTTCCCAAATCCCCTACCGGTATGGCCACCGCATGAATGCCTTCCATTTCACGGCGAGGTTGGCGAAAGAGGCTCCTTGTGGAAGCCTTCGTTCCGTTCAACAAGAAATCTATTTCAAAGGCTGAACGATGATGTCTTGCGCGCCGGGGATGGCGTAGGGCGATCCTTGCGCCTTCTGGTGCGTGGTAGGAGTGATGGTGAAGACGAATAACTCTGTGTTGGTGATGGCATAGAGGTGGTTGTCGTTATCCCAGAACATCTGGCTGATTGGTTCTTTGGTAAGCAGGCCCGTGTAATGGGTGACGGGATTTGCACCGTTGAAGTGGAAGACCTGTAGACCTTCTTGACCGGCGACAGCGAGCAGTTTGCCCGAAGGCGACATCTTCATGTCAAAAGGGCTCGCTATCAAAGTCGCGGGCATATCCTTATAGGTACTTTTCGTATGGATGTTGCCGTTTGACTTTACCGTATAGGTAGCCAATTGCACGGGGCCGTTCGCGCAGCCCGGCGGGTTGGCGGGTTGCTCGAGGATCGCCAGATGATTGGTGGGATCGGCGACGGCCAGGTCGGGATAGTAAGTTCTTACTCCCGGCGGCGGAGTGGGGCTGTTGGGGTTGAAGTAGTCGCCGATAGAGTTCAGCAACCCGCTGTTCTCACGCTGGTACCCATAGATTGCGGGGTACATACAGCCAGACTGATCGGCAGAATATGCATAGATGTTATCGCCGATAAAAAATGTGGCCGTGTAATCACCGGGAAATGCACCGCTGATGGTGTCACCCAGATAGTTGAGGGCTCCCGAAGATTCATCCACGGCGAAAGACGCTGTGTTGTCATTGTCGTCGTCGTCGACCTCCATCACGTAAAGATCGCTGCCGGTATGGTCGAAGAACAAGTTGCCTGCGTTCAGGCACCCGTTACTCGTCTGAGCGCACGGGGTTGAAGTTACATAGGTCAATGCGCCGTTCGATCCGATCTTCAAAGTGTCAATATCCGGAGGATTCGAATTGGTAACAGCCATGAGGTATTTTCCGTTCACCGCCATGGAACCTACGTTCTGGTGGAAGGGTGAGCCAGGGATGCGCGTGAGCGCGCCCTTCGAGCTTGCAGAATACCCGACGATAACGCTCGGTTCTTTGTTTCCGGGATAGCTGGCTACATAAACGTAAGCCACTGGGCCGCTGCCGGGAAGATTGGATTGTGAATCGCTCGACGGTAAAACTTGCGCAGAAGCGAAGGCTGCGCTCAAGGCTGCGCCGAAGCAAAGGATTGGGAAGAGTTTAAACATAGGATCGGCTCCTGATGGAAGGTCAGTGACTTCGATGGCAAGAGAAAATGCTCGGTTGTCTCCGAAATGACTTTCGACGTGACCATTTCGTGACGCAGAACGTACTTGTTTACCAAAGACCGGTCCAGATCGCCAGATAACTGTTGCAGCAGCCAGTCGCTTGCACGCCAGCGTCATCCCGGGAACTGTAGGAATTTTCCCCGGGACCCTGGGTACAACATGAACTCCAAGCTCTGTCGGTGTGACGGACAATTGACAGCTGCAATGATCGATTTGGGGTTGACAGCTTGCTTTTTTCGCGGGAAACTCCGCTTCAAGGTCTAAACTGATTGCAGGTAGCCGAGACTGAGGGTCCCAGGTCCGGTCGCCAGGACTGTTTAAATGGCTTATCGTCCAATGTCTCGGCCCGAACCCTTCGATCCTCCCACAGCGGACGAAGGTCCGACTTCGCTTGGTCTAAACCCGGTTGGAGCGACGGCAGACAGCGAACTGGCGGACGGCGTTGCTCTGAGGGAGTTGGCCAATGCTCTGTCTGCGCACGGTGGCGGAGCCCTGTCGGCTGATCTGGCACTGGACTTGGTTCTAAACGAAATTGTTGAGCATGCTCGCCTGGCTACCGGCGCGACGGCGGCAGCCATCGCTTTGGCGCGGGGCGACGAAATCGTATGCCGGGCCACTACGGGTTCCAACGCGCCTGACCTGGGAGTTCATCTCAACGTGCATGCCGGACTCTCCGGCGCTTGTGTGCAGAGCAAAAAGTGGCAGCGTTGCGACGACACGGAAACTGATTCCCGAGTGGATGCCGAGGTTTGCCGTGACTTGGGCGTGCGTTCCATACTCGTCTTTCCTGTCGTAAGGGAGAATGAACTGCTTGGGGTATTTGAGATTTTTTCCCCGCGTCCCAATGCTTTTACTGATCGCGAGATTCAAACCCTGGAAGCGCTTTCCCGCAGCATTGTGAACAACGTAAATCGTGCGGATGACGTCCTGGCCATGCCGGTCTTCCCGTCTCCATCACAAACAGAAAATTCCGCTGGCGTTGACCAAGTTGACGAGGTTGATCATTTGCAGACCCTCTCTGCACAGATCGATGGTGCAAGCATTCATGATTCGAACCTCGCTGAGGCGGACGTGCGTGATTCAGAACTCCTTGCTCCGCAGGCTGACACTTCCGCAGTTGATCTGAATCGGCTCCTTGCCGAACAGCATGAAGCTTCTCTTGTTCTCTCAGAATCATCCCCAGAACCGACAGCGGACACCAAGACGCCGCGCCGCGACCCTTGGATGGGCGTCTTAACCCTCGCTGTAATTGCGATGGCCTTGTTCCTGGGTTGGATGTTGGGGTACGTGCGAAACCCACGAGCTTCACGTGGACCTAAAGCAAAAACAGCGCAGAGTGTGCCGTCGCAACCAGCACAAGCGAAGTTACCCGAAAACAACTCGGTAAATTCACCCGCCGCGGTTCCTGTCCCGGATCAATCTGCAGCAGCGGCTTCTCCTAAAGGTCCGACGTCTTCGCAACCGAGCGAAACCGCTGCTCCTCCAGTCGGCGGTCTGGTTGTTTATGAAAAAGGGAAAGTAATTTTTCAGACGCCTCCGCACAGCCCGGCCGACTCCGCAACCGCTTCTACCAACCAGCCGATCACAGTTCCATCTAAAGTCGCGGACCGTTATCTGGTGCAGCGTGTCGAGCCGGAATATCCTGAAGCTGCCAGGGAGCAGCACATCCAGGGCCCCGTGGTTCTGGAAGCCTTGGTTGGCAAGGACGGAGCAGTCGAGAAGGTCAGCACGATGAGCGGTGATCCCCAACTGGCAGCCGCAGCAACGGACGCCGTGCGGCAATGGCGCTTTAAGCCTCTTCTACGGAATGGCTCTCCCGAAGAATTCCAGACTCAAATCACCGTGAGTTTCAGGCTGCCTTAAAGAACTGGTCCGGAAGTACGCCACCGTCGCCCCACCGCGAGCCCATACCCTCCGAAACCTTCGAGCCCCGGAGCTGCGTGTCAGTAGTAATACTTGGTCTTGGCAGACCACTCGCTCTGCGGATAGTGCTCGTGCAAGAAATCGAAAGCGGCCTTCGAAAGCTTGGTAGTCTCAACATTAGTGCAACCGAAGCGGGTGGAACGTACGGCGAGATGGAGGGCCTGGGGAACAAGAGGATCTTGCGAGTGTTGCTTGGCATAGGCCAGCACTTCGCTGGTTAGATAGTTTGGAGCGGTGCCAATGCTCGACAGCTTCCGCCACTGCGACGTCGCTGCCGACTTTTCAGCCTCCGTCAACCACCCCGGAAACGGAAAGTCAGGATCGCGGTCCACAAACTTCAGATTAAAGTCCTGGTTGTATCCCTCGTAACTCTGACCCCAGTTCGGCCCGCCATTCATGTTCGCGCACCACCAATTATCACGGTAGTTATCCACTTCGCCGAGCGTTGCTCTCCGCAGCGAACTTTCCCTGATGGACGGTCTCATCCCTGGATTGTTGAGGATGATAAAGACAGCCACAAAGTGCTTATCGACGGGATTCGTGGCCAACCGAAATGGTTCCATGGTTTTCCAGAGCGGCGCATCGACGTCTTGGAGAACTGTCTGCAGTTTCTCAGCGGAATCCGAGTCACCTATCAAGATCGAACGAGTCCAAGCACCGCGAGCTATTTCTCGACGAAGATGTTTCGGTAAAACCGGAGCCTCTGCCGCCTGAGCCAATAACCTGAGCGGCAAACGCTTCACCAATACTTCGGCAGCATAACGATTGAACAGAGGGTCGGTGGGATAATTTTCATTGGAACTACCGGGGATCTCCTCGCCGGTGTTCATATCAACTTCCGCAGGAACCGGGGATTCCGGAGCATGTCGCAAAAAGTCTTCGAGACTGGTTGTGATTTTCAGGCGTTCTTCATTTAACAAATTTCTCGATCCCAGCGTGAACTCGGAGCTGTTGAGCAGGTTATCCAATTCCCGGCGCGCAGTGTCCGATCGCCCTGCACCAATCATCAGATGCAGCGCGTAGTAGCGAACAGTCAAATAACCCGGCGAAGAACTGGGAACATCTGTGGCAGCGGTCAGCAGCAATGGTGCACTTGGAGTATGAGAGTCACTGGCTGCCAGAGCGGCGACCAGCCAGGGCAACGATTTCGTTTCCTGCCATTGATCGATTGCGTGCTTGCCGGCTTGCTCTCGGCTGGCAGCGGCATAATTGCTGCGCATTCCATGGAAGGTCTGCAGCCAATCGCTGGGATCCTCGCCCTGCTCGCCACGCGATAGCAGCAGCACGTAATCCCAGAAATTCTGCTTGAAGTTCGCTCCTAGGTTAGCTTGCAGAATTGCGCGATCGAGTTCGGCAACACGCTTTTCCGGTTCCGTTCGAAAGCGAACGAAGTTAAGCAACTTAACCGCAGCTTCGTGAACTGAGGCGGACTGTGGATCGGCAACCATGGTTTCGAGGCGCTTTTGCGCTTCTGACATGGCTTTGCGATCGAACTGTTCGTTCTCCTTATGGTCGAGAGTGGCTTTCCTCACCAGGGCGCGGGCTGCCAAGTAAGAACTGATCCCAGACCACGGGGAGGAGCGATCTTTTGCGATGGAATCGAATTGGGTAACTGCCTCATCGAAATCGCGGGCGTAAAAATGAGCTGCAGCGATTTGATAAATTCGATCGGCACGCAACAGGGCGCTTCCGGAATTGAGAGTGGCGGGAATCACATGCGCTTCCCCTCCGCAATTGGCGAACACTTGGTCCTCACCGGAGACCCACTCCCGCAGATCGCCATTGCTAGGGCCGAACTTGGCAGCTCGATCGTCGAGTGTACTGATCGCGTTCTGAAAAGCGTCTCCCGGACAGTTCAAGTACTGGAAATAGGGCTGGTCTTTCGAGACCACGGCGTAGGGTGAGATTGCCGGCGCGGGCGGAACACTTGGAATCTTGCTGCGAGCCGCGCTCCAGCGTCCTATTGCGTCGTCCTCGGGGACGTGCTCGGGAACTACGCTGCGGTTCCACACGTCGAGCGCCGCTTTTTGCTGCTCGGCTGTCAGTTTCAATCCGGAAAGATAGCGAAACGCCACCACCAAATAGGCTTGCTGAAAGCCGGGCTGGACAATACCGAGCTTGCCCGCGGCGAAGGTCTCTTCTGATCCGTCGGGACGATCTTCAAAGGAGAAAATCGCCGATTCCAGAAATGGCCCACAACTGTAGATGGCACTAGGAGTGGCAAGGAATATCAGAATCCCGAATACCACCAGCGGACCTCGCACAGCCTTTAACGCCATGGATGCACCTCCGCCAAGAACGCCAATTCCGCTTGCGTAGTCCAACGGTGAGAGGGAAAGACGTATAGCCGCCGCCCACTGGGCAGCGATCCCCAGCGCTCATCCGTGGAAATGCCGAGGCTGCCCTGGCAAACTGGCGCGTGAAAGTCACGGCCCGAGGTTAGCCGCCCAACCACGTCGGTTGTGCCAGCACCCATTCGGAACAGCATGGGAACTGCCTCATCAATAGGGAGTGTCGAGATCCAGTTGTCATCTAAACACCAGGATGCGAGCGCGGTGATTGAGATCGGAACCTCCGGCCCCAGCCGTTGACGAATCTCAAAAAGAAGCGAGCGATAGAACGCTCTCTGCGAGCGGGTTGCGTCAAAATCTATCTGCACTGCGACCACGCGTGGCAACGACGCGCGGCTTACAATCGCAGTAGCCGCATCCATGATCTGACCATAGCCGAATGCGGCGCCCGGGTCGGCCTCAATGCGAACAACCGCTATAAGCTTGGTTCTCTCCGGAACCAGGAGTGGTTGCATCCGCGGCCGGACGATCGCCCGCTCGAGGTCAAGACGAATCGTGTCTGCCAGGAATGCAACTGCTGTCTCTTCAGGGTTAATGAAGCGCAGATCCTCCGGCCTTTCCCACGCCCAGAGCACTAAAGGAGGAATTGCTCTCATTCGGTCCGGATTTCTCCGAGGAGGCTGCTCGGACCGAGTGAACAGGACAAGCAGCAAGCACGCGAGAGTAATTACGCTCCTGCGTACTGACCGCACCACGACATCCTCGGACATGGCGGTATGGAAGGACATTGCAACCGACCGTGAACGGCTGAGAGGATAACTAGCACAGGTCGGGGGTATAGCAAATAGCGACGGAGATGCAGATTCTTGAGATATCAAAGACAGCGAGCCGCGCCGGGTCAGGCCTAAACTAGTGTCACGTCTGGACTATTGCAGAACCTAGTTCTCGCTGGCTACCAGCCTGGGCGCAGCTTCCGGACGGGTGCGCGGCACTTTGCCGCGCTTGAGGGCATAGAGCGTCAACTCGACTCGGGTGGAGACTCCAAGTTTTTCAAAAACGCGAAAGAGGTAATTTTTTATGGTGTGTTCACTTAAATCCAGGCGCTCAGAAATCTGCCGATTGCTGAACCCTTCCGCAACCATGTGCGCGATCTCTTCTTCCCGTTTGCTGAGCGGACGCGCACTGGGCAAGGCGCGGGGTTCAATCGGCAGCGGCTCGACCAGCGCATCCAGCACATAACCAATTTCCACAGAACTGGCCCAGACTTGCCCCTCACTCACACAAAGAATGCACTTGCATAGAGCCTGAAACGAATCTGACCGGGCAAAAATGCCCTGCGCGCCGCTGCGGAAGGCCTCTACCACTAGATTACGCTCCAGCGTGTCGAGCAAAACCACGATGCTCACTTCGCGATGGAGACTGCGAATCTCATTCACAAAGCGAAGCCCATCCAATGGGTCCTGAGAAAAATTGGTGGCGATCAACACCACATCAAATCGGGCGTGGTCCAACAACAAAACTACTTCTTCCGGAGTCGTGGCCACGACCGCGTCATAACGCTTGGTGAGAAGCAGTGCGTCCACCAGGAGTTGGCCACTCATGGCGACCGCATCTGCAACCAGCACCCTTGTCCGGAGACACGAATTGGAGATGGATTCCAGCAATCTAATACGCAGATTAAGGAGGAAGACTCTGAAAGTTTACGCGGAATCGGCAAGCGCCACAAGGAGGCATAGGACTCTGTGCCCCGGATTTTGTGCAAAAGTTATTGGCTTAGAAATTTAATTCCCGTAAAATCAGCTAGGACAAGATCAATGTTCGAGTTTAAGCTTACCTTTACCTGGTTAGCAAAACCGAGACGTTTGGCTCTATGACTTTATCCTCTTGTTCATCGCTGGCCTTTCAGGCAGATTATTAAATGGAACGTTCTTACTCTGGTCCGTTGTGGATGCTCCCCGTCCAAGGGCTCTTTGTTTTCAACTACGACAAAAAGTTCGCAACATACGTATTCGTGGCTCGATCCCACCGTCAGGGCCATAGTTATTAGTGCGCACGGCTGAAAATAGCAGGAGAGCGGCATGTATGAGAAGTATTTCGGGTTGCGGGAACAGCCTTTCGGTGTAACCCCGGACCCACGGTTTCTATACCTCAGCGCGGCTCATAGAGAAGCGCTAGCCTCCCTCTATTACGGCATTGAAGCCAATCGTGGATTTTTGGGTCTCATCGCCAAGCCTGGCATGGGCAAAACCACCATTTTGTTTCATCTGCTGGAGAAATTTCGCAGTTCTGCGCGGACCGCGTTCCTGTTCCAGACCCAGTGCACTTCGCGCGAGTTCTTGCGCTTTTTACTCTACGAACTGGGCTACGAGACCGACGGTACTGACTTCGTGCGCATGCATGAAGAATTCAACCGGCGTCTACTTCAAGAAGCTCGCGCTGGCAACCGCTTTATTGTCGTGATCGACGAGGCGCAGAATCTCGAACCCTCAGTTCTGGAAACGGTTCGGCTGCTGTCTGATTTCGAGACTCCGCGAGCCAAACTGATGCACATCATTCTGGCGGGACAGCCAGAGCTCGCAGATAAATTGGCTAGTCCTGGCCTGGCGCAGCTTCGGCAACGCGTGTCTATTGTTCATGGGCTTGAGCCCTTGTCTCCGGGAGAAATCAAGAACTACATTGAGCATCGGCTGCGCATTGCTGGCTACGAAGGTGCGCCTCTTTTCACTCCCGACGTTTACGAGGATATTGCCAGATTCACCCAAGGCATACCGCGAAACATTAACAACTTCTGCTTCAATGCGCTTTCCTTGACCTGCGCATTACAGAAGAGAATCGTCGACTCCGAAGCTGTAAAAGAAGTGATCGCTGATCTCGATATTTCGAAACTCACCTCGGATGGTTCATCCAGCATTACGTCCGGCTTCGACTTGCCGTACCAGCCCAGCCGCCAACCGTCCCTCCCTTCTAACGGACAGAACAACCATGAGATTCTGAGTCCCGCGGAAGCTGCGGCCTACATGCAGCAGGTTGCGATGAAGCTCAAGAATTGGCAAGACTCTCTGGATAAGGCGATCAGCGGCCCACGAATAGGATTGCCGGTACGAGCCCGGAAGGATGTAGAACGGTCATAGCTCGTCAACGCCTGAATTAATTACCTTGAATCTGGTCAACCAGGGATACAGCGACACAATTCAACTGTGTAGGCATAAGCGTCCACGGCTCGTGCAGCGCGAACGTTTACGCTCGTGTAGGCGCGAGCCTCCACCCTCGTGCGGACCGACCGAAGCACCGGTCTTAAGGATGGTGTCGGATTACGCTTTGGCTAAGCGTGAGGTTGACGGGAATTGCGACACCGGCGGAGGCGAGCCTACCACTTTGTCTGTTGCTATGGGAGACAGTTTTTTTCCGTTGCCACGGTCGTGAGACTCCGTGCCTGCGGACATGCCGCCTAAGCTGTAAGCGTAGAGCACGACTTCAACTCGCTTGGAAACGCCAAGCTTGTCAAATATGCGGAACAAATAATTCTTAACCGTGTGCTCGGTAAGACCGAGTCGTTGTGCGATCTCGCGGTTCGACAAGCCCTCTGCAACGCAACGCACAACCTCAACTTCACGACGCGAAAGCAACGCAGCTCCGCGGGTGTCCACCACTCGCAGAGGCAACGCTTCGCCCAGCGCTTCTAACAAGTAACGCAGTTCCCTGCTATTCGCCCAGATTTGTCCGTCGCTGACACACTGTATGCACCTCGCCAGCGACGTCAGCGATTCGCTGCGGCAGAAAACTCCGCGCGCGCCCGCGCGAAACGCCTCCACGACCTGGTTGCGTTCCGAGGCATCGAGCAGCATCACCACGCGAGCGTCGGCATGCAGAGTCCGCAATTCGCGCGCTATCTCGAATCCCTTACCTTTTTCGTCGTCAAGTTCAGCGCTAATTACCACAACTGCAGGCTTTTCTTTAGCAACCGCAGCAATGATTCCGCGCGCGTCCGACACCGGGTCCAGAACCTGAAAGCGTTTGTCGCGCTCCAGGGCTGCAGCCAACAATTGGCTATTCATCCGGGTAGCGTCAGCGGCCAGCACTCGAATCACGTTGGAAACTTCGGGTAAGGCAATAGCATGTGCCATAAGGATAGAGACCATGTGCCTGGAGCACTTCCCCAGACTGTTTCCTCTTGACCACACCTTTCGAGATATGACTATCCCGTAAAAGTTTGGTGCTTTTCCACAGAAGTTAAACAGCTATGAGGACGGGTCACAAATTTATGGAGGAGAATGCCCACCCTAACACCAGCCGCCACCCCGGCGACTGTCTTACCGAGACTTTATTCTCATAACTATACACGGTAAATGGCACTTTCGTGCCATATATTAAAAGTAAATCTTAGACTCTAGGTGTCTGGTTCAAGCTATTGGTTTATTAAGGCTTTAATATTGCTTTATACGTCAGGAAACAAGGATACCTTCCTCAGTCGGCGGTCCGAAAAGGGAAAACAGTGGCTTCAATTCAAACCAAAACCTTCCTTCGCCATGCGCACGATCTCGCGCCCAATCGGCAGTGAAGCAGTGGCAGCAGGCGACACAACGTTCCAGACATGCAGCATGTTGTGCGAACACAAAAATTGGAAGTCATCGACCAGTGACCCATCCCGCGCAACCGCAGTTGCGCGCACGCCCGAACCGTCTGCCACCAGATCAGCGCCAACGATTTCTGGCAGCAAAGTTTGCAGCGCGCGCACAAACGCGGGTTTATGAAAGGAACGGTAAAATTCTCCCGCGCCGCTGCGCCAGTATTTGGCCGCCATCTGCCAGAATCCGGAATACGCAAATGTGGTGGCTGTATCGCGCAGGCTGAAATCGGTTCGCCGATAGCCTTCTCGCTTGAATGCGAGCACCGCATTCGGTCCCGCATCCACCCCGCCGCTAATTCGCCGAGTAAAATGCACGCCCAAGAATGGGAAGCGCAAATCAGGCACAGGATAGATCAACCCGCGAACCAGATGTTCCCGTTCCGCTACCAGATCGTAATATTCACCGCGAAACGGCACGATTGTGACTTCAGTTTTTTCTCCCGCCATCCGGCTGACACGATCGCTGTGCAGGCCAGCGCAGTTGATCAAATATTTCGTCGCAATCGATCCGCGCGACGTTTCAACGATAGTTTCACCATTATTTCGGGCAATCGACGTGACTTCCGTGCTGGTATTTACTGTTCCACCTTGCCCCACGATCAGCTCGGCATATTTTTGGCAGACTGCTACATAGTCGGTGATTCCAGTGCCCGGCACTTGCAGCCAAGCCGCGCCGCCGCAATGGGGCTCGATTTCCCGCGCTTGCGTCTTGTCTAACAATCGCAGGCCGGCAATTCCATTGGCTTGGCCGCGTTCCTGCAATGACTTCAGGCGTGGGATTTCTTCAGCACTAGTCGCAACAATGATCTTGCCGCAGATCTCAACCGGGATGGTATGTTCGCGGCAGAACGCAATCATCGCGGCCGCGCCCTCCACGCATAGCTTCGCTTTTAGCGAACCCGGTTTGTAATAGATTCCGGAGTGAATGACGCCACTGTTGTGTCCGCTCTGATGACTGGCGACACGGTCTTCCTTCTCCAGCAACGCCAAACGTAACCTGGGAAAGGCGCGGCCAAACTGCAAGGCCGTAGCCAGACCCACGATTCCGCCACCGATAATTACGATGTCATAACTCTGATCAGGCATGTGTTAGAGCGCGCACAATATTGTTCTCGGGCGCAGCTAACAAGATAACCAGAAAAGCTGAACAATGCACAAGAATGTCGCGAGCATCCACCACAGAGACACAGAGTCACAGAGAGAAAGAAAAATGTTATGGGTCTTTCTCTGTGACTCTGTGTCTCTGTGGCGGGCATTAGGCAGTAAAGAACATCTAGTTAACCGTCAATTGGATTTGCGCTGTTTGTGTGGGAAGAGAATTTGCAGTTGCACTTATCGTCATCGTATAAGTTCCGGGCGGCGTGCCAGGTTGTCCGTTCCCTCCTGTACCATTGCCTTGCAGTCCGCTGCCGCACGCACTTTCAAAGGACATTCCGAGAAAGATCAGCGCAAGCATGCCAAAAATTAACATTCGCTTTCGCGACCGGCTGCGTCGTCTTAGCCCGCCACATACTACCACCAATCCAGGCAATGAAAGCCACACGGCGTAAAGAGCACGAGTGCTGTGCGTCGCAGCCAGAACCGGTGCAGTCGTGGTGATCGTGAACGTAACGTGCGTGTCCCCACTGCCTTTGCTCACCAGCGTGGTACTAAACGCGCAGGTGCTTAATGCCGGACAATTGTTGGAAGAGGAGAGCGTAACATTTCCGGGAAATGTGCCTCCCGTCGGGGACACATCGAGGTCGTAAATCGCGGGCTGGCCAGAGGGCAGTGACTCAATCCCAGGGTTCGGTGTGAGGGTAAAACTAAAGCCTGAATTTGTGCCGTTGCCAGTCGAAGTAAATGCCACGAGAACAGAATGAGCGATGCTGTTGGGATCCGTCCCTACAGCCGCGATGTTGAAGTTGTACGTCTGATCTACCGCGCTGCTTACCGTTACTGTGAATGGAGTGCCCGGCGCGGGACTAAGCGAGGGTACTAAGCTTGCCGGCGAAACCACGCAACTCGGAGGATGGTTCGACCCGCAGCTTACATTCACCACGCTGTTGTAGCAGTATGAGCCCTGCAAAGTGCCATTAAAAATTGTCGGCGTGTTCACCGGCGCAGTTTGTGACGCCGGGGTAACTTCCAGGGTGTAATTCGGTGGGGTATACGGATTTGCGGTGAAGGTGACCGGAAACAAATGCGTCGTGCCGAGTGGATCAGTGCCGGTAGCTACGATGTTGAAGTTATATGTGCCGCACCCACCGCTGCCGACGGTGACGATAAACGGCGCTCCGTTCGTCGTCGGAACTGCGCTCGCTGGTGAGGCTGAACAAGTCGGCGGTGCGCCTGCTCCGCAGCTAAGATTCACCACACTGTTGTAGCCGTTGAGGGAAGTTAGCACGCCATTGAAGTTTACAGTGCTGTTGACGTATGCCTGCAGCGACGGATTACTGATTACGAGCGAGTAGTCTGTCGTGATCGTCAGAGACAGGTTCTGGGTCTTTGTGGGTCCGTTCGTCACCGTTCCAATAATCGTGATCGGCACCGTCCCCGCCGTCGCGCTCGCGGTGGTGCTTATTGTCAGCGTAACCGCAACGGAATTCGCTGAAGTTGGATTCACTGAACTCGACGGCAGAAAGTTGCACGTTGCTCCCGAAGGCAGATTCCCGCATGAAAGATTCACGGTGTCATCAAAAGAGCCAAGTCCCGTCACGGAGAAAGATACGGGCCCGGAAACGCTGGCGGGACCAACCGAGATGCTCGGAGGAGAAGGAGCGGTTAAGTTGAAGTCCACAATTTTCAAGGTGAAGGTGGCATCGTTCGTGACCTGATTCGGGTCGGTTCCAGCGCCATGAAGATCAAAGTTGTAATCGCCGGGGGTATTGCCTGGATTTACCGTAGCTGTAAGCGGCGTTCCGTTTGGCGGCGGAGCCGGCGGATTTACAAACGTTGGCGTGATGAAGCAGGTCGCCGACGGAATACAACTCAGGTTTACCTGATAGCTGTATCCGCCAAGCGCAGTAATCGCACCCGTGAACAAGGGCGGCGTTTGGCCTGCGAAAATCGTGATCGGGGTATTGGCAATCGATAACGAGAAATCCGGCGTCAGCGGGAACTCCCATACTCCACGTCCATAGGTTGACGCGCGCATTAGCTTTGTCGAATTTGAGCTGACAAAAATTCCCAGCGCAGTTACGGCAACGTTCGGAAGGTATCCAGCTTGCCCGCTATTGGGCGCGGGACCAAGTTCTTCCCAGTTCGGAGCCGCGGTGAAACTCCAGAACACTCCTATGTCGGTCGCCGCATATACCCTCCCCGGGAATCCGGTTTTGGACGGATCGACAACCACAGCATTCACTGGCGCATCCGGCAGGTTGCCACTAAAGTCGGTCCAGGAAGCTCCGCCATTCGTTGTTTTCCATACATGCGATGTAGGAAAGCTCGCCGTGCTGAATCCCATGACTCCCACATAAGCGGTCAGACCCTGGGTGTCCGATGTGTCCATGGCAATTCCAGAGATCGGAAAATTGTTTGGATTGATTGATCCAGTCTGATCCACCCAAGTCGAAAGCCCCCCTGCAACGTTCGTGCTCACCCAAACATGTCCGCCCGGCGGGACGGTAGGAATCAGTGGTCCGTAGCCATCAGTTCCGACGTACATCACGTTAGAAAAGCCGGTGCTTTGGTCGAGCACTCCGGCAGCAAAGGACCGTACCAGATTGATTTCACTTCCTGTGCAGATGCCGTCGCCGCCAGTTTCAAAACTATGACTCAGTACAGTAAAACTTCCCCCGGTGCTCGGACCGCTCCACATCCGGCAAGTTCCCAGGATGATTTCGCTGGCATTCTGCGGATCGAGAATGTACGGCGGATAGTATGCGCCAGTGTCGCCACCGACGCTTGCGCTGGTGACCACGGGATTGCTCTGAAAGTCCTGGGTGTGGCAACTGATTCCATTCGAATTAGTGCAACTGAAAATGTTGACGCCGGAGATTGCATCGGGAGGATTAGATACAAACCACTGCTCTTCATTGTCGGGATTGATCTGAGTATAGCCTCCGTCCCCAAAATTCACGTTCTGCCAACTTCCGCCTGTCGACTGCGTGGCTGGCGACCCATTGCCCTGAGTTCCTCCAATAATTGTGCTGGCGTCATTCAGAGCCTGCGCAAACGAAACGAACTGGGTCATCGATCCTAGCGTTTGATTCAAACTATCGAACTGATTAGCACTGCCGCAGGTTCCAGTGGTCAGATCAGCGTATCCATTCAACGAACGGTAGATTCCGCCGTCGTTCGCGAAGTACATCACGTCCTGAACGCTGGGATTAATCTGAAACGCCACGGCGTGCTGTGCGGGATGAACCATCGCAATCGAGCTGCATCCGTAAGCGTGGGTGAGATTCAGGAAAGTGGCGTTGGGTGGCGCACCGCTTGCATTGGGATCGCACGAAGGAAATTCAGCCGAGATTTCGCACTTATAAAGATTGATGGTCCCGGCATACAAATCGGTGACCCCGCTGTTGCCATTGGGCACCGCGGCGAGTTCCAGATTGTACGCACCCTGCTCGGTTCCGCAGCCGATTTCGTCACCGCAGTTCGTAATGCCCGCATCGTTGATCTGCGTCCAGGAAATGCCGCCATTGGTAGACTCCCAGATCCCTTGATCAAAATCGTTCGCATCCACATACCAGACGTACATTTCGTTGCGGCCGGGAACGACGGCGATTTCTCCCCGATAAATCGGACAACTCGACGAACTGGGATTTGCCGGACAGTTGGACGCAGTCAAGCCGCCGCCGGGCTGCGTAGCCAACCGCGTCCAATTGATGCTGTCGCTCGAAGAATAAAAACCGTGGTAGCGCAGCGCCGCGAAGAACTGTCCTGCTGCCGCGTTGTAAACAACCGAGGTCGCGGAACCCGGAGCGGTCGCCACACCACTATCGGTTACAGTCGCGTACCTCCAGGTATTTCCTCCGTCGCCCGAATCATAAAGTCCAAGATTCGCCGTCAGCGGATTCGCCAGCCCTTCAATAATTCCTTCCGACGCTCCCGCTGTCGCCGCCACGGCCAGGAGGGGAGCAGCGCTGCTGAAAGCAATCTTGCTAAAGGCCATGCCCGCGAAGGATCTGGTTCCCGTAGTGTCTGTGGAAATCAGCGTCCAGGATGTTCCCGCATTCGCTGATCGCAGAATGCCCAGTCCGTAGTAGGAATCCGAAGAGCTGTTAGCTTCGCCCGTGCCCGCCAGAATCACGCTGTCATTCGTAGTTGTTGCCCGGCTGAATAGCGATTGCCCCGATGGCAAGCGTAGCCTGATTGTCAGTCAGTGGTTGCCAGATGACACTCGCCGGAGACTGGCTAGCAGGACCGGCGTTGGTCGACTTCCAAACCCCGCCATAGGCTCCGCCAATATAGACCGTGTTGCCCGTCGCATCCGCAGGATCAATCGCAATCGCGGTCGCGCGTCCGGAAACCCAGCCGTAGTCGAACTCTCCGATGCCGCTCGCGTCTGATGCCAACGGCGCCGGCCCCAGCGGACTCCAAACAACGGCAGCAGACGGCAGGGCTTCGGTGCCCGATTCTTGTGCTCTGCGCAGACGATCAGCCCGCATTTGCATCTTCTGCAAGTGCGCGCGATACCGCTGCAGCGCACCGATTCCCGCCACCGAGTTCCGCCCGCGCAAAAACCACTGTTCCTGCAACGCTCTCCGCTCGCGAAATGTCGGCTTAAAGTCCTGTCCACAAACGAAAGGAACTACACCGAGCAGCAGCAAGACCAGCCAGTGTAGGCGCGGGCGTCTTCGCCCGTGCTGCCGATTCCAGTTGAAAAGCCCGTCCCGCAACCGGCTCAACAGCACTCCGCATGGTGGAAGCTTTCTTCACGCGACTTGGGTAGGAAAAAGCGAGCCCGATTTGTTCGGCGCAACCTTCCCCAGCTTGACCAGGCGGACGATGATCGAGGGCACACTGCGGTTATGCGTCTTTGCGATCTCTTCAAACGGCATTCCCTTGCGCAATTCTTCGCAAATCTGTTTATCCTCTGCACGCGACCAATACTGGCCGGCGCTTCCTGGCTTCTTAATCTCCCGCTGCTGTTCGGTAACCAAGGCAGCCAAGGCGCGATTCAACGCCATAACGGCTTGCGGATTTCGGCAAATCGAATCCTCTTGCAGCGACTCGCGAGTTTCTGGATGCACTCCATCGGCCAGCGCGCGGATAACCTTAATCGCTTCCTGAATTTCCATTGCATCCTCCTAACCAGCTATCGTAGCGTTCCCATTCTTCCTTTCTTTGTGACCAATGAACATTTCGGCTCGCATCAGCCCACATTGGGACTTCGGCACGCTTCGCTTTGGCTATACTGACCCTGTTATTTTTCGATCGACTGGAGACGGATGGACTGGCAGGCGTTCTGGCTTACAATCCGGCTGGCAGTGGTGGTCGCGGCAGTCCTCGTAACTTTGGGTTTGCCCATTGCATACTGGATTGCCTATTCGACCTGGCGCTGGAAATTCCTGGTCGAAGCCGTTGTAGCCCTGCCCATCGTCCTTCCACCAACGGTGCTGGGATTCTACGTTCTGGTCGCGCTCGGTTCGCGCAGTCCGCTGGGACGCGTCTGGCAGTCACTGACCGGGCACACCCTCGCGTTTACTTTCGGCGGGCTGGTCATCGGATCGATCATCTACAGCCTGCCCTTCGCGGTGCAGCCTTTTGCCGCGTCCTTCGCGCAAGTCGATCGAAGGCTGATAGCTGCCTCAGCCACGTTGGGCGCTTCGAGGCTGCAAACGTTTGTTCGGGTCATCCTGCCGCTTTCGATTTCTGGACTCGTCACTGGGATCGCCCTGAGTTTCGCCCATACCATGGGCGAGTTCGGAGTCGTGCTTATGGTCGGGGGAAACATTCCCGGAATTACGCGGACGGTCTCTATCGATATCTACGATCAGGTGCAGGCACTGAATTATTCGGCGGCGAATCAGACCGCGTTGGTGCTGCTGGCGCTTTCTTTTGTGATGCTATCTATCGTCTACGGCGTGAACCGGAAAGTAGGCACCGCATGGCCGTGGAAATAACCAAATACGCGCCCTGAGCGGCCTCGGTTTTGTTGGGTGTCCGAAGGCTGCCAGTTGTATCTCCCCGAGTCGGGCAGCGTAGAATAAAGCAGGACTTTCCATGCGCCGAGTCTATCTCGACAATAATGCGACCACTCCCGTGCTACCCGAGGTTTTTGAGGCCATGCGGCCTTACTTCGCGGAGCATTTCGGCAACGCGTCTTCCATCCATCATCATGGTCAGGAGACCCGCGCCGCCGTGGAGCGTGCGCGCGAATCAGTAGCGGCGCTGCTCGAGTGCAAGTCCTCTGAAATTGTTTTTACCAGCGGTGGCACTGAAGCCGACAATCTCGCCATTTCAGGTGTGGTGCGCTCGGGCGACCACGTTATCAGTTCAACCATTGAACATCACGCGGTGTTGAACTCGTGCAAGCATCTCCAAGCTATGGGATACGAAGTCACCTATCTTCGCGTGGATGGCCGCGGATTGGTCGACCCTGACGATATCCGCAACGCTTTGCGCCCGCAAACCCGGCTCATCACGATCATGATGGCAAACAACGAGACTGGCGTCCTGCAGCCGGTCGAAGACATTGGCAAGATTGCCGCCGAAGCGGACGTGTATTTCCACACCGACGCCGTGCAAGCAGCGGGAAAAGTGGCGATCGATGTAAATCGTCTCGGATGCGACCTGCTTTCGATTTCGGGACACAAGATGCATGCGCCGCAAGGGGCCGGCGCGCTCTATGTGCGTAAGGGCACCCTCCTTGAACCAATGTTTTACGGCGGAACTCACGAGCGATCGCGGCGCGCGGGCACGGAGAATGTTCCCGGAATCATAGGTCTCGGCAAGGCGGCCGAACTGGCCATGGAAGCCTTGCAGCGCGGCGAACTGGCCCAGATGTCCGCGATGCGCGACCACATCGAAAAGAAGATTCTTGCCGAAGTCGAAGCTACAGGGGTAAATGGAGCAGGTGCTCCACGCGTCCCCAATACTACGAATATTCATTTTGATTACATCGAAGGCGAAGCCTTGGTAATCGCGCTGGACTTAAAGGGACTCGCCGTTTCCACAGGAGCAGCGTGCTCCTCGGGCGCAATCGAACCTTCTCACGTGCTTACCGCCATGGGCTTGCCGGCAGAAACAGCGCGCGCCAGCCTTCGTTTCAGCCTGGGCAAGCAGAATACTTTAGAGGATATACAGTTCGCTCTGGATCTAGTGCCGCAAACTGTGGCCCGCCTGCGAGACCTGTCGCCGGTTTACAATAAGGTAGCTACTAGCTTCTAGCCACTAGCTTGTGAGTGTCGCTTCCAAAATCCAGCGCCTGAAGGCGGATCTGTTTGAAGTTTTAGGCACGCCTGAAGGCGTGCCCTGATACGAATCGCGCTTCCTAGGGCGATAGGAGGCAGCGTCAAAAGCTAGGAGCTAGCGGCTAGGAGCCAGCAGCTATGTCTTCAAAAACCATCGCCGTCGCCATGTCGGGCGGAGTAGACTCCTCGACCGTTGCGGCCATGCTGCGCGCCGAGGGCCACGACGTCATCGGCCTGACGATGCAACTTTGGAACCAGCGACGTTTGGCGGGACATCCTGGCATGCCGGAAGCCGTGCAGGGGCGCTGCTGCTCGCTCGACGATGTTTACGATGCGCGCCGCGTAGCTGAAACGCTGGGCATCCCCTACTATGTGGTCAATCATGAAGACCGCTTCGAGCGCGACGTAGTGCAGCCTTTCGTCGAGGAGTATCTGTCCGGGCGAACGCCCATCCCGTGCAGCCTGTGCAACAACCATTTGAAGTTTGATCAGTTGCTGATCGTGGCACAGCAGGTTGGCGCGGACGCGCTGGCCACAGGCCACTACGCCCGGGTTCAGTTCGATGAGAAGTCTGGCCGCTGGCTGCTTAAGCGTCCGGCAGATTGGTCAAAGGATCAAACCTATTTCCTGTTTGGCCTCACTCAGGATCAGCTCAGCCGGACTCTGTTTCCGCTCGGCGATATGACAAAGCCACAGGTTCGCGATCTGGCGCGCCATCACGGGCTGGCCCTCGCCGCAAAGCCGGATTCGCAGGAGATCTGCTTCGTTCCCGGCGGTGATTACAAGAAGTTCCTCGATGCGTATTTGGCAGAGCAGGGCGATTCCCTACCTGATACCGCAGGCGAACTTGTGACCACCGACGGACAAGTTATCGGCGAACACACTGGCATTCACAATTTCACCGTAGGCCAGCGTAAAGGTTTGGGCGTAGCTACTGGCTCGCCGCTTTATGTCATCCAGATCAACGGTGAGCAGCGGCAAGTGGTGGTTGGCAATCAGGAGGAATTGTATTCGCGCACCCTGCGCGCGCGGCGGGTAAATCTGGTTGCTGTTGATGATTTACGTGAACCGATGGGGGTTCGGGTGAAGATCCGACATCGACATGAGGGAGCCGCCGCTATGTTAGAGAAGTCGGGTGATGACGAAGTGCTGGTGACGTTCGATGAACCGCAGCGCGCCATCACACCCGGACAAGCTGCAGTATTCTACGACGGAGATATTGTTGTCGGTGGCGGTTGGATCGTGTAAGTGCGCTGACCCTTTGTAAGCTAGATAAACATTTCGTCCTGCGGCATGCCCGCGCCGTTGCGCCTGCGACGTTTTGCCCCAATGAAAAATTCCACGCCGGAAGTAATTCCCTGAACCAATCCAGCGAGCTGTCGAACCGGCGAAACCACTGTCTTGTGTACTAAGTTGGTGGTGTTTTCCACGCGGTCAAGAGTGCGGTGAAGTAGTTCATCGGCGCGGATCACCTGCAATCGCGTTCGATCAATCGCATCCGCTACCGTGGCATCGAGACGTTCGATTTGCGCGCGAACCTTGGTGCTCGAATCGCTCACATTCGTCACTATATTTTGCAGGAGCGGCCGATACTCCACCAGCATGGAGTGCACGATTTCGGCTGTCGGCAAGACCTTGGTGGTGACCTCGGCGGCTAACGCTTCCATGCGTGCCGAGGTTTGCCGCACCGCCAGGTACAGCGCAACCAAAATGCCAGCTTGTATGACCACGGCCGCTGCAGTAACAGCGATAAAAATTGGTAGATAATCCATAGGCGTTGCTCCGCTTTGCGTTGCTTCGCTTACCATGCCGAATCAATAAGACGCGGCGGATAATCGCTGACGTTAAGGGGTTTGAGTGCCGCCACCTTCGGAAGTTGTTGCTTCCTGATAAGCTTGCTTCCCCGCTTCGTACGCAGAGCGGAACTGCTCCTTCTGCTGGTTCAATACGTCACGCCCGCGATCAGCCCAGTTGGCAGCCTGGTCGCGCGCCTGCTTGGCACGGTCACGAACGAATTCACGACCGTCTTCGGCCTTAGAACGCAGCGCTTCCCGGGTTTCGTCGCCGGAACGTGGAGCATAAAGGACGCCGGCAACCGCGCCGATACCCACTCCTGCAAGGAACCAAAGAAAACTATTGCCATCTCTATCCGACATATTTAGAACCTCCTGCTATCAATGTACTAATTCGGATGGTAGCATCCGACGTGGTGAAATTACAATTCTGCGAACCCGGTATGGGCAGTCGCATGTCCCATACTGATTGCCTGGGTTCAGATGCGGACAGCCTTCCACACGACTACCGCTTGCGCAGTTTCTTTTTAATGGAGGCCGGGCGTCCCCGCCCGACTGGATGGGCGAGACGCGCGTCCTCCAATTTTTACGGCTCCGCAAACGGACTTGTAGAGATCCGCATGAAGCGAGACAATATCCGCTGCATTCAGGAGAACCTTGGTGTCCGACCGGAAGTATCGCCAACACGGCTACCAGGACAGCGGCGAAAAACGCGAAAAGCAGTCCAGCGATCGCCCGGTTAAGAAAGAAACTTTTGGCCCGCGCGCACTGCAGATGCCGGGCACGCGCACAGTTTCGCGCTGCGCTGAGTGCGGCACTCTGCTCGGCTCGATGTCCGAACCCGTCGGAAAATGTCCAAAGTGCGGCTTCGAATTGCACTCTTGCCGGCAGTGCACATATTTCGATACTTCCAACCGGTTTGAGTGCACGCAGCCGATTCCAGAACGGATTCCGCGAAAGGACGAGCGCAATCGATGTACCTTTTATGCAATAAGCGTTCGCATGGAAAAAGAAACTTCAACACCAAGTTCGCCGCGCCCGATGGATGCCCGCACGGCATTCGAGAATCTATTCAAAAAGTAACTGCGTGCCGGAACGTCCTGTCAATTTGTACGTTCCCGATCTCTGAGTCAGCGGATATTTCGAACAACGACATAGCGATAGCTTAGGAAGTGCCACAGCAGCGCCTTCTTCATCGCTTATGAATTTCACCCTTCGGCACCGAACGGGCTTCCCTGCCCGTTCCTACCCTTGTCTTAATGGGTTCAGGTTACCATCGTTCTTTGCCTGCGCTTCCGGGGGCCGCATATAATTTCCATACTCCCGCTCGAATTCGAGGTTGATGTTCATGTCCAGGGCCACCGGGGCCGAGCAGAATCGGCAGAGTCAGGAATTGACCATATTTCACGATGTGGCCAAGGCTTTGACATCCTCGCTTGATCTCGATTCCATCCTGCAGACGATCATGGAGAAGATGGCGGAATATTTCCGCCCAGATACCTGGTCACTTCTGATGGTCGATGATGAACGCGACGAGCTTTACTTCGCCATCGCCGTGGGAAGCGCCTCCGAGGCATTGAAAAACCTGCGTCTGAAAGTGGGCGAAGGGATTGCCGGCTATGTAGCCAAAAATGGCGAGCGGCTGATTGTGCCGGATGTGATGACCGATCCGCGTTTTGCCAAACGCATCGATGAAATGACGAAATGGGAGACGCGGTCCATTGTCTGTTTTCCCGTGCGCTCGCGGCTGCGGGTGCTAGGCGTCATTCAATTGGTGAACGTCGACATGGAACACTTCGGCGATCAGGAAATATTTTTTCTGCAATCGCTCTGCGATTACGCGGCTATCGCCATTGAGAACGCGCGGGCGGTGGAGAAGATTCAGGAACTCACCATCACCGACGATTGCACTGGACTGTACAACGCGCGCCATCTTTACAAGACGCTGGAAACCGAGGTTTATCGCTCGTCACGTTTTGGTTATGAATTTACCGTCGTGTTTATCGATTTGGACCATTTCAAGCAGGTCAATGACACTCATGGGCATTTGATTGGAAGCAAACTACTCTCCGAAATTGGGTACCTGATTAAAGCTCAGCTGCGCTTGATTGACTTCGCTTTTCGCTACGGCGGTGACGAGTTTGTTGTCCTCTTACCGCAGACTGGTAAGGATCAGGCTTTAGTCGTAGCCAAACGCTTGCGCGACAGCCTGCGCACCAGCATGTTCTGCCGAGAAGAAGGACTGGATTTGAATGTGCGGGCATCGATGGGTGTGGCAACTTATCCCCACGACGCCAAGACGCCGCACGACATCATTCGGCAGGCCGACGAAATGATGTATCTGGTGAAGAATACTTCGCGGGATAATATTGGGATTGCGCAGCGCGGGGTGATGAAGTAGGTTTCAGCTCCTACCTTCTAGCCACACTGAAAACCTAATCCGCCGGAACCGCGGCTGGCTGGGCTGCATGCGTCGTCTTGCGGTGGCGCAATTCGGTTTGCAGCCACTTGCGGATTTCCGGAATCACAGCTCGCGTCGCTATCTCTCCCGCGCGTACCAAAGCCGAGCTAAATTCGAAGGCATCGTATTTGTAGCCCGTCACGTCCGGCTCAATCAACAGGTCGGCGGCCTGCTTCCACTGGCTGCTATTCATCTCCTGGGCGATAGCAAAACATTGCCCGATAACGTCGAATAAATGGCGGGGACCATCGCCGTCTGTCCATTTGCCTTTGAGGTGCACCGCGATCACGCGCTCTGCCCCCATCTGCCGCAGCGGCTGGGTGGGAACAGCGTGCGACAACATGCCGTCGATCAGCAGGCGCCCGCGAACTTTCACCGGCAAAAACATTCCTGGATAGGCGCAACTGGCGCGCACCGGATCGACCAGCGGTCCGGAATGGAAAATTACGCCCTCGCCGGTGGAAAAATCCGTTGCGGTGACCGCCAGAGGAATGCGTAACTCTTCGAATGTTTTGACCTTCAGCAGATTGTTCAGAAATCCGATCATACGCTGATTGCTGGCGAAGCCATACCGGGAGAGCGTCCAGCGCGCCAGATGTTTGAAGCGCACCTTGGCGGCAACCTGCTCAAGTTCGGCGGCGGAGATTCCGCTGCAATACGCGGCGCCGATCAGCGCACCCACGCTGGTTCCGGCAATGTAGCGAATGGGGATGTTTTCTTCTTCGAGGACCTTCAGCACGCCGACGTGAGCAATGCCGCGGGCAAAGCCTCCACCCAGAGCCAATCCGATGCCCACACCGGACGGTTTCGAATCCAGGACAGCCGGATGCGCCGAAAGCCCGCGCCCAAACGCCTGCACCGAACGAATAATCTTATCCAGACTCTTCACGGGGGACCTCACCTTCTCCCGATCTTGCCCGGCTACCATGCAGGCTTTATTGCCTGCCGCCCTGCCCGCTAACCTGGGCTAAATCTGCAATTAAGATGCCATTTCTAAGGCAATCGTTTCACAGCCACATGGATTATGCCAGATTACGGCGAAAGGTTACTCCAGTACCACACGATTGGCCAACCCGTGACTAACTTCCGTGTTCCTGTTAACTTGAGGCCTATGATTCGAGAGGTTTCCTCGGGTGGAGTGGTGGTGCGCCGCACGCCAGAAGGCTGGCAGATGGCAGCGATCGAGCCGCAAAAAGACGGCGATAGCCCTGCATCCGCTAAGTCCCCAAGGAAAACCCTGCAAAAAATGTTACTTGCTTTGCCCAAAGGGCTGGTCGATCCGGGCGAAAATCCCGAGCAAACTGCTGCCCGTGAAGTAATGGAAGAGACAGGGATTACTGCAACTGCCATCACAAAACTTGGGGACACCAAGTATGTTTACGTGCGTTCGTGGGGCGACAAAGAACGCGTGTTCAAAATTGTCAGCTTTTATCTTTTCCGCTATGAGTCTGGCCAAATCGACGATATCGCTCCCGAGATGCGCATCGAGGTCAAACGCGCACGATGGATTGCCCTAGAGGATGCTGCCAAAAAGCTGGCCTACCGGGGCGAAAAAGATATGGTCCGCCGCGCCGAAGCCTATCTGAAAGCGCATCCCGAACTTTAGCCCAGACAAAGAACCATAAGTCACGCTGGTGTGTGATCTATAACCTTGACTCCAATCGGCGCGAAGTCTATGGTGAATCCAACTTGATTGAGGCGCGTGCCGCTGCCATCCTCACCCCACATCTAATGCGGCACGCGCCTGCGGTATTTTTGGAGTCTTTTCCTGTTTCGTCCCACATGCTTATGATCCAGGGTGGCCAAAACGACCGCGTGCTGGATAAACTCGTGATGGATAAACTCGTTATCGATAAACTGCGTCAACACGTCTTTTTATGTAAAGAGATGTGGGGCAGACAAACCCATATTCCTGTCATTCCGAGCGAGGCGAGGAATCTGGGTTTTTGCCGGCCGCGAAAAGAACCCAGATCCCTCGCTACGCTCGGGATGACAATAACTGGACGGAGTGTTTGATTGATGAAACATATTCATAAAGTAGCTGTCCTTGGTGCGGGCACGATGGGCGCCCGCATCGCTGCGCACTTCGCCAACGCAGGCGTGCCGAGTTTTCTTTTCGACATCGTTCCGCCAGACGCGGATGTTCCCGCGCGCAACAAGATTGCCGCTGCCGGTCTCGATGCTGCGAAGAAATCCAAGCCCGCAGCTTTTATGGAAGCTTCGCTCCCACGCCTGATCACGATCGGCAACTTCGACGATGATTTAAAGCGTTTGGCCGAGGTGGACTGGATTATCGAAGCAGTAGTGGAAAACCTCGATCTAAAACGGGCTTTGCTAAGGAAAGTTGAAGCTATCCGCAAACCCGGCACAATTATTACGACCAACACCAGCGGGCTGCCGGTGGGAAAAATCGCCGAAGGATTTTCAGAGAATTTCCGCCGCTCCTGGTTTGGCACCCACTTTTTCAATCCTCCGCGCTACATGCGCCTGCTGGAAATCATTCCTACGCCCGAGAGCGACCGCGCTTCGATCGATGCCGTGTCCCACTTCTGCGACATTCATCTCGGCAAGGGTATCGTCATGGCGAAGGACACGCCGAATTTCATCGGCAACCGCATCGGTACTTTTTCCGTGCTGAACGTCATGCGCCTGATGCAGGAGATGGACCTCAGCATTGAAGATGTCGATGCGCTAACTGGACAAGCCGTAGGCTGGCCAAGATCCGCAACGTTTCGCACGATTGATCTAGTTGGCCTGGACATCTTGGGCCATGTGGTCTCAAACACGATCCGTGTGGCGGCGGGCGACTCGCCCGCCCCGCTAGATGAACGTAGCGATCTGAAATTGCCGGATTTCTACAGACAGATGCTGGAACGAAAATGGCTAGGCGACAAAACCAAAGGCGGATTCTACAAAAAGGTAAAAGGCAACAAAGGCGAAGAAGAACGTCTGGCCCTCGATTGGAAGACGCTCGAATACCACCCGCGCCAGAAACCTAAGTTCCCTGCCCTCGACATGGCAAAAAATGTCGAGCAGACAGGCGCGCGTCTGAAGATGTTGCTCGGTCTGGATGGAAGCGCGCCACAAAAAAATGACCGCGCGGGCGCGTTTCTGTGGTCAGCTCTATCCGATCTGTGGACTTATTCCGCCAACCGTATTCCCGAAATCTCCGATTCGATTGTCGAAATCGATCGCGCCATGCGTCTCGGCTTCAACTGGGAGTTGGGTCCATTCGAGCTTTGGGACGCAGCCGGGGTCGAAGCCACGGTCGATCGCATGAAAAAAGAAGATCGGCCGATCGCGGCGAACGTCGAGCAGTTGCTCGCTTCCGGCAAAAAAGCCTGGTATCTCGACGACCCCAAGACACCCTCCGGTCGCGCATACTTCGACCTTAAGACGGTGAACTACGATCCGGTAGAAGTTCCGAGCGGGGTCCGGTCGGTGGAAGTCGCAAAAAAATCAAACGGTGTCGTGAAGAAGAACTCTGGAGCGTCGCTGATTGACTTAGGCGACGGTGTGGCCTGCATCGAATTTCATTCCAAGATGAACACGATTGGCAGCGACATCGTGCAACTCATCTCGCAAACTTTGAAACCCGGAGGCGTCGGCGACGCCTTCGACGCATTCGTCATTACCAACGACGCCCAGAATTTCTCCGTCGGCGCCAATCTCATGCTGCTGCTGATGTCGATCCAGGAAGAAGAGTGGGACGACGTCGACCTCGCCATCCGCACCTTCCAAGGCATGACCCAGGCCATCAAGTTCTCTCCGAAACCGGTGGTGGCCGCGCCTTTCGGCTTGACTCTCGGCGGCGGTACGGAGATTTCTCTGCACGCTGCCGCGCTACAACCGCACGCCGAACTCTACATGGGCTTAGTCGAAGTCGGCGTCGGCTTGTTACCCGGAGCCGGTGGCTGCAAGGAAATGCTGCTGCGCGCGGTCGACAGCGCCGAGTCGATTCGGCCCGGCGGCCGAGGCGAATCCGTCGAACTGATGGAAGCCATGAAGAAAATCTTCGAGACCATCGCCACGGCGAAAGTCGCCACCTCGGCGCACGAGGCTCGTGGCTTAGGCTTCCTGCGAAACTCTGACCGCATCACCATGAACCGCGAGCGCGTCCTGGCTGACGCAAAATCCCGCGCCCTGGAACTGGTCCGCGCCGGACTACGAACCTCCGCAACTCCGCACCGATATTCCGGCACCCGGAGAAAATATTCTGGCCGCGCTAAAGATGGGTGTCCATCTCATGCGCCAGGGCGAATACATCACCGAATACGAAGTCAAGCTGGCGACGAAAATCGCCGAAGTGTTATGCGGCGGAAACGTAACCGCGGGAACTCCGGTGAGCGAGCAGTACATCCTCGATCTGGAGCGCGAGGGATTCAAATCGCTGTGCGGAGAGAAGAAAACCCAAGAGCGGATTCAGTACACGCTGAAGACGGGGAAAACGCTGAGGAATTGAAGGCATGCGACACGTTCGGGACGATTTGATTTAGGTATTAACGGGTACGCTTCTCAAACGGATGAGTCGTGTACTATTCTCGGTGGGAGGCTGAAATGGTCAAGAACGTGCGGACTGCGACGTGCTGATGCCTCGACTTGTTCGCGCTTCGCTTCGGGCAGTGGCGAAGAATCTACGAGCGGGGGAACGCGGAGGAATGGTCGGTATCGTGCGTGATCGGGGAAGATACGCGTACTCGGGATCGCAGATTCGTTGGAAGGCGGAGACCGCCCTTACGGGGGCGGCAACATACGAAGGCCTTTCGCTGAGTGGACAGCGATCCAGTTCTCGTGGCACAACGAACACGGTGATACAGTCGAGGTAACCGATGACTATGAGATCAGGGACTATGGGCCATACCTGAAACACCTCCGGCACTGGGAGTACGCTCTAACGGAAGTCCGCGGAATCACGCGCAGCTCGGACACGCATGGAAACTGAGTGCCGAGGGGCGTTTGGAGGACCGATCGTTGCTGGCAAAATGACCATTGCCGCGGAACCGTTAGTCTAAGGACTGGCTTTCTCGTCAAGCTCGTCCTTGTGCAGCCCGCGGCTACATAGCGATGAATCAGGCCCTGTTATCTTCCTCCAAAGACTAATCTCAGTGAGCAAGAAACATTGCTACTGCTGCGAGCAGCCTCAATGGCATTAATCGTAGTTCCAGAGCCGGACCGGTTAGACCGCTATAGGCACCCGGACAAGCAATAATCGACCACAGATCGAGCACTTGAAAAGGCAGTCTCGGAGCTCAGCACAAGCTGGTTGAGGCTCGGAACGCGCGAGCCAAACTCGACGAGTTTGAAGCTCCTCTATGAGAGGGGCAAGCCGCTCGAAGACGCCGTGCGTGGAGTCCTGCAAGCTCGGGGGCAACGGTCGAGACTCCGAAGAGGAAGGGAAAGAGGACGGTTGGATCGCAGTTAAGGTCGACGGAAAAACCTGGAAGGCGTCTTAGAAATCAAGAGCACGGCGAGCCCACGCTGGACATAAAAGGCTTTAGGCAACTGCTGGACTGGTGAAATCGCGGTATCGAGTTGCGACATAAAGAATACAAGCCAATTTTTATCGGTAACAGCGCTGTCGACTTGCCTGCGGACGAGAGACCTCCAGCTTTTAGTGATTCTCGGCGAAAGGGTGCCGGGTCGCCTCGCTTGTCGCTGTGAAAACCGAGGACCTTTACTACGCATACGAACTAAAGATGTCAGGAAAGCTGAACGTCCCAAAGTTCTGGGAGAATCTGTTCGCGACCAAAGGCATATTTGACCGTGAGAGTACCAGTTCTCGCTGTCGACCTCGTGCTCTGCGGGGGCTTCCCCGGAGGTGGCGGGGATCTAAATCGTGGTGCCGGGCAGAGGAAACCAAGGAGCGGAATTAGTACACCTATCGCGAGAACGCGAGTGATGCGGAACATGAGAGCGAGGCGACAGAGTGGGGCGACCACTGAATACTATACTGTGACGTGCACTGGCATGGCCGACATCTTCTCTTGCCGCTGTTTCAGGTAGCGCGGCAATGCATCCTTCCACGATGGCAGAGACACTCCTACGGCTCGCGCTTTCGCTTTGCTCAGCACGGAATAGGATGGCCTTTTCACCGGGCTGTTGAATTCAGCGCTCTTTACTGGCGATAGTTTTGCCTGGATGCCGGCGCTGTCGAAAATGTGGCGGGTGAAGTCGAACCACGAGCACTCGCCTTCCGAGGTCAGGTGATAGAGTCCATACTTTTCTGTCAGGACCAGCTTACGAACTGCTTCGGCGAGATCGACTGTGTAAGTGGGAGTTAGCACCTGGTCGTCGACTACGCGAATGGCGTCTCCGGCCATGCCCTTTTTCAGCATGGTCTCGACGAAGTTGCCACCTTTGCCGCTGCTGCCCGCGGTGCCGTAGAGCCCGCAGACACGTAGGACGAAATAGCGATCGGTGTAATCGGGGATGAGAAACTCTCCGAGAGCCTTGGAGGCGCCGTAGACGTTCAGGGGGGCTGGACGATCGGTTTCATCGTACGGTGTGTTCTTCGCGTAGCCTCCGAAAACGTAGTCGGTGCTGAAGTGCACCAGCGTTGCACCGGCTCTCTGGCAGGCGATTGCCAACTGCATCGGCGCGGTTCCGTTCACTTGAAACGCTAGGTCCGATTTTTTCTCGCACTCTTCCACGCGATGATAGGCAGCGGTATTGAGCACGAGGTCGGGATGCGTTTGGTCTAGAACCTCGGCTACGCGGGCTTCCGAGCAGACGTCCAGTTGAGCGTGTACATATGGGGAAACTGTATCGCCCGCGTCGCGGAAGACACGGTGCATGTCGGTTCCCAGTTGCCCGTTGGCGCCGATCAGCAAAACCTTCATCGTGCTACCTCGGCTAGCGAGCGCAGGCTGTTGCTGGCAGAGAGCAGCTTCAAAGTATCGATGTTGTAGTACTGCGGATTGTCCCAGTCTTTGAATTCGTCCATGTGCTCGATGAGATTTTTCACAATGGCTTTCACATTGTGATTGGGGTGGAAACTGAGAACGTTCTCCGCCTTCTCGATGCTGACTTTGTAATTGCGGAAATCAGTTTTGTGGTTGATGGTCAGATGAACGCGAATGCCAAGTTGTTCTTCAATAGCCATCTTTACCAGGTCGCCAACTTCGCCGACGGTGTAGTTTCCCGAAGCGATATTAAAAATGCCGGAGATCTTTTGGCTGGCTTCGATGGCGCGAACATAGGCGTTGGTAGCATCTTCGATGCTCATGATCGGGCGCCAAATCGAGGGATTGTTGACCGTGATCTCGCGGTTGCGCACGCCGTTTTTGAACATGGTGTTGACGATCAGGTCGAGGCGCATGCGTGGGCTGTATCCGGAGATGGTTCCTTTGCGGAGCGAGATCACGGAGAACTCATCATCCATCAGATTCATAGCCGCTTGTTCGCCTTGGAGCTTGGAGATTCCGTAGGGATAGAACGAGGAAACCGGGCGAGTCTCGTCGAACAATTCATTGACGGTGTAGCCGTATACCGAGCAGGAACAAGCGTAAATGTAACGCTTCACTTTTGCTTTTTTCGCAACGTAGGCGAGATACGCGGGCGCGGCGGCGTTGAAAATGAAATTCTCGCTGGGCGAATATTCGGCCATGGGATCGTTCGACAAGCCGGCTAAAAATACGACCTGCTGGTACTGCTCGAGATCGGGCACGGTGATGTCGAAGATATCTTTGTGAATGATTCCAGTTTCGGACGGCAAATGGTTGCCAAACCAGAAAAGGTCCAGCACATCGACCTCGTAGCCACGATCAAGCAGCTTTGGCACTAACACTGATCCAACGTAGCCTGCTCCGCCCGCAATTAGAATCTTCATTTGTTGTTATCTCCCCACCGTGGTTTCTGCTTCAGTTTGGACTTCGGAATACTTGAAGTTGTTGGACTCGGGCCGCGCCAGCCATTCTTTTAAAGTTTGCGCCTTGCGATCCTTCTCAGAAAGCTGCACGTCGCGAATGGGCCACTGGATGCCGACTTCGGGATCGTCCCAGCGGATTCCAGATTCGCCCTTGTTGTTGTAAATGCCGGTGCATTTGTACTGGATTTCTGCATAGTCGGAGAGCACGCAGAATCCACGGGCAAATCCGGCCGGCGCCCAGACCTGTTTGTGGCTTTCGGCGGAAATTTCCGCTCCGAACCATTTGCCCAGCGTGGGCGAGCCCTTGCGAATATCGACGGCGACTAGGAATGCAGTGCCTCTGGTCACCCGCATCAGCTTGCCCATGGGAGGTTCCCACTGGAAGTGCAATCCGCGCAGCACGCCACGCACGGAGCCGGAATGGTTGTCCTGCACGAACTCCGTCGGCAGTCCCAGGGATTTGAACTGGTCGGCCTTGAAGACCTCCATGAAGAAGCCGCGCTCATCCTGAAAAACCTGGGGAGCGAGGACACAAACCCCGTTTAATGGCTTGGATTCAATTCGAAGTTCCATTGTGATTTATAGGTACAACATGCGGTATTGCGGCTTCTCCCAAAAGGCAAATTGACAGTTGATAATGGCCCGTCGTCCGGGAAGTTCCTTGCGTATTTAATTTACGGTCATGCCTTTGGGGGATCAAGCCTGAATGCTGAAGCCCAAAACATCGGACTACAGAGGAGAGTTCGACAACGCTTGTAATTCTGCCCTATTTCTGGCCGGGAATCAAGAAAGAATAACTACATGGAACCCAGCGCCGATTCATGCCCGAAAAGCTCTGCCAGGACCTAGCTGTAGAAAAGCGCCCAACAACGGCAAGTAAACAAGTTAGTTCGGGACAGGCAATGGCCGCAAACTCAGGTTCGCGGTTCGGGGCGATGTTTTGCCCTCCGACGCGGCTCTTAACCTAATCAGAGTAACTTCCGGCGGACAATTCAATCGGACGGGAATTCGAATTGTTCCCAGTCCAACATTTGTGTACAGCGTGAGCGAATCAAGCTTATAAAGTCCTTTCACATACAGGCGACCGAGCGGCGGCAAATACGGCGGACCGACCAGGGGCAGAACAATCTGACCGCCGTGTGTGTGCCCGGATAACTGGAGATCGACGGGGTGTTCGGCGACCCGGCGGGCATAATCAGGTTCGTGAACCAGCGCGACGACCGCCTCATCACTTGGAATTCCCTTCACGGTTAGGTCGAGGTCTGGATCCCCTTCCATAACATCGTCCAAGCCGGCAAGCCACAGACGTTTCCCTTGACGTTCCAACGGCACCGAACTGTTGCGCATCACCTGGATGCGATTCGCCTGCAAGCATTCAACGATAAAGTCAGGATCAGTGTCGGCGTCATGATTTCCAAGAACAGCGAAGACGCCCAAGGGAGCGCTCAATTCTGCAAGCAGCGCGGCGCACGGCTCGGCAACACGGGCGGAATGCTTCCTAGTGTGAAAGACCTTCGCGAATGGAGGGACGGTAACAAAATCTCCGGTGAGAACAATCAGGTCTGGCCGCAGGCGGTTGGTGATCTCAATGGCCTTGCGAATCGGAGGCACCGTAAGTTGCGGATCGTAGTGGAAATCGCTAAGCTGCACGATGGTTAAACCATCCCATGCGGCCGGCAGGCGAGCGAGCGGAATTTCGACCGATACCAGTCGAGGCTCTGCGGTCCCCTTGATGATTGCCTTGCCTTCAATAGCCAGAGCGCTACTAGCAATCACTGCGGCGCCGGCCTTAATAAAATTTCGTCGGGTGAACGGTGACAACGGGCTCCTGTACTTGCGGACTACGCGCTCTTGCAGTCTTTTCTAGCGTACAGTCGCGGGGGAAATTTCCGCAAATGCCAGTTGTCATCACGAGCAATGCGAGGGATCCAGGTTTTAGCCTGCGCCGACGATACCGTTGTACGGGCTAAACCTGGATCCCTCACTTCGCTCGGGATGACAATTCAACAAAATGGCCGTTTCCGCGCGCATGGCCAGGGCAGCTCCCAAAATCAAATCCTTCAGCTATCAATTTTCTTCACTGCTTGGATACTTCTTGGCGGCCTGCTCAGACCGGAAACATAGCGCTGATGTCGCGATAGCTCACCGCTTGCTCGGCGAAAGTAAAAGTGCCGTGCTGCCGCATCTCCTGGGCAGCGCGAAGAAAAGCGCCGAGCGCAGCTCGAGAAAGTGCGCTGCCGACGCTGACTCGCTTGACGCCGAGCGCGGACAACGCCGACAACGGCAATTGCACACCCTGCAATCCCATCAGCACATTTACCGGACGATCAACGGAGCCGACCACCGTGGCAATATTGTTTTCGCTGGTGAGGCCGGGCGCGTAGAGAACATCGGCGCCAGCGTCCTGATAAGCCTGCAAACGCTTAATAGCGTCCTTCAAGTCGGGCTTGCCGACCAAATAATTTTCCGCACGCGCAGTCAGCGTGAATGGAAATGGCAGGCTGCGCGCCGCTTCTACGGCGGCGCGGACTCGTTCGACAGCGCGCTCAAGCTCGTATAATTCAACTCGCTCGCCGTGCCGGAACGCATCTTCAATCGACCCGCCAACCGCTCCGGCCTGCGCAGCTAGCTTAATTGTCTCCGCCACGCTTTCTGGCGTGTCGCCAAAACCATTTTCAAGATCGGCGCTGACCGGCAGGTCGGTCGCGCAAGCAATAGCAGCGATGTGTTCCAGGGTTTCATCGCGCCCCACCGTGCCGTCGCGTTTTCCCACGGAGAAAGCATAGCCGGCGCTAGTCGTAGCGAGCGCCTCAAAACCCAGATGGGCCAGCAACCGCGCGGTACCGGCGTCCCATGGATTGGGAATAATGAATGCCTCGTCCCGTTCATGGAGAGCGCGAAAGGCGCGTCCCTTTTCAGCCTGCGTCATACGAATTCACCTCTGTCCGGAGAGCGTTGAAGGAATTCCGAGCGTTCCTTCGACTGCCTCTACGAAATTTCTTTCTTCACGAAGAATAAGCCGCTTGCTCTGCGCCATGGCGAAATTCTCGCGTCCTGCGGGATCCGACCGCAAGCGCGCCCGGTACGCTTCGTAAGCGGCAAGACTGTCGAACGCGATGAGACCCCAGGCGACATCATTCGTGCCCTCGTGCGGAAGGAAATACCCGATGAGATGGCCTCCGCATCGAGGAATGATGCGACCCCAGTTTTCTGCATATTGTTTAAACGCGTCTCGTTGGAACGGATCAATCTGGTAGCGGATGATGCATGTAATTGCCATTTTGTCCTCTGTCTGCCAACGGTTTTAATAATGACAGTTGCCGGACATCCACACTTCGTCTATCATCAAACCATGAATGCAACCCATGAGACCGATGCCGCGGTGTCCAACATTGCAGCTTGCATTGGCGAGCCCGCCCGCGCGCGCATGCTTTATTGCCTGATGGATGGCCGCGCCCGCACAAGCACGGAACTTGCCGTGGTTGCTGGCGTAGGTCCCTCGACCGCTAGCGTGCACTTGCAGCGACTGACGACGCAGCGGTTAGTCAAAGTCTTGGCGCAGGGAAAACATCGCTATTACAGCCTCGGAGGAGTGATTGTGGCCACGGCGCTCGAAGCCTTGAACGTGCTCGCTGGCGGACCCCGCGAGGCATTCGTGCCCAGCACTCCGAATGGGCTGCGCGTTGCGCGAACTTGTTATGACCACATCGCTGGCACCGTGGGAGTGTTGCTGCATGACCGCTTCCAGGCACTGGGCTGGATTGCTCCAAGCTCAACCGCCGACAACGCTTGCGATTTGTCGCCCAGCGGAACAAAAGCGTTTGAAGCGCTTGGGATTGACGTCGAAGCAGCGCAGACGCTGCGGCGCCGCTTCGCATACGCGTGCGTAGACTGGAGTGAGCGGCGGCCTCATCTTGGTGGCGCTCTGGCAGCGGCCCTATTGCGAGTCGCGCTGAAGAAGAAATGGCTGCTGCAGGAGCTCGACAGCCGAGCCCTCCGCGTTACAAGTTTTGGGCGTCGCGAGATGATGACGCGGTTTGGCGTTCAGCTTTGAGGAGCGCGGCAAACAAAGCTTCTTTTTCGCAGCCTTAGTTAATCTCTCTCACGCAATTCCCATCCGTATAATTATTGAGTCATGGACAGGCTTGTCTCTGCCGCCCGATGGTTATTCTCCTCGGAGCAGGGCGCGGCTGACCGCCTGATTCCACGCTGGCTGTTTTTGCGTGCTCTCGGCTGCATTTACTTTTCCGCCTTCTTCTCGCTCGTCTTTCAGATTCGCGGGCTCATTGGGCCTGAAGGCGTTCTGCCGGCAAACCAATATCTGCAAACCGTCGCCCATGCGCTTGGCCACGCCCGCGGCTTGTGGTTCGCGCCGACAGTGCTGTGGCTGTCGAGCGGACCGCACATGCTGACAGGGCTCTGCTGGATCGGCATGGGCGCTTCCCTGCTATTGATGTTGAATGTTTGGCCACGCGGGATGCTGGTGATTTGCTTTATTTGTTTTCTTTCTTTCGTGAGCGCCGCGCAGGATTTTTCCAGTTACCAGTCGGACGGCATGTTGCTTGAAGCCGGCTTCATCGCATTTTTCTTTGCTCCGCCAGGATTTCGTCCTGGCTTCGGAGCGGCGTCACCGCCATTGCGCGCCAGCCTTTTCCTGCTGCAATGGGAGTGGTTTCGTATTTATTTTGAATCCGGCGTAGCAAAAATTCTGGGCGGCGACCCTGAGTGGCGCAACTATACCGCAATGGACGAGTACTACCAGAACGGTCCACTGCCCACGTGGATCGGCTGGTATGCGCAGCATTTGCCGCACTGGTTCCATGCTGCCAGCGTCTTTGCCACCCTGGCTCTGGAACTGGGTTTGGTTTGGATGCTGTTTCTGCCGCGACGCTGGCGCATCGTTTGCTTTTTTATTGTGACGCCATGGGAAGTGGGTGTGATTCTTACTGCCAACTATACTTTTCTAAACTACCTGGTCCTCGCGTTGGGGATTTTGTTGCTGGATGATCGCTTTCTGCTGCAATTTTTCCCGGAGCGGTTGAAGAAATCTTTCGTCGACGCTCAGGCAACAACGCCACTCGAAACGCGCACTGACAGTGATTTCCGTCGCCAATTCAAAGTTGCGAAGCTCGCGCTGGCCGCCGCTATGCTCAGTTGGATTTTTTATGCTACTACAGCGGAAATGATCTGGATGTTTGCCAGAGTCCCTCTGCCCACTGCACCGGTTGAGGCGCTGGATCCCTTTCGCATCGCCAATCGCTACGGACTTTTTGGCATCATGACGAGAGGACGGTACGAGATCGAATTTCAAGGTTCTGAGGATGGGAATACCTGGGTCGCGTATCCGTTTCGCTACAAACCTCAGGACCTCGATGAGCCACCAGGAATCTACGCGCCCTATCAGCCGCGATTCGATTGGAACCTTTGGTTTGCTTCGCTAGGCTCGTGGCAGGAGTATCCGATCGTGCTAAGGACCGAAGTGCAGCTGCTTTCCAATAACAAAGATGTTCTCAACCTGTTCGCGAAAAATCCATTCCCGCAGGAGCCGCCGCGCCAGGTGCGCGCCGTGGTGTGGCAATACTGGTTCACGCCTCTGGCTGAAAAACGCGCGCAGGGTTTGTGGTGGCGGCGCCAGTTCCTCGGACTGTATGCGCCGACGGTTGAGCGCGAACCAGACGGCACCATTCGCGGCATAGAGTTGCCTACGGTTGGCGTACGGCCCTAGCCGTCGGGCTAACCCGTAGCGCCATTTTCGCTGCATGATAGCCGCACATGCCATGCACTCCTCCGCCGGGAGGAGTCGATGCAGAGCAAATGTAAATGTTCTGAGCCGATGTGGCGTAGTGCCCCGCGGTTGGTCGAAAAATAAAATGGCGAATGTCCATGAGGCCGCCAGCAATATCGCCGCCTACGAGGTTGGCGTCCATGCTTTCCAGGTCTGCGGGGGAAAAAACATGACGCGCCAGAATGCAATCGCGAAAGCCGGGGGCAAAACGCTCGATCTGATTTTCCAATCTCTCAAGCATGTTTACCTTTGATCCATTCGGCACGTGGCAATAAGCCCATGCCGTATGTTTGCCTGCGGGAGCACGCGAGCTATCGAACAGAGTCGGCTGAGCGAGCAGAACAAATGGACGCTCTGCGTGCTGCCCCATGCGTACCGCCTTTTCTGATTCGGCGATCTCATCGAAGCTTCCGCCCAGGTGCACGGTCGCCGCGCGCAGGCATTCGGAAGCGCGCCAAGGAATTGGCGCGTTCAGCGCGTAATCCGCCTTGAAGACTGCGGGGCCGTAGCGAAATCTTTCCAATTGACGCCTGTAGTTCTCAGACCATTTCTGGCCGCCAACTTTGAGCAACTGCCGTGGCGTCAGATCGCACAGAATCAAGTTGTAGTTCGACAGCGCGGCCAAATCCTTGACCGGCGACGAAGTAATTACTTTGCCCCCGAAGCTCGAGAGAACTCCGCACAGCGCATTTGTCAGCGACTGCGCTCCCCCGCGTGGAATCGGCCAGCCTACGGCGTGCGCGGGCACGGCCATCAAGATTCCAAAGGCGGCGCTTAACGGTTCGTCCAAGCTAAGGAAGGAATGAGCGGCCAAGCCTGCGAATAGGGCGCGAGTTCGGGGGCTGCGAAAGCGGCGAGCTACTGCTCGGGCTGATTGCACGGCGACCAGTCCAAAGCGTGCCATTAAGAATGGATGCTGTGGCAAGAAAGAAACTGGGCGTAGCACCGACGGAGCGAATTCATTCCAGCGCTCCACGAAAGGACGCATTAACTTTTCCCATGCCGCTCCGTCGACTCCGAGGGAATCCTTGGTTGCATTCAGATCACGCTCCAGAATTACCGCAGTGCCGTCGTCGAGCGGATGCGCTAGCACTGCGGGTGAGTGAATCCACTCCAGGCCGTGGTTAGCCAAAGGCAGCGATGAGAAAAATGGCGAGCCTGCGCCGAGCGGGTAGACTGCAGATCCGAAGTCGTGCTGAAAGCCGGGTAAAGTTAACGGCAGAGTGCGCACAGCCCCGCCCGGAGTTGGCTGCGCTTCGAGCACATTAACCTGCAGTCCGGCCTTGGCCAATACGATGGCCGCTGCCAGTCCATTGGGACCCGCGCCAATCACGCATGCATTACGGCTCAATGTGAATCACCATCACAGCCACACGTCATAAACACCTAGCATAAGTGATTCCTGGATGCTGCGGGCGGGTTTTACTTTGTGGAGTCGTTTACCGGGGAACTGGTATTCAGGTCAGTTGCGACTGTGCTCGGCGGGATTCCCTTGGCCCCGATGATTGCCCAATGCCAATCTTGCTTGTCGTCAAGGGCAGCATCAAGCTTTTCACGATAGATGGTGGAAGCCAACGGAGCTGTACTCCCTTTCATGTGTAGAAGCACGGTCAAGTCGGAAAGCTTCTCGGGGGGCGTGTCTTTGTCTTGGTTGTCTTGATTTTGCGCGACGACCGGTAGCAGCTTCGCAGCTTCGTGGTCGGCAGCGACCGTATCGCGCGGCCGCACGATAGTCAGTCCCACAGTGATCTCTTTCAAGTTCCATGCGCTCGCGTTATAGACCAACACTTCGAGCGTATCTCCGTGAATGTTTGCCGGACCATCCAACTTCGCAAGCTCACTCGGCGGCAGATCCTGAGATACGTATGGGCTGGAGAGCAGAGCGGTGGCATTGGCGTTGAAAGACAGGCTGCAGGTGCCATCAGGCGAAGACATTCGAAAGTTTGTCCCCGCGCTATCGAAAGAAAATATCGGCTTCCCATCCTGCCGGAAGTGCTCAACGTCGTCGATCACCTGGGAAAGATTGTCATTATCGATGATCTCCGCGGCGGCCGGCGGTTTTGGAGCTTTGGTCTGCCGAAGCGAGCGAGCCAGATCGCCCAGCGATACATCGGCGTCCGTTTGCGCCAGCGCAGGACATGGATGTATCAACGATAAAACAAATAAAAAGACACGAAGATAAGCCAAAAGCCTCATGAATGTTTGCGCGCGTGGTCGTCCAAACGCGAATTCGCCTAAGAGAAATTGTAGTCAGAAAGTGGCGCAGGATTGCGCACCGACAAGGAACGTTGGTCGTAGAACCTTCAGCGGCGAACAAATGTTAGCGGAGTTAGATCACGGACGTGCGGGACGAAGCAGCCTGCGCAAACGGGGCACCGCACGTCCGTGAAATTTAGAGCAAGCCCGAGGAGCGGAAACGAGTGACCGGATCAACCAGCGACATGGGTTCTCGCTTAAAAATCCAGCGAGCCACCGCGAACCCCAAAGCCGCGTAGCAGAAATGAACAAGTTTCATAACTCACCCCCATGAAGATGCGTAAGCACCTAAGGGGAGGCTCGATGAGCACAAGGTAGCAAGCTGACACCATCAGTGCAACGCCCGAACGGGCTATAGACGTAGCACGAAAGTTTAGCAAGGTAACTCGCGAAGTAACCAGGAAAAGCCTATCCGGGGCGGTTACAACCCTTTGCAAATCTGCGGGGAGAACTTGCTTCCACGTTCTAAAGGCAATTCCTGGGGGCTAAATGTGCCCCACCCTTCTCGCGACGCAACACGAGAAAGGTGGGCACAACGCTTTCAATTATTTTCCCTTAGGCCGGGCAGGCTGTTGCTTTTGCTGCAAGTGCTGTTGCTGTTGTGTGTGTTTCTGCTCCAGCTGCGCAGTCTGCTGCTGATGCTTTTGTTCCAGTTGCTGAGTTCTGGCAGGGCTCGCTTTATTTTGCGCTACACGTTGATGTTCCTGCTCCTGCCTCTGTTGCAGTTTCTGATGTTCCTGATTCTGCTTTTGGGCCAGCTTCGCCTGCTGTTGTTGATATTTCTGGTCACGTTTGGCGTTTCCCGTGCTTGCCACAGCAGCGGGTTGGTGTGGTTGCAGTTCGCTGGCATGGGCTAGCAGGTGGTCGCGGAACGTTGTTTTCCGGCCGACCGGCATTTTCTGGACGAGCTTCGTTTTCCCCAGGACGCGGGGTGCTTCCCGGCCGAGCAGCGGGTTCGTTGCGAGCCGCTGGCGTCCCGCCGCGTTCGGCTGGCGGATGGTAGGGCGCTCCGGCTTCTCTTGCCGGCACTGCCGCCTTGAAGTCTGCAGGTCTCGCCGTGGCCGCTACCGGAGGCCGGCCCTGATTAACTGATGCTCGTTGCTGCGGGTTAGAGCGAGCAGCTTGCTCGTGCTGCCTTTGGACAGGAGCGGGTGGGAGGTGTCTCTCGCTTTCAGCCTGCTGTTCTTGCGCTGTGGGCCGTGCGCTGATTCCTCCCGGCCCTCCGTTGTAAGCGACACGGTTCACGGTTGTATTGTTGATTACCGTGGTGTTGTAAACGTTGTGAATGTTGGTGACATTTATGTTGTTGACGGAGCGGTTGTAGAAGAAGTGTCCACCATGCCAACGTCCGCCTTCATACCCGTTACCGAAGTAGCCAAATCCGTAAGAGATTCCGCCATAGAATCCGACATGCGGGCCCCACCAGCCTGCGTGGAATAGATATACGCCACCGCTCCAGCCCCACCACGGCGGAGTCCAGAGGTAGCCGACTTCCGGAGCCAGCACCCATGTGCCCGGCACCCAGTAGTAGTCGCCGTCATCGGCATCCCAGGCCCAGTAGCCAGGCGTCCAGATGTAACCCTCAGCGGGGCATGGTGGCTGCTCGTAGACGGGAAGCGCCGGTGGAGCAAAATTGACCGATATCCCAACGCTCACTTGGGCGTATGACGACGCCGATAGCGCGACCAGTACCAGCGCGAAAAACAGAAAACGACTGTAGGATGCAACACGCATTGCGTTTCCTCCGCCTGACGTCCTTCGTTTTCCCGGTGATGCTTTGCTGCTGCGGGTTGCGTGGAGCGCGAGGCGATGCTTCAGACTTAATAGAAAACCCAGTTGTCAAAAACCGTTCGGCTCATCATAACGAAAGCCCAAGGTAATAAACCCTGGGCTCCTAATTTTGTAGCGCGGGCTTATTGAGTCCTCATCATGCAGTGACTTCTTTTCGAAAAGATTTGTAACCCGAGTTTGGTTGCGCGATAGAGCCTTCGGGTTGTCTGGCTCTTAGTCCGACATGGAGCAAGAGCACGAACTCCAGCGACGACATTGGGTTGCGTGATATAGACTGCATCTTTCACGCATTGCAACAACGGAGACCTTGAAATGAGCTGGGCGAGCAAATTGGTCAAACCCTACCGGGTGGAAGATGGAACGAAGTTCCGGCTGAAGGATTTCGATCCCGGCGATACCGGCAACATCCACTCCAAAGAGGACGCGGAAGAACTATTGGCGAATGGCATTGCCGCGATGGCAGAGTTACAAGACAAGCTTTACGCTCAGCAAAACTGGGGTGTGCTGCTTATTTTTCAAGCCATGGACGCGGCCGGGAAAGACGGCTCCATCAAGCACGTGATGTCAGGGGTAAATCCGCAAGGCGTTCAGGTGTACTCCTTCAAGACCCCGTCGTCCGAGGAACTGGATCACGATTATCTTTGGCGCACATCGCTGCGTGTTCCCGGACGAGGTCGGATCGGCATCTTCAATCGTTCTTACTACGAAGAAGTGCTGGTGCTGCGGGTTCATCCCGAGTTATTGAAGAATGAAAAACTTCCTCCCTCGCTGGTCACCGATGATATTTGGAAGGAACGTTTTCAGGACATTCATTCCTTCGAGCGTTATCTGGCGCGCAATGGAATTGTGGTTCGCAAGTTTTATCTCAATCTTTCGAAAAAAGAGCAGAAGAAGCGATTTCTCGAGCGCCTGGATCATCCGGAAAAGAATTGGAAATTCTCCGCGTCAGATGTGCACGAACGCGCGTATTGGAAAGACTATATGAAGGCCTACGAGGACATGATCATCAATACGGCCAGTAAACATGCGCCCTGGCACGTGATTCCAGCGGACAATAAATGGTTCACTCGCGCAGCCGTCGCGGCGGTGATCGTTGAGACGCTTGAGGATTTGAAGCTGGAGTACCCGAAGGTCGATCCGGCGACGCGTAAGGAGTTGGAGGCCGCGCGAACGTTGCTTGAGGGCAAGAAAAAAGCGTAGAAGTCAGCTCTCTTCGGCGACTTTGATAGCGTGTTGCTGTCCATCACAGATCTCTTCGTTGTTCCATCAAGCTATTCCAAGCGATACACTGTGGTTTCTTTTTTCCTGGAGATGAGTCCAATGAATGTCCGACCAACGATTGGCAGAATTACGTGGATCGCAATTCTTTTTTTGACGACAATTGCAGGTACTGCTCTCGCCCAAACGCGAGACAAAGAGCGCAAGCCAGTTGAGCCCGAAACTAACACGCAGAAAACCTCCTCGATCGATAGCGCCGACGAAGATCCGCAATTCAAAGGCATGAAGTACCGGTTAGTCGGGCCATTTCGCGGCGGACGCTCGCTCACAGCCTCCGGAATAGCCGGTGATCCCACAACTTATTATTTCGGCTCAACCGGCGGTGGGGTTTGGAAATCTACCGATGGCGCGATGACGTGGTCTCCGGTTTTCGACAAGCAGACCGTCGGCTCTATCGGCAGCCTGGCGGTTGCCCCATCCGATCCGAATGTCGTGTATGTAGGAACGGGCGAGGCCTGTATTCGCGGCAATATCTCGCACGGAGATGGGATCTACAAAACAGTCGACGGCGGGAAGACCTGGAAAAACCTAGGCCTGCGCGACTCGCGAGCGATTGGCAAGGTGATTGTCGATCCCAAGAATGCAGATGTTGTTTATGTCGCAGCGCTGGGCCATCCTTTCGGCGCGAATACGGAGCGAGGAATTTTCCGCACCACTGACGGCGGCAAGACTTGGGAAAAAGTTCTGTACAAAGACGAGAACACAGGCGGAATCGACGTAGCGTTTGATCCCCACAACTCGCATATTCTCTACGCGTCATTGTGGGAAGCGCGGCGCACTCCGTGGGGACTTTCAAGTGGAGGCCCGGGCAGCGGTCTCTATCGCTCCGACGACAGCGGCGCCACGTGGAAGCGGCTTGAAGAACACGGTCTGCCCAAAGGACCATACGGGCGCATCGGCATTGCCGTGGCCGCAAATTCTGATCGCGTGTATGCGCTGATTGAGGCGCCCGAGGGTGGTCTTTACCGCTCGGACGACAGCGGCAAAACCTGGCAGTTGTTGAATAACGACCGCGCCTTCTGGCAGCGCGCCTGGTATTACATGCACATCATCGCCGATCCGCAATCCGCGGATGTGGTCTACATCGCGAACGTCGAGTTCTACAGATCGAGCGATGGCGGCCACACCTTCAATAAAGTGAAGGTCCCGCATGGCGACAATCACGGCATGTGGATCGATCCGCAAAATACGCAGCGCATGATTGTCTCCAACGACGGCGGCGTCACCGTAAGTCTGGATGGCGGCAAGACTTGGTCGCGGCAAGACAATCAGCCAACCGCGCAGTTCTATCACGTCATCACCGATACGCGCAGCCCCTATTATCTATATGGTTCACAGCAGGACCTGGGTTCAGTTGCCATTGCCAGCCGCAGCGACGAGGGCGAGATTGGCCGTAGTGATTGGTACTCCGTGGGGGGCGGCGAAGCGGGCTACATCGCGCCGTATCCGCCCGATCCGAATATCGTCTATGCGGGCGAGTATGAAGGTGTGATCACTCGTTTCGACAAACGCAACGGACAGTTAAAGAATATCCAGGAGCAACCGGAAATCAGCGATGGTGGCGGGGCGGCACAATTGGAGCATCGTTTCCAATGGACCGCTCCAATCCTGATTTCCCCGCACGATCCCAACACGCTCTACCACGCCGGGGAACGTCTCTTCAAGACTACCGATAGCGGTATGCACTGGGAAGCCATCAGCCCCGATCTCACGCGCAACGATAAGAGCAAGCAGCAAGTATCCGGCGGTCCAATCGACAAAGATGACGCGGGTACAGAATATTACGACACCATCTTCGCCGTGGCGGAGTCGCCACTCGCAAAGGGTTTGATCTGGGTGGGCGCTGACGATGGATTGGTTCACATCACGCGCGATGGCGGAAAGAATTGGACCAATATCACGCCCAAAGACTTGCCGGATTGGAGCCGTATCAGCCTGATTGATGCCTCTCCGCACGATGCCGCAACCGCATATATGGCCGTGGATCGCCATCAGATGGACGACATGCATCCGTATATCTACAAGACCAATGACTACGGCAAGACGTGGGTGAGAATAACCAAAGGCATTCCAGAAAATACTTTTGCTCGCGCCGTGCGCGAAGATCCCAAGAAGCGTGGGCTGCTATATGCAGGCACAGAAGCCGGCGTGTACGTCTCATTCAATGATGGAGCGGACTGGCGTGCTCTTAAACTTAATCTCCCCGCCACTCCGGTTCACGATCTGGTGGTGAAGAATGATGACCTGGTGATAGCAACCCACGGGCGCGCATTCTGGATTCTCGACGATATTTCCCCTCTGCGTCAGTACAGCGACGAGATTGCCAAGCAAGACCTGCACCTCTACGCTCCCGCGGCGGCAACCCGCTTCCAGACTCCAAGCGAGGACGCAAGTGCTCCGAAGCCAGTGCTGGTGGGGGACAATCCGCCCGCGGGAGCGTTGATTTATTACTTCCTGAAAGAAAAACCCAAGGGTGAAACCACCATCGAGATTCTCGATAGCAGCGGCAGTGTCGTTCGCAAATATTCCAGCAATAAAACGGAAGAGTTGGAAGAACCTCTGCTGCCGGAGGATAAGAAGCCGGAGAAACAGATTAAGCCGGAGGCTGGGCTGAACCGTTTTGTCTGGAATCTTCGCTACGCCGGGGCGACTCACGTGCCCGATTACTATCTCTGGGAATACAAAGACGGCAGTCGCGGTCCGCTGGCGCTACCGGGCAAGTATCAAGTGCGTTTAACGGTGGATGGAAAAAGTCAGACCGCGCCTTTCGAGGTGACACTGGATTCGCGAGTGAATACGTCTCCAGCGGATCTGCAAAAGCAATTTGATCTGCTCATTCAGGTGCGGGATGAACTCAACCGGGTTTATGAAACCGTGAACCAGATTCAGGACGTGCGCGCGCAAATGGATGGACTGCGAAAGCGCCTGCCAGAAACTCCCACAGTCAAGCCGATGCTCACGGCTGCTGTTGACCTGGACAAGCATCTGGTCTCGGTACGCGACAATCTTATGCAACTGAACATCAGATCCAATGAGGATTCGCTGGCTTATCCGCCCGGACTTGACGGCAAACTAGCTGGTCTGGCGATGGCCGTCGGAGCTGGCAGCGACTCGGCTCCAACTGAAGCTGAGTATCGCACCTTCGACAAATTAAAAAAGCAGGCGGACATTTCAATCGCGCATTGGGCAGAAATCCAAAAGACCGAACTGGCGGATTTTCAGAAGATGATGGCGGGACAGAATATCCAAGCCATTGTAGTACCTGCGGTTGAAAACGCCGGTTCGGCTGGAGAGAGTCCGCGGTAGATAAAGAAATCATGGCTCGGCCGGTATGAACGTACCTTGCGGATCAACTGGTACAAGAGCTATTGGGTTTTGACGATGGATATAAAAAGAAGATAATTGGGGAAAGTGTCCGTACATCGTCAGTCGATTTTCATTCTGAAGGTTCTGGCCTTTGGCTTGGCCGTTTTGTGTTGCGTCGCAGCCGGCAAACAGGCTCCCGCTGCGGTTGAGCAATCGTCGACGCAACCTTCTACTCCGTCGCAAACTTCAAATCAAACGCAGCCGGCAGGCCAGGCATCTACTCCAACGTCGTCGAAGACGGCCCCTGTCCACAAAAGCAGTACTGGAAAGAACGCTTCTACAAAGAACACTTCGACCAAGAAAAGCAGCTCATCTGTCGCAGCTCGGACGAGGCGCAAGCGCAGTTCGCCCCGTATGCGCCGCATGCATGAGGCCTTCGTCGCATCCACTACTCTGAAGCCGATGGCTCGGCAGTTGCTTCAGGATCGTACTCCTGCGGCGTACACAGGAGTGGAGGCGTTTGCGCGTCGACACGGCAAGGAAGATGCAGGATCGCTGGCATGGCTCGTCGCCGGCTACGCGCACATTGTGGATCATGACTACTTGAAGGCGATCGATCCCTTGAATCGAGCAAAGCCGCGCGCCGGCGATCTGGGAGATTACGTTGATTTTTATCTCGGAACTGCATACTACCAGACAGGCCGGCTGGCGGAAGCAGTAGCTACGCTGCAAGGATTCGATAAGAATTATCCCGAGTCATTGCTCATCCGCGATGCGCACGTGGCCTACGGCAACGCCTTGATCGCCGATGGCCGGGCGCCGGAGGCAATTGAGTTGCTCGAAAATGATCGCCTGCCGATTCGTACTGATTTAGAACTTGTGCTTGGCCGGGCTTACGAAGTCACAGGTCAGCCGGCAAAAGCATTGGCGGTGTTTCGCAATTTGTATTTCACCATGCCACTGAGTTGGGAAGCCAGCCAGGCCGAAGGTGAATTAAGAAAGTTGGAGGCGACTCCGAACACTCAGGCAATCAGTTTTGCGGAACGGAAAACGCGCGCCGATCTGCTGGCGAAAGGCAAACAATACAACGAAGCGGCAAATGAATATCGCAGTTTGTTGAACGAAGCGGGTCCGGAGAATCGTCTGCCAATTCAGATGGCGATGGCCGAAGCGTTGCGTCATGCGGGCCGGGATAAAGAAGCCAAAAAGGAATTGGAGACGATGCCCGAGTCGACTCCGGAGATGAACGCTGAGCGCCTGTTCAATCTGGGAGAAATTGCCCGCGGCGCGAATGATGACGACAGCTTTTTGCGGATCGTTGACCAGTTGCGGCAGATGGCGCCGACCAGCACATGGCTTGAACAAGCGCTTCTCTCGGCGGGAAACATTTACCTTCTGCGCCGCGATTATGACCACGCGATTGATTCCTACCGCGAACTGCAAATGCGCTTTCCCAATGGCGGACGCGCTTCTTATGCGCACTGGAAAGCCACTTGGCTGAGCCTGCGCCAAGGGCGGCGCGAGGACGCGGAAAAAGGATTTGAGGAGCAGGTTGAACTCTATCCTTCGTCGGGCGAAGTTCCGGCGGCGTTGTATTGGCGCGCCCGGTTGGCAGAGGAAGATGGAGATGCGGCTAAGGCGCGCGCTTTTTACCAGAAAGTTTCAGATCGTTTTCGCAACTACTATTACGGCGAGTTGGCGCGCGAGCAGATCAGGAAGCTGAAGAGCGATAGCGATCCTGTGCATTACGCGGTGCTCGATCGCGTGCCTCCAATTGATGCGAACGTGAAGGTGACTGCAGACGCGCTTCCCACCGACAATCTACGAGTGCAGAAGGCAGAGCTTCTCGAAAATGGCGCGCTGCTGGATTTCGCCGTACGCGAACTGCGAGCCGCAGCCGAAGAAGATAAAGGAAACTGGCTGGCGCCCGAAACCGCTAGGCTTTATGCGGATGCCGGTCGCTACAATATGGCCATTGAAGTCCTGAAGCGCGCCGTACCCAGTTATTTCGCGGTAGATCTACCCAGCCTGCCTCGCTCGTATTGGGAAGCGCTTTTCCCCAAGCCTTACTGGATTGATTTGAAGCGATTCTCTTCGAGCAACGCGCTCGATCCTTATCTGGTAGCGGCTTTGATCCGGCAGGAATCGGAATTTAATCCCAGCGCCGTCTCCCGGGCCAACGCAGTCGGCCTGATGCAGTTGTTGCCCAAAGTTGGCAAAACCGTTGCCAAGCAAGAAAAGCTCAAGCATTTTTCCAGCACGCAGCTTTTTACTCCGGGAATCAATCTTCAACTGGGCACGCGATACTTTCGCGGCATGGTGGATAAGTTCGGGGCCTTCGAATACGCGCTTGCGGCCTACAACGCGGGCGCGGATCGGGTGCAGGATTGGCTGGGTCAAGGCAAGTATCGCGACCCCCAGGAATTTGTGGAATCGATCCCGTTTACTGAGACGCGCGAGTACGTGCAGGCGATCCTGCGGAATGCGAACGTCTACCGGCAGCTTTACGGAGCGCCGTAGGAAAAGCATCAACCACAAAGTACACAGAGGTTCACAAAGGAAGGCCAGTCCGCGAGTGCTATTTGAACGCATCTGCGGCGGCCTTGGCGCATTGCGCGTCCTGGGCGCTGGTGGCGCCTGAAACTCCTATCGCTCCTACAATTTTGCCATCGCTGACCAGCGGGATACCGCCCTCAACCGGCGTCGCGCCCTGCAGACCGAGAATGCGCAAACCTTCGCCGCCCGCCGCCAGTGCATCCTGAAACGCCTTCGTCGGCCGCTTGAACAAAGCAGCGGAACGCGCTTTGTCGATGGACACGTTGGCGCTTCCCAGTTGGGTGTTATCCATCTTTTCGTAATAGACCAAATTTCCTGCGGGATCGACCACCGCCGCGGCGATCAACCAGTTGTTCTTCGCCGCCTCAGCGAGCGCCGGCAACACAGCTTTTCTTGCGTTGTCCAAGCTGATGGACAAGCCATAGGGATTCGGCATCTGCGCCAAAGCGCCGGACAAGGCGCAAGCAAGCAACATCACTCCGGCCACAGCTCGTAACGCTGATCTCAGTGACATGATTTGTCTCCTTGTTATCGGTGTGATCGAATGGAAAGACAGTGGAGTATCGCGCATTGCCCCGGAGAACTCAAGCCACTTACGCGGTGGTTTCGTGAACAGGAGACTTGGCGAAGAGGATTTCGATCACCAGCAAGCCAGCCCCGACCACAATCGCGCTATCGGCTACGTTGAAAGCCGGCCACTGATATTGGCCAATGTAAAAAAGCAGGAAGTCCACCACGCGGCCGTTGAGCAGTCGATCCCAGAGGTTGCCCAAAGCTCCGCCGAGAATCAGTGCCAGGCCTATGCCGGTGGTGGTCATGGCGTGGCTGTTCCGCCAAAGCAGCGCGGAGACCACAATTAGAGCGACAATGGAAAAAAGTACCAGCATGGCGATCTTCCATTGCGCCGGCGAGTCGGCGAACAGACCAAAAGCGGCGCCCCGATTCTCCACATGAGTGATGCGAAAGAAGCCGGGAATTACCTGTTTGCCGTCGTGCAGGGAGATGTTTTTAGCGACCATCCATTTGGTGACGCGATCCAGCAGAACCACCGCGAGGGCTATAAGAAAGTGGTAGCGGCGCATTAATTGGGGTTGGGTCATTGGATTTTGCCGGTTCCTAAAGCAACGAAACCGCGAAACTTCAGCGAAAGAGCTAGGGACGCTTTCCCGGGCAGATTGACCGGGACCCCCGCGAGTCTGAGTTCAGGGTCGAACGGCACTCTTCGATGTGCTCCCAAGCGGTTGATTTATCTCATTATAGGTACCCTTGCGAGGAACGTCCATTCGTCTTAAGCTACACGAAATGGGGCAACCCCAAAAGCACGGTGGAAAAGAGAATCAAAAAGTGTACAATTTTATAAGCAGACGCTTTCCCGCGCCTTTGCATCTAATTACGCGTTGGAGGGAAGTTCCAGTTCCTGATTGGCGCGGTATGAAAACGGGGCAGCCTCAAAATAGTTAATCGCGCCGGGCAAGCAACTTGCTGCGGTTTGACTTCATCAGTTTATGGTGAAGCATAGCTTTTTTGGGATCGAGCCTTAACACCAGGAAGTCGGGTCAACTATGGTAACCAACGAAATCGAACCCATGCGGGGAAGCGAGCCTGAACTTAATCTGCTGATGGCCAAGAGCGACTTCGATCAGCCGCTCTGGAAATCGCTGGTTCAAAATTTCAACGACCGGTTCTTCCCGAAGAAGCAGCCGCCTCTGGTCCTCACCTCGAAGCCGATCCCGGTCAAGGATATCTGGGGATTCTACGACTACAAGAAAAATGGCGCGCTGGGTTCGACCGTGGTGCACATTCTGGCGGTGATCGTAATCATCGGTGGCACGATGCTGGGACGGCGCGTGGTCCAGCAGATCACGAAGCCTCAAGAGGTCATAACCCTGGTCGCTCCGGAGGATACGCCTCCATTGCCCCCTTCGAAAACGCAAGTCGGCGGTGGTGGCGGCGGCGGTGACCGCGACAAATTCCAGGCTCCGAAGGGCAGATTGCCCAAGCAATCCATGGAGCAGATCACCCCGCCAATGATGGTTGTACGCAACGACCATCCCAAACTAGCGGTCGAGCCGACTATCGTGGTTCCACCACAAATTAAGTTGGCATCGAACAATCTGCCTAACTTGGGCGATCCAATGTCGCACTTGCCGTCAGGACCTCCTTCGAATGGAACGGGATCTGGCGGCGGCATTGGCTCAGGGAACGGGGGGGGCGTAGGTTCGGGCGAAGGACCTGGATATGGGCCCGGCCACGGCGGTGGGACCGGCGGCGGAGCATTTAAAGTCGGTGGCGGCGTCTCCGCGCCAAAAGCAATTTACGCGCCCGATCCGGAATACTCGGAAGAAGCCCGCAAAGCAAAGTATCAAGGAACCTGCGTGCTTTGGCTGATCGTAGGTCCGGATGGCCGCGCTCGCGATATCAAAGTCGCTCGTACCCTGGGTCTAGGGCTTGATGAAAAAGCTATGGAAGCAGTGAAAACCTGGAAGTTTGAGCCTGCGATGAAGGATGGCAAGCCTGTAGCTGTTCAGATCAACGTTGAGGTCACATTCCGGTTGTATTGATTCGAGCTTCAGTTTACGCATAGCGGCCGCGAGAAATCGCGGCCGTTCTGCTTTGTGGGAACTGTCCGGGCATCACTCGGGCAGATCGACGTGTTGAACGTCATCGATTGCCTGTCCCAAAAATTGTGCTCCGAGGCGGCGAAACTTTTCGGCAGAATCAGTGGCGAAACATCTTAGCCGCGGCAAGCGGCGGCGCTCCGGCTCTGGCGCGGAAGGCAGCGGCATGCGGCGCAGTAATCTTGCAACGGCATCAGCGGTCGCGTCGGCAGAGTCGACAATCTTGACGTGCTTAGGAGCGACCCGCCGCAGCACCGGTTGAATGAGCGGGTAGTGGGTGCAGCCGAGCAACAGCACATCGGCCGACTTGAATCCGTCGGTGAAGGCTTCATTGAGATAAATCTCGGCCACCTCCTCAGTCACTCGATGATCGATCCAGCCCTCCTCGACCAGCGGCACTAATAACGGGCAGGCTTTTTCTCTTGCCTCAATCCCACGAGTTTCAAGTGCCTTCAAATACGCATGGCTGCTGACCGTGGCTTCAGTTCCAATTACGACGACTTTTTTATTCTTGCTCTCAGCCGCGGCGCGATCAGTTCCGGGCTCAATCACTCCCACAACCGGAACATGCGCTGCCTGCGTAATTTTGTCCATGGCCAGAGCGGTGGCCGTATTGCAGGCGATTACGAGCGCATGCGCGCCTTGCTGCTCGAGATAGTGCGACGCGCCGACCGCATATCTGGCCACCGTTTCCACGGATTTCGAGCCGTATGGCAAGCGAGCCGTGTCGCCAAAATAAATGTAGTCGGCATCGGGAATCAGCCGCAATAAAGCCTTAAGCACGGTAAGGCCGCCAAAGCCGGAGTCGAAAACGCCGATGCGAGTTCTGCGGGCGGTCATGAAAAGGTCAGGCGGACCGCTCTGATTTTTCTACGGAAACGCCGACAAAATCTCTGGATCTTCCGCAGCATGGCCCCGGAGGAATGAGCGCGCCATGAGGGCAGGTTCGTGGGTGGCCAAGGAACGCGCAAATCTTGTCGGTGGCTTCAGGCGAAAGGATGTGCTCGAACTTGCAAGCCTGTTGTTCGATTTCAGTTTCACTGTCCATGGCGAGGCTGTCGGTGAACAGGCGCTCCGCAAGACGGTGCCTTCGAATGATGTCAGCGGCGCGTTGCCGGCCACGCGGCGTGAGTTCGACAATCATGCTGCCGTCGCCGGTCGAAACCGCAACCGGCTTCAGTGCGTCGTGGCAGGGATTCACGAATGGCTTGTGATCGTGGGGCTCAGGCGGATGCGGGGCGGCGGTAACCAGACCAAGCTCGATCATCTTTTCCACTGCGATGCTTACCGGGAGCGCGCCGTGCACTTCCATGCGCTCGAGTTCGGCGATCTCGCCATGTTCGGCCAGCGCCCACAGTTCTTCCAGCACTTCATCGAACTGTTCTTCATCGGCCATGGCGAAGACTTCCTGAACTGCAATCTTGCCATGATGCAATTCGATGCGGCGGTCAGCGAGGCGGGCGACGACGGGGTCGTGCGTCACCATCACGATAGTTCTGCCCTGCTGATGTAGTTCGCGCAACAGCCGCAGCACAATCTCTTCGTTCGCGGCATCGAGATTCCCTGTGGGCTCGTCTGCAAGAACAATTTTCGGATCGTTGATCAAAGCACGCGCAATGCACACGCGCTGCTGCTCGCCCCCGGAAAGCTGCGAGGGAACGTGGTGCGCGCGCTCTTTCAATCCCACACGCTGCAAGGCGTCCAAGGCTTCTTGTTCGTCCGTCATGCTGTGGAAGTACTGCGCGAGCATCACGTTTTCAAGCGCTGTAAGATAAGGGATCAAATGAAACTGCTGAAAGACGAAACCAATTTTCTCCGCGCGCACCCGGTTCAATTCGCCAGCAGAAATGTTGGCCACGTCTTCTCCATCCAGCCAGATTTCGCCTGAAGTCGGACGATCCAGGCAGCCAATCAAATTTACGAGAGTAGATTTGCCGGAGCCAGACGGGCCCATGATCGCGATCCACTCGCCGGGGTCGACATTGAGGGAGAAGTTGTCGAGCGCACGGATGACGCCGCCGTTGGCCTCGGCTTTCGCGGGATACAGGCGGCTGACATTTTTCAGCTTGATCATCTCACTCCCCTCTCAAGATCATAGCGGGTTGGACGCGTCGCAGCAGGAAAATCGGAAGCACGGCGGAAACCAAGGCCACCACGATGCTGCCCACGAAGACGACAGGCAAAACGTTGAACCGCGGCACCACCGGTGCATGAAAGTTTACTCGACCGATCCATGCGGCGACACCTACGCCAATGCCAAATCCGACGATCGCTCCCACGGCACCCAAAGCGGCGGCTTCAGCAGCAAAGAATCCGCTGATCAAGCCTTCCGAAGCGCCCAGAGCTTTCATAATGGCAAAGTCGCGGCGTCGATCGAACACCCATCCAATCAATGTAGAAAGCACGCACAGAGCTGCCGTCGCGATAATCAGGGCAGCGGCGGCCGCCAGCGTGGCACGAGTTTTGCCCAGCACGCGGGCTTCGCCCTCCATAATTTGACGGATGGGATGGACCTCGGCTGCGGGAACGGCTTGCGAAAGCTGGCGGATCAGAGCGTTAACGTCTTCAGACGAACCCGAAGCTGCAATCTCGATGGTCGAAGGTTTCACTCCGGTCCAGCTTTCGAAATCTTGCGACGAAAGATAAATGCGGCTGTCTTCCGACGCCCCGGTTCGCAGAATTCCGGCAGGGTTGAGGTGGATGCGACGTCCTTGAAAACTTAGGTCGAACGGCGCTCCTTGCGGGCTGACCACTGTGGCGGCACGCGTACCCACTAGCGCATCTTGCTGGTTCGCAGGCCATGACGTCACCGACCACCAGCTATCAAGCTTGCGCACTTGCTCAAGATTGGTTCCGGAAACGACGACGGACTGGCCGTTTGAGGTGCGAGCCACAACATAGGCGAAGGGCACGGCGAAACCGCGTCCGGCCAATAACGCGTTGATTTTATCGAGCGCATCGGCGGGAAGTGTCTGATCGCCTTTTGCAACCATCACCACGTTCGCGCCATAGTTGCGGAACTCCTTGCGCAGCTTGGCTTGCACATCCACATAAAGATTCAGCATCGCTGTGGCGACGGCGGCGGCAACTACCATCGCCAGCAGCGCCGAGGCAGCGCGCCCGCGACGCAGCACGGCGGCGCGCATCAGCATGCGAAGAAACATTGAAGTATGAGGCTTTCCGGCACGGCGGTTGATCAAGTCTGATTTTGCCTGTGAGCTCATCCTTCACCTCGCAGCGCGTAGACGGGATCGAATTTAACCGCGCGACGAATCGCCATTGCGCTGCCGGCGAAAGTTACGATCACCGCGATGGCAAGAATCACGGGAAAAAGAACTGGCTCGATCGTGATCTGGGAATCAAAAATAGAGCGGCCAATCTGACGCGCCAGCAGCGCTCCTCCGGCAAACCCGACGACGCCACCAATCAACGCCAGCAGCAGAGCTTCCGCGAAAAATAAAGCCGCAACTGAAATATTGCCGGCGCCCAGGGCCTTCATCAGCCCAACTTCGTTGCGCCGCTCAAAAATCGCGGTAGCCATAGCTGCGGAGACCGCAAGCGCAGAGGCGAAAAGCGCTGCCAGCGTTACCAGAAGCATAAGGCCCTTAATGCGCGACAGCACCGTGCCTTCGTTCTGCGCAATCTGCCGAATCTGCTCTGCGTGCGAATGAGGGATCGCCTCCTGCAACTGGTACGCAATCGATGCTACATAGGGAGAGCAATACCACCGATCGAACATTTCCGGGTTCATCGACTTGGGATCGCGGCGAGCGAGAGCGTCCTCAGGCTTGGTGAGCGCGCTGACGTAGAGACGCCGCACCGCGCCGGGCTTGCCCAGAATTTGTTGTGCCAGGGCGAGCGGGGCTACGATTTGATTGTCTTCGGGTCCACCAGTTGAAAGAATGCCAACCACGCGATGAGGCCGACCGGCGATTTCGATTTTATCTCCCACTTTGTGGCCGAGTTTCAAGGCCAAACTTTCGCCCAGCAACACGTCGGAGGAATTGTCGTCGGGCCACGCGCCTTGCACTTTCCACCAGGGATGCGTGATGCGAACACCAGTTGCAAAATCCTCTTTGCCGAAAGTGAGCCGTTTGGAAAAATAGGTTCCGAGCAAAGTGAGATTTTTCGCATCAGCGTCGTCGCCCACACGAACGCTCACCGGCAGCATGGGTGCAAAGCCCACAATATTGTGATGCCAGAATGTACCGCGAATCTTAGGCAGGTCAGCTTCGTTGAGGTAAGCGCCATCGCTCGGTGGCTTAAGGTCGACGCCACCGATCTGAACATCCAGCGTGTCTTCCTGCGGAGTAACAATCAGGTTCGCGCCGTAGTTGCGCAGTTCGCGACTAATCTTGTCCCCAATATCTGTCGCAACGGCGATCATAGCGGTTGCCACGCCCACGCCTAGAGTGATGGCGATGCCAGCCAGAATCTTGCGGCGTTTTTGCCGCCGAAAAGATTCGTAGACCAGGCGTCCGAACATGGTTATTGCTGGAACATGCGGCTTCGGGCCGCGATGTCCGCCTCTTGAATGATTACGGCGTCAGACGTAATTTGCGCCTTCAACGGCACGGGATTGCATCCACCCGGCATTCCAACTGACTGCGGATTGATAGGCGCAGCACAGTTTTTGCAAACCACTCCATTGGGGCTTTTATAAAAACCAACCGCGCCGCAAATTTCGCAGGCATCAAGAACGGTTGCGATTTTTCCGTCCGGCTTTTGATACAGCCAGAAGCGCACTGTGGTACCGTTTTCCTGGGCGGCGAAGCGATGCAGGTCTCCATCTTGAACTTGGGTGAGCGGAATGCTGACCTGGCCATTTATGAAAGTAACCTGCGTCGCCGGAGATAAAGCGCTCACGCTTTTTGTGTAAATGAATTCCGCGGTCACGAGAACGATAAATACAAACGAACTGGCATAGACGGATGCCATCCACAAACGCTCGCGGCGAGCGCTCCACATTGCTTTGCGCCGTTCTGCGGGGGACGTGGGCAGCACTCCCGGCTGCCGGCGCTTTACTTCGAACAACACCATCAGCGCCGCCAGAGCTAAAATCGTGATGAAAAAGAAAAGATCGTTGCGGACGATCGGGCCGATAATTGCCATCTCCATTTTCGAAGAAGGCAACACGCCGTTTTCAGAGAGCTCGTGCAGGCCCGAGATCACGAGCTGTGCCGCTACGAAGAACAAAATCACGGTAGTGACGCGAAAGAATTTTTGCAGATTAATCCGGACGCTGCCTTTGACGAACATCACCCCGAACACCACCGCAGCGACTACACCGAGAAACGTACCCATGAAGCTAAGCAGCTCAGTTGAATTCAAGGAGACGGCCGAGAGAATCAGAACGGTTTCCACTCCCTCGCGCAACACCATCAGGAACACGAATGCGAAGAGTCCAAATGATGCATTCCTGCCTGCCAGTAGTCCAACTTTGCCCTCAATTTCGCCCTTCAGTTTGCGGCCCGTCCTCATCATGAAAATGATCATGGTGACGACGAAAAAGGCCGCGGCCAGCATGACCCAGCCTTCGAAAATGTCCTGATTCCAGTGAGTCCGAGACAGCAGCGCGGCAACTCCAAGACTGCCAACGAAGGCCGAGATCAACGCCGCATAAACCGATTTGCGCAGCTCGGGCCGATTGATTTTCCCGAGGTACGCCAGCGTAATGCCGACAATCAGGGCGGCTTCAACCCCTTCACGCAAAGTTACGATGAATGCCTCTAACATTTAGAAATTAGCCTCTGACAACGCACTTCGATATTGAAAATGAATTTCAATTTCATTATCTAGGATAGTCTCTCGACTTTGTTGGCGTCAACGCGTGAAGTCACGCGCAATTGTGATTTCGATCACACAAACCTATTTATAGGATGCGGCTCAGGTGAATCCGCTACAGATGTTTGAGAAAGGCTTTCGCCCGGTCGAGATGAGGGTAAAGCTTCTCCTCGGCTTGGAATTCCGACGAGTGCACGCAGCGGCGGCTGCCACGCAATTTTACCGGGTGCTTCAGGTGAAGCATCTCGTGATAGACGATATATTCAACCGCGTAGCACGGAACCCGCGGGTGATCGAAAACCCGGCTCACCACAATCGCGTTGTGAGCAGGATCGTAGTGGCCGAGCCGGTTGCGAGCGTGGTCGCGGCTCCACGTCATGCGCGGCCGAGCCAGCAAACCGTAAAAGAATCGCTGGTTCAAATCTTCAAAAATATTCTCCAGGTTGTAGGTTCGTCCCTGGGCACTTTCGATGCGCTTGCGTCCACGCATCTGGCGCAGGAGGTGAGCTTTTTTTGTGATGTCTTGGGCGGAGATGTGCCGGCGATAGCGCGTGGCGTGTGCCCGATCGATGGGCTTGCGGTACATCTTAGCCAGAAGAATGTGTGCAATCGCCCGCAACACCGGATCAGGCGCGCCTTCCAGCAAGTCTGATAGCCGAACGAACAGTTTCCCTTCCCGCATGCGAATCGTGTTATTGATGTTGGCAAAAGCGAAAAACTCCACTGCGAGTTCAGGCATAGGAGCGCGCGGGCGCAGCTCGCGATACGTTTCCTGAAAGATGTGGAGGATTCTGTCTTGCACGTTGCGGCTAGATTAGCATGGTGACATTTCAAAACTGAGTAGCTCGAATGATCCCGCCACACTCTTTCTTACTTTTTCTTATGCTTGAACGCTTCTTCCTGTTCACTCAGTAATTGCCGATGGTCCTGTACGCTGCTGTCGACAGTTTCCACCACGCTGGTAAGCAGGAAATCATATTGCCGGGCTTCGTCCTTGTTAGTGTCCGCCGAGCTTTTCAATGCTCGGAGCTTAGCTTGAAATTCGGTATCGGCTTCGATGATTGCTTTCAAAGGTTTTCGCAAGTCCGCTTTGCGCTCGACAAAAGTGTCGATGTTGTCATTCAATTCGTCGTAGACATCGAGGAAGTCCTGCAACCGGTCGCGAGTTTGCTGAGCGCGATCGGTGGTTTTTGGATCAGCGCGCATTTGTTCGAGCGAGGAAAGTCGCGCGCGGGAGAACTGAATGTAAAGCTTGAGCCGATCAGCGGGCTCTTGGGCCGCGTCCCGCAGTTGATCTTGTTCCAACGGATTCAGTGGATCTCGGCGAATTTGCGCCCACGCCGGCGCCAGCAACAACAGACCCAATGCCAGAGGTACGAATTTTTCCACAGAACGAATCATTTGCCCTTAAACATGTGGGTTAGGAGATCGGTTCGCAAGCTCTCTAAGCGGTCCGCGGCCGTTTGCAGTGGCGGCTGATCTTCGAAGTTTACAGTGCGCTTGATATCCCGCAATTTAGCCGCCATTTTTCTAAATTCGATTTCCGTATTCTTGACTCTTTTGCCCGATTGAATAGCCGCGTCGTGTGCTTTTTCAGAATACGTCACCACATCTTTTAGCGCGCTGCCAGCCTCGTCGACTTTGCCGGCAGTGTAAAGTTCGTCGGCAGATTTAAGCTGGCGCTCGGCAATTTCTGCGCATAACGCTGGACGGTCCTCGACTTTTGCCGAATCGCAGCGCGCCATGAGGTCCTGCAAGGTTTCCTGCTTGGCCGCGAAAGCCAGGCATGTCGCCAAGAGAACCGCGGCCAGGATTAATTGCGTACGCATAAATTATTTCTTCGGCTCGATCGCAATCAGCCGATGCCGAGCTTGCCACTCCTGATCAGGATACGCTCCGTTCGCGACCTCAAGAAAGCGATGATAATTCTGCGCTGCCATTTTATAGTTGCGCAAGTGATCGTAAGCGCTGGCGCGAAGAAAGTAGCTCACCGGAATCTCCGGTAAGAACTTTGCCCGCGCATCGGCCGCTTTGATCGCCAGTTCGTAATTCTTGTTCTCCACTGCTGCCGTCGCCAAGTCACCGTATGCCTCGCCGAGATCGGGCTTCAGCTTGACCGCGATCAGCAGTTCCTGTTGCGCCTCAGGAAACTTTCGCTCCTTCAAAAGTGTAACGCCGAGAAATTGATGTAATTCGGCACTGTTCGGGTGTGCAGCCAGCATTGCACGGTAGAACGCCTCTGCCTGATCGTATTTCTTGGCCCTTAGATAAAGATCGCCGAGATCGTTTTGCGCTTGAGAATTTGCCGGATCGATCTTTAATGCGTCCTGCAGGTCGGCAATTGCGTCATCGTACTTTTCTAGGACAATCATTATGTGGGCAAGCTGGATTCGGGCCTGCATATCGTCCGGATGCATGGCGATGAGCTTACGCAAAATCGGATCGGCCTCGCCAAAGCGCTGGCCACGCATGTAAATGTTGGCCAAGCCGATCAAAGCATCGCCGGAATTTGCATCCAGGGCCAGCGCCTGCTTGTATTCCTGCTCCGCATCGGCGAAGCGATTTTCCTTCTCCAACAGCAACCCGGCTGAAAGATGAGGCTCGATATCTTTCGGTTGGAGCGCAGAGGCTTGCCTATAGGCTGCGATAGCTTCGTCGGGCTTGCTGCTCTCGACCACATGAGCAAGAGATAACCAGGCGCGAGCATGGCCTTCATCTACATTCGCGGTAGGTTTTAGCGTGGTTGCTGCGCGGAGAAATTGTTCGGCATCAGGCTGGCCGGTTTTCGCCAGCATGAGACCAAGATTCAAATTGGACTCGAAAACATCCTGCTTGGCAGTTACCGATTTGCGATATGCGGCAATTGACTCTTGCGTGTCCCCCAGCCCGTTGTAAACAAATCCCAGGTCAAACCAGGCTTGGAAATTATTGGGATCGACCGCAATAACCTTTTCCAGCAAAGGTTCAGCCCCAGCGTAATCATGCTTTTCGATATCGGTTTCGGCTTGCGTTAAGTCCGCAGGAACTGTCGAATCCTGCTCAACTACTTTGTGATGACGAACGGTTTGACCAGAACTCTGAGCGATCGCGTCAAACGGGCAACCCAGAACGAGCAAAGCAATACAGGCAAGCTTAACTATTGCCATTCCTCGATGATCCGTTCCCCGATGGCCCATGTCCGTTCAACACACCCGCTAGAAATTTCCCCGTATACGAATTCGGCAGCTTTGCGATAGCCTCCGGCGGACCCGCTCCAACGATGTAGCCGCCACGCGCCCCGCCTTCAGGACCGAGATCAATCACCCAGTCCGCAGTCTTGATTACTTCGAGGTTGTGCTCAATCACCAGGATCGAACCGCCCGCATCGATCAAACGACGAAAGGCGGACAGAAGTTTACTGATGTCGTCAAAGTGTAGCCCAGTCGTAGGCTCATCGAAAATATACAGAAGATGCTGGCGGCGACGCGATGAACCTTCCGAGCTGCGCAGGCGGCTGGCCTCGCGCGCCGCGGGCTGCAGGTGCGCGGCCAATTTCATGCGCTGCGCCTCGCCTCCTGACAATGTCGTTGCCGATTGCCCCAGACGCAAATATCCGAGACCAACCTCCTCAAGCACCCGCAATTTCTCCACGATTTTGGGAGCGCTGGCGAAAAACTGCAGCGCTTCCTTTACTGTAAGGTCCAGAGCCTCGTGGATATTTTTTCCCCTGTAACGAACCTCCAGCACCTGCGGTTTGTAGCGCGCGCCCTTGCATTCTTCGCAGATGAGTTCCACGTCCGCCAGAAATTGCATCTCTACCGTCACCGTTCCATCGCCCTGGCAGGTCTCGCAGCGCCCACCGGGAACGTTGAAGGAAAAATGTCCGGCGGTGAAGCCGCGTTTCTTTGACTCAGGCAATGATGCGTAGAGATCGCGGATGCCATCGAAAGCCTTGATATAAGTGACCGGGTTCGACCGAGGAGTGCGCCCGATTGGCGATTGATCTACCAGCACAACTTCGTCGATGAACTCCGCGCCTTCCACTTCGTCCCAGTACGATGCCCCTCCTGGAACAGCGTTAGGCTGCCTCTTTGCGGCGGACAAAGCCTGATACAGCACGTCATGCAGCAACGTTGATTTTCCCGAGCCGGAGACGCCGGTAATCGCTACCAGCATGCGCAATGGGACTTCGAGATCGATTCGTTTCAGATTATGTGCGCGTGCCCCGTAAATTTTGATTTGTTGAGACCCGGGCTTGCGGCGAGAACTTGGAATTTGGATTTGCAGTTCGTCCGAAAGATATCGGCCCGTGAGCGAAGCCGGCATTTTCTGAATCTGATTGTACGTTCCACTGGCAATCAACTTGCCGCCGTTTTCGCCGGCGCCTGGACCCAGGTCGAGAATCGTGTCCGAAGCCTGCATGACATCGCGATCGTGCTCGACCACCAGAATCGTGTTGCCCAGGTCGCGCAGATTGTGCAAAATTTTGATCAGCCGATGAGTATCCCGGCTGTGCAATCCAATCGAAGGCTCGTCAAGCACATAAAGCGTGCCCACCAGACGCGAACCCAGGGAGGTAGCGAGTTGAATGCGTTGCGCCTCGCCACCAGAGAGCGTGGACGCAAGCCGGTCGAGCGTCAAATACTCCAATCCGACCTCGTTCAAAAATCGCAAGCGTTCGCGTATTTCCTGCAGTAAGCGCTCCGCAATTCCCGCTTCCTGCTCCGTTAATTGCAACGCTTCGAAAAATTGCGACGCGGCTTCCACCGTCATGCAACAGACTTCGCAAATATTCTTGCCATTAATCTTTACCTGCCGCGCTTCCACCCGGAGGCGAGCGCCTTCGCAGTTAGAACACAGCGAATATCCGCGATAACGGCTCAGAAATACGCGAACGTGCAGTTTGTATTTCTTGCGCTCCAGATGATTGAAAAAACCGCGCACACCCAAGAAACGGCCTTCGCCCGCAACGATCACTTGCTGATGTTCACGATCCAGTTCGTTCCAGGGCACATCAAGCGGAATGCCGGCTTCACGGGCGAAGCGCTTCAAGTCGGTAAACAACGAGCGGTATTTGGGCTTGGTCCAGGGCTCGATCGCGCCCTGGTTGAGGGTCAGTGATTTGTCCGGAATAACCAGGTCCAAATCGAAATCAATAGTATTTCCAAAGCCCTGACAGCGCGGACAGGCGCCGTAGGGGTTGTTAAAAGAGAACAATCGCGGCTCCGGCTCTTCGTAGCGAATGTTGCAGACCTTGCATTCGAAACGCTGGGAGAAACGTAGCCGCTGTGCAGGCTGCTCGTCCCGCGGCACTGTCTCGAAGATGACTTCGCCCGATTCGCGATAGCTGATCTCGACCGCGTCCACAATTCTCGCGCGAGAGTCTGGCGAGCTAACCAGGCGATCTACCAGAATAAAAACAGGCTCCGTGAAGCTAATGTTCAGAAGCGATTCGGGGGTCGAAAATTCGAAGATCTGTGCGTTTTGATAAAGCCGATTAAAACCGCGGGTACGCAAATCGAGAAGCCGAGCCTTAAGTTGATCGGAGAGAACACTGCCGGCATCCTTTTTCGCCTTTTTCTTGCGGTCGCGTGCGGGAGGGACGTCAACCGCGGCGCCCTGTGTCGACGCAGTTTGCAACGGGAAAAATACATTCAGCCGCGCACCCTCGGGCAGTTTCATCAAAGCATCGGCAACTTCATCGACCGTGTCCTTCTTAACTTCTTTGCCGCATTGCACGCAGTAAGTGCGTCCAACCCTGGCAAAGAGCAAACGAAGGTAATCGTAGATCTCCGTCGCTGTGCCCACGGTGGAGCGCGGATTGCGCGTGGTATTTTTCTGCCGGATCGCCACCGCGGGCGCGATCCCGTCAATCACATCGGCATCAGGCTTCTCGATTCGCTCTAAAAACTGCCGCGCGTAGGCGGAAAGCGATTCCACATAGCGGCGCTGTCCCTCAGCATAAATCGTGTCGAAAGCGAGGGATGACTTCCCCGACCCCGATACTCCGGTCACAACCGTCAACGAGTTGTGCGGAATCTCAAAATCTATGTTCTTGAGGTTATGAACTCGCGCACCGCGAACAACAATAGTTTCCGTGGACATCAGTGAGAAAACACCCGTAAACGAACCGGAACCCGCTTGCCTAAAGGCGCTTTCGGACCAATGGCCCGTCTAGTAGCGCCAGAGAGAGTATCGAATCTTTCTATTATAAAGCAGGCTCAGCGGGACGCAGAACAGTAACCGGGCTTGGACGCTGACTTTCGCCGCGAAAACAGGTTAATATCGTGCATCCACAGGCAGAATTCGTTGAAGCAAACTAAAGAATGGTTTTGACTCTCGCCAATGCGCTCAAACTGTTGACTTCGCGAAGCGGTTTGGGAACGGTCTTCATTGGCCTGCAATCATTGCTGGTGTTCATGCTTCAGTTCTCCGATCAGTTTTCCAGCAAAAAAGACAACGTCTATAACATCCTGTGGGTGCTGGTTTTTGGCTTTGCAACCTTGAACATTCTCGGCTTGGTGGCGCGCCGCCTTGAGCCACGGCGCAGCAATCTCAATTTTGGCGAGATTCTGGCCATCACCGTGACTGTAGTGTCCCTAATCCTTTTGGGCTGGGAAATGCTTTCCCTTCTGCACATTTTCCCCATCAAAATCCAGCCTCGTTGAGTTTCTCATTCGTGTTTGTGCTTCGCTCGGAATGACAACAAACAAAGGTCTATTTGCGCTATCATTTCTGCATGGCGGATAACTCCCCAGCTTTCGATGTAACGTGCCCCTGCTGCAGCGCCGTGCTGAAAGTCGATCCGGTAGCCAAAGGCATCATCGCCCATACTGCGGCGATTAAGCCCAAAACGTTCAACGATTTTGAAGCAGCCGCGAAAGCCATGAAGGAACAGGATAGCCGCCGCGAATCTATCTTCCGCCAATCCGTCGAAGCCCAAAAACATGCTGGCGATCTTCTGGAAAAGAAATTTCAGGAGGCGGTCAAGAAAGCCAAAGAGTCCCCGGACACCGGCAAACCCATTCGCGATTTCGATCTGGATTAAGTGCTGCAACGGAAGCAGGACGCGGATCCGCACCAAAAATGTAAAATTTTAGTTATTTTCGGGAATGAGCGAACTTTTGTTATGGAGCCCGGCGAAATCCGGCGTAGAATCAGCCAGTGTCCGACCCTCCCCTGCTTCTCGGTCATCGTGGCTGTCGTGTCAATAATGAGGTTCCAGAAAACACTCCTGAATCTTTCGAGCTTGCTCTCGCACATGGCTGCGACGGCTTTGAGTTCGACGCACGCTTAACCCACGACGGACGTTCTGTGGTCTGTCATGACCCCGAGGTCGATGGCATCATGGTCGGCCAAGCCATGGCTGATCAATTGACATATCTGCCGCTCCTCGACGACGTCCTGCAGCGCTACGCTCAACGGGCGTTTCTCGATATTGAACTCAAGGTTCGGAATCTGGAATCAAAGGTGCTTACTTCATTACGCGAGTACAGAATGGAGGAGAATTATGTCGTGTCTTCTTTTCTCCCAGAAGTGGTAATGGAGCTGAGGATTCGCAGCGCCAGGGTTCACGTTGGCATTATCTGTGACCAGCACACCGAACTGGCGTATTGGCGCGAACACAATTTCGAATACCTGATCCCCCATTACACACTGGTCACGCGTTCGTTGGTTCATGAGGCGCACAACGCAGGCAGCAAGCTCTTGGCTTGGACCGTGAATGACAGCAAGGCAATGTTAATTCTGGCTGATTGGGGAGTTGACGGCATCATTTCTGATGACACCAAATTGCTAGTGCAGACTTTCGCCTGAATCAAAATGAGTGCAGACCCTCGACCACTACGCTTTTGCTTCCACCATTGTCCCCGCCTGAGACGCCTTATGCAGAAAACCGTCTCGTTCTCGCTCGAATGCCTCCAACTCGAGGGCCACGCGCTTCTCGCTCCACACCATAGCTGCACCAGTGCGCGTAGCCGCGTCCCGGCTACACGACGGTGACCAGCAGGCACCCAACGCGACCGGCACGCGGCGCAGTAAAACATCGGCCAGCGTGCAGGCACACTCGTTGTTGAACGCGTGCACTGCCTCGGCCACGATGTGGCGGGTATGAGGGCACAGCTGAGCACGCATTTCCGCGCTGCCGCGTGCCACGTCAGCGACCGCGAGCGCGCGCTTTCCATACCATTCCGCGATGCTGTGGGTGGTGTCAGTAGCGATACCGCCCCTTTTGGCGACTTCGAGAACCCACTGCTCCATGGCCACCTCCGAGTTGGTTTCTGAAGCTACAGCGAGTGTCGACGCGGAAACCTGCAACCCGATCTTTAGAGCGCACTCGCGTGCCAGGCTGCCCGCCGTGGTTAATTTTCCTCCAATGACCGAGATCATTTGCGCAGCACCCTCACCGGCATGGTCGTGGAAATAATGTTTCCGAGTTACGTCCGACGGGCTGTTCTTCGGCGAATACGGCAGAGGCCGGACACCTGCGAACGCGTAATGTATATCGTCTCGCGACGCCGGCACGTTGGGGAACAAACGCCGCAAAGACCGCAACAGATAATCAATCTCGTCAGGCGAAGGCCGCACCTGTCCAGGATCTCCGCCATCCGCAACCTCGGTAGTTCCAACCAGTACCTGCTCGTTCCAGGGAATGACGAAAATCGGCCGCGCATCGATAGCCTCGGTGTACACGGCCGCATCAGGCGCGCCCGTAAACTTCGGCAAAACAATGTGCGAGCCGCGCACTCCTCCAACCATGGGATTATCGGTGTGAATATTCGAACTGTGGCAGATGTTGTCGGCCCAAGGGCCGGTCGCGTTAATGATCCAGTTGGCCTCGACGCGTTCTTCTTTTCCGCTCCACTGATCCCGCAGCAGCGCGCCGATAGCGCGTCCATTGCGAATATCGACGGCTAGAACTTGAGTATGATTCCGTGCGGTCGCGCCCGCAGCAATCGCCTCTACCAGCCATTCCGCCACCAATCGCTCGGGAAATTCGCACTGCGCATCATCGAAGTTGAAGACGGAAAATCGCCTGCCCGTATCCAGCAACCGCTCGAGTTTTTTCTCTTCTGCCTGGCTGTCATGAGGTCGCAACCTCGCGGTTCCCATTGTCTGATAAAGCCATAAGCCGACACGCACAGCCAGCGCACTACGGCGACTGTCTCCGTCCAACGCCAACAAAAACTTTAAGGGATGAACCAGATGCGGATACCGCTGCAGCAACCATCGCCGCTCGCGCAACGATTCACGCACCTGACCAATGTCGCCGTGCTCGAGATAGCGCAAGCCCCCATGAATAATGCGCGTCGAACGGCTGGTTGTACCCGCAGCGAAATCGTGTTGCTCAACCAGCAGCGTGCGTCGTCCAGCACGCGCACACTCCCGAGCAATGGCGACTCCATTAATTCCGCCGCCAATTACCAGCACATCGAAACCCTTATTCTCCAGCGAAGGTCGCAACTTCATCTCCGAATTTAGATGCGCACACATGTAATCGCAGCCGAAACCCTCGACAACATCATCCTAGTCTCGCTCATCGAAAGGCCCCGCACAAAGATAACGTTAGTTTGAATGCGAACAGTTCGTTCAGCGCTCAGGTCCTTCGCGCTGTCCACGTAGCCCCAGACGCCTCGTCTTTTCTTAATGGAGGCCGGACGTCTCGCCCGGCCAAACGGGCGAGACGCCCGTTCTCCACTACCGGCAGCATGCACATCTCTGAGCTTTACTCGCCCGCGGACGAGGCGTCCGCCGCTACGTGATTTTTGCTAAGGGCGCCGCAGCATCATTGCCCGCGCCGACGCCGCTCATTTACAGTAATCACGCCCTATGCCAACGACTGGAGAACGTTTCGAACGCGCCGTTTCAATCATGACCCGCCTGCGCGCGCCCGGCGGTTGCCCCTGGGACCGCGAGCAGACATTCGATTCCATCAAGCCCTACACGCTCGAAGAAACCTACGAAGTTCTTGAAGCCATCGACAACCGCGACTGGCACGAATTAACCGGGGAACTTGGAGATCTGCTGCTGCAGGTTCTCTTCTATGCGGAGATGGCAAAAGAGCAAAATACTTTTTCGATTGATGAAGTAATTGACCGCTTGTGTCAAAAACTTGTCGATCGGCATCCGCACGTTTTCGGAGATGTGAAGGCTGAAACCTCTTCCGAAGTACTGCGCAACTGGGAGGCGCTCAAAGCTGAAGAAAAGAAGAAGCGCCTCGAAGCAGGCGGCGGAAAGTCGGCAGAAGCTGACGGCAAGCAAGATTCCGTGCTGGCAGGGGTTTCCCCAGCGATGCCGGCATTGCTCGAAGCCCACAAACTAAGTTCGCGCGCGGCTCACGTTGGCTTCGACTGGCCTAATGTTCAAGGCCTTTTTGAAAAGCTGCACGAAGAGACGGAAGAACTGCAAGAGCAACTTCAAGACTTCCCTTCCCCAGGTCCTCAGCCTCAAGGCCAAGGCCTTGCCGGAGCGGGCCGCCCGCAAATCAGCGAAGACTTGCGCACACGCCTGGAAGACGAAGTGGGAGACCTCTTCTTCGTGCTGGTAAACATCGCGCGCTATCTTTCGCTTGATCCCGAGTCGGCACTAAAGAAAACCAACCGCAAATTCAAGCGCCGCTTCCAATGGATGGAAGATCAGTTGCGCGCTTCCGGACGAACCCCGCAACAGGCGTCGATGGACGAACTCGAATTCCTATGGCAACAGGCCAAGCAACAGGAAAAGGACAGCCGGTGAGCGGAGATTCGATCGTCATCCGCAAATGCCACCAACTCGATGAACTACGAGCTTGCGTGGCACTGCAAAAAGAAGTGTGGAATTTTTCCGATGCTGACCTAGTTCCCTTGCGAATGTTCGTGGTAGCCGAGAAAGTCGGCGGTCAGGTGATCGCAGCTTTTGCCGAGAATGAAATGGTAGGGTTCGCGCTTTCCGTGCCTGGCTTTCGAGCAGGGCACTCCTACCTGCATTCGCATATGCTGGCCGTCCGCAAGGAGTATCAGAATGCCGGTCTCGGACGCCGCCTCAAATTGTCCCAGCGCGATGACGCGCTGGCCCGGGGTTTTGAGCTGATGGAGTGGACTTTCGATCCCCTGGAAATTAAAAACGCGTATCTGAACATAACAAAGTTGGGCGCCATCGCGCGCCGCTACACGGTGAATCAGTACGGACTTAGTTCTTCACCGCTGCAGGGAGGCCTGCCCACGGACCGCCTCGTCGCCGAATGGTGGCTGAAGTCGAAGCGCGTCGAAACTTTATTGCAGGTGGGAAAGCCTGCGCACCTTGAAAAATCGATGACGATTTCCGTCCCCGCGCAGATTTACGATTGGAAAGCCTCATTGGCAACCAGGAGCCAGGCAAAAGACGTCCAAGATCGCAATCGAGAACAATTCTTAAAAGCCTTCGCCGACGGATTGGCCGTCCTTGGCTACGAACGGGACCAGCAAGGGAACGGCAATTTTCTGCTGGGCCGATGGGACGAACCGTGGATGTATCCGGCAACCGAGAATCAGAAAAGTTCCTAAGTTTTTCTGTGGCTCTGTGTCTCGGTGGTGAATGACTGATTCGAGAGTTTGACAATATGAAAGTAGAAGCCATCACGCTTCGTGAGATTCAAATGCCGCTCGTCCACTTTTTCGAGACGAGCTTCAGCCGCACTTTCAGCCGCCGCATCCTGCTGTTGACGATCCGCTGCGACGGCATTAACGGCTGGGGAGAGTGCGTCGCGGGCGAAGCCCCGTACTACAGCAGCGAGTGGACGGAAAGCGCCTGGGCCACAATTAAAAACTACCTGGTCCCGGCAGTATTGGGGAAAACTCTGGCAACAGCCCGGGAAAGTGTGCCCTTGATGGCGAAAGTGCGCGGGCACAACATGGCCAAAGCCTCGCTCGAAAACGCACTGTGGGATGCGGAAGCGCAACAGAAGCAAATGCCTCTTTGGAAGCTGCTCGGCGGCACTCTGCGCGAAATTTCCTGCGGCGTTTCTATTGGCATTCAGGATTCCGTCGAGCAACTGCTGGAGAAAATCCAAACCGAACTTGCCGCTGGATATCGCCGCATCAAAGTGAAGGTCAAGCCCGGGTGGGATCTGAACGTATTAGAGCGCATCCGCTCGCGCTGGCCAGAAATTCTGCTGAGTTGCGACGCCAACTCCGCGTACACTCTGGACGAACTCGAATACCTGCGTAAATTCGATCAGTTCAATTTATTAATGATCGAGCAGCCCTTGTGGCACGACGACATTTACTATCACTCCCGCCTGCAACAGGAATTGCGCACCGCGCTCTGTCTCGATGAATCCATCCATCACGCACGCGACGCGGCCGAGGCGCTCGATCTGAACGCTTGCCGCATTATCAATATCAAGGTCGGACGCGTAGGCGGCTTTTCTGAAGCTATAAAGGTTCACGACGTCTGCGCATCCCGCAATATTCCGGTGTGGTGCGGAGGCATGCTCGAATCAGGCGTGGGGCGCGCTCATAACATCGCATTGTCCACGCTGCCCAACTTTCGCCTGCCCGGGGATGTTTCCGCATCAAAGCGCTACTGGAAAGAAGACATTATCGAGCCTGAAGTCGAAGTAACTCCGCAAGGCACGATTTTGGTTCGCGATGAACCCGGCACTGGCTATAAAGTACGAGAGGATTTAATTGAGAAGTTGACGGTACGCAAGGAAACGATTCGCGCAGCAGCTTAATTCATTGTGGATTATGATTCTGCGCAGTGATCGGCTGATCAGCTTGCTTCTTGAGCAATTCCACACCCTCGGCGAAAGTCAGATTTGAAGGAGCGGGACGAAAATCTGTGCAGACTTCATCCGACTTAATATTGATGCTCTTGAAAAACAGCACTTTTCCGGTAAAGCTAAGGCTCATGCGGGTGACCTCCCATTCGCCTTTAACCACGTCGGCCTGCTCAACTAAAAAATGTCCGCCGCGGTCCAGATGGCCGAGAATCCCCCAGCCGAAGCCCACCTCTTTACCTAAAGTTCCATCGATCTTTGCGATGCGATGCTGGTCCGCATCGATCAGTATATAACCCTCCAAGCCAGTTAGAATCTGCTCCACATGGCTGGGCGGGCTATATTTGGGATTCGGGCGAAACTTCAGCCGAACCAATTGATCGCCAGGCTTCCCGAGTTCCTGCGTTCCGGGGACGGTCCCGTCCGGTTCGTAGAGGAAAGCGTCTGGAAGGGCGCGCATAATTCGCTCGGTTCGCTCATCGTCTTCTTTTTCCGACCGCTGCCTTTTTCTAAGTTCTTCCGGATTCTTTGCCAGTTCCGATAAGCGTGCCTCTTCGGCCTTGCGCTGCTCGGCGGTGAGGGGCTTGCCATCAACCAAAATCGTCATTTCCGCGTTGCCTTCGCGGGTTTCGACCAGTAGTTTGGTCTGCGAACCATGCTGCGTCTGCTTGCGATCTACGTACATCGATTTCGTGTTGCTGGTGCCCGGTCCAATTTCATTATTGACCGTGCGGCGGACCAGTTCGACCGGGGATTCAGACGCCTGATCGATAGCAAATGCGCCGGTTGCGCCGAGCATCGCCAGCGCCATCAGCATTACCGCGAGTCTAGCGAGCCCAGTTCGCATCATCTTTCAGATTAGACGATATTTAGCTTTAAGCCGTTGTATCAGCGAGAATTTCGCGGAGGGAACCGCTGCACTCAGTCCAAAATGGGAGAAGGTTAAGGCCCTGTCGTCGCCGGCAGGGCCATCACAAAAGCTGCTTAAATTGGATAACCTACTTTCCTTTGTAGGTTCGTGCCGAACCCACTCCGCCGCAAAGGTTCCAGCCCACTTTGCAGTAGGAACTGCCCTCCGTGATGTCGTGGAAATAGGCGTTATATTCCTTCTTGATAGTGTATTCCTTGTAGATCTCTGTCAGTTGGTCGTTGGTCGACTTCATTTTCTGGCCAGCGGCATTCACGATTCCCGCAAAAGTCGGCGAAGACCAACTGGTGCCTCCTACCGCTTCCCACTGACCTTGTTGATAGACGGCGGCGCAGCAGAAGTCCGAAGCGACATCCGGATATCCGCGCTTGCTACCAACGATTTTTTTTATCACATCCTGGTAGCTCGGCCTGGGCTCATACGGGCTTATATCGCCTCCGCCACCGCCATACGTTTCGCTAACAAAGTCCCCATTGTTATCGCGGTTGAATACCGAGCCCCCTACTGATACTACATTCGGGGACGCTGTGGGATACGCGGTCACTCCGATGCCAGAGTCACCGCTCGACGCAAAGTAGACAACTCCAGGCTCAGTGAAAAGTTTGTCGTATTTTAAATCGTAGGAGAACTCGGCGTCGGCCCAACTCATGCTGATCACGCCGCCACCATTCTCGGCCACCAACTTACTTGCCACTGTCACTGAGTCCCAGTAGGGATCGGTGTTGCAAGTGCCGGACGTGCACAGCTTCGATTCCACCAGGAAAAGCTTCGCCTTGGGCGCCATGGCATGTGCCCACTCGATATCCAGCGCTTCCTCTGTCAGCCATCCGCTGTATATCGGAGGTCTTTTTCCCTGGGCATACACCACGTGGAAGTCGGCTTTCGGTATGTGGAAATAGCTCGAAAACGCGTCCAAGTCTGCCTCTGCGGTCGGATAATATCCCGCATCGATAATGGCGATGGCTCCCACGCCACCCGTCGGAACCTTGGTGCTGGTCGCGACGGGGCAACCCTTGGGTCCGCTCACCAATTTGTAGACGCAGGCCAACGACCCCGGTGTTTCGGTGTTCGGGGGAGGCCCACCCGTCAGGTTCGGCTCTTCCGGCACTGCGTAAAAATAGTTGGTGTGAATGCGGCCCGGATGCGGAATACTGGATTCTGGAACGACGATATTGAATCCGTTGATCTTTGGTTGGTCAGCCGCTTGCACGCGGCCGGGCAGAAGGTACGCGCCCACTGACAGCGCGACACCGGCAATCAGTAAAACTACGATAGAACGTTTCATGCAATCACTCTTTCTTCGAACAGGCTGTGAACTGGCAGTTCGGTTCTGAATTCAGACCGCAGGCATTGTACACCGGCTTGAGCCGCCAGCAGCAAGCGATTTCGCCTATTTTCACAAAATAATCGAGCTGGCCTTTGGCAAAACTATTTCGTTCGGATCATCTTCGCAGTCCCCAGAATCGTCCAAATAGTTTAGAATCCATTATTCCCACTTGTGCCCTGCGGTTCTAAGCCTGGATGGAGATAATAGCTATGGACATGCCAAAGAACGGCGAATTTGCACATATCGGTAAATCCGTCGTTATTAAGGGTGAGCTTTCCGGCAGCGAAGATTTATACATTGATGGTACGGTCGAAGGCACGATCCAGCTGCAAGGCAACAATCTGGTGATCGGACCAAACGGCCATGTTCACGCCGATATTAATGCCAAAGGCGTGGAGATCCAGGGCAAGCTCGAAGGCAACATTCATGCCACCGACTGCGCGGAGTTGCGCAAGTCAGCGGTGATTCTGGGCGATATCACCACCCAACGTATCGCCATCGAGGATGGCGCGTATTTCAAGGGTAAAGTGGAGGTTCAGCGGGACCTTCCCAAGACAAAGTCCGCGCCGGCGGCCAAGACTGAACCATCGGTCGAAGCTAGAACCGCAGTGGCGGGGGGTACTCAGGTAACTAAGCAATAGAACTTTTTCCCGGTTCAACTGTGGACGCCGCGATATATTTTAGATTGCGGAATTCTAGGGAACCGGACGCCGGAAATTTGACATGGCATCCGTTACTCACAGCTTCATGAAACTATTTCGTGGATCATCTACCGTCGTCGGCCAGGGAACTGGACCTGTTTCCATGACCCAGCGGCTCACTCGCCGCTCCAGCGGCTTGGGCGCAGTTTCACCGACGCTGCAATCCGAAGAGCCTATTTGCGTGCTGGATATTGGTTCTACTTCCGCTACCAATATTCGCTATTTGACCGAGCGTGGACACAAAATCTACAGCGAAGATTTGCTCGAAGCTTCGACCGATCCCGCGCTCGTCACCAAAGACGAGCAGGGACAAACCATCCTCGACAGCAAGCGTTTTTTGGCCAACAACCTTGCTTATCCGGCAGCTCAGTTCGACATCGTTCTATGCTGGAATCTCGCCGATTACATGCATGAAAGCCTGGTTAAGCCCGTCGTAGCGCGTCTGTGGTCGACCATCAAACCCGGCGGCATGCTGCTCGCGTTTTTTCATACCCACGAAGCCGGACCTGATGCTCCCTGCTATCGCTACCACATCGTGGACAATGACATTCTTGAAATGCAGCATGTCCAAGCTCGCCGGGACGCGCGTAAAGGTCCGAGCGGCGCGGTGCACACCTCAATCGAAAAAAGTTTCCGCCTGCAGCGCGTCTTCAACAATCGTCACGTGGAAAACCTCTTCCGCGACTTCGGCTCGATTAAGTTCTTCCTCACCCGTGACAATATTCGCGAAGTTCTAGTCGTGCGCTAGTCAACGTCTCAGAAAAACAGATTACCTTTCGTGACCACAGTCATCCTCCGCGGTTACCGGGGTTTGACCAAACCCACCGATGAGCCATTGTTGAAACCCTGCCGTCAGCGCACTCTGGATATAGCCGAGAACAATCCTGAGCTTTGGGGGAAATGGAAAATGACTGAGCTTTTACGCAAAGCGCGGACTACTGACGCAATCGCGAGAATCGCCGAATACGTCGTGGTAACATTCGTCGCCGTGATGACCGGCGTAAGCACGCTGCGATTGCTGGGAATTCTGCCCTAGTTAGGTCGGCGCGACGCACGACCTGGAGAGTGCCCAACCCTTCCGCGTTCTCTGCGGAGGGTGGGTCTTTCGAAACAAAAATACAGCGAAGCCACGGGTGTAAAAGCCGGCATTAAAAACACCAACCTGCGCCAGCTTATTGTTTCTTCTTTTGGCCAAAAAGCCCCAAAACCTGATTCACAGGATTTGCCTGCTGCTGCCCCGGAGTCCCGGCCTTCTGTCCCGTCAAACCACCCAGGATCGAAGACCCCGCCCCCAGCGGATTAGCGCCAGTCGGAATCAGGCCCTTCAGTTTCATTTGCGCCATCTTCTGCACGTCGGGCATAACCTTCGGATTCTGGAATGTTCCCGTCACGGTGGCCGGTACCACTAGTTCTCCCTGGTTGTTGGCTAAGGCAGTCGTCATGTACCCGCCTGCGCCGCCGATCTGTTGCGTGAACGCCTTCGAAAGCACAGCGGTCAACTCCATATTGAGTGTTTGACTGACGAGATTGGCTGTGCCGACCGCGCCCACGTTTCCGATGTCGAGCGTAGCCTGCAGATTGTTGGTCTGAGCGACTCCACTTTTCACCGCAATGGCGCCCGTCATTTTCTGAACGTTGGTATAGCCTTGATCTTTTGTCGGCTGCTTGGACCCGATCATCGAAAGCAATTGGTGCGCGATGTCGATCCCGGTGTAACGCATGTTATTGAAATTCACATTGATGTTGCCGTTGAGCGCTTTCGTCAACTGATCTGAACTGAGATTTGCCACCGGACCCGCCGCATGCAAGTCGACGCTCAGATTCCCCTGGCCAGTGACTTTATCGAGCGAGGTCACGCCGTAGGCCTTAGCCATCGCCAGCACATCAGGCAGCGCAGCCTGCGGAGCTTTCAATGTCGCGTCTACCACACCCGCATTCGAGGTGTATCCCTTCACCGAGAATTGCACCGCAGCCGTAGTTCCGCCCGATGTGACATTGAAATTGTCGGAATGGATCTCGGTTGGTGTGAGTGCGATGTTGATTGCTTTCACTTCGACCGGCTTGGCAATATCCTTACCGGAAACTTGAATGTTGCTACCAGCTATGGTCCCATTCAGCGCCGGCTTGTCCGCAGAGCCTTGCGCTTTTATATTCGCATTGATTTGCCCGTTCACCGTCGTGCCAGGAGCGAATGCTATGCCGGCAGCCGCGGCCAAGCGCGCGATTTCCGCAATCGCAACGTTGTCCGCTTTGAGAGTCACATCAAGCTGCACCGGCGTTGGCTTGTGATTGACCGTGCCGGTAACGGAAATCGGTGTCTGTCCCAATTTAATCGCACCCTTGTCGATGTGGAGCATATCATTCGGCACATCTTCACTGACGCTATAGTCCGCATTTATCGGATATCCCACATCAATGCCGTGCAATTTAGGCTTGTCGAGCGTCATCTGCCCGTTGGCTGACATTTTCCCGTTCTCGTTAGCGATGTCTGTGTGTCCCGAAAGCACGCCGTCGGTATTGACCAACGCCGGACTTTGCAGGAATTTCTGCAGTCCTCCAATCTGGACATTCTTCAAATCAAGCGAGCCTTTAAACGGAGTGGTCGCGGGATTGTCGTGCGCGAGCGGCCCACCCTTTCCCTTCAATCCCACTTCCTGATTCCCCGCTCCCGGTAAATGCACCGAAGCCTCAATATTGAAAGGCGTAGTGGGCGCGAAGTCGGTGAGCTTGAGATCGATGTGATCGTAGACCGTCTTCGGCCTCTTGTCCTGCATATCGGTGATCGCAACTTGTCCGTCGTTGATAGCCAGTTCGCCCAGCGAAAACCCCTGTTCGCTCGACGATGACGAAACTGGAGCCGGCGCGGTCTTAGCTGGTGCCGCCGAAGGCGCCGGAGTCTTTGCAGGCGGAGCGGCCTCGGAAGCCGAGGTCTGTCCGAGCGAGGCGAAGTTCCACACGCCTTGCGCATTTCTGATCAAGTTGACGTTCGGACGTTCCAAGCTCAGCGAATCCACCTCCACCGACTTGCTCAGCAGTGGCAGGAGCTTCACCGAAACGCTCAACAACTGGGTTTGAATAAACGGGTCATTACTAAACTTGGGATCGTCAGCGATGGAGAGGTTGGCCACTTTAAAGCGTAGCGGAAAGATTCCCAAACTCATGTCGCCGAGCGAAACCTTTCGGCCCAGCTGCTGTTCGAGTTTGGTTTGTATCGTTGCTTTATAGTCGTTCGGATTGAAAACCGACAGTACCACTACGACGGCAATCACGATAACGGCAACGACGATTCCGACGATAATTCCGACTTTACGCATATTCATGACAACCTCCCAAAGCTATGTGGCGCGAACGCAGAGATAGTATTCCCGCGGCTCAATCTGGAACGGCGACTTCCCAGGTGAGATTAAGGAAGCAGTTATGATACTTTCTCCTGTCGCTTCGCATCGGTAACGATTGACCGATGGTGAGAAAGATGAAGACAAAATGGCCGAGCGCCGCTCCATTGGTTTTGGATGGAAGGATTAGCTAGCAGGTTGGCCGGTTACTCGGTCGGAATTCGATATTAAAAGGCAGCAGTCCGCGTCGAGTTGTTGAACCAACCCTCGCGGACCCTATCCTCACGAACCGCTGTGTATAGCTATTGCTGGACCGGCTGCTGGACCGAGTCCCTGGAGTGCAGCACGAACTCTACCCGCCGCTCTCGGTTAACCCGAAGCGATTGGTAGAGATCCACCGTTTCTAGGGCGATCAATTTCTCCTGCCCGTCCGGACTCACACACCGGAGCTGCCCGCCTTCGACCCAATAATCCCGCGCCAGCCACGCTGCACCGCCCTTAAGGACGATAACGGTCGACGCTGGCTGCGTGGGCTGGGCCGCCGGTTGCTGAACGTAGTTGGCCTGTTGCAGAGTCGGCGTCGCTGGTTGCGCCAGCGTCGATGCTGGCCGGTACACCGCATTCGAAGCCGAATCATAGCGGCTGGGCGCAGCCCACGGCGGAGCCGGAACCAGACGAAGAGCGCACTGCTGGCACCGAAAATTCCATGTCTTCCATAAGACGCAAACTCAAACGAGTTTCGCCTTTGAAAGCCGGAAATGGCCCGCGAGCCGGCAAGGTAATAATCTTGACCGGCCAGAAAATTGGAATGGCCCAAAGCACCGCATCTCGCTTAGGATGCCCCTTTGAATGGACCTTCCCTTCGGCATCGGTTTTCAGGTGAGGCGCGGAAATGATTTTCGCTGAGAGCGGAAGCACCTGCGCTCCGGGCAGGATGATGCGATCGAAACTCACTTGCATCCATCCCTTGCCCACGAAGTGTCCCGGCTTTTGGAAGTCTTCGAGGTGTCCGCTCAGCTCGGCTCCCCGCGGGAACAGTGGATGCCCAAAGGCCGCAATGTGTCCCAGATAGCAAAGCACGGGGTCACCCACCTGGGCGGTTTTGGGAGAAAAGTTGGGCTCAGAAACGGTGCATGTCAAAAGCGTTCCGGCGGGGACGATCTCGTCGCTAGCTCGAGCCAAGATGCTGGCCGGAATACACAACAGAATTGTCAGCAGGAAATATTTTCGGGTCATCGACGGGCTTCTCCTCGTGAGTCTTCGTTAAGGAGCGCGCCCCAATGCCGCAGCAGCTACAAAGCGAGAAGATATTAGCACGGGAATACTGGATTACCAACAAAATATCTATTAGCCGAGTCATTCTTAGGAAGATTTAAGGAAGAAGGATTGTTGCGGGAAGCCGCGGGATCTGGCATGTACGCTCTCAAACTACCAACGCCGTCTCAAGTCATACCCCACCGCGAAACCAGACGCCCCAATGTTCAGCATTGACGTAAGCCGTTCCAGTTTATGGTGCTGCGTCCGGTGAAAGTAATAGCTGAGCCCAATAATGACCGCAGTCTCACCCGCAAAATTAACCGCTAAACCCGCCGTACTGCTGCCGAAGAGACGCGTTATTGGGTTTAGTTCTCTGCCCCCAGCTCGAAGGTTGGCCCTGGTAGCCGCAAAATCAGCCCCACTAAGCGCAGCAACCGCGACGAAAAGGAGACGGTTTTCAGTGTCCAGAAATCTATGCTTCCCAGGCGCTTCTGGGACAACATTCACCGCAGCAGGCGAAGCCTCAACCTCGCCCGAAACCGCCGGGCCGCTATGAGATGGCGCCGCAGTTGTGACCGAATCAAAGTCTAAGTTAAGAGATCCCTCATGAAGCGCAGCTACCGATTGCGCTCTAGCCATCATGCTCCCGCACACCAGCGCGAACACAATCAGGCTGCAAGTGTAGGCGCGAGCGTCCACGCCTGTGCGGCGCCACGCAAGTCTTAATGAGAAGATCATAAGCTGCGGCTAGAGGTCTTTGCCTCGACCGTCGGTGGCTGTCCGCAATTCTGTAACCACGCGTGCGGTCTCGGTCACATTCCCTAATCGCGCAAAATCAGCAATGTAACAATGAATACGTAACTAATGGTCGAAGGCGGTTGCACAGTCTTGCGCAATAGATGCCGGTTGGCTGCACGCTAGGGTTTCCGCACAGAGTCAAAGAAGTGCCTTACGAAGATCACCTACGCATGCATGGAGTAAACTGCAGTCGCGCGAGTCAACGACTCACCCAATGAAATCCTGGCTGAAAAGCACTAGCCTTCCCGCAATCTTTCTCAGCGTGCTCGCTCTGGGAACCTTGGGGATGTGCTTTCTCCTGGCTACGCACCGTCACACCGGAATACTAACAAGGCTGGTTCAAGCCAGGCAGGTCTTAGCCCGGGTTGCGATTGCGCACCAAAACGTCGCAGCCGGGCCGCAACACACCGTCACCTTGACATGGAAGGCTAGCACTACGGCAGGAGTCAATTATAACGTTTATCGTCGCGGCCCGTCGGGATCGGTCAAGCTCAACTCCGCCCCACTCGCCGCGACCACCTACGTCGACAAAACGGTACAAGCGGGCCAGACTTACTCTTACGTCGCCAAAGCGGTAACCGCAAACGGGGCAGAGAGTGTTGCCTCGAATGAAGTGACAGTCACCATCCCTTCGCATTAATTTCCCCGAAAGCTGGAGCTAGCTAGGGAATCTTGGCCCATGCCTGCTTCGAATAAGCGCTCTCCTGATCGTCCGAATTAACTGCCGTGGTTGCATAGTAATAGGTTTTTCCATCAACCACCGAATTGTCGGTATAAACCGTGGCTGTGACCAGCGCGGAATTAATCTTCCGGTACGGCCCACCGGCCTTAGGCCCACGATAAATGTTGTAGCCGATCACATGTTTGGAGGTGCTGGCATGCCAGGTAAGATCGACGCTGTAGCCATGCGCGGTGATGCCAACACTATTCAAAGATTCCCTCACCAGGGTCTTGGCTTCAGAAACTGTCGCTCTGCCCGTCATATGAATCTGGCTAGAAACATCATTGCGTGTGGAAACGAAAGATATGCTTCCGTTACTTTGGCCGGGCGCTCGTGGAGCGAAGACAACGGTGAAGGTAAAGCTCTCGCCACTCGCCAGACTCAACGGAAAATCCAGCCCAGTCAGAGTGAAATCGGTTCCTTGTTCAATGGCCTGGACCAGCGTTATCTCAGAATTGCCAGCATTGGTCATGGTGACGGTTTGCGCCTTTTGTTCGCCAGCATTGACGGAGCCGAAGCCCAAATTCGGCTGTGTAAAGATCAAACGCTCAGTTTTCTGGTTGTATGAATCTGATTTCCTGGTGGTTTGGTTCGCCGAGGTCGCGTTCAGGGTCGATCCCAGAACCATCGCGATCACGGCAGGAGTAAGCAGGGATTGAGTTACTGCGCGGGGGAGTGGCATCGCTCAACATTGTCTAGGATTAGCGATGAGGAAAAAAGTCTGAGTAGTACATGCACCGGAAAGACTGGAAGACGACACTTAAAGAAACAGATTAACTTTATCCGCGATTTGCAGAGAGATTTGCAGAGACGTAGCTTAGCAACGTCTCTACAGCAACTGCGAATTTTTCTACGGAACCGCGCCCTACGGAGGCGGAATCACAGCCTGCGTCTGATTGGAATACCCACTTTCCTCGTTACTCGAGTTCACCGCCGTGGTGACGTAGTAATAGGTCTGCCCGTCGGCCACCGTGGAGTCTGTATAGAGCGTGCTTGCATTCAGAACCGAATTGATCTTCGAATACGGTCCACCCGAAGTGCCACCACGATAAATGTTGTAGCCATTCACCCCTGACGAGTTCGACGCGGTCCAGGAAAGACTAACGGTGTGCTGCGGGGGAGGGGTCCCGGTTCCGGTCAAGGTTTCGACAGCAGGCGAGTTCGAAGCGTTACTGGTAAACGAAAGACTACCCGACGCCGCGCCAGTTGCCGGAGGCGTAAATGTCACGGTGTATTGGACGTTCTGGCCGGCCGGAATCACGATTGGGTACGAAGGCAGTCCACTCAACCCAAAAGCCGCCCCGTTTAAGGTGTCCGACGTCACAGTGACGCTCGTACCGCTCGCGGTGAGCGTGCCTTGCAATTGCGCATTCGTGCCTACAATCACATTGCCGAATGCCATCGTCGTCGGGGTTACCGCCAGCTGCCCTTGCGGCACCGGGGTTCCTGTACCACTCAGCGGTACGGACAAAGCCGGGTTCGATGCGTTTGAGACAATCGAAACATTACCCGAGTAGTTTCCGCTAGAGGGCGGCGTGAAGGTGACACTGAACGTGTAATGCTGTCCTGGTGTCAGCACTTGTGGCGCCCACGAACTCATGCTGAATCCGGTTCCCGACACCGTAGCCTGTGAAATGCTGACACTCACTGCCCCGGTGTTGGTCACGGTATCCGAAAGCTGTTGCTGGTTGCCCACCTGAACGTCGCCAAAACTCAGGCTCGACGGATTGGGAGTAAGCGCTCCCGGCGCCAGCCCGATCCCGGTTAACGCCACGTTAACCGAAGCGTTTGAGGCATTGCTGACGATCGCAAGATTTCCACTGCTGCTTCCAGAGGCCGTCGGCGCGAAGTTCACGTTGAAAAGCTGACTCTGTCCCGCAGTAAGAACCATCGGCAGGCTCAATCCGCTCACGCTATAGCCGGTACCTGTGGGAGTTACCTGCGTGACCGTAACCGTCGATCCGCCAGAGTTGGTCAAAGTTTCGGGGAGGGCTTGATTTCCACCAACCTGCACGCTGCCAAAATTAAGACTCGACGGGCTCGGGCTGAGCACTCCCGCAGTAGCCGAGCCGCCGGTGAGAGCTACATTAACCGTGGGCGTCGAACCTGTGTTAGCTATAGCGACGTTTCCATTGACCGTACCCACCGCCGTCGGAGTAAAAATGACGGTGAACCCCTGGCTCTGCCCGGCCGCCAGGGTCAGCGGAAGGCTCAACCCGCTCACGCTGAACCCGTTGCCGGTCGCGGTTACCTGAGTGACCTGAAGCGTGGATCCGCCCGTGTTGGTCATGGTGGCGGGCAGACTCTGGTTGTTTCCAACCTTCACCACCCCAAAGCTGAGGCTGGTCGGCGCGACCGTTACCACTCCCGGATTCGTGTTGTTCTGAGTGGTCGATTTGTTTGAACTGGTAAGCCCTTGGCATCCCACCATCGTTGCAAGAGCAAGCACTACTAACGGCCAATTCCAGCGAGCAGGAAGCGGTTTCATCATAGATGCCCCAGTACCTCCCTTTCACTACCGATCAGCAGCAGCCAAAGATAGTCTGAGGGGCAGCCGGAAACTTGAACAGGTCGCAGAGGGACGTGCCAAACGCAGGCAGGGACTTGGCGCGAGATTGCCTAATTCCTCTCCAGCCCATCGCAATTGGACAGCTTTAATCGGTCCAGAAGAAGGTGTTTGATGACTTTAAATTCCAGAAATAAACTGGACCAATGCCGTGCGAAACATGGCTTTTGGATCGCGTCCTTTCGTGCTCTTCAATTGGAGCAATTCCACAGCAACGCATGTGCAAGGGCACGGCAGCTTCGTCACCGCCACGATCTTCTGCCTGCGGCTAGCACTCGGCACGATTGATGTCAGGAACTAAGTGTTTACTCGTTGAATGCTCGTCCTCTCCGAAGCAAAGCCAACTCCCGGTTCTCACCCGGCATCTGATACGGCGTCCCAATCATTTCGCTCGCAAAAGGATGGACTTAACCAGTACTCCACAGAAAGAGTAAAATTTTATGACGCGCCATTTTCGCTTCGTACTTTGCTTAATCGCCGCATTAAGCAGCGCTGCACTCGCACAAATAGCATCCAGTACTTCCCCCGTCGCCTTCGTTTACGTCTCCAGCAGTCCCAGCAACAATAATTACGAAATTAACGCCTTCACCGCTGCCTCTGACGGCAAGCTGACTGCCGTCTCCGGTTCACCCTTCGCCGCCAACGTACAAAGCATCGCCGTTAACCAGCAATACCTCTTCGGCACAAACGGAGTCGACATTTATTCATTTTCTATTGCCCCGGACGGCTCGCTCGACAAGGCAGCCACCATCAACGCCCAAAAATTCAACGGTTACAAGTGCGGAGGCCCCGTCGCTTTGTTCCTCGACCGTACCGGCAAAACCGTGTATGACGAAGACTTCTACGGCAACATTTGCGCTAACAACACCTATCAGTCTTTCAGCATTGACCCTTTCACAGGCGCACTGAATTACCTCAAGGCCAGCGCTCCGAGTGTGGTCTTCGATCTGCCGCTAAGTTTCCTCGGCAACAATGTGTACGCCTATGGATCTTCGTCTCATGAATATGGTTCCTGGCTCTTTGGGTTCAGGCGAAACAGCGATGGAACGCTTCGCGACTTGAACATCAATCCGCCCATGCCAGTTTCGAAGAAAGCGGATTTCTACGTTTCCTACGAAGCCGCCGCCGATCCAAGCAATCACGTGGCGATCTCCGTCATGCCCTACAACAACAACACATGGCAGCCAGATGGCCCCGCGCAGCTTGCTACCTACACTGCTGACCGCTCGGGAAACTTAGCCACCAAAAGCACCTTCTCCAACATGCCAGCCACCGCGGTCCAGTACGTCACGGATCTTAAAATGTCTCCCTCCGGCAAGTTGCTCGCCGTCGCCGGAACCGCCGGGGTGCAGGTATTCCACTTCAACGGCGCCAATCCGATCACGCACTACACCGGATTGATCGTCAAAGGCGAGGTCGACCAAATGTTCTGGGATAACGACAATCACCTCTATGCCATCAGCCGGTCAGCCAGCCAGGTTTTCGTATTCACGATTACTCCGACCAGCGTCAGCCAGGCTCCCGGCTCGCCCTACAGCATAGCCAATCCGCAGAGCATAACTGTCCTGCCGAAAAACTAGCGTTCGTGTGGAAACGAGTTGTGTGGGAACGGGCGCTTCGCCCGTTCAGGCGCGGTGAACCGTGTGGGGCCGGGCGCTTCGCCCGCCCAGGCGGAGCAAAGCTCCGCAGCACCTTTGCTGGCAACACTCGAAGGCCTACCACCTGCGCGGCCCAGCCTCGTTCGCCTCTGACGCTAGGGATTCATCTGAAACTCGCGGGGGCACAACCGGCTCACAGCCTCGCAGTCGGATGAGATTCTGACCCGGCCCTAAGCACTGCAGTCCTTCCTCTAGAGATACTTTCCCACGTATCTACGGCAGATCGTGGATGGTCTGCGGCACTTGCACAATTTCTACTGTAAGCACGAGGAAAAATATTATGCCTACTGACGGAAAAACTATGACCCAAAAAGCACAAAATATTGCGGAACGAGTCACAGATATGAATATGCAAGACGTGTCCGATCGCGTAAGTGACATCGGTGACCGCATTCAAAGCGGACTCAGCCAAGCTAACCAAAAGGTGAAATCCGGAATTAAAGAACTAGACGTCAACGAATCGACAGTACCCGACGCATTCCGGAAAATGCCGAAATTCATTTCTCCAAAAGTGCACGCGTGGTTGGACGCCGCTACAACTGCCTATTTCGTAGTTCTCGGGTTCTGGCTTGCCGGCCGAAGAAAAAAAGGGGCGGCCACAGCTGCCTTCGTGAATGCCGGCATGGTTGCCGGGGTTTCAATGTTAACGGACTATGAAGGCACCGGCAAAAAACCAATCAGCTTCAAAATGCACGGCACCCTAGACGCCGTGCAAGCAACCACGGCGGCATTAGCTCCTGTCCTTCACGGATTCGAAGGAAAACCGGAAGCCAAATTTTTCTACGTCCAAGCAGCCAACGAAGCGACGGTCATCGCCGGCACCGATTGGGACGCCGGCATGCCAACCGCCAGACGCCACCGCAAAGCCGCGTAGCAAGCGGTCTCGATTCCAATCGAATTCCGAGGGTGCCCCATGTCTCGCCGCTTTTGCGAGACATGGGAAAGCCAGCCCAATAAAAAGGCCGCAACCAGGTCGCGGCCCTACATCAATTAAACGATCCGTGAAATCCGTGGCCGGTTTCTAGTGTCGAGACCCGCCGTGCCCGCCACGTCCACCACCACCGGGACCGCGTCCGCGCCCACGACCTCGGCCACCACCACCGCCAGGCCGTCCGCCACGCCCGCGATCACCACCCCGATCCGGACGATCTCCCGCAGGACGTTCCCCTCCAGCCACGCCAGCAACCGCATCACGATTGAAGTTCGGCTCGTCGTCAGGAAAATCCCCGCCTCCTTCGATTGTCAGCGCTGGCTCTCCCGAAGGTTCACCGTGACTTTCCTCGCCACCGTTAGTTCCCGGCTCGCCACCACCCATCTTGGCACGCTGTTCTTTGAGAATGGCCTTACGCGAAAGCCGAATGCGATTACCTTCAACCGCAAGCACTTTCACTAAAACCTGATCGCCCTCCTTAAGCTCGTCGCGCACATCCTTAATGCGATGCTCCGCAACTTCGCTGATGTGCAGCAACCCGTCAGTCCCAGGAATAATCTCAACGAACGCTCCGAAGTCGGCCAGCCGCGTCACCGTTCCCAGATAAGTCTTACCAACCTCGGCGGTAGCCGTAAGATCGCGAATGATTTGAAGTGCTTTGTTGGCAGAAGCCTCATCGTTCGAAGCGACATTGACTTTGCCGGTGTCTTCAACGTCGATCTTCACCCCAGTCTGTTCAATGATCGAACGAATCATCTTGCCGCCGGGCCCAATCACGTCGCGAATCTTGTCGACGGGAATCTGCAAGGTATAGATTCGCGGAGCATACGCCGAAACCTTCTCGCGATGCCCGGTAATCCCCTCGCTCATCTTCTCGAGGATGTGCAACCGCCCTCGCTGCGCCTGCGCCAGAGCCTCCCGCATAATCTGCGCGGTAATGCCTCCGACCTTAATATCCATCTGCAGCGCAGTGATACCGTCTTTCGTCCCCGCAACTTTGAAATCCATGTCGCCGTAATGATCCTCAGCCCCAGCAATGTCAGTCAGGATGGCGTAATCGTTGCCCTCCTTAACCAACCCCATAGCCACACCAGCCACTGGAGACTTGAGCGGCACCCCAGCATCCATCAAAGAAAGCGAAGCCCCGCAAACCGTAGCCATGGACGAAGACCCATTCGACTCCAGAATGTCCGAGACCACACGCATGGTGTAAGGCCAATTCTCCTCCGTCGGAAGCATCGCCGAGATAGCCCGCTCCGCCAAAGCCCCATGTCCAATTTCCCGCCGCCCAGCCCCCCGCAAAAACGAAACCTCCCCGACCGAAAACGGCGGAAAATTATAATGGAGCAGGAAGCGCTTTTTGGCTTCGCCTTCGAAGGTTTCGAGGCGTTGTTGGTCGTCGCTGGTGCCTAGGGTGGTTGTTACCAGGGCTTGGGTTTCGCCGCGGGTGAAAATTGCGCTTCCGTGGGTGCGCGGCAGGACTCCTACTTCGACCCAAATGTCCCGCACCTTGTCGAAGGGGCGGCCGTCTGGTCTTCTCTTTTTATTTATTACCAGTTCGCGGAAGATTCTTTCGCGCAGGATTTCGAAATAGGCTTTGAGTTTGGCTTGCGCTTCTTCGTCGTCTTCGCGGATTTCCGCTTGCAGTTTTTTCTTGAGGTCGCGGACCATGTTGTAGCTTTCCGCTTTGGGATGTTTTTCCGTGTCCAGGCTTTCCGCTAGTTGGTCGCCTGCCTTCGCTCTCAGATGTCCGTAATAAGCTTCATCGAATTCCGGGGCCGTTACTTCACGCTTGGGCTTGCCGGCTTTTGCTTTCAGGTCGTTGATAGCGGCGCAAATCTTTTTTATTTCGGTGTGGGCGAATTCGATTGCGTCCACTACCGTTTCTTCTTTTACTTCTTTGGCGCCGGATTCGATCATCACGATTCCATCGGCGGTGCCGACGACCATGATGTTCAGAATGCTGTCGCGCATTTCGTCGTAGGTCGGATTGATGATGAACTGCCCGCTCACCAAACCTACGCGCACCGCGCCAATTGGGCCGTTAAACGGAATGTCTGAAATCGTCAGCGCAGCCGAGGCACCATTGATGCCCGCTACGTCGGGATCATTCTCTGTATCCGCCGAAAGCACAAAGGCAATCACTTGCGTCTCGCACTTGAATCCTTCTGGAAACAGCGGACGGATGGGACGATCAATCTGCCGGCTGGTCAAAATCTCGCGCTCGCTGGGACGGCCTTCGCGCTTGATGAATCCGCCGGGAATGCGTCCGCCGGCGTAGGTGTACTCGCGATAATCAACCGTGAGGGGGAAGAAATCGATGCCTTCGCGCGGATCGGGATTGGCCACCGCCGTGGCGAGAACAACGCTGTCGCCGATGCGCACCACGACCGAGCCGTGAGCTTGTTTCGCTAATTTGCCTGTTTCAAATGAAAGGCTTTTACCACCGGTGAGTTGAACCGATACGTCGTGTTTCATTTTATTTCCTTCTGGGCAGGAGGGCACGCCGGTGCCGCGTCGGGTAGGTTGCACAAAGGATTAGCAGGCGCCAGTCGTAAATTGGAATTTGCTTGGAGACGCACCGTCTCCGCTTTTCTCATTCAACCGCTGCGGTCCCAACATCGAGTCGGAGGACGGCAGAACAATTCCGGTGGTGTGGCCGTAAAATCGACGAAATTCCAGAAACGGGACGCCGCAATTACTTGCGGAGACCGAGTTTCTGAACCACAGTTTTATAGCGATCGGAATTGTAAGTTTTGAGATAGTCGAGCAGGCGACGCCGCTTGCTGACCAGCATGAGAAGACCGCGGCGCGAGCCATGGTCCTTCTGGTGCATCTTGAAGTGTTCCGTCAATGAACCAATGCGTTCGCTGAGCAACGCGATCTGGACTTCCGGACTGCCGGTGTCGGTAGCATGCGTGCCGTACTGGTCGATGAGGGATTTCTTTTGCTCTCTGGCTAGCACTAACCTGGTGCACTCCTGTCTAATTTTTCAATTGTTTTGTAACGATATTGAGGTTAACACGTTGCTAAGCGGGGTGTAAAGGTGTGGTCACCACAGAGACACAGAGCCACAGAGTCATGGATCGGTTAAATGCGTTTGGACTTTCGAGGGATTGGTGGGACTATTGCAGTAGAACGATGACTGAGGCGGCAGGGTGAAGCGTCCAAAATGGAACCGACGATGGATTCCCGGGATTGTGTTCTGGGCTTTGTTTCTCGGATCGCTTGCTCTTGATGAACATCATCATCGGTGGGTTGACACCGTCTGGGTCACAGCGTGGTTGTTATTTTTCGTCGTCGTGAGTCTTATTGCCGTCGTCCAAGCGTTTCGCCATCGCCATGACACTGGGGGCGTCCTTTCATGCCGGGGAACGATTGGCTGGGTGGCAATGCTCTTCGGGGACGGCCCGGAGCCCGGAGACAAACCTATTGAGAAATCAAACTAAACCACTACAGAGAGACGTGACTAGGTCTCGATTTGGGGCTATTCACCGAAGACGAAGCGACCTAGCTGATCTCCTAACTGCTTGACCTGCTCCGGGTCGCTGGCGGCGCGGAAGCGTTCCGCCAGTTGGAAGAATGCTTTCTCTTTTTGCTGTTGGGCTTCAATTCCCTGCTCGATGAGATCCACCAGTACGCGATTGTCGCTGAGAGCGCGTTGCCGGGCCAGGGTCTCGACTTGTCTGGCGATCTTGGCGGGCAAGGTTACGCTTCGGCGGACGTGCTTTGTGCGGGCTGATTTTGCAGGAGCTCGCTTGGCGATTCTCATACAACATCAACATACACCATTTTGGTGCATTGCCCGAAGCCCCAGCCTCCGCAATGAGCGCGGAAGGCTGGGCCACCCGTCGACAATAGTTAGCAACCCTCACCGCAGCCCCATGAGCACCGCAAGATATTCTCGAACCTGAGCTAACAAGTCAGAATCGGCTTTCGAATGAAACGCAGCCCTGCGCGCCGCCCAATCCATGCTTTTGACATGATCCACCAGCACCGCACCCTCGACCTTATCAACCAGCACTGGCAAAGCAAATGGATAAGGCTTTCTTCGACTGGTGAGAGGACACACAATCGCTAAACCGCTGGCGCGGTTATAGCTTCGGTCGGTAACCACCAGCGCCGGACGTCGTTTAGCCTGCTCTCGTCCAGCCTGCGGATCAAAGTCGATCCAAATGATGTCCCCGGCTCGCGGAACATAGCGTGTCACCATTCAAGGGATTCCTTCCCCCGAGCCGGCCCGGCCGCAATCTCCTGGTAACGATTCTCGGGCGTGATCTTCGCAACCAACTCCTTCAAGGTCGGGACCCGCTGTTTTCGGCGAACCTTGATATGCCCCTCATCTGCCTCGATCACGATCGGATCGCCTTCCCGCACTCCCGCAGCCTCCGCCACCGGCTTGGGAATCCGTACCGCCAAACTGTTCCCCCACTTCACAATCTGAGCCTCAGGCATCGATTCCGCTCCTTTGCGATATACAAAGTATACACCGGAGGATATACATTGTGGATACATATTAGAAACTGAAAGAATGTCAGGGCGGCGTAGGCTAAAATCTCGGCGGCGCGGTGCTCCAGGTTCGGTAAATGGCTCATCGAGTAGAACTGCCCACTCAAGCCAAAGAACGGCTTGAACGGCCCATCCCTCCTGAAAAGCCAGGCGTAATGTTATGCTAAAGAGCAAATATGACCGGCAAGCAAAAAGTTGAGTCGCTGCTACACAAGTTGCCCGACAACTGTTCGCTGGAGGACATCCAGTACCACCTGTACGTGCTGGAGAAGGTACAGCGCGGGCTGGACGAGGCCCGAACCGGCGGCACGCTTTCGCAGGAAGAAGCGGAAAAGCGGCTCGGTAAATGGCTCACCGAGTAGTCTGGTCTCCACGTGCGCTTGCTGATGTGGACGCGATCGCTTCCTATATTGCCTCGGATTCTCCTTTCTACGCTAGTTCAGTCGTTCGCCAGATCGTCGCGCTCTTGCGAAGGCTTGAACAATTTCCATTTGCCGGACGCAAGGTACCCGAGTTCGATGACGATAACCTGCGCGAATTAATCGCTTACAGTTATCGGATCATTTACCGCGTGGAGGCGGCAGAGGTCATTGTTGCCGCGGTGATCCACGGAAAACGCGATCTGGAAGGCCAGTGAAGTGCCCGTGGCGTTCTGGGCTTAGCCGCTGAGGGACCTTCGAATTATTCCCCAAACACGAAGCGTCCCAACTGATCTCCTAATTGCTTGACCTGCTCCGGGTCGCTGGCGGCGCGGAAGCGTTCCGCCAGTTGGAAGAATGCTTTCTCTTTTTGCTGTTGGGCTGCGGAAAGAATTGGCGGACACCGAACAGCAGTTGAACAACCCGGGCATCGATACCGCGCGAGTGCAAGAGTGGATCCTGCGGCGCGAGCCTTATTCAGACGATCTTCCTCATCGCCTCGAAAACCTCGATCTTCTATCGCTGGCAACGGCATACGGCCTCGAATGCCACGAAGTTCATCACGCGCTCTCAGACGCGTTTGTCACGGCTACGATTTGGCAAAAGATGATGCACGTTGTGCAAGCCGAGGGCATCCGCAAACTGGGAGATTTATTGCGAATAGGTGGGGTCTGACAAAGCGCACCGTCTGAAGCCGTTTAAGCCATCCCTGCGCCACTTTGCCCGACGCGGGCCCGGTACACGCGTGGCGTTGCGCCCAGTTCCAGGCGCAATTGACGTCGCAGTGCGTCTCCATTTCCAAAGCCTGCCCGCGAAGCAATCGTTTCTACGTTTTCGCTTGTCGCCTCAAGTCTGGCTTTGGCCGCCTGCAGCCGCAAGTTGGCAACGAAACGCGCGGGCGTAGTGCCCACTTGCCGTGAAAAAACCCGGCTGAAATTACGATCGCTCATACCGGCGCGCTTGGCCAGCGCATGAACCGATAGATCCGCATCCAGATGGTCAGATATCCAGGCAATCAATTCGCGAATGGGTTGAAGGTCAGCCGCCTGCGCCTCCAGTTGCGAACTGAACTGGCTCTGGCCGCCCGCACGCCGCAGAAACAGCACCATATGACGCGCAACGTCCAGCGCTACCGCGTGTCCATGATCCTCTTCGACCATCGCCAACGCCAGGTCAGCGCCGGTCGATACGCCAGCACTTGTCCACACGTTTCCATCTTGAACGAAAATTTTGTCGGCATCCACGGAAACCCGCGGATAACGTCGCGCCAATTTATCCGCCAGCTTCCAGTGCGTGGTGGCGCGTCGCCCATCGAGTATTCCAGCCGCTGCCAATGCGAATGCCCCGGAACAAACCGAGCCGATGCGGCGAACGCGATCAGCGCTCTCGCGCAACCAACCGAGAAGGTCCGGTGCGATAGACGAATCTAATTCTGACGCCCCAGCGATTAATAACAACGTATCGATCGGCTTGACTGCCTGTGTCCATTGCCGCCCGCCCACAAGGCTAAGACCCGAAGCCGTCACCAACGGCAGATCGTCAAGCGTTAACAACTCGATTTCGTACGCGGGCGAGCTGCGTTTACCAGCGTGCGTCAACGCCAGCGATGCACGCATGAACACGTCGAGCGGTCCGGCGATGTTCATCAAGTGCACTCGCGGAAATATAAGCAGCGAAATTCGGCGCGTCGGCCATTCCTGCTCGCGGCGCGTTAATCCCGCTGATTGCGTCACGGCCCCATCCATATGTTTACAAGATGCTCGACGCTGACCCTTAGTTACACGAAAAAGAATGGCAGAAAACGAGCAGTATTTGTCCGTACCAAAACAGTTCGGCTGGAATCTCATGATGCAGAAACAAATTGGAGGATTACGTTGAAACTTTTCACGATCTTACTCACTGCTACTTTGCTCTTACTCGCAGCCTCGGCAGTATCTGCGCAAAACAGTTTGCCGGATCCTAATGACGCCGCCTGCTGGCAGAGTTTGGACGCTCTGCACGACTGCGCACAAGCGCAACAAGATCGTGCAATGGCGCAGGCTGAGCGCTGCACCTCGTATCCCGAGTACCAGTGCGAGCCCGAATCCGCACAGCCTCAGCACGTGACCACGCAGGAAGCGCGCTTGCAGAAACAGAAGACGAAAACTGGGTCGACCGCTGCGCAGTCCCGCAAAACATCGGGTGACAGCTCGAGCAGCGAAGCCGTGATTATACAAAGCCCCGCTAACTGATCTTGCTCGCAGGGATGGAAAGGGTCGCTGCTCGGTGATGCAATCGAGTGGCGGCCCTAGTTTGTTGTCTGCAGAATCACGACTAATCGCCGCGGCCCATGCGCACCCTGCACCAGAATTTTCTCGATGTCCGCAGTGCGGCTGGACCCGCTAATGACGCAAGCGAAAGAATTGTGGTCGAGCGTTCCTTGCTGGGCGACGCTACGCAGTGCAGTGGCGAGATCAGGAACCAGTTTAGCCACGGTCGCATAAACGATATGACAAGGCGCGACCACGGAAGCGCCGCGCCCGCCGCATGCAGCGGTTACCAGAATCGATCCCGTCTGTGCGATAAGAGCTTCCGCAAGAGTAACCGTTGCTTGTGACGCCTCGCTGGGAGCACCTTGACTCGACCAACGAATCAACCGCTCCGGCGCCGCGAGTTCAACCAGCCTACGCAGCGATGGGTCGTCTTGCACAAAAACTTCACCCTGCGGCACCAGCTCAAGAACTTTCGAAAATTGACGTGCGCTCGCTGCACGATCGGCGGTCAACACGCATTCCATGAGATTGGCAATGCACTCCTGCTGAAATCGTTCAAGCGGATTGTTGATGGGCGCAAAGATTTCGCCGTGTGATCCAATCTCCGGAGAATTCGTAACTACGGTGCGCAATCCCGTACGAATACGCTCGAGAACCCGCTCCCGGCTTGGATTTTCACTTTGCGCCAAGATCTTTTCTCCAATGTGCACGGAACGATTCGGACGGCAGTGGAACGGGCACGCGATGACGGTTCCACATCCGCATCGGATCAAAAATCGTCCCGGCGAGTCCCATGCCGTAAATAATCCGGAGAAGTTTACGCGTCGACCATCCACCTAACGCATAAACCCACGGATGAAGCATCGCGGATCGCCAAGCACGGAACATCATCCGCTCACTCGACTTCGTAGCTCCAGCTTCGGTGGCGTTGCGACGATTTTGCAGCAGATGATGATGCAGATCAATTTTAACCGGACAAACGCTGGTGCACGCGCCGCACAGCGATGATGCGTACGACAAGTGCTTGAACTCTTTGATCCCTCCCAAGTGAGGCGTAAGCACACTGCCAATCGGCCCGGGATAAGTGGTGCCGTAAGTGTGTCCTCCGACGTGGCGAAACACCGGACAAATATTCAAGCACGCACCACATCGAATGCAATGCAGCACCTCCCGTTGCTCCGCGTCGGCCAGCAACTGGCTGCGTCCGTTGTCTACCAACACGACGTGAAACTCTTCCGGCCCGTCCACTTCTCCCGCCCGGCGCGGGCCGCCGATCAGCGTGCTATAGGTGGTAATCCCCTGCCCCGTACCGGAAGTCGCCAGCACCGGCCACAAGACTGCCAAGTCTTCGAGTCGCGGAATCACTTTTTCAATGCCAGTAACCACTACGTGAATGCGAGGAACGCTGGTGCACAGGCGACCGTTTCCTTCGTTGGTTGAAATCGCAACCACGCCGGCATCGGCCACCAAAAAGTTCGCGCCAGAGATTCCCATCTCCGCTGTGAAGAAAGCCTGGCGCAGTTTGCGGCGAGCTGCGGCCATCAAATCAGCCGGATCGTCGCTCACTATGCCCGGATCCACTTTTTCGCGAAACAACTTCGCGATTTGTCCACGGTTGAGATGCATGGCGGGAGTAACGATATGGTAGGGCGGTTCATCGCGCAATTGCACGATGTACTCGCCGAAATCAGTTTCCCAAACTTTGATTCCAACTTTTTCCAGCACCGGACCAAGGTGAATCTCTTCCGTCACCATCGATTTCGACTTCACCACGGTGCGCACCCCACGCTGCGTGGCCAGGTTCTTTACATACGCGCAGGCTTCGTCTCCATTGCTAGCCCAGAAAACGTGTCCGCCGCGAGCCATCACTTTCTCTTCGAACTGCAGAAGATAGCGATCCAGATGATTGATGGCTTCACGCTTGATCTCCTGACACTTCTGGCGAGCAGCCTCCCAGTCCTGAATCCGTGCCCGCCCTTTTAGATGTGCGGCATCGTAACTGTCCATGCCGCGACGAATGATTTCGCGGTGCACCAAGTCCGCCGACTTCACAGCGGCGTCCTGAAGGAATCGTTGCGCGGCGGTTGCGCTCATGGTTTCACCTGCGTCGAGCTGTCGTGCGCCAGAATGCTGGCAAGATGAATGGTGCGCGCCTGATCCTGCCGTTTACCCATGATCCCTTGCAGGTGCATTAGACAACTGGGATCGATCGCAGTCACAAACTCCGCTTTGGTAGCAGCTATACTCTCAGCTTTCGAGTTTCCCATAGCGGCGGAAATCTCGGCGAACTTCATGGCAAATGTTCCCCCGAAGCCACAGCATTCTTCGGAGCGACCCATTTCAATCAACTTTAGCCCGGCAACCTCACGCAAAAGCTGCAGAGGTTCGTCGCGGAGATGGAGCTCGCGCAATCCGTGGCAGGAAGCGTGATAGGTAACCGCATGCGGAAAAGTGGCGCCGACTTGAGTAACTCCGGCAACCTTCACCAGAAATTCAGAAAGTTCAAACGTTCGGCTGGCTACGGAGATGGCGTCGGCACGCAACGGGCTGTTAGCGAGCAAGTCGGCGTAGAACGTGCGAACCATGGTGGCGCAGGAACCGGAGGGACAAACGACAAACTCAGCATGCTTAAAGACACGCACGAAATGCTCCGCGCAAGGCCGAGCTTCATTCCAGTATCCGGTGTTGAAGGCAGGCTGGCCACAACATGTCTGATCTTCGGGGAATTCGACGGCGTACCCAATTCGACGCAGCACCTTGACCGTATCCACCGCCACTTCGGGCAGCAGTTGGTCCACAAAGCAAGGCACGAAAAGTGACACTTTGTGCGGCATTTATAGTTTTTAGAAAATCCGATGGTGCCTATACGTAACACACGAAATCGGCGACTGCGGCCTTGAAAGGGCGCGGCTTAAGCCGCGCCGCACATCGTTTTGGATGACTTACGGCACGGCTCCCGAAGTCGTGCCCTTTCAAAACTCCGACGCCCAGAATTTTCCGCAACCGCTATTGCTGTATCTTCTGCAAAGCGGCGTTCACGTCGACTTTCGATCCGGCCGTCACTTGCAACTCGCGCTTCCATGTGGCAAACCCCGGCATGGACATCTCAACCACATGCCGCGCGGGAGCCGCTGTGATGCTCGACGGTGTATTGCCAACATAGCTGCCATCGAGCATGATCTCAGCGCCTGGAGGAGTCGAAATGAAATTGATTACGGCCTCTCGGGTAACGTCAGAAGCTGCGGCAGGCGCAACACCCGCGTCCTTCGCCGTTTCTACAGTTGAAGAATCTGCTTGCGAATCAGATGCGGCCGAACTCTTTTCTGGTGCCGGACCCACCTTGTACAACTGCTTCACTTCCCTACCCTTCTGATTCGGATACCAAACTACGAGCCCGTGTTTAGTCCATTGAGCGCTGCTGGTTGTTCCTACCGGCAAAGACGCGCACTTGGAAAACATCGTATCCACCGTGCAGGCAAGAGCAAAGGTTTTCCCGGTGGCGTCTTCTACTACCATTTTGTGACGGACGATTTCATTCCGGCTGTGGTGGCAATAGGCGGAAAAATCCATCAGATTGCAATCTTTCGCAGCACCGTTGTTGTCAGAAGCTAAGGGGATTGTTTCCGTGTCCGAGCTTAATACTTTAATAGTTGTCGTTTGCGGCTTGGTTGCGGCATTTGCCCAACAGGCAGCGCTCAATAAAATCCCCAGTAGGATAGTGACGTATCGGGTCATACTGAAATACACCTTCCTCACGCAAGACAAAGCGACGCCGGCGCAATCTACGGTGTTTTTTGCAACGTGGCGTTGACGGTCAACTCCGAGTCATCGGACACCGTTAGTTCCCGCTTCCACTGCGCAAACCCTGGCATAAAGAGCACCACGACATGTGTACCGAGGCCCACGCCAAGAGTCGAGGGGGTGCTTCCCACGAACCGGCCATCGAGTGTGATTTCAGCTCCGGGAGGCGTCGAACTGAAACTGCACTTAACTTTTTGTCGACTCGCTGCTACGTTCGCAGACGCTGGACTCACCCCGCTGGTTGCCTGCACTGGCGAAGTTTGGCTTGGATTGTTTTGGTTGACGCTATTTTGGATTGCGCTTTTTTGCCCTGCATCCGCTGATGTCGTCGCGGTGGCTGCCGGGGCCGCTTCCACTACCATGTAAAGCTGCTTACTCGCCCCACCTTTGTCATTTTCGTAAAAAATCGTGATTCCATGTTTATCCTTGCGCGCGTCAAAGCTCTGCCCAATCGACAAAGCTACGCATCTCGATAATCGCGAATCCCACACGCAAGTGATATCGAAGGGTTTTCCATTTCCGATCTGCACGCGCATGGTATTGCGCACCGACGCGACCTTGGTTTCGTGGCAATAGCCGGAATAATTGACTTGATCGCAATCTCTCGGCGTCGTATCAGGATTGACCTGTAGAGCTTGAGAGTGGGCATCCAAAACCGTAATTCGAAACCGCTCGCTCTTGGTTGCCGCACCAGAAATTAATCCAGTGAGCAAACAAAACGCCACGAGCAGCCTGGCATTACATTGCATATTTCAACTCCTGATTAACCATTCTACGACGCGAAGGCCGGGGCACAAGATGATTCTCGCGAACGAGAAAACCTTGTGCCCCAACCTTCATCAGGCGCCGTTATCTTCTCTCGCTAGAAGGTGAAGATCGGCCCAAACTCCGAACGCAGATCTCTCCACGTGCGGCTGGGAACGCCCGCCACCGAGGTGTTGGCAGTGAAAACTCCCGCATCGTTAGGCAGCGAATAACTGCTGTAGAGCGACTCCTCAAAGCCGAACTGTACCCAAGGGTTCAGCCGGTAGAACAGAGTCACTGCGTTAAGGGTGCTCTTGTAAGGACCAGCGCCATCCGCCCCGATGTCCTTAGCCCTGGCGAAGTCGGAGTGCACCACCGCATCCAAGCCATGATTGAAGTAGAGTTGCCAGCCCGCATTGTGGCCCTTCGGATCGGCATTAAACCAGCGCGATAACGGCAAGCCGAGTTGGACGAAGCCGCCGTAAGCGCGGATGCTGCGTTGTGGAGCAACCACAATTTGTCCAGCGGCATTCGTACCGAATGCGACGGTCGAGGAGCGATCAACAGAGGGCGCCGTGACCACGCCAGTCAAGCCGCCTTCGTCGTTGAAGTTCGACAGAGTTTGTCCGCCGAACATAAACCGCAGATCGCCGCCGCGATAAGCACTGGCCACGACCGTGGCCCAGCGCGTTGGCAACGAGACTCCAACCTGACCTCCGTAGCCTTCGCTGCGGTCTTCAGCACCGGTTGGGAAAGCCGTCCGCACGGCATCGTACGCGGCAACTTCAGCCGCGTCCGAGCCTGCTGGCGCTTCAATCGCCGAGTGCAACACAATCGCTGCACGATGAGTTTCAAACCCGCTGGCGACGATGTAAGCCGGAGCGACAGCAGGAGCAGGATCAAGTTGGAATTGGAGAACCGCCCGAGCGGTATATTCCAAATTGTTGGAGTCGGAACCCTGCCGCTCGCCGTACCCGATCTGATTGGCAGTCCCGTCGGTTACGGTGCTGGTGCAGCCGATCGTCGTCGCGGTGCCGGGGACGAAGGTTGCTGGTATAGCGCACGAAGTAATCGTCGCATCGGCCGGCACGTTGCCTTCGCTCGGCATATTGACCGCGAACGCCGGAGAGAATTTCCAGTTCCGCGACCCTCCTAGCTTTTCCACTAAGCCAACCTGCAACTGTGGAGAGCGTTCATACTGCGTTCCAAAGTATGCCTGTAGCTGTGTGGTTTCGAGGATGTTGGGGAGTAGGGTCGAGCCGTAGAGAAGCCAATCCTGGCCGCCCTCGAAGTAGATGTCCGTGTTTTCGCCTGCCGTGTAGTCAAGGCGTGCAAAGGCCAAGCGAATGCTCGCCGATGAGCTGCGAATCGCCGAAACGTTACGGTTATCCGCGCGGCTGAAGTTGCCTTCAAAATCACCTTCGATTCGGCCGGTCAATTCGATGTTGGGTGAAATATCCGGCCATTCAAGATTGGCTCCGAAGCGCGTGGAGCGCGCTTTGACGTGGAACGCAGGATCAGTCGTTGGCCCCGTATCCGCGTTCAGGAAACCAGGCAGAACGAAATCGTCGCCGCGGGGATCGCTGGAGTCGTGAACCACGGTCGCCTTGACGAAACCGTAGGGCGTCATCTTGACCGGACCAAGTTTGAAAGCTGCAACCAGCCCATCCTTCACAGGGGGATCGACGGGGTTAACGCGCACCGGATTTATCGCCGCAACCACCGTCCGGGGGGCGGGCTTCTCGGTCTGAGGCGTCTGCGGAGTAGTCGCGACTTGTCCCGAAGATTGCGGGGTCGCAACCGACTCCGAGATCGCGCCGTAGCAGGCTGTGCAGCGGGAGTCGCCGCCGCCACATCTGCCGCACTCAAGTAGGCCCTTTTTTGTAAGCGCTTCCACCAGGAGTTGAAATTCGGCTTCAGGAGCTGCACCTTGAATGGCATTCGCCTCCGAAGGTGCAAGAACGCCCTTCATCACCAGCACACCCAGTAGAGCCGTGACATTGCTGTTGTTGATTGCCGAGGTTGGGTTCAAAGCGGGACTAGGGGCCGGTTCCGCCGCAGTTGCGTTAGTACCGGTTCCATTGTTCCCTGGGACAGCATCGTCCGAGCCAGCCATGACCGGCGCGGTCGCTACCAGTGTGATTAATGATATACACAGCCACTTGCTAAACTTTGACATAAGTAGGGCCTCTCCTTTTTTGCTAGATTTCGAATCCTTGGTTACCGGTAAAACCCTTCGCCAAAATTGCGGGACCGGCCCAAACCGTGGCGAGGTTCAGGCTGTGATGCGGCAACTATACCTAGCTGCGTGTAAGTACCCGCGTGCCAGATCACGTGCGCTTACCGCACCACCAAACGGGTAAACGGAAATACATAAGCCTGGAGGGTCACCATAATTCCCACCAAAGCCGCCAGCGCAATACTGTGAAAGAACACGAAACGCAATATGTCGCCCTCGTGCCCGTACCACTCAGTAGCGGTGCTGGCCACGACGATGCTCTGTGCATCGATCATTTTTCCCATCACGCCACCACAACTATTCGCTGCCGCCATCAAGGTCGGTGAGATTCCAACTTGCTCGGCGGAAATTCTTTGCAAGCTGCCGAACAACACATTGGAAGAGGTGTCCGAACCAGTCAGCGCCACTCCCAACCAGCCCAGCAAAGTGCCGAAAAATGGATAGAGCACACCGGTTCGCGCAAATGCCAACCCCATGGTCGCGTCCAAGCCGGAATAGCGTGTCATGAAGCCTATGGAGAGCATGGCGGCAATTGTGAGCAAGGAAAATCGCACTCGCACGATGGTTCGCCAATAAGTGTGTGCCATCTTCCAGGGCGTGAAGCCCATGACGAAGCCCGAGATGACAGCGGCGACAAAAATCCCCGAACCGGTCGCAGTCAGCCAGTTCAGCGAATACACAGCGGCTTCGGCGGTGGGCTTGCGCACCACCGGCGGCACTCGTTGCACCATCTGGTGCAGCCCGACGACCGGAAACTTCGGTGACGACAATTTGTCAAGCTTGGTCTTAACACTAGGCAATCCCCACACAAAAACCACAACGCTCAAAACCAGCCACGGCACCCACGCCCTGGTCACCAACGCCCGGCTGTGGCCATGCGTACCGCGGGCATCGCGTTCTCCTTCGTGCTTAAAACCCCAAATGCGCTTAGGCTGCCACTTCAAAAGAAACGCAATCAACGCCAGCATGGAAACAATGGCAGCGACAACGTCCACCAGCCAGGGACCATGAAAGTTCGACATAAGAAACTGCGGAATTGCGAAGAAGACGCCAGCCACCAACACCGCTGGCCAAACTTCAAGCATTCCCTGGAACCCAGCGAATGCCCATACCAACCAGAAGGGCACAAGCACGGAGAAAAACGGAAGAATGCGCCCCGCCTGCGCGCTCAATTCCCGAAGATCTAATCCCGTCACTCCCTGCAACGCAATAAGCGGAGTTCCCAGTGCGCCGTACGCTACCGGCGCGGTATTGGCAATCAGCGACAAGCCCGACGCCTCGAGAGGTCCGAAACCCAAGCCGATCAGGACCGCTGCAGTCACGGCCACTGGAGTGCCGAATCCCGCTGCGCCCTCAAAGAACGCGCCAAAACTGAAAGCGATCAGCAGCAACTGCAGTCGCCGGTCCTGGGTAATCCCGGTGAGACTCTCTTGCAACACCTTGAACAGCCCGGCATCGCAAGTGAGTTGATAGAGAAAAATTACGTTGAGGATGATCCAACCGATCGGCAGCAGCCCGTATCCCGCCCCTAATACAGCAGTCTTGGCCGCTAGACTCACGGGCATGCCAAAAATCCAGATCGCACACAGCAATGAAGTGGCAAGGCCCAGCAGGGCTGAAAAATGCGCTTTCATGTGCAACAGCGCCAGCGTTCCCAACAGCACTACAACCGGTAGCGCGGCCAGCAAGGCTGAAAGCCACCAGTGTCCTGTCGGGTCGTAGCTTTGCGGCCAAGGATGTGCGAGGGGAGGAAGTTTCAGAATTAGGACAGAGGCGATGATCGCGGCTATCAGCGCCGTGACCCATGCTATGGGGTTCGCCGATTCGACAGCAGGTTTAGGTACCTTCGCAGTCGCAGAGGTCACGCGTTCCTCCTCGAGCCTTCAGATGTTTTGAGTTTGGTGACGAATTGTAGTCCTGTCCGCCCGCGTAGACCAGCTGTGTGTACCTGTGGAAAAGAAGAAAAACAAGAGGACGGTTCTAGAGGTTGAGTTCCAGGTTCAAATATTTCAGTAGCGACACATCGGCAAACCCGCTGTTTAAGCGCTTCCCGCGCAAAAACTGCATTTTTCATGGCGCTCCTGCTGCAAAGTTTGCCCGACAGACACCCTAGCGAACCGAGCCGTTAGGATGACGAATTGTCTTATCATCTTGTCCTACAAGCTGCGACACAGCTCACCTATCTGTGTGATGACGATCACATAAAAGCCTGGTCTCAAGGAGTACGCCTTAGTGCGGAGCAGACCCTCCAGAATTGCCCGCTATAGCAGGAGTCGCGAACATGCAGGCCATTACTCCCCTGAAGCCTATCTCGCGCACCACACTCAGCGAGCAAGTAGCGCTGCAGCTCGCGGCCGAAGTAGCGGCCAAACGCTGGCAGGCGGGCGACAAGTTGCCTTCTGAAGCCGAACTCTGCCGGGCCTTCAGCGTAGGCAGGTCCACCCTGCGCGAAGCCCTGAAATCTCTGGCCTTCGTTGGCATCATCCGTATGCGGGCCGGAGGTGGAAGCTACGTGGCCGAGCGGCCATCCAAATACGTGAATCGGCCTCTGCTGGCGCGCGGTATTCTCAGTACCAAAAAGGATGTCAACGATCTTTCCGAAGCCCGCTTGGTGCTGGAAACGGAACTGACCGCTTTATCCGCCCAGCGCGCCACCCGAAATGATCTGGCAGTGCTGCAAGACCTGGTGCGGAGGATGAATATCGCCAAGGCCGAAGACCGGGGAAAATTTGAGCAACTGGATCTGGAGTTTCATCTTTCCATCGCAGCCAGCAGCAAGAATGAAGTCCTGGCCGAGTTGCTCGGCCACATCCGCGGCGCATTGCAGGAGCTAATCAGAAAAAGCCTGCTCCCGGCCAACGGCATGGATCTCGCCTGTAAACACCACGAGAAAATAATCAATGCCCTAAAGCGACGAAATCCCGCCGCCGCCCGCAAGGCTATCCGCGCCCACTTAACCGCCTTTCAGCGCCGGTACAAACTGTTCGTTCGCGCGCAGAATTGAGCGTACGACGGGGTGCGCGGTCTCGCCGCCGTTGCGAGACTTGCGCTGATGAGATAACCGCGGGTGGCTGGCCCACCTTTGCGGCGTTGATTGGGCCCCACCCCTCGTGGCTAGCTTCCTGAAGCGATCCAGGAGCACGCCGACAGCGCGTCATGCAGCCTTTCTATCGGACTGTGCGAATGCCAGCAGCCGCATTAATTCGCTGACTTGGATGCTCTCCAGCGAACGCACTGCATCTTTGATTTCTTGGCTTAGCCCTTCGTCTATGTGTCCCGCGGCCATCTTGTCGAACTTCGCGTCGATCTCTTTCCAGGTGAATGGTCGAGCAGGAGCCCCGGGAAGTCTGAGATCTGCTGGGTGAACGATTCGCCATTCTTCAGCCGAACGGTCACTCGGCTCGCGAGGTCGGCCGGGTAACGTGCCGTAAGGCCATCGTCTGGTCTCACCGTTACCTTCAGCAACAGATCTTGGACATCCCTCTTCTCAATCCGGGCGGGCTCGAGTTGCGCCGGTTGCACATCGCCATCCAAGAGCGCGACAGCAATGAGATAAGGGAGGCTGTGGTCGGCGTCCTCCTTGGTGTGGACGTCGTGCTTGGGACCGAATCGTCCGCCTCCAGTGAAATCGTAAGCATCCTCGAAAACATCCGCCTCGATGCTCACGATGTCCGCCGGATTAAATGGGTGAGCCCTATGCAATGCGATCGTGCAAAACACGCCCGATTGTGCCGGAATCGCGGTGTTGTAGGTCTTCAGAGCAATCCGGTCGAAGCAATCCAGCTTCACATTGTCCCAATCGATGTGGATCGGCTTGCCCAGCGCGTGCGCCAGCCCGTCTGTTCCCTCGATGACGTATCTCGGCCCCGTTACCCCACGGGACGCCAGGAAAACTCCATTCATCGACGAAAAGGCCGCTTGCGACGAGTTCAACCCCTTCCACTGCGAGATGGGCGTAGTGCGCACGACCAACAGCGGAATGACGTCACCGCAAATTTCGACGGCCGCCGCAGTTCTTGCCTCATCCAGTTGGAGCGCCCTGGACGCTCCAGCTCCTATCGAGAATGAGAGCGGTGTTGTAAGGTCAAACCCGTCTTCCATGAATGGAGCGACGAGAGTCAGTTCTGACTCGACTTGATAGGCAATTGCCAGCGCGGTCAGGAATTCCTTCGCTGATCGTCCGGCGTGCTCGCAGGCGGCCAAGATTGCTCCAACATTGTCAGACGGATGACAGAGCGACACCGGGCCAAGATAACTGTCCATGAGGTCGACGTACCGCACCAGTGCCGTGTTGGTCGCTGCTGCATAGACGACGTTGGCCTTCCCGCCGCCGATCAAAGTGCATCGCGCGTCCGAACCGCCGAACTGTTTGGCTTGTTCAACACATGCGACCGTCGGAGCCGTTCCGAGAGCGTTGATGGCGCATGCCAAAGAATCGAGCACGCTCACTTTCAAGCGTTCCCGCCGCTCGGGAGTGAGGTCCTCGTAGGTTATCCTGTGCGTGAACTTGGCGATACCCTGAGCTTGGCTTTCGCCAGTGATGACCGGCTTGGGCTTGGTTGCAGCGTCCGACCTCCGCTGGCGTGACTCCTGGAACGGAGCCGCGCCGGCTGATGATGTAAAGTTCCCGATCTCTTTCAACGATGTCCCATGCTCGGATTCCATCATGGTGTCGCTCCTTATGCTTTGACGGATCGCTCCCGTTCAAGCTGCGATCGGATTTTCCGCTGACGACCCTCGCGGCCCGAGCTGGAAACCTTATTTCCGCTAAATCGGATTCTCCTCGAAAAGGCGAGCAACGAGGGTGGAATCGAGATACGCTCGAACCTCAACGATCGTGCCATTCACAAAGCGACATACCCAACAGTACCGGTTGTCGAACCGCATACCATTCTTTGCGGTAGCTAGGGAATGCAACTCAACCACCGCCCAGTCCCCGCTCACCAGCACATGCTCAGTGTGAAGCTCCGCGCCTTTCGGCAAGACCTTCGCCAGCTTTTCGAAAGTGTGGGCCAGAAAATCCGCCTTGCTGTGGTAATGACCGGCCAGTGGATGAGTCCCCTCGACGATCCAATCCACGTCGTCCAAGACGTGATCGAAGAACCCTTTGCCGTCTCCAGATTCCAGATTCTTGAAGATTTCGCTAACGTAAGCAGCGCTCAACTCCTGAGTTACAAAAGATCGTGCAGCAGACATTTCGACCTCCTTCAAATACAGCGATCATCAGCCCAAAGAGTAACTAGAACTAATCCCCGAAAAAATGCAATACAGAGAATCCCGTAGATTGTTAGCTTCTGTCCGTTGGCGAAACCGGACCGTTAGCACAACTTTGTGCCTTCAGGTCGCTACCTGATCGCGCAGAGCCAGTCATTAAATTGTTGAAGGATGCTGGCAGAGAGGAAAGTTGCCGAGGGGGTGAACTGATGCGGGCCACTGGTCACAGTTAACCGACCGGGGTGTGCGCAGGTTTATGAAGAAGTATGGCGTTCCGAAGGACGAGTGGCGCGAAGTGCGAGAGCAACTGTCTGAGATTCATCAACTTTTCAAAGAGCACATGATAAAGGAGGTGTGAGATGAAGGCTTTCAACAATCAGGGTGAATTGACGGGCGAGATCAGCAGCGGAGGTGAAGCGGAGAAACCTTGGGCTCTAAATCTTTTCCACTCTGCATCGCAAGCGTTGCAACTCGCCTGACCAGCCGTTTTCTTCTTGACACTGCATTTGTTTAGATGAGTTAATGTATATAGTATTACATTATCTATAAGATAATGAATGATCTTTGACAATTCGAGATTAGAAATCTTCTTTGCCGGCGGGAACCATTGGCTCAACAAAGATAAGCCGTTACTTTGGAAGATTTTGCCTATAAGTCTCTAGTCCTCAAAGATTTTGACCAGGGTGTAACCGTAACTCCATCCTTATCTAAGATCAGGGGGAGGGGGGTACCGCATCAAGATGTCCTCCGACTTAGCGTCGACACAACAGACGCAAATCCGGGTCACCTAACCGGCGCGACGTGCCTGCAACTCTCCGCGTGAAGCACCGACAAAGTTTTTCACCAACTCGGCGATCTCATCCGCGGCCGTGTCCAATGCAAAGTGTCCTCCATCGACGATGTGGACTTCGGCTTTCGGCACGTCGCGACGATAGGCCTCAGGCTCGGAGGGGTCGAACGACAGTTCGTACTTGCCCCAGATCACCAGCAGGCGCGGCTGCTTCTCGCGCATCCACGCCTGCCACTTCGGATAGTTCTCGACATTAGTTCGATAGTCGTAAAACAAATCGCTTTGAATTTCCGCCTGGCCGGGCTGGTTGAGAAAGTAAAATTCATCGGTCCACAGATCGGGGTCATAGCGTTCAACATTGGGATCGTATCCGACATGGCGCGTCCGCGTCGTCGGCAGCGACAGGAGATTTGTGCGCAGCGCGCTTTCGTTGGCCGCGCGATCGGCCCAAAAGGCTCGCCGCGTCTTCCAATTCGCCCCCAAGCCTTCGTTGTGCGCCACCGCGTCTTGAACAATGAGAGCTTCCACGCGCTCCGGATGAACCAAGGCCATGCGAAAACCCACCGGACCACCATAATCCTGCATATAAAGGGTGTAGCGCGAGAGCCCGAGCGCTTCGGTGAAATGATTCATGATCTCGGCGTAGTGATCGAATGTGTACGCGAATTTTTTCGGGTCCGGCCAATCGCTGTGTCCGAAGCCCGGATAATCGGGCGCCACCAGGTGATAGCGATCACACAGCCGGGCAAACAGCGGCTCGAACATCCGCGACGAAGACGGAAGTCCGTGGAGCAAGAGAATCGTCGGCGCATCTCTCGGGCCGGCCTCTCTGTAAAAGATGGAGAGCCCATCTACCTGTATCGTGCGATAAAAAGTCGAGCTGTTCCATGGGACGTTCCTTTCCCTGGGCTTGAGGCCAGCAATCGAACTGACCAATGCGATATAGGAAAGCAAGCACTGGATGAAACGAGGTTATGCGAAGTAGCTCAGCTCCACTTATGCGAAGCTCGCCGAACCACTACTCGCAGTTCCCCCGGCGCTCCACCCGCTACATCGTCAGAACAACGCGGAACTCTGCTTTTCCGCTCATCATTCGCGCATAAGCCTCGGCCGCTTTTTCCAGTGGATAGGTTTCAATCATCGGACGCACGCCGCTCAGTTCGGCGAAACGCAGTGTGTCCTCGGAATCCGCAGGTGTTCCGGAGGCCCAGCCTTGAATGGCTCGACTTCCGCTGATGAGCTGCAACGGTGTCACCTCAATGGGATCGAATGCGGCGCCGACCACCATGAGCTTTCCGTTCGGCCCCAGCCCGTCGATCAGTTCGGACATGGCTTTCGAGTTTGGAGCAGTCGCGAGAATTACCTGTGCGCCGCCCAGCTTCTGCAGCTCCTGCGCTGCATTGGTCGCTTGGCTGTCGATGTACACGCTGGCTCCCAGTTTCTTTGCGAGCGTCGCGTTCTCCGCCCCGCGCCCGATGGCCGCGACTTTGTAACCAAATTTGTTCGCGAACTGAATTCCGAGATGGCCTAATCCCCCGACACCTTGAACCGCAACCAGATCGCCCGGGAACGCACCACTATGCCGCAGCGCGTTGTAGGTGGTGATTCCAGCGCACAGCAGCGGTGCTGCTTCCGCGTCCTTTAGACCTTCCGGTATCGCCACCAACGCTTCTACGGGAGCCACCATGTATTGCTGGTATCCGCCGTCATAACTGATGCCACAAACTTTTAGGTTGCGGCAATTGCGAAAGTCTCCGCGCCGGCATTCGCGACACGTGTTGTCCTGGCCGCCATGCCAGCCGACGCCGACTCGCTGCCCCTTCTTCCACGCGGAAACCCCGGCACCAACTTTATCGATGATGCCAGCGACTTCGTGTCCGGGCACGCGAGGATACTGAATGCCAGGCCACGAGCCTTCTTTGGTGAGCACGTCACTGTGGCAAACACCACAGGCTTGCACCTTGATACGCACATGTCCCGCATCCGGTTCGGGTATCTCGCGCTCGACGATCTCGAAATCTCCGCCAGGCTTAGAAATCTGTGCCGCCTTCATCGGTGCCGCCTCTGGTTTCACTGCTACTCTGAGCGTTGCCATAAAGCCTCCTATGAATTCTGTTCTATGCTTGATGAGAAACACCCCTGTTTGGATTCGAAGCCAGATTGCCCGTCTGCACCGCTTAAGAGCAGGCGCAGAAAGGCTAAGGCGGCGCCGGGAGCTTGCTGCCGTGAGTCACACAAGAGGCGACACTGGCGCGGCTGGAACCCGCGCCAGTTTAAGTTTTCACTAATCAGTTCGGGCGTTCCCGCCTTTAGCTTCCCGCTCCCGTTTGTTCTGCAGAACCCTGCGGCAACAAATGCAGGTGAACCCGAATGTTCAGAGAGTTCCCGACAATGGCATTGAAATTCTGCGGGACGCCAACGTCCTCGCCGCCGGCCGCCTGCGGCGCTTCGGGAAGGCCAGGAGCCATTAGCATTTTCCCCGTGCACTGTGCGCCGTGATAGTCCTCACTCGCATCGGGTGGCGCTTCACACTTTTTATCCTGAACTACCGGCGGCCAGTAAGTACTAACCACAGCCCGCACCAGTTGAGGGTAATCCTCGCGGAACATACGTGTTGATCCTGCCATCAAGGCGCCGTCTTTCTGCACCTTGGCGTCAGGGGCAGGAGCGTCAAAAACGAAAGTGACCTGGTGCGAGACGCGGTGGATCATCGGCGGACCATAGACCGGCCCCGCGTAGGCTTCAGTGGGCGCGGCATCGACGTTGCGATCCACCCGAGTCACGACCAGATTGCCTGTGGTTTGCAGGCGCCCGTCGGCCGTCCGAACAGCTCCCTTGGAGTGAAAACATACCAATGTGTGATTCGATAGATTAGACAGCCACTCACTCAAAAATTTTCCGTCCTCATCAATATCAGGCACCATCGAGTTAGACGGATAGATTCTGAAATCGAAAGAGGATTTGGCAAGATCGTTATTGTCCAGCATGACCCGCCCATTAACCCGAGCGAAGCCGAGCGTTACGTCGATTTTCTTTTTTCCATATTCCGTTGTGGCGTCAGTGATAAGTTGAGCATCGGAATGGTGCGAGTCCACTTGAAAGGACCCGGCCGTGAAAGCAGGCTTGCTGGGAGAGCTCATAGCGAGCATTCCCACCGCTGCGAATAGAACCGTGGACTTAAACATTTTGTTATCCTCCGTGCAGACCTGTATTTTCCATTATGCCAGCTAAGCTGGCCAGAAAATTCTTTAAACCCCCGGAGTGGGGTCGAATGAAAGGGAACGGCAGCAAGCCCTAGATCACGGCACTCGATTCGGCAATCTCTTGCGCGACACTCTCTATTGCTTTTGAATCACTTTCGCGATTCGCTCAAATGCCCAATCAATCTCCTGACGCGTAATGATGAGCGGGGGCGCGATGCGAATCACCCGGCCATGCGTCTCCTTGCACAGGATTCCTTCTTCCTTGAGCGCCTCGCAGTAGGGACGTGCCGGGCCGTGCAGTTCGATGCCGATCCACAAGCCTTTGCCGCGCACCTCTTTCAATGCGGAGCTGCGTAGGGTTTGCAGCAGGGTCAGGAAATAAGCGCCTAGCTCGGCGGAACGTTCCACCATCTTTTCTTCGACGAGGACGCGCAGCGCAGTCCGCGCGATGGCGCAGCCCAGCGGGTTGCCGCCGAAGGTGCTGCCATGGTCGCCGGGGTGGTACACCCCGAGAATCTCGCGCGACGCCAGCACGGCCGAGACCGGATAGAAACCGCCGGCCAGCGCCTTGCCCACGATCAATGCATCGGGAGTGATGCCTTCGTGCATGTAGGCGAAGAGTTTGCCGGTTCGTCCCAGCCCGGACTGAATTTCGTCCGTCATCAGCAGCACCCGATTCTGGCGGCAGATTTCCGCCGCTTCGCGCAGAAATCCTTCGGGCGGAATGCAGATGCCAGCCTCGCCCTGAATGGGCTCGACCAGAAAGGCGCAAGTGTTCGGCGTAATCGCTTCGCGCAGGGCGCGAGCATCGCCGAAGGGAATGATTTTGAAGCCCGGAGTGAATGGGCCAAAGCCATCGCGATATTGTTCGTCGCTGGAGAAGCTCACGATGGTGACGGTGCGGCCATGAAAATTGTTGGCGCACACAATGATCTCGGCTTTGTCCTGGGGAATGCCCTTGATCTTGTAGCCCCACTTGCGAGCCGTCTTGACCGCGGTTTCGACCGCCTCCGCGCCTGAGTTCATGGGCAGCACCATGTCGAAGCCGGTCAGATCATGCAGTTCCTTGCAGAGCAAAGGCAGTTGCTCGTTGCGGAATGCGCGCGAGGTCAGCGTGACTTTCCGCGCCTGCTCGTTCAGGGTCTGCAAAATTTTGGGATGACAGTGTCCTTGATTCACCGCGGAATACGCCGCCAGGCAATCGAGGTAACGTTTGCCCTCGACGTCATACACCCAAACGCCCTCCGCCCGCTCGATCACCACGTCAAGCGGACGATAAGTATGAGCTCCATACTGGTTTTCGAGTTCGATGAAGTTCTGAGTGCGCATGGGTTTGTCTATGAGTTCGGTTGTCATAAGTTCCTTTCAGCGGGAAGTAGCTATTTCATAAATGGTGCAGTCCTGAAGCACGAAATAATCTGCGGACGTTGGACGACAGCGGCGATGTCCGCCAGAACTACAGGATCTCGCCGTTCAGATCCTCAGGGATCAGTTCCTTAGCCTCGGTAGATCGGGTGCGAGCAGGTTCTGGCCGAGATCGCAGGCGACGGTGCTCACGCTTTAGTGAATTTCCTGAGTTCGTCAGCGGGCTCAGATTTCTCGGACTCGTGGAGCAACTGACCCAGCCTTCCCCGAGTTCCGAAATGGCCGCAGAAGTACCTTCGCCAGTCGGCGTTGGAGAAGAGATCGTACGGCGATTCAGATGACTTTCGGATCGCGGGGCGCGTCGCCTTCCCCGTTGGCGCAGAACCCGTAACTCCACAAGATCGCCAGTCCGCAGTTCGAGGGTGGGCCAACTTCAAATGCACGGTCTCGGTTTCCCCAGTCTCGATACCGCCAATGCTTACACTATTGCTTTGCTCATTCTCTTTGGGGCGGTTGCTCATATTCAGGTGGGCGCTCAGATAGCCCGAACCAGGCAATGACGTCAATCGATGAAACAGCGCCATTCACAGACAAGGTAAGCCGCATGTTTGCCGCACTCCTATCCCTTAAAGCTGCGGCATCGCCTCACTATTCCTTGTCTAACAGCATGGTCAGCAACGCCATCCGCACATAGAGCCCGTTCATGGCCTGGCGGAAATACATGGCTCTGGGATCGGCGTCGACGGACTTGTCTAACTCAACCGTGCGAGGCAACGGATGCAGGATGAGCGCGTCCGCCTTCATGCGCTGCACGACGGTCGAATCGATGGCATAACGCTTGAGGCCGTTCTGCATCCCGCACTCGCTCGGGCCGGATTCGTGTCTGGTAAACCACATCCACTTCGCCAATCACGCGGTCAATATCGGACTCCAATTCGTAGCGGACGCCCTGCTCATCGAGATATTCCAAGATGTCCGCTTTCATCTGCAGTTGCGGCGGACTGACAAAGAACATCTTGACCCGCTCAAACTTGGCCAGCAGATACGCCAGCGACCGCGCCGTACGCCCCTTATCCAATTCGCCGATGATGGCCACGCTCAGCCCATTCAGCGGACGCTGCCTGTAAATAGTGTACAGGTCGAGCAAAGCCTGGGTCGGATGCTGCCCGCCGTTGCCGTCACCCGCATTGATCACCGGCACCGCCGAGACTTCCGCTGCCCGCCGCGCGCCGTGCTCGTCGGGATGCCGAATGACAATCACATCGGAATAGCCGCTGATGATGCGGATGGAATCTTCCACCTGCTCCCCTTCAACCTCCGACGAAAACGCACCCGCATTCTCGGTCGACAACACTCGGCCGCCCAGGCGATGCATGGCGGCTTCGAATGAGAGTCGAGTGCGCGTGGAAGGCGCATAAAAAAGCGTAGTCATAATGCGGTTCTGGTAATCGAGCGAGCCGCCGCGCGCCACCACGCGCTCCATACCTCGCGAGCGCTCGAATAATTCCATGAGCAACGGTACAGTGAATTGCTCAGACTCGACGACATGTCTCAATGGCATCCCAACTTGCAGCGTCGATTCTGATCCAGGAAACCTGATCAGCTTGGGAGAGTTAAGAGTCGGCCCCAGCATCAGTGTCCTCCCACCGGAAGTTCAAGCTGTAGACTGAGCTCGAATTCCGCGCGCGCGTGATCAGGAAAAATGTGCGTGCCGACTGATCCGGAAACCGCTCGGCACAAATTCTCGCAAGAAGTAATGACCGCTTCCTTCCCACCGCCGCGCAGAAAGCGCAACACCGATTCGATTTTGGGACCCATGTTCCCAGGCGGAAAATGCCCAGCCTTCGCGCACTCCTCCAACTCCGCCGCACTGACCCGCTGCAGCGGACGCTGCGTAGGTTTCTTGTAATCCAGATAAACGCAATCGGTGTCAGTAGAAATGACGAATAAATCTGCGCCCAGGTGCGAAGCCAGCAACGCCGAGGCGAGATCCTTATCAATCACCGCTTCGACGCCTTGCAGTTTTCCATTTCTCCAGACCACCGGAATCCCGCCGCCCCCGCAGGCGATCACCAGCACACCTTGCTCGACCAAATCTCGAATGACCTCGAGTTCAATAATCTCAATCGGTTCAGGCGACGGAACCACGCGCCGATAGCCGCGGGCTGCATCCTTCACAATCTCCCATCCGAAAAGGCGTTGGCGTTCTTCTGCATCAGCTCGCGAATAAAAAGGACCAATGGGTTTGCTGGGATGCTTCATCGACGGATCGTCGAGCGACACCAGGCTTTGGCAAACTACAGTCGCAACCGGCACATGCATCCCCGCCAATTGCAGCTCGCTTTCCAACGATTGCTGCAGCACATATCCGATCTCACCCTGAGTACACGCCCCACAAACATCCAACGGGAGCCCAGGCACCTGGCTCGCTCCCCGTTCCGACCGCAAAAGCTCCGCACCAACTTGCGGACCATTACCATGTGTAAGCACGATCCGGTAACCCGCCCGGATCAAGCCAACGATCTGGGACGCAGTCCGCTGGGCGTTTGCTCGTTGCTCAACGATTGTCCCCTTTTCTCCCGCGCGAATCAGGGAGTTCCCGCCCACGGCAAGGAGCATGGTCTTCATAGGTAGAGCGACACCCGTCCGTCAGATCTCACCACACTTTGTCATCTCGAGCGAAGCGAGGGATCTGCATCTTGCTTCAGCCAACTACAGATCCCTCGCTACGCTCGGGATGACAATTCATGAAAAGATGCTTACACCTGCGCTAGCTCTTGCAGCTCGGCGAGTCCTGGCAACTTGACGAACTCACCTTTCATCAATTCCAACATGATCGCCTTCTGTGCATGCAGCCGGTTCTCCGCCTGCTGATATACCAGCGACCGTGGGGAATCGATGACATCATTCGTGACTTCTTCACCGCGATGCGCCGGCAGGCAATGCAAGAAGATCGCATCCCGCTTGGCCCGCCGGAACAAAGTCGCGTCGACCTGGTAAGGATGGAAGATGTGATGCCGCTTCTCCGCTTCCGCCTCTTCCCCCATGCTTGCCCAGACGTCGGTGTAGATCACGTCCGCGCCCGAGGCCGCTTCTTCAGGATCGTTGGTCACCGTGCAAGTGCCACCAGTCTCCGCACCGCGCTCGCGAGCCCACCGTACCGATTCCGCGTCCATTTCGTATCCCGGAGGCGTAGCCAGCCAAACATGCGCACCGAGCTGCGCCCCAGCAAACATCAGCGAGCGCGCAACGTTGTAACCGTCGCCAATGAATGCAATCTTCAATCCCTCGAGATTGTGTTTAGCCTCCCAAATCGTGAGGAAATCGCCCATCGCCTGGCAGGGATGACTGAAGTCGGTGAGCCCATTGATAACCGGGATCATGGCGAACCGCGCCATCTGCTCAACCACTACATGCGAGAAAGTACGAACCATGATGCCCTGCACCATGCGTTCGAGGTTCTTAGCCACATCGTAAACTGACTCGCGTTTGCCCAGATTGATGTCAGCGGGAGAAAGATAGATCGAATATCCGCCCAACTGGTGAATGCCGACATCAAAAGTTACCCGCGTGCGTAAAGAAGGTTTCTCGAAGATCATGGCCAAGGTCTGGCGCCGAAGTGCTCCGCTGTAAGCGGACGGGTCAGCCTTTACTTGACGGCCAAGAATGAGCAGATACTGAATCTCCGAGGGCGAGAAATCCCGAATCGAGAGAAAATCTTTGCCATTCATACTCCGGCTCCTTCCAGAACGGGTTGGTGCTCGTACGCAAACTTGGCAAGCATTTCGCCCAAGCCAGGCTTGGTGAGTTCTTCAACTTCATAAGTGACGCGCAGATTCGGGCGATCGATTTTGATCACTCGCGCGAGGTCAATAGGAGTTGCGATCAAAACGATGTCGCAGGGAGTGCGCTGAATCGTCTCCTCCAGTTCGTGTCGCTGAATAGCGTTGTAACCCATCGCAGGCAAAATGTGCGTCAGATGCGGATAACGGTCATAAGTTCCGCGAATGGAGCCCACGGCATACGGCCGCGGATCAACCAACTCTGCTGCCCCACATTGCCGCGCCGCCACCACTCCAGCGCCGTAAGGCATCTCTCCATGAGTAAGTGTGGGACCGTCTTCGACCACCAGCACACGTTGTCCCTTTACAAAATACGGCTCGGGAATCGAAACGCGGCAGGCCATCTCAAAGACAATCGCTTTGGGATTGTTCAGCTTTATGTTTTGCCGAACCGTTTCAATGTCACGCGGATCGGCCGTGTCCACTTTGTTGATAACGATCGCATCCGCGCGCCGCAAATTAACCTCGCCAGGAAAGTAAGCCAGTTCGTGTCCCGGACGGTGCGGGTCGACAACAACAATTTCCACGTCAGAAACATAGAATGGAGTGTCGTTGTTACCCCCATCCCACAAAATCACATCCGCTTCTTTCTCTGCTCGGCGAACAATCTTTTCGTAATCCACTCCGGCATACACTACGGTTCCTGAGCGAATGTGCGGTTCGTACTCTTCGCGCTCCTCGATGGTGCACTGTTGAAGCTCGAGGTCTTCCATGATTGCGAATCGTTGTACAGCCTGTGCAGCAAGATCTCCGTACGGCATGGGATGCCGAATCACTACAGGCTTTCGACCGAGCCCGCGCAACCGCTCCGCCACCAGGCGCGAGACCGGACTCTTCCCACAACCAGTTCGCACCGCGCAGACGGAAATAACCGGTACCGACGATTTGATCTGCGTGTGCTCAGTACCCAGAAGCCAGAAGTCCGTATCTGTCGCGACTGCACGCGACGCCAGATGCATCAGGTTCTGGTGAGAAATGTCGCTGTAAGAAAAAACGATTGCGTCAATCTCATAATCCGTGACGAGTTTTTCCATATCCTTTTCTTCGAAGATAGGAATGCCGTCGGGGTACAAGCATCCGGCCAGCTCAGGCGGATAACGGCGGCCGGCGATGTTAGGAATCTGAGTGGCTGTGAACCCGACCACGTGATATTTCGATTTATCGCGAAAACAAACGTTGAAATTATGGAAGTCCCGGCCCGCGGCGCCAAGAATCAAAAGCCTCTTCATGACGTGCCTCCACAGAGATAATTACGTTCTATGTTCTCTCTTTGCAGGCATAACAGCAGTACCGCTAATCACGCCTAAGGGTGAGTTTTAGCACAACGAGATACGCATTAAAAGGCAGCGACAAGCGGAGCAAACGCTATCAGGACCGAAAGTGCTCGATTCGTAATCAGGGATCGCGTATAGGCTGCGGGGACGCGATTAGACTAGACTGAAGGGTGCAGGAAGATGCGGGCCCGGCTGTTCGCCGTCGAGCGGCGGCTGAGTAAGTGTCCTCACTCTTAACTTAGCCGGGCCCAAGTTTGCGGTATTCAGTTTTTGATACCTCCCGAATTATTACTAGCTCATTCTGCACCTTTTTGTCAGTGAGCTTTATCACGAATGAGCGGTTAGTTTGCCGCTGACTGTGGATCGCAGTTAAGGCGCTCGGTAACGACATCTTCGCCTGATCGCTTAGAGCCGCCAGCAGTTTGGCTTCGCATTTCTTTGCTGCCAGGCGACCCCTACCGCACATACGACCCCAAACGCTCCTCCCACAATGGCGTCCCGTCCGGATTGCGAAATGCGAACGTCTGATCTCCACGGCTGATCTTGCGAGCAATCATCGCGTCATGCCCCTCATACGTCACCGGCGATCCCACTACCGCAATCTGATCTCCCTTGCTGAAGCTTATGCCATTGCCGTGAAGGAAACGCCGCGGGGCCACGTGCACTTGCAGAATTCCAGTGTCGGTTTTAACTATGAGGTGCGTTCCCTCATCGCCATTGATGGGACACCAGAATTGCTGCACGTCCTGAACGACGCCTTCGACCTCCACTTCAGTCGCCGCGCTGTATTTTGGCGCTCGCTGTTTCGCGCCGTTGCCAAGGACCAGAACTACGACAAGAACGCACGCTACCACAGTTAGTATCTTAAGCAGACTCATGGCGCTCCTTCTTTCTGTCGAATCGAGTGAATCAACCCTTCCCCGTGCTCATTCAACTGCTGACCGTCAGCACCGGACACTTAGCGTGACATATGACTTCATAAGTCACCGCCTTGAGAGCATGGGCGGAAATTTTCGCGGACAGAGGCCGGTTTGCGCCCATGACGATCAGGTCCGCCTGCCGATCGTCAGCTACCAGCAAAATGCCTTCCGCGGTGAAATCGAACCCGACCACATACTCCGGTTCACACCACAGCTTGATGCTTGCCGGCAGCAGCTTCCCCAGTTTGGACTTGGCGGTTGCCATTACCTTGGCTTGCCATTCATTGATCGCCGTTTCGTCGTAAAAAGTGAGCCCAGGCCCCGGTAAACCTGCTGGGGGCAACACGTGCAGGAGAATGAGCTTCGCTTGAGACTGGTTCGCGAGAAGCAGAGCGTACTCAAGAGCCTTCGCAGACGCGGGATGAAAGTCGGTCGCAAACAGAATTGTATGGAATTTTCCGCTTGCCCCTGAGAGGACATCGATGTGCGGGCCGACGGTGATTACCGGACAACCCGCCCGGCGCAAAACTTCTTCGGCCACTGATCCTAGTACCAGCTTCTTGAGGCCTCCACGCCCGTGGGTTCCGAGCACCACCAATTCGATGTTCTGCTGATGGATTTCAGCAGAAAGCACATTCCATACTGAGCCCGTTCGCAGCACCATCTCATGCTCGATTGATGTGAGCTCGCTTCGATGGTCCAGGTCTTCCATCTCGCGCTCCGCTTCGTGCCGTACCCAGTCTTTAGGGGGCTCCGGAATAAACGAGGTGAACTCAGGAGGTATCACATGCACGAGGTAAATCTTCGAACCGTGGGATCGTGCAATCGCAGTGGCATAGTTGAACGCTTTTGCGGAGGCATCTGAAAAATCAGTCAACAATAGGATGTTCTTAAATGAGACGGTCGCCTGTGGTTGTGTAACTTGTGTTTGCTGGACTTCAGCTAGAGTTGTCATATGCGCCTCCTTACTTCGGACGCTAGGCGGCGGGCTTTCGAGGAGATCTCTCACAGCTGGTTATTTGTTTCGCTGGGATTTGTTTCTCCTCAAGGCTCTTGATGGTAGCCGTCAGCCAATTCTTAAGAGCCTCTTCCAATTCTTCTCGTGTGCCAGTTCGATAGAGGCTGTCTACCGTCTCACATGCATCATTTAATCGGATGTGGTGGCATGGCACCGGCTCGGAGTGACGCTCCGGGGGCACAAACTGCATGAGGGCACAATTCGGACAAGCCGCGGCGCCGTACCTTGGGCAGGTTGGGGAGTCTTGGAATATTAACAGTGGTCGCCCCGGAGTTGGAGCGCGGTATAGACCTAGCTCAAGGAACTTGAGTTCGAGGCGTAGAATATCGAGGACATCGCACGTCTGTCCGGGCATACCTACCTCCAATACCACGGCATTCGACTTCACATCGCCCGGTCGCTATCTCTATTTATGTTTATAGTCTCAAACCCAAACACGTTTCAGTGATTGAGCGCACATTCTGGAGTGACTAGAGCGTCACCGTTCAGGTTTGAAAGGACCCGGCTTCAGCCGTGCCGTAGATAATCTGGACGGGAGTAATGGCGCAGCGCAGACTTCGGAATTCCGCGCCATTGAAGCCTCGCCCTTGCGTTCCTGCCTTTGGCTTGGGGTTGGAAAGTGCGGAGTCAGAGCCAAAGCAAGGGAACAAGTCCGAGTGCAGCCAGAGCTGCCAAAAGAGCGAGGCTCTGAGTGCCTGTCTTTCGATCCGCCAAGCTGTAGGCGTAAATCCCTTTCATGAGGTTGTTGCTGGCCGCAGCAATCAGAACCGCTCCCGCCGCCACATTCAAAGGAGTCAGCGAGCCCGCAGCTTGGGTCATGCCCATGATAAAAGGATCCACATCGGTAACCCCCATGATTACGGCCAGTATGTTGACTCCCGCTGTTCCGAGGTACCTGACAGCCAACTGCGTAGCCACGAGCATTGCCAAGAATAGAAGAGCGAAGAAAAATGCTGCAGATAGCTCGAGTGGATTGGTAGGCTCAAACTCACGCTTTACTTGCTCCGCCCCCGCATCTGGACGGCGCGACCAAATCCATCCGACGATGATCGCCAGGCCCGAAAGTACAAAAAAGGGGAGCATCAGCATGGACATGAGGTGACGGTTGAATAGAGCCAGCAGAGCAACTAGTCGCAGGTACATCACACCCGAGGCGATCAAAATTCCACTCGCGAAAAGATGAGGGTGCTGCTCATGAGCCGCTCTTCGCGCCATAACCACGGTGGTCAAAGTTGACGAGTATGCCCCACCCAGGAAAGCTGCAAGCACAACTCCGCCGTGCTCCTTGGTGAGCTTCTGTAGGATGTAACTGCCATAAGAAATCGTGCTTACGGCGACGACAACCAGCCAGGTCTTAAACGGATTGATGTGAAATGGCCCAAAGTTCTGGTTGGGCAGTATGGGCAAAATGACAACCGTAAGCAGTAGGAACTTTGCGACCGTGAGAATTTCTCCCGGCGCTGTACGGTTGGCGAGCTTTTCGAGACCTGTCTTGAGTTCAAGCAACAATAAGCTGGCTACGCTTAAAGTAGTGGCAATCCAAAAATGCTCGTAATACACAAGAGCGCCTACTAAGTAAGTCGCAAGGCCAGACATTTCTGAAGTAACGCCCGCAGCTTCGGCAGTAGAGAGTTTGTGCCAATAGGACAACCCAAGAAAGCCGCCAATGACCAGGAAGCCAAGCGTCACCGGAAGTAACTGCGTGCCGGACAGCAGCGCTATCGAGTAGCCAATCAATCCAATGAGTGGAAATGTGCGCACGCCGCCGAACGCGTAGTGTCCCGCTGCAGCTTTGTGCTCTTCGCGCTCCAGCCCGATGAGAAAAGACAGGAAGAGAACCAGCAGAATCTTTACAGCTTCGGGGGGCAACCAGCGGTAGATTTCCACTAGATTATGTCTCCGATTTCAACCGTTCGCATTTTGTCACAATTCTGCCAAGGGTCCGTGGAACTATCTTGCTGGGAAAGTAAATTCGACGATATCCACAGATATTTAGAAAATTCGTGAGCTACGTCACTGCATTCCCGATTTGGGACGCCTATTCTGTTAGCCGTCGACGGTCGAAAGGGTTGGTTTAAATAACATTGACCACCCGAAGTAGACTGGGTGATTCGCTCGACGAGGTGACTCGTTGAGCCACCAAACCCGAAAAAACCAACTGCTCGCGAGGAGTAGCTGGGGTTTGGAACCGCAAAAGCGGTAATCGCATCAAGGGCTGCGACGGTGCACGCGTCCACGCTGCGGACTCTCTCGTAAGAGTTAGTGGCCAGAGCGTAACCAATGTTGCGGCCCTTTCCTTTTCTTCCCCTTGCGCTTTTGATGCGCTATGGCTGCGCTTGGCGAATGAAGTCACCGTTCCCACAGACCAGAGGGATAGTTCGATAGCGCCGTTCTGAGTGGCTCGCCCAGTTCACCGATTTATCCCACATGAATGCAGCTTGCTTCGCCCGTTATTGCACCAACAGAAGCGTGCCTTCGCGATCGCGGAAAATGAAGGTCTCACCGCCGCGGCTGATCTCCCGAGCGATCACGCCACTCTTTCCATTCAGTTTTATCTTGGAGCCGACCACTTCAATCTGGTCACCCGGAGCGAAGGTCAGTTTCTGGCCTGCCATGATCCGCACCGGAGCCAGGTGCACCTGTACAACTCCGTCTTTGGTCTTCAGCATCAGGTGACTGGCCAACTCTCCTTCGCTGACTGGGCAGTCGAACTCCTGAACTTCTTGTACCCGCCCCTGGACCGACACCTCGTCGGCGGCGTTATAGAGTGCTGCCCCCTGAGCGGGGACTGGGCGATTGAAGCTGACTCCCATGATCAATAACAAGACGACGACAACCACTACGGCGAAAACCATTCCATACAACAAGCTGGATATTTTCATGGGTGTCTCCTTTCATCTCGAACTCTCGCGCGCCTTATCGCGCTGTAGGAAAGAGAGCCAGTAAGAACGTTGGAATGGATCAGACTCAGATTCCAACAACAGTGAGCAGATCAAGACTCACTCCCACATTCTCGCTCCTTCTCGCAAGTGGTGCCGTGACCTGCATCACACTTTTCTCGTTTGTCAGTGACAATTCGAACCGGCTTGCGTGACTGCGATTTTCAGCAGCGAAGATCTGCACCCAGTAGGTAAGCCGGTGACACGCATTGGTGATTGTGATCACTGAAGATAATCGGTTGCGAGTGGAGAATAAAACATCGGAACTAAAAAGCAGAACTCTGCCTGCAAGGAGTGATTATGGTCATCGCATCCGAGTTGAAGGAAGGGGCAGCGATCCGCATCGACCAACACATTTACAGAGTCCTCGAAGTGGAATCGAAAGCGGGAGCAGCAAAATTAGGCGGTGTAGTCAAAACCAAGCTTAGCGATGTCAGGAGTGGCCGAATGTGGGAGCCGCACTTCCGTCCACAAGAACGACTCGACGATCTCGAACTCGACCGGCACATGATGGAGTTCCTGTTCAGCGACGAGGACAACTGCACCTTCATGAAGCCGGATACCTATGAGCAAATTGCGATTCCCAGAGCCATCCTCGGACCGGCAGCAGAATTTCTGAAAGCTGGAATGGAGCTGCCGGTGGAATTTTTTGCAGAAGAGCCGATCAGCGTCGTATTCCCCGCTGTAGCCGAAGCCAGCGTGCAGCGGACCGCGCCGCCGTCGCACTCGCAACAAGACAGTGCCTGGAAGCAGGCCACACTGGAGAACGGTCTCTCCATTCAGGTTCCTCTATTTATTGCGCCCGGCGAGGTGGTGCGCGTCGAGGTAAAGACAGGGCGCTACGTCGAACGAGCGCACGCAGAGCGCAAGCGAAGCGCGTGAGAAATCACTCCGCGGAAAATCAGAGGAGAACACCCATGCTCGAGATCAAGGCGGTTGGCATGGAATTTCCCGCCGACGCCAATATTATTGTAGGTCAATCGCATTTCATCAAAACAGTGGAAGATTTGTATGAGGCAGTGTTCTCGTCTTGAATGGCGTTACAATTTGTCCATGCACGTATACGTAGGAGGTTGATCATGCCCGTTTACGATTACATCTGCAAAGACTGCAATAAGACGTTCGAAAAAATCATCACCCTGACCGAGCATGAAAAGGAAACAGTCTCTTGCCCAAGCTGCGGCAGCAAAAAGGTAGAGCAGGAGGCGACCGCGTTCTTTGCGGTGACCTCCAGTAAGAGCTGAATCAGCGGGGCGGATTCGCGGCGTTGATCCGACATTCTTGATCACACATTGGTGCACTTGCAGCCTTAGTGAATGTCCTTTGTGCGACCTTCTCGGAGATGAACGCCGAACTGAAGATAGGCCTTCATGCAGCAGAGGAAGTCAGTCCAACCCTGCGTCTGACGCAGAGCGCAGGCGACGCCCTGTTTGTCCATCGGCCAGCCCGATTCGTTAATGGTCACAAGGGTCGAGTTCCCATCACAGGGTTGCAGGTCGATATCGACTCGAGCCGGTTGACCGCTCGCGGACCATTCGAAGGTAATGTGCCGATTCTGCTGCATCTCCTTGACGCTGGCGGAAATGCTGGCCCCTACGTCTGCGAAATTCCAAGTCACCATTTCGCCGGTGCGGAGCGGTCCGCTTGCACTCGAAGGAAAGAAGTTTACGAGGCGATCTGAATCAACAATTGCGCCAAAAACTTCAGCGGGTGGTTTCAGAACACGGTCCTTCACGCGTGCTTCGATCATTTTTCATAACTCCTCAAAATAGCAGCTAATCTTTCCCAAGCATTTTTCTCTCTTTCGGCACTTTCCCTGAACACTCCTTGCCACGCCTGTGGCACGTAACGTGACAAGACTTCGATTCCGAGCGCGGTCATGCCGCCAGCTAGGGCGACCCGCCGGATCACTTCGTCTGGGTTCATATTGGCTTCCGCCATAAACCGCAAAGTGGCGGTGCCCGTTTCTTGTACCAGGCTAAGAGCCAGTTCGAGTGGAACTTCAGGATTGCTGCGTGCGGCTTCCTCCGCCATCGATTTCAGCAAGTAAGCCACAAACGCAGGACCGCCGGAAGCCAAGCCGATGGCCGGCCGCGACTGTGACTCTGCAATCGCAATGGGATGACTGATGCGGCCTAGCAGATCCTCGAGCAGCTTCCGGTCGGCCGGAGTCGCACGCGAGCCGTACATCAGCAACGTGACCCCTGCACCGATTTCTTGTGTGACTGACGGGATGAGCTTGGCCACGCGGCAAGGCACGCGATCTTCAAGAGCTTGGAGCGGAATCTGGCTGGCTGTCGTGACCAGCAACTTTCCGGGATACAACTCGGGTTCCATCTGGACCAACACGCTGAGTGCGTCTCCGGCTTTGAGGCAGAGAAAAATCAGATCGCAATTGGCGGCAAGCTCGCGGTTGCTGGCAACATGGATACCAGGAAACTCGGCAGCCAGCGCGTTCAACTTGCCCTCGGAGCGATTGGCCACCCAGACGTTATCGACTGCGAGTGCCCCAGAGCGCATCAGCGAGCGAACCAGCATGCCTCCCATGCTGCCGATGCCAATGAAACCGGTTTTCATAATCAGGCTCCAGACTTACGCTCTTCGTCAGCGACTCGGTGATCTTGAGCCCAAGCTGCCTAACGATGCGTCGTTTCGCTTTCCTGTTCGGCCCCAGTGAGGCAGTAGCGAATTTTCTCCAGCAGATTGGGGAACAGATACCGTTTGGGAAGCCAGAGGGTTACGTGTTCAGACTCCACCGGCTCGAACGCAGTCATAACGATGACCGGAAAACCCGGGTTGCGATTTCGTACAGCGCGAGCCAACTCGACACCGCTCATTCCCGGCATCTGCGAGTCCGTCACCAGAAGATCGAATTCCTCCTCTTCGAAAGCGCGCAACGCTTCGGCTGCATTCGAGGCAGAAACGGCTCTGTAGCCTTCCGCATGCAAGATGTCACACGCCAGGCGGCAGAGCATTTCATTATCATCGACGACGAGAATTTTTTTCATGGCGTTCTCCCCACAACCGCGACAGATTCCTCGCTGGCCGCAGCTGCGATTTTCGCGAAGGTAAGACTGCCGTCGGCCTTGAAGCCAATCGAAACGCAGTCGCCCGCTTTCACTTGACCGGTGGCAACCAGGTTCGCCAACCCGTAAACAATGTTTTTCTCAATCACCCGCTTTAAATGTCGTGCTCCGTACTTGGGGTCCGTGCCTTCGCGCAGAAGCCATTGCTTAATCTCGGGCGTGCAGCGGAATGTGAAATGGTTTTGACCAACGGCGCCCGCAATGCGCCGCTGGACTTTCGCTAATTCCAACTCAAGAATGTGCTCCAGTTGGTCCGGGCGAAGTGTCTTGAAGACGACCACCTTGTCCAGCCGGTTCATGAACTCAGGCGAGAACTTTTTCCGCGCTGCCTCGGTTGCGGTACGCTTGATTTTGTCGTCGAGGTGCGCGTCTTCAATAGGTGTCTGTATGGCGAAACCGAGACCGCCCTCGGCGAGCCGGCTCATTTCTGACGCCCCCACGTTCGAGGTCATGAAAATGAGGCACTGGGAAAGGTCGACGTGCGTATTGTCGCCGAGCGTCAGGCTGGCCTTGTCCAGGATTCCGAGCATAAGCTGCCACAGAGACTCCGACGCTTTTTCCACTTCATCGAACAGCAGAAGCGTGAGTTTAAGTTTCTCCGTGTGCCAGCGGGTCAAAGCCTCCTGGGTGAGGATCGGCTGGGTGTGCATGTGGCCGATGTACCCCGGCGGCGAGCCGATCAGCTTCGCGATTTCGTGATGTTCCTGAAATTCTGCACAATCCACCTTGATAAAGGCATGTGGATTCCCGAAGAGCGCTTCGGCAAGGACCTCGATCACATAGGTCTTGCCTGATCCGGTCGGACCGAGGAACAGCAGGTTTCCGACGGGCCGGTCGGGCGGGGACATGCCCACAAGAAATATCTGGTAGAGCTCAAGGACCGCGTCCACGGCGGCATCCTGCCCGACGATTCTGGAGCGCAGGAACGCGTCGATTTCCCTGGTGGCCTCGCCGTGACGCGTGGCATCGAGTGGCTGGACCGTTGTTTCTTCAAGACAGGCAGAACTATTCGGACTGGGCCCGCTAGACATACCAAGCCCCATCGACTCCGCGACTTTATTCTTGCATCTTTCCCGGCTTGAAACCGTGACGGTTGGCACGAATCATCGTGACGTCCTTCCAAGCGACTGGAATCCGACGTTCCTGACGCCTCGTGCCGCTCGCCACCGTGATGCACTTCACTGCGGCCACATGAAAAGAGATGTTCACGGTTAGTACTCTTAAC
>CAVYQB010000044.1:0-85998 GCA_963770465.1 uncultured Acidobacteriota bacterium
ATCTTGGTGGGCCCGGCGTTCTCGATTGAGACCGCCAACTGGCTCGGCGATCTGCGTCAGCAGATTCAAGTCACTGGCGTCGACCGATTGTTCCTTTGTGCTGCCCAGATTGAGCGACCCCAGGACTCCTTTATCGCTCCTCAACGGAATGCAACACAGCGAGTGCAGTCCTGCTTGCAGTGCGTGCCTCGCAAAAGGAGAATCGATGGCCGCCAAGTCGGAACCGTTGAAGAACTTCGTTTCCCTGTCCTGAATTGCGCGGCTCGCCGGGTATTTGTATAGGGGCACCGCTGCTTCCGTTCCGCCAATCTCTTGACCGGACGGGGAGGCCAGTGGATGGATGCGAAGTGCTACACCTTCTTGCAAAGCAAGGCTTCCGTAATCGTAATTAGCAATCTTGCGAATGCCTTCCCCTATCGCGGGAAGCAACAGTCCCAGATCCGTGTGGGTAATGAGCGCAGCGTTGACTTTCAGCAAAGCCTGCATACGCTCGTTCTCTTTTTTCAGAGCTTGCCGGGACAACTCATTCTCCACGGCCAGCGCCATCAATGCTGCTCCCCGCTCCATCAGTTGGAGATCTGTGGTTCCGTATGCCCACTCGCGCGAACTCGCAATACCTAAAACACCCAGCTTTTCCCGGGCTGTGGTTAAGGGCACCAGACAGTAGGAGCAAAAACCGCGTCGTCCGACCCGTCAAAAGTTGCGGGAAATCTCGTTTCCTGGCCTAAATCCGGGAAGAGCAGTGGTCGCTGATTCTGCCAGACCCAGCCGCTGGCTGTATCAACCCCGGCTTCTGTGGCACAGCAGGAGTGGCACCCCCTTCCCACAGGTGCAGGCGCATAGTGTCGAAGGCCGCGTTGTGAAGAGAGAGGTTGATGAAATCGAAGCTGACGACTTTCTGCAGAGTCTGTGCCATCTCCTGGAACAGGTGACGGAGTGTCCGGTGGTTGACCGTGAGATCCACCATTTCTGATAGTGCTTCATCGCTGCGACGATTGGTTTCAGAATCCGGGTGACTTTCGAAACTCATTTACAACGATCCAATGCGGTGAGTGTCGTCATAACGTGTCGATTGGGGTTTGCAATCTGAAGCTGTCGCCTGACATCACCGAACGCTTGATGAAAGTCTCCAACTGGGTGACATTGCCTGGCCAATCGTAATTCAGCAGAGCGTCCATCGTTTCAGATGGAATGGTTCGGATTTCTTTATTCATACGGCGCGCGAACTTCTGCACGAAATACTGCACCAGCAAGGGAATATCTTCCCGTCTTTCGCGCAGTGGTGGAATCTGGATGGAGAATGTCTTGATTTGATCGTACAAATCCTGGTGCAATCGATTTTCAGCCAACTCCTTAAGATCGTGTCTGGTTGCTGCGATCAAACGCACATTCACACGGATATTACCGTTGCCTGATCGTTCGAACTCACCCCGTTTCAGCACCTCAAGCAGCCTCGATTGAAGATCCAGCGGGATTCGTGCGAGTTCATCTAAAAACAGCGTTCCCTTGTTAGCCAGCTCCAACCGACTGGTCCCTGCGCTGATCGCCTTATGGGGCGCTCCCTTCTCCTTTCCAAGCAGGTTCTGCTCCAGCAGCCCTGGCGGGGTCACACTGTGAATCTTGACGAAGCTCTCGTGCCTGCGAGCGCTGATACGATGGATGGCTCGGGCGATTGATTCCTTTCCCGACCCGGGTTCGCCGGCAATTAATACCGGAGAATCGCTTGGCGCCACCCGCATAGCTGCGGCCAGGACTTGTTTTAACGCAGGGCTATCCCCCACAATCTCCTCATCTAGAATCACAAGAGAAAAACTATCATCGCGCGTAAGGGAAAAACTATTGTGGCTTTGCGCAAAACACTAAGCGTAGGTGAAGCGTAGCTTTAGGAACGTGTAGCGTTTGGAGAGAATGCTGATGCTGACCGCATCGCATGCTCATGTTGTCTAGGTCTCGACTTGACAACTGCAATTGGGGGTGTAGATTAAGCAGCGCCATCCAAAGAGAGCATCCGGTCAGCTAATGGGCCAAGGAGGTCTTCGCCAATGATCTCCGCAAATGCGGTAGTTACAGGTTCCTATGACTACGGCGAGGTGGCAAAATCCATATTGATTGCTATTGCCGCCTCCTATGCTGCGCTCGATCTTGCCGGGCGCGTAACCTCCGCCAGCGGCCGGGCTCGCGCGGCCTGGTTGACTGGTGGCGCCATTTCGATGGGCATCGGCATCTGGGCGATGCAATTCAAGGCGTTGCTGGCCTTCCGTCTGCCTGTGTCCGTGTCGTATTACTGGCCGTCAGTTCTGGCGTCACTCTTGCTAGCCATCCTTGCGTCTGCGGTCGTGCTGTACTTGGTAAGCCGCCACAAAATGGGCCTGGTCGAGGCCTTAACCGGTAGCGTCATCGTGGGCGGCGCCGGCTTCGGCATGTACTACGTCGGCATCGCTGCAATGCGATTGCCTGCTATCATCCTGTTTTCCCCCCTTCTGCTGGCCGTTTCTGTTTTGCTCGGAATCTTGTTTTCTCTGCTTGCGCTGCTCATGGCATTCGATCTCCGAGAAGAGACTAGATGGGCTGTGCGGCGAAGGCTTGGCAGCGCCGTGGTTATGGGAGTTGCTCTCTGCTCGGCGCAATACACCGGCATGGCTGCCCTAAGGTTCATGCCCGGCCCGCCTCCGGACCTATTCCGGGCCGTAAGCATCTCTCCTCTGTTCAACGATGGAGTGGCGTTTGTGACCTTGATCGTGCTCGTGGCCGCCAGCATGACATCGTCACTGGACAGGCGGGCGGAAGCGAAAGTCCAGCGGCTTAACCAAGACTTGGAGCGTCGCGTTGCTGAGCGGACCTTACAGCTTGAAACGTCCAACCAGGCGCTGAGAAAGGAAATAGCCGAGCGTGAGAGGGCAGAAGAAGCCTTGCGAGAAAGTGACGATCGAATGCGGCTCGTGATCGACACGATCCCACAGCAGATCTGGAGCGGGCCATCCGACGGCTCGCTGGATTTCTGCAATGAACGATGGCGCTCCTACGTAGGTCTCACACAGGAAGAACTGCAAGGCGACGGTTGGCAGAGCATGCTTCATCCCGATGATCGGGAGCGCGTACTAAAGGCCTGGCACGAATCCGTGGCAACCGGCGCCCCCTACGAGCAGGAAGAGCGTCATCGTGGGGCCGATGGGCAGTATCGATGGTTTCTGGCGCGTGGCGTGCCACTGAGCGACTCCACAGGACACATTGTCAGATGGTACGGTACAAATACCGATATCGAAGACCGGAAGCAAGCTGAATGGGCGTTGCAAGACGTGCGGTCACAGCTTTCTCACGCCACGCGCGTGATGATGATGGGGGAACTGGTTGCCGCAATTGCTCACGAGGTCAATCAGCCCCTTGCGGCAATCGTCCTGAATGCCAATTTCTGTTTAAGCCAATTCGCGAGTGCGACTACTAACTTCGACAAGTTGCGCGATGCAATCTCGGAGATTGTGAATGACGGCACTCGCGCGAGCGCCGTCATTTCAAGAATCCGCGCACTCTTGCAGAAGGGCGCTCTGGAGCGAGTTACAGTGAACATTAATGAGATTATTCAAGAGGTCACCATTCTCTTGCGTGGTGAACTGACCCGGAACGGCGTATCCTTGCGGACGGATCTCGCCGCTGATCTTCCACGCCCGAGCGGCGACCGGGTGCAATTGCAGCAAGTCATGATCAACTTGGTCATGAATGGCGTCGAAGCCATGCGTTCGCTTGTGCATGAGCCGCGCGAGCTTCTCATTAAGTCAGCCAGGAACCATAACGAGGTGCTCATTCAGGTCCGGGATTCTGGAGAGGGACTCGATCCGCAGCAAGCGGAGCATATCTTCCAGCCATTCTTTACCTCCAAACCTGAGGGCATCGGAATGGGATTATCAGTCAGCCGGTCTATTGTGGAGTCCCATGGAGGCCGTTTGTGGGCAGAGTCACATTCCAAGGGAGCGCTTTTTCAATTTACTTTGCCTGCCCAATCGTGAGTCGTGTCTCATGACTGAATACGCCAAGCTGATCGAGGAAGCCGGCGCCGACGCGCTCGAATGCAACATTTATTCCATTCCTACCGATCCCGAGTTACCTTCCGCCGAGGTCGAGCAACAATATATCGAAATTCTCAAAGCTGTGAAGTCGGCCGTAACCATTCCGGTGGCGGTCAAGCTCAGTCCGTTTTTCAGCAATATGGCCAACATGGCCAAGCGACTCGACCAGGCCGGAGCAAACGCATTGGTGCTGTTCAATCGCTTCTATCAACCAGACATCAATCTCGATGAACTGGAGATTCAACCCAACGTATTGCTCAGCACCGCGCAAGCGCTGCGTCTCCCGTTAACCTGGGTCGGCATTCTGTACGGTCGAATTCAAGCCAACTTGGCAGCCACCAGCGGAGTGCATGCCCCTGAGGATGTCGTCAAATTGCTGATGGTGGGCGCCGACGTGACCATGCTTTGCTCGACGCTTTTGCGTAATGGCATCAGCCATCTGCGATACATCGAAGATGGCGTGCTGCTATGGATGGAGAAACATGAATACAATTCGGTGCAGCAAATGAAGGGAAGCATGAGCCAGATTCGCTGTGCGAATCCCTCCGCGTTCGAGCGCGCGCAATACATGAAGGCAGTTAAGAGCGTCCAACACGTGATGGTCACCGGACGCGAAGCTTGGAGAATTCTTAGCGGAGACTGAATGAAACCAGGCTCGTGTGCGCGCTTTGATGGGAGAACGGCTCGCGTGGCTCGATCTTTGAAAGGGCGCGGCTTCAGCCCGCGCCGAAAACCGGTTTTTGTTAATAAGGGCTTTAACGGCTAAAGCGTACTGCCGATCGATTATTCATGCTAACTATCACGGCCCAGAGTGAGCCGCATCACAGAACAATCACTATGAAGAAGTCATAATTTCATTGTCAATAACGTGGGTAATGGCCAGAGCAGTGTGAATTATTCCATATCAAGTCGCACCAACTGCGCCGTGAAAATCATGCCGCCGCGAAATCAAGAAAGGATCTCATATGCCAGTTACTAAACAGCAAGCCCTCGACTATCACTTCGGCACTCGCCCAGGAAAGATTGAAATCACTCCCACCAAGCCTTGCCGCACGCAACACGATCTAAGCCTGGCCTACACGCCCGGAGTCGCAATCCCGTGCATGGAGATCCATAACAACCCACATGATGCATTCAAATATACCGGTCGCGGCAACCTGGTCGCAGTCGTGACCAACGGAACCGCGGTCCTCGGGTTGGGAGACATCGGCGCGCTTGCCGGCAAGCCGGTCATGGAAGGGAAGGCAGTCCTATTCAAACGGTTCGCCGGCGTCAATGTCTTTGATATCGAAATCAACTCACACGACCCCGACGAAATCATCAAGGTCTGCCAACTCCTCGAGCCAACGTTCGGTGGCATTAACCTCGAAGACATCAAGGCGCCGGAGTGCTTTTATATCGAAGAGACTCTTAAGAAGACGATGAAGATCCCCGTCTTTCACGATGACCAACACGGCACCGCGATTATTTCCGGCGCCGCATTGTTAAACGCGCTGGAAGTAGCGGGCAAGAAGATCGGCGAAATTCGTCTCGTGATCAATGGTGCCGGCGCCTCGGCCGTCGCCACCGCTGAGCACTACGTTCGTTTAGGGATGAAGCGCGAAAACATCATTTTGTGCGATACCAAGGGCGTGGTTTACACGGGCCGCACCACTGGCATGAATCCTTATAAAGAACGTTTCGCGCAAAAAACCACGCTGCGCACGCTCGCCGAAGCGATGGTCGATGCTGATATGTTTCTTGGGCTCTCAGTCGGCGGCGTGGTCTCGCAGGACATGGTGCGCTCCATGGCGTCGCGTCCAATTGTTATCGCCATGGCGAATCCTGATCCTGAGATTACTTACGAGGATGCCAAAGCCTGCCGCGCCGACGTTATCATGTGCACCGGCCGCTCCGATTATCCCAACATGGTGAACAATGTACTCGGTTTCCCCTTCATTTTCCGCGGCGCACTGGATGTGCATGCAACGGTGATTAATGAAGAGATGAAACTTGCAGCTACTCACGCCTTGGCGGACCTTGCGAAGGAAGACGTGCCTGACTCGGTATGCCGCGCCTATGGCGTTGCGCGCATGGAGTTTGGCGCCGATTACCTGATTCCGAAACCGTTCGATCCGCGCGTGCTGGTGTGGGAATCCTCCGCCGTAGCCCAGGCAGCGATGGAAACTGGAGTGGCGCAGGAGCCCGTCAACATTGAGGAATATCGCGAACAACTCGAGCGCCGGCTGGGCAAAGTTCACGAAATTTCGCGCATGATGATTCTCAAAGCGCAGGCAAAACCAAAACAGGTTGTCTTTCCGGAAGGCGACAACGAAAAAATTCTGCGCGCCTGCCACTCGATCCTCGAAGAAAAAATCGCTACGCCAATCTTGCTCGGCAACGCTGCAACCATCCAGGCAAAAACCGCGGAACTCGGATTGGACCTCACAGGATCGAAGCTGGTTGATCCAACATCCTCTCCCCTTCGGGAAGCCTACATTCAGGAACTGTTCCGTCTTCGCCAGCGTCGCGGCGTGACCCTCAGCGAAGCGCGCACGCTCATCAACGAGCGCAACATCTTCGCATCGATGATGGTTCATATGGGCGATGCGGATGCGCTGGTTTCCGGCGTAAGCCAGCACTTTCCTGACACCATTCGCCCGGCGCTGCAGATCGTGCGCATGCGCGAAGGCTTGCACACGGTTGCAGGTTGTTATCCGCTGATCACGCGCGATGGACGGCTTTTGTTCCTGGCCGACACCAGCGTCAATATTGATCCGAGCGCGGAAGACTTAGTGGAAATCGCGTTGTGCGCCGCGCAAGAAGCTCGCCGCTTTGACTTGGTGCCACGAGTTGCCATGCTGTCGTTCTCTAACTTTGGCAGCACCCAGCACCCGTTTTGCGACAAAGTGCGGAAAGCCGTGGAACTGCTGCATAAGGCTGATCCTACTTTGATCGTCGATGGCGAGATTATGGCCGATGTTGCCGTGTCTCCCGAAAAACTGGAGCAGACCTATCCTTTCAGTTCGCTGAAGGGTGGGGCGAACGTGCTGGTGTTCCCCGACCTCGCGTCGGCCAACATTACCTACAAGCTGCTAACCACGGTCGGCGGCGCCGAGATCCTCGGCCCCATCCTCATGGGCATGGCTCGTCCCGTGCATTTGCTGGCACGCGGCGCCGAAGTCGAGGAGATCATCAACGTGGTAGCCATCGCAGTAGTCGACGCAAGGGAAAGTGAGCCGATTACGGCGATACCGGCAAAAGCGGTGGCGCAAGCGGACTAGTTTAGCTACAAAAACGCTTGTCATCCCGAAGCGAAGCGAGGGATCTAGGTTCTTGCGTGCCGCAACGCAACTGCCGTCGCACACAAACACCCAGATCCCTCGATTCGCTCGGGATGACAGTTCGATATGCAAGCTGTGAGAGCATCGCTTCGCGAAGAAGTGGTTGCGCCTCGAGTTGATTTTGCCACTTAGTCAACGCTGCGGCTCCAAAGCACCCCCCGGAGAGAGTGTGAAATCGCCCCGGCCAAGCCTAGGCGGGTGCTCGACGCAATGGCTCCTGAGAGGCGAACAAACGGCGCAAACTTGTGCTATGGCCTTTTACAACCGTCACTTCCGGGAAGCTGGTAAAGCGTCCGCGACCAATTCAGCTCGCTCGGAAGTTACGTTGCGGCAGCAACCCTCGGATGCTCTGCCTGACTACTCCAATCCTTCTACAATGAATAGCTCAGAGAGCTGGCGATTATAGCAATAGGTGTAGAACTTCCCGTCCGGCGTCACATCGCAGAACGCGATATAGGTCAGACCCGCCTTATCGGATGGCGAGAGAATTGTGAAGGGGGTCCGCTTGCCGGTATCGACTTCGACTCGATAAACATGGACGACGGTTTCACCCGTGGAGGACACATAGACTGCTTTCGAATCCGACGACCAGCCCGCAACCAATTCGGGAGCTTTCACCGCAATGGGACGAGGGGTTCCACCACCGATGGGGAACAGCCAAGTCGTTCCGTCGGCTCGTGTGCCTGCGACAAACTTCCCATCCCGCGAGACAATTCCGGTTAGCCTTACGCCCTCAGGGGTGACCGGCTGCAGGACAGCAGTTTCCAGATCGAAGACATACCCGCGCACCGCCTCGCCGGGCGCGGCAGCTCTGAGCAACAGCTGCTTTCCATTGGGCAGCCACGACACGTCGAACAGTTTCTTGTTTTGCACCTCGAAGGTGCGTTCCTGTCCTGCACCTGTCGGAATTATGTGAACGTGGCTAGAAAAATCGCTTGGGAGCACGGCCACCCATTTGCCGTCTGGCGACAAGTCGCCAAACCGTCCTTCGCCGAGCCGCACCGGTGGAGAGCCGTCCGTCTCGCGCAGGTAGGTCCAAATCTGATCGCCGGGCGCGTCCCCCGACTCATCGAACAAGAGCCGCTTCCCATCAGCAGATAAACTACGGCATATCGACCAGTCAAACCATCCCAGGTCGCGCTCGCCGCTGGAGCCCGGTACATGGGCCAGGATGCCTGCTCTTGCCGCCTCGTGCACCAGCAGAATACGCCCGTCTTTCGCCACATCCTGCACGCGCAGCGTTCCCGGCACGCGATAAACCAATCGGTCGTGCCCATACAGATCGACGACGTGAAGGTTACGAGATGATCTCCCAGAATCAGCGGCCGTGTACCAGATCTTGTCTCCCGCGACAGACCAGGCGAGTCCTTGCACACCGGCATAGTCCCGTGTAAGTTTCTGGCTGCCTTTCGGGCCAACCACACGCACTACACCGCCGTCGTCGATCGGAGCAACGTGTTCCACGAAGGCCACCATGTCGCCCTTTGGGGAAACCCGAACATCCCCAATCCAGGTGGAGGATTCGAAGCGGAGGGTGCCAATGGGAAACTCCAATCGCGCCTTACCTTGGGAGTGGTAAGCAACCGCCAGCGAGCCGTCGGGGGCCGCGTCGGCTGATTCCACGCGGTCGAGGATCTCTCGTGGTGTGCCTCCGGCCATGGGCACGCGCGCCAGCATTCCGTTGAAACTGAATCCCACGTGGCGCTGGCGTCTCAGTAGGACCGCCATCTCTCCATTGGGCAGGATGCTCAATACGTCGGCTCCGGTCAGAGCCAAGCGGTCGGGCGTCGGGGCTGTCCAGACTGCTGTGGAATATCTCGACCGGGTTGCCCTCCCACGCAGCACCGTAGAAAACTGACTTTCCATCAGGGGCGAAGCGGGCGTTCCATACAGTGCCGCGACGAAACGTAATCTGCTGCAGCGCTGGTACCCGCCCGCGCGCTAACCGCTGGTGGGCAACGAAGACACTGAGCGCCACCACAGCGAGACTGGCGAGGGCGACGACGATTCCGAGACTCAGTCGACTCAGTCTGCGAGGACCGCTCAGTGGAGTAACGGAATGAGAAGCGGAACTCTCAGACACCGCCTCCAGATCAAACACAAGGTCGTGCGCGGATTGAAAGCGCGCCTCCGGGCTCTTTTCCAAACAATGGTCGACAATGCGGCTGAGGGCCGGGGATACCTTTTTGTTGATCTCCGTGAGTTCCTGCGGCTCAGAATGCAGGATTGCACTTGCGGCATCGGCAAAGGTTTCCCCGTGGAACGCACGCTTACCCGAGAGCATCTCGTAAAGAACGGCACCCAGGCTGAAGAAATCCGACCGATGATCTGCCTTGAACCCACGGACTTGCTCGGGCGACATGTAGCCAAGCGTGCCCATCACCACGCCTGGCTTGGTGTGCGCAGTCACCGTCTCCGCGTCGGGTGTCTCCTCCGCGGTGAGTTTCGCTAAACCGAAGTCGAGAATCTTCACTCGCCCGTCGCGTGTGACGAAAATGTTCTCCGGCTTCAGATCCCGATGGACGATTCCCTTGTCGTGCGCCGCTGCCAATCCTCTCGCGATTTGCTCCGCCGTATTGATCGCCTTCCGCGACGGTATAGCGCCTCCGCCCAGCCACCCACGCAGAGTTTGGCCTTCCAAAAGCTCGGTGACGATGTAAGGCGAGCCCTCGTGCTCGCCAAAATCATGGATGGCCAGAATATTGGGGTGATTCAATGCCGCAACGACCTGCGCCTCTTGCTTGAACCGCCGCAGCCTTTCCGGGTCCCGCGAAAACGCGGCGGGCAAAACCTTGATTGCGACGTCGCGCCCGAGCCGCGTGTCCCGCGCACGGTACACCTCACCCATGCCGCCAGCGCCTAGCGGTGACTGAATCTCATAGGGACCAAGCTTTGTGCCGGAAGCTAGAGCCATGCTTGGGCGCAATTATAGTCCGGTGCACAACGATGCAACCGACGGTCGATCTGGATGGATTTTTGTCTAACCAGAAACTCAGGCAGACCCTTAAAGAGTTTGTAAGGGTAGGTTTCTGGGAAACCGCCATATGATTAAGTCGGCGGGGCACCAGCGGGCGCTGGTGCCCTATTGCCCGTCTTCGCGATCAACAAATGCTTAGCAGCGCCTACTTCTCTTGCAACGATTCGATGTACTTGGTGAGGTTGGCCACGCGTTGCTGCACTTCGCCTTCGTGCCCGTGGCTCATATTCCAAAATAGCGATCCCCACACCGGCATGTCTTTGGTTCCATGCGCGGCAACGTCGCCTTCGCCGCGAATGGCGGCAGTGACTTTCAGGGCAGGAAACTTCCCTTCATTACTCTTGCTCAACTGGGTAAGATCCGTCGGACGAGCCTTCAATGCGCTGGCGGCGGGGCCGTCGCCCTTGCCATCAGTCCCATGACAAACAGCGCAATATGTTTTGTACATTTCCGCGCCGGATGCAGCCGATGTGGGCTTGACGGTAGTGTGTTCGATTGTTTTTGTTTGGTTCTGGGTTTGGTCCTGAGCGGCTGCGGCAGTACACATGAATACGTATGAAGCAATAAACAGCAATATCAGTTTCTTAATGGACATCGCACTTTCTCCTTTGCGCGAAGACTTTCTTTTCTGAAGTCTAAGCACACTTAGAAATCAAGAGCGTATGCCGCGCTATCGAGCTATTGGGTCGCGATCTTCCATCCCTGGTCAGTTCGCGCCAGCGCAAGCGTAGATTTTGTTGGGGTCGCGTGATAGAAGTCAGCCTCATACTTATTGATCAGGGTTTGACGATCCCAAAGATTGAAGCCTTTCACCAGCGGACCGCCTGCGTCGAACAGATCCCCCATTTGGTTAGGCACCCATTTCCACGTGTAGTCTACCACCGCATTGTTTACCCCGACCATATTTACCGCGCTAACGTTTACCAGTTGTCGTTGCGCGAGGGGGACTTGGTACGTAAAAGTGCCATCGGCTTCTTTCCATTTCTTGAAGCCGGAGATCGCACTCACCAAACGTTCTCCACCGGGCGTAACAGAAATGAATTCGGCTCCGTGGGGCGCCTTGGCCAATTTCACAATGCCCGCTTTTTCAAGCAACCGGTAATTCGGGTCTCCGGGCTTTTCGGCGACACTGGACACGACCAATCCGCTGCGGAAATGGATGACGCTGGGCCCGGCCCTTGCAGCGCCGCGGTCACGATTCCGCTCGCCTGCTCCGCGCTAAGAGGCGTTTTCGCCTTAACTTGCAAAACGACATAGGCGACCATACCGCCAATCGCCGCCACCAGGCACACCAACAGCAACATGGGTAGGAACGATGAGCGTCGTTCCATCGCAACTTCGGCTTCAAACATGGCAGCCTCCCTTAGACGCAAGCAAAGTTTTCGACTACTTCTTAATTCTTAGTCCCCTGCTTTTGCGATTGCGGTGATCAAAAGCACAAGTGCAGGTGTCAAGTATCACCAAACGAAGACATTTAGCTGTGGAACTCGCGTGTGCGCGCCCTCACCTACGCCGGTGATTCGTGTCACATCCAACCCGCGCGCGGGGACGCAATAATCACACAAGTTCGGGGGACCGTTCTAGCACCCCGAGTGTGGAGATCCCGTGGCAAAAGGACGTGTTTCGGTTGTTGTCGAGCGCTGTAAGGCCTGCGGTTTCTGCGTGGAGTTTTGTCCCTCGCACGTGCTGGAGCTCTCTTCGGCGTTTAACTCGAAGGGCTACCATCCACCGCATGTGGTGCATCCGGAAAAGTGCAGCGGTTGTGACTTATGCGGAATGTATTGCCCCGACTTCGCGATTTTCGCGACTAAAGTAAAACCTGCGGGCGGAGGTGACCAATGAAAGCTGATCCTCGCGGCGTTCTTACCGGCACCCACTTCATTGATGGCGACCATGCCTGCTGCGAAGGCGCGCTGGCGGCTGGCGCCCGGTTCTCGGCCGGATATCCGATTACTCCCTCCACCGAAATCGTGGAGCGCTTCGCCTCACGTGTGCCCACGGTGGGTGGAACGTTTATCCAAATGGAAGACGAACTCGCGGCTTCGATCACTCTGCAAGGCGCGGTGTGGGGCGGAGCCAAGGCATTCACAGTGACTTCTGGCCCTGGCTTTTCTCTGATGATGGAACACATCGGCTATGCCGCCATGACCGAAACACCATGCGTGTTCGTCGATGTGCAGCGCGGAGGACCATCCACCGGCCTGCCCACCCTGCCCGCCCAAGCAGACATGATGCAAGCGAAGTGGGGATCGCATGGCGATTACGAGATCATTGCCCTTTGCCCTAATTCTCCGCAGGAATGTTTTGATCTGACTATCAAAGCCTTCAACTTCGCCGAAGAATTTCGTGTGCCCGTGATGTTCCTGATGGACGAAGTCGTCGGACACATGACGGAGAAAGTCGTGATTCCTCCTGCCGACCAGATTGACGTCGTGCCTCGCCGCCATACTCGTAAGTCCGTCGACGATTATCTTCCCTATGAAACCAATGGCGACCAGGTTCCAGAAATGGCGCACGCGGGAGAAGGCTACAAGTTTCACGTCACTGGCCTGACTCATGATGAACGCGGCTATCCCAACATGACTCCGCCAGTGCAGGACAAGTTGGTTCGACGGCTGCAAAGCAAGATTCGCGATGCCGCTGATCGCATCTGCTCTGTTCGAAGAAGAACAGCTTGAGGGCGCTGATGTGGTGGTTGTCTCTTACGGAATCACCTCCCGAGTCGCGCAGCGCGCCATCGAAGCGGCTCGTGAACAAGGACTGTGCGTCGGCAAGTTGCGCCTGATCACAGCGTGGCCCTTCCCCGAAAACAAGATCCGCGAACTCGCAGCCAGTGTGAAAGCATTCGTCGTTCCCGAACTCAACCTTGGCCAGATGGTGCGAGAAGTGGAACGCGCTGCTGCGGGGCAAGGCAAAGACATTCGCCGTGTCGCACGCAGGCGGCGGAGTTCACAACCCGCAAGACATTCTGAAAGTAATCGTGGAGGCCAGCCGATGAGCGACATTTTACTCCCAGACATTTTGAATAATGACGTCGTCAACCCGGTTGAGCAGTTTCTGCGCAGCGATCGCATTCCGCATATCTGGTGCCCGGGATGCGGCATCGGCACCACGGTAAATTCTTTTGCCCGCGCGCTCATCGAATCGAAGATCGATTTGCAATCGCTGGCTCTGGTTTCGGGCATCGGCTGCACTGGCCGCGTGGCCGGGTACGTTCAACTGGATTCTTTCCACACCACGCACGGCCGCGCCATTCCGTTCGCTACCGGACTGAAACTGGCGAACCCAAAACTCAACGTCGTTGTTTATTCGGGCGATGGCGATCTTTCCGCCATCGGCGGCAATCACCTGATCCACGCTGCGCGCCGCAACATCGATCTGAAAGTCATCTGCGTGAACAACCTGATCTATGCGATGACTGGCGGCCAGACCGCGCCCACCACCCCGGATGATTCGATTACTTCGACGAATCCTTATGGTGTGTTCGAGCCATCATTCAATTTGCCGCACCTCGTCGAAGCGGCCGGCGCAGTTTATGTTGCACGCTGGACCACGTTCCACGTGCGCCAACTGGCACGCTCCATCAGCGAAGCGTTCAAGAAAAAAGGCTTCTCGTTTATCGAAGTGATTTCGCCGTGCCCTACGCTTTACCAGCGGCGCAACAAACTGGGCGACGGCCTCGATACCATGAAGTACTACAAAGAAAAAAGCAAAGTGCGGCACGGAGCGCCGACCGGCGAAGTCGGCTTGACCATGACCGGAGAAATCATCGTGGGTAAATTCGTCGACCGCGACCGTCCCGATTACCAAACTTTGATGCGAGGGCGATTCGCCGAATCGTTGGGCGAGCGCTTCGTGGAACAAGCGGAGACCGTATGCAGCTAACCGAAATTCGTATCGCAGGCTTTGGCGGCCAGGGCGTAATTCTCTCGGCCATTGTGCTCGGCAAAGCAGCCTCGATTTTTCAAGGCGCCTTTGCCACCATGACGCAGAACTTCGGCCCGGAAGCCCGCGGCGGCGCCTGCAGCGCGCAGCTCGTCCTTTCCGATTCGCCAATCTTGTACCCGTACGTCACCCGGCCGGACATTCTCGTCGTCATGTCGCAAGAGGCTTACGTGCGTTTCGCCCCAGAGTTGAAGGACGGCGGCATCCTGATCGTCGAGCAGGATCTGGTGCGCGTCTCCGATGCCGATAAAAAGTTTCAGGTCTTCAGCATTCCTGCGACCCGTATCGCCGAAGTGCTGGGAAAGCGCATGGTGCTGAATTCGGTTATGGTGGGATTCTTCACCGCAGTTACAAACCTGCTCGACCCCGACGCCGTGGGCAAAGCAGTCGCGGATTCCGTCCCAGCAAGCTTCCGAGAGCTGAACCTGAAAGCCTTCGAAAAAGGACTGGAATACGGAATCACCGCGTTAACGGCCACTGCGAATCCTGCCGACGCCGAGCTGCAGGTGCAGTACGCGCCGGAATAATCTTCACGGTTGCACCCATTCAACGTTCGCACTTCGACGAAGTCGGTTTCGGTGCCAGTGCCTTTGTCGAGCAATCGACTCGATAATGCCTTTGAACCACCTGACGTTTGGAATTCGGGAACATCAGATTCTTAAGCCGCTGGCGGTTTGAGATTTCTCAACTTTCCTTCTCTCAAAAAATCGCGAACCAAAGGATTGATTGGCCAAACCTGTAGCAACACACCACCGCTTGAGCTTTTGTCAGGCAGGCCCTTAAGCGGATGTTCGACGCGATGGCTCCTGAGAGGCGAAGAAACGGCGCAAGTTTGTGCTAACGCCTGTTTTTCGTCAGGTGAGCACTAAGAAGCTACTCAAGGATGAGATGCTCCCCACAGACAGTCACCGCTTACCTGAGTATGCGCCTCAGTAGTCCGATCAATTTTGTGGCCCTGAATTCCCAACGATTAGAGTTGTATAATCACAAGTGCAAAAGCACGGAGGCAACTATGTCCGGGCGCGTGCCGATCGCTTGCCTCGTCCTTCTTCTGTTAGTTCCCCAAGCGAGCGCAAAAAACAAGAAAAAGCAGGTACTCCCCAACTACGTGCTCAGGGCGCAGACCGTTGCAGTCGTGATTCGTCCTGACGCAGGCGAGCCTCTGACGAATCCGACCGCAAATCGAACCGCGCAGGCTAACGTGGAAAATGCAATAACGAAATGGGGCAGATTCAAGCTGATCACGGATGCCCAGGCTGCGGACTTGTTAATCGCGGTGCGGAAGGGGCATGCGAGTGGTCCAACGATCCGCAATTCCCCGGTGGACGACCGCCCGATCTATCAGCCTGGTGATATTCCCGACGCTTCTCAGCACGGTCGTTCGCCCGATCTCACCAATCCCGGCCCTGGTGCAACCCCAGCGGACCGACGGCCGCAAATCGGTAACGAAACGAGCCCGTCGGAGGATAGCTTTGAGGTCTATGTGGGGCGAGTCGATTATCCGCTAGATGCTCCAGCGGTCTGGCGCTACATCGCGAAGGACGCTTTGGACAGCCCTGAGGTCGCTGCAGTCGAACAGTTCAGGAACGCGATAAATCAGTCCGAGCAGCAGAGTCAACAGAAGCCCTGAGCACTGGTCGGCAACAAAGCGATAGTGCATCGGCAAGCCGATGCGTGGTATTCGCGTATTGTTGGCGAGAAATCGAAATCGCAGGTCTTCTGGGCGCATTGTCCGCAGTTGAAATAGGAACCCCGGAACGCCATGTAAGGAGCCAGGCACGACCATTCTCGTGACAATCGACGCTTCCGGGGCGCATAATCGCAGGGGCCTTCGAAGAAGATTCTCATGAAAGGGTCTTTCGGTGCCACACGACACCTTTCCACTTTCGCGGTCCGTCGACCAATCCTCAACAATGCATCCAGTCCGATCTGACCGTATGACATTCCTATGGCCAAGCGGTTGGAGCAACTGTAGTCACGGAGAAGATCAATGAAAAACTGTAAATCGATCACGTCCATCCTGACATTTGTGCTGGTGTTCACGATCGCGACCGCTGCTGTCGACGCACCAAAACTAACTTTCAAGTTCAAGACGGTCAACGTGCCCGGGGCGCTCCAAACCTTTCCGGCGGGGGTCAACAACGCAGGTGTCATGGTCGGACAATACACCGACAAAAATATGGCCTCGCACGGTTTTATGCTCAACGGCAAAAAGCTGACCACGATTGATCATCCGAACGGCACGCAAACCAACTGCACTGGTATCAACGACAAGGACGCGATTGTCGGCGTTTACTTAAACTCCAGCGGTAGCTCGGCGGGATTCCTATATGAGAAGGGCAAATTCACGGACCTCCTGGGTCCTAATTCACTGGGCGCGGCTCCGTCCGCGATTAACGACAAGGGAGAAATCGTCGGCTTCTACGCGGACACGGACAATGTCGTCCATGGGTTTCTCTTAAAAGGTACTAAGTACACGACTCTGGATGTACCCGGTGCCGCTTGGGGTGTTTGATCTTTATCTTTACCTTCGGTTTTTTCATGAATATGCCTAAAATCCTCTGCCCCGGGAATCTCCGTCCGGAAATTCCTGAAAAAGTAGCGCAAATAGAAACGCGGCCCTGAAGAGGCCGCGTTCTTAGCTTTAAGATTTTGCTTGCAATCTTAAATTAGCATTAGTTACCGGGGCTGGCAAGAGATTTCTTTTCCTCAAATCGAGCCGACTGGTTATCGTCGCGAGCGTCCCGGGTATCCGCGTTTTTCCTCTGGCCGCAGAAACCTAGATTCCTCGTCGCTTCGCTCCTCGGAATGACAAGGGCTTATTGTGATGCCATAGTTGTTGATGCAATGGTTTCTGATGCCATCGTTGCTGGTGCCATATCCGTTGTATTTCTCAACCTTGGCTGTTGCAAGATTCAGCGGCTGCGCGATCAAGCCGTAAGACGCTGATTGCAAGCGATCATCCCCGTTCTTCACCTCTAAATACAGCAGACATGAGCTTTACCTATTGCGATTTGCATCGAAGCGTTGTTGCCTATCGCAGCGCAGAAATCAGGGCAACGAAATCAACTTTCGACTATGTCTCTGATTCAATAGATGTTCGATCCCCGCAACGTCGTCGCCCGCGCAACTTGTGATTCTGGCACACCGATTGCCTTTAGAAAAGTGTGAGTGGCTGGCAAAACGGCCCCAACGAAAGCGACGAGGTGACTTATGACAGTCCTACTGGTTCTCTTCACATTCACGGCATTCTTACTGATTGATTATTTCCGTAGCCGGCGCTCGATTGCGCAACCGGCGTTGCAGGTGGCAGCGATTACCCATGAGACTGCGCCGCGTCTCGCGGCCGCGCTGGTCGGCGGTTTCGAAGTCCCAGAAAATTTGCGCTATCACCCGGGGCATACTTGGGCATTGAGCGAGAGCCCGAGCTTGGTGCGGGTCGGCATGGACGATTTCGCCTCCAAGCTGATGGGCAAGCTGGAAAGCATCACGCTGCCGCAACGAGGCCAGTGGATTCGGCAAGGACAGAAAATGTGCACAGTGCATCGCGACGGTTGCGCTGTCGATATGGTCTCGCCAATTGAGGGCACCGTGTCCGACATTAATCCGGCGGTCATGCAAGATCCTAAAGTCGCGCTCCGCGATCCCTACGGCGAAGGTTGGTTGCTGACGGTGCAAGCGCCCGATGCGAAAACAAGCTTCCGGAACCTGCTGGGCGGCGCGCTCGCACGCTGGTGGACAGAAGAATCAGCCAGCCGCCTGCAACGCCGCATGCCCATGGCTCTGGGTGCGCTGGCGCAGGACGGAGGAGTAGCGGTGGACAACGTCACAGCCCACATTCCAGACCAGGATTGGCTGCCGTTGGCGAAAGAGTTCTTCCTGTCATAAGTCGCTCTTGCGGTCCCGGCGAGGAGAGACAGCCTCATCCAGGGCCGAAGAAGCACCGGCCGCCCGGATCCGGCAAAACTGCCAGGCCACGGGCGGCCGGTGTTTTTGCGTGATGATCGTGTGGGGACGGGCGCCTCGTTAGCCTGCCCTGAGCTAAGTCGAAGGGTCCGGGCGGAGCAAAGCTCCGCAGCGCCTTTCGGCAGACACCAAGCCATCCCCGGGGAGTGTCAGCAGCATCGCACGCGTATAAGAGTTAATCGAACGCCGCCAGAGCTTAGGGAACGTTTTCGATTGCAGCTCCGTATATATTCCAGTCACGCGAGGAAGCCTTGAACCAAGCCCTGAACAATGAAATCAACATGCAGTCTCCGCTCAGCGATGCAACCCTGCCGCCGGTGGCAATGCCGCCTAGCCAGTCCTCCACCCTCCGCAAAATTTTCATCGGCGAAGATGGCCTGCGCGCCGGGTGGAGCCTGCTGATCTTCATCGCCATGTTCTTTGCCATGGCCTATTGCATAAATGCTATTGGCCACAAACTTTATCCGGCCACTTCCAAGGACCCGAAAGCTATGGCGGAAGCGATGGGCGCACCGCGGTTTATGTTGATCGGCGAGTCTCTTCAGTTCCTCTTGGTCCTGCTACTCAGCTGGATCATGTCGAAGATCGAGCGCCGCCCCGCGTCCGTCTATGGCTTCGGCGACAGCCGTAAATTTTCACACTTCTTCGCCGGACTGGGTTGGGGAGTCACGTGTTTGTCACTTCTCGTTCTGACTCTCTGGAAAACTGGACTGCTTGTCATTGACGGTCGGGTGCTCTTTGGCAGCGACGTCGTTCGTTACGGAGCCATCTGGCTGCTGGGCTTTCTGTTGGTGGGCTTGTTCGAAGAGTATGCGACTCGTGGCTATGTGCAGTACACACTTACGCGCGGCCTCGCCGGCTTTTACCGTTGGGCCTTCGAGACGCGGCACAGCGCAGTCTTAGGCTTCTGGACATCAGCGTTAATTTTCTCCTACCTGTTCGGCTTCGGGCACAAGAGCAACCCCGGAGAATCTCCCGTCGGACTGCTCTCCGCCGGACTGGTCGGCTTCGTCTTCTGCCTCAGCCTGTGGCGCACCGGTTCGCTCTGGTGGGCCATCGGCTTCCACGCCTCATGGGATTGGGCCCAAAATTTCCTCTACGGCACCGCCGACAGCGGACTCGTAGTTCAGCATCGTCTCCTCGCTACCCATCCTGCGGGCAAGCCGATTCTCAGCGGAGGAACCACCGGCCCGGAAGGCAGCATCTTCATCCTCGCCATTCTGGCCCTCATGACCGTTATCATTCTCTTGACTTTGCCCAAGACTCATTACGGGCGAGCGTCGAAGGCCTTTGAGTAAGACACTTGAACGAAACGGTGGCTCATTTTTTTTTGAGAATCGGGTTGTCAGTATTTGCGTACCGGCAATGGCAGTATTGCAGGTGTAACCACGTTTTGGCAGGCCGTGCACAATGCGCTTTCCTTGAGGTCGATCCACTCCACCGCGTGGGACGAGGCCATCACGCAGCGGTAGTCTTCGCAGTGAGTCAGGTTTACGGTGTGTCCCAATTCGTGAACTGCCTCTTTTCTTAGCCGGTGGCGAAATAGATCGTGGTCGGGCGGGAGGCCATAGAACTCCTGATGCAGTCGGTGAGCGGAAATCACCGCACAGGGACCGCCCATTTGCGCCTCACCGAAGACAAAGGTGAGGATCGGAATGTAGAGATCGACCAAGCCGATGCCCAGCATTCGCCAGGAGTCCGGAGTAAGAAAACTTTGCATGCGATGGAGGATTTCCGAGGAGTGGTATTGTTGCCGCTCTCCATGGAAGGCGAACTCGGGGTCAAGCCGCACCGGCAGCACTTCGCAGGGAACGCGAAAAGTTTGTTCGATGGAAGGACGAAGATCTTGGAGCAGACCTTCATCCACGTTCCCGATCGGCAAGAGGTGAAGCAGTTTCATCGGGCACGCTCAACGTGTCTCGACGGGAGTGCGAGACCAACCATATTTTTTCAGTTTGTGATAGAGAGTGACGCGATCGATGTCCAGGACCTCGGCTGCATGGCTCTGATTGCCTCCACACTCTTCGACGACCCGCAAAATGTGTGCACGCTCCATTTCGTCCAGCGTTTTGCCTGAGCCATTAGAGACGTTTTGCGGTTTGAAGATGAAGTCCTGCTCATGCAGTTCGGGCTCTTGTCCCACGACCATCGCCCGTTCCACCGCATTTTCCAGTTCGCGAACGTTTCCCAGCCAGGGCTGCTGCTGCAGTTGATTCATAGCCGCAGGCGCGACGCGGGTGACGCGTTTGTTCATGGCCAGCGAAAATTTGCGGACGAAATGATCCACAAGCAGAGGGATGTCGTCGCGACGCTCCCGTAGCGCCGGCAGTTCGATGCGGAAGACATTCAGGCGGTAGAAAAGGTCAGGACGAAACTTGCCTTCCTCGATCAACTTTTCCAGATCTTTGTTGGTGGCCGCGATGCAGCGGAAGTCCACCTGGATTATTTGATTGCCTCCTACTCGCGTGATTTCTCGTTCCTGCAGCACCCGCAGCAAGTCGGTTTGTGTCTTGAGAGTGATGTCGCCGATTTCATCCAAGAACACAGTGCCGCCTTCGGCAATTTCGAATTTACCTTTCTTGCGATACTGCGCTCCGGTGAACGCGCCTTTCTCATGTCCAAAAAGTTCGCTTTCGAGAAGGGTTTCAGTTAGCGCGCCGCAGTGAATGACCACCAGCGGATGGAAACGCCGCGGGCTGGCCTGATGAATAGCACGGGCTACTAATTCCTTACCAGTGCCGCTTTCTCCCGTGATCAGTACTGTCGCGTCCGTCGGTCCCACTGTCTCGATGGCGTCAAATACTTTGCGCATCCGACTGCTTTGTCCGATTAATTCGCCGGGGCGCGCAACTTCCGCTACCGTTTCACGCAAGCGCACATTTTCCTGGGCAGCATGCTTATGAGCGAGGGCGTTCTTCACTAGATGTGCGATTTCATCCGGATCGAGTGGCTTGGTCACGTAATCATAAGCGCCATTTTTCAGCGCGGTGACCGCAGTTTCGACCGAGGCATAGCCGGTCATGATGATTACGACGAGTTCGGGATCGACTTCGTGCATGCGGCGTTGCAGTTCAATGCCGTCGGTTCCATGCATTTTTATATCGACCAGAGCCGCGTCCCAGCGTTGTTCCGCCAGACGAGTAAGTGCGTCAGCCGCATTTTCTACTGTGGTCACCTCGTAGCCTTCTTCGCCAAACCACTTCCCCAACGAATCGCGCACGCTCAACTCGTCATCCACGATCAACAGCTTTCCTTGTGTGCTCACTGTACTCACCTCGCTTTCATAGCGGCGTTCCCGTCACCCACGCCCGCTAGAACGGCGTCCTTCGTTTGAGCCGGGAGGGTAATGGTGAATTTCGTGCCCCGTCCCAACTCCGATTCGACTTCGATACGTCCTTTATGTCCTTCCACGATTCCGCGACTTATCGCCAAGCCCAGCCCGACTCCGTGGCCGGTTTCTTTCGTGGTGAGAAAAGGTTCAAAAATGTTGGGCAGAATGTCGGGAGCAATGCCGGCCCCGTCGTCGCGTATCTGAATCTTGATTTCAATTGCTTCATCATTCGTCGAGGTGTCGATCCATAGATTTCCGCCTCGCGGCATGGCGTCGATTGCATTCATGATTAATGCGAGAAAAACTTGTTCCATCTGGGCCGCATCGCAGGGTACCAGCGGCAGTTCATCGGCAAGATTCAGTTGCAATTGAATTCCGATCAAATCCAGTTGATGCCGAACCAGCAGCAGGCAACGATTAATCACTGCATGCAAGTCAGTGGGCTGCACGTTTATGGGGGCGGTACGCGAAAGGGTCAGTAGATTCTTGATGAGGTCACCGCAGCGTCGGCTCTCAGCGGCGATCAGTTCCAAACATTGCATCGCCTCTTCTTGCTTTTCATGCGCGACCCGGCCCGAGGCCACCCACTTCTGCAAAAGCTTTGCGTAGGTAAGAATTCCGGAGAGCGGATTGTTTACTTCATGCGCGACGACAGCCGCCATTTTTCCGATGGAGGCCATCTTCTCCACGTGCAATACGTGTTCGTGAGCCCGCTTGAGTTCGCTGGTCTTTTGCTCGACACGATCTTCGAGAGTCTTCGCCCAGTTAACAATTTGTTCGTTGGCCGAGCGAAGTTGCAGGCTCATATCGTTGAAGGAATGAGCCAAGTTGCCAACTTCGTCATGAGAACGTACCTCGATCTGGTATCCGAGTTCGCCTTGGGAGAGGTGCTCGGTTCCTTTCTTGAGCGCCTTGATGGGCTTGTCCACCACTCGCCAGACAAACAGCCAGCTCAAGAGCGTCACAATCAGCATTGCCCCAGCGGTGTAAGAAAGCATACGAGCAGAGCTGTCGGCGAGTTGAACATCGGCCTTCTCAAGGGACAGATTTGTGTCCAGCACTCCCAAAACTTGTTGGCTGGCGGGATGGGCATGGCAAGCGGCGTTCGAGCAGTCAGGTTGGTTTTCGATGGGAGTGATAATTCCGAGTACGCGGTGCCCGCCTCCATTGCGATAGATGCGAAAGCGATCAGGACGGTTAAGCCGCGTCAATGGCTGCGACTGAGTGTGACACCCATAACAGGCCTCGGCGCTTTTATCGAGCACATGGTTAACTTCATGCGGATCCGTGGAGTAACTGATGCGGCCTTCCTGGTCAAAGATGCGGACCTTGATCATGCCAGGCTCGTCCGCCATGGTTTGAATCGCGTGGTAGAGTCCCTCGCGATCGTTGCGCAGCATGTAATACGTGGTGCTGCGCCTGATTACGTCGCTGACTCGCTCGGCACTGGCCAGCGTGGCCGCTTCCAGGTGCTGGCGATGCAATCGAATATTCAAATATCCCAGCAGCGCAAAAATCACGACCATGACGGCCAACAGCGAGCCGATCAACTTTGCGCTTATGCTGTTCGTCAACTTGCTCCATCTACGATTTTGATCAGTCTCCCGCATGGCCTAATACCGCTGAAGCCGCCACTGGCCTGGGTTGGGTTCGCACATGTTGTTCCACCACATGTGCCTTGTCGGGGAAGATTGGCAAATATTTCGCGGCCAATCCGAACAGCGCGAAGCCCATGGCGATGATCATCAGTGTGATGGAGAACTCCGTCCATTTGGGCATGTAATGATGTCCGGCATAGGTCTCGAAGCCGATGAGCGCGATATTGAGGCGGTTCGTGATGAATCCCAGTACGGTGGAGATAGAGGCCAGATATAGAAGCTGTGGGGACAGCCTGACCTTTTTGAAGCTGAGCATGGTGATCGGAATGACGAATGTAAGGGCTAGTTCGAGCCACAGGAAATACGCTTCGTAACTCGGCCTGATGATTTGCCTGAGCATGCCGCGATGGAGGTAGTCTTCGAAGCGGAGCAGCGCATTAACCCACAGAGCAACCAGCAAAGCGCCGCCTAGCGTAACCAGAACCGGAAGTTCGAGTTGGCGTCCGAAGGCCTTCGCACTTTGCGTGGATTCGAAAATCGTCATGGCCAGGCCCACTGCAATCGCAGAACCGAAGAACAGAAACGGTAGTGCCGGTGTGTACCAAAACGGATGAAGCTTGCTCGGCATAATTAAATAAAGCGATCCGAGAGAGCTCTGGTGCAGGGTGGAGAGCAGAATCCCTAATACGATCAGCACTGGATAAATTTTATTAATCCACTTAATCGGAGTCTGCAGATTAAAGCGCTCGAATATGTTGGGAAGGAATTCGAAGAAGAGCACTGTCGTATACGTCATCACGCACATGCCCACCTCGAACATAACCGAGTGGAAGTTCATGTAGATCAGCTGATGCCAGATGAACCAGGGACGGCCCAAGTCGAACAGCAATCCGACGATGAAGAGTATGTAGCCTAAGAATGCAGTAAGTACCGCGGGTCGCACCACACTGTGCAGGCGCTCGACATTAAATAAGTAGACGGCACCAACCATGCAAAAGCCGCCCGCTGCCAGCATGACCCCGCACAAGCAGTCGAAGCCAATCCAAAGGCCCCAGGGAAACTGGTCGCTCATATTTGTAGCAGCGCCCAAGCCTCGAAAATAGCGAATAAAAGCTGAATACAGGCCTAGCGCCATGATGATGACGAATACGACTCGCCAGAAAGTCAGTTTGATCTTCATTGCGCACCGCCGTTCTTTTTCTCCTCGGCTTCTGCAGCAGCCACTTCTTCGCGGCGATGAGAAATCCAATAGATGCCTCCCAGCACCAATGACCAGACGGGAATGAAGTCTGGAACTCTGTCCATCACTCGACCTGTGTATTCGGGCATGGGAGTGTCGCCGATTTTCTCGGATGCGGGATATCCGTACTCTTCCACTTTCTTGCTGGAAAGAATAAAGACCGAGGTCCCACCGACTTCGTTCAGCCCATAGATACGTGGCAGGTAAGTCGAGGGACTTTGGCCGGATGCGATCCCGTGCCTCTTGGATAAGGTCGTCGCGCTCTCCGAACTTCGTGGCGCCGGTGGGACAGATTTCGGCACATGCCGTCTGCTTGCCGGCCAGCACACGGTCGGGACACATAATGCATTTGCGAACGCGCGGGTTCAGCGACTGCCACTCGTATTTCGGCTGGGCGAAGGCGCAGGCCACCATGCAGTAGCGGCATCCAATGCACTTCCACACGTCATAAACGACCGGACCTTCTTTTGTCTTATGGAAAGCGCCCACCGGGCAAGCCGACGCACAGGCAGGATGCTCGCAATGCATGCACAGCCGGCGCATGAATTTATCGTCTTTGGTAAGAACGACCGTGTATTTGTGCTCCGATTGAACCGACTCGGCCGCAACTCCGTCGTCGTATGGCAGCTTGTTTTGCTGCGCGCAGGCGGCTTCGCACTGCTTGCAACCGATGCACATGGTCGCGTCATATAGCAGGGCTTTACTCATGGCGATTGCTCCTGGTTGCTCCCAAGCGGGACTTCAGTTCCAGTGGAATCAGGTATGAAGTGAACATACGTTGAGAAACAGGCTTGGGAACTTTACAGAACAGCATGGAAGGGGCCACCGGAAAAAAGTAACCGGGTTCGGAGAGGTGTGCATCCGAACCCGGGAGGGCTGTTCCGTCCCTGAAAGTGAACGGGAGAGGAGATTCCCGGCTGACTACGGCTCGGCCGAATTTGTATTTCATCCGCCGCATTGAACCGGAAACCTTCATATTCACTTTCACGCCGTCCTCGTCGCCGCTTGCTTGGTGGCGCGCAGCAGCGGCGAGGCGCAAGAGGAACAGCCGATGTTTACTTCTGCAAAGTACGAAGGTAGGTCACGACCGCCTTCGACTGGTCTCCGGTCAAAGACTTTATGGTGCCGGGATGCTTCGCCGTACCGGTAATGGCCTTCGCCAGATCGTCATCCGATAGTTTTTTAACGTCGTCTGAAACCAGGCTTGGGATTTTGGCTGCGGGTTTGCCCGTTGCATCCGCCCCGTGGCAGGCTGCGCATTTTGCTTTGTAGATAGTCGCTCCGTCGTCGGCGGCCCAGGACAGATTGGGAATCAGAATGAAAAGGGCTACCGCAATTGTCATTACCAGCATCACCAGCTTCGTCGTCTTCATGATTTCGTTTTCTCCTTGTAAATTTTGCTACGTAAAAGAATTCAGTGGCTCTTTTCGCGGCTAATTGTGTTGCGAAATTAACCACCGGTACAGCCTGGAAAACTGGATGTAAAAGAACTCAGCAGCTCGGTTGCTGCATGATGCGAGTTTCAACGGTTGGAAGTAGTTGGTGCAGTGACTCGTATCACCCTCAATCGTGACCGCGTGGATCAAAATATGTTCACCAAAGTGGCTTCTGGGCGTTGCCCATCACATCCAGGGGTGACTCTGGTCACCGCCTCTAAGGCCATCTAGAGAGACAATTTGCACAGCGAGGTGAAGTTATGCCGATACTTATAATGGCTTTGCTCGCACTGTTGTTATTTGGCACCATTGGCATCCTGCTAGTGGTCGCAGTAATCATGGAGCATAACCCGGCGGAACACCCAGCCAGGCGTCATTTCCCACATTCAGAAATCTCTAACGTTGCCCCCTCAGATCAGTCCTCAAAGGAGAAGGTTAATGAGCACGCTCTTGTTGGATAAGAAAATTGACGATAAGAAAGCCGACCTTGCTGGCCCGGGAATCGGCGATTACAAGGAGTTGGAAAAAAGTCTGCCGCGAAGTTACCGCTCGTTACTGACTCCCCGCGAGACGCAGCAGGCCATCTTCCACGTGAAGCGTTTTATCGAAGACAATCTCTGCAAAGAACTTAACCTGGAGATGGTCGAGGTGCCGCTCATTGTGGACGTCGAGAGCGGAGTCAACGACATGCTCGATCGCGACGGGTCGCGCACGCCGATTCAATTCCACATTACGAATGATCGCAACCTTCACCCCGTGGAAGCTCAGGTCGTGCAGGCAGCAACCAAGTGGAAGCGCATGGCTCTCAAACAATTCGATTGCCGGGTTGGCGAGGGCATTTGCACCGACATGCGCGCCGTTCGCAAGGATTATTTCCTCGATCACGACCATTCGGCCTATGTGGATCAGTGGGACTGGGAGCGCGTCATCATTAGTGAGCAACGCAATCTGGATTTTCTAAAAGCGGTTGTCAGCAAGATCTGGAAAGTAATTGTGGGGGCGGAAAAATTCGCGCAATCCCTATTCCCGCAATTAAAAGACTTTCGCTATCCGGATTTGCCGGAGGAATTGATCTTCCTGCATGCCGAAGAAATTCTCGAGATGTATCCTGACCTGCCGCGCAAACAGCGCGAGACTGCAGTACTGCAAAAATACCCGGCCATCTTTATCATCGGGATTGGCTGGCCGCTAAAAGATGGATATCCGCACGAGATGCGCGCCGCCGATTACGACGATTGGGTCACTGACACTCACGATCAAACCGGGCAAGACACCCACGGCCTGAATGGCGACATCCTGGTATGGAACCCCGTTACTCAGCGCCGCCATGAACTGACATCAATGGGCATCAGAGTCACGGCGGAGACGCTGAAGAAGCAACTCACACTGGCCAAGCAGTTGGACTTCATGCAACTGCCGTATCATCGCGCGATTCTGAACAACGAAATTCCGCTTTCGATCGGCGGTGGAATCGGACAATCGCGAACCTTAATGCTGTTACTGCGCAAAGCTCATTTGGGAGAAGTGAGCGTCACTGTGTGGCCGAAGATACTGAAAGAAATGTGCGCCGGGAAAAATATTTTCGTGCTGGAGTAGAGTGGTTCTTGGGAAGAACTTAGAGGGGGTGGTCCAACCGACTGCTCCCTCGTGTTTATGAGGCGCTATGAAAACAGTTTTGATCCTCTCGTTGTTATGCTCGACTTTCGCGCCTGCACAAGCTCCGGAGTTCCTGGACAGGTCGGGCAATGCGTTCGTAAGGCTCTGCTCCGCGATAGACAGGGACCAAAAGACCGAAGCAGAATCCGAGATTTTGGCGCGCTGTGCATACTACGTCTTGGGGGTTGTGCAGGGCGCGGAGTTCGGAGCTACCATTGCCAGTGCGAAGACGAGTAAGAAAACTCCTGAGCTCTTTTGCCGTCCAGACGAAGTTGAGAACGGTCAGCTGGTAAAAGTTGTTGTTAAGTACGTTCGTGACGCACCGGAATTCGCTCACCTGCCTACGCCAGACCTCATCATAAACGCAATGCGAAAAGTGTATCCCTGCAAGTAGCTCCGAGACGAGGGGCCAGAGCCGCAACTCATCCATCAGTCGCTGGTTAACCTCGCACACACCTTGGCCATTTCGTCCAAATCTGTAGTATCCGCAATCTGGAAGAGCGGGAACACCTCCAGATACAGCTGACAGAGCATCGAATACCCAAGCACAGGAGATTCCTTCACATAACGATCCCACTTGTGCCTCTGGAAGCCGATCTCCCACCCTTGATTTCCGTTCCTGCTCAGGATCGGATACGAGCTTCCGTGAGTTATGGCGGAGGCTGGTTTGTAGAAAATTTTGTAAAGCTGTTCCATTTCGTTATCTTTGCCGACATCGTTCGCGATCTGTGAGATCCGGCGTCCGTGCCAGGAATTCTTTTTCTTGGCGAATTTGGCATCGAGGCACTTTATTTCTGTGTCGTGGCTCGCAAGATCCCGGGCTTGTTCTTGTTGGTACTCCGGCGATTCGGGGCTAATGTGTTTCATTAGTCGATAGAACGTCAGTTTGCCGAACTCGATGAAATCATCAAGCAGATCTGGGTGCTTCATCAGGTAAAGCGTCCCGACAACGACGTCAAAAAGATTTCTCGCTGCTGCTTCCGCTGGAAGTCCAAAACCATTTGCGGATGCCGCAAGGATTCCCCCGAAGTGTTCGGCAGCAACTTCGACCTGCGCTTGTACCGCCTTCCTTAATTGTGTGTCCGCAGGCGTGGCCAGAATCTGCTCCGTAGCTTTGATTAACGGCTGCAGGTCGTCCCAAAAGCCCGGGATGCGCTCGTCAATCTGTCTCAGAAGTACTGGGGGTTCCATAGCCTCAATTTTAATTCTTAAAGTCCGATGAACTCCCGGACCAAATTGTCAAGGCGTCCCCTTTTGGTGGGAAAAATGAGAGGGGGCAGCCGAACTGGCTCGCCCAACCTTATAATTTCATCCGCTTCCAAACGACGAACTCAAAGCTCTACAGTCAATGCTGCGTCGGTGACTGTCCGCTAGTTGCAGCCTTGATTTGCTCGCGCACCAGGCGGTCTTCCCAAGCATCCCGATACATACAGTGACGCTGGCTAGCGAGAATCTCCTCCTGGTTTCGTATGACGGCTGCTTGAGTATTTTTGATCTCCTCCTGTCCTTTTAAGATCAAAGCTTGATTTTCAAGAATCTTTTTCTGATTGGCGATTAGGAGATGCATTTCTGATGGCAAGTTAAACCTCCTAAATAAGTTTGGAACTGGAACAAAGCATTTCTTCGACACTGACGATATGACTTTTGACGGCGTCTGCCAGACGGCGTATGCCTTCTCGTATCTGTTCCGGCGTGGCGTTAGAAAAGTTCAATCGCATATGGCGCGAACCTTCGCGGTAGTCGTTGGCATAGAAGGAATCGCCCTGCACAAAAACTACATTGTGCTCGACTGCTGACTCGAAAATCGCCTGCATGTCCATCCCTTCAGGCAGACTTACCCATAAGAATAGACCACCCTTAGGATGAGTCCAGGTCACTTCCGGTGGGAAGAACTCTTGCAGAGCCTGCAGCATGACGTCGCGCCGTTCGCGATAGACCCGGCGAATTAGCTTCACGTGCTGGTCAAGAAATCCATCGCGTGCAACTTCGTAGGCTACGAACTGGGCGAAGGTCGAGGTGTGCAAATCCGCGCCTTGCTTGAGTTGCGCCAGTTTGGTGATCACTTCTGGCGGAGCGACGATCCATCCCAGACGAAGCCCGGGAGCCAGAGTCTTCGAGAATGTACTGAGGTAAATAACGTTGCCAATTGAATAGCCATTGTCGCGCCGCAAATTCTCGCGGTCGAGAACCACCAGCGACGGCAGATGCTCGCCTTCATAACGCAACTGGCCGTAGGGATCATCTTCGATAATCGGAATGCCGTACTTGTCGGCGAGCAGCACCAACTCGTGGCGACGCCCTTCGGACAGAGTGATTCCTGCCGGATTCTGGAAGTTGGGCAGCACGTACATGAACTTCGGACCGGAACGCAAAGGGTTCTCCAACAAGTCGGTGCGCAGGCCATCTTCATCGATCGGCACCGACACATATTCCGCGCCATAAATATTGAACGCCTGCAGCGCGCCCAAGTAAGTCGGTGCCTCCACTAGCACTCGATCCCCGCGATTGATAAACAGCTTGCCAATCAGGTCAAGCGCCTGCTGCGAGCCTGATGTGATCAAGACGTTCTCGACTTTGGCCTTGATCCCGTAGCGCGCCATGTTGTTCGCAATCAGTTCGCGCAACGGCTCGTAACCCTCCGTTGTTCCGTACTGCAAGGCGGAAGCAGCCTGCTGCGTAAGCACCTTGTGACAGGCGTCCTCAAAGCGTTCGACGGGAAATACATCGGGCGCGGGCAGGCCGCCGGCAAACGAAATCATTCCGGGTTTCTGAGTGATTTTCAATAATTCGCGGATCGCAGAACTGGTTATGCCCTTGGTACGCAGCGCGTAGCGGGACGTCCAGGCGGTTGACATGGCCGGATTCTCCTCAAGGTCAGTATAGGCTTGGGATATCCGCGCTGATTGTGACAGCTGAGACAGCTTGCTGTGACAAAGGTAACTGGTACTAGACGCGACTCACGGCGTCTTTGATATAGGCGCGAGCGCCCCTTTTCGTGCTTCCGCCCCAAATACCATATTCTTCAGCGTTAGCGCATTCTGAGGCGCGTAGCCGGCTTGATCATTGTCGAAATAGACATATATGGCCTTTTGCATTTTTGCCCAGGACTCAATCTGACAAGCCCACCAACGTAATCGATCGTCACTATAGCTGCCCTGGTATTTGTTGGCGTCAGGGCCGTGTAAACGCACATAAGTGAAATCTGTAGTCACATGCATGGGCGAGTGATATCCCGCGAGTTCATAAATGCAGAACGCGGCGTTAAAGCGCTTCAGCACATCCATGACTTCGGGTTTCATCCAGGAAAGTTCGCGAAACTCAAAGGCATAGCGCAATTCGGCAGGTAGTGCGGCAAGAAAGTCTTGCACGCGCTCCGGATTTACCTGCCATTTCGGCGGTAATTGAAAAAGGATGGGTCCCAGTTTCGGACCCAGATGCATGATTCGCGGAATCAAATTGTCCAGCGCGTTTTCCGGATCTTTCAATTTCTTGTTGTGAGTAATGAACCGGCTTGCCTTGACGGCGAACACAAAGTCAGCAGGCGTCGCCTCCCGCCAGCTTTCCAAAGAGCTGACCGGGGGGAGACGGTAAAAACTGTTATTCAATTCGAGGGTATCGAAGTGTTGCAGATAAAACTTCAGCATCCCGCTGGCGGGAGTTGTCGGCGGATAGAAAGAGCGCAGCCAATGTTTGTAGTGGAATCCTGAAGTGCCAATGCGAATATCGCAACTCACGTGGAATGGATGATGATAGTGCCGCTTATGTTGTCTGGAATGCTTTTCGGCCCTCTAGTTGTCATCCCGAGCGAAGCGGAGGGATCTGGGTTCTTGCTTACGCTATGAGTGTCGCCATCGTGCAAGCAAGAGTACGGGCGCTTGTATTAGGTATTCAAAAAAGCGACAACTGATGAACCCGAGATTTTGCGGATTTCTTGAAGCCGCGGCCGACTGTCTTGGCTCCATCTCTAAATTGTACCGAGCTCAATGCGATCAAGCGAGATCGGGAATCTGAGAGAATTATTTTTGGCACGCAGGAGCAGCCGGAATATCGCGGACTACCGGCAATGCTGCCATGTTGTACTTCTGCAAAACCGTGTTCGCGGACGAAATCTTCTGCTGATTAAGATCGCGCCATTGCCCCAGCCGTTTGCCCACGTTCTGGCAGGATTGTTCGACACTGGTCTCAAGAAGAGTTGCTGGACGCGCGTCTCCGCTCTCGATCATAAACGCGAAGCGTGCCAGTTCGCGGTTCAATGGACCTATTCCGAGATCCGCAGGCTTCCCTTCGCCCACATCCGCAACCTGATCAGCCAACGCCTTCAGCGCATCCGCCGCGTCTTTCCTCGTATCGGCCTCCAAGGACTTTTGCCGGTCGGCTATTGCCTCTTGTAACGCATGCACCTGCTCGTATCCGTCATAACTGGCCGACATCTGAGCTGCAATATTTTTCTCGGCATCGAGTTGCTGCACTAAATCGGAGGGTGGCACATGCACCCTCGGATCGAGACTGACGGTCAACGGCTGACGGAATGTTTTGCCATCGACGTTCAGCACAAGCGAGTACTGGCCGGGCACGATGAACGGCCCGGGCTGCAGGTCGCGCGGAAACTTGCCGGGAACGGCGTGATCGGAGAGCGTGTACTCGATGTAATCCAGAATGTTGCCGTAGTAGCTGTAACGCAGCGCCTTCATCGGCGGATAGCGGAGATCCCAGACAAAGCGGTTGAGTCCCGCATTCTTGGTGAGCGCCAGCGGTGGCGCGAACCAATATTCCGGGGCGTTGGCTGGGGCTTTGTCGAATGACGGGGGAACATCTGTGAACTCGCGCACCAGATGGTTTTCCGCGTCGTAGATGGAAAGTTTGATGCTGCCCGTCGGCGCGGACTTCAGGAAATAGTCAATGATTGCGCCGTCTGGCGGATTATCTCCGGCGGGAGTTTCCGGAGGCAGCGGCGTATCCTGCGACATATCCCAGCGCGCGCGTACCGTACTATGCGGAAGGAGCATGTAAGCTTGCGACTGCGGCCACTTGGAATTGAATTGTCGCAGCGGCGTGATGTCATCAAGAATCCACAAGGCTCGTCCAAACGTCGATGCAACTAAGTCATCGCCGTGAACGTCGAGATCAGTAACTGAAGCGGTAGGCAAATTCAGTTGCAGAGTTTGCCAGTGATCGCCATCGTCGAGCGAAAAGTAAACGCCGTTCCACGTGCCCGCGTACAGCAATCCCTTACGTGCCGGATCTTCGCGAACCGCGCGGGCATTTCCAGAGTCGGGCAAACCGGTGGTGATAAGTTGCCAGGTGTGTCCGTAGTCGCGAGTGCGATAGATGAGCGGACTCAGCTGCTGATAGCCGTTGACAACGGCATACGCCGACCCTGCGTCGTAATGCGAAGCCTCGAGCATGGTGATGCCGGTTCGCTCATGCAAGCCTGGCATGGTTACATTCTGCCAAGTCTTGCCATCCTTTGTGACTTGAATGAGTCCGTTGCCGGTGCCCGCCCAGATTACCCCAGACTGGACTGGCGAAAGCGCGATCGTATAAATAACTGTTCGCCGCGAATCGGGTTTTTTCTGCTCAGGCTCTTGCTTTACTGTCAGGTCGGGGCTGACCTCCAGCCAACTGAATCCGCCATCATTGCTTCGCAAAAGGTATTGCGTCCCGGCATACAACGCATGCGGGTCCTGAGGAGAAAACGCAATTGGCGCCATCTGCGCCGTGCGGTATTTCGAGGTACGAATCAGAAGATGAACGATCTGCCCAGTCGTCTTGTCGTAACGCAGCACGCTGCCATACCATCCTCCGGCGTATACGTAATTCGGATTCGCGGGATCGGGCACGATGTAGCAAAACTCAAAAGCACCGGTCGGCGCCCAATCGCGATAGGTGATCTCTCCATAATCGCTGCGGCTGGGGACGGCGGCGGTGCCGCTGTCCTGCTGCGCTCCGTAAACGTAGTAAGGAAAATGTTGATCAGTGCTTACGTGATAAAACTGCCCGGTGGGCTGGTTGTACCACGAACTCCAGGTTTGGCCGCCATCCACGCTGATGATTGCGCCCTGATCGACTCCGAGAATCATATTTTGTGTGTGCGCAGGATTAATCCAGAGAACGTGAAAGTCATCCCCACTCGGCGCGCCTTCCCAGGCTTGGAAAGTGCGGCCTCCGTCGGTCGAACGATACATGGAAGTTTGCGCAACGTAGACGAAGTTGGCATCTGTGGGATCGACAAATACGCGGCTGAAATACGCATTTCCCAAAATGCGAGGATCGGTGGTGCTGCGTTGCCAGGTCGCGCCACCGTCGTCCGAGCGAAATAGTCCCTGCGTGACGATGGCGAAAACCCGCCTGCCATTGGTGCCAGGCGCGACGGCTACGCCGATGCGTCCCATGGGATCAGTCGGCAGGCCTTTGCCTTCGACTGCGGTCCAGGTCGAACCTTCATCGGTAGATTTGTAAATCGCGGCGTCTTGTTGTTTCTTTTTCTCAGGCTCCTCTTCGCTGAATGGATCCTCGGGCTTCGTCCACAGCGAGGTATAGAGGACGCTGGGATTCGTTGGGTCGGCTTCAATATCAGCGGCGCCTGTATCCGGATCCTTGTACAACACCTTTTGCCAGCTCTTGCCGCCGTCGGAAGTCTTATAGATTCCGCGCTCAGTGCCGGACCAGTGATCTCCAGCGGTGGCTACCACAACGATGTCGGGATTCCGCGAATCGATCACGATGCCGGTAATCACGTGAGTTTCGCGCAAGCCGATATTCGTCCATGTCGCACCTGCGTCGATTGATTTGTATACGCCGTCGCCCTGCGTCTGCTCGCCAGTTCCTACATAAATTATTTTGGGATCGGAGTGTGCGACTGCGACTGCGCCGATCGATGCGACGTGTTGTTGATCGAAGATGGGCTTCCAGACTCGTCCAGCGTCCTCAGTTTTCCAGACTCCGCCGCCCGGGGTTCCGACGTAATAAATGTTCGGATCACTTGGTACTCCGGAGACAGAGGTGATACGGCCGCCGCGATGGGGACCGATCAGGCGCCACTGCATGGCTTGGAGAATGTTGGATGGAATTTCTTCTGCGGCCGCTGAGAAAATCAACAATAAAACAAAACAAACACAGGCAACTCGCCTGACAAGACACGTAACGTTTGTATATTTCATTCTGGCTTTAGTAGCTCCTTGATTCGTTTGATGGCGCGGGCGAGCGTATTTCGCTGGTGTTCTCAAAAATTAGATAAGCATGCCGGCGATTGACGCCGACATAAGATTTGCCATGGTGCCCGCCAACATCGCGCGCACTCCAAGCCGCGCCAGTTCACCCTTTTTATTCGGGGCCAGCGCGCCGATACCGCCAATCTGAATGCCGATGCAGCTCAGATTGGCAAAGCCACACAGGGCGAAGGTTGCAATCGTGAACGAGCGCGGATCAAGAACGGCCTTCTGCGGCCCCAGCATGGAAAACGCGACTAATTCATTGAGCACCATGCGCGTGCCCAAAAGATTTCCAACCAGGGTGCAGTCTTTCCATGGAACTCCGATGACCCAGGCCACGGGAGCGAAAAGTTTGCCGGAGATAATTTCCAGGCTTGCAGGAAACCACGGAAAACCAATATGCGCGAGGCCCGCATGAATTCCATACAGAATTCCGTCCATCAAGGCGATCAGCGCCAAAAACGAAATCAGCATGGCCGCGATGTTCAACGCCAGGTTCAGGCCGTCGGTCGTGCCGCGCGCAACCGCTCCGAGCACGTTTTCTCTTTTTTCCGTTTCCACTTCCTCTTCGCTCATGACCACGCGGCCGGCGGTCTTCGGTTCTTCAGTCTCAGGCACCAGCATCTTCGAAATTAAAATCGTTCCCGGAGCGGTCATAATTACGGCACTCAAAAGATGCTTAGGCTCGATTCCGAATGCGATATACGCAGCCATGATTCCCCCAGAAACGTGCGCCATTCCGCTGGTCATGACGGTCATTAGTTCGGAGCGAGTGAGGTCCGGCAAAAAAGGCCTGATGGTCAGCGGCGCTTCAGTTTGGCCCATAAAAATGCTGGCGGCGACATTGAGCGACTCGGCGCCGCTGGCTCCCATGAAACGCGTCATCACGCGCGCGGCCAGCTTGATGATGAATTGCATAATTCCGTAGTGATATAAAACCGCAAAAAATGCCGCGATGAAAATAACCGTGGGGAGAACTTGAAAAGCAAAATAGAAACCGAGATGCGAGCCCTGCTTTCCCAAATCACCAAACACAAACTGGGAACCTACGAAGGCGTAACTCAGTAGTTTGTTTACGGCGTTCCCGGCATACTGAAAAATGCGGCGGCCAATGTCGATACGCAATACGAACACCGCGAAGGCGAATTGCAAGCCCAATCCCCAGACGACGGTTTTGACACGAATGGCGCGGCGATTGGTAGAGAAAATAAACGCCAGCGTCAGCATTGTCAGCAGGCCCAGAATGCCGGTGAATCGCCCCATCTATTTTCCTCCCACGCTATTTGCTTTTGATCCGCAAATTACGCGACGCACCAGCGCATTCGTCTCAACTGCGGGAGCATCTGCAATCTGGAAACACTCGAGGAGCAGGCTCGCGGCCCGAGCAGTGCGAGCTTCAGAACTGGAATGGATGGTGCAAAGCGGTTCCCCCGCGACGACTTGATCACCGGTTTTGCGATGCAGAACAATTCCAACCGTTGGGTCGACTGAGTCTTCTTTCTTCTCGCGTCCGCCGCCGAGAACCACGCAGGCGGTGCCGACCGCTTCCGAATTCATGGCAGCGATATATCCATTCTTGAGGCTAATTACGTCTTGCAGATATTTTGCTCGCGGAAGTTTGGTGGGATCATCGAGCGCGCCGACGTCTCCTCCTTGCAGCGAAACCATTTGGCGGAACTTATCGAGCGCCTTGCCCGAGGCGATGAGTTGTTTAGCGTCCAGTTTGCCTTGCGCCACAGTCGCGGCGGCACCGCCGAGATGAAACATCCACCCAGCAAGTTCGAGGCACAGTTCTTTCAAGTCGTCTGGGCCGCGTCCATGCAACACTTCGAGAACTTCGATCACTTCGAGCGAATTTCCCACGTGGGTTCCGAGCGGCTGATCCATGTTAGTGATTAATGCAACTACGGACTTGCCCATGCGCTCGCCGGTTTCGACCATTAATTCCGCGAGGAAAACCGCGTCTTCTTCCTTTTTCATAAACGCGCCCGAGCCGGTTTTGACGTCGAGCACGAGCGCATCGATACCTTCGGCTAGTTTCTTACTCATGATCGACGCGCAAATAAGGTAGGGGCTTTCCACGGTCGCGGTGACATCGCGCAATGCGTAAAGCTTGCGGTCGGCAGGAGCGATCTCGGAAGTCTGGCCGATCATGGCGCAGCCGCAGGCTTTTAGAACGCGGCGGAAATCTGGAACTGAAAGATTGACATTGAACCCGGGAATTGATTCCAGCTTGTCGAGCGTGCCTCCCGTGTGGCCAAGCCCGCGCCCGCTAATCATGGGAACGACAAGGCCGCCAGCTGCGACCAGCGGTGCTAATACCAGCGAGGTTTTGTCGCCGACTCCGCCGGTCGAGTGCTTGTCTACTTTTTTTGCGGACAACTCCGAGAGATCGAGCACATCGCCGGAATGTAGCATGGCATCAGTCAGCGCGGAGGTTTCAGGTCGCGTGAGCCCACGCAGAATTACAGCCATCAGCCAGGCGGAAACCTGATAATCGGGAATTTCGCCGGTAGTATAGGCGTGAACAAGATAATTAATTTCGGCTGCCGAAAGGTCCCGCCCATCACGTTTCTTGCGAATGACGTCGACGGCGCGAAACGTTTGACATTCGGGCAGCTTGCTCACTTTAGACGGAACCCTTCTGGCAGGAGTTCTGTAATATGACTTTGCTTCCATCCCTTCGCGTTTTGAAAAAAGACCGTCGCCTCAGGACCAAATTCATAAATTACCTGGCGGCAGGCGCCGCAGGGAGAGCAGGGAACTCCCTGGTCATTTACTACAGCGATGGCGCGAATATTCAATCCTGGGCCGGATTTAGCTATGGCGGCAAAAATCGCGGTGCGCTCGGCGCAGTTTGACAAGCCGTAGGATGCGTTCTCCACATTGCAGCCGGTGAAAACTTCGCCTTTCGAGGTGAGCAATGCGGCACCCACGCGGAACTGAGAGTATGGGGCGTAGGCGCGCTTCATGGCTTTGCGTGCCGCTCCGAGCAGGCGCTGATTTTGCATGCTCGAAACTTCTTTGCTCAACAGGTTCATTAGAAGTTCGGGAAAGAAACAGCGGTTGATTCTAAACCGCGACTGGTTTTTGCGCTATGCTTTTCGATTCGAACGACCTGTATTCAATAATGACTTCATTGTGGGATGCATGAGCGCCAACTGACGTTCGCGTTAGCAGAGAGACACACAACCGTGTATTTTGTCATTCCGAGGAGCGAGGCGACGAGGAATCTGGGTTTTCGTCGGCCGCAAAGAGAACCCAGATCCCTCGCTACGCTCGGGATGACAATTGTGACTCGGGATGACAATTGTGACTTTGGACAGTCTGTCGGCCGAGTTTGCTCGGCCGGAGCGGCTCTCTATGTAAGATCATTTTTCCATCAGAAGAACTTTTTCTGCGTTGTCGATTTCCTGCAGCTTTACTTCGATCACTTCGTTCATGGTGGTTTGCACGGTGCGGCCTACAAATGCGGCTTCAATCGGTAACTCGCGGTGTCCGCGATCGATCAGCACGCAAAGTTGAACCCGGCGGGGACGGCCTTGCGAGAAAAGAGCGTCCAGCGCGGCGCGAACGGTGCGTCCGGTGAAAAGAACGTCATCCACCAGCACGATATTCTTATCTTGAATGGAAAATCCGATTTCCGATTCGTTCACCACCGGCTTCGGCCCTACCGTAGAAAGATCGTCGCGATAAAAGGTGATATCCAACGCGCCCACGGGAACCCGGATATCTTCGATATGTGAGATCGACTTGCTCAAGCGTTCGGCCAACGGCACACCGCGGCGCCGGACGCCGATTAGCCCTAAACCATCCGTCCCATTTTCTTCGACAATCTGGTAGGCAAGACGAACTATTGAGCGATCCATGTCAGACGCCGACATCAGTTGTGCTTTTTGGCGAAGGCCGGTTTGTAAAGCCACATTGTTAGTTGTCATAACGGTTGCATCATACGCAGGCGATGAGCCCGCTGACAAGCGGTCTCGTCAATAGGTCGGCTCGAGATCTCTGGCGCCGCTAGTGCGGTTTCGGAATGACCCCGCACAACGACTGCATTCTTTTGTGCCAGGCGACGAGCAGGGCAGATCCGATGATCATGAGTCCGCCGCAGAGGCCGATCCAAATCCCGAGCGCACCCCATCCCACCGCGAAGCACAAGACGTAGCCAATAGGCAGGCCCATCAGCCAATAGGCAACGAAGTTGGCGAGCATGGGAGTCCGTGTGTCGGCCGCGCCGCGCAACGCTCCAGTAGCGACGGTCTGAAGACCATCAAATAATTGAAATGCGGCCGCCACTAGCAACAGTTGTGCGCCGACCCGGATGACAGCCGGATCGGGAGTAAACAGGCGTGCAATGAATTTTGGAATTGAAACAAATACTGCGCCGGAACAGGCCATGAATCCGACTCCAATGAAAATGGCCGACCATCCTGCGCGCCGGGCTGCATCGGGGTCACGTCTGCCTAGCTCTTGTCCAACTCGCACGGCTGCGGCAGAGCTGATCCCGAGCGGCACCATGAATGTTAGCGCGGCGCAGTTCAATGCGATCTGATGTCCAGCCAGAGGGATAGGGCCGAGTTTGGCGCACAATGCGGCTGCGGCGGAGAAGGCTCCGATTTCGAAAAGGATTTGGCTTGCGGCCGGAGCTCCGAGCTTGAGCAGCGCTGCCATTCGGCTGACATCGATTCTCATCATACCCGCCCACCCCGGCCGCAACCGTTTTGATTCTACCCACAGCAGTGTGATCGCGAGGCAGCCGGCCATGTAGACGCGAGCCCAACATGTGGACCAACCAGAGCCGGCAATTCCCATGGCGCGGAATCCAAGATGGCCGTAAATGAGAACCCAATTTCCGAAAGCGTTCACCAAGTTCGCGGAGATCAACGCAAACATGATAGGGTGGGCCACGTTTACAGCTTGCAGATACCGCCGAAGAGCAAAGTAGGCGAGCAGGGGCAACGAACCCCAGTTGAGCGCACGCAGGTACGGGCGCATGGGCTCCACAAGTTCCGGGCTGATTCCAAAACGCTGCATCAGCGCCGGCCAGAACGACACGGCAAGCATCAGAACCGGCGTAAGAGCGAAGGCGAGAAACAATCCATTCACCAGCGAGTGCCGGGCGTCGTCTAAATCCTCGCGGCCGTATGCGTGCGCGACGAAGGTGTCCATTCCAAGCAGCAAGCCGCCGGTAAAGATGGCCACGCCGTGGTAGAGGCTTTGGCCCAGGCCGGTGGCGCCAATGGCGACGGCGCTATTGGGCAGGCGTCCGACCATGATCGTGTCGACAATGCCCATGCTCATCCATCCCACCTCGGCGAATATCAACGGCAGGGCGAGATGCAGAGTCAGGCGAAAATCATGGCGCCACAGCGCGAGAGAAGGATGGTTGGATTTCGCTGGCATTTTTCTTGTGACTATAGCAATCGATAAAGCGGATGCGCTCAATTGTATAAGGGTGGCAGTCGCGAGGTTCTCGGACAACAAACTGCAAGAGGCTTACTGTCGGGAAGCAGGAGCAAAGCCGGAACTATTGCCCATCGGCAGCGGAGCGCTTCCGCCAACAAGTTGTCCGGACGAGGAATCGAATGAGTATACGTGAAGGCTTGAATCGCTAGCCAGGAGTGCGTATACGAGTGTGCCGTCGGGACTGAATGCGAACCCCGGAGTCTCCGCTGTCATCGGAATGGAGTTTCCCGTGTCCTGCACGTTCATGGCGTTCAGATGAATACGGGCCACGTGAATCTCCTGGGTTGATGGGTCGGTCAAGAAGAGAAATTTGTCTGCCGGGCTCAGTTGAACATTTGTGGCAGTCGCGCAAGCCGCGAGCATGGCTGCATTGCAGCGAAATAAATGATGTGGCGGCCTCGGAATAAGGGGAAAAACGTCGAGGTAGCCGGCCATTCCCGAAGCGACGTGTTCATCAATCATCACCTGGGTTCCAATCACCAGTGTGTCAGAGCTAGTCCCGGCCCCGTTGCCAAGCTCATAAAGCACAACACCAGAACCAACCGTGCCGTTTCCCGCGTTCAATGGACGCCGGTCATAGAAAGTACCCTGTGAATTTTGTTGGCTGAGATAAATCTGCGTGCCATCGGTACTAAATCCGAACAAAGACGCAGGCCAAACATTGTAAGGACCATAGGTGCCCTGAGCCTGTGGATACTCGCGGAGCTTGCCGTTATTTGAGTTAATTTGGAATAGACGCAGTGTCGAGACATATTGGTTGCCGGAACTATCTACTTGCATCATGTAGGCGAAGTGCGCGCTGCGATGAATATTGAATTGATAAAGCGAGGGCGCATCCATAGTCTGCACCGCAGGCATCTGTGGAACACCCGAACTGTCAGTTGTGAACACTGACAGATGCTGCTGACTTGCGGCATCGGCCCACATTACGTACAGAAAGTCGTCATGAGGCGCGGGAACGAACTGAACCAGCGAACCATTCGGAATCAGGTTAACGGGTTGCTCGACAGGAGTGAAGGTCAACGCGTCGACATCGACGTTGTAGGTTGAGACGGTGCTGTTGTTAATGGTGTACAGAATCTGGCTGGACGATACGCTCGGCGTAGAGTTGCTGGACGACGCGCTTTGGCCCGACGTACCGCAGGAAGTAAGAATACCTCCGCAAAGAAGTGGCAGGAAAGATGACAGAATACGGAGCCACTTCATAAATCCTCCTGCAACCGAGCAAACAACTTAGCAAGCTAAGATGCCAAGCTCGGGCGATGCGTTGTCAAATGTACGCTTGTGGCTGTCACGAATCCAGCCGAAAAATGATTTCGGTAGTGGTCCAGTTTCAAAATCGTCCACTACCGTGATTTCACAGCAATGTATGGCATACTGGCATCCTGCTTTTTATATTCACGCAACGCATTTCCCGGGGAGCGACTTTGAAGAATCGGATGGCCGCTGTTCTATTGCTAATGGGATGTTTATCGATATTAGCCACATGTGTGGCGCAGAACATTCAAGTGGATGCAACACCTGCACACTCTACCAATCATTTCGTACCCACTCGGACGCTGGGCGCCGGAGTTGATCGCATCCCGGTCGCGGCGATTGACAATGATTTGCTTCAGCCCACTCTGCAGCAAGTGTTTGCTTCGGGATGGCAGCCGGTGACTTATCGGCAGAATACCGAGTTGGCGATGGAGTCGTGGCACTGGAATCCGCAGGGGACATGGAGCGATCCCAGTGGCAAAGGTTACTTCACAGGCTCGAGCACGCCGACGGAAATGATTCGCTACTCCTATGGATATTCGCTTCCGCACCGCGGCACCACCCGAAACGACGGCACCGGGAACGCCGGTTTTTCGCGGCTTACCGATGGCGATCCGAATACTTACTGGAAAAGCAATCCGTATCTCACAGAGCGCTTCACCGGAGAAGGCGATTCGCTGCATCCGCAATGGGTGATTCTTGACCTCACGCAAAATCAAATGGTCGACAGCATTCGGATTGCGTGGGTGAATCCGTACGCAACTCGCTACGAGGTGCAGTATTGGACCGGAGACGATCCCATCAAAGCTCAAACCAAAGGCGTGTGGGAGACGTTTCCACACGGCGGCATCGTTTCTGGAAAAGGGGGAACAGAGACTATTCGCTTGTCTGATAATCCCGGTCTGATTCGTTTCGTTCGGATTCTAATGACCGGATCGTCGAACACATGTGATTCTCATCAATCGACTGATCCGAAACTTGCCGACCCGAGAAATTGCGTAGGCTATGCCATTGGCGAAGTTTATTTAGGAACGACCACTCCGGATGGATCGTTCCATGACATTCTCCGCCACACGCCGGACCAGGAACAGAGTGCGACTTACTGCTCGTCGGTCGATCCGTGGCATGAGCCTTCTGATCTGTTATCCACCAAGCAGGCACAGGTTGGCTTTGATCTGTTCTACACAAGTGGCGTTACACGTGGATTGCCAGCGATGATTCCAGTGGCTCTGCTTTACGATACGCCAGACAATGCCGCGGCAGAGATCGCCTATTTGAAGAATCGCAACTATCCAATCTCATACGTTGAAATGGGAGAGGAAGCGGACGGGCAATTCATGGTGCCCGAGGATTACGCTGCGCTCTATATCCAGTGGGCTGCAGTTCTGCATCGTGTGGATCCCACGCTGAAACTGGGAGGACCGTCATTTCAGGGGGTGAATAAAGACATCGAATCGTGGCCCGATGGCAATGGCAGAGCCTCCTGGGTTGCGCGCTTTCTGGATTATTTGAAACAGCATGGCCGGATGAGTGAGCTCGCGTTTTTTTCTTTCGAGCATTATCCCTACGACGGGTGCAAGACGCCGTGGGGCGTTCTTTATGATGAGCCTGACCTGGTGAACCACATCATGCAGATCTGGCGTGAAGACGGAGTTCCGGCAAATCTTCCTATGTTCATCACCGAATCGAATCTGTCTCCCGACGCCAGCGAAACTTACATGGACATGTTCTCTGGGATCTGGCTGGCGGATTATATCGGTTCCTTCCTCAACGCCGGCGGAAACGGAGTTTATTACTTTCACTATTTGCCGTTGCAGATGGAACATGGCTGCAACGATTCTCCGGGAACGTTTGGCATGTTCACTGTCAATATCAATTATCAGATTCAGCAGCCTCTGGCGCAGTTCTTCGTAGCGCAGCTTATCAATCTGGAATGGGTGCAGCCCGGCCCCGGAGAGCATTTTGTGTTTCCTGCGAAGAGTGACATCGACGATGGCGCCGGTCATGCTCTGGTGACTGCTTATGCGGTGAAACGTCCAGATGGTAAGTGGTCGGTGATGGCGGTGAATCGCGATCAGCTGAATGCTCATCGCGTCCGAATTTGGCTTAAGGATTCGACTGTGCCGGACGCGAATTTCTTTTCCGGTCCGGTTGAGATCGCGACATTTGGAAAAAACCAATATCAGTGGCATCCGGCGGAGACGCAGTTCCTGGCACACTCGGAGCATGCGGGCGAGCAACCGGTTATTGCGATTACAAAAGGGAGAGCTGACCCGGACGGTCCGCTCATGCACTCTACGCAAACCGGCGGTAAAGATTCCTGGTACGATTTGCCGGCAGCATCGGTGGTCGTTATTCGGGGTAAGATCGGCGGTAAATAATGCTTAATGGAGGCCGGGCGTCCTCGCCCGACTAAACCGGCGAGACGCCCGTTCTTCATCGGATTGCGGCTATAATTAAAAAAAGTCATGAAGCCCCGCACAGGCGTTTTGTTTCTATTTATAGGTAGCTTTTCCCTGTTAGCACAGGATGCGACTGAGTTGCCGTCGGCGCCTTCCGTTTCGCAGCAGCAAACTCAGACGCAGAAAGCGTCCACTCCGCCCGTTCAGCAATCTGTTACGCCTACGCAGCAGTCTCCGGCTGCATCTTCCGAGGCTGATGCGGCTCAGGCTTCGAATGACGCCGCACAGAATCAGCCATCGCAGACGGGAAAAACGTCGCCCGCGGCTTCAAGTCAATCAGACGATGACTCGCTTACCACGATTCGCCACACGGTAAACGAAGTGAACGTAGTCTTCACGGTTACCGACAAGCACGGCCATTACGTGAAGGATTTGAAGAAAGACAATTTCAAGGTGGTAGACGACAAGAAGCCTCCTGCGGAGATTCGCAGTTTTCGCGCCGAGGCCAATTTGCCGCTCGAAGTAGGACTGCTCGTCGACGCCAGTAACTCCGTGCGTGACCGCTTCAAATTCGAACAGCAGGCAGCGGTTGAATTCCTCAATCAAACCATCCGTCCAAAGTTTGACCAAGCTTTTGTGGTTGGGTTCGATGTCACGCCGGAAGTCACGCAGGATTTCACTGACAATACAGAACTGCTTTCGATCGGGGTGCGCTCATTGCGTCCCGGCGGCGGTACCGCGATGTACGACGCGCTGTATTTTGCCTGTCGCGATAAGTTGATCAAGGCCCAGCACAATGGTCCGGTGCGCCGCGCCATCATTCTGCTGACTGACGGTGAAGACAATCAAAGCCATGTGACGCGCGAAGAAGCCATCGAGATGGCGCAGCGGGCCGACGTGATCGTGTACACCATCAGCACGAATCTGAGCGGTGCGGGTCATCACGGAGACAAAGTCTTGGAACGCATTGCGGATGCGACCGGCGGACGCGCTTACGTTCCTTTTCAAATCACCGAAGTGGCAAATGCATTTGCTGCCATTCAGGAAGAATTGCGCAGCCAGTACGCCATCGCGTATAAGCCGGCCGACTTCGTCTTCGACGGCCGCTACCGCAGCGTAGAAATCGTGGCCCTGCAAAAAGGCTTGCGAGTACGCAGCCGCCACGGATATTACGCGCCCTCCCCGTAGGTCATTCGCATGGCGGGATACTCCGGCACTCCTCTGCCTAAGAAACTCGGAATCAAAGAAAAATTTCGCGTCGCCATGTTTGATTTGCCGCCAGACGTGAAGTCCGAACTGAAGACTTCGCTCGCGAGCTGTGAGCTGACAACCGAAGCGCCGATTGATTTCGCCATGATTTTCGTGAAGGCCGCGGCAGAGTTGAAAAAGCAGTTTCCACTTTTCGCAAAAAGACTCGCGCCTGCCGGAATACTTTGGATAAGTTGGCCGAAGAAGGCATCTGGCGTGACAACCGATCTGACCGAGGACGAAGTACGAAGAATTGGTTTGGACGCTGGCTTGGTGGATGTGAAAGTCTGCGCCGTGAATGAGATTTGGTCGGGACTGAAATTCGTGATCCGGCTGAAGGATCGCGAGGAAGACTCGGTCATCCTGAGCGCGAAGTCGAAGGACCCCCTCTAAATGTGTGATGGTACAAGGCTTGACCTAACGCACTAGGCAGTCAGATGGGGTCGCTACTGATAGGCCGTAACAGGTTTTTGAGCGTAGGAATGGCTCAAGGGGGAACAAACGGCGCAAAGTTGCGTAACCGCCTGCTTACAACAGTAATCTTGAAAACTCAGGGACAGCGGCCTCAAATGAGTGATATGAGGCGCCTTTCGATCCTGCTCAGTTTAACCGTCGCGGCTGGTATATCTGCGTTTGTTCTCTCCACCCATCGTCCCTCAGTCCACGCGTCGGTGTCTGAACTACCGGCTCAACCACCGGCGGCTCGACCACCGGCGCCTCAACCGAAAGTTGAGCCCCCGACTGGTGATTGGGGCGACGCCCCGAACTTTGCAATTGCTGCCGACCGAGCTATCTCGGAGCTTCATGAAGGAGTCACCGTCAATGAGTGGACGGCGCATCATCCCGGCGCAACAAAAATCGACCCGGCATCGATTGGCATCGGTGGTGAGTGCGTGATCCTGGCCGAAACGGCGACGCTTGCGGATGGCGCTCGGGTTGCGCGGCTGGTTTCGTTCAATCCACCGCACGCGCCTTCTCCGGCCGTTCTTCCTAGCCTGCAGGGACAAAGTCTGATCAATGAAACCTGCACGATGAGTATGGTCCAGGTTGAAGTCAAGGTATCGGATGAGGCAGCGGGGCGCGCCGCGCAACGAACCGTCAACCAACAGTTTGATTCGACATATGGCTCCAGCGAGGATCAGGTCGGGGTCTGGCATTCCGGCCCAATCGAGATCATCAATGCCTATGATTCAGGGCACCGTCTCGCTTTCGATACCGGCAAACCAAAGTTTGGGCCCGCAGCCTACGTATGGGCTTACCTGCCATTCTGGAAGCAACCGATGTTCCCCGACTCACAAAACAACGACGATCCTCAAGCGGATTCTGTTCAATTCCGCCGGGCTGTCGCGATCGCGGGTGTAGACCCGGCGATTTCCGATCGCATGGAAAAACTGTATGACCTGGATACCACGCTTCCCCAACAGCAAGCCAAGCGTTTCTCCGAAGCCTGCGCGCACGATTGCACCGAGGCTGAAATAGAGAAAATTTCTTCCCCTGCGGGCGATGACTGGCGCAAACCTCTCGTATCCACACTCCGCGATTGGTTGAACGCCGTGAAGCCGCTCGAGCCCAACAGGCAGGCAGCGGGTCTGATCGCCGCCGACCGCCTGCTCACGGCCTTCGGCAGCATTGCGGAAGGTGGACCTCAAATGCGCGAGGGCCAATTTGGTCTAACAGATTCCAGCAGCCCCGAGAAAGCCGAATTGCGATCGGAGCTGGAAGGCCTGGGTGCGGTGATTGCACCAAACGAAGACGGTCGCCTTTCCTACAACGGTAACTGGCTTGAGCTGGCGAGACATCTGTCTCCGGATACCGAGTCTGGAAAATTAGCTTCGCTTGTCTGGATGACGGCCGCTCAGTGCCAGGAGCCCCAGGCTGTCATCTCCGTTGGCGAAGACCTCATCGCCAGGGGCATCGATGCGCCTACCGCCGCAAAAGTGCATTTTATGGTTGGCGATGCCTTCTCTGACATCATCATGCGAACTCGCGGAGCATCGGGCAATCGCGGCAAAGCGGAAGCCGCTCGTTCAAAAGCCTTGCAACACTACGCTGCCGGATTGGCGGACGACGGCACGTCCAGACAAGCGAAAGATGCATGGCTTCAGGCCTGGCACATCTCCGCTGGCCTTCTCCCGCACGCTCGATACGGCAGCTGTCAGGAGGGTGACTAGCCCATTTAAGCCCTATTGACTCGGTTTCCATTCTTAAGCCACAGCTAACGTAACATCGCCATTACACTCAGAATCTCTCGATTCGGATACGGTGTGTCGGATACGTTGAGCCTGCTAACCCCGTCTCGCAGGGTCGAGTCGAAACCATTACATCTAAGGCCGGTCCACCGAGAAACCAAGAGAACGCATCTTGGCGACACTCTCGCGCTGACTAGACGAATTCCTTGCAGCGGCAATGCCGACAACTGGCTCACTCGGGGTCCTTCGCCTGCGTTGCCGTCGCTTCGCGACAGCAACTCCGCTCAGGATGACAGGTCGCGCTTAGTCGCGTTTGGGCACTGCGTAGTATCCCGCGCGAGATTGGATCTTGTAGTCTTTGCTGTTGGCGCGGATTTCGATTTTGCGGAAGGAGCCGTCTAACGCGGCATTGCTTGGGTTGTACCCAATGTTGTACTGGCTGCGCAACTCGTTGGCAATCTGATCAAAGCCTTCTTTCAGCTTTTCGTATTTATTTCCTACTTCAATTACGCGGCCTCCGGTTTCCTGCGTCAGCTTTTTCATTTCGCCTTCACCAGAGTAGCCGCCAAAACCACCGTAGAAGCCGCGATCCGCGCACAGCAGCACATAGACGATGCTGTCCGATTTCTGCGCCGCTTCGATCGCATCTTTCATCCTGAGCTGGCTTCCTTCATCCTGCCCGTCGGTAAGCAGGATCATCGCTTTGCGTCCCACTTGCTGCGCTAATTCGTCATGCGAGGCCAGATAGACCGCGTCGTAAAGCAGCGTGCCCCGCGGAGCCCCTTGCGTCGGAATTGTTCCTCCGCCTAAGCCCGGTATACCCGTGCCGCTTCCGCCGGCGGTGTTAATGCGGGCGCTATTAAGAGCTGTTTTCAGCAGGCGCACCGAGCTGGTGAAATCCTGCAGCAATTCAACGTTGACATCGAAGTCGATGACGAAAGCCAAATCCTTCTCGCGCAAAATTTGACTGAGAAAATCGCCGCCGACTTGCTTCTCCATGTCGAGTACGCGAGCCTGGCTGCCACTGGAGTCAATTAAAATGCCAAGCGTAAGCGGGAGGTTCGACTCAGCGGCAAAATACTTAATCGTCTGTGGCTTGCCATCTTCGAAGATTTGAAAATCGTTCTTGGTGAGGCTAGGGATCAATGCGCCGCGCTTGTCTTTTACGTTGAAGAATAGCTGGACAACGTTTACGTTGACCTTCAGGGTTGTGGCCGACTGGTCCTGATCCTGATCTGAATGGCTCTGGTCTGTCTGGTTACTCGGTGCGGGGGCCGGTTGCTGAGCGCTGGCGGTTGAAAACCCGGCAAAGAATAGTAGAAGCACCAGTGCGCATGAGACTGAAGGTGTACAGGCTTTGGACATGAAAGTATTCTCTCACTATTTTTGTTAGTCTAGTCCTTAAGCGTTAGATGCACCAAATGGCTGCTGTCAGCATCCGAGTTATGGGGGATTTGCCATGGGGCGGGAGTTCCGAATGTTTCGCATCGCAGGCGGGAAGCGGACGGCAGCTGGCGCAGCGATCATATTGTTTTTTCTGGCTTTAGGAGTTGCGGCGGCACAGCAGAGCGATCAAAACATCCCTGACGCGCCCTCCGCCAGCCGTCCTCCGCAGCCTTTCCCCACAAATCCGCCAGCAGAGTCTCAGGGACCGCCGACGCCGGAACCACCCGCAGTCGAGCAACCGCCTTCCGGAAATGAGGCTCCGCCTACGTATTCCAAGCCGGCTCCAGCGCCCGCTGAGGAAGCAACCAATCCCACGCCTCCTCCACATCCGCTTGAGGTTAAAACCGTTCCCGAAGGTGGCGCCACGCCTAGCACAGGCAGCAGTTCACAGGATGAGTTGTTCAAAATTACTCGAAACGTGAACCAGGTAATCATCCCCGTCAGGGTCACGGACGACTCCGGACACCTCGTAAACGGCTTACTGCCCAAGGATTTTTCCGTGCTCGATGATGGCAAGAAAGTAGCCTTGAATTTCTTTACCAGCGATCCGCTGGCCATCTCGGCAGCGGTGATTTTCGATTTGGGCATGCCGGACATAAACGTGCAGAAAGTGAACCAGACGCTACCCGCCTTGGAAGGCGCGTTCAGCCAGTTCGATGAAGTCGCCATTTACACGTTCAGCACGACGGTGGGACGAGCGGCCGATTTCGGTTCGGTGGGCAAAAGATTGGATGCGGCGCTGAATCAAATCAGAAACAACCACGGCGAGAACAATGGTGTGCCCGTTGTGGACGGACCTTTGGGGCCTCAAGGCCCAACTATCAACGACATTCCTTACGATCGCAGTATCCCCGTACCGATCTCGCCCGCGAAGGGATCTCACGTCCTCAACGACGCAATTCTGATGGCCGCCATGGATCTGGGCAAGCGCGAGAAGAGCCGGCGGAAAGTAATATTCGTCATCAGCGATGGCCGCGAACTTCGCAGCAATGCCAGCTATGGCGATGTGCTGAAAGTCCTGCTTTCGAACGGGGTCATGGTATACGGCATCGCCACAGGCGGGTCGGCGATTCCGGGTTACAAGCAGATTGAAAAGCTCCACCTTCCCGGCCAGGGATACAGCGACATTTTACCCAGATACGCCAACGCAACCGGAGGCGAGATTCTCAGCGAGTATTCGAAGAATGCCATTGAAGGTGCTTATCAGCGAGTAATTGGCGACGCTCGCAACCAGTACACGCTGGGATACGCCACCGCCGCGACTCCCAGCAGTTCTTACCGGGAAATCGAAGTCAGAGTTGGTCGTCCAGGCTGCAAGAGCTCGGATTTGCGTCCCTGCGTGCTGGTTTATGCCAAGGCAGGCTATTATCCCTTACCAGTAAGCCGTTAGAACCTGGTTGTCAGAACCTGGTTGTCAGAACCTGGGTTGTCAGAACCTGGGTTGTCAGAACCTGGTTGAGCACCGGAGGTCCCCTAGTAACCAGGGTAACCTGCCAGTCATGCCCTCGGCTGTGGTATAAAACCAGCAGTACCAAGCCAAAACTTACAAGTGGTGGAAGCTCTGGGTTTTGAGCGCCTGCCGCATGTCTTGAGGAAAGTCTTTGAGTTTCATCAACTTTGCAGCCCGCGAGATTAATTGCAAGATCGTCTATTACGGCGCCGGGCTTGGCGGCAAAACCACCAATCTCCAGTACATCTTTCAGAAAACTGCCGAACAGCAGAAGGGAAAGATGATCTCGCTCGCCACCGAGACCGATCGAACTTTGTTCTTTGACTTCCTGCCTCTGGATCTCGGATCAGTACGCGGCTTCAAAACCCGCATTCACCTGTACACCGTGCCCGGGCAGGTGTTTTACGATGCCAGCCGCAAACTGATTCTGCGCGGAGTCGATGGCATCGTCTTCGTCGCCGATTCGCAGCAAGAGCGAATGGACGCCAACGTCGAGGCGCTCGACAACCTCATGGACAACCTCAAAGAACATGGCTACGACTTCAAAAAAATCCCCTACGTCTTGCAACTGAACAAGCGAGACCTGCCAAATATCTTGTCCGTGGATGCTCTGTCCAAAGAGCTGCGCCGCAAAGACGAACCGGTGATGGAAGCCATCGCGTTCCAAGGCAACGGCGTGTTTGAGACTCTGAAGGAAATTGCACGGCAGGTGTTGCTGGAGTTGAAGCAGGGCGGATAGGAACAACTTCACGCTGAGGGCTTCACGCCCTGCCTTCATGCGGTATTCGGGTTTGCAGTCCTAATCTCCAGTTTGGGAGCAGTCAGCGATGACGAGTCCAAACAATGCAACTGCGCCAAACCCAAATGTCCGCACGCTGACTTCGCGGACTGTTGAGCTCCGACGAGGGTTGATTGCCGCATTTCTCGCCACTTGCGCGTTTTTCTTCTTTTGGGCTGCGTCAGGTGCTATACAGCATGATCGCGCACATAACGTACGGGCTTCTGCGCCTGCGTGGGTTTTTCTGCTGGGTGCTGGCTTCTTTTTGGCTCCCTATATAGCCTGTTGGTTCCTCATCTCGAGGCGAGAACCAAAGTCGATTGCGACTGGCGCAGGCGTTGCTTGCGCTTTCTTCGGGGCGTTTGTGCTGGTTTCACCATACGCCTTCATGGCAATGTTTTTGTTTGTGGGAATGTCTGCCTGGAACGGTCCTCCAGACCTCGGATTAATGGCATCAGGAGTGGCGCTGCTCGTGTATATGGTAATCAGCCTGTGGATCGTTTGGTCGGCGTTCAAGATCGGAAAGATTCAATGGAATGCGTTCGGAGCGGCCGTTGGCGCAACTGCATTCTATTTGTTCTTCGGTTTCCAGTCTCTGAGCCTGACGGCGTACACAGGCCAGCGAGGCGCGGAGCAGAAAAGAGTGCAGGCTGAAATGGAACTGTACAAGCCTGCCATACTTGCGCGCGACACGATCATTGGGCTCACTGCCTGCCTGCTGCGAAATCACATGCTTCATCCAGAAACGGAGTATCCGGCGTCGATTAATCCACCTCCGGCGGATTGGGCTTGCCAAACAAAATTCGCCACCGACGCGGTTCCAGAGTTCACGCTCAACTACGAACCGCAGAAAGATGCGGCTAGCGGGCGCGTGACTGATTTTCATCTAACCGCCATGCCCGGCAAAAAGGGAATTCGTGGTCGCGAGCCCTTATTGATCGATAGCCGTGGAATTGTGTTTGTCGACTATCCATGGGAAATGGAGAACGTTACTGCAAAAGTCATGGTGATGCCGAGCGATCTTTCGAACTCGCAAATGGATTTTCTGAAGTTCAATCTGGATCGCTACATAAAAGAAAAGGCAATGGATTGGCCGCCAGCGACGATCAACGCCGACATTGACGGCAGCGCAGCATACGAGACTCCGATTGTCGAAGATGGTCGCACGCGCCTGGAAGCCAGAGATTACGAAACGCTCTATTTCCCCCGGCAGAGCCGACGATCCGAACCGGTTCGCCCTCTCAGCGCAGTGCAAACGTTACGGAGAGATTTGTCTGCGAAGCTATTTTGTGGATTACGACGGGAGCTTTCACGCCACCGGAGAACCACGCCCGGCTACCGCCGCCGACCCCACTCCTCCCCGTTGCGAAAAGTTCGGCGGGGAATGCGAAGACATGATTTGGGATCCGATATAGCCGCTCGCCAAAATTAAAGCGCAGCCACGCGCCGTTGCACGACCAGAAAATATCCCGCCATCAGAATCAACAGCAATCCGTTCACTCCCAGTACTACCGGCGCCGTAAACATCGGCACCAGCCATCCTGAAAGCAAATTCCCCATCGGCATTCCGCCACGAAACGCGCAGTTGTAAACGCTCATCACGCGTCCGCGCATTTCATTGGTAGCAATTAACTGAACTAGCGAAGTCACCGTAGCAAATACCATCATCATTGAGGCGCCGACGATGATCAGCATGGCATAGCTCAGCGGCAACGCTTTGGAAATAGAAAAGCCCGCGATTCCCACCCCCAGGCTGATCAGCGTAATAAGCGCGACCCGACCCTTGTTTGGAATGTTGCCCATACCCGCGATAGTCAGCGAACCAATTATCGAACCGATTCCCATCACCGAAAGCAGATTGCCAAACGTTTCCGGACCGCGATGAAAAATGTCTTTAACGAACACGGGAATGTAAGTGCGCATCGGCATGCTCAAAGCGGTCATGCAAAACGCCAGCAGAATCAGCGCCTCCATCGATCCCTGCTTGCGCACGAACTTGATGCCTTGCTTCAGGCTGCCAAAAATAGAGTCGGTGGTTTTTTCCGGAAGATAGCGGGCGGTGATGATCGAAAGCGAAACAATCGGTGCGAGAAATGACAGCGCGTTCAGTCCGAAACACCATGACTCTCCTAACTTCGCCAAAGCCTGGCCCGCCAACGCTGGACCTATCGTTACCGCTGTGTTGAACTGAATCGAATTTAGCGCGATGGCATTAGGCATGTCCTCGCGATCGACCAGGCTCGGAATCAGCGCCGAATAAGCCGGGCCGCCAAACGCCTGCGCCAGGCCAGACACGAATGACAGAGCAAGCATATGCCAGACGTGAATTCGTCCGGCCACGATGAGCACGGTGAGGATCGTGGCACACGCCATCTGCACGTATTGCGAGCCCAGCAGGATTTTTCTGCGCTCGGCCCGGTCAGCAACCACGCCACCGATCAACGAGAATAAAAAAATAGGAATGCCGCCGAGAAACTGATCCAGCGCCAGCAAGAAAGCCGAATGGCTCAAGCGATAAATAAGCCAGCCTTGCGCCACAATCTGCATCCAGGTGCCGATGCTTGACATGCAGGCGCCAATCCACATCAGGCGAAAATCGCGATACTGAAATGCTTTAAAGACCCGGTTGATAGTTACAGTGCCCATGCGTTGCGAGTGTCCAGGCGTGCGGATTCTATCTTCGCATGAGCGAAGCTTCTCGTACGCAGTGGAGCACTATTGCTTTAGACGAAACAAAGCTTAGGAAGACTTCAATAGTTTTGCGATGGCGGTTGAAATCTTCATGCCGCTGCGTAATGCCCGCATCGCTGGTCGCTGCCTGCTGGCATGTTTGGTGCGTAACGGAACGAGGTATACCATTCCTCAAGTCATTGTGAGGCCGTATGCCGCTTAAGACTCCCCCGGAGACTACCATCGAGCGCATCTTCCGCGAAGTCACGGGCCGCAAAATGCCAGCGTCTGTCAGGCGGGTCCTGCTGCCAACCCGCCGAAAACCCAAATACAAAGCCAAGCCCTAGCGTCTCCCCACATTCTGCATGTTTCCGAAACAGACTTTCTATTACCTCATGTGATATAACGTAGCCGTTAGGTTAGTCCTCCGTTGTGGGGTGTTGCATGCCATACGAAAAGCGCGAACGTTGGATCGAGTTGTGCAAGCAAGCTGAGACCGAGCAAGACCCCAAGAAACTGATGGAGCTTGTTACCGAGATTAACCGGTTATTGCAGGATGAGGAAAATCGGCGGGCCAAGATGCAGTAGACAGCAACGCAAACCTAAGTGCATCACGGTGTCCCGAACGACACTTGCAATCCTACGATTTTTCCTTAGTCACGATGTGCAGCCGCATGAGGTTGGTTGACCCGGACGCCATCTGAGTACCCGCAACCACAGCCAGTACATCGCCAACTTTGATGGAACCGTTGCGCAGTAGTTCTCGCTCCGCGGTCGTAACCATATTTTCCGCGCTGCGAGCTTGTGCCGTCCGCACCGGACGCACGCCCCATAAGAGATTCATCCGGTTGCATACCGGCAACATGTGGCTGAAGGCAAAAATCGCAGCCTTGGGACGATATTTCGAAATCATACGCGCGGTATTTCCCGTCTCCGTGAATACTGCGATAGCGCCCATGCGAAGATCCTCGGCGGCATGCGAAACCGATTCGCAAATGGCTTCCGCGATCGTAATGGAATGATTTTCGCGCCGCCGCCGCTGTTGCGTAAAGTCGCGCGAATTACTCTCCGCCTCAACCACGATTTTCGACTCATTATTTCGACGGCTTCGCGGGGATAGAGGCCGTTGGCGGTTTCGGCGGAAAGCATGACCGCGTCGGTGCCATCGAAGATTGCGTTGGCGACATCGCTGGCCTCGGCCCGCGTGGGACGCGGGTTTTCAATCATTGACTCCAGCATTTGCGTGGCGGTAATCACCGGCTTACGCCATTCGGCTGACCTGCGAATTACGTGCTTCTGAATCACGGGAACTTTTTCGGGAGGCATTTCGACGCCGAGATCGCCGCGTGCGACCATTATTCCGTCAGCTGCTTCGAAAATTTCTTCCAGCCGTTCCAGCGCCTGAGGTTTTTCCAGCTTGGCAATCACCGGAAGGTTAGAGCCATGACTGGCTATGATTTCTTTGACCTCGCGCACGTCAGACGCAGAGCGCACGAATGAAATCGCCAGCGCGTCGACGCCGTGCTGGATGCCGAACTCCAGGTCGGCGCGATCCTTGTCAGTGAGAGCAGGAATCGAGAGCGCAATTCCGGGAAGGTTGATGCCTTGATGCTGTCCCAATTGGCCGCCGTTGATGACTTTGCATTCAACATCCACACCGCGAACGCGAATGACGCGCAACTCAATCAATCCATCGCAAAGCAGAATGCGGGCTCCCGGCTTGACCTCCCGGGCCAGCCCCTGAAAGGTAGTCGAGATCAGGCTGGGAGTGCCTTCCAGGTCGCGCGGCGTGATCGTGACCTTCGATCCGGACCGCAGTGTGATCGGAGTTCCGCCCTGCAAACGGCCGGTGCGAATCTTGGGACCTTGCAGGTCCTGCAGAATGCAAATTGTGCGATTCTCCTGCTCCGCGGCGCGGCGCAAGCGCTCGATGTTGCGCGCATGTTCCTCGTGCGTCCCGTGGGAGAAATTCAACCGGGCCACATCCATGCCAAGGCGCATAAGATCGCGCAGCATGGGTTCGGAGTTGCAAGCCGGTCCGACGGTACAGATAATTTTGGCGCGCCGCAGGTTGGCAGCAGGCTGCAATGGATCTACGCGGGCGTTACGGAGTCGCTTCGAAGACTTGACTGATTTCAAAATGGTTTCCAATTAGATTGGTGGTGATGGAATTCATTATTGTATACGGTGGCTCCGCAGGCTCAGGAATGCCGGATGTTCACGAGCGAAGGGAATGGCGAGCGCAGTGCCGATTCGGGAATATTACCGATTAGTATCGGTACCCCCTCCCCCTCGGTCTTTTGGAATGATGAGGTTAGAGCCAGACTGTGGTCAAAATCTTTGAGGAATAAGAGCTTACACGTAAAATATTACGAAACAAACACTTAGCTATCGGCACTCAAATATGATTCCAATATATTCGATTGTCAATGAGCTAATTTGCGTTCAGCAATAATATCCCAATGAGAAGGCCGGGGCAATGGGAGATTGACACAGCGTGCGGTTGGACTCCTAAGACGGGACTGCGTGATCCAGAGTACCCGCCCCTTGCGAAAGGACCGCAAGGAGCGGGGCACCCCAAACCTGGTTTTCATTTACGAAGGTCCGGGCCACCCGCCAATCGACTTTCAACCAGCGTGATTTTGTGTCAGGAACGACAGGCTTTCGGTGCGGGGTGATTTCGCCGGCGACGGCGCTACAACAAATCAGGAGTTCGAACCAATGAGACGAAGTAATTTCGCATTGCGTCTGCAGCCCTCCTTGCTCGACGAGTTGCGCAAGGCTGCCGAAGCGGAGGGCGTGGCTCTCAACCAACTTATCAACGTCGCGGTGGCAGAAAAGGTTTCTGCCCTGCGCACTGCAGATTATTTCCGGGAAAGAGGCCGCCGCGCTGATCGAGCCGAGACCCTGCGGATTCTCGAAGGCGCGGGAAAGGGAAATCCGGCGATGAAAGGTGATGAGCTTCCAGCGGAATGGCAGACGAAGCCGGGCCGGCAAGCTACCGATGGGAGAGATTCAGTCAGCAAGCGGGGACAAAAGAAGAGGCCCGTTGCTAAGTAGCAATGGGAACTGGCTCGGCCTTTATTCTCGGCCGAAATGCCCCAGCCTTCGCAAGGGCGCGAAAGGCTGGGCCACCCGTCCGAAGGTTGAAAGAGGAGACTTCGTGCTGAGCAGGTATTATGTTATTCATTCATCAAAAAGCAGAGCCTTAACGACATGAATTTGTTCGGGAGCCTCCACAACTATATGAATTGGTCTACTGCTGAGGAATGGAGTCTTCCCGATTTTGAGTGCATAAGTTGGCATTCCCGGATTCCACTCCATTAGTTTGGTTAGTTCTGGGTTCTCAATCACATCTCTACCGCTCAACAGGGCCTTGGCATCTGGAAAATCACACCCCATAAAGGCCCACCTGCCCGCGAATTGTACGAACACGTACCCTGACGCGGAGTCGGTTTTCGTTTGAATCGTAACTACCATCTTGTAGGGATTTGTTGGTTTCTCAGAGGCTACTTGAGTTTCAACGTATGTTAGTACTTCAGGCCCGGATAGGGGAGTCGCTTTCCGCTTTAACTTGATGGCCAGATGTCGAAAGTACGGCGAATAGGATATTACATCCTGTATTGAATTCAATGGATTCTTTCCCATATCCGTAAAGCCATAAGGGCCGTTAAATAGGATCATTTCACGGCTGTCATATGCGGAGGGGCCAAGCCTCTTTATTAACTCAGCACGGAGGTACTGCACTTGATTAAGGCAGCAATCACCGAAGTCTGTCGAAAAGAAAAATCGAATAGAGTCAGGAGAAGAACTCTTTTTGAGTTTCTCTATAGCCTCGCCCGTCATCTCATCCATTTTATTGGCCTCTTCTATTGCTATCTGGGCAAGCTGTGCGTCCGAGATATCTCTGTACAGTCCCTCTGGCGGAACCAGTAAAGCGAGCTTTCGAATGCTGTTTGCCATTAACTTTATTGCTGCATCTACATCTCCAAAAATGTCACGCGCTGGGTTCCGATACAGAGAATCGAGCTCCACATCGTGGAGACCTCTAGCGGAAAGTTCGTCGTGAATGTCCGCTATTCTCGCCTCAAACTTGTCTCCAAAGAGAACGAGTGTCTCCTGCATATATTTTGGTGTTCTATTTGCCGCCTTGTTTGCCGCTCCCTCGTACGCGCCGTAGGATCCAGGCGCTTGTTCTGGATGAGGATCATTCCGCTCGCGGTCTGCCAAGAAGTCTAGAATCTCTTTGGATAGGGTCAGTCCTTGCTCTCTAATGTTGTCCCTCCGGGCGGGCGGTGCAGGAAGCGCCACAATTGGGGCTGAAGGAGGGACCCGCCCTGGGGATTCATGGGCCTTCTTCACTGGCACAAGCGAAATCTGCAAGGGTACCTCCGCCGACACCGGCCATTGTTCATCGTATGTGTTGTACCCGCTCTTCTGGACTCTGATTCGAATGGTTTCGCCGCTCTTTACTCCCTCCGCCAACGGAAGAATAAAAGTTCCCTTTGCGTCAGTGATCGCATCGCGTATGGCTTGTCCTCCAGAAGCACTCACGTTTGCTCCAGCAATTCTGGCTCGTGACTGTTCATCGAATACTATGCCAACCTGTTTTAGTCCCTCTGCCCAGACGTGAATCTTCATAGACGCAACGACCAAGAACAGAACAGCAAGATGTCTGATGACTCTCATAAATGGCGCAGGGGCACGACAAAGTCGCGAGTTGGAACCACCACGGTTCCATCGAATGGCTTATAGTTGTGCTTTGTGACGCGAATGCGTATCCTCTGGGACTCCTTAACTTGACCCGTGAGATCCATCAGGAAATTCCCGTTATCTTCGGAGGTGCAGGATGATCTTCCGCCATCAGAAAGGCTAACTAACGCCTGTCCAATTCCGCTGTTAGTCGCCTCATCCACTACCGTTCCAGCAACAACAAGGCGCAGTTCTACTGCGCGGTGCCACGACACAGAAAGCGATACTAAGAACGCCGCCAAAGAGACGGTAAGGGCGATTAGAAGACTTTTCTTAAGGGATATTTGCGTAAGAAACCTCAGAAGTATGAGACCCAGCACTCCGGCGAGAGCAGGCAGGAGGAAATTCTGGGCGAAAAAGGAGAATGTCGTCACGATTAAAGCCTAGCACGCTTACCTTTAGGACCGTAAGCTCGCGACTCGGGGGCTGGCCCGACCTAAACCTCTAAACTTCCCCTCAGGGTGCCCCGCTCAAGCTTCGCTTGGGCGGGGGTGTTCAGTTGTCACAGAACCTTTCGCCATTGGCAACTAAGCTTGTCCCATGCCTTGGGGACTAGAACACTTTCAGCAATCCGGGCAGCTGCATTTCTTGACCTTCAGCTGCTATCGACGCCGGCCGAACTTCGTTACTCCGCATTCGCGCGCATGTTTCGAATCGTCACTGGAACGCGTGCGCCAGTCTTACGGGCTGTGCGTGTACGGTTACGTGGTGATGTCCGAGCACGTGCATCTGCTGGTCAACGACCGGAACGAGGCTGCTTAGCACAGATGCTGCAGTCACTGAAGCAGTCGGTGGCACGAACCCTTGCCTTGCGAGCAGCGGATTCGTTCTGGCAAGCGCGTTACTACGACTTCAACGTGTGGAGCGAGGATAAATTTGTGGAGAAGGGGGCTGGCCCAGCCGTACTCTAACACGACACGGGATGCCCCACCCGTGGCAGTTTCACGGGTGGGCTGCGGCGAACTTTCCCTGGCATGTTCATCGATCACGGCGAAATCGAGGCGTTCTTGTTACATAGTTTCCATGCCGACAAATCTGCACCGCTACTACGGCGCTGGATACTAGCACTTTATTACCACAAGTTGTTATCAACGCCGTCCCCTTCTCGGGACGCCCCGCTCTCGCGATCTCTTCCTCGAAGTTATGGAGCAGATCCGTGAGCGTCATCAATTTGTAGTCGTCGGTTACGTGGTAATGCCTGCGCATGTCCATCTTCTTTTCCAGCGAGCCGGAGCGCGCAATCCCGTTCAGCGGGGTTTAGTTCTAAGGCCCGAGGAGTGGTTATGGAGTAGCTTCCGACATTACGCCTGTGGCAAACGCGTGCCGGTCCTAGTCAATGAGACCGAAAAAGCGGAGCTTCACATCCGCAAAATCTCCTGGTCCCCTCGGCATCGCGGCCCACCCGTGAAACCGCCACGGGTGGGGCATCCAATTCACGCTAGTTCGGACGAAATGCCGAGTGGAGGGTCAAGTGGTCACAACCCCGGCTCGCGTTTGCTCTTCAGCACATGCCCCCGCCCCTTGCGAAAAAACTGCAAGGAGCGGGGCACCCCAAACCTAGTTTTCATCTGCTAAGCTCCGGGCCACCCTCCGGACTAAAACCGACGCGAGTGTCTGCGCGACTGCCGCTTACCGATAAATCCCCGCGGAAGCGGAGCTTGGTCGGGATGACAAATCACATATGGAAGGACGCTTTTCTGCGGGACGCTTACTTGCTGGCGATCTGGGGGGCTGGCATGGCTTTCAGCTCTTTGCCGAGGAATGCTCTTGGGAAGAGCATGGCGTTGAATTCGGCTCCGACCAGGATTACGAGCGAAATGATGTACATCCACACCAGCAGGGCGATGGCGGCTCCCAGCGAGCCGTAGATGATGCTGTAATCCGCGTAGTTTTGTAGATACCAGCCGAATAGCGATGTGGAGAGGAACCACATTACTGTCGCCAGCGTGGCGCCGGGCAAGACGCTATGCCACGGTTGGGTGCGCGGGACGGCGTGGTGGTAAATGAGCGCTATCACTGCGATGCTGGTTAGTGTGGCAATGAGCCAGCGGATCGCCGTCCACATCAGCAGGACATACATTCCGAACTCCTGGTTGAGGTGGAACAGTATATTGCGTTCGATGCGGCTGCCCGAGGCTACCAGGATGGTGGCAAACGTCAGCGGGACTCCGGCGAGAATGACCAGATAGAATGCGACCATCCGTTCCTTGACCAGGCCCCAGATTTTTGGCAGCTCGTAGCAGCGTCGGAAACCTTCCATCCAGGAAATCATGACGCCGGAGGCGGTCCACAGAGTGAGCAGGGAAGCGCTGACTAGGACGCCGACTGAGCGCGGTGAAGCTCCCTTCAAGAAAGAAAGAGCGTCAGGGCTTCCAGTTGGAAGGATTCGGTTCAAGGCGTAAGTAATCTCGCGCAGGTAGGCTGCGGTCTTGCGGGAGTTAGCCAGCGCCGAGCCCACGACCAGAAGCAAAGGAAAGAAAGTCAGAATGGAGGAGTAAGCAGACGCTTTCGCGATAGCGAACGCATCATGTTCAAAAGCGCGCCAAAAAGCCAGCCGCAACAAATGTATAAAGCGAAGGATCAATGGCCCTAATGTATTGCGGCGGGGCATGGTGTGCAACTGGGAAGTGCGGTCCAGTTCCCGATCGGGCAATCTTTGGGGGTTGGCGGCCATTCGTTTTCAGACGTCGCGTAAATAAAAACGCACTTGTCATCCCGAGCGAGAGCGAGGGATCTGGGTCCTGCCTGCACCATCAGTACTGCCGCCGCAGGCAAATACCCAGATCCCTCGCTTCGCTCGGGATGACAGTTCGTAAAATACTGTTCTCGCCGTTACTCGGCTGTGAGTTCCTCGGTCTCGCCTTCGTGCCGCATAAGCTCGAGGGCGCGCTCGGCTTCTTCGTACGCTTGCGAGACTTCTTCCTGCACCTTGGCGGCCGCTTCTTCCATTTCTGGCGAGAGGCGGACGTTACGGTAGTATTCCATGCCGGTGCCGGCCGGAATGAGGCGTCCCACGATGACGTTCTCTTTCAATCCGCGCAAGTGATCGACCTTGCCGTTGATCGAAGCTTCGGTGAGGACACGGGTCGTCTCCTGGAACGAAGCTGCGGAGATGAACGAGTCAGTCGAGAGCGAAGCTTTAGTGATGCCGAGGAGCAGCGGCCGACCGGTTGCCGGACGTCCACCCTGTGCGATCACGCGCTCGTTCTCTTCCGCGAAAGCGAACTTGTCCACCTGCTCTTCGAGCAGGAACTTGGTGTCGCCGGCGTCTTCCACTTTGCGCCAACGCATCATCTGACGAACGATGACTTCTATGTGCTTGTCGCTGATGTTGACGCCCTGCAGCCGGTAAACTTCCTGGATTTCATTTACCAGGTAAGACTGCAGTTCCTTTTCTCCGAGCACGGCCAGGATGTCGTGCGGGTTGAGCGGGCCGTCCATGAGCGGTTCGCCCGCTTTGACGCGTTCGCCTTCCTGCACGTTGATGTGAACGCCGCGCGGAACCGAGTATTCCTTTTCGGTGCCGTTGTCGGCGATGACATACATCTTGCGCTGACCCTTCGAGACTTCACCGAACTTGACCGTGCCATCGATTTCGCTGATGACCGCGGTCTCATGCGGCTTGCGGGCTTCGAACAACTCGACCACGCGTGGCAGACCACCGGTGATGTCTTTGGTTTTGGTAGTCTCGCGCGGGATCTTGGCCAGCACGTCGCCCGGGAAAGCCGTGTCGCCATCCTGAACCATTAAGTGCGCGCGGGATGGCATCAGGTAACGTTTGCTGGTTTTGCCCTTGATCACGATTGCGGGCTGGCGCTTCTCGTCGGGCGAGTCTGCGACGACGTGACGCGACAGTCCGGTGACTTCGTCCACTTCTTCGTGGAGCGTGACACCTTCTTGTAGATCCTTGAATTGGATGGTGCCGCCGATTTCGGTCAGGACGGAGAAGGTGTATGGATCCCACTCGACCATTACCTTGCCGAGTTGGACCTGATCGCCTTCGTTGACCTTGACCTTGGCGCCGTAAACTACCGCGTAACGCTCGCGCTCACGGCCTTTGTCGTCGACCACCGCGATCGAGCCCTGCCGATTCATGACTACCAGGTCCCCGGACTTGGCTTTGACGGTTTGCAGGCCGACAAAGCGCACAGTGCCATTGGTCTTGGCTTCCAAACGCGATTGCTCGGAGACTCGCGATGCCGTACCGCCGATGTGGAAGGTACGCATGGTGAGCTGGGTTCCGGGTTCGCCGATGGATTGGGCTGCAATGACTCCGGTGGCTTCGCCGAGTTCGACGAGGCGGCCGGAAGCCAGGTTGCGGCCGTAGCACATGACGCAGACACCGCGCTTGGATTCGCAAGTCAGCACGGAACGGATTTTTACCCGCTCGATACCGGCAGCTTGCACCGTGCCAGCGAGTTCTTCCGTGATTTCCTGGTTGATGTCGACGACCACGTTGCCGTCGTAGTCTTTGAGTTTTTCGAGCGATACGCGGCCCACGATGCGGTCGCGCAATGGCTCGATGACTTCGCCGGCTTCGACGATACCTGCGACGTAGATGCCGTCGACGGTGCCGCAATCGTATTCGCTGATGATTACGTCTTGCGCCACGTCGACTAGACGACGCGTCAGGTAGCCTGAATCGGCCGTCTTGAGAGCCGTGTCAGCCAAGACCTTTACGCGCGCCGTGCGTCGAGATGAAGTATTCCAACACGGTCAATCCTTCGCGGAAATTTGCCGTGATTGGAGACTCGATGATTTCGCCTGACGGTTTGGCCATCAATCCACGCATGCCGGAAAGCTGGCGGATCTGCTGTTTCGATCCGCGGGCGCCGGAGTCGGCCATGACGTAAATCGGATTGATGAAGCCTTCCTTGTCGCGCTGTTGCATCTGGCCGAACATTTCGTCCGCGACTTTCTCGGTGATGCCCGACCAGATTTCAATGACCTTGTTGTAACGTTCGCCGTTGGTGATGGCGCCGTCAAGATACTGCTGCTGAACTTGAACAGCCTGCTTCTCGCCGTCTTTCACCAGGCTCTTCTTGTTGTCCGGGATGACCATGTCGTCGATGCCGATCGACAGGCCGGCGCGAGTCGCGAAGCGGAAGCCCAGATCTTTGACTTCGTCAAGCATCTTGACCGTGACTTCAAGGCCGAAGCGGAGATAGCCGTAGCTGACCAACTGTCCGATGCCCTTCTTCTTGAGCAAGCCGTTAATGAATGGCATGCCTTCGGGAAGGTGATCGTTCAAAATGGTGCGGCCTACCGTTGTGTTCAGGAAGCTGCGTTCGTACTGCACGGGTTCGGTGTGGGTAATTTCCTGATCGTCGTAGGTCGCGGTCAGATCGATTACTTCGCCGGTGTAGCGCAGACGGATGGGCGTGAGGGTCTCGACCTCGCCGGATTCGAGCGCCATCAACACTTCTTCGATGTTGGCGAACGAGCGGCCTTCGCCTTTGGCGCCGGGCTTAGACTTCGTCAGGTAATAGAGACCCAGAACCATGTCCTGCGTAGGAACGGTGATCGGATGACCTGACGCGGGAGACAGAATGTTGTGCGAAGACAGCATCAGCACACTGGCTTCTACCTGCGCCTCCGGGGACAGCGGAATGTGGACCGCCATCTGGTCGCCGTCGAAGTCGGCATTGAATGCGGTGCAGACCAGCGGGTGAATCTTGATGGCCTTGCCTTCGACGAGCACCGGCTCGAATGCCTGAATGCCCAGACGGTGAAGGGTTGGGGCGCGGTTCAAGAGCACCGGGTGGTCTTTAATTACTTCTTCCAGAATGTCCCAGACAATCGGTTCCTGCTGCTCCACCATTTCTTTAGCTTGTTTGATGGTGGTGCAGTGTCCGGTCTGTTCGAGGCGGTGATAGATGAACGGCTTGAACAGTTCGAGCGCCATCTTTTTGGGAAGACCGCACTGGTGCAGCTTGAGTTCGGGGCCAACCACGATGACGGAACGTCCGGAGTAGTCGACGCGCTTGCCGAGCAGGTTTTGGCGGAAGCGGCCTTGCTTGCCCTTCAGCGTGTCGGACAGCGACTTCAGCGGACGATTGTTGGCGCCACGCAGTACGCGTCCACGGCGTCCGTTGTCGAACAGGGCGTCCACGGCTTCCTGGAGCATGCGCTTTTCGTTGCGCACGATGACTTCGGGCGCATGCAGGTCCATCAGCTTCTTCAAGCGGTTGTTACGGTTGATCACGCGGCGATACAGATCGTTGAGATCGGAAGTGGCGAAACGGCCGCCATCCAACGGGACCAGAGGACGAAGCTCCGGTGGGATGACCGGGATTACGTCCAGGATCATCCAATGCGGCTTGTTGGCGCTCTTGCGGAACGCTTCAACTACCTTGAGCCGCTTGGTGTGCTTGAGCCGCTTCTGCAGCGAGTTCTCATGATTCATCTTCTCGCGCAGTTCGGTTGCGAGACCTTCGATGTCGACACGCTTGAGCAGTTCTTTAATGGCTTCCGCGCCCATCATTGCTTTGAAGCCGGTGGGACGGAATTGCTGGTCGAGTTCGCGATACTTGGTTTCGTCCTTGATAACTTCGTGATCTTTGACCGGAGCTTCGCCGGCCTCGACTACCACGTAGGCTTCGAAGTAGAGAACGGACTCGAGATCGCGCAGCGAGATGTCGAGGAGATGGCCGATACGGCTGGGCAGTCCTTTAAAGAACCATACGTGCGAACAAGGCGATGCCAGCTCGATGTGGCCAAGGCGCTCGCGGCGAACTTTTGAGAGCGTTACTTCCACACCGCATTTGTCGCAAATGACGCCGCGGTGCTTCATGCGCTTGTACTTGCCGCAGAGACACTCCCAATCGGTTACAGGGCCGAAGATGCGGGCGCAGAACAGGCCGTCGCGCTCCGGCTTGAAGGTGCGATAGTTGATGGTCTCCGGTTTAGTGACTTCGCCATGCGACCAACTCCGGATCTTTTCCGGAGAAGCGAGGCTGATACGAATGGCATCGAAATCGGCGATAGGGTTTGCCAGGTCAAAGGGGCTCGAACGAAACAAGGTAATCCTCGGCTTCCTGCGGAAGTACGCCCCCCGCGGGCGGCTCTTGAAATCAGTCGTTGGCCGTTGGTCGTTCGTCGCCAGCAACATTTCTTGATCCACAGCCCCAAGAGCAATCACTGTGGATCTGTTTTTTAAAGATTTCTTTCCGGTTGGCTGCTGGCCGCCAACGACGGACGGCCAACGACCAACGACTAATGCTTAATCGGCTGCGGCTAATGCCGGTTTCTTTTCAACGGCCTTGATCAGCTCCACATCCAGGCACAGCGATTGCAATTCGCGAATCAGCACGTTGAACGATTCCGGCACGCCCGGCTCCATGGCAGCTTCACCCTTGACGATGGCCTCGTAAATCTTGGTGCGGCCATAAACGTCGTCGGATTTCGCCGTCAACAGTTCCTGCAGTATGAACGCCGCTCCGTACGCTTCTAGCGCCCAAACTTCCATTTCTCCGAAGCGCTGGCCACCGAACTGCGCCTTGCCGCCCAGCGGTTGCTGGGTGATCAGCGAGTACGGACCAATCGAACGCGCGTGAATCTTGTCATCGACCAAGTGCGAAAGTTTGAGCATGTAAATGTATCCGACCGTGATCGGTTGCTCGAACTTGTTGCCGGTCATGCCATCGAATAAGTAGGTCTTGCCGGATTCCGGCAGACCTGCCTGTTTGAGCAGCGCCTTGATCTCGCTCTCTTTGGAGCCGTCAAACACCGGCGAACCGGTGAAGACGCCGCGAGTCAAAGTCGGTGCGATCGCCATCAGTTCCTCATCGCTGAGGTCGGTGATGGTATCGGCCAGCACCGTGTCCTTGAACAAAGCCTTGAGCTCGCGACGAATTGCGTCTTCGCGAGTGTTCTCAGACAGCATTTTCGCGATCTTGCCGCCTAGCTCGTGGCCTGCCCATCCGAGGTGGGTTTCAAGAATCTGTCCCACATTCATACGGGAGGGAACGCCGAGCGGGTTGAGCACGATCTCAACCGGCGTGCCGTTATCGAGATAAGGCATGTCCTCTTCAGGTAAGATGCGGGCAATCACGCCTTTATTGCCGTGACGGCCGGCCATTTTGTCTCCCACGCTCAGCTTGCGCTTCATCGCGATGTAGACTTTGACCAGCTTGATCACGCCCGGCGGCAGTTCGTCGCCCTTGGTCAGCTTGTCTTTTCTCTCGTTAACGATCTTCTTGAGCACGTCGATCTGACGCGAAGTCATTTCTTCGATCTCGTCGATCTGCTCGTTGACCCGCGGGTCTTTATCTGCGTACTTGATGCGTTTGAGGTTACGGGTCGAGATGCGCTCGATGGTGTCGCGATCGAGGACAGTGTCCTTCGTGAGCAGACGTTTATTGGTGCGCTCGTCGTGCAGATCGGCCTGCACCACCTTGCCGCCGAGGATGTTGTCTAACCGCTTGAGACGCTCGTCCGTAAGAATTCGGATTTCGTCCGAAAGGTTCCGTTCGAGTTTGCCAATCTGCGCGGCTTCGATTGCCTTTGCGCGTTCGTCTTTTTCCTGACCCTTGCGGGAGAAGATTTTCACATCGACGATTACGCCTTCGATACCGGGCGGGCAGTAGAGTGAGGCATCGCGAACGTCTCCGGCTTTTTCGCCGAAGATGGCGCGCAGTAGCTTCTCTTCTGGCGTGAGTTGAGTTTCGCCTTTCGGCGTTACCTTGCCCACGAGAATGTCGCCCTGCTTGATGCTCGCGCCGATGCGAATCACGCCCGCTTCGTCCAGGTTGCGCAGCATGGATTCGCTGACGTTGGGAATATCGCGCGTGACTTCTTCCGGTCCCAGCTTGGTGTCGCGGGATTCGAGTTCGTACTCCTCGATGTGGACCGAAGTGTAGTAATCCTCTTTGACCAGCTTTTCGGAGACCAGGATTGCGTCTTCGAAGTTGTATCCGCGCCACGCCATGAACGCGACCAGCACGTTGCGGCCTAGCGCCAACTCACCGTGATCAGTGCAAGGGCCGTCGGCGATTACCTGGCCTTTGGTTACCCGCTGGCCTTTGATCACGATCGGCTTCTGGTTGATGCAAGTGTTCTGATTGGAGCGCTTGAACTTCATCAGCTGGTAAATGTCGCTGCCAACTTCGCGGGAGAGTTGTCCGGGATGGTGCTCGCCCTCGACGCGCACGATGATGCGCTCGGAGTCTACTGAGTCGATGATGCCGTTACGCTTTGCCAGAATGACAGCGCCGGAATCGCGCGCCGTGACTCCTTCCATTCCCGTGCCGACGATTGGAGCTTCCGCACGCAGCAGAGGAACGGACTGGCGTTGCATGTTCGCGCCCATCAGCGCGCGGTTAGCGTCGTCGTGCTCGAGGAACGGTACGAGCGATGCGGCTACCGAGACCAACTGCTTGGGGCTGACGTCGATATAATCCACTTCATCGCGGCTAACCAGCACGAAGTTGCCGGCCTTGCGAGCGTTGACGAGGTCGCCGACGATCTTGCCCTTGTCGTCGAGTTCAACGTTCGCCTGCGCGATTACGTGGCGGTCTTCTTCCCAAGCCGAAAGGTAGAAGGAAAATGGTTCAACGTCGGCTGGCTTTTTACGGCGATCTTTAATTTCTGCGTTTATTTTTTCGATTTCGTGCTTCTCGATGTGATCGCCAACTTTGTGGTCGCTGTCACCAGCATTCACAACGCTGACGTAATCAACCACGCGGCCGTTCTTTACCCGGCGGTACGGCGACTCGATGAAGCCGTAGTCGTTGATGCGGGCATAACAGCTCAACGACGAGATCAGTCCGATGTTCGGACCTTCTGGCGTTTCAATCGGGCAGATGCGTCCGTAGTGCGTGGGGTGAACGTCGCGGACCTCGAATCCTGCGCGTTCGCGTGACAGACCGCCCGGCCCAAGGGCCGAGAGACGCCGCTTGTGGGTGATTTCCGAAAGCGGGTTGGTCTGATCCATGAACTGCGAAAGCTGCGATGATCCGAAGAATTCGCGGATCGCGGCCATTACAGGCTTGGCGTTGACCAAGTCGTGCGGCATGGCTGTGGACATTTCCTGGTACACGCTCATCTTTTCCTTGATGGCGCGTTCCATGCGGACCAAGCCGATGCGGAACTGGTTTTCCATCAACTCGCCGACCGCGCGCACGCGGCGGTTGCCGAGGTGATCGATGTCGTCCACCGAGCCGATGTTCTTGCGCAGCTTGAGCAGATACGCGATGGTGCCGTAAAAGTCTTGCGGCTCCAGAGTGCGGTTCTCCAACTTCGTGGCATCCTGGTTTTCGAACAGCTTGATGTTGAACTTCAGACGACCGACACGCGAGAAATCGTATTTGCGTGGATCGAAGAACATGCCGTGGAACAATGCGGTCGCCGTATCGAGCGTCGGCGGATCGCCGGGACGCAGCTTGCGGTAGATTTCGATCAGCGCTTCCTGCGGTGTCTTGACCGAATCGCGCTTCAGGGTCTGGCTGATGACCGTGCCGACATCGTCGCGCTCGGGGAAGAAGATGCTGAGCTCCACTACGCCGGAATCGAAAATCTTCGAGAGCTTGTCAGCGGTGAGTTCGGAATTGGCTTCGAGCAGCACTTCGCCCGTGGTGGTGTCTACCACGTCGGCAGCAACCCATGCGCCTTCGAGATCGGAGATATCGACTTCGATTTCGCTGATCTTTGCCTTTTGAATTTCTTTCAGCGTCGCGGCGTTAAGTTTGCGTCCGGAGTGCGCGATTTCATCGCCGGATTTGTTCTTGATGCTGTGCGCCAGCTTCATGCCCAACAGATTCGTGGTCTTTTCGCTGTTGGGATCGAGCGTCCAGAAAAGCTTTTTGTCGCGGACGACCAGCCGATCGACGGTGTAGAAGGTGCGCAGAATGTCTTCGCTGGAACGCAGGCCGAGAGCACGCAGGAAAATTGTTCCCAGGAATTTGCGCTTGCGGTCGATACGTACGTAGAGAACGTTCTTCTGGTCATATTCAAACTCGACCCATGAACCGCGGTACGGAATGATCTTGCCGAGGAAGTAGGTGCGATTGTTCGCAGTCTCGAAAAAGACGCCAGGCGAACGGTGCAACTGGCTGACGATGACACGCTCGGTGCCGTTGATGATGAACGTGCCGTTCTGCGTCATCAGCGGAACGTCGCCGAAGAAAACTTCCTGTTCTTTGATGTCGCGAATGGAGCGATTACCGGTCTCTGCGTCTTTATCGAAAATCGTGAGACGCATGGTGACTTTGAGCGGGGCAGAGTAAGTCATGCCGCGTTCTTCGCACTCGCTGACGTCGTATTTCAGCTGCAAGCCGACCGGGTCGCCGCACTTGTTGCAGAAGTCGGGCGTATTCGCGTTGTAGGTGCCGCACTTGCTGCAGAGCACGTCGCCGGGGTGGAACGGATCGGTAACAATGGTGTTGCCGCAGTTCTTACAAGTGGAGCGCAGGTGATGCAGACCTTTTAAGTGGCCGCACTTGCACTCCCAGTTGCCGATGGCGTAGTCGACGAACTCAAGCTGCGAGACGTTGCGGAAATCCGTAATAGGAAACACGGATTGGAAAACCGCCTGCAAACCGCCGTCGTCGCGCTCGCTGGGCAAACGATCCATTTGTAGGAAGCGATCGTAGGAGCGCTTCTGCACTTCGATCAGGTTGGGAATCTGGATGGTTGCTGGAATTTTGGAAAAATCAAATCGTGTACGGAACCCATTACTTTTCGACATTCGAATGCTCCAAACTTTCATGCGCAGCAATTGGGCTGCGACCAAAACCGCTGATGTGAAGGCGCGTCAACCGCGCCGGGGTATTCTTTAAGAACTAATAAAATGGCAAAGACAGGTATGCACCTGCGGGGACATGACTCCCCGTAGGCGCCGTTTGCAGCGCATGGCCTCTGTTGAAATGTGTCGTTTCCGCGCCAGTATCTAAAGGCCTGTTCCTGTTTCGCCCTGCCCGCAAAACAGTCTGCCAACTCGTGTCAGCGACCACGCCCCCGCTTCCTGGGCTCGTTACCTTGGATGGTCGCAGTCACTCTATGAAGCAGGAAGCGGCGTTAGTGATATAGATGATACCACCGTTCCAAAAGCTTCACCAGATACATAACAAAAGAAAATGGACGGACCTGGGTCCGGATGGACGGGCGAGACGCCCGTCCTCCATTTTGGGAACTTTACTTAACTTCGACCACCGCTCCAGCGTCGGTGAACTTTTTCTTGATGGTTTCCGCTTCTTCCTTGGAAACGCCGCCTTTAATCTCTTTCGGGGCGCCGTCGACCAGGTCCTTGGCTTCTTTGAGGCCCAGGCTGGTGACTTCGCGGACGGCCTTGATTACATTGATCTTGTTAGCGCCCACTTCCTTCAGAACGACGCTGAACTCGGTTTTTTCTTCCGCCGGAGCCGCGCCTGCCGCTGCTCCGCCGCCAGCCATCATAACCGGGGCCGCGGCTGCCGCCGAGACTCCGAGTTTCTCTTCCAGCCGCTTTACCAGCTGCGCCGCGTCGAGCAGCGACAGTCCCACGATTTGTTCTTCTAACTGCTGCAGATCCGCCATTTTATTTCTCCAATTGTAGGTATCGATTGCTGATTTTTGCCATCCGCAGTCAAAGTTTCCAGTGCGACCAGGCTTCTGAACCACCGCGCCAGACACGCAGCAGGACCGAAACCGCGCAACCCTCGACCGAAGACAACTAAATCCTTTTCGGACAGCTCTCGCCGCCCCGAAACCTTTTGTATTGAGTAATTGAGCAATTTCGAAATTGGGTAATTTGAAGACAAGCGCCTTTCAATTACTCAATTCCCCGATTACGCAATTACCAAATCTCCGCCTAAACGCCGGCTGGCGCGTTATTGGTAAACTTCTGTTTCTCCACGCCCTGGTTGATCACAACCGCGATGTCGCGTCCAACGGCGTTCATCACCGTGACCAGACGTTGCGCCGGAGCGTTTATCAGGAACAGGAGCTTCGCATAAATCTCCTCTTTCGACGGCATGGTGGCCAGTGCCTGAATCTGATTAATCGAGATCACGCGGCCTTCGACCACGCCCGACTTGAATGTAAACTCCGGATTATCCTTAGCGTATTTCGAAAGAGCCTTGGCCAATGCTACGGGATCGCCCGACGTGTACGCGATCGAGGTCACGCCCGAAAGGTCTTTCAGAACCTCTTCGGCTTTGGTTCCCTTGGCTGCGCGCGCTGCCAAAGTGTTTTTGACCACCGTGTACTTCGCGCCCGAAGCCCGCAGAGTCTTGCGCAATTCGTAGTCCTGGGCCACGGTGAGTTTGCTGTAAGTGGTCACGATCAAGCTGGAGACGTTCTGCAAATCTTTGCTCAGCTTTTCAACTTGCTCGGTTTTCTTTGCTCTGGTAACAGCCATGTTCGAATCCTCTTAGTATCTGTGTGGAGACGGGCGACTCGCCCGACCTAGTTCAGCACTTAGGCTTTCGCCGCAGCTTCAACCGCGCTGGTATCAATGGAAATGCCAGGCCCCATGCTGGAGCTGAGATAGCAGCCCTTGACGTATTTTCCCTTGGCGACGGTCGGTTTGGCTTTGACTACGCTGGTAATGACGGTCGTAGCGTTGTCGATCAGTTTCTCCGGAGTGAATGAAATCTTGCCGACCGGCACGTGAACCAGCGCAGTCTTGTCAGTGCGAAATTCCACTTTGCCGGCTTTGACTTCCTGAACGGCTTTGCCAACATCGAAAGTGACTGTGCCCGTTTTCGGATTGGGCATCAGACCTTTCGGCCCAAGAACTTTTCCCAAACGGCCAACGGATTTCATGACATCTGGCGTCGCGATCAGGGCGTCGAAGTCGGTCCAATTTTCTTTGTTGATCTTTTCGACCATTTCCTCACCGCCAACGAAATCGGCTCCGGCCGCTTCAGCTTCCTTTATCTTGTCGCCGGAGGCAATGACGAGCACTCGTTTCGACTTGCCCAGGCCGTGCGGCAGGACTACCGTGCCACGAACCATCTGGTCAGCGTGTTTGGGATCGACTCCGAGACGCATGGTGATTTCAACCGTCTCGTCGAACTTTGCGTACTTGACTTTTTGCAGCAGCGTGACCGCGTCCTTCATCAAGTACGGACGCTTCTCAACTGCCTCGCGTGCTTTAGTAATATTTTTCCCTGACTTCTTCATGTTCGTTTCCTTGTCTCCCACCGCTGAACTCTGTTCCGATCAGCCGTGGTGAATTTGACAATCTTGTAATCGGGAAATTGAGTAATTGAGTAATTTGAAATCCCTCGGGGCGGGTCTTCAATTACCCAATTGCAAAATTACCCGATTACCCAATCACTTCGATTCCCATCGACCGCGCGGTTCCGCGGATGCTCTTAATCGCGGTTTCCACCGACGCGGCGTTCAAGTCCGGCATTTTTTGTTTCGCTATGTCTTCGACCTGTCGCGCCGTGACCTTGCCTACTTTATCTTTGTTCGGCGTCCCGGATCCCTTCGCGATTCCCGCGGCCCGCTTGAGCAGAATCGAGGCTGGCGGCGTCTTCGTGATGAATGTGAAGGTACGGTCGCTATAAACCGTCACTACCACCGGGATGATGAGTCCTTCCAGTTCCTTGGCGCTCGTACGCGCATTGAACTGTTTGCAGAACTCCATGATATTGATCTGCGCCTGGCCTAGGGCCGGGCCCACTGGGGGCGCGGGTGTTGCTTTGCCTGCCGCAATCTGAAGCTTTACTGAACCTGTTGCTTTCTTTGCCATTAAATTATTTCCTCGCCTGCCATTTGACTCGCCAGCGCCAACATCACCGTCGGAACCAGTCTCTTTTGTACCGGGTCGGCCGCGAGTCCCAGCCCTTCGATGGTATGCGCACCCATTACTTCCATCTCTCCCGCCTCAGCCATCACGACCACGTCAGGAACGGAATACTGATCGGTCGCGACATAGACGGTCGCCATGTCTCGTTCCAGCAGTTGCCCCTCAATCGTACGAAAGCCCATCTTTCGGGACGACAGAACACCCAGGCACTCCAGCCGTGCACGCGAAATCCAACTGAAAGCGGCGCCGGTATCGACGTAGGCGTCCAATTCTTCCACGTCTCCCGGCTGTGCAGGATTCCACACTCGCAACTTCACACTGAATGTGCCCATACCAAACCGTGTCTACGCCACTTTCTCCACTTGATTGAATTCCAGTTCGACCGGCGTCGACCGACCGAAGATCGTGACCATGACTTTCAACGTCTCGCGGTCTTCGTTGACTTCGTCCACGATTCCGGTGAAGCTGGCGAACGGTCCCTCGGTGATGCGTACCGACTCGTTCTTCTCGAACTTGACCTTGAGCTTGGGCTTGTCTCTTGACTCGCCCACGCGATACACGATGTGCTGAACTTCCTCTTCGGAAAGCGGCGTCGGCTGCTGTCCCGTGCCGACGAATCCAGTCACCCTCGGCGTGGACTTCACCACATGCCATACGTGATCGTCCATATCCATTTCGACCAACACGTAGCCGGGATAGAACATGCGCTCGCTGGTATATTTCTTGCCGCCGCGCACTTCGGTGACCGACTCGGTGGGAATAAGCACTTTGCCGATTCTCTCCTGCAGCCCGAATGCCTGAATGCGCGACTCCAGCGACTCCTTCACCTTGCGCTCGAATCCCGAATACGAGTGGATGATGTACCACTTCATATTGGGATTGCGCGGAGCCTCAGGGGCAGCAGTGCCGTCAGCGTTCGCTGGCAGTTGGGTTTCTGCGGCGCTGGCTGCGGTTTCGTTTTTTTCTTCCTGCATAGCGTGCTGTAAGATTTCAGCTTCCTTCCTTGGCATCAACGACGGGTCAGATACTTGAACAGGTAGTTGATGCCGCTGCCGATCGTGTTATCGACGACCCAGAAATACACTCCGAACAGGAAAACCGTGATAATAACCACCAGGGTCGTGGCCTGCACGTCTTTGTATGAAGGCGTCGTAACCTTCTTCATTTCGGTGCGCACGTCACTGTAGAAAGTCTTGACGCGCTCCGGCCAAGACTTCAGCCGGCCTGTAAGGCTATTTTCGTCTGCGGCGGCTGCGATTGATTTTGCCATTCTCTTTGTCTCGACTCCCATCACTCCCCACCCGACTTCGTTCTCACTTCGATCTCTGGCAGGGGCGGAGGGATTCGAACCCCCAAGTTCGGTTTTGGAGACCGACAGTTTAACCGTTGAGCTTACGCCCCTAGATTTATTGAGTCATTGAATCAATGATTCATTGACTCAATGACTTATTTTACTTCTTTGTGTGGCGTATGCTTTCGGCAACGCTTACAGAATTTCTTCATCTCTAACCGGTCCGGAGTCGTCTTCCGATTCTTCGTGGTCGAATAGTTCCGCTCTTTGCAATCACCGCATTGGATCGTAATAATTTCTCGGGGCATGAAAACAGCTCCTAGCTTCTGGCTCTTAGCTCCTAGCTTAAAACCTAACTGTCATCCTGAAGGCGACGCTTTTTGTCGCCGAAGGATCTATGTATTTCTTGTCGCTTTCTTTACTGCACGATCTCGCTAATGGTGCCTGCGCCTACCGTGTGGCCGCCTTCGCGGATGGCGAAGCGCAAGCCTTTTTCCATCGCCACCGGCGTGATCAGCTCGATTACCAGGCTGACGTTGTCTCCCGGCATCACCATTTCGGTGGCTGCCGGCAGCTCTGCCACGCCTGTGACGTCTGTCGTTCTGAGATAAAACTGCGGACGGTATCCTTTGAAGAATGGCGTGTGCCGTCCGCCTTCTTCTTTGGTCAGAATGTAAACTTCGGCTTTGAATTTGGTGTGTGGCGTGATCGATCCGGGCTTGGCCAGCACCATGCCGCGCTCGACATCGTCTTTGCCAATGCCGCGCAGCAGCAGGCCGGCGTTGTCTCCCGCCAAGCCTTCGTCCAATTGCTTTTTGAACATTTCGACGCCGGTCACGACCGTTTTGCGGGTGTCGCGGAAGCCGACAATTTCTACTTCTTCGCCGACTTTCACCTTGCCGCGCTCGATTCTTCCCGTCACCACTGTGCCGCGGCCCGAGATCGAGAAGATATCTTCAATCGGCATCAGGAACGGCTTGTCCAACTCGCGCGCCGGCTGCGGAATGCTCTTGTCCACCGCCTCCATCAACGCGTCCACCTGCTTCTCCCACTTCGCTTCGCCGTTCAGCGCGCCCAGCGCCGACAGCCGGATTACCGGCACATCGTCGCCCGGAAACTTGTAGCTCTTCAGCAACTCGCGCACTTCAAGCTCGACCAGATCCAGCAACTCGGGATCGTCCACCGCATCGCACTTGTTGAGCGCGACGACAATGTACGGTACGCCCACCTGACGAGCCAAGAGCACGTGCTCGCGGGTTTGCGGCATGGGACCATCGGTCGCCGCGACCACGAGGATTGCGCCATCCATCTGCGCCGCGCCGGTGATCATGTTCTTGATGTAATCGGCGTGGCCCGGGCAATCGACGTGCGCGTAGTGCCGGTTCGCGGTTTCGTACTCGACGTGCGCCGTGGCAATCGTGATGCCGCGGGCTTTTTCTTCCGGCGCGTTATCAATCGAATCAAAAGACCGGAACACGATCTTCGGGTTGTGCTTCTGCAAAACCTTGGTGATGGCCGCCGTCAGCGTGGTCTTGCCATGGTCGATGTGACCAATCGTGCCTACGTTGCAGTGCGGCTTATTACGATCAAATTTCTCTTTCGCCATAAATCAGCTTTTAGCTCCTAGCTTTTAGCTTCTAGCTCAAACCTTGTCGTCCAGTCTGTCATCCCGGCGCGGCTGCCGCGCGAGACACCCGTTCTCCATCAAAACCAAATTCTGGAGCGGGAGACGGGAATCGAACCCGCGACCAACAGCTTGGAAGGCTGTGACTCTACCACTGAGTTACTCCCGCTCAGCCTCAAACTCCCTGAAATCCCGTCTGTCGTTACACACATTCACCGCAATTACTGTCGCGACTCCTGAATCAATAAGACCACGAGATACACGGCCGTAACCGGGGCCAACCCGATCATCAGGTACCCCTCGAGAACAGCGAAGCCGGTCGCACCGACGAGCGAATCGATCAAACAAAATGCTGCCAAAACCGCAACCACCAGGCCTCCCGATGCGTTCGAGAGACGCCTTCCTGTGAGTTGCCTTAGCGCCACGACTTGCAATACTAAGTAGGCAACACAAACAATCGGAACGGCCCAACCCAGCGCCTTCACCACGATTGCGCCTCGCCTTTATACAATTCCTGGAGCCGATGATCAGGATTGAACTGATGACCTCTCCCTTACCAAGGGAGTGCTCTACCAACTGAGCTACATCGGCCAACCGCCTGCCACAATCAGACGTAGCAAGCTACGTCTGTACAGCTATTCTTTGTCTGGATGCAGCGCATCTTTTCTGCGCACCCAGGTTTTCAGCGCGAACATCGCGAGAATCGCCAGCGTTGCCAAACGAATTCGCTGATCGCTGATTGTGCTCCACGACAAAATTCCCAAGGCGACAAACGCGGCCAGCGCAATCAGTAAACGCTTCACTCAGATCCTCGCGGGGATTTCAATTGCGTTCCCGCCTGCAGATCCCTCGCACACTACGCTCGGGATTTCGGCTGCGGGCTCCCGCTTCGCTCACGCCCGCATAACGCCTCAAGTTCCTGGTGCACAGGGAAGGATTCGAACCTTCGTACCTCGCAAGGAGGGACAGATTTACAGTCTGTTGGCTTTAACCACTCACCCACCTGTGCAAACTTCCCGGCATGCGCGGAGGATGATGCAACAGCGAGGCAATGACCCAATAGACAAATCAGAGTGCGCGCAAAAATCCATTTGCACGCAAACACCACACTTGGAAAAATTCCTTATGGAGTGCTGTTGGGAAAAATCTGTTACGCCGCCGCGCCGCGCAAAACGCTCTGTGTTCCGGAACCGATCCTGCGACTAAAAATGCCGGGCAATCCAATAATTAATCTATACAATGCTGGAGCTGGCGAAGGGATTTGAACCCCCGACCCTCTGATTACAAATCAGATGCTCTACCAACTGAGCTACGCCAGCAGTCGGGGACAACGGGCCCTCGCGGGCGCATATATCCCTCTAATCCCTCACAGATGTCCGGGACAATTCTAAAAGGTACCATAACGGTAATCCGGGTGCAACCATGGGGGTGAGCCGAATTTTCCCCGGTTGTCAGGCTAGCTACTTGGTAATCTTCCACACTGTTCCGTAGCCAATGGTGCCGCCGTTTTGCGTGGTGCCGAAGATTGTGCCTTTTGCGTTTTGCGCAAAGCTTCCGTAGGGAAATTTCCCGTCTGTTCCGTCGAAGCTGTGCAGCAGGGTGAACTTGCCCGTCTTGCTGATCTTGTATACCGTTCCGACGTCGGAAGTGCCGCCTGTCTCCGTGTTGCCATAGAGATTTCCCGCCGCATCCATAATTACGCCTGCGAGAGGGTATTCGCCATCCGACGTTCCACCGGCGAAGCTGTGCAGTAATCTCTCTTTTCCATCCTTCTTCACTTCCCATACCGTTCCCAGGGTGTGGGTGCCGCATGAAGATGTAGTGCCGTAGAAGTTGCCGGCCGCATCCATGAACGGGGTTCCCAGGACGTTGCATCCGTCGGTGGTTCCGCCTGTGAAGCTGTGAAGTATGGTTAGTTTTCTGGTCTTACTGAGCTTGTATAAAATCCCGCCGTCTGCGGATCCGCCCTCTTCGGTTACGCCGTAGAAGTTGCCTTGCGCGTCCATTAGCAGAGTCGTGTAGCTGGGATACTTCCCGTCTTTCGCGCTGCCGGTGAAGGTGTGCAGAATGGTTTCTTTGCCGCTCGGACTTATCTTGAAAACAATTCCGTCGTTGGAAGTGCCGCCCTGCGAAGTGGTGCCGTAGAGATTGCCGGCTTTATCCCGCACCAGGCCTCCGATGGGGATTATTCCGTCTGCTCCTCCGGTGAAGCTGTGCAGGACGGTTTCCGTTCCATTGGGGTCGACTTTGAACACCACACCGGCGTTGGCAGAGCCTCCTTGCGAAGTTGTGCCGTACAAATTACCCGCGCTGTCGCGGACCACTGGCGAAAATGGAAACGCTCCATCGGCGCCGCCGGTGAAGTCATACAGCATGGTTTCGGTACCGTCAGGAGCAACTTGGAACACACCGCCGGAGAAGGAAGTACCTCCTCCGTAGCCCACGGTGCTGTAGAGATTTCCTGCGGCATCACGGAGCAGGCTTGCGTAAGGATCGCCGCCATGTGACGCTCCATCGAAGTTATATAGAACGGTGAAAGTTTGTGCTTGCGCCGGTGAGTTCGTGATCGCGCAGAACATTGCTAACATAAGCGCCGCCGCCAAATGTATATTCGCGAAAATGCGTTGCCGCCTGTTTCCCATTGATTGATTTCTCCTCCGCCAGATGCACCAGTTTTCTGAGGACGACATTTTTAACATCAAATCCGAGCGAAGTCACGCGCTAACGTGCCGGGCCATCCTTCGTGAAAAGAATGGCGGCGAACCCGGCGAATGCTATCATGACCAGGTCCTCGGTAGTCCAGTTTTTGAGTCCGGATTGCCGCGCTTACATGCGAATACGACGACGCCTTCCCCTCATTCTGGCCGTCCTGCTGGTTATAGCGGCGGTTGCCTTGGCCGTCGTACTGCGCAAACATGCCCCACCCGAGGCTGCGCGCCTGCTCCCCGCTGCGGATGGCTTCGTATACGTAAACCTGGGATGGATGCGCCGCGCCAACCTAACCGGCGAGTTGCCACCCGTACCGCATGATCCCGACTACGAACAATTCATTCAGGCAACCGGAGTTCAGTTCGAGCGCGACTTGGATGAGATTGCCCTGGCAATCCACTACTCCGGGGGCTCGTTGGATACGAAAGCCGGCAACCCCCAGGCACGCTTCTCGGAGGTCTTTGCAGGGAAATTCGATGGCGAGCGGCTGCGCGCATATCTGCGCCAGATTTCGAGTTCAGTCGACAGTTACCAGACTCGGGACATTTACAACATCCCACTGGAGGGACGCACGCTTCGAGTGTCGATCCTGGGCGTGGACACGGTGGCAGCTTCGAATCTCGATGACTCGCAAGTCATTCGGGGAATCATTCAGCGGTCGCGCAAGCTGGCTTCGCCATTCGGCGGACCTGCGCTGTTGCGCCAGTATTACAAAGACGTTCCGCTGGCCAGCCTCGGCTGGGCCATCTTCAAGATTCAACCCTCAGCGGGAGGTTCAGTTTCCGGCCCAGTGGGTTGGTCATTTCTATTCGCCAAGCCGGCGACCGTTGTGGCCTCGGTGCGTTACCTCGGAGCGGTGCATTTTAAGGCGCAGGCGATTACTGGAAGTGATGAGGAAGCCAGCCAAGTGGCGGCACGCGTCGATACCTATCTCAATCTTTTTCGTAGCGCCGAAAGCACAGTTCCCGCGCCCGGCACCGACGCCGACATGAAGGCATTTTTCGATAGTCTGAAAATTCAATCGCAGAAGAACCGCGCCGTGTTGACCGCTGCGGTCCCCGTGGCATTGATCCGTAAGGCTCTCGTTGAGGCTCCCTCATCCGTCAGCCCTGAACCCCGGCTGCAAAACCCCGCGCCTTCTCAAAGCAAGAAGACACCAAAAAGAAAGAAAACACCCCATTAAAACCGATGTAGGCGCGGGAAGTCGTTTAGTTGAATATTTACTTGACACACGACAAGGCCCAGCACACAATTGCGCGCAGCCGAACCGGAACCCGTGCCTGGAATGCCGGGAGGTCGCAATGCAAAAATGGCTGTCACGCTGCACCTCAGCAGCATTCCTAACTTTCCTCGTTCTGTTCTTAGCGACAGACACCCACGGCCAACAGACGACCCGGCATTTGTCGAGCCTGCCTCGCGTGCAAGCGCATGGGGCCACTATCCATACCAAGGATGCGCAACAAAATCCCTGGGTGCAATTGGCGAAGCTGACTGCCTCTAACGATCAGTTCGGTCAGTTCTGCGGCACCTCCGTCGGCATCAGCGGTGACACGGTCGTGTTGGCCAGCCGTATGACAAAACTTTTACATAGCGATTCGAAGCTTTTGTCCAACTCACCGAGTCTATTGTTGGCATGGACGCCCGGGGCGAGGACATCCGGGACTACCTTAACCTAATTATGATCGCCGCACTTATTCCCGCGCCGATGCCTTTGGCAGGTAGAATGACTCTGTAATGACTGGCCTACCTCTTCCGATCGCGGCTTTCCTCGCTGGCTTGGTGTCGTTTCTGTCGCCATGCGTGCTTCCACTGGTGCCGGGATATGTCTCGCTGATCTCGGGCGTTGGCGTGGAGCAACTCAAGACGCAAGAGTCGCAGTTGTTGCGCAAGGTCATGCTGAATTCCATTGCATTCATCTTGGGATTTAGCGTGGTGTTCATTGCTCTCGGAGCGGTCGCGACTGAGGTCAGTCAGATGCTCGCGCGCTATCGCTCAACCTTGGCGCAGGTTGCGGGCGTTGTCATCATTTTGTTTGGATTGCACCTTACGGGCATTTTCAAAATCAAAGCGTTGTATACGGACGCGCGCCTTCACAGCGTGAAAGGTGGCAGCACCGCATGGGGTGCGTTTGTGATTGGCTTCGCTTTCGCCTTTGGCTGGACGCCTTGTGTAGGGCCGGTACTGACAGTCATCCTGACTTTTGCCGCCGCGCAGGATTCAATTACAAAAGGAGTCGCGCTGCTGGCGATTTACTCCATGGGACTCGCGGTACCGTTTCTGCTGACGGCTCTCGGCGTGGAACGATTCTTGAAGTTTTACAGCCGCTTCCGCGCTCATATGCATGCTATCGAAGTAGCCAGTGGAGCGTTACTAGTGGCTCTGGGCGTTTTGTTGGTGATCGGACGCTTTACCATTATTTCGAACTATTTGTCGTTTCTAAACCGCTTTGCGTTGTAATTGGAGCTTTCTGTGAAACGTGATCCTTTTGTCATCATCGGCGTCGCCCTGGTGGTGGCGCTGATGTTAGTGTTCGGCTTCAAACTGGCGAAGCGGCCTGGGCAATCAGGGTCCGGACAGATGCAAAACGGCGCCGCTCCCGATTTCGCGTTGGAATCTCTCGATGGGAAGACGGTTCACCTTTCCGATTACCGCGGCAAACCCGTGGTCTTGAATTTTTGGGCGACCTGGTGCGGACCATGCAAAATCGAGATGCCCTGGTTCGTCGATTTTCAAAAACAGTACGCGCCCGCGGGAGTGCAGTTTCTCGGCGTGGCCATGGATGACGCTAAGACCGAGGACATCGCTGATTTCGCCAAAAGCATGAAGGTGAATTATCCAATTCTCATTGGGAAAGAATCTGTGGGAGACGCGTACGGCGGGGTGCAGTTTCTGCCGGAGACGTTTTATATTGATCGCAACGGAAAAATCGTCGACAAGGCTTTTGGTTTAAAAGGCCGGGGAGAGATCGAGGACGATATCAAGAAAATTGTCGGCCAGAACTCTGTGGCACAGACACAAAAATAGATTTGAACTCCATTACCAAAGTCGCTTTTCTATTCTTGCTTGGCGCCGCGACCCTTGCGGCGCAGGATTCGCTGGGACGGAAAACGCCATCTGTTACGCTGTCGGCGGCGCCAGTCACTACCGTCGTTCGAGGTAAAGCTACTGACGTGGAGTTGCGATTTCACGTTGGTTCAGGTTTCCACATCAACTCCAACAAACCCGCGGCGGAATATCTCATTCCCACGACTTTGAAACTTGATGTGCCTACCGACATCGTTGTCGGGAAAATTACTTATCCGCTGGGAGAAGAAATGAGCTTCGCGTTTGCGCCGGATGAGAAGCTCAGCGTTTATAGCGGAGAATTTAACCTTTCGGTCCAGGTGCGTCCGCTGGCCACCATGCTGCCCGGAAAGTATGAGATTCGCGGACGATTAAGATATCAGGCCTGCGATAAGGCTGCCTGCTTTCCTCCGAAGCAGTTGCCGGTGGAGTTCGAAGTCAAAGTGATCAAGGCTCCTCCGCCGCCGCAGAAGAATCCCGCACAAAGTCCGCACGCCCACACCTAAGCTGTACAACGAGATCCCTGGCGACGCTCCCATTCTTCTTCCCCATCGCGCCGGTTGATTACAATTCTCCGATCATGTTGAACGAGGTTTAACTTGCACGAACCGTTTGCCACGATAAGAGATTCCGAGTCCAAAGTATCGAATGCGCGTCCCACTTCTCTTGCGCAACTCGCACGACTCTTTTTGAAACTCGGCATGGTGGCTTTCGGCGGACCCCCTGCGCACATTGCGATGATGGAAGATGAGGTTGTCTCGCGCCGCCAGTGGCTCACGCGCGAACAGTTTCTCGATTTTCTCGGTGCGACCAATCTCATCCCCGGGCCGAACTCCACCGAGATGGCGATCCATGTTGGCCGGGTACGCGCTGGCTGGCCCGGATTGCTGGTTGCGGGTGCGAGTTTTATTCTGCCGTCGGCAGTCATGGTTACAGCGCTGGCGTGGGCGTATGTGCGTTTTGGTTCGTTGCCGGAAGTGACGGGCGTCATGTATGGAGTCAAGCCCATCGTGATTGCTCTGATTGTGCAAGCGGTGTTCAAGCTGGCGAAGACGGCCGTTAAGTCGGCCTGGCTTGCTGCCGTGGGTGCGCTTGCCGCACTGGCGACCGTACTCGGCGTAGATCAACTAGCGGTGCTGGCTGGCGGCGGCTTGCTGACCGGAATTGTATTTTGGCTGCGCTCGGGAAAGCGATCGTCTTCGGTGGCGACTTTTTTCACCAGCGGAACCGCTTTGACCGGCGCTGCTGCCGGATCCAGTGTTGCCGCGCCTTTCAGCCTGACTGCGCTCTTTCTGGTGTTTTTGAAGATTGGCGCAATCCTTTTTGGCGGCGGTTATGTTTTAGTCGCGTTGATTCGGTCGAACCTGGTCGCCCACCTCGGTTGGATCAGTGAACGGCAATTGCTCGACGCCATTGCCATGGGACAAGTGACTCCGGGGCCGCTGTCGACGACTGCAACTTTCATCGGTTTTTTGCTGGCAGGGGTTCCGGGCGCGGTGATTGCGACGATTGCAATTTTTCTTCCGGCATTTTTCTTCGTCGCGATCAGCGGCCCGCTGGTTCCGCGTTTGCGACACTCACCGCTTGCCGGAGCGGTCTTGGACGGAGTTAATGTGGCCGCGCTGGCGCTGATCACGGTTGTGACCTGGCAACTTTTTCGCGCTGCGGTTGTAGATTGGACAACCCTGGTCCTTGCCGGACTGAGCTTTTTCTTGCTGCTTCGTTATCGGATTAATTCCGTGTGGCTGGTGCTGGGCGGGGCTGCGATTGGAGCGGCAGCAACCTGGCTGCATCTGTGATGGCTTCGCTTCGCCCCGATTCTTCTGGTGAGGCTCGATCTCGCGTCCGCTCCTATGTAATACCGGTCCAGACCGCACGTACACCCACATCGCCTTGCAAAGGTTCGAGCCCGGCATGATCGCCAGAGGTCTAAAGATTTCTCTTGACAAGACCATCTCCAAGAAGATAATGGGGGCGTCGTCTCCGTGAGTAGTGTCAGTTCCTTCCCTCCTGAATACCCTCGAGACGTCGCAGGGTTTTTTTGTGTGACTGCACGGGCGTCTTCAAGCTTAGAGGGTCGCGGGTGTGTTTCCCTTCTTCCGACGGTCGGCACCTGCTAGTGGTCTGACTGCCTAGGGTTCTATGTTCGAACCGTTAGGTATAGGTAGAGGATAACGTCCATGGCAAATACTGCCCGTAATGCAGGGCCTACTCCCGTGCTTTCGGGCGCGACAGGACGTAATCGTGGACGCTTGATAACGCTGAGCGTGTATTTACTCTTTTTGATTACCGACGTGGCCTTTTCCCATTGGGACGAATTGTTTGGCCGCGAGGCGTGCGGCCTAGTTAAGGCACGCACTTGGTATCAACGGGTGGTAACCCTAGGGTACAGGAAACCAAAGCCGCACTTTGTGCGCCTAGTGACCGTCACTCCGCCCCAGGACGCGTGTGAATATCGGCTGCTCCTCGCAAAATTGATCGGACGTATCGCCGAGACTAGGCCGATGATGATTGTTCTCGACTATTCTTTTTCCCCACACGATTGCGGGGAGAAGACCCAGACCTTGAGGGATTCGATACAGTCAGCTGCTAACCAGGCACCAGTTGTGTTCGCACTCGCTTCTTCGACGTTACAGGAGGTTGAAGATGCGCATAAGGCGGAACTCGATTCGCTGAAGGAAGCAGGCTTTGGCTCCGATGACCAAGCCGTCTGGCCGAGCGATATTGCCGCCAATGGCTCTACAGTAGTCACTGGGCTTTACCGTTTAGATTGCGACACGCGTCGTATCCCCACCTACTGGCCAGTATTTGAGAAGAAGAATGGTCGATGGATGCGCGACAGCAAGGAACTGCCTACTATTGCTCTCGCCGCGGCAATATTGTACGACCCAACCCTGAAAAATCAACCACAACTGAATGGCCAGGAAAACCCGTTCACCAGTTTCATATCAGAGCAAGCGTTTGATCCTGTAGACGCTGCACATATTCTGGATGAGAATGTCAGCCCTGCCGAGTGGCACCTGCAACGCAGAATCGTGGTCGTGGGCGACGCTGTGAGAGACCCACACGATAGTGTGGTTGGGCATGTTCCTGGAGTCGTGCTCCAAGCAAACTACATCGAGTCACTGCTCGACGACCGGTATTTTACGAGTCTGAGCACAGCGGGTGGGGCGGCTGCCGCATTTATTTGCCTTGTGGTGATTGCGGTTGTATTCGACAAGACCCACTCGCCAAATCGAGCGTTATTTCGATCGGTTTTCTTTCTATCGCTGCTGACCTTTGCAAGCTACTTTGCGCTTGTCCAGTTCGGCAGACTATTCACGTTTTGGGCACCATGTGTTCTCGCCATTCCCGCTTCGTATCTGGCGAAGTGGCATGGGTAGAAAAGGAGTGTGTTGTATGTCTACAGTTGTACTTGCTTTAGCGTTAGCAGTTATTGCGTGCTCCTCGGATATCGCTTGGACATTACCAACTCCGGCCAGCGGTAGTACGTGTGGGCAGGAGTCTAGCTCGCAGAGCCCGCGGGGTATGGGTCAATCTGATCCTGGCGGCACAGGAGGCGTCGACACCATTACCGGCACAATTAGCAAGGACGGAAAAAGGTTTAAAAGCGACGATGGACAAGAATGGTCCATTACAAATAGAAACTTGGTTAAGGGGCACTATGGCGACCGGGTCGAAATGAAGGCACGCAAGCATAAGCCTCAGGGGAATATCACAGTAGAGAGCCTCGAGAAAAAAGCAGGGAATTCAAATAGCTCGAAACAGTAGAAAACCGTAAATACTCGATCAGAGCAACACGGAACCAGGAAGGAGATCGTATGCCGAGGTCAAAAAATAAGAGTGCAATTCGTCTTAGCCTAGAAGAAAAGCAACCCGGTGGTGTGGCCGGTCAAGACACAATCGCCGCAGAGGCCAATCCAGGAGAACCCGGAGGCGTGGACACTAACCGCGTGACGCTTAGCGCAGGAGACGCTGGAGGTATCGATACTGAGCGGCTCGGCTATGCCCAAAAGGCGCGAACTGAAATATGAGGCAAGTGCGTGCCCCAGCCTTTCGCCTTCTTAGCGAATCTGGGATCTAAATGGCTCAGCGCCTGCCTCAAAAATTTATGGGGAGAAGTTTGTTTGCTTCTCCCCACTGAATGGGTCACACTAGATGCGGACGGCTAC
>CAVYQB010000045.1:0-11864 GCA_963770465.1 uncultured Acidobacteriota bacterium
GCGAACACGTTGACGGGTTATAAGGGCATGAGGGGAAAATGCTACACTCTTCGGGAATCCGCGTGAAGTGTCTGAATTGACAATGTTTGAACGGCGCACTCCGGCCAAAGTGGATCACTGAACTAACGAAAGACAAATGGAACCGGTCAAGCGAATCACCCTGATAGGTACCTGCCACGACTTCCAGACGGTCGGCAATCCATGGGAAAAAGAATTTCGTGAAATGCTGCGTAGTGTTATTGAGAATCTTGAAATCCAGATCATATTGGAAGAGTGGAACGATTCTAAGGGTGTTTCGATCGCGATCACCTTGAAGAGTGACAAACTACAATGGGAGAATGTTGGCACACAGGACATGCCGGAATTTGATACCAGCAAATCTGGTTACATCAATTTTGATCCGGACGGACCGCACCACATAATGTTTAGAAGATATGTGCTGGCTCAGCCTGAAATGGAGGGGCAACGCTCTCCGTTAGTGTAGGTTCCGCCCCTTCGGGGCGTGGATTTTCAAGGCATTGGGAGTCTATCGTCCGATCTCTCTGATCGGTGCGAGAGAACAAACTCCCGCACCGTCAAGCATCGGCTCGATGAGCCCCGCCACGCTATCCCTCGGCATGGTTGCATCCCTGCAGTGCCCGCTTCCGTTTCACATGGCCAAGTTATTGTAGCTCGGCATCGACGGTTTGTGGGATTGTCCCACAGAGAGAGCGTTTGGTCACGGCTCGTTCCCCGGAGCCCTGCAACATGAGGGCCGCTCAACTGTATCTCCTAACTTTTTAGTTGACAAGCCAAATTCATGGCGCTATTGTCCTAACACGTTAGGAGATCGAGATGGGCGGCAAACGAAAATCCCAGCAGCAACTCACGCCTCTGGAGTTGCAGATCATGAATGTGCTATGGGACTGCGGTCCTTCCAACGTCCAATCGGTCCAAGAGAAACTTGCCGGATCGCCGAAACTGGCGTACACCACCGTGCAGACGATGCTCAACGTTCTTCATCGTAAAGGAAGGGTACGGCGGAGATTGCGGGGCAGGGCGTACGACTACGCACCAGTGTTGACCAGAGAGAAGGCAGCAAGCAACGCAATCGGGGACATGATTGATCGCCTCTTTGGCGGTTCGGTGGACGGTCTCCTCATGAGCCTCGTCAAGAACGAGCAACTCGATCCCACAAAACTTCAGGAGTTGAGCGGTTTGGTAGAGGAGCACGAGCGCGGCAAGGAGGGAAAAGCCCAATGAATCCGATTAATGAGATCGTTGTCACGTATGTGACGAACGCCCTCTGGATGACATGCGTCATCGCGGCAGTCACAGTGCTTCTTTCGCGAGCATTGCGTCGTGGCCCTTCTTCGCATCGGCATGCATTGTGGGTTGCGGCTTTGCTGCTTACTATGTTGCTTCCCTTTGCGAGTTTGCGTGGTTCTCGAAACAATGACAAGCCAAGTTCCGAGTCTGTCGCAGCAGCGAGCACGGTTCAGCAGGCAGAAACAGGTTTTAGCGGCGCCTCCTCCTGGGCACTCTGGCGGCGCATGCGGCATGGCGGCCATCCGGTACAGTTCGGCCCGCTCTGGGTTCGGTTTGTCGCACTGCTTTACTTAGGCTTCATTTTCTATCGAGCAGTTCGCCTCTATCGCGGATGGCAGTCACTCCGGGCAATGTTACGTGAGTCAAGCGAGCCGCAGATACCGCCGGCGATGCGAACTGTGGTCGAGCAATGTCACTCGCTGCTGGGCATGAAACCCGTACCTATATTGTTGTCACTGGAAGGAAAGGGTCCAGCAACGCTGGGAATCCACAATCCCGTTCTGGTTTTGCCGGAGTGGTTCTTCTCGCAAGCATCGGAGGATGAGCTCTCTTCCGTCCTGGGTCATGAATTGGCGCACATCCGGCGGCACGATTTCCTTCTGAATCTGGTTTGCGAACTGTTAATTTTGCCCATCTCCTTTCATCCTGCCGCTGCTCTGATCAAGGCGCGCATCGATCAAACACGGGAACTAGCCTGCGACGAGATCGCGGCGGAATGCCTATCCACACGTACGCAATACGCCCGCTCCCTTTTGAGCATCGCCCAGTCCATGGCCGCGAACCAGCGTCCGGCAACTGTTGGGTATGCTTTGGGACTATTCGACACAAACACACTGGAGGATCGCATCATGAATGTACTCGCAAAAGCCAATCGCTTCCGCAAGACATGGGCACGAGCTTCGGCCCTTGGCGCCTCGGGACTGTTAATCACGACGTGTCTCGGAGTATCGGGGTATTCCATTCAGGTCACTCAACCCCACAACACGGACGCTAATCTGCAGCCATTTGTTGGCACTTGGCAGGCAAGATTCAAAGGCAAAGTCTTCGAAACGATCAAGTTGGAGAAACAACAGGGCAAGCTGACCGGGAGCGTGCGTGGCGCCGATATCGAAGTGGACAAAGACGGCGAACTTACAAGCGCGCATGCAACCGACAGTAGCGATCCTGACCCTATCGTGGAAGCCACGCTTGCGAGCGGGATACTGCGGATCACTATAAAGGAAAAAGATTCGGAGGATACTATTCAATTTGAGATGAAACTAACTGGACCCGATCAGGCAGAGCTTCGGATACTCGCGCCACCCGACGTCCCCACTCCTAAGCCGTGGAAGTTGGAGCGAGTGAAGGATGGTCAATAAAGGCCTAGACCAACTCGCGACTTACGAATCGGCATGTGCCAGTCACCTACGAGCATAGATTAGCTTGTAGCGACGCCGCTTGCTGGCGACGGAGCTGGCGCTGCCGCCGAGCCGCTGCCAACTTCCGGTCCCGTTCAGTGTGAATCTCGCGCTGGTGTCCGGCCAGCATATCCTTCGGCGTGACGTAGCCAATGGCACTGTTCAAGCGGATGTTGTTGTAATGCTCGAGGTAGCCGTTCAGGAGGCGCCGGGCATCGTCCAGCGAAAGCGGTGTTCCCGGCCGAATGCACTCGCTCTTTAGTGACTTGTGCCAGCGCTCCAGCTTTCCGTTCGACTGCGGATAGTAAGGTGAGGTTCGGACGTGCGTCATGCCGGAGATGCGAATGAACTCCTTGAAGTCCCGAGCGATGAACTGCGGCCCGTTGTCGGAGATGATTCGCGGCTACGCTTCCGGGCACTTCTCCTTGGCTCGTTCGAGGATCACTTCAACATCGGCTTCCTTCATCGACTCCCGTAGATCCCAATGAACGATGCCACGACTGTATCCATCCAACACGCTGCATAAGTAATAGAAGGTAGCGCACACGTTGATATAGGAAACATCGATGTGCCAATGTTGATGCGGCTGAAGCGGCTGGTCGAAACCGGTCCCCTTGCGCGACGGCTTGGCTTTCCACCGTGAGAGCAGCCCAGCTTGCTTCAACACTCGCCACACGCTCGCCGGACTGACCGCCACAACATCAGCGTCAAGCATCATGAACGTCAGCCGCCGATAGCCCTCCAACGGATTCTTCCGATGGAAATCAATGATCGCTTCCTTCTCACACAGCTCCAACCAGAAATCCCGGGGAATCCAACCATTGTGCGCTCATTCACTCGCCCGTAGCGCTGGCGCCAGTCGTAGAACTTACTGGCCCCAATGCCCAGCCACTGCGGGAATCGCCCGACGCTGATCTCGCTCTTCTCCGACCAGCATCGGACAAAATCCACCACTTGATCCCGCACATCATGCGCTACCCAATGCTTGGTCAAAGCTCCCCAAGACTTTTTTTTAGCGCGATGTGCTCGGCCATCAGTTCGGCCAGGACTTCGTCCTTGGTCTGCACTTTCTTCTCCAAGAACTCGATCCGTTTCTGCTTCTCCTCCACTTGGCGATGGGGACGCTCTTGAGCCTGAAAGGCCGCCGCTCCGTTCTCGAAGAACTCCTTTTGCCAGCGGTAGAACACCGTCGGCTTCAGACTCAGTTCTTCACACAGATCCGAAATTGGCACCTTGTCCAAAAGGTGCCGCCTCAAAACGGCAACCTTCTCTTCAGCAGTGTAGTGCTTGCGCTCTTTCCTCATACGTTCGCTCCATTATCTTAACGGACGAACGTTTTCTCCATTTCCAGCTGAGGCAGGACACTACCGCGCTATCAGCGTAATGGGGCGATTCCTGAGTCATGCAATCGAATCTAAAGATTACTGAAATCTTCCACTATCCGGGCTGCGCACGTGGCGCAGATGAATACGCCCTTTTGCATCGTGCAACCAAGAGGCAACGCCTGTTGGCGGGACGAACACTTGCTCAAATGGAAGACCAATCATTTGTGATAAGAGCCTCGCGAATCCTTCTTGATTCCAATCGTCAAAAATCGGTTTTAGCGAAAAGCCCAGCATGGGAAGCTAGACAACGTGCACCGGATGCGGGGATTGCGGAGACTCAACAATCATGAACTTGGCACGCGATTGACCAGCGAGGCAGAATAGAAAAAGGCGGCGGTTAATTCTGTGAAGTGAAGTGGCTGCAGTTTGTACTTCTGATAGAGTCTCCAAAAAGCGTCCTTTGAATCGCGCTGCGCCCCACCATCTTGAAGAGCAGCTAGAATCCCAACATCCCCAACCCTACAAGATATCGTCATTAGAGGGAGGGAATTACGAAAATCCCATCGGAATCTCACGTCAGCAGGTGCGGCCAGTCTAAAGATGAAAATGGATGCTGGAATTGCGGGGTCGAACTTGAACGGGAGACGCGCCGCTTGTAGGAATAAGTGATGCAAAGCTAATGTCTTTAAGTCGCGCCTATTCACAATTGGCGCTCTTCGTCCCGACTTTCTGTCTCTGACCAAGAACATTTCCTTGTAGAGAAGCCCATATAATATTTTCCCTAGCCAAAGGAAAATCGTTAGCGGGTCGAGCGCCGCGACAGCCTTGTGGCCCTTGAGAGTTGCAGTGTTGACTTTGTTTTCGATTGGACTCAGGCGAAGCGTATTACATTCGATACAACATGGAATCGTCAAACTCCGGTAGGGGATGCGAGTCCCATTCAGAAGAGTCAAGGTCTGATTCCACAGCGAGAAGCGGTTTTGTAGCCATTTGGGGATAACGTGTTCGTCTGAGCGGTTCTTGGGGCTGAGCCGCCGACCACAGAGAAAACAGGTGGAGCGTCCGAATCGTCGACGCTCAACCGCGTGAAACAAACTGCGCGGTTTCGCGGATTCGAGAACTCTTGTGGAAGTACTTTGCCAAGCTCGGGCTTCCACCCATGGTCGTGCGATGTTAGCTTAGTCCGCCGAACCGCCGTATGCGGACCCGCATGTACGTGGTGTGGCAGGGGAGGCGGGGCGACCCGTCCCCCTATGCCGATCCGCAATTCGCGATTTACGAACTGGTTAGAAAATGATCTTGCCAGACACCTGGACGACGCGAACCGAGGAATCGAATCCCAGGAACACGCCGTACGGGCTGGTCGGCATTGGCTGCATGGCACTGATTTGGCCAAACGTCGAGTCGCCCAGAGTGCTGTCCGGGTTCTGGAAGTTCGGGTGGTTGAGCACGTTGTACGCCTGAGCGCCGACTCCGAACTGGACACCTTCAGTGATCTTGAAGGTCTTAAACAGACTCATGTCCATATCGAAGAAACGCGGTCCAGTGTACTGGTTGCGCCGTTGGGTCGAGAAGCCGTTTGGAGCCGTGAAGGTCTGCGAAGAGTCGTAGAATGCCGCAGCGTTCAGACAAGGCGTCGCGGTGCCGACAATACTTGCAGCTCCTTCGCCGCATTGACTCAGCCCGGGGGCATTGCCACCGATGATCGGCGTAGCCAAGACGGTTGCAGTTCCGTTGACGACTCCGCCATTCAAGTTACCGTCGACGACCGAGAACGGCAGGCCACCGCGCCAGAACATCTTTCCTGACCATTCCCATCCACCGAACGCATAGTTCATGAAGGTGTTGTTGAAGTGATAGGACGGATGTACGACAAAGTCAGCATTGAAGCTATTGCGGATGTCATAATCCGAGCTGCCGTAGTTGCACTGCCTGAGGCTCTGGGGGCAAAGTTGGTTGAGGGGGAGAGAATCTCCATAAGTGAAGAGGCCGCCATTGGAGAGTTCATCCAGGTTGTGCGCCCAAGTGTAGTTCGCATGGGCGGAAAACCACTTTGCGAAGTTACGCCTGAGGCTGACGGTCAGACCGTTGTAATTCGATACCGCGCCGTTCTGCTCCTGTGAAACAACTCCGTAGTTCGGCACCGGAGCCGCCGCTGGGAGGGTACCCGCCGGCCAGATCTGATTCCCATCGTAGGCGTTGTAAAAACCGTTGGTATACAGAAGGCGAATGCCGTGATTCCCAACGTAGTTCACAACCAGTACGGTGGAGTTAGTCAATTGCTGCTGGAACTGCAGGTTCCACTCCTGCCAAGTTGGGGCGTGAATCGTTCCCGCGATATTCGTGAAAGTGGGAGGAGCGAAATTCACTCCAAAGGGCAGCAAGGAATTCGCGATCTGGGTGTAGGTCCCGCCACTGGCAAAGCCATTGTTAAAGGCCGCGGCAGATTGGCTCCAAGTGTTGGGCGAGCCGTTCGGGCCAGGATCGAAGGCTGGCGTGCCCGTTGTCGGACGGACGCGAATCTGAACCGAAACTGGCGGATTGCCAAGGGGACCGGGAAAATCCACCATGCCAGCCGGAGGGTTGTCGTAGAAAAGACCAAAGCCCCCGCTCACTACTTGCTTCCCGCTGCCTCGAGGCGACCAACTAAACCCGAAGCGTGGTGACCAGTCCAGCGCGTCCACCCCGGGGTAGGCCTGGTGCTGGTTGTATTTGATGTCGGACGTGTATGGAACATTGCCGGCGTTGACGCCCGCCTCTACGCTGGGCAGGGAGAACCAATCGCTCTTGAAGATGGCAAAGCAGTTGATCTGGCAAACCGGGTTGGAGTTGCGCTCTACGCGCAAGGCCAGCGTCAAGGTCAGGTTGGGCTTTACCTTCCATTCGTCCATACCGTAAACACCAAGACCCCACAGAGCAACTGGTACATTCGAGGCAAGGTTATCAGCCCTCCGGTACTGGCCGGCCAAACCATCCGCCATCAACTGTAGCGAGCTAACCGGATTGCCATTTACGTCCGAGGCGGCCAAAGAAAAGTAAGTCCTGGCGTTGTTGTAGAAGAAGTTGTGATCGCTGACGTCATAGCGGCGGAAGTTGCCACCGAACTTTAAGCCGTGGTTTCCGTGCGTCCAGGTGAAATTGTCGATGAATTGATATTGAGTGGCGTTGCGGCCCTGGGGAAAATCAAACTGCGCACCGACTATATCGGCAAAAGTGCCAGTCTGTGGGCCAAGGATGGTATTGCCCCCGAATTGCAGGGATTGCGGGAATGTGGCCAGGGCTTTGGCTTCATTCTGCGCAAACTGGGTGACATAGTGACTCCCAGCTGCGGTGAATTCGTTGGTTTTCGTGGGAGAGAAAATATGTGTCTCCTGCAACTGGAGGTCCCAGGAGGGCTGATTGGACAGCGCGTCGAAGTTGGAGTTGATGGGATCCAGGTAGCTTGGCTGCACACCATGGTCTATCTTGTAACGCCCGAATAATTTATCGTTTTGTCCGATGTTCTGGTCGATTTTGAAAGCGATAATCCATTCTTTCGCGAGCGCGGACGGGGTTGCATTGAAGGAGGCAAAGCAGGGCTGGTTAAAAGTCCCAGGAACACCCACAAAAGTTAGGCTGGAACATGCATCTCCCGGCGTCGGGGCGAGAGGCGTGGCGCTGGCGGCACCCGGCGCGTTAGCAAACAGACTCATCATCTGCTGGAAAAGCGGCAGGGAGGCCGGCTGCAAAATGGCTACATTTTTTAGAACTGCGTTTGCGAAGGCCGGGGTGGGAACATTGGTCGCGATGACGTTCGGCAGAACAAATCGCAATCCCTCGGTGTCGAAGAAAAAGAAGGTCTTGTTCTTGATAATGGGGCCGCCCACCGAACCTGCCCACTGGTTAGCATTGGAGAACGGCCGCGGCACCACTGGGTCTGAGTTGTTGTTCATCCAGTTGTTGGAGTTCATGGTGCTCCCATTCCACCAGTACTGGGCGTTGCCGTGGAATTTATTGGTTCCGGACTTGGTCACGTAGGTGACCTGGGCGCCGGACAACTGGCCGTACTCGCCGGAGTAGGCGTTCGCGATCACCGTGGCTTCTTCAATCTCGTTCGAGCCGATGCTCAGGTTGGTGGCGCCGGCGTTATTGATGTTGAAGTACGGATCCATGTCATTCTCGCCGTTGATGGTGAACAAGTTCGAGGTCGCAGGCAGGCCGTTCATGGTGAAGTTGCCGTAGCCGCCGGTGTTGTTCATCTGGGCGCCAGGCGCAGTCTGGGCGATATTAGTAATGTCGCCCCCGGGATTGGGCAGCAATGCAACTTCCTGCTGCGTATACGGGGTGGAGATGCTGGCGCTGGTCGTATTTATGACCGGCGCTGCGCCGGTGACTTCGACGGTCACCGCCGAGGCCGACATAGTCAGCGATACGTCGGTAGTCGAGGTCTGGCCTACGGCCACCGTGACAGGAACCCCGACGGAGGAGAAGCCAGTTTCCTTGACGGTGACTTGATACTTCCCAGGCTTCAACAGGGAAAAGCGGTAGTAGCCGGTACCGTTAGTTTCAGTGCTCTGGGTTGTGCCCTCGTCCACGCTTTTTAGGTCGACGGCCGCATTGGCGATGACGGCATGGCTAGGGTCGGTGACCGTTCCCGCGATATCGCCAGAGATGAGCGACTGTGCGAAGGCGGCCGGCGCCACGAGGCTGGCTAGCACCAGCGACGTGATCAACGTGTTTCGAAAATTGAAAGCCATTTTGAATTCTCCTGGACAACGAAAGTTCGGCGCGAACTACTCAATTGAGAAACTGGTCCTGCGGATCAATCCAGCCGAAGCGGACAAGACCCGCACTTGCCACCGATAGCGGCGACACCGCCATCAGCGCGAACAAGACGAAATGAAAATCAATTATTCGTTCTGTCATGTTTCTCTTCTTCAACCAGTTCTTTCGAGAGAAACTGGCGGAATGCTGACCGCTCCGTGCGACCGCCTGTCACTGGCTGACAAACGTTGCGGGTGCGCTCGCGTAGAGTGCTGATTTGGAACAAGGCAAGCCGAGGGCCGTCTTTGGAGGAAAATACGTGAGGTTCCAATGCTCAGGTGCGTGTTCCCGGGACTAAAGAGTGACGAATTGACCAGTTATGGAAAACAAAGTAAAACAAGCTCACTGATCAATTCATACGGATATCAGTAGGGATCGCTGGACATGCTGTGAGATTCGGTAGGCTAGAATTAGAACTGGGTTCGCGATATTGAAGCTGTTCTTCACCCTTGTTCGTCTTCCGCTCGACAACTGCACTCTTAAACCTGCATACTAGTTGGTATGTTAATTGCTAGAAAAAGACCGAGTCGCCGTGGGGCCACACCGCGCGATCCAGAGCGCACGCGGGGCCGCTTGTTGAAGGCTGCCTTCAAGGAGATGCATCGTTCAGGATTTCGGAGCGCTGACCTGGATGCCATTTTGGCCAAAGCGGGCGTGACTAAGGGCGCGTTGTATTACCACTTCGATAACAAGGAGGCACTCGGCTATGCGGTAGTGGACGAGGTCATCGCAAGTAAGGTTCACCAAAAGTGGGTGCAGCCTTTACACAACGCCAAGAACCCCATCGACGTTCTGATCCGCATTATTCAGTCCGAATCGATGAAAAGAGAGGACGTTCAGCGTGGCTGCTACTTGCTTAACCTGTCTCAAGAGATGTCAGGTCTTGATGAGGGATTCCGCAGAAGGACGGCAAGAGTTTATAAGGACTGGCACGACGCCATGGCGGAGGCACTGCGCGAAGGACAGAAACGCCGGGTGGTGCGGAGTGATATAAACGCGAATGAAACGGCTACGTTCCTGCTAGCGGCGTGGGAGGGGTACGCTGTTTTAGGAAAGAATTCGCAGGATCCCCGGATGTTGCGATCAGGACAAAGAAGTGTGAGTCGCCATTTGGAGGCGCTGCGCCCGGCGCGCGGCCGAGCGCGAGCGGCAGGCCGGGGCTAGCCCGCCGCTTTTTTGAGGGTTCTAACATGCTTCGTAACTATCACGCTGGCTTTGCGCGAGCAACATATGGTAGGTTCGCCTATTCTCCATGTGTTGCTGCTCTCCAACATACCTACTGGTAGGTATTATGCGGTACAACGATCAGCGGTGATTGCCGCATCATAGGTTTGAAGGTGTACTTAAGTCGGTATCGAAGGGGAAGATCAATGAAGCGAAAGATAGTAAGGACGATCGCACTAGGAAGCTTCGCGCTGGTGGTCGTGCTGAGCACGGCGTGGCAAGGGCAAGCGCAGAACGCCAAAGCGTCGTATCCGAGCATGGCCCCGCTTGACCAGTACTTAATGACAGATCGAAATGCCGAGATTGCTCTGGCGCGGAGTGCGGCGCCCGCGGCGATATCAAGCGATGCCGAGGTCTTGGTCCTCGGGCGGAACGGGTACGAAACCGCAGTCAAAGGGAAGAACGGTTTCGTATGCGTCGTGGAGCGAGGGTGGATGGGTCCATTCGATGGTGAACTTGCTGTTAATTTTTGGAACCCTAAAATTCGAGGTCCGATTTGCTTCAATCCGCCGGCTGCCCGCACCATCCTGCCGATGACGTACAAACGAACGGAGATGGTGTTGGCCGGTCAATCCAAAGCTCAGATTATCGACGGCATGAAGACATTCACAAAGCAAGTCCTACCACCTCTGGAGCCTGGAGCCATGTCCTACATGATGTCGAAAGAACAGTACCTCAGCGATGACGGCCACCACAACTGGATGGCTCACTTGATGTTTTACACTCCACTCATGAACGGTGCTGTTTGGGGGGCAGATCTGTCCAACTCCCCTGTCATGCTGAATCCACAGTTCAGTGGCGCTCCGGAACCAATCGACGTATTCATGGTTCCCGCAGGCTGGTGGTCGGATGGAACGGCGGATCCAGTCAGGAGCAGGTAGGGACACACTGCAATGCGAGAGAATGGGTCGATGCTTTTTGGCGTGGGATGTCTTTCTTGCCGGCTATCGCTCTTAGGCCCGGGTTCTGAGCGGTCAGCCAAGCCGTGTACACCGGACGGGAGAGATGGATGAGGGAAACCATGCGCGTCCTGATCGTGGATGATGAACCCGTGGCCCAAACGGCTCTGGCAAATATCCTGTCGGCGAGGAGCGACGTGGAGCATTTCGATTCGGCCAACGACGCGCCCGAAGCGCTCGAGAAACTGGAAACGGACTCCTACGATGTTTTGCTTCTCGACATCAATACGCTGGACCTGTCGGGTGCTGAACTAGTAGATCAGCTTAGGAAACGAGACCTTCCGGTACCGTCCATCGTGTTTGTAACGGCACACCTTGAACACGCGATCGCAGCCTTCGAGAAACACACTGTAGACTACGTGTTAAAGCCCTTCTCGAACGAACAGATCGGCGAGGCCCTGGACCGGGCCTCTCGGAGAGCAAAGGGCGAGCAAGCTGCGAAATTGATCGACGCTTTGCCGCAGTTGCAGAAGCTGTCTCGTCCGCAGTACCCGAGGATCGCAATCAAAGCTAAAAGAAGGATTCTCTTCATCAATCCTGGCGATGTGGTCGCAGTTCAAGCTGAGGGCAATTATGTGTTGCTGCAGCGGGAATCGGACTCCTACCTCCTGCGCGAGTCAATCTCGGTGGTGGCAGAAAAGCTCAAACCATACGGATTCATTCGGATCCATCGATCTGCGCTCGTGAATACCGCGTTTGTGTTAGAGATCAAGGTGTACTCGACGGGAAAGTATGGTCTTCGCGTTAAAGGCGGGAAGGAATACGCAGTCACCCGAGGATACAAGAAGAATCTCCAATCCCTCACAGAATTCCGGATCGGTAGCGGTGCGTTTCTTGCGGAATAGCGG
>CAVYQB010000046.1:0-130863 GCA_963770465.1 uncultured Acidobacteriota bacterium
TCATAATCCGTAGGTCGTTGGTTCGAGTCCAACCGCCGCCACCAAGATTCAAACAACGGTAGCTTGTTTTTCATTCATTTCACCTTGCGTTCGGCGTGGGATGACAAATAACCGAAGACCTCCGCAGGTCGCGCCGCATTATACCGCTAGAAAGCAGTGTATGTGGGGGACAAGAATGAGTCGATTGACGAAATCAGGCGAATGTGCTCAAAACCCGGTACAGTGCGCAATGTCGATATCACAACGCCCAGGCTTCTTGACTGGTTTAAGCGCTTTGATGAAATGACGCAACGGGTCACAAAAACTGAGAGCGCACGACGTCGTAGGTCACTCCCTAATGGGTCTACAAGCAACTTTTCCATTTGTTGAGGAATCAAAGCTGCGTCCGCTCGGCCGTCTTTCCAGTTCAAGCTTCGGGCCAGTTCGAGCTTCGGAGCTGAAGGGGTGACAATCCATGACAGATCCCAATGAACCACGGAGTGCGAATCGCGCACCTCATCTACAACTGACGTTTGCACTGCTCCTGATGCTCTTGTTTGTTCCGCTGGTTGTTGCCCAAGATGCGGGGTCCGGGACGTTCCGCATAATCCATAACTTCACCGGCGGGAAAGATGGAGGTACTCCATTTGCTGGTTTGATTATCGATGAAAGCGGAAACCTATATGGCACGGCTTTTCTGGGCGGTAGAGGAACGTGTCCACCACAGAATATCGGCTGTGGCACGGTTTTTGAGATGACGCCCTCGGCGTCGGGTTGGATCTTTAAGACCATCTACGCTTTCCTCGGCAACAACGACGGCGCCGGTCCATATGCGCCGGTAGCATTTGGACCAGACGGCAGCCTTTACGGAACGACAAATCAAGGAGGGGACCAATCATGCGCAAGTGGGTGCGGCGTGGTGTTCAAGGTGAAGCCCCCGACAAAAGCCTGCCAATCCTGCGCATGGACTGAGAGTGTTCTTCACCGGTTCCAAGGCGGCAGCGACGGGTTCTACCCGCTTAGCAACGTTGCCTTCGACAAAGCAGGCAATCTATATGGCACGACGGAACAAAGCGACGAAGAGGGTACCGTATGGGAGCTATCGCGATCGCATGGTGTTTGGACGAAGACCACCTACGACTTTGATTCTCAAGGCGGCCCCTATAGTGGCGTAACTGTGGGTCGCGACGGCAATATCTACGGAACTACGTACCTTTCAAACGACTTCTATGGTGGGATTTATGAGTTGCTTCGCTCAGGTAACGGCTGGGCGGAGAAATCTCTGTACAGCTTTGAGGGCGGCAAACACGGAGGCGATCCGACGCAGCTAATTTTCGGAAAGTCCGGTGAGCTTATTGGCGCAACTGCCTTTGGCGGTCAAAAGGGCGGTGGAACAGCCTATAGTTTCAGTTCTTCAAAAGGCCGCTGGAATTTGACTACGCTATACGATTTTCCAAATTCGGGAGTCGGACCTTGGGCCCAGCTCACGATGGATGCCGAAGGCAATCTTTATGGCACGACCATCGGTGACACGGAATACTCCTGCGGAACCGCCTTTAAGCTTACTCATTCCAGCAGTGGTTGGAAGGAGACCGTGCTGCACCGTTTCACCGGCAACAACGACGGATGCGATCCCTTCAGCACTCTAGTTTTCGACAGCCATGGGAATTTATATGGCACGACCAGTCAGGGGGGAACTTTCAACTACGGTATCGTGTTCGAGATCACGCCTTGACCTGCAAAATAGAGAAACAAGAATAAAGACAAAACAAAACGGAGGAGCCGCTGACGTCGCTCCTCCGTTGGTTTCTACTGCTCGTTGTCGATTAGTTGGTGCGCCGACTTACCTCGGTGGACGCGCTGCGGTCGTCGTTCTCGGGTTGCATTACGACGCCGTCAAATGGAGTGGCGGCCACAAAGCGGCCGTGCACCACGTTGATGTTGCGCAGCGGATAGCCAGTGTCCGGACCGCGGGTCCAGGTATGGCCTGCATCCATGCTCTCGAAGACTACGCCGGTTTCGGTGCTGGTGGCCAGCAGCCGCTTGTTGCTGTGGTCGTAGCTGATCGAGCTGATGTTCTTATCCGGGAGACCATTCTGCATGTGCTCCCATCCACCGCCCGCGTTCGGGCTGCGGAATGCGCCTTCTCTCGAAGCAAACATTATCTGGCCTTCCGGAGTGACCGTGACGCCACGAATGCTGCTCACGTAAGAAGACAGGCTCGAGTCTTGCCAGCTCTTGCCGTCATCGGTTGAAACTAAAACGCTGCTGCGAGTGGCCAGGGCGATCAGGTTCCCGTTCGATTGCACGGAGACGAAATCCTGCTTGCCCATGACCGGACCGCCGCTCCAGCTCTTACCCTGATTCGAACTGGTATAGAATCCGGCTGAAGTGGCAGCCATCCAAGCGGTGGGTGTGATTTCAACTTCGTTGACCCGCGCCGTCAGGATGGAGTGAGTTTCGGTCTTCGCGGCTTTTCCCTTTGCGGTTTTGCGCGAGGAAGTTGTGCGGTTGATGACGTTGTTAATCGGACTCCACTCGGTGGCATTGTGCGCCAGAATGAACATCCCACGATTGGTTCCAGCCACGAGCTCGCCATTGCTGGCTTGCTTCAAGGTGAACACGTCGCGACCGTCGAGGCCTTTGCTCTTCTGCAGCCAGTGCTGTCCAGCATCGTGCGAAACGAAGACTCCGCCCATCTCGCGGTCGTTTACTACGCCCACATAGAAGGTGTTGGAATCGTTCTTGTCGGCCAGAATTGAAGTAACGTAGCGATGGGTGTAGCCATGATTCGAGGTAACGAAGCTGTGGCCGCCGTCTTCGCTAGCCAAAACGCCAGCGCGATCGGTCGCCAGCATGACTCGCGACGAGTTGCGCGGATCGACCATGACATCGTTGACCACGACATCAGGATTGCTCACACGGACCCAAGTCTTGCCTGCGTCGCTGGTCTTCCAAAGACCTTCCGTGGTTCCGGCATACACGATCGACGCGTTGGTCGGATCCTGCTTCAACACCCGGGTGCGGCGCGCAGAGAACGGAATGCCCTGAATCTTCTGGAAGGAATCGCCGGCGGTCTGGCTCTTGTAAATACCGGAGCAAGCGCTGGCGAATACGACTGACGGGTTCGTCGAATCGACGATGATCGAGAACACGTCCGAGTCCTCAATCATGCCTTTGTTAATGTGATGCCAGTTGGCGCCGCCGTCGTCGGTCTTCCAGGCCAGATGCCAAGTGCCGGCATAAACGACGTTCGGATCCTTGGGATCGACGGCAATGGATTCAATGTTATGAATTTCCTGGTTGGAGGAGGAAATTTTCTGCCAGTTTTTGCCGCCGTCGGTGCTGCGGAAAACGCCATCGAGCGCGCCCGCGACCAGAGTCTTCGAGTCGGATGCAGAAATCGCCATGGCACGAATCGATTTGCCATGCATGGCGGGAGTTGTTTCCCAAGTCGTTCCACCGTCGTTCGAGCGGAACAAATCGCCAGCCTGCTGATTTTCGACGCTCCAGGCTGCAGCATACATTTTGTTCGTGTTCTGCGGATCAATGGCGAGATGGTCGATCACGTAGTCGTCGCCATTACCAAGGTGCGCGAAGCGGGTCCAGCTATGGCCGCCGTCGGTCGATGAGAAAAGAGTTCCTGTGCTGGTGCCCAGGAAGATGTGATCGGGATTTTGAGGATCGTAAGCGAGGCTGCGAACATCGCCTCCGTCCGGCCCCAACGCGGTCCACTGACCGGCCCATGCGGCGCTGACGAAGCACAGCGCAAGTAATACAAAAAGCAGAGATTTGCGTGTCACAAGATGCTTTGATTCGAAAATCATAGAGCAGTTGTCCCCCCAACGGAAAGAAAGTCCGTCCCGGGGCCAAGATTGACAGGGTAACACGCCGCGATCAAGTTACTGAAGGGAAGCGCGGTTGGTAGAGTTGAGCACAACAGTACCGGGTCTTCGGGTGGCAAAGTTCGCAGGGGCTGACCGCACATCCTAACAAAGGCTGCCCCACTCGTCGCGGTTTTCGACGAGTGGGCATTGCGAACCTTAATCTGCTGTTTACTCGTAACGAGACGCCCCAAGCTCGCATGATTAAGATCGCGGGCAAGGGCGAGGTTACCGGTGCCCACTCGTCGAAAACCGCGACGAGTGGGGCAGCCTCGGTCATCGGTGATTAATGGAAAAACTCAGACGTGGGCCAGGTCCCAGAGTCTGCGGCCTGGGGCGCGGGGCCGATTGCGCGGCTTCAGTTCCCGCGCTACCGGTCGCTGTCGGGAGCAGGAACAACGGCTCCGCCTTCAATCTTCGGGATGCCGAAGTGTCCGCTGAGATGAAATAGGTCTAGGGGACTAATTGACCCTGAAACTGCGATCAGGTTCAGCTGTTTCTCTCCGGTGAGCAGAACCGCGACGTTGCGGATGGTCTTATTCTCGAAGTGGACCCAGAGATCGGTTGCGCCGGAACCGCCGTCTTTGTCGTGGGTGCTGACCATGTGTTTCCAGCCGGCGGTGTGGAACTGTTGGCGCACCGAGTTCAGAGCTTCCGAGTCGTACATTCCGGGCCTGGGGAAACGGTAGCTACGGACCGAGACGCCATCCACGCCCGCGATTACGCGGCGCAGGTCGTCATCGTCCTGGTCGAGCTTTGACGCGAGTACCAGCATGGAGTGGTCCAGGGTGAATTCGGTTCGCGAGGAGGCATTCTGTCCCAGGCTTTCAATACCACGGGGAACCCAGTCCTGCGTGGTCTGGGCGAATGCGGCGGCGGAGATCGTGATCAATGCTAAAACGGCAAGAGGAAGTAGTTTCATAGGCACCTCAAGAGTCAGATGGCGGAGCGAGTACCCAGACCAAGACTGGCCCATATCAATTCAACCCGAGTCGTGGAAATTTGTTTCGCGGGGCGAATGACGATCTGCGAGCGGTGGCCCTACTGCTTTATGAAATCGGATCAGGACTCGTGCACTCGGCGACGAATGTGCTCATCGCCTTCCCCACCTTTACAAAACGTAAAGGTGGGCCAGTCGTGCAATTTCCTATCTCGCGACTGCGTTTAGCCAGCTTTACGCGAAAGACGTCCTTGTGGACCGCCACTGACGTCGGGAACTTCCTCGCCTAAGGCGGTCGCCAAATCTATTTGATGGTCCTGCTCCTGCACCAGGATCCGGCGAATCTGTTCGGCCATTGCGTATTCTCCGAGCGCTTCACATTGCCGGACGCGATCGCGGTAATTGCGAATCGTTTCGTTCTCGTTTTCGAGATCGAACCGCAACATGTCTTTCGCATTTTTCGAAGTACGCACGGGTTTGGGAGTGACGGCGGGCATTTTGCCGAGATAGTCAATCTGACGCGAGATTGCCAGAGCATGATCGAGCTCCTGCTTGGCGTGGATTTCGAGTTGGTCGGCGATGTCCATATATTCCGCGCCGCTGAGCACCTGGGAGTAGACCACGTAGGAAATGATGGCCTGATATTCACGGGATAGGTCTTCGTTCAACAGTTCCGCCAGGCGGTCACGCGAAATTTCATTTTCGTTTGCGGGGGATTTGTCGGGCATTTCGATTTCTCCTTTGAATTGAAAACCGAGAGTCAAAAAGGATGCAAAAGCAGGCTCACACGTTGTTCCTTAATATTCGTGCGAGTGTGGAATCGGCTGCGGCCGTTGGTCGCGCCTTCGGGGACCGGTTTGACCGGCACAGGCGGCGATTAGTCTTTATCCAGATACTCCTCCGGAACGTCGTCTTCCGGCACTTCGTGCGTCCGAACTTCCTTTTCGTCAGAATCGTCGGCACTTTCTACGCCCATCACTGCATCAGCTTCGAACGCGTTGCCTTCCTCAATCAGTTCATCCACACTTTCGGAATCCACATTTTCGATGTCCGATAGTCCTTGCAAATCTCCTGATTGCCCAGCTGATTGCGATCTCATCTCTTGGGATGTGATTGGGTCCTCGTCCAAGTTGAACCCTCTTCGCGGAGCCCGTTTCTTAGGTGATTGCACAGTCTTCGCGCTCGCTGTTTTCTTGGGAAGGGCGACGGCTCGCGAAACCGATTTTTTCAGATTGATTTGCTTCGCCGCCTTTTTCTTGGAGGTTGTCTTCTTTGCAGGCCGTTTCTTCACTACAGCCTTTCGCGCTGGATTACCCTTCTTGACGGAAGTTCGCTTGAGCTTGGCAGTCTTCTTTTTGGGTCCTCTTTTGGCAGCCATAACCGCAGTTTATCACCGGCCCAACCAAGGACTCAAAACACTGTGCATGCGCTTCATTAGCAAAACGTCGGCTCGGTCGCGGAAAAGATCGGATCCCGGTGGTGGGTACGCGAAAGGGCTAAGTCGCACGGCTACCAGCTTCTTCTTTATCTTGTCGTATACTCTGTGGCGAACGGTCGAACATCCCCTTTAAGAGTGCTTGCAAGGAGTCGTGTGAGCCAAGTTCCCACGTTACCGCCCAACGTCCAGATTTGGAATCGGTCCCGCTCCATGGGACTCAAGCTGCTTGTGGTCAGCGTGCTCGCCTTGATAATGGGGATTCCCGCGCTCTTCGTGGACAACATTGTCGAGGAGCGCGCCAAGCGAGCCGGTGAGGTAATCCAGGAGGTCAGCGGCCGTGTGGGTGGCCAGCAGACTTTTCTGGGACCGGCGGTGTCAATTCCTTACACCATTCCGCCAGCATATAAAGGTGGTTCTCCTGTCGTGGGCACGTATGTGGTATTTCCCGCGCAAGGCGACGCCACAGTAAAAGTCCGCACGGAGGAACGCCGTCGTTCTCTGTTCAAGGTTCCAGTATTCCAAGCGGATTTGAAATTCGATGCGGCATTCGACCTTACAGGTGTGCCCTCAGCAGCTCCCGCAGGCGCAGTTCTGGATTGGACTCGCGCGGCAATTGTGGTTGGCGTTAGCGACGCCCGCGGCGCCTTGTCGGATGGAACACTCACAATAAACGGCAAGACCGTCACTTTCGTTCCAGCGGGAACCATCGGAGAGGCAAACGATGCACAGCGCCTGCCGCTAGCGTATTTTGGCGTGAGCGAACCTGGCGTAGTCCAGCCTAATGCGACGTTCCACGTGACTGCGGCCTTGCGATTTTCCGGCGCACAGCGGATCGCGGTCCTCGCTTACGGTAAGACCACGCACGTCACCCTCGATGGCGACTGGCCCAGTCCAAGCTTCGACGGAGGTTTTCTGCCGGTGAAGCGTACGGTCTCCGCGCAAGGTTTCACCGGAGAGTGGTCGGTGCCTTTTATTGCCCGCGGTGTTCCCGCCGAAGGCATCAATGCTACAGTCAGCGCACTTTACAGCACGGCACTGGGAGTCTCATTTGTCGAAGTGGCGGACCCGTACCAGTCTGTCAACCGTTCGCTTAAATATGTGCTGCTGTTTGTGGGATTGCTGTTCCTCACCTACTTTGTGTTTGAAGTCACAACCGGCAAGCGCGTGCATCCGGCGCAGTATGTGCTGGTTGGTATGGCGCAAATGATCTTCTATCTGCTGTTGCTCTCGCTCGCCGAACGGATTGGTTTTGACTGGGGGTTCCTGGTGGCGGGCGGCGCCACCGTGCTTCTACTGTCAGCCAACGCGAGCTGGATTTTCGAAAGCCGAGTACAGGGCGTTCGCGCTCTGGTTGTATTCAGCTTGCTGTACGCCCTCATCTATCTGTTGCTGCGCCTTGAAGACAACGCACTTCTGGTGGGTGCAATTGCCAGCTTCGTGGCGGTTGCGGCCGTGATGTATTTCACTCGTAACATGAATTGGTACAGCTCTCTCCAGTCGGGCGGCGCGCAGCCTACTCCAACTGCTCAGAAGAGTGAGGCTTAGAGTAGTAGGTGGCCCAGGTTGGCGTCCATTTTTGGACGCCAACCTAGGTCGAAGAACGCTCACGCAGGCCATTCTCCTTCTCTCTGACCCGGCGTCAAAGAGTCCCGCCCTACTGTTTCGTCGCGACATACGTCGATGTGCGGCCCGTCAGCTTACTGTTGTCGACTACCGTCATCGTCTTTCCATCAGGCGAGACCGTCATTTTCGATACGTCGGTCACTGTGCCATCACGCTTATCAGTCTCCTCGATCGTGTGATCGTTAACCTGCTTCAGCGAGACAGATGTCCAGCCATAGGCTCCCTTAACCGGGTAGTCTTTGCCGTCCAGCTTTGCGGTGTAGCTTTCCCCTGTAGGGTTGGACATGGTGAGCTCATTGCCATTGCCTTTGTAAGTCGTTGTGAGGCCATTTTCACTCTGGTTGATCTTGTTTACCCGCCACGAACCGGAGGTCCCATTGGCGCCAGCAACGGCCTTACCCACTCGAGTAAGAGTTGCCTCCGCGGTCGTGGTTTGATCGCTGTCTGGGCGGTGGCTGGTAGTTTTCACGGTCAGCGTTTTGCCGTCGTCTGAGACTGTCCGCGTCTGTTCGTAAACCGGCTTGCCGCTTTTCTTGGTTTTGAGCTCAATCGATTTGGAATCGATTTCATGAACGCTGACGGTGTCATAGGTCTGTCCGGTGACGGACTGGTCTTGTCCATCAGCTTTTACGTGGACCTGCGGGCCGCAACTGGTGCAATCGTACTTACCGTCTTTCGTCGAAAACACGATGGGCTTGGGCGAAAACTTTGACTGGTCCATGTTGGTGTGCCAGGTGCCATCGAAGGGGCTCTGCGCGAATAGCGAAGTGGGAGCTAACAAAATTGGCGCGAGAAATAGCGCAATGGCAACCGACCGATACGTTTTGTTCATCGGAATTTCCTCCAAATGAAATTTGAACGGCAAACGTGCAGAGGCATCATACGCCTTAGAGCAAAAAGCTAGGTCGGAGAAATTCTAGAAGCAAAGGAGGCGAGTTCAGTTCACTCAGACACGCGAGTAAGCTCGCCAACTCGGGTGAAGCGTAGTGCGGTAAGAACGGAAGGCACTAAACGTAGAAGGTCGATGAGACGGCTGGAGCTTGCGGATATTAGAATGACGGCGATTTCACGTCCCTTCAGGTTTTGCTCGTATTCCACTCCTCGGTCCAACGTCAGAAAAACGTCGACATGAGACTCCTCGGCCAGGGACAGGAGCTCTCCGTTCTTCTTTCCCGCCCAACCTGCTTCAGGAACAGTGAAGCACTCATGTCCTGAAAGATGATTTTTAAATTTTCTCGGAAGACATTCGTCTAGCAGCACCTTCATCGAAGTTGGCTGACGACAAGCGATTTGGCGTGTTCCAGAGCGCGAACCGCCGTTGCACGAGTTACAGTGGGGAAGTCTTCAAGGAATTGATCTAGAGTTTGGCCGCCCTCCAGATAATCGAGCAAAGCCTGGAACGGGACACGAGTTCCGTTGAAAACAGGTGTCCCCCCGAGAATGTCTGGATCCCTGACGATCACTCCGTTCTTTTGGGTAGGCATGCCGCTTCCCTTTATCTGAACTCCCTAAGTCTACTCTCCTTGATCGTAAGCCTTAAGCTCCTGAGCTCACCATCGAAATGGATTCTTCGAGCACATCCATCGCGACATCAGCTTCCTCGTTGGTCACAATGAGTGGCGGTGCGATGCGGATGGTGCTGGGACCACAGCCGAGGAAAAGGATGCCATGCTCAAACGCGGCTTGGATGATGCGGTCGCGTTCAGCCGCGCCATATTCTTTTGTCTTTTTGTCTTTGATAATTTCGACTCCGATCATCAGGCCACGACCGCGAACGTCTCCGACGAGCTTGTATTTGCTGGGCCAGGCCGACATGCGCTTCAGCATGTGGTTGCCGACTTCGGATGCGTTTCGTAGCAAGCCATCGCGCTCGATGACATCGAGCGTTGCCAACGCAGCCGCGTTGCACACTGGGTTGCCTCCGAACGTGGAAGCGTGCGAGCCCGGAACCCAGTCCATGATCTCGGCTTTGCTGATGGTCACACCCAGCGGCATGCCGGAGGCGATTCCTTTGGCTGAGCAAACAATGTCGGGATGAACGCCGGTGTGCTCGATGGCCCACCATTTTCCGGTGCGTCCGATGCCACTCTGAACCTCGTCGACCACCAGAAGAATGCCGTGACGATCGCAGATGCGGCGCAGTTCCTGCATGAACACTGTAGGCGCGACCACGTATCCGCCTTCGCCTTGCACCGGCTCGACGAAAATTGCGGCCACTTCCTCGGGGGCAAGCGTAGTCTTGAAGAGCTTGTCTTCGATGAAGCGGGCGCAGCCGAGCGCGAAGGCTTCGGCATCCTGTGGGCCGCCTTCGCATCCGCGATACACGTCGGGATAGCGAATGTGAGTTACGCCCGGAACCAATGGGCCGAAACGCCGCTTCTGCTGCGGCTTGGAGGCAGTCAGCGACAATGCGCCCATGGTGCGCCCGTGAAATGCGCCGTAGAATGCGATCACATTTTGCCGCTTGGTATGATAGCGCGCGAGTTTGAGGGCGCACTCAATGGCTTCGGCGCCGGAGTTTCCGTAGTAAATTTTGTGCGGTCCGGGCATGGGCGCGATCTTCGACAAGCGCTCGGCCAGCGTCACCATGTTTTCGTAATAGAAATCGGTGCCGGACATGTGGATCAGTTCCGCTGCCTGCTTTTGAATGGCGGCGACCACATCGGGATGGCAATGTCCGGTTGATGTAACTGCGATGCCGGCGGAAAAATCGAAAAATTCATTTCCATCAACGTCGGTGACCACGATGCCTCGTCCTCGTTTGGCAACCAGTGGATAAGAGCGAGTATAAGAAGGCGAAATGTATTTGCTGTCGCCTGCGAGAACGCGCTTTGCGTTTGGGCCCGGCAGCGCGGTGATGATCTTGGGACCGATAAGAGTTTGGGTTGACATGGCATCCTCCGAAGTGTCGTTGGTCGTTCGTCTTGGGTCGTTGGCTTGGAGGCGGACTTCAGCCTTAAAGCCAGAATCGGACGAGAGAGGATGGGAGAGTTAGTCGCTACCGAATAAGCTGGGACGCGAGTGCGATGGCAACACTGCCAGATAACGGCGCGGACACACCAGAAAGTGGATCCAGCACGCGGGCAGATGCGAATTGGGATTTGGGCGGGCCATCGGGAAACATTCCATCATTAGTATAGCGCGCAACCTGCGGCTGCGTAACCCCCAATCAGGTCACGGCCATTAGTCACCTTCCGCCGGTCTGAGAGTTATAATGCGCTCTAATGGGGGCGACCCTATGAAGCATCTTCTTCTGCTCTGTCTCTGTTTCGTCGCATTGACTCCTCTGAACGGGCAACAAGGCGATGTCGTTTATGGAGACCAGCCACAGCATCCCACTGCATCAACGATCCGAAACGTCCTTTTTAAGAACGCCAGCAGAATTTCGCAAGAAGAGCGAAATGAACTTGGAATGAGGGTCCGGCGTAATGCGGACTCACCAGATCATGTGCTGGCTTTGGCGCAGGAACTTATCCGCGAAGCGTGTCACAACGAAGGCTACTTCAAAGCTAAGGTTAACGTTGTGGCCGAGCCAGTGCCGGGCAACACGGACGAGCGCGAGTTTGACGTGGTAGTCAAGGTGCTTGACTACGGTAAGCAATATAGACTGCGAGAAATTCATTTCATCAATGCGAGAGCCTTTTCAGAAGAAGAGCTGTTGATGCTAATCCCAATCCAGCCGGGCGAAGTATTCAGTCGGGCAAGAATCGTGCGCGGGCTGGAAGCTGTCCACGAGCACTACGAAGCTGCCGGATATAAGAATGTCACCTACATCCCCAATACCGAATTTGACGATAGTAATGCCACCGCTCGACTTGATATTGATATGGATGAGGGAGACTTATCTCAGTGAGGCGACTTGGCTTGATTCCCTGAATTTATAGTTTCGTGGGTCTGCTACAAGGTTCAAGACACAATTAAATTGTTAATGGTGCGGTGCAGCTTTGAAAAATCCCGCATCTCGGCTTGGCTTTCGTGTGTCTGATACTTATCGGATTGATGAGAGCAGCGGCTGAAGCCATATCCTGATACGAATCAGATCACAGTTCAGAAACGATCTCATGACCAACGCGCAGCGCCAGAGCCGATTTGCAGTCATCCTCGCCTTCGGGTTGGTTTATTTCTTTTGGGGATCGACCTACCTCGCGATTGACATCGCGGTGGAGCGTATTCCGCCGGCGCTCATGTGCGGCTTGCGTTTCCTGATCGCTGGCGTGTGCATGCTGGCGTTTTGCGGAGCGCGCGGACGCACTATATGGTACAACCCGCGCCAGTTGGGGCGAATGGCGACAGTGGGCGTGCTCTTGCTTATGGGCGGGAATCTCACGCTTTCATACGCGGAAAAGTACGTGGCGTCAGGTTTGGCGGCGTTGATCGTTGCCGTGACGCCGCTTTGGTTCCTGGTGCTGGATACGCTGCTGCTCGGCGATCATCATGTCGCGCCGCGCGGCAAAGCGGGGCTTGCTCTCGGGATCGCCGGGCTTGTGGTATTGTTGTGGCCCGACTTGAACACAACAACTTCTTTTGGACGGGTGCAACTGTGGGCCTCGATTAGCCTGTTGGGCGGGTCGTTCAGTTGGGCGTTGGGATCAGTGCTGGCGAAGCGTTGGAAGTCCGCGGCGGTGGATCCGTTTTCAGCGACTGCGTGGCAAATGATCGCCGCTGGCTTGGCGAATTTGCTCTTCGCGGCGGGCGCCCGCGATTTCTCGAAAGTAGTGTGGACGCCGCGTGGAATTGGCGCGACTTTGTATCTCGTAGTCTGCGGATCGTGGATTGGTTACACCGCGTACATCTGGCTGCTGAACCACGTGCCCACGGCCAAGGTTTCCACTTACGCTTACGTCAATCCTGTAGTCGCAGTTTTTCTGGGATGGTTGGTCCTGCATGAGCGTGTGGATGGTTACATCTTGGCGGGCAGTGCGATCGTGGTAGCCTCAGTGATCCTGGTGACCAGCGCGCAAGTGACCAAGAAGCCGGCTGTGGAAAGTTTGGCGATGGCAGAGACAGGCGATTGAGTTCAATCTCTAGAGCTGATTCGACGGCATTGTCCCGCGTTCCCATGTCTCGCAAAAGCGGCGAGACATGGGGCACCCCTGTCAGCCACACCATTTGACTGCCTATGATCGGAAATAAACAGCCCATCACCACCACATTGATTGGAATGAATGTCGCCGTTTACGTGACGATGGTGCTAACGGGCGTACCTCCGGTTGAGCCCCTAATCCCTCAGCTATTGAAGTGGGGAGCGAACTATGGACCGCTTTCACTGGGGCCTGAGCCGTGGCGAATCTTGGCTTCCACTTACGTTCATGCTGGCATCATTCACATTGCGCTTAACATGTGGTGCTTGTGGAGTCTGGGTTTTCTGGCGGAGCGAGTTTTTGATCCCTGGACCTACGTTCTGACTTACACCTTCTGCGGCCTCGCGGGCAGTTTGGCCAGCCTGTGGTGGCATCCTGGGTCGGTCGGGGTGGGCGCTTCGGGAGCGATTTTCGGATTGGCTGGAGCCTTAATCGCAGCTCTTTATCTTGGGCATCTGCCGATTTCCAGACAGGCGATTCAGGGAACACTGAGAAGCCTGCTCATATTCGCGGGCTACAATTTGTTCTTTGGCGCGGCGGTTCCGGGAATCGATAACTCGGCGCACATTGGCGGATTAGTCGCCGGATTGGCGTTGGGGGCGGTTTTAGCTAAACATCTCACGGCGCCTGCGGAGGTTCGCGATCGGTGGCGTCTCGGAGTTTGTTTTGTCGCCGCGATCGTTCTGTTGTTGATTTACATGGAACTGAGGCATGTCAGTGTGGGTCCGCGTCCGTCGTAGCGAAAAGCACGAGCGCGGACGCTCACGCCCACACGATCATAAGGCTCGCGTCTACACGAATTATTCTGTTCCTTCTTCTGCATCGTCCTCCGTCACTACTTCCACGGTGCGTCCGCGGAGTGCGAAGGTCAGCTTCTGATCATTCCCCGTAACGAAACTCACTCTGGTTGGGGCGCGTTGCCACTCTGGCGGACTGCATCCCGGGTCAGAAGCATTGTCGCTCGCAGCTTCGCCCAATGGCTTTTTCAGGATCGGCTTACGTCGTCCTAATTGCATCACGACCGCCGACAGCTTCCGTCCGTCGTCGGAGATTCCGCAATAGGCAACATAGTCGCGATACCAACTGGCTAACGACGAGTCAGGATCGAACTCGGGCAGCGTCGTTTGGGAGATGTGTCCGTTAAGGCGGTCGACCACTAGCCAGCCGCCGCGCTGCCAACTCCAGCGCGGAGTTGAAGCTGTTTCCTGCGGCAAACTGTCGTTCACGCGAATCATGCGGCGCACTACGAATAGCTGCTCGGTCACTTCGTGCGGAATGCCAAAGGTGAATTCCTTCAACCGTCCATCGACATACATGGGACGCACTTTTAAATCTTCTGCTCGATCAACATCGCTAGAGGCTTTGACGAGGGTCCATTTACCAAACGTAATTACATGTGGCTTCGAAGCAGCGAAAGCGGCAGCTAAGACGAGAGGAACAACGACAGCGACACGGAGAAGAAAGCGCATGACTCAGGCTAAGCAGGGACGCCTCGCATAAACAAGCTCCGATCGCACATCGCAGCGCGACATTTCCCGAAACGGCGTATCCAAAAGTGGGACGGGTGCTTGCAAAAACAACAGAACATCGGCTACACAGGGTGTCGAAATCCGTTACAATGAACAAAGATTTTTTTCGATCGGTAGTGATGAGCGCCCACAAGTTCCGGACATCTCCGTCCACGGTTTCTTCGTCCTATAAAGAGATGGGAGAGCTTTCGCCGCGGCGCCCGCCGCGCGTGCTGGTAGTGGATGACAACCCGGACACTATGTTTCTCATGCGGGAACTGCTGGGCACGCGCGGCTACGAAGTAATCGGGGCTGCGGATGCGGCCCATGCCGAGAAAGAAATTCGGCGCGAGCTCCCTGACCTGATTCTTTCCGACGTGGTCATGCCCGGCAAGTCGGGTTACGAATTCTGCCGTGAGGTCAAGGACGACCCTTCTACCCGCCTGATCCCCTTCGTGCTGATTACCGGCCTGAGCGATCGAGAGGATAGGCTCCGCGGAATCGAGGCGGGCGCCGACGACTTTCTCAACAAGCCAATTTTCTCCGAGGAATTATTTGCCCGGGTGAAGTCGTTGCTCAAAATCAAAGAGTTCACGGATGAGTTGGAGACGGCGGAATCCGTGCTCTGCACTTTGGGACGGAGCGTGGAAAGCCGCGATCCTTATACTGAGGGTCATTGCGAACGCCTGGCCGAGAATGCCAGCAACCTCGGCCGCCATCTCGGATTGAACGACGAATCGATTGTGGCATTGCGTCGGGGCGGATACCTGCACGACTTGGGAAAAATAGCGGTGCCCGACGAGATTCTGAAAAAGGGGAAGAATCTTAGCGACGAACAATGGGTGATCATGAAGCAGCATCCGCTGACTGGCGAAAACATTTGCCGGCCGCTGAAGTCGTTGCGGCTGGTGCTGCCCATCATTCGCAATCATCATGAGCATTCGGATGGCAGCGGGTATCCGGACGGATTGCGGAAAAGTGAAATTCCTCTGCTGGCGCGGGTGCTGCAAGTAGTGGATGTCTATGATGCCCTGCGTACCGCGCGGCCCTACAAACCAGCCTTAGGCCACGAGCACGCTGCTTTTACGATGCGGCAGGAAGCTCGCGGTGGATTGTGGGACGAAGAACTGGTCGCCGAGTTCTTGTCCATGCTGGAAAAGCAGCGGCGCGTAGCGTAGGCGCCTCCACGTAAGAGACGTTCCACACGACTTCTAACTGATGCCACTCTATTTCAGTGCCATCAGCAGCTGCACATGGACCTTCGGTTTCATGGCTGTGCTGAAGTATGCCTGAGGCAATTATGTCGAATTTTTTGCTCAGAACAACTGCTCCACGCGCCACAATCCTCATCCGTCTTTTGGTCGGCGCCGTTTTCTTGTCAGAGGGCATTCAAAAGTTTCTCTTCCCGGCAGCGTTGGGGGTGGGACGCTTTATAAAAATCGGCATCCCATCTCCACAGTTCTTTGCGCCTTTCGTAGGCGTTGTTGAAATAGTCTGCGGCGCGCTTTTGATCATCGGCTTGTTCACGCGGCTGGCCGCGATTCCGCTGCTTATCGACATCGTTGTTGCCATCGTTACGACGAAAATTCCGATGTTATACAAGACGGGATTCTGGAGCATGGCGCACGAAGCGCGTACCGATTACTGCATGCTTCTCGGCCTGATATTTCTTCTGCTGGTGGGTAGCGGGCCTTTTTCGATCGACTGGAATATGCAGGCGCCCGACTCACCGATCGATCCGGCAAAACCTTAGGCTGCGTGAGCGGCATTGCCAGTCTTGCGATCGAATGCAAGTAAGGCATCCTGCAGCGTGGGATGGATATCGAAAACCCTCGACAGATTTGTGAGCTCGAGCAAGTGCAGGATGCGATCATTAGCTCCAGCCAGTTTCAGAGTGCATCCACTGGCCCGCGTCCACATGTGCACAACTACGAGTTCACCGAGGCCGGCACTGTCAATAATGTCCAGTCCACTGAACTCGACTATCAACTGCCGCGTATCAGGAAGAAGCTCAGATATTTTTTGCGAGAAGGCTGTGGCTTCGTCGCGATAGGTAAAACGGCCTTCGCAGTACAGAACGGTGACGTTGTCGATTGCTCGGGTTTGTAAAGCTAACTTCAAAATTCCACTCCTTCCTCTTCCGATTTACAAATAGGGGTCATTGCGAAGCACACGCCCTCACCAGGCGGGCAGGAAATCTCGTGTAAAGCAACCTGACATTTAAACTGATGATGAAGGTTGGATGTCTCCTATTGATTGCGGGACTGTGAAAATCCAATTAAAAAACTATGATTTAAACCGTAGGTTCGCGGCATCTTCTTTTTGTGCGATCGGCATCCAAATACCTTCTACATCTGCATGGAGCCTGGAGTATGTCTGTGAACAAATCCATCGCAATTGCGTTCACGCTTTTTGCGTTGGCCAGCGCCGTTGACGCGCAAGTCCCGGGAGGAAACGTTTACTTCGGTTATTCGTACATGAGCGCCGATTTATTGTCGAATAGCCGAACCAGCCTGAATGGCTGGAATGGCTCCGTAGAAGGCAAAGTTCTGCCGTTTATCGGAGTGGTGGCTGACTTCAGCGAACAGTACGGCTCGGTGGGCGTGGCTCCAAATCCCGCGTGCACGGCGATTGTCGGCGGATCCTGTCTCAGTGCCAATACGCATATCCAGACTTTTCTCTTTGGTCCTCGAGTTTCGGTTTCAGTAGCGAAGTTTCGGCCCTTCGCGGAAGCCTTGATTGGCGCTGGGCACGTCAGCGAGAGTGCATCGCCGTTCTCCAATTCAGACACATCGTTTGCCTATGCCCTGGGGGGCGGCCTCGATTATCATCTGATTCCCCTAATCAGTTGGCGACTCGAAGGCGATATGGTGCAAACTCGTTTCTTCAGCAATACCCAGAATAATGTCCGCATCTCGACTGGAATTGTGATTCATTTTTGAGCAGTTGTCTTCTGCGCGGCTGATTCCCCACCGATTTCGCTGATCGCATCTTCTTTTGGAGCAGCCTAATGGAGGACGGGCGTCGCGCCCGTCCAGCCGGGCGAGGACGCCCGGCCTCCATCAAAGACTTCCCGCGCCGCAGTAAAGTTCTTCGAATCATTCAAGACTTTATAGCTGCTGAGCTAACAGACTCGAGTCTTACCCTCGCCTGTTCAAGCGCTGCCTATTTGCTACTTTGCTGTGTGACCCGAGTCACAGCGGAATAGCCAGACGAGGGCCATACTGAAATTGCGCCAATTCAGCCTGCAGCGCAACCTCTGGCACCAGGCCTCGCGGCTGCGTTGTGAGGAGGACACCATGAAGCAAAGTATTGTTCTCTTCCTCTTCCTTTTGATCTGTGCCGCACCGCTGTTCACGCAGGACAAGTCCCCCATCACGGTGAAAGATTCAACCGCGAACAATGGAGTCGTTCTCGTGACTATCAATGAATCCGGAAAATTCTTTGAGCTGCAATGCAATCAGTCGGCTCCGCATTGCATCACGCCCCAGGCGGGAAGCTATTGGATGGTCCGGCTGCCCAAGAACCGCGGGCTCTATGACTGTGCCAACGTCGATCTGTATGCGCAGTCTGCGAACACGGAGACCCCCGACAACGTTCTCGGCGAGTACTGCATAAACGAGAAGTAAAGCGGGCAGCAGAGGTGAGCTAGAGGGGAAGACGTTTGCGGATCCCTCCCAGCGTTTTCCACCGAAGTCCGGACACTATTCCCGGTGAGCGTTGACCGGGATAGTAGCGCGGGCATACTATATTCCTGCTTCACACGGGGTCGGAGTTCTTTCCCCGATGACCCGCACAATCCTTGTCCAATATCGCAACGTCCGCAAGTTAAGCGGCGGACGCATGTGCATTATCGATGAAACTTGACGAGGTTTTCATATGCACAAGCAACTGAATTGGTCTCGTTGCATTCTGATTTGTTTCGCCCTGTTGTTGTTCGTGAGTTGCGGCCAGCGCCATGACGCCGACGAGAAATATTTTCTCGTCTCGGCCAATATTCAGGTGCCCTATTGGAAGTCGGCTGGCCAAGGCTTTATACAAGCGGCGTCGCAAATGAAGGTTCGAGCCGAGGTTGCGGGGCCGGACACATATGACCCGAAAGCCGAGCAGGCGGAATTTGAACGGGTAATGAAAACCAAGCCGAGCGGAATCCTGGTTGCACCGGCAAACCCGGAGTTGATGCGCGCCGATATCGATGCCGCCATCGCCGCCGGCATTCCGGTTCTTACCATGGACGCGGACTCTCCCACCAGCAAGCGATTGATTTTTATCGGCACCAACAGCTACCAGGCCGGAGTGATGGGAGCGAAAGTCGCTGCCAAGGAAATGCATGGCAAGGGCAACGTGGTGGTGTTTACCATGCCGGGACAGACCAACCTGGATGACCGCCTGCGCGGCTATCGCGATACATTCGCCAGCTCTCCGCAAATCAAAATCGCGCGCATTGTCGACATAGCGGGAAACCCTCGCGTGGCCTTCGACGCCGCGGAACAAATTGTGGGCAAGGAGAAAGATAAGATCGACGCTTTCGTGTGCCTGGAGGCGCTGGCCGGCAAAGAAGTGGCCGAGGTGCTGGATCGCTACAACGTGAAGGGAAAAACCGTCGTGGCAATGGACACAGATCCGGAAACTCTGGACTGGATCAAGAAAGGCGTAATCGCTGCCACCATTGCGCAGAAGCCTTACACCATGGCGTATGTCGGCATGACCATGCTGGATGTCCTGCACCATAGCCCGCCTCGATCACTGCAGGAGGACTTTGCGGCCGATCCCACGTCGACGATTCCTGCCTTTATCGATACCGGCGCCACGCTAGTAGACAAGAGCAATGTAGACGCTTTTCTGGCTGGGCCGCAAAGTCACAAATAATAACCACAAATCCAATCGAGTCGGCGACGCTGTCATCGGTGTCGTTGCATCAGCCGTCGCTGTCATCCCGAGGCCCACGTTCTTTGTGGCCGAAGGATCTAAGGCAAGATCTTTCCGGTATTAGTGGTAGGAGGTTAAAGAGCCGATTGCGTGGGCTTCGGAGGCCAGATCGAACTCTCCGATACTCCGATTCGCGTTACTACGCTGGCCGCCCTCTGAAGAACCGGCGCGCCCAGCCCAGTTCTCGAACGTGCTCATCGTCCAGCCTGCGGAGGCGAGCCGCCATGATTCCTTGGCGCCCCAGGTATCCCACTATCCGGGTCGGTTCCGAGCGTTCGACAACCGGTAAGCGCCCAATATTGTGCCGCAGCATTTTTGCGGCTGCATCGTGCAGCAATTCATCCGGATATGTCACCACGACTTTGCGGGTCCCTGCGTCCAGCACGCTCATCTTGCCCTGGCTATCTTTTTCAAACGCTCGCAAGATATCGCTGCGAGTGATCAGACCTTCGAGATCGCCATTAGCATCCAGGATCAACAGCCCCTCGTGCTTGCTCACAAGAGGATCTCGGCGGGCAATTCTTTCCGCTAGTTCTTCCACGCTCATGTCGCTGGGAATCGTCGGCAATTCACGATCCATCATTTCCCCCACGGACACTTGCTGGAGCACATCGGTTTCATAATCCGTATGGATGCGCATACCGCGACGCGCCAACTTTTCTGTCATGATCGATGACTTCGGCATGAGCAGCATGGCGATGCCATCCGCAATCACGCTGACCAGCATGAGCGGCAGCACCGAGTTGTAGTCGCGCGTGATTTCGAATGCGAAAATTATGAAAGTAAACGTGGCACGAGATGCGGCTCCGAACACTGCCCCCATCGCTACCAGTGCAAAGGCACCCGCAGCTAGCTGCGCACCGGGATATATGCGATCGATCACCATTGCGTAAGCGCCGCCCATTGCTGCACTTGACATGAACATCGGCGCCAGCAAGCCGCCCGATGTGCCCGATCCCAGCGAGACCACCAAAGCTACCGCTTTCGCCACCATGACGACCAGGACCAGTTTCAGGGCGAGATTCGCGTTCAGAATGTCGCTAATCGTGTCGTACCCAACGCCTAAAACGCGAGGCACAAAATATCCAATAATGCCCAGCCCCAAAGCCCCAATCGCTGGCCACCAAAGTTCGTCGATGGGTAACTTCTCAAACTGGTCTTCCACCCAGTACAGCGCCTTGCTGAATCCCACCGCGGCCAATCCGCAGATTATCCCAAGCAGCAGATAAAACGGGAGCGCCCTTGGGATTCCAAAGTCGACGGGCGCAACCGAAAACATCGGCCCACCACCCAGCAGTCGAACATGGACTGCCGTCGCCAGAGTGCTGGCAACGACGAGAGGAATAAACGAACGAGATTTGAATTCAAAGAGAAGAAGCTCAATAGCAAGGATCACGCCTGCAATGGGCGTATTGAACGTCGCCGACATTCCCGCCGCTGCGCCGCATGCGAGGAGCACCTTGCGCTCCGATGCGGTGGTGTGAAGAACCTGCCCGACCAGCGATCCGATCGCCCCACCAGTTTGGATAATTGGGCCTTCGGCGCCAAAGGGACCGCCGGTTCCGATCGCGATCGCAGCAGAGATCGGCTTCAGGATTGCAACTCTGGGCTCAATACGGCTGCGGTTGGCCAGCACCGCCTCCATCGCTTCCGGAATTCCATGGCCCTTGATCTTTGGAGAGCCGTACTTCGCCATGAACCCAACAATGATGCCACCGATGACCGGCGTGACAATTACCCAGAGCCCAAGATGGTTGAGCCGGGCACTGGTGAAATCGGTCGCGAAGCGGTGAAAGAAGAAGATGTTAGTAAACAAACCTATTAGCTTGTACAACAGAAAGGCTATGCATCCGGCCACCAGCCCAATGCCAGCAGCAAGAAACGAAATTAGCAGCATTCGAAACTGCGCGGGAGGAGCAATCACGGACTCGCCTGTCGGCAAAACGGCCAGCCGTCCTCCGTTTACTGCATCCTTGGAATCCTGCCCATGGCCAAGGTTCGAATTGAATGCTTCCGGTTCTTATCATTTTCCACGCTTATGTTCTCTCCTGCTTTTTGCTCCTTACAGGTTTTTTCGCACCCTGATGGTTTGTTCCCCGGATTATGCGCCGCAACGCGATAATCAATGCTGGACCTGCTTTGCGAAGCTCTGCCATGTGCTGCAGTGAAAGCTCATTCAGCACTTTCTCTCCTTTAACAGTGAGGGAAAGCAGGACTTCACGCCTGTCCATTTCTCCGCGCTGGCGACGCACGTACCCGCGGCCAGCAAGCCGATTCACCAGTTCCACCGTGCTGTGATGTCGTATCTGCAGCCGTTTGGCCAATTCCCCAACGCTTGGGCGAAGATCCGGCGGCAGCCCCTTCAATGCCAACAGGAGCTGATGCTGACCTGGAACGAGCCCGGCGTCGCGCGCTGCCTGCTCGCTGAAGTGCGTGAAAAGTCGAATCTGGTGGCGCAGTTCAGCCAATGACCGGTAATCAGAAGGTGTGAGTGTGGTTTTCATTTGGATGAGGTAGCTACTGGTTCCAATGCATTGATTTCAGCAACACGCCGGACTTTACTGATTAATGTTATATCGTGGAGCGATATATATTCAAACTCGCACACATAGCAAGCTCGATCCCGATCTTTATCCCATACTCCTAGCGTTCAGAACATGGCCTTTCGACCATGCAAGCGCCCGCCCCCATCCACCGTCGCATTGACATGTACCTCGAAGCCAGAGTGCTAATTTTTTACAAATATATTTGCACCCGGCCGTCGGATGGCCGCATCTCTTCTACAAGCGCGTTTGACAGTTTTGCAAGAGCGCCCATAGAATCGACAACATAATGTCAGACCAGTACCAGAAGAACTTCGACTGCATGTGCTGTTGTATTTGTTGTTGCGCGGTCGTGTCTTCTGGCGCCGGGAGGTTGCTGACTTAGAAAGTTTTTAGTTCCAGCACTTATCCAACCCACCGCCAGTAGAAAGCTGGCGGTGGGTTTTTCTTTTTTATGGCACAAATCGAGACGATTAGAGAGACGAAGGCAGAACGAGTCGAGCGACTGAAGCGGGAGAAAAATCCCTGGGAGGCCCTCGACGAGATTCGAGGTTTCGCGCGAACCGGATTTGATTCCATCCCACCCGAATGGCTCGGTACTTATTTTCGCTGGTGGGGCATTTACACGCAGGGAGACGGTGCCGGCGTGGTCGGCGGGAAAGGTGGCGAGGGCAAAGCATTGCCTTGCTTCATGCTTCGCATCCGCATTCCCAACGGCATTCTGAATTCGTCCCAGTTACGAACCATCGCTGACTTAACTCAGCGTCATGCTCGCGGCATTGCCGATCTCACCGTGCGGCAGAACATCCAACTCCACTGGGTAACCATCGAAGCGCTTCCGGAGATTCTCGAGGCGCTCTGGCAGTGCGGTCTGAACACCATGGGCGCGTGCGGCGACGTCACGCGCAACGTCACCGGATGCCCGGTTGCTGGCGTCGATGCTGACGAAATCTGTGACGCATCTCCGCTTGCGATCGCGGCGACGCAGGCGCTCGCCGGCAATCCCGACTTTTACAATCTCCCTCGCAAGTTCAAAATCTCGATTACCGGCTGCCGCGTCTGGTGTGCCTATCCCGAGATCAACGATATCGGGCTGACCGCGATCACCCGCACTCTGAACGGAACGCCCGGAGACCGGATTCTCGTTGCGTGTGGGCGGTGGTCTCTCGGCCGAACCGCATCTCGCGGCCCGTCTGAATGCGTTCGTGCGCTGGAACCAGGTCCAGTCGGTGATCACGGGCATCGCTGAACTGTTCCGCGAGTCAAGCCAATTGCGCGAGCATCGCGAGCGGGCGCGGCTGAAGTTCCTATTCCTGCGGCACGGCTGGACCGCCGATGATTTCCAGAAAGAACTCGAACAACGTATCGGATTCCGTTTGGATCCCTGCGTACTTGAACACGCGCCCGATGATGTTTATCGCGACCACATCGGGATCCACGCGCAAAAACAACCTGGCTATTGTTACGTGGGAGCGGCGGTGCTGCGCGGACGAATCACAGCGGAACAAATGCACAATGCCGCCGATTTGGCTGATCGCTTCGCAAATGGCGGGTTGCGCACTACCAACATGCAAAACCTGCTGGTGATAAATGTGCCGCAGTTAAAGGCGGAATCACTGGCGAAAGAACTGGACGCGATCGGATTGCGCGTCGGTGGCTCGCCGTTCTTTCGTGGAGTCGTTGCTTGCAGCGGCACCGAGTTCTGCAAACTCGCGATCACCGAAACCAAAAGCTTTTCACGATGGCTGGTCGAAGAACTGGAAGATCGTCTCCCGGGCTTCGAGCAGCATTTGAAGCTGCACGTCACCGGATGCCCCAACAGCTGCGGCCAGCACTGGATTGCCGACATTGGGATTGAAGGCAAGAAATTAAAAGTCGGCGACCGCATGGCCGACGCCTACTACTTCTGCCTGGGCGGCGCGGTGGGACTGCATCAATCGATCGCCAGGCCGGTCGGCTATCGCTGTCTTGCCACGGAAGTGCCGGACGCAATCGAGCGCCTGCTGCGTCGCTATTTGGTCGACCGCTCCAGCGGGGAGAACTTGCGGCAGTTTTTCGCGCGTCATGAAGATGCGGAGTTGCGCGCGTTTCTGGCTGGAGAAGTGGTGGAACCGGTGCCCCGGGATCTTTCACCCGGGCGTGTGCCCCACGGGATCGAAGGCTGACATGAGGCCATCGCGCTTTGCAGACTATTGCGACAGCAACGCCTCTGTCATTCCGAGCGGAGTTCCGGCATCCGTTCTTAGGATGACGGGACGTAGTCGAGGAACCTGCTGTTCTCCGCGGCAAGCAGCTTCTCGATGCACGAAATGTGCGCTGCTCGGTGCGAAGGGAGTCGATTGAAAAGTTTATTTCCCATGTTCGTGAAGTTGGAGAGCCGCGAGGTGCTCATCGTCGGTGCCGGACGAGTCGGCGAGCCCAAGATTCGCGGACTGCTTGCGACTGGAGCCAGGATTCGCGTGGTCGCACGCGAGGCAAGCCAAGCCGTGCGGCAGTGGGCGATTAACGGCGAAATTATTCTGGAAGAGCACGGCTTCATCCCTTCCGACCTGGACAATGTTTTTCTCGTGGTCGTGGCAACCTCTTCGCGTGATGTAAATCAGATGATCTACGACGAAGCACAAGCCCGCCGCATTCTGTGCAACGTGGTGGATGTTCCTGAGCAGTGCGATTTCTATTATCCAGCAGTGGTCCAACGCGGCGATTTGCAGATTGCAATTTCAACCTCGGGGCAGAGCCCGTCGCTCGCGCAAAAAATCCGGCAACAACTGGAACGGCAATTCGGGCCGGGATACGCGCATTGGGTCGCGCAACTCGGCGACACTCGAAGAAAAGTTTTGGCCAGCAATCTGGATCCCGCACGTAAGCGAGCTCTCCTCCAATCACTGGCGAGCCCGGAAGCATTTGAAGCGCTGGTCGCCGCCGAGTCTAAAACGAGTGCAAGGAGCAACGCCATATGACAGGCAAGGTGTATCTGGTTGGCGCCGGACCCGGCGACCCTGAACTGCTCACCCTCAAAGCCGCTCGGGTCCTGAAGGACGCAGATGTTGTGTTGCATGACGAGTTGGTTGGGAAAGAAATACTCAACCTCGCGCCAGCTCACGCGCAAATTCGCAACGTTGGTAAGCGCTGTGGCAAAAAGAACATCAGCCAGGAAGAGATCAACTTCCTCATGGTCAATTTGGCTGCGTCCGGTTTGCAGATCGTCCGGCTCAAAGGCGGAGACCCACTGATTTTCGGCCGCATCGGTGAAGAAATCGCAGCCCTGCGCAAAGCCAACATCGAGTTTGAAATTGTTCCCGGCATCACAGCCGTTTTGGGGGCCGCGTCGACGGCGCAAATTCCGTTGACCCATCGCCAATCTTCCCACGCGTTGGTTTTTTTGGCAGGACATACGGCTAGCGGATCCGATCCAACCAATTGGCGCGCGCTGGTTTCCTTAGGAGCCACGGTCGTGATTTACATGCCCGGCCACGATTATTCGAACATTGCGCGCAAGCTCCGGTCTGCAGGGCTGTCGGATGAAACACCGTGCGCGATTATTTCTCGAGCCACAACTTCCGACGAACAAGTGTTTTCAACCAACATCGAGAACCTAGAAAACGCTCCCCACCTCCCCGCGCCGACTTTGCTAGTCATCGGGGAAGTTCTCCGTCATGCCGGTCATCGCTTCTCACTGGAAGAAGTCGGCTGGCCGTCGAGCACACCAGTTTTCCCATTGCACACTCAATCACGACTTTCGCTCAGCTCGAGTGTAGCGGCGGCATTTTGCCGGCCGTCGCGAGGGCATCCTGCCCGCGCCGGACGCAGACATGAGGAGCAGGGAGTATGAAAGACGGAGTAGAACGAATCCATCAATTGGTCGAGCAATGGAGCCCGGAAGACTTGCTGCGCTGGGCTTTCGTAACTTTCGGAGGCTATGTCGAAATTGCGTCGGGCTTCGGCCCGGAGGGGATGGTGCTCATTGACATCGCTGCCAGAGTGCAACCGGAATTCCGCATCTTCACATTGGACACCGATTTTTTATTTTCCGAAACTTACACTCTGATGGAGCAGATTGAAAAGCGTTACGGCATCAGAGTGGAACGGATCAAGTCGTCTCTCCCGCCCGAAGATCAAGAACGTCTCCACGGGCCGGCCCTCTGGGCTCGCGATCCAGATGCCTGCTGCAATCTCCGCAAAGTCGAGCCGCTACGAAAGAAGCTATCGCAACTTCGCGCATGGGTGACCAGCATCCGTCGCGACCAGACCGCCGATCGAGCCGGCGCTCTCAAAGTAGAGTGGGACGCAAAATTCCATCTGGTCAAAATTAACCCGCTCGCCGATTGGACCACAGCAAAAATCTGGCGTTACATTCACGACCACGATCTCCCCTACAATCCTCTGCACGATCGCGGATATCCCAGTATCGGCTGCACCCATTGCACGCGAAGCGTGCAACCTGGAGAAGATACGCGAGCCGGACGCTGGTCCGGATTTAACAAGACGGAGTGCGGACTGCATACCACGACGGGAACGGCCGCTTTGGTTTCGATTACCGAGGCCGCGGAACGGCGTTAATGGAGAACGGGCGGGGACACCCGTCCTCCGCAACTCTCACGGCTTAAGGGTGGGCAACGCAATCAGCAACCGGCTGGCCCCGTTCCACAGAATCTGCACGCCGATGCACACCAGAAGAAAAGCCGAGAGCTTGATCATCACATTTATGCCGGTAGGACCTATGATTGCGCCCAATCGATCTGCGAACGCGTAGCAAAGATAAATTGTCACCGCAACGATGGCGCAGCCGATAGCCGCCACCAGTAGCGCCAGCAGGTTCGCTTTCAGGCGGCGCGGTTCATTTGCGCCCAGCGTGATCGCAATCGAGATCGACCCGGGACCGACCGTCAAGGGCAAGGTCAGCGGGTAAAATGCATCCCTTAGCGCATGAGTACAGTTGACCGTCCGGCTCACTGTGCTGCGGTCGCTCTCATCTTTCTGGTTGAGCATGGCCCAGCCCGTCGAAATTACAATCAGTCCGCCCCCCACTTGCACCACGGGAATCGAGATTCCAAAAAACGAAAGCACATGGGACCCGATGGCGAAAGAGCCGATCAGCAATATGAAGCTGTCGATGGCGATGCGGCGAGCCAGCAGTTTGCGCGTCTCTGGCGGGTATTGTCTGGTGAGCGACAGAAAGACCGGACTTCCTCCGATCGGATCTACGATGGGAAAGAGCGCGCTTACGACCAGCAAAATGCTCTTCGCTGCTTGAATCATAGTTTCCTGTACGTTGCAGATACGCTTTCGAAGGTTACGACGATCTTCGTGAGCACTCAGGCGGTGATTCTGGCGTCGGCGGTTTTCATTAGATCCACAATCATGCGAACGACGGCTTGATCGCCAATCGCCGTATTGATCATGCTGTGGTAAATGGCGCGGTCAGGCCATTCTACGTTGAAATACTTCTGAATGAAATCGGCGCGTTCGCGGTCAACGGTGTCCACGAGCTGTTCGGCCTCCTCCTCGCTTTTGCCGCGAGCTAGCAGTCGCCGTACCTTATCTTCTCTCGGAGCGTAAAGAAACAAACGCAACGTGTCTGGCCGGTTTTTGAGAAATTGCTGCGACCCTCGTCCGACGATCACAGAGTTTCCGGTTTTCGCCGCATGCTCAACTACCCGTTGTGTAATTTTCAAAATGCTTTCGCTGTCGACAACTTTAAGCTTGTGCGCATTGATGCTTCCTTCATAACTCCCGCGTAAGAAGGATTTGAACAGCCGGTAGTACAGCGGATCAGTACGTTCCTCTCGACGCTCAACAATCGCCTTGGGGCATTCAGCGAGCCGCGCGATCTCCTCCGTCAGCAACTGATCCCAAAGCTTCCAACCAAGCTGCTGGGCAAGCAGTTGAGCAATTTCGCCGCCGCCGCTTCCGTACTCTCGTTCGATGGTGATGATTTTTATCATTTGCATCCAAACCCCGAGTCCACCGTTTCAAGCGTGAACTGCAAGAACCGGGCAAGGTCCCAACTGTATCACCCGATAAGTTGTCGAACCAAACACAGCCCGATCCAAGGCTCCGCGCCCGCTTACTCCCATAGCCACCATGTCCGTTTTTCCTTCCAGCGCGAATTGAATGATTTGCTGGTATGGCTTTCCGATGCGCACCGCAGTCTTAACCTTAAGCTTTTTGCGTTTCTCCGCTGGAATCAGTTTATCCAGTTTGGCCGTTGCTATCGCTATGGCTTCTTGTGTTCTGGCCGGACTTCGAACGTCCTCCAAGACATGCAGCAGGGTGAGCTCGGCGTCGTACTCTTCCGTGGCAGAAATCGCATAGTTCAAGGCTGGCTCTGAATTTTCGGAGAAATCCGTGCAGTAGAGAATCCGGTTCAAATGATGTTCGTGGTGCCGCTCTTCACCTGCAGTGGATTCCATCGGGGCCTTGCATATCGTCAGCACCGGACAGGGAGCCCGGCGCATCACCCGGTCGGCTACTGATCCCAGCACCATGCGGTCAAACCCTCGGCGGCCGTGAGTACCCATGACAATCAGGTCCGGTTTCCGCGCTTTCACAAACGACAAAATACAGTCTGCGGCTACACCCTCGTGCACCGCAAGCTCCGGCTGAACGTCATCGTGCGGGTGTTGTTTCACGAATTCCCGCAATTTCTCCTCGCCACCCTCGCGCAGCGCCCGGCAAAACTCCTGATAGTCTCCCTGCGAGGCGACGTAATCGGCGTAAGGATATCGCCAAATTTCCACGATATTCTGAACCACCACCTTGGCTTGATAATGTGCAGCGAGCGATAGCGCATGGTGATACGCCCTTATTGAGAACTCTGAGAAATCGACGGGGCAAAGGATAAGTTTAATTTCCAGCATAACTACGTCTCTAATTCTGCATGGCCCGCATTACATCAGATTTGTAATTACTCCGCTACCACCCCACCGGCTCCCGGATCATTCCTCTTCAAAACGAAAGCCAGAAAGAACATGATCCCCGCCCCCACACAAAGAACCATGAAGGTATCGATGTATGCCAGGCTTGCCGCCTGCGCTTGCAGGGCTTGGTAAATCTGGGCATAAGCCGTTATTTGCGCCTCGTGCTTGCCCACGCCAGCGGTAGCCAGGTGCTTAGCCAAACCGTTCGCGGCATTCACAAAATTGGGATTGTCGACACGGACATTCTGCACCAGCCTTGCTTGATGGAATTGCGAGCGCCGCGCAATCAACGTGGTGACCATCGACGTTCCCACGCTGCTCCCCATATTGCGCATGAAATTGATGATTCCGGCGACCGCGTTGTTCTTCTCCGGTGCAATTCCGATGTACGCCACCAGCGAAATCGGAACGAACAGGAATCCCAACCCAATCACCTGCGCTATACGTAACCATGTGGCGGCACTGAAGCTGATCAGCAAATCAATCCGCGTAGTGGAATAGAACATGGCGATGGAGAGCGCAAGCCAGCCGAAGGCAATCAGATAGCGCGCCTGAATCTTGGTTGTCAGCTGACCCATGATTGGCATTTCAATCAGCAAAACCAGGCCTCCGGCCGAAAGCGCAAGCCCAGCCAGTTGCGAAGTGTAGCCCACGAGCGTCTGCAGGAACTGCGGCATCAGGACCAGGCTGCTGAACAGCATGATTCCGAGCATGAACATCATCAGGCACGAACTGGCGAAGTTAAAGTTCTTGAACATGCGGACGTCGATGATCGGAGCCTTTTGATACCACTCCCAAATCACCAGCGAGATCAAGCTGACGGTTGAGACGACGATAAGAGTCGTGATGAAGCGTGAGCCGAACCAATCATCTTCCTGCCCTTTATCAAGCAACACCTGTAACGCGCCGATGCCGAGTGCCAGCAGAGCGATACCTATGTAGTCCAATTTGACCCCGGCTGCCTTGATCCGGGCTAAATAGGGAGGATCTTCGACAAAACGCCGCACCAGGAGCCAAGTCACGATTCCGACTGGCAGATTGATAAAGAAAATCCACCGCCAGGAATAGTTGAAGGTGATCCACCCGCCCAGAGTTGGACCGATGGTGGGCGCCGTAACTGCCGTAATCCCGTACAACGCAAACGCCAAGCCACGTTGTTCCGGTGGGAAAGTGTCCGCCAGAATGGCCTGAGCCATCGGCTGCAGGCCGCCGCCGCCCGCGCCCTGCAACACCCGAAAGAAAAGAAGAAGCCCGAGACTCGGCGCGATGCCGCAGAGCAAAGAGCTCACAGTAAAGACACCTAAACAGGACATGAAAAAGCGCTTCCGTCCCAAGGCGCCTGCGAGCCAGCCGCTGATCGGCAGGATAATCGCATTCGAGACCAAATAAGAAGTCAGCACCCACGTACTCTGGTCGTTGCTGGCGGCCAGATTTCCAGCGATATACGGCAAGGCAACGTTAGCGATGCTTGTGTCCAAAACCTCCATGAAGGCCGCCAGCGCCACGACCACAGCGATGAGCCAAGGATTGTACTTGGGTTTCCAAACGTCCTGCTCGAGTGTGAGTGCAGCCGTACTCATTGAAGGAACTCTTTGAACGGACCTTATTGCAGATACACGTCTGGCACCACGTTCATGCCCGGTCGCAGCCGGCGATCCCGGTTCTCTCCCGGTTCGAGAACGATCTTTACCGGAACTCTCTGGACAATTTTCACGTAGTTTCCAGTGGCATTCTCCGGCGGAAGTAAACTGAATAGGGGGCCGGTTGCGCCCGCAATGCTATCTACATGCCCCTTTAAAGTCCGGCCGCTCGAATCCACGTGGATTTCTGCTTTTTGTCCAACTCGCATGTGCCTCAGTTGGGTCTCTTTAAAATTGGCTGTAACCCAAACTTCATCGAGAGGGACAACGGTGAGGAGTTGCTGCCCGTCCTGCACGTTCATCCCAACCACCACTGTCTTGTTCACTTCACCCGTGATCGGAGCGACGAATTTTCGTGTATCCGAGATTCAGTTTGGCCTGCTCCAGTAGCGCACGCTTTTGCTCGACGTCGGCGATCGCCGCTTGCACGCGAGACCGCGTCGACGACACTTGCTGCGGTCCGGTCTGCGCATATTTGTAGTTCGCCTCGGCCTGGGTCAGGCGGCTCCGCGCCTGTTGAACAAATTGTTCCGCCGCGGACTCGCTGGCACGGGCTGCCATAACCGTCGCGGTGCTGGATCGGGCCGCAGCTAATGCTTGATCGTAAATTTGCGCCGATACCTCCCGCTTATCGACCAATAACTTGTAGCGCTGGAGATCGTCTTGCGCTTTCACGTCGTTCGCCTCAGCCGCCTCCAGTTGGGCATGCGCCGCGCTGAGTTGCTTCTCAGCGGCCTCGACACCGGCTTTAGCGTCTTCGATGCCGGACGCAGTGAATCGCAACTGGCTCGAAGAATTTACCGAGGTAATGGGAACTGTGATATTCAACGATTTTGCGGTTGCTTCGGCATTGCCGAGATTGGCTTGTGCCTGCGCGACCGCAACCTCATAGTCTTTCGGGTCGATCTCTACCAGCACCGTACCTTTCTGCACCCACTGGTTGTCGTCTACGTTGACCCGTATCACATAGCCGGAAACACGCGCGCTTACAGGATAGAGGTGGACATCCGCCTGCGCGTCATCGGTCGATTCATAGCTGCTCAAGTAGCGCCACAAGAACAGGCCGCCGATAAGCACCACCAAAATGACAGCCAGAATGATGATGTTTCTGCGGTGCTTGGGACTTCGGCGCACCGGCGGCGTTCGCGCTCTCTCGGTCGCAGAATTGACCGGAGAGTCGTTGTATCTCTCAGGCGATGGACGAGGTGGGTTTCCTTCCGCCATGTTCATTTTCCTCTGAAAAATTCCTGGACACCCTGCTCAGCGATGCCCAGAGCACGAACCAGGGAAATTTTCGCGTAATTATAACTGTAGAGACTCGAGATGTACTGCTCGTGCGCGCTGGCGACGGCCTCTTGCGATTGCACTACCTCCACTGTGTCGGTGACTCCTGCGCTGAAACGGTCGCTGGACTGAACCAGCGTCGTCTCCGCCAAATCGATGTTGCTGCGCGCCACGCTCACCTGATCAGCCGAAGACTGCAGATTGAACAGCGCCGCGCGCACGTCGGAATCGATTTGCGCGCGCAGATTGTCCAGGCGTTCCCGGCTCTGCTCGAGTTTCGCGTCGGCCTGCAACACATCACCGTGAACACTACCGCCCTCAAAGATCGGAATCGACAGTGTCCCGCGCACGTCGTATACCGATGTTGCCGTGGAAGGATGCGAGCCTCCTTCTCCGTAATCTGCGTTAAACGCTAGCGAAGGAAGATAGCCAGCCATAGCAGCTTTTTTGGCGTATTGGGCTGCACGCACATCGGTCATCGCGGCCAGATAATCCGAACGCGATGCGTATGCGCGTTTCAAAGCCTCATCAACCGACATGACCTCGATCGACTGGTAAGGCGACTTGTCGCTGAATTCGAATTCCTGCCCGGGAGCAAGGCCAATGACGCGTGCCACAGTCAGCTTCTGGATGGCAAAGTTGTTCTTCGCCTGAATTAACTGTTGCTGCCGAGTCTGCAGTTCGACCTTGGTGCGCAGACCGTCGATGTCCGGCGAAGTGCCGGCATTTATCTGATCCGTCGCCTGATCGTATAGCGCCTGCGCCGTCTTGACTTGCGCTTCCGTGGTTTCAATGCGGGCTTCGTCGGCGATAGCCTGCAAATAGGTATAGCCAACGGCGAGCACTACCAGGTCGCGGGCATCTTTGAAGGTGTAGGCGGCAGATTTCAAATTCTGGTTGGCCGCACGAGTGGCGTTGATTGACTTCCAATCGAACAGGCTTTGGGTGACAGCAGCACGGGCGTCAAAGTATGAAAACGGGCCAACGGATCGTCGGGATTTTGAGTCCAGAAACACTACTAAAGCCGAGCTCAGCGAGATTAATTTTAGAATCGGCCACGTAAGGTGCCGCGTCCACGTGTGGCAGCAGAGCACTTAACGCCTCCCAGCGCTGTCCTCGCGCCGAGCGAATTTCAGCACTCGAAAGCAGCACTCCGAGGTTTTGCTTTAATCCACGGTCGATGGCGTCCCGCAAGGAAAGCGACAAAACTCCCGGAATCAGCTTTCCCGGCACACTGCTCGCGAACTGGCTCACGCCGCCAGTGCCGGGAATCGACGCGCCCGGTGTGCTGGGACCGGATGATGTTTGCGTTTGCGCGAAGCATGTTGCCAGTCCACAAAGTAAGACTCCTGCCAACAGGAAAGTGCGCGAGTTGTTTGTAACTCAGTCTCAAGGCAGTCTCCTTTCCTTCTTACTTAGGAAAATTAAGGCTCGTACTCCCAAAAGCGGGTGCATGGAAATATACGCCTTATCGATCAACGGATGCATCTTGGTTCAGTCAGGATGCAGGTCAGGCTGGCGGGGTTATGCAAACCGGAGAATTCCGGTTCGGCGAGAAAGAAAAAAAAATTGAGCAGCCTTCGGCTTGATGCTGCGCTACACCTGCTGCCTTGCCTCACCGAGGGTGACGGTCACATCCATTTTGCGCTTGCCGCGGTAGATTGTGATCCGGACCGAGTCGCCGGCGCGATGGTTATTCATGACCTCGGCCAACTCCTGCTGATCCTCCACTTTTTTCCCGTCGATGGCGACGATCAGATCCCCACCCAACATAATGGGAGTATTGCCCAGAAAGGCGCGCTCGTTTCCGCCGCGCAGGCCCGCGTGCTCGGCGGCTCCTCCGGGCACGACTTGCAGAATTAACAGGCCGTAGTCAGCGGCCAGTCCCATCTGGTCGGCCAATTGAGGATCGACGGGAATCGTGCTGACGCCCAGCGCCGGACGCCGCACTCGTCCCAGCGTAAGCAGATCGTTGATCACGGCTTTTGCGGTATTAATCGGGATGGCGAAGCCGATCCCCGCACTTTGACCGACGTTCGAAGCGATCATCGTATTGATGCCAATCACTTCGCCATGCATGTTCAGCAGCGGGCCGCCGGAATTTCCGGGATTGATGGAGGCGTCGGTCTGAATGGCGTCATCGATGGTCATGCCATCGGGCTCCTGCACCTGGCGAATGGAACTCACGATACCGCGGGTCAACGTGCCCGCAAGTCCAAAGGGATTACCGATGGCATAAACCTTTTGTCCGACTTGCAGATTGTTAGAGTCCCCGAGCACCATGGGCGTGAGTTCCGGCGCCTTGATCTGAACCACGGCCAAATCGTGGGAGCGGTCAGTGCCAATGATCGTGGCACGATATTTCTTGCGGTTGTGCAGCGTAACCTCGATCTGGCGGGCATCAGCGATGACGTGGTAGTTGGTTAATATGTGTCCCTCTTTGTCGATGATGAAGCCTGATCCCTGGCCTTCCTCCGGCATGAGTCCGTAGAAAAAGTCGAAGGTAACTGCCTTCGATGTGATGTTCACCACCGAGCCAATATTCTTGCGATAGACGGATATGTTGTTCTGTTCTTCGGCATCGAGTGACTCGCTGCCTGACGCCTGCGTAATCTCAAACTTGGCCGGATGCCCCGTCCAATCGGTAAGGGCAGTGCGTCCCGAACGATAGGTGGTGAAATAGAAAAAACCGCCGGCCAGAATGATGGCCAGCAAGACGGGACGAAGCAGCCTCATAATTCGGAACCTTCCATTACTCGATTGTAATAAATTATCGGTTGATCAACGCGGAGCTGCCCAAGGAACACGGTGCGCCCACTGCGCGTTCTCATCGCCGTGCACGCTTGTCATCCCGTGCACGCTTGTCATCCCGTGCACACTTGTCATCGCAAGCGCGGTTGTCATCCCGAGCGAAGCGAGGGATCCAGGTTCTTGCCTGCGCAATCGGTATCGCCGCCCCAGGCACAGACCCAGATCCCTCGCGTTGCTCGGGATGACAATTCTGATGGTTAAGGGCTTCGAACTCCGTGTCCCTCAGCCGCACGCTTGAGTTCCGCGTAAACTTTCGCGACTTGCTTCCGGGTTTCGTCAAGCGATCCTGAATTGTCGATCACGAATTGCGCTGCCCTGATTTTATCTTCATCCGGCAACTGCGCTGCCATCCGCCGGCCAACCTCGTGGCGCGCGGTCTCTTCATCAACTCCTAAACGCGACGCCCAGCGTTGAATTCGCTGTTCAGGATGGCAAGTCACCACCACGATTTTGTCGAAACGTTTCGTCACGCCTGCTTCCAAAATCAATGCGGCTTCGACTATTGCGATGGCTTTGAGATCTCTCCGACCAATTTCCTCCATCCACTCGTCCTGCCTTTTGATTACGGCGGGATGGACGATCTGGTTCAACTCCTCAATACGAGAAGATTTACTTTCTGAGGACACTCCAAACGCAGCCTCAGCCAGCCGCGCCCGATTGACCGTGCCATCAGGATTAAGAATTGCGCTACCGAAATGGCGTACGACTTCCTGATAAACTGCTTCGCCCCGCTGCATCAGTTGGTGCGCGATTGCATCCGCCTGAATCAGGTGCGCTCCGAGGGCAACAAACATTTCGCCCACCACGGACTTGCCCGAAGCAATGCCGCCGGTCAGCCCGACTTTCAGCAAAGCGGCCTCGTTGCTGCCAGAACCTTTTCACCACAGAGACACAGAATTACAGAGATGATCATTTTATGTTCGTACCGACTGGGAGAGTTCAGCCAACTTTCGCCGCAGCTTTGCGGCACGCACCGTGTTGGCCATTAACATGGCGATGGTCAACGGACCGACGCCGCCGGGAACCGGCGTTAGCGCGCCCGCAACTTCGGCCACGTTCGGGTGGACATCGCCCACCAGCGTTGAACCCCTGCTACGAAAAGTTTCCTCGCGCTTGGCATTTCCCGCGAACAACCGCTCGAACTCTGCTCGATCCGTCACCTGATTCATGCCGACATCGATGACCGTTGCGCCCGGTTTTACGAATTCACGCGTGATCATGCCCGCACGCCCAATCGCGGCGACCAGAATATCGGCGCGCCGGCAAACCCCAGGCAGATCGCGAGTCTTCGAATGGCAAACCGTAACGGTTGCATTTGCATTCAGCAACAGCATTGCCGCCGGTTTACCCACAATATCGCTGCGCCCAACGACGACCGCTTCTTGCCCCGCAATTGGAATTTTACTGCGCTTGAGAATCTCCATAATGCCCGCTGGAGTGCACGGAACCAGCCCGGGCCGCTGCGTAGAAAGAAACCCCACGTTCATAGGATGAAAGCCATCCACATCTTTAGCAGGATCGACCGCCATCAATACTTTCTTGGCATCGACCTGCGGAGGCAATGGAAGCTGCACCAGAATGCCATCGATCTCATCGCGCCGGTTCAAGTCAGCGATCAACTCAAGCAACTGTTCAGTAGAAACCGTCTCCGGCGGAGTATGCTGCTCGCTGTAAAGTCCGACCTCGCCGCTGCTCTTCACCTTCCCGCGAACATAAACTTCAGACGCCGGGTTATGCCCAACCAGAACCACGGCCAGTCCCGGACGCATCCCCGCCGCAGCCATCGTCTTCACCTCAGACGCGACTTCGGCTCGAATTTCACCGGCGAGTTTGTTGCCGTCCAAAATAGTTGCAGCCATCAACCCTCGCTAACGTTTGCTTCGGCGAATTCTCGCACCCGCTCCAGCGCAGTTTGCAATTCAGCATGAAAGTGTTCTTTCTGAGAATCGTTCGCATCCGCAGGCACAATTATCCGTCTACTCACTCGCATCAATGCCCGCGAAAATGGCTTCGGAATCATCGACCGATCCCAAGTATTCAGAATCCACGCTTTTTCCACCGCGATGTGAAAAGCGGCCATGGGCGCTCCCGTAGCACGCGCCAGCAGCACCGGCCCGGGCTTCGCCACGAATTGCGGACCGCGCGGACCATCGATAGTAAAAGCCACTGCCCACCCTTGCTCGAGTTCGCGCCTCATGCCAAGCAGAGCCCGCACCGCACCGCGGCTGCTCGATCCCCGCACTTTCACAAAACCAAACTTGCGGATAATCCGCCCCGTCCACTCGCCATCGAAACTATCGCTGCTCATCACCCTGATCTGCAAGTTGCGCCAGACGTAAGTCGCGGGGAAAATACAGTTATGCCAGAACGCAAGGATCATGGGACGAGTATCCAGCGATGGTGGCGCTCCGTCCTCGAATGAAACCTTCACGCGCAGTGTAGGGCCGATAAGGCGGATCGCCAGAAATCCCGCCCACGTAATTAGCCACAGCAAAAATCGGTCCCATAGGGTATACGGCCGCCGCTGGTTCGATGTCTCACCAGCAACCGCTGATGTTGTAGCTGTGCCCACTCCGGTATTGTACCGTCCGTTCACCGAATCGGGTGTCATCACTGTTGCGCCACGCTCACGCGTGTTAAAGAGCGATAAATTTTGCATTGCTGGTTCCCCTGCCGGTCAATTCCGGCTATGCTGCTTGCCTCGGGATGTCGCAAGCTATGACTTGCCATCGCTAGCAAAGCGAGGGATCTAGGCTCTCGCTGCTGCCGAGCGAAACTCAGATTCTTCGCTTCGATCGAAATGGATTGTTAACGAATGAAAGGATAGCGTCCCATGAAACTGCACAAGAATTTTGTTTTCGCTTTAATGCTCGTCGCCGTTCTTGGCTCGATCCCCGCTCTGCCAAGAGATACCTCCAGCAACGAGACTGCCATTCGCGCTCTCGATGCCGCATGGTCGCAGGCCGCCGGAGCCAAGGATTTGGACAAGACAGTTTCTTTCTATGCGGACGATGCCTCCATGCTGCCCGCCAACGCCCCGATTGCGAGCGGCAAAGACGCGATCCATACAGCCTGGTCGCAGTTAATGGCCCTGCCCGGTTTCTCACTCAGCTTCGCCCCAAGTAAAATCGTTATCGCCAAAGCCGGCGACATGGCTTACGAGATCGGTACGTACCACCTCACACTGAACGACGCGCAGGGAAAACCTGCAGCCAGCGTGGGCAAGTACGTGGTGAACTGGCAAAAACGTGGCGGCCAGTGGAAGGTTGTGGCCGACATTTTCAACGACGACAAATAGTGCAGCACTATCGCAAACCCTAAATCAAAAATGGCGGACAGCAGTGTCTGCCCTACACCGGACTTCGAATGAGCTCACCAATCACCGACACGCTACGAGACGCAGTGTCCCAGGGCCATTGGGACGATGCTGTCGCGCTGCTGCAAACCAGCGAGACCGCCCAGGCGGCCGCAGCATTAAGCGCCCTCCCTTTTGATCAGCAACAATCATTATTTCGACACTTGCCGCTAGATCTCGCTGCCGCTGTAGTCGCGCATTTTCCCTATTATCACCAGTACGTACTGCTGCATTCGCTGCCCGCTGAACAGATGCGCGGATTGGTTGACAAAATCAGTCCTGACGACCGCATGCGCTTCTTCGATGAACTTCCGGAAGAGGCTTGGCAGCGGCTAATGGACGAACTCTCCGGCGAGATACCAGTTCACGTCTCAGGCGAGCTGGAAGCAGAAACGGTGCGTGCGCCAGAAGCGCAGCCGCCACAGCCGGGTGAAATCATCATCGAAGGGCGTCAGATCGAAAAGTGTTACGCGCAACCCGATGGCCGGGAAATTCAGATCATCGCCCCAATGGATTTATCGGTCGAATCCGGCGCCATTTGCGCTCTGCTCGGGCCCTCCGGATCAGGCAAATCGACTTTGTTGAGAATCCTTTCGGGATTAACCTTGCCCTCCAGCGGCACCGTGTTAGTGCATGGACAGCCATTGAATGGCCGCACTCCGAACATTGGCATGGTCTTCCAAAGTTTTGCATTATTTCCCTGGCTGACGGTGCTGGAAAATGTCGAAGCACCCCTCGCAGCTCGCGGACTTGAACATTCAGAGCGCCATCGCCAGGCTCAAAAAGCGCTTGCCATCGTGGGCCTCAAAGGCTTCGAAAACGCGTATCCCAAAGAATTATCCGGAGGTATGAAACAGCGCGTCGGATTTGCCCGCGCCCTCGCCGTAGAACCGGAAGTGCTGTTCATGGACGAACCGTTTTCCGCACTCGACGTGCTGACCGCGGAGAGTCTGCGCCGGGAATTACTGGAGCTGTGGATCAAGCATCAGATTCCCACCAAAAGCATTTTCCTGGTCACGCACAATATTGAAGAAGCGGTTATGCTGGCTGATCGCGTCGTGGTGCTGGGAACCCATCCCGCGAAGATCCGCGCCGATTTTCGCATTTCGCTGCCGCAACCTCGCGACCGCAAGTCCGCCGAATTCCTGGTTTACGTGGATTACATTTACAAAGTAATGACTCAGCCGGAACTGGATTGCGGCCCAGTCACAAAATTGCCGATTCCGCGCAAACCTTCGTTGCAAATCCTGCCGCACGCAACCGCCGGAGGAATGGCCGGGCTTCTGGAATTTTTGAACGACCGCGGCGGCAAAGAAGATCTATATCACCTGGCGGAAGAATTGCTCATGGAAGTGGACGATCTCTTCCCCATCGTGGATGAGGCCGTACTGCTTGGCTTTGCCGAGTCGAATCAGGGAGACGTGCACATTACCCCCGCGGGTAAAGAATTTGCGGAGGCTGATATCGGCGAAAGAAAGAAACTTTTTCGTCAAGCGGTACTCAGCCACGTTACGCTGATTCAACAAATTCGCAATGCTCTGGAGCGTAAGTCAGATCGCGCAGTTCCGCTGGAATTTTTTCGTGACATTCTCGACGAGCATCTCCCCCACGACGATGTGCAACGCCAGATTGACACTGCGCTGAACTGGGGACGGTACGCCGAAATCTTCACCTACGACTCAGAAACTGACCGGCTGCTGCTGAATGAACCCACGAACGCCGCGCCCTCGGGCGAAGCTGTACCTCTTCATTAAACGCGGGCCGGTTGTTGATGCCGCTCCCTCTCGCACGATAAGCTAGAGGGTTTCCCGGAGAGGCAAAGGGCATGCGTGACGCGGTCGCACGACTGTGGCCAGAAATTCAGTGGATTGAAAAGCCCAAGCTGCGCGAGCAGGTTACCCAGACCTGGATCAAAGCGCTGGAGCGCAGCCCGCTAAGGCCTGAAGACCTGAACCGGATTCCATTCACCTTGCTCGTGCCCAATTGTCCCATCACGTTCATGGAGCATAAGCGCTGCGTGGTCCACATCGCGCGTCAGAGCGCGGAATCGATGAAGGAGTTCATGGGCCGCGCGTTGCCGGTCAACATGGACATCGTCATTGCGGGTGCCATTCTCGCCGACGTCGGCAAGCTGCTCGAATACGAACTCGGGCCCGACGGCAAGAGCCGTCAAAGCGAGCGCGGCGAAGCCTTGCGGCATCCATTCACCGGAGTCGCCCTCGCACTTGAATGCGGTGTGCCCGATGAAGTCTGCCACATCATCGCCGCTCACGCCGCCGAAGGCGATCTTGTAAAACGCACCACCGAAGCCTACATTGTGCACCACGCCGACTTTATGGCGTTTTTGCCGTTCAAGAATCCAAAGAACCTAAAAGTGAAATGAGTCATGGCTTCCTTTACGTTTAGGCATTTGTCCGACTTTTCTGTCATTTCGTATTTTTTCTGTCATTCCGTATTTCTTCTGTCAGTCCGTATTGTTTTTGTCATTCCGAGCGAAGCGAGGAATCTGGGTTCTTCGTCCGCCCATGAACGCAATGGTAAGCAACATAAGCTAAGGAGAAATCTTGTCCGCGACTAAAGAAGCTGTTGCAAGCAAAGAAACCATCACCGCCAAAATGGCGCGCTGGGCCGCGGCCCTCGATTACCAGCATCTCTCGCAGGATGCCGTCTACCAAGCCAAGCGCTTCCTGCTGGATTCCATCGGCTGCGCCCTCGGCGGCTACCAGCAGCACGACGTGAAAATCGCTCTCGAAGTGCTCGCCGAGATCGCGGGCAAAGGCTTGGCCACTGTAATCGGAACCGGCAAGCGCATCGATCCTGTCTCCGCGTCGCTCGCCAACGCGCTGATGATCCGCTGCATGGATTACAACGACATCTACTGGAAGCAGGATCCATCGCATCCCTCCGACATTTTTCCAGCAGCGTTAGCCGGATGCGAGCGCAGCAAGAGCGATGGAAAAGAATTAATCGTCGGGCTTGTCCTCGGACACGAATTTGAAATGCGTTTGTGCGAAGCTGCATTTCCCGGCATTCGCGAACGCGGCTGGCATCACGCAACCCTAACCGCGTTCGTCTCACCCTTCGTCGCCGGACGCGCCCTTCATCTCCCATGGGAGCAGATTCAGCACGCGGTTGGCATATCGGCAAGCCGCCATGCGACGCTGGGCGCCGTGACTGCGGGCAAACTCACGATGATGAAGAACACAGTCGACCCTTTGGCGACGCAGAGTGGAGTACTCGCAGCGCTGATGGCGGAGAAAGGTTACACCGGTCCAGAACACGTGATCGATGGCAAAGAAGGATTGACGCACGTTTTCGGCCCGGAGTGGAAGCTAAACATCCTCACCGACGGTCTAGGCGATTCCTGGCGCATCACCCAGTGCGGCATGAAGGCTTTCCCCACCGAGGCACTGACCCATACGCCAATTTCTGCAGTGCTCGACATCGTGAAGTCGAACGACTTGAAACCGGATCAAGTGAGCAAAGTTCAAATACGCTCGCTAGCTCGCGCCGCCGACATTCTTTCCGATCCCAGCAAGTATGACCCGCGCAGCAAAGAAACCGCCGATCATTCGCTGCCCTACGTGATTGCCGCGGCCTTGGCGGAACGGCAGGTAACCCCGGTGCAGTTCACCATGGAAAAAATCATGGACCCGACCATTCGGGCGCAACTGCAAAAAGTCGAAGTCGTCGCCGATCCCGAAATCGAAAAAGTTTTCCCGGCATTGCAGCGAGTAATAGTGAACATCACGACTACGGATGGTCGCAACTTTACAAAGCAACTCGACTATCCTAAAGGCGATCCACGCAACCCGCTCACCGACCAGGAGGTCGAAGAAAAATTCGCCGCGCTCGCCGAAGGCGTACTCTCGCCAAACTCGCAGAAGAAATTGAAAGATGCCATCTGGAACCTGGAAAAGATACGATCAGTCAGCAAACTAATGAAACTGATGAAAGCAGATGTGCAGAGAATCCAGAACCAAACGTAGCCGTAGAAACGTTGCTTGAAACGTTTCTGTTTTAAGTCTGTCATTCCGAGCAAAGCGAGGAATCTGTATTTTGTTAATGGAAGACGGGCGTCTCGCCCGTCCAGCCGGGCGGGACGCCCAGCCTCCATGGAAAAACGGGATAACTCATGCCCCAGACCATCGTTGAAAAAATCGCGCAAGCCCACCTGGCCGAAGGCCCCAAGCGCCCGCTGCGCACCGGCGATTTCCTTTCCATCCGCCCACATCACGTGATGACCCACGACAACACTTCAGCGGTGATGAGCAAATTCAAAGGCATCGGCGCGAAGAAGATTCACGATCCCAAGCAGCTAGTCTTCGCCCTCGATCACGACATTCAGAATAAAGACGAAGCCAACCAGAAAAAATATCGCGCTATTGAAGCATTCGCGAAAGAGCACGGAGTCGACTTCTACCCCGCAGGCTCAGGCATAGGCCACCAGATTATGGTCGAGCGCGGATACGTCGTGCCCGGATCATTTGTAGTCGCATCCGACTCGCATTCGAACATGTATGGCGCTCTCGGCGCAATCGGCACACCCATCGTGCGCACCGACGCCGCCGCAGTCTGGGCCACTGGCGAATTCTGGTGGCAGATTCCTCGCTCAGCGCAAGTCGTGCTCGAAGGCAAGTTGCCCGAGGGCGCAACCGGCAAAGACATAATCATTAGCCTGTGCGGCCTCTACAACCACGATGAGGTTCTCAACGCCGCCATCGAATTCAGCGGTCCCGGCGTGGCCAGCCTCTCCATGGACGCGCGCTTGTCCATTTCGAATATGACCACCGAATGGGGACCGTTGGTGGGCTGGTTTCCAGTTGACGAAGTAACCATCGACTATCTGAAGAAGGTGTATCAGCGGCTGAAGGCGACCGGCATCGAACGCTTTTCGGAGAAAGACATCGAGAGTTGGACGAAGAACCCTCCGCGACCCGATGCCGATGCCACATATGCTGCCCGTATCGTGCTTGATCTCGGTCAAGTCACGCCGCACGTTTCGGGCCCCGATACAGTGCAGACGATGTCATCTCTCGCCGAAATGGAAAAGCAAAAGGTCACGATCCAAAAAGCGTATTTGCTTTCCTGTGTAAACTCACGCGTCGAAGACCTGGACGCTGCGGCAAAGGTTCTTAAAGGCAAGAAAATCGCGCCGAGCGTGAAATTTTATTTGGGCGCAGCCAGCAAGTGGGTGCAGGAAGAAGCCGAGAAGCGCGGCATCTGGCAGACGCTGCTCGATGCGGGAGCGAACCCATTGCCCGCCGGTTGCGGCCCATGCATTGGCCTCGGCGTCGGACTGCTTGAGCCCGGCGAAGTCGGAATCTCCGCCACCAACCGCAATTTCAAAGGACGCATGGGATCGCGCGATGCCAAATGCTATCTGGCAAGCCCGGAGGTTGTGGCTGCGTCAGCCATTGCCGGCTACATTCGCGGACCGTACGAGATAAGCCATCGAGAACCGGCGCGCAGCTACACCGAATTCGCCGCGAGCGCTCCCCCAGAGAAAGTCGACATTCTTCCCGGCTTTCCTGAGAGAGTTCATGGCCGCCTGGTTTTTCTGCCGCAAGACAACGTCAACACCGACGCGATTTACGGAAAGGACTACACTTACCGCGACGACGTCACCAAGGAACTGATGGCCAAAGTCGTAATGGAAAACTACGATCCGCAATTCGCTGCCCGCACTCGCGCAGGCGATGTGGTGGTAAGCGGATTTAATTTCGGCACCGGATCGAGCCGTGAGCAGGCGGTCACCTGCTTAAAGGCCAAAGGCATCCCGCTGGTAATCGCAGCCAGTTTTTCGCAAACCTATCTGCGCAACGCCTACAACAATGGTTTCCTCTGCGTCGAAGTGCCGGAACTGGTAAAGCGCCTGCGCGATCAGTTCGCAAAAGAAATCGCGACAAAAGAAAAAACAATTATTCCCGGCGACGAAATTGACATCGACTTTACGTCCAGCATGATCCACTGGCGAGGAGAACAGTTCAGTTTCCCGCCACTAGGAAGCGTCCCGCAATCGCTAGTCATAGCAGAGGGAATAGAGAACCTGGTAGCGAAGCGTCTAGGCCTGAGTTGAAGTCTAAACGCATCTGTATAGACGTTGCTTGCAACGTCTCAAGTCTAAGAAAAAACCTCTGTGTCTCTGTGACTCGGTGGTGAAAGGTTTAGGAGAATCGCATTCAATGGCGAAACACACCGTAGTAACGATGCCGGGGGACGGAATCGGAAACCAGGTTCTGCCCGAGGCATTGCGAGTTCTGAAAGCCGTCGGCTTCGACGCGGAATACATCCATGCCGACATTGGCTGGGAATGTTGGAGAAACGAAGGCAACGCTCTTCCACAGCGCACCATTGATCTGCTCACGAAACACAAGCTGGGCCTGTTCGGCGCCATCACCTCAAAGCCAAATAAAGAAGCACAAGCCGAACTGAAACCGGAGTTGCAGGGCAAGGGCCTGGTCTATTACAGCCCGATCGTTACCATGCGGCAGAAGTTCAATCTCGACATCTGCATGCGCCCCTGCATCGGATTCACCGGCAATCCGCTGAACTACATTCGCAAGCGCACAGACGATGACTACGACGAACCGCAGATCGATACCACGGTCTTTCGACAAAACACAGAAGGCATGTACGCCGGAATCGAGTGGACGAATCCACCCGAGAACGTGCGCGCAGCGTTGAATTCGCATCCCAAATTCAAAGCCTTCAATCACGTTCCCGGCCCGGATATCGCCGTTAGCGTTCGCATCATCACTCGGCCCGCCGCCCGGCGCATTGTCACCGCCGCCTTCGAGTACGCGAAGAAGCGCGGATTCAAAGGCGTCACCATCTGCGAAAAGCCGAATGTGGTTCGCGAGACCTCGGGCATGATGGAAGAGACCGCCAAAGAAGTCGCCAGGAATTATCCGGGCATCGCTCTCTGGTCGACCAACATCGACGCGCAGTTAATGTGGCTGAATAAGAATCCCGAAGATTACAACGTGATCGTCGCATCGAATCTTTTTGGCGATATTCTGTCAGACGCATTTGCCGGCCTGGTCGGCGGCCTCGGGTTCGCCGCTTCCGGCAACATCGGAGACGAAGTCGCTGTGTTCGAGCCTACACACGGCTCTGCGCCCAAGTATGCAGAGTTGAATCCGCCAATCGTGAATCCAATCGCCATGATTTTGTCCGCTGTAATGATGCTCGAGCACGTGGGTGAGAACGAAAAGGCGAGGCGAATCAGGGACGCCATCGCCACCGTGGTGCAACAAGGCAAAGTGCGAACCTATGACATGATGCGAATTTCGGGCGGCGTAAAATCACTCAGCCAGGGCGCTGCCTCGACCATAGAAATGACAGACGCAATCCTGGCAAAGTTAAAGTGATTTTGAGAAGTGCTGTTGTGTTTCCTTCGTGAACGTTAGTGTCCTTTGTGGTTAATGATCTTCGATGAGCACCGTCAATACATCCACAAGCCCTCACGCGGCCGAAGCTGGTCATCACGGCAAAGAGGTGCGCTCGGACCTGCACGTGTCCTTCGAACCCCGCGACAGTGGCGGGCTTGAGATCGGGCTGGAATCTCGCGTTGAACTCTACTACGGCACTTCGATCGTAAGCCAGACTCGCCAAGTGCTCGAAACTCTCGGCGTAAGGCACGCCCGCATTTCGATTCACGATGAGGGCGCGCTCCCATTCGTCATCTCGGCGCGAATCGAAACCGCCGTCAAGCGCGCCGGCCTCGGAGGAGACAAAAAAGTATTACCGGAACAAATCGCGCTCCCCGAGCCCACCTCTCGAGATCGTCTGCGCCGCTCGCGGCTCTACCTGCCGGGCAGCGAACCAAAATATTTCATTAACGCCGGATTGCACCAGCCCGACGCCATCATTCTCGATCTGGAAGACTCGGTGCATCACGCCGAAAAAGATGCGGCGCGAATTCTCGTGCGCAACGCTCTGCGAGCCGTCGAATTCGGCGCTTGCGAACGGATGGTCCGCATCAACCAGTTGCCGCTCGGGTTGCAGGATTTGACCGAGGTGATTCCCGAACAACCCGACCTGATCCTAATTCCTAAAGTAGAAAGACCCGAGCAAATCAGCCAGGTCGATCGCGTGATCGACGAACTGAAAGCCCGTAACCATATTGATCGCCCAATCTGGCTCATGCCCATCGTTGAATCTGCGTTGGGAATCGAGAACGCATTTGCCATTGCGTCCGCCAGTCCAAATGTTTGCGCGCTGACTATCGGACTGGAAGATTACACCGCCGACATCGGTGTAGCAAAAACTTCCGAAGGCCGCGAATCGCAATATGCGCGTACACGATTGTTAAACGCAGCAAACGCGGCGGGTGTGCAAGCTATCGACTCTGTTTTCGGCGACGTCGGAGATTTGGAAGGCCTTCGCAAATGGGCAGAAAATTCCCGCGCTCTGGGATTTGAAGGCATGGGCTGCATTCATCCTTCGCAAATCCGGGTCATCCACGAAGCCTTCGCGCCATCACCAACAGAAATCGAAAAGGCTGCGAAGATTGTCGCCGCGTTCGAAGAGGCGCAGCAGCGCGGCCTGGGCGTAGTGAGTCTGGGATCGAAAATGATTGATCCGCCAGTGGTCGAACGCGCGAAAAAATTAGTGGCGCGAGCCAAAGCAATGCACAGAGCGTAATTCAAAATGAAATGACAGACCGCCTCGAACTAGCGCAAAACGCCGCCGGACGCAGCGTTCCGACCATGGTCAACGGCAAGCCACAGATCCCATTTCTCGGCGTAGGGAAATATCAGCCACGCGGACGAAAGAGTGCCCCACCCATTTTCTCCAGCAAGGATTATCCCGAGAACGGCGACAAGCGCGTACCGAATCTAGAAACCGCACTACGCAATTGCGGCCTGCGCAATGGCATGGTGATTTCGAATCATCACCATCTCCGCGATGGCGACCGAGTCGCGCTCATGGCGCTGCAAGCCGCAGCAAATATCGGCGTTAAAGATCTTCTGTGGTTCCCGAGCGCTTCTTTCCCTTCGCAAAAAGCTGCGATTGAGCTCATGGAATCCGGCGTCATTCATCACATCGAAGGCAGCATGAATGGCCCGCTCGGCGACTATTGTACGCAGGGAAAGATGCGCGGCATGGGCGTGTTGCGCTCCCATGGCGGCCGCTGGCAGGCCATTCAAGATGGTGAAGTGCACATCGACGTCGCGGTCATTGCTGCGCCGACGGCCGACGCATTTGGCAACGCCGATGGTTCGCACGGAAAATCTGCCTGCGGATCGCTCGGCTTCGCGCTCGCTGATTCCATGTACGCTGACCGCGTGATCGTGGTAACCGACAATCTGGTTCCATTCCCATGCATTCCCTGGCAGATTCAGGGTAACAATGTGGACTTCGTCGTCGAAGTCGATTCCATCGGCGATCCCGCCAAAATCGTATCGGGCACCACCCAGATTACGCGCTCGCCGGATCGCTTGCGTATTGCCGAGTTCGTCGCTCGCTTCCTGCGCGATGCCGGAATCATGCGCAACGGATTTTCGTTTCAGGCAGGAGCCGGAGGAATCGCGCTCGCTTTTGTCGATTACCTGCGCCGCATGATGAAAGAAGAAAGCGTGAAGGCCCGCTTCGTGCGCGGCGGATCAACCAAGTTTCTCGTCGAATTGCTGCAAGAAGGTTTGACTGATTACATTCTCGATGGGCAGACCTTTGATCTCGACGGGGTGAAGTCGATTGGCAGCGATCCTCGCCATGTGGCGACCTCGCCATTCACTTCGTACAACTATCACGGCAAGGGAAACTTCGCCTCTCTGGTGGACGCGGTAGTGCTGGGCGCAACCGAAGTCGACGTAAACTTTAACGCCAACGTAGTCACACATTCCGACGGACGCCTGCTGCATGGAATTGGTGGCTGGCAAAATTGTTTGGCCGCAGGTTGCACCATCCTTGCCGTGCCGTCGTTCCGCGACCGCATTCCCGTGATTATTGATGAAGTCACCACGCTCACCGGGCCTGGCGAACTGATCGATGTCGTCGTCACAGAGCGGGGCATCGCAATCAATCCTCGCCGCCAAGATTTGTTGGACGCGGTGAAAGGTTCGAGCCTGCCCATCCGCCCCATTCAGGACATAAAAGCCGAAGTCGAGCGCATCTGCGGAGGCAAACCCGCGAAGCCTCAACTGGGAGATCGTCCTGTTGCAATTGTGAAATGGGTGGATGGCACCGTGCTCGATACCATCTGGCAATTGACTTGATGCCGTTACTTCGAACTTTTTTGTCGAGCGTACGAGGCGAGTTGCTTCATCTCGGCGCGAATCTCTTGGCGTTTAATCCGTCGCCCTTCCGAATCCAGAAGGGCCGCGCTGTTCGTAGCATCTGATCCAGACTGATCGTCCAATTGGTTTAGCACGGAAAGCTGTTGTAGCAGGTCCAGCATTCTCTCCGACGATCCGCTCATCGATTTCCTCCGCCAGACTTGACGCGGCTCTTTTGCCAAAGCGCTGCCAGCGCCGCTGCCGCAGCGGCGACCGCTTCTTGCTGGCTCAACGCGACCCGTCCGCGGTCGACGATAGGACGTTGTTTCTTAGGAGCACTGCTGGCTCCGAGCCGATCCAGTGCGACTTCAAACTTTTGTAAATCCGAGTCCATCAACGATGCAGTCGCCATCAAATCCTCCATCTTCTCCACAAATCTACAATTGGAGTCCGGCGGTGCAAATAGGTTTAAACCCGAGACTCGATAAGGGATTCTTGTAGGTAAACAGGTGGGACCACAGCAGTTTTTGACGCCGAGCGACGCGACCAGCGCCGCATTAATCAGGTGCGTGACGTCTATCCCTCTGGGACGCCAACTCGCGCATCGCGCAGGGATTTCGTTTTATGGGCGGTTAGCTTCGGACGAGCCCAGACCGCAATTCTGTAGCCCAGCAAAACGGCGAGGATAGCTCCGTACTCGAGCGGCAAGTGAATGTCCGCCTTCACCAGCCACCAGTAATGGATCACGCCTGCAATCGCGCTGAAATAAATGAGGCGATGCAGCGCCTGCCAACGCTTTCCGCCCAGACGACGAATCCATCCAGTCGTTGAAGTGACCGCCAGCGGGATTAGCAACACAAATCCGGCGAATCCGACCGTGATAAATCGACGTTTGGCCACATCGTGCAACATTTCGTGCACGTCAAAGAATTTGTCCAGCCAGATGTAGGTAAGAAAATGCAGTACTCCGTAGAAGAACGCAAACAGCCCAAACATGCGGCGATAGCGAATCAGCCAAAGCCGTCCGCTCAGCTTTCGGATCGGCGTGATTGCCAACGTAATCAGCAAAAACCGCAGAGTCCAATCGCCCGTGGCATGAGTGATGACTTCAATCGGATTTGCCCCGAGCCCGCCGCTATAGGCTTTCCACCCAAGCAGCCCCAAGGGTATGAGGCAGGCCAAAAAGACTACGGGTTTGAACCAGCGAATCAAACGTCTAGACTCTTCCACACTTGTTGTATCGCAATTAACCATTGTCATCCCGAGCGAAGCGAGGGATCTAGGTTTTCGCTCGCGCCAGCAGTACCGGCCGTACAACCAAGAACCTAGATCCCTCGCTTCGCTCGGGATGACAAGTGTGTTCTCGCCCTCACTCCATCGAGAACAGTTCGCTCTCAGAAAAGTTTCTTCAAATCCATACCGCTGTACAGGCTCGCTACCTGGTCGTAACCGTTAAACATCAGCGTGGGACGCTTCAAAAATTCGCCGAGCCTCCGCTCCTTGGCCTGACTCCAGCGGGGATGATCCACGTGCGGATTCACGTTCGCATAAAACCCGTATTCGTTCGGAGCCATTTCCGCCCACGTCGTCCGCGGCTGCGTTTCGCTGAAGCGAATGCGCACAATGGCCTTGCCGCTTTTGAATCCGTATTTCCACGGCACTACGATGCGCAGCGGAGCGCCATCCTGGTTAGGCAGCGCTTCGCCATACATTCCGAAACAAAGCAGCGCCAACGGGTGCATGGCTTCGTCCATCCGCAGGCCTTCGACATAGGGCCAATCGAGCACACGGCCGCGCTGTCCCGGCATCTGTTTCGGATCTTCAATGGTGGTGAATTCCACATATTTCGCTTTGCTGGTCGGCTTGGCTTTATTGATCAACTCGCTGAGCGAGAAGCCTACCCACGGTACGACGATCGACCAACCCTCCACGCAGCGATGCCGGTAAATTCGCTCCTCAGGCGAGGCGATTTTGATAATTGTATCGACGTCGAGAGTTTGTTTTTTCTCGACCGCGCCGTCGATGGTCACCATCCACGGACGCGTTTTGAAATCTTTCGCCAGCCCGGCCGGCTCATATTTGTCCGTCGAAAACTCGTAATAGTTGTTGTAATTAGTCACGTCTTTGTAAGGCGTGATGGTTTCGTTGGTCGACAAAGAGCTCTTCTTGATGCCATCAATTTTCGTATTGGCGAGCGCCGTTATGGAAGGAGAACTAACTTCGCGAAAGCCGACGCCCGCTGCGACTGCAGCACCAGCAAGCGCAGTGCCCGCAAGAAACTTGCGGCGATTAAAATACAGACCCTTGGGAGTAATTTCAGATGAACGAATATCAGCCGACTTCTTAATTAACATAAAACCATCCTGACCTAAGTCTACGGTAATGGGTGCCTGTTAGGCTGGCCGTTCGCCCGCCACTCTAGATAGGACGCAGGCCGGCCAAGAAAGTTGCAAATGTCACGATTCGTTGTAAACAATGGAGACCGGGCGTCTCGCCCGGCTGGTATGCAGCCGCGAAGCGGCGTGAGAATGCAGCCCACGGCGCAAGCCGTGGGTAAAAGTCAGAAACGAACAGCCCCAGCGGGGCGAAAGATTAGTTCTGATATAGAGCTTCAGCCGCGCTCGTCCAGCACTTCCCGGACTTTTCGCGCCAGCATTTGCAGGGTAAATGGTTTTTGCAGGAAAGCAGTCCCGGACTCGAGCACGCCTTCATGTGCAATAGCGTCTTCCGTATAGCCGGAAAGGTAAAGCACCTTGGTGTGCGGATACGATGAGCAAAGCTGCGCTGATAATTCTCGGCCGCTCATGCCCGGCATCACCACGTCGGTGATCAGCATGTCGATTTTTCCCGAATGGTGAGAAACGAGGTGCAGCGCCGATTCTCCGTGATCCGCTTCCAGAACTTTGTATCCCTTCGATTCCAGAGTTTCGCGGACCAACTGACGCACCGATTCTTCGTCCTCCACCAACAGCACGGTTTCCGATCCGCCATTCTGCGATGACGAAGCGCCGGTGGCGTTGACTGGCTCTAAGGCATCTTCGACGCGCGGCAGATAGATGCGAAAGGTCGTGCCGCGCTGCAGTTCGCTCTCGACTAAAACATATCCGCCGCTTTGCTTGATGATGCCGTAAACCGTCGAAAGCCCCAGTCCAGTGCCCTTACCTTTTTCTTTGGTCGTGAAAAAAGGTTCGAAGATGCGCATCTGCGTCTCTTTATCCATGCCATGCCCCGTATCGCTGACGGAGAGCACCACATACTCGCCGGGCTTGATGTAGCTGTACTCCCGCCCAAGATCGTCGTGCTTGAGCTGCGCATTGCCGCTCTGAATAGTGATTTTGCCCCCATTCGGCATGGCATCTTTCGAATTCACCACCAGATTCATAATTACTTGCTCAATCTGGCCAGCATCCGCCCGCGTCCGTCCTAAGTCCCGAGCCAATTGCGTCTGCAACTCAATATTTTCTCCAATCAACGGACGCAGCAGCCGCTCCATATCCTCGACGATGAGATTCAGATCAACCACTTTCAGTTCCAGTAATTGCTTGCGGCTGAAAGCCAGTAGTTGACGCGTCAAAGTTGTAGCCCGATCCGTGGCCTGATGAATCGCCTCAATCTTTGGATACAACGGATTGCTCTTCCTCGTGTGTTCCAGCAACACTTCGGTATACCCGCTGATCACCATCAGCAAATTGTTGAAGTCATGCGCAACCCCACCTGCCAGACGTCCCACAGCTTCCATTTTCTGAGCCTGGCGAAACTGATTCTCCAGCACCCGCCGTTCTGTAATATCCTCGGCGATAATTTCCACAACTTCTGCGGTTTCCTCCGGGCTGTTAACCACGCGCCCGCTCAGCCGCACGGTTATCGCGCTTCCATCCTTGCGTTTCCAGCGGACTTCAACGTTGTCCAAGCGCGCGCCCCGCTGAAATTCCCCCATCACCCGCGCCTGCTCGCCAGGATCCCAAAACACATCCAATTTCGGATCCAGCGCCAGCACTTCTTCCGCCGAGTCATATCCCAGCATCGTGATCAGCGCCGGATTCACATCAAAAAATCTTCCCTCCAGGCTCGACCGATAAATTCCATAAACCGCGCTCTGCACCAACGACCGGTAGCGCGCCTCCGACCGCCGCAGCGCCTCCTCATTCCGTTTGTATTCAATCGCGCTGGCCAACTGCTGCGATACGAACTGCAAAATCTCCTTATCCTTCTCACTAAAACGCGCGCTTCCGCTGTAGCTCTGCACCACGAGCACACCGAACGTACTATTCCCAGCTTTCAGCGGAACCCCAAGCCAATCCAGCGACGCCGCGCCAATCAACTCCACTTCTCCGCGTTTCACCAATTCATCGAACACGTCGGGACCGCACAGCAACGGCTCCCCGGTTCGCAGCACGTACTCCGTAAGCCCCTTACCCAACTTCCGCGCTGCGGGCCTGCCCTCACCTTCATCCTCAAAGTAAGGAAAGCTGAGCAACTGCGTCAGCGGATCGTACAGCGCAATATAAAAATTGCGAGCATACATAAGCTCGCCCACAATGCTGTGCACCGCGGCATAAAACTGCTGCAGATCATCATCCGAACTGGTTTTTTGTGTGATGCGATACAGCGCCGAATGCAGCGCCTCCGCCCGCTTCTGTTCCGAGATATCGCGATACAGCACACACATCGCGACCTGCTCGCCATTGATCACGATCGGAGCCGCCGAAATGAAAACATCCAGCAGCGTCCCGTCCTTGCGCTGGCGCTTGGTTTCAAGAACAACTTTCCTGCCTTTCACCAGCAGGTCGGCAATCCAGCAGGTCTCCGCGCCGCGGTCGGGTGGAACGATCAGCGTATCGACGCGTTGTCCCAGCGCCTCCGACGCCCCAAAGCCAAAAATGCGGGTGAACTCGCTGTTGAGGCGGGTAACGTTGAACTCGCGGTCCAGAATTGTGATGGCTTCCGGCGCGCACTCCACTACTTGTTCGAGGTAGGCTTTCTGCAACTCCGGGCTTTCAGTGGCGAAGCTCGAAGCGGTAACTGATTCGGTGGGAGCCGCAAAAGTATCCGCCGGCCCGGTGACCACTTGCGTGCGCCGCTGCAGTGCCTCTCGAAGAAACTTCGCGCGTGAAATCTCAGCCGACGTCGCAGGCTGGGTGATGTGGTCACCCATTCTTGTCCCCCTGAATTTGAACCAGGCCCAATGGAAGATGTTAGATTGCCAACCATTTACTCGAAAGTTACGGAGGTAATTTCTGCGGCGCTTTGGTGTGCGGGTGGGTGCCCGTTTTGTTTGACTTGCGGGTTCAGCTTACGCTGGTTTTGGAGTGGTGTCCATGATTTTCTGGACACCTGGGGCGAACGTGGGGCGAATGCTTCCGGTTTTGGACACCAGAATTCTTTGTTCACGGTGCCGACATGCTGGCGAGCGTGACGGCGCGGCGTCTTTTGCACAGGGATTTCAACAGGCGCGGGTGGTCAAGTCTACCGATGTTGCCTCTGCTTTGGTGGGTGTTTTTCCTTCCCCGTAGCGCGGTTTCGCGTGGGGTGGGGGAGGGGGGTCGGAGATGCTGATTCTGCCTCTGGTGTCCTTCTTGGGCTGGCTGTTCGGTTTCGCGCTGACAGCGGCTGGCGGTTGTGATATAACGACCGCGTGAAAAATCGTGAGCGGTGGCTGGAGCTTGCTGAGCTGGCCGCGAACGAGCAGGATCCCGACAAACTGATGCTTATCGTTCGGGAGATCGATCAGCTGCTCCAGGAGAAAGAAAATCGGCTTCGCCGACCGGGCACTCCGTCTGCTCCGCCAGCTGAGAAGTGAAGGCTGGCGAGCGCTGGGAGCGATCTTTGACCGGGCGCGAGGTCAAAGTGTTGGGAAAGCTCGCACCCGGTTGCGGATCGGCGCGGGGGGCGCTCGCGTTGCTCAAGGCGTGGGCGCTTCCGGGCTGGCTATAGGCGGTGAGTTGCCCTTAGCTTCTTGGGTTGAGTGTATCAGGTCGGGTTTCGGCTGATGTGGCTCATCCTTGCTCGCGGTGGAGTGGGCGGGTTAGTTGCCGGCAGTTGCATGCTGGCTCGGTGCATTTTCCGGTGCCTCCGGTGTGGCTGGGGACTCGGTGTCCGCAGTTGCAGATTACGATTGGCGGCCTGCGGTCGCGCTCTGCGTGGGTCATCGTTCTATTCTCTCACCTGGTCCGGTGGTCGCCGCGTTCTTTGCGGCGACTGGTCGGGACGGGGCTTCGCGTGTGCCGGGGCTTTTTCCGGCGCGCGCGAACCCCGGCCACGTGCCGTCGCGGTGGTTTGTCGGTACAATCCCTCTATGAATAGGGCGAACGTGGGTCAACAGTCGCCTTGGGTCGTCTACGACTACGAGGTCTACATGTTTCAAGAGATGCACGGCGCCTGCACATTGGGGGCCTGCAACATGTTTCCGCAGACGGTCTCGAATGCAATTGTCGAGTCGATGCTGCTGCACCTGCGCATTCTCGTAGAGATACTGCTTTCGCGTGGCTTTGACCCTGACGGCGACAACATCAAACTCGCGGAGCTGCTGCCTGCGTTCAAATCGCCTCTGATAGAGGAACTGGGAAACAGGTACGGCAAGCGCGGATCGCTCGGAACTCCCTGCTGGACTTTGAACAAGATGTTGGCTCACCCGTCGCGGTTGCGATCTGATAGTTACCACTACGATCCGGTGTTGAAGGTCATGTTGCCCGCCCTGTTGCCTTTGCTCGACGAGATTGCCCAAGCTCGACAAGTGGATCCCTAGTCGGGGTTGGTCGAAGTCAACCCTTCTCCATCCTGCTCCTCCCCGGTTTGAATTGAGACCCGGAAAACGTCGGCCCTGATCACTCCGACTTTTCCGGGGCGATGCCGGCGTAGAAGCACCGTCCTGCTCTGCCTCACACTCGCTTTTTTTGACCTGCAAACGCGGGCGGCAGCAGTGGGTGCTTGGTGCCGTTGCTGATTGCAAGTTTGTGGACACCACCCGCTGGCACGCTTTATCGCCTGCGGGTGGTGGCCGCAAACTTGTGCTCGGGCACGGTGCTAGCGTTGGCTGACTGTGCCACAGGGCGCGTTTGCCACAACGAACTGCCCGCGCAGCCCGCAAACCGCATGGCGGGTTTATCGCCTTGCGGTTTTGCCTGGCCGCGACATTCCTAATTTCTTAGGTCTCCTCTGGCGATGCTGCTGGCTTCGCGGCGGTGCTTCTTCGCCGTCCGCTGTGAGCTTGCAGGGCAGTTGCCAGCGCTTTTTGCTGGCGGCTGACCTGCTGCGATGCCGGGGCGACGATGCCCTCAGTCAGGGCCCCAGGCAAATTTCACTTCAGGTATAGCCCTTTCCATGGTCTTGGTTGCGGCGCCTTCGCATGAGATTTCGCATTGAAGCTTGATTTCGTCGAAGGCGCGTAGAGTTCGGCCCCTCGGTGCAAGTGTGCCTTGTCCTGGATGTTGGCGAACATCGATCCCGGTATTGCGGCTCTCTTGGGCGAGTCTGGCGATCCTTCTGGTCTCTCCGGGATAGATCACGTCGTCCGCTCCGCCCCGGAAGGCCTCCCAGTCGTTTTCGGTTTGGCGGCGTGGGAGTCCGATAGGCGCCTGCGGGTCAACGATCAGCGCAGCCGTGCGTTTGTAGCGGATGCTCGGGAATTTGGCAATTCCGGCGCCGGCATTTTCGAGGCCCAGCGCCAGCCACCGCACGGGGGCAGTGGGCGAGAGGTGAGGGGCTGCTGTGATTCCTTCCACTGTCAACTGTAGCTCCAGTCTCGGAGGCGGTCTCTTTCCAAATCGCTCTTCAATTTGGAAGTATTCCATCGGGTAGGTCCCGGAGGCTATCCTGACGTAGAACTTCCAGTCTTTCTTCGAGCGTCGCGGTGGGCCTTCGGCTGCGGGTATGTACACCACCACGAAGCCTGATTTGGAGCCGCGCTTCTCGTTGACCTTGGAAGCCTGAATGCCCTCGACTCCGGGCTCCACGATTTCCCCGAGCAGATTGAGGATTCTCGACTTCACCGCGCCGGTGTCCGCTACTGGTGCTGCGGACTGGATCACGTCCGGTTCGCCTTTTGGTCCGGGCCGAGCTTTCATGCCGACGAGGATGACTCCGCCCTCGGCGTTGGCCACCCCGCATGCTGCCTTCGCGAGCACTCTCTGCGCGTCTTTGTCGTCGGAGGGCCATTCCTTACAGTCGAGGTAGGAGTCTTCGGACTCGCCTATCAGCGCGAGGATGGCCTTGGCCCTGTTTAGTCGATTGAAGAGTTCCTTCGCGCGTTCTGACATGGTGGTTCTTGGAGTGTGCTTGCCATCGATGATAGCAGGGACACCATCTGGGTGTTTCTCAGGTTTCTCCTGGTAATTCCTGTTTAAGTAAATGTGCTAGGCGATATACTGCGGGTACGTGATCTTCAAAATAACGCATGCACACTCCCCTGCTGCTCATTGCCGCGCTCCTTGGAGGCGTTCTCCTTATCGTATTTGGCTTCGTCGCTGCGCTGCGTAAGCCGGGAAAGGCGGAAGCCGAGAGGATCAGGCGATCGGACGAAATGATGAGGAGAGCGTTTCGGGACGAACCCAACGAGCCTGCGCGTTGGGTTCCTTGAAAGCAGCGTAACCACCTAGGAATAAGTCAGAAAGCTAAGCGAACGCAGCTACTTCATGCCAGTCGCAAGCATCTCACAAACCCGCCGCAGCACATCACGCTGCGTATCGCTCATAGCCAAAAACTCAAACCCGTGCCGCAGGCCAATGCGGTAACGCACCAACGCCCGAACTTTCAGCGGATAAGCCGCCAAAGGCAACGAAAGCTCCATGGAAACCACTTCGCCGACCGCCAATTCTCCCGTCAATGTTCCGCCAACTCCATCCTCACCCAACTCATTCGACCGTCCCCAAAACGATACGGTCTCTCCGGAGCGAAAAATTTCCACTGCGAGGCGCATATCGACGGTGTAGCGTGGAAAGCGCCGCGCGCCGGGTTTAGTCGGTTTCGAATTGGGGATAAAAACCTCCGCTTGCTTCTAACCGCAGACAAATGTCATCCCACAAGACTTCTTTCTCATCCCACAAGACTCTCTGTCATCCCGAGCGAAGCGAGGGATCTCGGTTCTCGCTCGCGCACCGGTATCGTCTCCCGAGGCAAAAACCCAGATCCCTCGCTTCGCTCGGAATGACAATAGTGCGCGAGGGATGACTATCGACACAGACTAATTCCCGTGCAGCGGATACCCCGGCTCCAGCGGCAACTTGCCTCCCACTTTCACCACCGTCACCGCCCCGCTGATGGAGTACACATCCACCACTCCCACTGCCCCGGGAATCGATTCCACTTTCTTTACCGCCTCTTCCTCTGAATCCACCACCACGATCGCTGGATGGTTCGTCCTGCCATGATTGGCGTTGGCAATCAGCGCTTTCACGTCTTCCTTTGACATGCCATAAACTTTTTCCAGCAGCAGCTTCATGTCAGGCAAACTGGGATCGCGGGTGATGAAACTCACCGGCTTGCCATCCGGCCAGTGTTCCACTTGGCCTTTGCAGATTTTTGTTAATTCCGGCAGGGTCATTGGCTGTACGGAATTTGATTTGTTGGAAATCAGTGCCAGGTCCTTCGCCCATGCCAACGCACAGCAACTAAGCAAGATCAATGTGGCTGCAAGTATGCGTCGCACGTGACCTCCCTTCTGCATTAATTCTCGTCGAAGTCATGCATCGGCTCAATCAAAGAACCAAAATGTACCAGCACAGACAATAAGAAAGGCATTGTAGAGACGTAGCTAGCTACGTCTCTACAGATTGCTCTAAGGCCTTTCCTGTAGGCGCTGCCCCGGATGAATCGATTGTTTTGCGGTATCATCTTTATTACGAAGGAGGAATCAAATGGCACATGAGTTACCCGCTCTCCCTTATGACTATTCGGCTTTGGAGCCGACTATTGATGCTCAGACAATGAAGCTCCATCATGATATGCATCACGGGGCATACGTCAAAAATCTGAATGCTGCTCTGGAAAAACATTCCAATCTGCAATCCAAGAGTGCCGAGGATCTCATCCGCGATCTCAATGCCGTTCCCGAAGACATCCGCGCCACCGTCCGTAACAATGGCGGCGGCCACGTGAATCACACCATGTTCTGGAAGATCATGAAGCCCAAGGGCGGCGGCGAGCCCAACGGTCCGATCGCCGAAGTGATCAAGAAAACTTTCGGCAACTTCAAAGATTTTCAGACCAAGTTCAACGATGCCGGCGTCAAACAATTCGGCAGCGGCTGGGTCTGGCTTGCCGGAAAACAGGGCGGCGAAGTGCAAATCATCACCACCCCTAATCAGGACAACCCGCTCTCCCAAGGCCTGTTCCCCATTTTCGGCAACGACGTCTGGGAGCACGCCTACTACTTGAAATACAACAATCGCCGCCCCGAATATTTGGCGGCGTGGTGGAGTGTTGTCAATTGGGACGAAATCAATCAACGCCTGAAGACATTCCAATCGCATCACGAACCAGCATTAGCAGGAAGATAAACGCCAAGCTTGTGTGAGGCCAGTCTGTGTGGGGCCGGGTCTTTGACCCGGCCTCGCTAAATGAGGAGAATTGAAGTTAGATGCCGCAGTCGGAGTGCATAAAAGTTCGCCTGAAGCCGGGAATGACCGACAAGTTCGTGGAGTGGGCGAAGCAAATTTCAAACCGAATGGACGAAGCTAAGCTCTGCATGAGCGAACAGGGAGTTATTGCTGAACACATCTTCCTCGAACGGTCTCCAGAAGGCGATTTCATTATTGTTTACTGGAACGTGGAAGATCTAGCAAAGGCCAGGGCCGCGTTTCAAAAATCCACGAGAAAAATAGATCAGGAAATGATGGAAATCGTGGACTCAACTTGGGATCGCTCGCAAGTAGCTAGACTTGAGCGCATCTTGGAACTTTCTTAGGTAAACCACAGCTGCTTTTCTGCAATTCCTGTGCATCCGGTGTGGAAATTCTCCCGATCGAACCAGACAACCTGCGTCCCAACCTAGAAAAACCGCACATCATGCCGGAAAACGATGAGCTTCGTAAATTTTTGTAATCGGAATCCCCGCCAGAAAATTCTTGGCCAACTTTTCCTCTACTGCACCACTCTTCGGTAATTGACCACCCTCGCCAGCGCGGATAGATTCGTCCTCACCTCAACCCAATTCAGCAACAATAATCACGCCTCTCGCAAACGAGGCTGAGCTGGAGAGAGAAAAACTGAAAGCGGCAGTCGCGCAGCGAATGTCTTTTCATCTCTCTCCGAAGGGCAGATGATTGTGAAAAAAAACTCCGCGCCATGGAAAGTCTATCGCACTCGCTTCCTGATCAAAGCTCGTCAACTCACTGAACCTCTCGTCTTCGTCGACGCACTCGGCCGCGAACATAGCGGTAAGCCTGGCGACTATCTGGTGGAATCATCCGATGGCGCACGTCGTATCGCGCCCCGCTTGATCTTCGAAGACGTTTACGTAGCCATGGGCCCCGCCAATGAAAGCTGGCCGTCCCCACGGCAACCAACCATAGCAATCCCGGCCACAAAACGCCAGGTAGCCACGGCCTAGTAAACAAAATGGAAATCGATGCTCTTTGTCATCCCGAGCGAAGCGAGGGATCTCGGTTCTCGCCTGTACTACCGGTAGCGTCTTCCCAGGCAAAACACCCAGATCTTCCGCCTCGCTTGGAGACAAAAAGAAGCCAAGTCGTGCCGCTGTGGAAATTCGGCCCACAGCCCAGAATCCGGTCAGTCATTGCTTTGAGATACAATATATAGTGATTAACTATTGACAGCCACTACGGGCGGGAGTACTGTTGCCATCCCATAGGGCTTTGAAAATGGAGGACGGGCGTCTCGCCCGTCCAGCTGAAAAGATTCCAAGGAGCACCGATGGAAGGTCTAGCGCACCTCGTCAACGAATCCCTGATCCGCCACGGCTTTGAGCCAAGCTTCGATCATCGCCGCCTGCAGTGGTCGCAGTGGTTCCCTTGCCACGATAGTTTCAGCGTTCTGCTCGCTCCGTGCAAGCCCGGGCTGTTCGCCCTTGGCGAAGAAGTGATCCCACCTGGTGACCTGGCAATCGGCGAAGGAAAACGAATGCTCGCCCTATTCCAGGTCTCAGAAGCCAACGATCTAGGAATGGCCTTAGGCCGTCTATGCTTGTCAGGAAGCCCATTACGCGAACGCGTGGCCAGCGGCCGCTGCTTCGCCCGCTACGTAGTGGTCGAAGATCCAACCCAACGCCGAACCGCGTACACAGCCTTGCAACGATGGATGGCGTCATCAGCCCAAGCCGCCTCCGGAACTTCCCAAGCAACCTCAGATAAAGCCGAAGTAGCCGCAAGCGCAAGCCACGTAGCCCCAAGCGTCAGCCATGTAGCCCCGGACGCCCTCGTCCGGGAAGCCGAGCAAATCTCGGCGGGGTCTGTAACGAGATACGACGCGCCCAATGGAAGCTTCGTATCAGGGCACGAGGCAGAAGACTGGGGTTTCGTATCAGGGCACGACTTCAGTCGTGCCGCAAGCGCAGCAACAGGTAGCGCGGCTTTAGCCGCCGAGCCAGGAGATGCTTCTCCACGCCCAAGTTCATCAAATAAGGAGGCCCAGATTGGGCCACTATTGCCGATTCCATCAAGTTTCTGACTCGCACAGTCGGAAGACTGCAGTAAAAGAAATCATAATGGAGGACGGGCGTCTCGCCCGTCCCAGCCGCAAAGCGGCGAATAAATACAGCCCAAGCGCAAGCGGCAAGGAAAAAGTCAGAGACGAACGAGCCCCAAAGGGGCGAAATAGTGTAGCCCGGACGTAAGTCCGGGGTAGGAATGAAACTCGATTCAGGCGCCAAAAGGGCGCAACGCAAGAAACCAAACCGGAGCAAAGACTCCGCAGGGAGAAAAAGAAATGTCGGAAGTCACTCAGAAGCGAGCCCCGAATGTCACCGAGTCCACGCCCGCCGGCGTAACGCCCGCCATCACCCCCGCCAAGAAAGCCCCAGGCTTGGCCTTCCGCCGCTTCTTCACCAAACCCGGAGTCTCTCCCTACGACGAGGTCGAATGGGAACATCGCACCGCGCAGATCACCGACGCCCAAGGCCAAGTGATCTTCGAGCAAAAAGATGTCGAAGTCCCCAAAGACTGGTCGATGACCGCGACCAATATCGTTGCCAGCAAATATCTGCACGGAACCATCGGCACGCCCGAGCGCGAATCCGGAGTCCGCGCCCTGGTAACTCGCGTGGCCGAAACCATCCGCGACTGGGGCCAAGCCCAAGGCTATTTCAAAACGCCCGAAGACGGCGCCACGTTTCACGACGAACTGGCCCACATCCTCATCCGTCAATACGCCGCCTTCAATTCGCCAGTCTGGTTCAACGTAGGCTGCGACCGCATCGAGCCCGACTCCGATGCCCGCAACTGGCACTGGAACCCGGCATTAGGCCGTGTCGAATTCGGAGTAACCGGATACAGCACGCCACAGTGCTCAGCCTGCTTCATCAATTCAGTGCAGGATTCGCTAGACTCCATCCTGACTCTGGCCAAAACCGAAGGCATGCTCTTCAAATGGGGATCAGGCACAGGCACAAATCTTTCGCCGTTACGTTCGTCGACCGAAGGTCTAAGCGGCGGCGGCATAGCCAGCGGCCCACTCAGCTTCATGAAAGGTTTCGACGCCTTCGCCGGCGTAATAAAGTCGGGAGGCAAAACTCGCCGCGCCGCCAAGATGGTAATCCTGAACATCGACCACCCCGACATCATCGACTTCATCGAGTGCAAATCGAAAGAAGAAGCCAAAGCCCACGCCCTGATCGCCTCCGGCTACGACGGCTCCTCGCCCGATTCCGACGCCTACTCGTCCATCTTTTTCCAAAACGCCAACAACTCCGTCCGCGTAACCGATGACTTCATGTACGCCGTCCTCCGCGACACCGACTTCAGCACCAAAGCCGTGAAAGACGGCCGCCCCATGCAGACCTTCAAAGCCAAAGATCTGCTCTACAAAATTTCCGACGCCACCTGGCGTTGCGGCGACCCCGGCATGCAATTCGACACAACGGTAAACCGCTGGCACACCTCGAAAAACACAGCCAGAATAAACGCCAGCAATCCATGCAGCGAGTACATGTTTTTAGACGATTCAGCCTGCAACCTGGCCAGCCTGAATCTACTGAAGTTCGCACCCAACGGCACGTTCGATGTTGAAGCCTATCGCCACGCAGTAGACATACTGATCACAGCCCAGGAAATTCTGGTAGACAACGCCGGATACCCCACAGAAATGATAGCCAGGAATTCCCACGACTACCGCCCATTGGGGTTGGGCTACGCAAATCTGGGAGCATTGCTGATGGCCGCCGGCCTACCCTACGACTCCGACGCCGGACGCGACTACGCCGCCTGCGTAACCGCAATCATGTGCGGCCAAGCCTACCTGCAATCCTCAAGAATCGCAGAACAATGCCCAGCGTTAGTCCCCGCAACCGAGCCCACAAAAAAGGGCCTGGCCGAAACCAATCTAGGCTCCAATGTAGGCGCGGGCGTCTCGCCCGTGCAGATGCCCGGCGGAGCCTGCCCTGGCTGGTACATAAACCGCGAACCATTCCTCGACGTAATCCGAATGCACCGCGCCTCCGTAAACAACATAAATAAAAACAACGTCCCCACCCCGCTCTTCGAAGCCAGCAAACAAACCTGGGACGAAGCCCTATCCCACGGCGAAAAGCACGGCTACCGCAACTCCCAGGTAACAGTGTTAGCGCCCACCGGAACAATAGGTTTCATGATGGACTGCGACACAACTGGTGTAGAGCCTGATCTGGCGCTGGTGAAGTACAAAAAGCTGGTAGGCGGAGGCATGATCAAGATCGTGAACAACACCGTCCCCACAGCGCTGTTCAAGCTGGGATACTCGCACGATGAAGCAGACAAGATCGTCAGCTACATCGACGCGACGGGCACGATCGAAGGCGCCCCGCACATCAAGGACGAGCATCTAGCAGTCTTCGATTGCTCGTTCAAGCCAGCCAAGGGAACCCGATCGATCGCGTACATGGGCCACCTGCGGATGATGGCCGCCACGCAATCATTCATCTCCGGAGCAATCTCAAAGACGGTAAACCTGCCCGAGAACGCCACGGTAGAAGACATAATGGAAGCGTATCTGCAAGCCTGGAAGCTAGGCTTGAAAGCCGTAGCCATCTATCGCGACGGATGCAAGAAGTCGCAGCCGCTAAGCGCAGCCGGAACCAGCACCGCACTCTCGAAAAAAGAAGACGCCCGTATAGCCGCAGGAGCGCCCGCGCGCGAAGAAGAAAATCTAAACGGCCCGCCACGAGCAGTACGCCACAAACTGCAAGCCGAGCGCCGCTCCATCACCCACAAATTCAACGTGGGCGGACACGAAGGCTACATCACCGTCGGCCTCTACCCCGACGACAGCGTAGGCGAAATCTTCATCACCATGGCCAAAGAAGGATCCACCGTCAGCGGCCTAATGGACAGCTTCTCCTGCGCCGTCTCCATCGCCCTGCAACACGGCGTCCCGCTGAAACTGCTGTGCGAAAAATTCGCCCACACCCGCTTCGAACCCAGCGGCTGGAGCGGCAATCCCGACATCGGCTTCGCCAAATCGATCATGGACTACATCTTCCGCTGGCTCGACCTGCGCTTCTCCACCGGCCAGCAGCAAATGCTATTCGAGAACCTGCGCCTGAGGCCGTCAGCTGTCAGCTCTCAGCCGTCAGAATCCGGAGAGATTGCCGGTACGTCTGGGCCAACGACCAAAGACCAACGACCAACGACGGGCACCGTCCACGCCTCCGACGCCCTAGCCGGAATCATCGATCTAGGCGACGCCCCCACCTGCAGCTTCTGCGGCTCAATAATGACCCGCAACGGAAGCTGCTACAGATGCGGAAGCTGCGGCAGCACCAGCGGCTGTTCGTAAAAGTGTAGCGCGGACATTCCTGTCCGCGAGATGTAGAGGACGGGCGTCTCGCCAGTCCAAACAAAGCTGTCATCCTGAGCCGCCTGCTTTTGGCGGCGAAGGATCTGGGCGTGCCGCGTGAATGCCTCGCGTTCTTTGCGAGGCATTAAATCACGCGTTTGGCACGCATCCATATTTACCGGACACGCGACGATTTCGGGAAGGGCATGGCTTCAACCATGCCAAAACAGCAACCAACCTCGACGGCTTCAGCCGCTGAGTTGAACCAAGCCGCTAAGTCGGGCAAGGCGGCGAGAACTAGTGGTGCCGATTCGTGCACTTCAAGATTCTCGGGCGAATCGCCGAAGTTGAGCTTATCGCCAGCGGCTCCGCCATCCGCGAGCGCAAGCGCCTCTGGAAGATTTACGGCAAAGGACGCTGGAGAAAGCTAAAGGGAATCGCGAAGATCGAATTTTCCGATGGTACGATAACGCATGCCGAGATTCACTGGTACGAAGCTCATGGGATCGGTGCGAAGGAACACAAAATCAAGCGAATCATCGAGTAACACGAAAAGAAACGAAGCTCGTTTTGTTCTTTGCGTGCGGAACAAAGATTACCCTGCCTCTCTGGAACTGCGGAAGGTGTATCGGCTCCTGAGCGATGAGCAAGCCTCGAAGCACCATCAAGTGCGAGTGATCGACGAGTCAGGCGAAGATTATCTATATCCAGAAGAGTATTTCGTTCCCATAAAGCTGCCCCAGGCGGCGGAGAAGGCAGTACTGAGGGCAACTTGAGGGACGCCTCCGACGCCACGCAGCGCATGGGGACAGCCACCGAAAGCCTGACCTGAGCGAGATCGAAGGGGCTGTCAAGCGCAGCAAAGCTCCGCAGAGATTTAAGAAGCGCAAGTTTTGGGAAGGGCATGGCTTCAGCCGCTGATGCGAAGTAGCACGAAGGTGGCTGGACAAGCAGTTCGGAGAAGAGTAAAACATTTTTCGACGTGTGAGGGGTCACGGCGAGCCGTGGCCCTTTTCTTATTAGGCATGCGATGCCACTATTTGACGAGAGCTAAAAAGGGTACGAGATGCGGCGATTCGGAGGCTGAATGGCAGGACGAAACTACTGGCTTGATCTCTTTACTCCGGTGACCTGGCAAGAGTTTCTCGAAGCTGGCGGGAAAATATCGGGCTTCCGGGAGTCGAGATGGAGCATTCTCCAAAAGGTTAAGCCGGGAGACTACTTCCTCTGCTATCTGACAGGCATTTCGAGATGGATTGGCCTATTGGAGGTCACCTCGGATGCTTTCCGAGACACAGCGACAATCTGGAAGGACGACAGTTTCCCCTGCCGGGTGAAGGTCAAGGCTGTAGCGAAGCTGACCCCCGAGACCGGTGTCCCGGTCAAGGAGATGAAGGATCAGCTATCAGTCTTCCAAACCGCAGGAGGCGCGTTGGCCTGGACCGGACACTTTCGAGGCTCGCCAACGAAGTGGAAAACAGCCGACGGCGAAGCTGTGGTCAAAGCTGTTATGCAGGCCGCAGAATCGCCTGTAGTGCGGCCGATTGATCCCGGCAAGCTGAAGTACCGCCCGAAAGCCCTAAAGGCGAAAATCGGCCTGGTTACGGTCCCCGAGTCGGAAGCAGCCGAGCAGTCAGAGCAGGAAGTAGTAAAGGAACCTGCAGCGCACACCGAAATTCAGTGGCTATTGCTAAAGCTTGGCTCCGACATGGGGTTTAGCGTTTGGGTAGCGCGAAACGACCGGAGCCGTTCGTTCAATGCACATCGCTTCTCGGAGCTGCCTTCGCTGAAATCGAGCCTTCCTCTCCAGTTCGACGATGCGACGAATCGGACCATCGAACTGATAGACGTACTGTGGCTGGACAGAAACGCTATCGTTGCTGCATTCGAGATCGAGAGTACAACATCAATCTATTCGGGTCTGTTGAGGATGGCTGATTTGGTTGCCATGCAGCCGAACCTGAACATTCCTCTTTTTTTAGTCGCCCCTGAAGAGCGGCGGGAGAAGGTCTTTGCCGAGGTCAATCGGCCAACGTTCTCTCGGCTCGACCCTCGGCTCGCCGAGATCTGCCGTTACATCTCGTTCGACGCGCTGAGAGAACGATTGGGACAGGTGAAGGACTTTGTTAGGTATCTGAAACCGGATTTTCTTGAGGAACTGTCCGAAGCTTGCGATCTAGAACAGGAGTGACGACCAGTGTCGGAAGAATTGAACAAAATGATCGAAATGGCGAGAACGATACGGATGACGCCGGAGCAGGCTGAACGGCAGCGGCGCAGCTTTGCCTATGGCAACGTCAAGATTGAGAATGATTCCATCACTTGGGAGATGATTGACAGGGCTGCGGAGCGAGTTGGAGAAAGAGAAGTGAGCGGGCGGCGTGCTGTTAGTGCAGTCTGGCGGTTTTGCGGTGCCTGAATTTATTTGTGTTGCTTACGGCACGACTGAAGTCGTGCCCTTCCACGAAACCTCGCGGGCGAGAGCCTGCCCTGAGCAAAGTCGAAGGGGCGCCCGCGCCACACCGGCAAATATTAAAGGACTCCGCGTAACGTTCCACAATGGGAACGCCTGCTCGACTCTTCTACTTCTTCGCTTGACTCTCTCTATCCAATGCAAGCTAATCTATAAAATTATAGTTTAGCTTATTGAGAACATAAGAACCGCTAAGTCCCGTGTCCGGAATATTTTGCGGATAAGCCCTTATTCGTGAAAGATTTTGGCCACAGTGTGGCCCTGACCCCATGATTCCAAAAGATCACGGGGGAGGGGGTATACCTCTCGTCTACTCGCCGTGAGCCAGACGAACACGCCACCGATGGCTTCGTTGACGGGGTGCGGGTGGGTCCGTAAGATTAAGTGGCCGGGTAGTCGGGCGTCCTTTCGTGATCGGCCAAACCATTTCACATTATCGGATTGTGGAGAAGCTGGGCGGTGGCGGCATGGGCGTGGTGTATAAAGCCGAGGACATGCGGCTGCATCGCTTCGTCGCGCTCAAGTTTTTGCCGCCGCAAGTGGCGCGCGATGCGCAGGCGCTGGCGCGGTTTCAGTTGGAGGCGCAAGCGGCGTCGGCACTGAACCATCCGAATATTTGCACGGTGCACGATATTGGCGAACAGGATGGCGAAGCGTTCATCGCCATGGAATTTCTCGATGGGATGCCTTTGATTTACCGGATCGCGGGGCGTCCGCTGCCAATGGAAATGCTGTTGTCGCTCGCCATCGAGATTGCGGATGCGCTCGACGCGGCACACGCCCATGGCATTATTCATCGCGACATCAAGCCCACAAACATTTTTGTGACCAAGCGCGGCCACGCCAAAATTCTGGACTTCGGCCTGGCGAAGCTTAGCGTCGGAGACGAAGCCAGTGTGAGTGGCAACACTTTCGGTGGAGTGACGCAATCGCCGGAGGAACTGGCTCGGTCGGGGTCGGCGCTGGGGACGATTAATTACATGTCGCCGGAGCAGGCTCTGGGCAGGCCTCTTGACTCGCGGACTGATTTGTTTTCGTTTGGCGTCGTGCTTTATGAAATGACGACGGGAGTACAGCCGTTTCAGGGAAAAACTACGGCAGCATTTTTCGATTCGCTCATTCACAGCTTTCCCGAAACACCGGCGAGATTTAATCCTTCGACACCTGCGGAGCTGGAACGCATTGTCAAAAAGGCCTTGGAGAAAGATCCGGGGTTGCGATATCAGACTGCGGCAGAGATGCGCGGTGACTTACAGCGGCTAAGGCGGGAGATCGAGTCGGGGCAGGTTGTGCCGGCGTCGTCGTCTGTGAATGCGGCGCCGGATTCGAAGGACAGGATCCGCGCTTTATTCTTAAACGCGCCAACGACTTTTGCACCAAAACCGAAAACAAGCATCGCGAAATGGGTAGGGCTGAGTTTGGCTGTGATTGCGGGGCTGGCGGCGATTATTTTTTTTCTGAGATCGCCCGAGCCGCCGCCGAGTGTGATTTCGTCGCTGCAAATCACAAATGATGGAACATCGAAACGCTCTCTGGTAACAGACGGCACGCGGTTGTATTTTTCCGAATATCTGAGTGGACACTCGGTGCTCATGCAGGTTTCAACCTCGGGCGGAGAGACGGTGCCCGTGCCGACGTCGCTGGCGAGCGCTGATATTTATGACCTGTTGCCCGGCCGTTCTGAGTTGCTCCTGAAAGGCACGGAGGAGGGTTCGGAGACGGAGTGGCCGGTTTTGGCGTTGCCGGTGCCGGGGGGGTCGTTGCGTCCCGTGGGAAATGTGCTCGCGCACGCGGCTACCTGGGCGCCTGATGGTCATCACATTGTGTACGCGTTCAAATCAGGTTTGTACGAGTGCAATGCGGATGGAAGCGATTCGCGGCAACTCGTCAGCCTGCCGGGGGTTGCATTCGTGCCTCGGTTTTCTCCTGATGGGCGGCGATTAAGATTCACTTTGCGGAACACCGAGCAACGCACGTCGTCGTTGTGGGAAGTCGCTGCGGATGGCACGGGTTTGCATGCAGTGTTGCCGGGCTGGAACAACCCTGCGCAGGAATTTGGCGGGGCGTGGACGCCGAACGGCGATTACTTCTTGTTTGAAGCGACTCAGGACCACAACCAGAATATTTGGGTACTGCGTGAGCGAGCTTCACTCTTTCGCAAAGCCGGAACGGGACCGACGCAACTGACAGTTGGGCCTCTGATGTTCAGCAACCCGACACCGAGTCCGGATGGAAAGAAGCTGTTTGTGATCGGGCAGCAACGGCGATTCGATTTGGTCCGTCTGCAAGGCAAGTCGCAGTTTTCGATTTATGCGCCTGGCGTGTCCGCGGGTGAAGCGGATTTTTTGCCGAATGGGCAGTGGATGGTTTATGTGGCGCATCCGGAACTGACACTATGGAAAAGCAAGCCAGACGGGAGTTCTCGGACCCAACTGACGTATGCGCCAATGCAGGCGCATATTCCACGCTTCTCGCCGGATGGAAAGCAGATCGCGTTTATGGCATCCAGTCCGGGAAAGCCTTGGAAGATTTTCGTGATGCCCGCCGAGGGTGGTGCGCCGCGCGAAGTGACTACGGGCGATCACAATCAGGGCGATCCGACCTGGATGGCGAAGGGCGATTCAATTGTGTTTGCGGGAATGCCCTGGCTGGAAAATGGAAACGTCAGCGGGCCTAACATTCACAGCGTTGATTTAGAGACTTCGCAAATTGCCGATATTCCAGGCTCGGAAAATCTTTTCAGTCCGCGCTGTTCGCCGGATGGGCGCCACATCGCGGCGCTTTCAGCAGACTCGACGAAGCTGATGCTCTATAACACGGAAAAGAAAAGGTGGGTGCAGCTCGCGGTGTCGCGATTCGGTTTCGAAAATTGGTCACACGATGGAACATATTTGTACGCGGAAGATTATTTGGATAAGACTGATAATTTCGTCCGGGTGAGCGTGGCCAATGGGAAAGTTGAATCGTTGTTCAGCGTCATGGAAATTCCGCGTGGCTTCGATCCTTGGGAATTCTGGGTTGGGTTGGCGCCTGACGATTCGCCGCTTCTGATGCGGGATCGAAGCACGCAGGAGATTTACAGCCTGGACGTGCGCTTTCCATAAAGATTACTGAGCTTCTACAAAACCCGGACGGGCGAGACGCCCGTCCTCCACTATTTATTGTTTACTCTTTGACTTTGTCTTCGCCTTCGGCGCCTGGAACCGGATGCTCGACTCCCTGTTGCGCTTCGGCTTCTTCCATGGCGCGCTTGGTTTCGGCGGCGCGTTTGGAGCGGGCTTCGCTACGCTTCTGGCGCTTTTCATCGAGAATCTTTTCGCTGCCGAGAAGCTCGATGAACGCATTGTCGGCGCCATCGCCCTTGCGGAATCCAGTGCGGATAATGCGGAGGTAACCGCCGTTACGATCGCCAAAGCGCGGGCCGATGGTGTCGAATAATTTGTCGACGGCGGCGCTGGTCATCAGGTACGCGAGCGCCTGCCGGCGCGCGGAGAGATCGCCACGCTTGCCCAGCGTAATCATTTTTTCGACTTGGGGGCGCATGGCTTTGGCTTTGGGCACGGTCGTCTCGACTCGTTCTTCGAGGATTAGCGAAGTGACCAGGTTCCGCAGCAGCGAGCGGCGGTGCGCGGTGTTACGTCCCAGTTTCCATCCTGCTACTTTGTGACGCATGGCTGAATCCTTTGTTCCGGCAGGAAGGAAAAAGCAGATTCCTCGCTTCGCTCGGAATGACAAAATTTTAGTTGCAGGACGGATCAAAGACCCGCCCTGCACTAGCTCTTCTTACAGATCGTTGTCTATGCCGTAGGCTGACGCGGGTAGAATCTGGTTTGACGTCGGACCGGGTACGGCATTGCCTTGTTCGTCGATCTTCATTCCCAGACTCAATCCCATCGTGCCCAGAATTTCCTTGATCTCGTTCAGCGACTTGCGGCCGAAGTTTTTGGTCTTCAGCATTTCGGCTTCGGTCTTTTGGACCAGTTCGCCAATCGACTGAATGTTCGCGTTCTTCAGGCAGTTGTAGCTGCGCACCGAGAGCTCGAGTTCTTCTACGGAACGGTTTAGGTTTTCGTTCTTGATCTCGGGCTTGCGTTCTTCGGACGACGTCGAAGTCTCGATATCCTCTTCGAAGTTGATGAAGATGTTCATGTGGTCCTTCAGCAGCTTCGCCGCCAGGCCGATGGAATCGGCCGGGGTGATGGAGCCGTTAGTCCACACTTCGAGAGTTAGTTTGTCGTAGTCGGTGATCTGGCCGAGACGCGCGGCTTCCACCGTGTAATTGCACTTGCGCACCGGGGAGTGAACGGAGTCGATCGGGATGAAACCGATGCCGAGGTCTTCGTCGAAATTCTTGTCGGCGGAGACGTAGCCGCGGCCGCGCTTGAGACGCATTTCCATATCGAGCTTGCCGCCTTCGCTCACCGTGGCGACGTAGACGTCTTTGTCGAGAACCTCGACATCCGCGTCGGCTTCGATCATGCCGGAAGTGACTACGCCCGGTTGATCAGCGCGCAAGTAGATTGCTTTGGGCGCATCGCCGCTGAGCTTGAAGGGAATTTGCTTCAGGTTCAGGATGATGTCGGTGGCGTCTTCGACTACGCCGGGAATCGATTGGAATTCGTGCAGTACGCCTTCGATCTTTACGGCGGTGACTGCGGCTCCTTCGATCGAGCTCAGCAGCACGCGGCGAAGGGCGTTGCCGATGGTGGTGCCGAAGCCTCGTTCGAACGGCTGGGCCCAGAAGATTCCGTACTTATCGGTTAAGGTCTGAGTATCGACTGCTAGACGTTTTGGTTTTTGAAAACCCTTCCACAACATTTGTTATTCTCCTTCGGCCGTTTGGCTCAGTCCTGACTCCCTGAACGGGTCCGTGATGCGTTCAGGTCAAACGTCGGGAGAGGCTGATCTGGCTCGAAATGTGGACCAGAAAATCTGTCGTTGGTCGTTCGTCGTCGGTCGTTGGAAGTGCCGTCTTTGGCCAACGACCTAAGACGAACCACCAACGACCAATCTTTACTTGCTATACAGTTCGACTATCAACTGTTCGTTCACCGGCAAGTGGATATCTTCGCGCTTGGGCAACGATAAAACTTTGCCCTTATAGTTGTCGCGATCGATTTCCAGCCAGGTTGGCGCGGTCTGATGGCTGGCGAATTCCTTCGCTGGCTCGAGAATCGCTAACTTTAAGCTGCCTTCGCGAATGGCGATCTCCTCGCCGACACTCACCTGGTACGAGGGAATGTTGACCTTGCGGCCATCCACTTGTACGTGTCCGTGACGGACTAACTGCCGCGCCTGACGACGTGACACGCCGAAGCCCAGGCGATAGACGACGTTATCCAGACGGCGCTCCAGTTGCTGCAGGAGCATTTCGCCGGTTACGCCCCTGGTGCGAGCGGCCTTCTCGAAATAATTTCGGAACTGGCCTTCCTGGGCGAAGTAAATGCGTTTGGTTTTTTGCTTCTCGCGAAGCTGCAGGCCGTAGCCTACTATTTTTGATTTGCGGTCTTTGCCGTGCTGGCCGGGAGCAAAATTTCGCTTCTCGATGGGACACTTATCGCTGAAGCATTTAGTGCCTTTGAGGAACAGCTTCATGCCCTCGCGGCGGCAGAGACGACAGACGGGATCGGTATAACGTGCCAAGTTTCTTCTCCTTTAGATGACCGGTTTACAGGTTTGGCTTCACCCTTCGTCCCGGACGGTTAACAGTCGTTGGTCTTTGGTCGTTCGTCGTTGGCCAACGACCTACGACCAACGACGGATTTCTACACTCTTCTACGCTTTGGTGGACGGCAGCCGTTGTGCGGAATCGGCGTGGCGTCTTTTATATTGCGCACTTCGATGCCAGAAGCAGCGAGCGCGCGGATGGCCGATTCACGGCCCGAACCGGGGCCGCTGACTCGCACCTCCACGCTGCGCACGCCGTGATCGCGCGCCATCACGGCGGCGTTCGAGGCGGCTTGCTGAGCGGCGAATGGCGTGCCTTTGCGGGATCCGCGGAATCCCAGCGACCCGGAACTCTTCCACGAAAGAACGTTTCCAGCTTGGTCGGCAATCGTCACGATCGTATTGTTGAACGAAGCCTGAATGTGTGCAATGCCGTGCGAGACGTGCTTGCGCTCCTTCTTCTTGAAGGTTTTCTTTTTGCCTTTTTTCTCTGGGGCGGCGGGGCCGCCTGCTGCTGCTGGTTTTGCCATAGATAGCTTCTAGCTCCTGGCTTCTAGCTTTTAGCTCCAGGCTAGGAGCTAGAAGCTAGTAGCGGATTTTATGTCTTTGTCGCTGTCTTCTTCTTCGCTGCTACTGTGCCTTTGCGTGGACCTTTGCGGGTACGGGCATTGGTATGGGTGCGCTGTCCGCGCACTGGTAAATTGCGGCGATGACGATAGCCGCGATAGGAGCCGATTTCGATGAGCCGCTTAATGTTCATCGAGACTTCTTTGCGCAGATCGCCTTCGACCAGTCCTTCAGCCTCTATCACCTGGCGGATGCGGTTGACCTCATCTTCGCCCAGGTCTTGAACTTTTTTCATGGGTTCGACCTTGGCCTGATCGAGAATGCGGGCAGCGCGCGGGTTGCCGATTCCATAGATGTAGGTCAGCGCAATATTAATGTGCTTATTGCGCGGAAGGTCGATGCCTGCAATGCGTGCCATAGTTGATCTGGGCGGCGCGCGGGTTGCCGATTCCGTAGATGTAGGTCAGCGCAATATTGATGTGCTTGTTGCGCGGAAGGTCGACGCCTGCAATGCGTGCCATGTTTTTCCTTTATCCCTGACGTTGCTTGTGTTTTGCAGTTTCGCAGATCACTCGCACTACTCCCTTGCGGTGAATGACCTTGCACTTGTCGCAAATTTTCTTTACTGATGCTCGCACTTTCATAAAAACCAGCTCCTAGCTCTTAGCTCCTAGCTTCTAGCCACTGCGGGTTTGGCCAGAAGCTAGCAGCTAGGAGCTCATTTGTAACGGTACACGATGCGTCCGCGATTCAAGTCGTAGGGTGAAAGCTCGACGGCTACTTTGTCGCCGGGCAGGATGCGAATGAAATTCTTGCGCATTTTGCCTGAAACGTGCGCCAGCACCTGGTGCTTGTTTTCCAGTTCGACTTTGAACATGGCATTGGGCAGCGGTTCCAGCACCGTCGCCATGACTTCAATCGCGTCTTCTTTGCTCATGCACCCCTTAATAGCTTTCAGCCGTCAGCTTTCAGCTATCAGCCACTGCTCTCAAGACACAAGCTGAGAGCTGACGGCTGAAAGCTGACAGCTTTTACTGCGTCAAAATCACCGGGCCTTCTTTGGTTACTGCCACGCAATGTTCGAAGTGGGCGCTGCAGCTTCCGTCGGCGGTTACTGCTGTCCACTTGTCGTCTAACACTCGGGCGCCGGGCTTGCCAAAATTTACCATCGGCTCGATGGCAAGCACCATACCTGGCCGCAACCGGGCCCCGTGCCCTCGTGATCCGAAGTTCGGTACCTGCGGCTCTTCGTGGAGCTTGGTTCCAATTCCGTGTCCCACGAACTCGCGTACTACGCTAAAGCCGTTGGCTTCCACAAACTCCTGCACCGCTGCGCCAACATCTCCGACCGCGTTACCAACTCTCGCTTGCTCGATGCCCTTATACAGTGAGGCTTCCGTCACCTCGAGCAGCTTGCGAACTTCCGGCTTCACCGAATCGTCGACTGGCACGGTGATGGCGGCGTCGCCGTAATATCCATCGAGCACGACGCCGCAATCGATGGAAACGATATCGCCTGCCTGCAGCACCCGTTTTTCCGACGGAATGCCGTGAACGATTTCTTCGTTCACCGAAGTGCAAAGCACACAGGGGTAATCATAATAGCCCTTGAATGCCGGCTTCGCGCCGAGGTCTTTAATCTTTTGCTCGGCGGCACGCTCCAAGTCCATGGTGGTGGCTCCGGGACGTACCAGCGCGCGCACGTGATCAAGCACTTCGCGGACGATGCGGCCGCTTTTGCGCATGCGTTCAATTTCGGCCGCCGATTTACAGACAATTGGCATCTCGATGCTCAATCACATAGAACACCTGTCCGGTGACTTCGCCAATCGGCAAATCGCCATTCACCGCCACCAGGCGCCCTTTCTGCTCATAGTATTCCGCCACGGGCCGGGTCTGAAGGTCATATGCCTTGAGACGTTCCCGGATCACTTCCTCGCGATCATCGCTGCGGATTACCAGTGGAGAACCGTCAACGTCGCAAATATCCGCGACGCGAGGTGGCTGGAAATAGACGTTATAGATGTGTCCGTTGGCGAGACAAGTCCTGCGTCCAGTGAGCCGATGTACCAATAGATTATAGTCTACATCGATACGGATCACAATCGGCAAGCAGCACCTGTCCCCGTGCAATTTGTCAAAGATCTCGCTTTCAAAGAAAGCGTCCAGCCAGCCCGCTTGCCGCGCAGTGCGCGGAAAACCATCAAGAATGAAACCCCGTTCGCAATCGGCGTCACGCAACCGCCAGGAGACCATGTCGCAAACCAGATCGTCGGGAACCAGTTCGCCGCGAGCCATAATCTCTTTGGCTCGCAGGCCCAACTCAGTGCCGCGCTGCACGTTGTCCCGCAGAATGTCTCCAGTGGAGATCTGCGGGATACGATAGTGTTGGGCGATCCGCTTAGCCTGTGTGCCTTTGCCCGCGCCTGGAGGTCCAAGCAAAACGACGGGCCCGATGTTTCGCGAAGTCTCCATCGAACTGACCCTGGTACGTCCTTGATCGCAGGCTTACACCGGACAGCTCGATACTTATAGCTTTAACATCCTGATAGGTTCAACCTCTTCATTAAGACCACGTACGGCGGCCGCGAATGCGTCCGCTGCGCGGGGTAAATCCGTCGTAATGGCGCATTATCAGCTGCGCTTCAATTTGCGTGACTGTGTCCATAGCTACGCCGACCACGATCAGCAGCGATGTGCCGCCGAAATAAAACGTGACGCCTAAGCCGTTCGTCATCCACGTGGGCAGGCGTTCGAAAAATGCACCAATCGGTCCATACAAATGGTTGAGATGGATTCCGGTGATCATCCACTCGGGAATGAACGAGATGATGATCAGGTAGAGCGCGCCTACCAGTGTGATGCGAGTCAGAATTTCGTTGATGTGATCGGCGGTGCGTTTGCCGGGCCGGATGCCGGGAATAAATCCGCCATACTTCCGCATGTTGTCGGCAACCTCGTTGGGGTTGAAGACGATCGATACGTAGAAGTAGGCGAAGAAAATAATGCCCACAGCGTAGAGAAATGTGTAAAGCGGTTCGCCCCAGCCTAACCAATGGATGAGATCGCCAAAATATCGATTGTTGCGCAGGCCGTATCCCATGGTCTGCGGCATGGTGAGGATCGAGGACGCAAAGATTACCGGCATTACTCCGCCCGCATTGACGCGCAGGGGCAGGTGCGTGGATTGGCCTCCCATGACTTTGCGGCCGACCACGCGCTTTGCGTATTGCACCGGGATGCGGCGTTCGCTGCGCTCTACGTAGACGATGAATGCGACCACTAAAACCATGATGCCAACCAGCAAAATCATAGCGGGAGCGGTGAATGCTCCCCAGGCATCGGTGCGAACTTTGTCGACCAGATCGGCGACACCGCGCGGCAGGCCAACCACGATGCCGGCGAAGATCAGCAGCGACATGCCGTTGCCGACGCCGCGTTCGGTAATCTGTTCGCCCAGCCACATGATGAATGCGCTGCCGGTGGTCAGGGTGAGCATGGTCATCAGGATGAAGGAAATGCCGGGATTGACTACGAAATCGCCGGACTTTTCCAGGCTGATGGCGATACCTAGCGATTGAACCGCGCTCAAAATGACGGTTAAATATCGGGTCCACTGGGTGATTTTCTTGCGTCCGAGTTCGCCTTCCTTCTGCAACTTTGCCAGCGGCTCGTAGACCACGGTCAAGAGTTGGAGGATGATGGACGCGGTAATGTAGGGCATAATGCCCAGCGCGAAAATTGTCAAGCGGCGGAGCTGGCCGCCGGAGAAGAGATCAACAAAACCCAGGAACGTACCTTTATTCTGTTCGAAAAATTGCTGCAGCTTGTCGGCATTCACTCCCGGCGTGGGAATGTGACCACCCAGCCGGTAAACAGCCAGCAGCCCGAGCGTGAAGAGGATTCGTTTACGCAGGTCAGGGATGCGAAATACGTTGGCTAATTTCTCGAGCATTACTGCAAGACCTCAAACTTGCCGCCAGCTTTGGTGATTTTTTCTTGCGCCGACTTGGAAAATTTGTGTGCGTGTACGGTGAGGGCAGAGGTGAGCTCCCCGTCGCCGAGAATCTTGACGGGATGTTTGGTGCTGATGACGCCGGATTTCCGCAGCACTTCGGGAGTAATGGTTGTCTCGCCGAGCGCAGCCAGTCTCTCCAGATTGACGATGTTGTATTCCTTGCGAAAGATGTTGGTGAAACCGCGCTTGGGCATGCGGCGGTGCAGCGGCATCTGGCCGCCTTCAAAACCGCGCATCATGCGCGAACCGCTGCGCGAACGCTGGCCTTTGTGTCCGCGGGTGGATGTTTTGCCCATGCCGGAACCCATGCCGCGTCCGACGCGCTTCTTGCCGGAGTTTGCTTTCTTCGGTGCTCGAATGTTTGACAGATTCATAATTGCTCATCGCAGTAGAGACGTTGTTAACAACGTCTCTACGGAAAATTACGGTTGCACGATCTCGACCAAGTGCGGAACTTTGGCAACCATGCCGCGAATGGCGGGGTTGTCGGGACGCTCGATCACCTGGTTCAGCCGGGTAAAACCCAGGCCTTTGACTACCAGCTTATGTTTTACCGGAGTGCAGATGGCTGAACGCACCCACTTCAGGTGCAACTTGCCACCGCCCGCCGTTGATTTTTTTGCCGTCATTCGTGACTCCGTTTTTACAACTCTTCTGCAGTTTTGCCGCGCAGAGCAGCTACGTCAGCGCGATTCTTTAGTTTCTTCAGCGCATCGAACGTGGCCTTGATGACATTGTGCGGGTTGGTTGTGCCGATCGACTTGGTCAAAACATTCTGAATTCCCGCTGAAGTCATAACGGCACGCACCGCGCCGCCAGCGATCACGCCGGTACCTTCGGGTGCAGGCTTCAAGAGCACTTTGCCCGAGCCATAGCGTCCCAGCACAAGGTGCGGGATGCTGGTTTGGGTAAGGTTGATGCGCATGAGATTTTTCTTTGCCGACTCAATCCCTTTGCGGATGGCCTGCGGAACTTCTTTCGCTTTCCCTGAGCCGTATCCGACGACAGCGGCGCTGGGATCTCCCACCACGACCAGTGCAGCGAAGGAAAGATTCTTGCCGCCTTTAACCACTTTCGTGACCCGGTTGATTGCGACCACCTGGTCCTTAAGTTGGTAGGAACCTGCATCGAGCTTTTTAATTACTGTTGGCATTCTTTTCCCATCTTGTAATTTTGTAATCGGGTAATTGAGTAATTTTAGAAAATTACAAAATTACCAAATCGCTCAATTACCAAATCCGTTTAGAACTGCAAACCCGCTTCGCGGGCCGCGTCGGCCAGGGCCTTCACTCGACCGTGATAAATGTAACCGCCGCGATCGAAAACCACTTTGCTGATTCCCTTGGCTTTGGCGCGCTCGGCGATCAGTTTACCGACTTCCTTGGCCGAAGCCACGTTTCCGCCGGTGCGGCGTTCGCCCTTTTTGCCTTCCGCGGAATGTGCGAAGACGACGGTGTTGCCTTGCATATCGTCGATCAGTTGCACATAAATGTGATTCAGCGAACGATAAACATTCAGCCGTGGCCGCTCGGAAGTTCCGAGAATCTTCTTGCGAATGCGCTCGTGCACGTGCCGGCGGTTAATGTTCTTTGATGTTCGTGTAAGCATAAAAAATGTCCTTTGGTCGTTCGTCGTAGATCGTTGGCTTATGACGGGCGGCCAACGTCCCACGACCGAATCTACTTCGCTCCGGTCTTGCCTACCTTCTTCTTCAAACGCTCGCCAGCGTAACGTACGCCTTTATTCTTGTACGGATCGGGCGGACGCAAGCTGCGCATTTCTGCAGCGACCTGTCCGACCTTCTGGCGATCGATTCCGGTGACGCTCAGCTTGGTCTGCTTCGGATCGACCGTCGCTTCAACGCCCGCTGGTAGCGGATACTCGATCAAATGCGAGAATCCAAGGCTGAACACGACCGTGTTTTTGCCCTTCATTTCGGCGCGATAGCCGATGCCAACAATTTCCAGGTCTCGGGTCCATCCCTTGGTGACACCTTCGACGGCATTATTAACCAGAGCGCGAGCGAGACCATGGACGGCAGCCTGCGAATCGTTTTCGCGGATCGCCAGAAGATGCCCGTCCTGCTGCTGGACTTTAATGCCCGCGGGCAGTTGCGTGTCCAACTTACCCTTTGGACCTTGCACGGCAACCGTGTTGCCTTCAATTTTGACGGTCACTCCCTTAGGGAGCGGGATCGGCTTTTTTCCAATTCGTGACATAAGTTCAGCTCTCAACTTTTCAGCTACTAGCTTTTAGCTACTAGCTCCTAGCTACACCGATCTAAAACTACACCTGTGTAGCGTAACTCTTGGTGCTTCCAATTCGTGTTTCGTCCCGAGCTAGCAGCCAGAAGCTAGTAGCCAGGAGCGTCTCTACCAAACTTCGCAGAGTAACTCGCCGCCGAGGCCCTGCTTGCGCGCCTGACGTCCGGTCATTACGCCGCGGGGCGTGGTTAGGATGTTGATGCCCATCCCACCCAGCACCCGGGGGATCTCGGTGCGCCGTACGTACACGCGACAGCCTGGCCGGGAGACGCGGTTCACTTGCGAGATTACCGCTTCATTATTGTTGGCGTATTTCAGGTAGACGCGAAGGATCTTGTGTCCTTCCTCTTCCGTCGCCTTGAAATTCGAGATGTAGCCCTCTTCTTTGAGAATGCGGGCAATCTCCAGTTTCAGCTTGGAGGCAGGAATATCTACCTTCTGGTGCCTGGCGTTAATCGCATTGCGAATTCGCGTCAACATATCTGCGACCGGATCGGTCAACCTCATGCGTTCCTTCTCCTCAATCGCCCGTTAGCTTCGGCCACTCTTGCCCTGCGCCGAAGAACCTGCGGCGACGTATTCCGCCTAAATCCAAGGGCAAGACCCATGGTCAGGCACTCTTCACGCACGGCTTACGCCGCGCTCGTTCACTACTACCACGACGACTTCGAAACTCCGGGAATTTCGCCGCGCAAGGCTAAGCCCCGGAAACACAGACGGCATAAGCCAAACTTGCGCAGATACGCGCGCGGACGTCCGCAGATCTGGCAGCGGTTGTGCCTCCGCGTGGAAAACTTGGGCCGCTTTTCTTTGTTGTCGCGCGCCGTCTGAAACGTCTTTTGAATTTTCTTGTCTTTAACTCGTTTTGCTGTAGTCATGCAATCCTTAATTTGTCTTCGAACTGGTTTAAAACCTTTACTGCGCCCGGAACGGCATGCCCAGATGACGCAGCAGCGCTCGCGACTCGGCATCGCTGCGGGCGGTGGTCACAATCGTGACGTTCATGCCCTTTTGCTTGTCAACCTTGGCATAATCAATCTCGGGAAAAATTAACTGATCGTGCAAGCCCAGCGTGTAATTGCCGCGGCCATCGAACGACTTCGTCGAAACTCCCTTGAAGTCGCGCACCCGTGGCAGTACGACATTCACCAGTCGGTCGAAAAATTCGTACATACGATCACCGCGCAACGTGACCATGGCGCCGATGGCCTGCCCTTCGCGGACCTTGAAGGCCGCAATGGATTTCTTGGCGCGCGTCACTACCGGCTTCTGGCCGGTGATCTGGCCGAGTTCGTTTACCGCCGGATCGAGAATTTTTGCGTTCTGCGTGGCTTCGCCCACACCCATGTTGACCACGATCTTGTGTAGATGCGGCACCGCCATGGGATTCTTGAGCTCGAATTCCTTCATCAGCGTGGGAGCAACTTCCTTGTGGAAGCGAGCTTTCAGCCGCGGCGTCTCTTTTGCGCTGTGGCGCGCGACTGCGGGAGCTTTCTGCTCTTCCTGCTGTCCACCCTTTTTTTCTTTTTTATCTTTTGCCATTGCGTTATTACCTTCGTCAGCTACTAGCTTCTGGCTGCTAGCTTCTAGCTAGAGGCCAGGAGCTAGCCGCTAGGAGCTTATTTGTCCAGCGTCGTCCCGCACTTCTTGCACACGCGCACTTTACGGTCGCCGCGCATTTCATGACCTATGCGTACCGGTCCGCAGGTGCCGCAGACCAACTGCACGTTCGACAGCGCGATGCGGCTTTCCTGTTCGGCAATTCCGCCCTTGACGTTGCGCTGCGGGTTGGGCCGCACATGCTTTTTTACCAGCATGACGTGCTCGACCAGAATCTTGTTGTCGTTCGGAAACACGCGCAGGACGCGGCCTTCCTTGCCTTTGTCCCGGCCAGTGATTACTTTCACCGTGTCGTTCCGCCGCAGATCCACTCGTTTATGTTCAGTGCTTACTGTTCTCATCTCAGTCCTTCGATCCTTTAAATCGAAAACGTAGCCAGCTACGTTTCTACAGTACCTCTGGGGCCAGGGACACAATCTTTAGAAACTTCTTCTCGCGCAGTTCGCGGGCAACCGGGCCGAAGACGCGGGTTCCCACTGGCTCGCCCTGTTCGTTGATCAGCACCGCCGCGTTCTCATCGAAGCGGATATAAGTGCCGTCGCGGCGGCCATACTCTTTGTGCGTGCGCACGATCACGGCTTTAACCACCGTCCCTTTTTTCACCTGGCCATCGGGAGAAGCTTCTTTCACGCTGGCGGTAACCACATCGCCCAAACCGGCGCGCAGTCCGGTCGAACCGCCGAGCGGCAGGATGACCTGCAATTTGCGAGCGCCGGAGTTGTCGGCGACCTCGAGCCAAGTTCTCATCATCACAGCCATAATCAGTCTCCCCTAAGGCTCGTCGTTTACTTAACGGCGCTTACGTTAACGTCAGCCGCGATTTCGGGCACCAGCGCAGTCTTGCGAACAATCTGCTTGAGACGCCAGCGCTTTAATTTCGATAATGGCCGAGTCTCTTCGAGGCGCACCACATCGCCGACGCGAGCTTCGTTTTTTTCGTCGTGAGCGTAAAATTTTTTTGCCTTCGAAACCACGCGGCCGTAGAACGCATGCGACTTCTTGCGCACTACCGAAACCACGATCGTCTTCTTCATGCGGTTTGAAACGACCTCGCCGACTACTTCCTTGCGCCGGCCGGCAGCCGCGGGCTGTGCCTGTTGTGTATTGGTGACTGGCATTACTTACGCTCCGTTTTGCCGCTGGCGGCGAGCTCACGTTCACGGCTGATGGTCTTTACGCGCGCGATATCGCGACGCATGCCACGAATCTTTTTCAGGCTTTCGGTCTGCCCCATGTTGAGCTGAAACTTCAGCTTGAAGAGCTGATCGTTGAGATCGCGCTCTTGATGGCTAAGCTCTTCATCGGTCAGGTTGCGAATTTTTTCCGATTTCATAAATATGTTTCCTTCTCAGTGCGCCGCGGACTCGCGCTTTACGAATCTCGTTCGCAGCGGCAGCTTGTGCGAAGCCAGACGCATGGCCTCGGAAGCGTCCTGCGGCGTGACTCCTTCCATTTCGAAAAGAATTTTGCCGGGACGAACTACCGCGACCCAATGATCCGGCGCGCCCTTGCCTTTTCCCATACGAGTTTCTGCCGGCTTTTTGGTGACTGGCTTGTCGGGGAAAAGCCGAATCCAAATTTTGCCGCCGCGCTTGACGAAGCGCGTCATGGCGACGCGGCTGGCCTCGATCTGACGGTCGGTAATCCAGCCGGGCTCGAGAACTTTTAATCCGTAGTCACCGAAGGCTAGCTCGCTGCCGCGCCAGGCTTTGCCGGTCATGCGTCCGCGCTGCTGCTTGCGGTACTTTACTTTCTTTGGCATTAACATAAATTTGCTCTTAGCTTCTAGCTGTTAGCTCTTAGCTACTGCTTCAACCTTAAAACGCTCCGCCTGCTTGCTGCGCTTCGCGCTTCTTGGCGGCGGGAAGAATTTCGCCTTTGTACACCCAGACCTTCACTCCAATCACACCGTACGTGGTGCGCGCTTCGGTGAAACCGTAATCGATATCGGCACGCAAAGTGTGCAGCGGTAGTCGCCCTTGCAGATACCATTCTGAGCGGGCGATTTCGTTTCCATTCAGACGGCCGCTGACGCGGACTTTTATTCCTTTGCAACCGAAGCGTAGCGCCGAGTCCACAGCCTTGCGCATCGCGCGGCGAAAGCCTACACGCTTTTCGAGTTGCAGCGCGATCGATTCCGAAACCAGCTGCGCATCGAGCTCCGGCTTGTGCACTTCCTGAATGTCGATATAAATTTCGCGACCATTCATGCGCTTCTGCACATCGGCCTTGAGCTTGTCGATCTCGGCCCCTTTGCGGCCGATGATGATGCCCGGACGCGCGGTCTTAATGATGACGCGCAGCTTGTTGCCCGGCCGCTCGATATCAATCGAGCTGACGCCCGCCGACTTGAGCTTGTCTTTGAGTTCGTTCTTTAGCTTGACGTCTTCCAGTAACTGTTTATCGTAATCGCGCTCGGCGAACCAACGCGACTTCCACGGCTTGGTGTAGCCGAGGCGAAAACCATAAGGATGAACTTTTTGTCCCATCGTCTCTCCTGACAACCTTGACGAACGCTATCGTGCTCCCGCAAATTTCTTGGTGGCTTTAGCTTTGCTCTTCTTTGCCGGCGCTTTGCCTTTGGCTTTGGTCCTGGGCTTCGAGCCACGCGCCGAAGTGCCGCTCACTCTTTCTGCGCCGACGACGTTTGCCAGGGCATCGCCATTTTTACCGCGCTCTGCCAGCTCGATCTCGATATGCGAGATGCGCCGCACGTAGTGATAGGCGCGGCCCATGGGAGCTGGGCGTATACGTTTCATGCGCGGCCCGTCGTTCGCGACTGCGCGCCTCACGTATAAATTGTCGACGTCAACATCCAAGCCTTTTTCAGAACTCAGGTAGTTGGCATTCTCCAACGCCGAGCGCAACAGCTTTTCTACTGTGGCCGCGACTCGTTTCTTGGTGAAGATGAGCGTGTTGAGCGCATCTTCCACCCGGCGGCCCTTGATCAGATCCAGTACCAGGCGAGCCTTTTGTGGCGAGACGCGCATGAACCGTGCTTCAGCTCGAAATTCCATCTTGCGTCTCCTTTACGCCTTCGGCGCCGGGGCTGCCGGAGCCGCTCCCGCTGCCGGACTCGGAGCTCCCGGACCTCCCGGGATACCGGCTGGCTTGGCTGCTGTTTCTGTCGCGGCTCGCATTGAGTGTCCCTTAAACTGGCGAGTGAAACTAAACTCGCCAAGCTTGTGGCCTACGAGATTTTCCGTGATGTACACCGGAATAAACTTCTTGCCGTTGTGCACGGCAATCGTGTGCCCCACCATTTCCGGGACGATGGTTGAGCGCCGCGACCAGGTGCGCAGCACCTTCTTCTCGTTGCGCGAGTTCATGGCTTCCACCCGGGTTTGTAGGAAACCATCGACGAACGGTCCTTTTTTTGTTGAACGTGCCATAAAAAGCTGTTAGCTCCTAGCTCTTAGCTTCTAGCCAAAACTCTCTCATCACAAAGCGGCTTCGTGCCCTCATCGCATGGCGTTATTTCTTGCCGCGGCGGTTGACGATGAATGCGTCGGTCCGCTTGTTGTTTCGCGTCTTGTATCCGCGGGTTGGTTGCCCCCACGGAGTTACTGGATGCCGTCCACCGGAAGTTTTGCCTTCGCCGCCGCCGTGCGGATGATCCACCGGGTTCATCGAGACGCCGCGATTGTGTGGCCGTTTCCCGAGCCACCGGGAGCGTCCGGCTTTTCCGATGGTGATGTTTTCGTGGTCGAGATTGCCGACTTGGCCAATCGTCGCCATGCAGCCTTGCGCGACTTTGCGAATTTCGCCTGATGGCAACTTGACCAGCGCGTAATCGCCTTCCTTGGCGACTAACTGGGCCGCACCCCCTGCTGATCGCACCATCTGCGCACCTTTGCCGGGCTTCAATTCCACATTGTGAATCGTGGTGCCCGGAGGAATATTGTGCAGCGGCAGTGCATTGCCTACGAGAATATCGGCGTCGGGGCCACTCAACACTTTTTGTCCAACCTTCAAACCATCCGGCTGCAGGATGTAGCGCTTCTCGCCATCCGCATAGCTCAACAACGCAATGCGCGCCGAGCGATTCGGATCGTACTCGATGGTGGCAACCGTCGCGGGGATGCCGATCTTGTCGCGCTTGAAATCGATAATGCGCAGCTTGCGTTTGTGGCCGCCACCAATGAAGCGCATGGTAGTCTGGCCCGAATTGCGCCGCCCGCCAGTTCGCGGCTTGGGCTCGAGCAGCGGCTTGTGCGGCTGCGTGCTCGTAATATCGTCATTGACCAGCGTGGTGCGATAACGCAACGTCTGGGTTGTCGGTCTGTATGTCTTGATTGGCATGTTAGCTCTCAGCTATTAGCTGTCAGCTCTCAGCTACCTTGCCGTCGTCTTCCTGAAAGCTGACGGCTGATAGCTGATAGCTTGTTCTACAAGTTCTGCGCGTACTCCGGCATTTTTTCTCCGGCCTTCAGTCGCACATACGCCTTCTTCCAATCCGGTCGGTAGCCGGCGAACTTTCCCCGCCGACGTTCCTTGCCGGGATACGTCGCGGTGCGAACGGAGTGCACCTTCACTTTGAAAATTCCCTGTACTGCTTCCTTAATTTCCGTCTTGGTCGCCGCGGTCGCCACCTGGAAAACCAGCGTGTTCTGGTTCTCCTTGATGGCCAAACCTTTTTCGGTGATGACCGGACGGCGAAGAATCTGGTATGCGGATTTCATCAGGCCACCTCCGCCGCTTTTTCATGCCGGGTGCGACGACGCGGAGCACGCGAAGCTTTCTTCGGCGCTGCCTCTTCCCCTTCAGCCGGTTTGTGCTGCCGCTTCGAAATCGAGCTCTTCAGCGAAATCTGCAACTTCTCGATTGCGGGTTGTGAAAAGATGGCCCGATCGTAGCGCAGCAGATGATATGGATGAACCTCGTTGCCGCTAATCAACTCAACTCCATCAAGATTGCGCGAACTCAAAGTCAGATTGCGATTCTCATGCTTCGCCACCTCGACTAACAGCGCCGTAGTATCGACTTTGAGCGCGTTCAGGGCCTCGCGAAACAGTTTGGACTTGGGTTCCTTCACATCAAAAGTGTTGACGATGATCAACTTGCCATCGGCAAACTTTGAAGCCAAAGCCGAGCGCAGCGCTCCCATCAATTTCTTGCGGGGAAACGCATAGTCGTAGGAGCGCGGTTGCGGACCATGCACCGTGCCGCCGTGCCGCCATAGTGGCGACCGGATCGAGCCCACGCGAGCGCGTCCCGTGCCTTTTTGTTTCCAGAGCTTTTTGCCGGCACCGGAGACCAGTTTTTTGTTTTTGGTCGCGTGCGTTCCCGCGCGGTGGGCGGCGCGATAATGTTTCACCGCCTCCCACAGCAGGTCCTCGTTCACTGCGCCGAAGACCTCGTCAGCCAGCTCGAGGCTGCCAACTTTGGCTCCGCTCAGATTGTGAATGTCAATGCTTGCCATAACGTAACTTTTGCTCCGAAATCGTTTGTCGCCTTGGCCAAAGACCAAGGACCAACGACCGCCTCTAAGCCTTCTTGGCCGCGCGCTTGGCTGCCTTCAACGGATCAACCGTAGCTGCTCCGGCAAATCCACGCCGCTCTCTCGGCGGTTTCTTGGCTTTCGTAATTATCAGGTAGCCGCCCTTGGGGCCGGGCACGCTGCCTTCGACTACCAGTAAATTGTCTTCTTTGTCCATGCCGAGCACGCGCAAATTGCGGACAGTCACTCGGTCCACGCCCATGTGTCCTGACATGCGCATGCCTTTAAACACGCGCGACGGAAACGCCGATGAGCCAATCGATCCCGTGATTTGAAACATCGAACCATGCGACTTGGGACCGCCGGCAAAATGATGCCGCCGGACTACGCCAGCGAAGCCGCGTCCTTTGCTGATTCCGACGATGTCGACGAATTTCTCGCCATCGAAGATGTCCACCAGAACGCGATCGCCAGTTTTGACCAGGCCGTCGCCGTTGGCCTCGGATTTTTCTTCGACTTCAATTGGAACTTCGCGCATGAACTTTACCGGCGGCAGATTATTCTTGCCCAAGTGTCCGCGAGCGGGTTTGGTCAGCCGCGACTCTTTTACGAATTCGACCAATCCGATTTGCGCGGCGACGTATCCGTCTTTGGTCGCCGTTTTGTGCTGCGTGATCACGCAAGGACCAGCCTGCAACACCGTTGCGGGATGAACGTCGCCCTTATCGTCGAAGAGCTGCGTCATGCCGACTTTCTTCCCTAAGATTCCCGTTACTTTTGCCATTTCTGTTCTCTCTTTCCAGCGTGGCTTTTCAGCTATTGGCTGGGGAGCGCTCGGACTTACGTCCTCGCTCTCTGCGTCGTCCATTAAGGGACTTGGCTCTTTCTGCCGCTCTACCCAAGGCTTACGTACTGGCTAAATTGTTTCGCCCCTTCGGGGCTGCTTCTCTCGCTGCCGTAGACTTTGCCAACGACCAACGACGGGCGGCCAACGACTATTTATGTTCCTTGCCGAATGCCTTGATCTCTACGTCCACGCCTGCGGGCAAGTCGAGCTTCATCAGCGCGTCGACCGTCTGCTGCGTCGGTTCGAGAATGTCCAGCAGGCGCTTGTGCGTACGGATTTCGAACTGTTCGCGCGACTTTTTGTCCACGTGCGGAGAACGCAGCACGCAGTACTTGTTCTTCATCGTCGGCAATGGAATCGGGCCTGCGATTTGCGCGCCTGTGCGCTTCGCGGTTTCGACAATCTCACCCGTGGACTGATCCAGGATGCGATAGTCGTACGCTTTTAACCGAATACGAATTCTCTCTTTTCCAATCACTTTTGGCTCTCGCTAACCCCTCCCGGCTCTCCGGGAAGAAAGAACTGGCGGCAAGTTGCAGACCGCGATTTTTCGTGTCGCGCGGGCATTCTTGCCCGCCCCGCGCGGACAGGAATGTCCGCGCTACAACTGTTCATTACTGCACGATCTCGCTAATGGTGCCTGCGCCTACGGTGTGGCCGCCTTCGCGGATGGCGAAGCGCAAACCTTTTTCCATGGCCACCGGCGTGATCAACTCGATTACCAGGCTGACGTTGTCTCCTGGCATCACCATTTCGGTGGCTGCCGGCAGCTCTGCCACGCCTGTGACGTCTGTCGTTCTGAGATAAAACTGCGGACGGTATCCTTTGAAGAATGGCGTGTGCCGTCCGCCTTCTTCTTTGGTCAGAATGTAAACTTCCGCTTTGAATTTGGTGTGTGGCGTGATCGATCCGGGCTTGGCCAGCACCATGCCGCGTTCGACATCGTCTTTGCCGATGCCGCGCAGCAGCAGGCCGGCGTTGTCTCCCGCCAAGCCTTCGTCCAATTGCTTTTTGAACATTTCGACGCCGGTCACGACCGTTTTGCGGGTGTCGCGGAAGCCGACAATTTCTACTTCCTCGCCGACTTTCACCTTGCCGCGCTCGATTCTTCCCGTCACCACTGTGCCGCGGCCCGAGATCGAGAAGATATCTTCAATCGGCATCAGGAACGGCTTGTCCAGCTCGCGCGCCGGCTGCGGAATGCTCTTGTCCACCGCCTCCATCAACGCGTCCACCTGCTTCTCCCACTTCGCTTCGCCGTTCAGCGCGCCCAGCGCCGACAGCCGGATTACCGGCACATCGTCGCCCGGAAACTTGTAGCTCTTCAGCAACTCGCGCACTTCAAGTTCGACCAGGTCCAGCAACTCGGGATCGTCCACCGCATCGCACTTGTTGAGCGCGACGACAATGTACGGTACGCCCACCTGACGAGCCAAGAGCACGTGCTCGCGGGTTTGCGGCATGGGACCATCGGTCGCCGCGACCACGAGGATTGCGCCATCCATCTGCGCCGCGCCCGTGATCATGTTCTTGATGTAATCCGCGTGGCCCGGGCAATCGACGTGCGCGTAGTGCCGGTTCGCGGTTTCGTACTCGACGTGCGCCGTGGCAATCGTGATTCCGCGGGCTTTTTCTTCCGGCGCGTTATCAATCGAATCAAAAGACCGGAACACGATCTTCGGGTTGTGCTTCTGCAAAACCTTGGTGATGGCCGCCGTCAGCGTGGTCTTGCCATGGTCGATGTGACCAATCGTCCCTACGTTGCAGTGCGGCTTATTACGATCAAATTTCTCTTTCGCCATTTGCTTTCTAGCTCCGTACTTTTGTCTTCTATCTCTTAACCGTGCCCTGCACTCGCGCGATAATTTCTTCCGACACCGAGCGCGGGGCTTCTTCATACCGTGCGAAGTGCATCGAGTATTCGGCGCGGCCCTGCGTGCTTGAACGCATGTGAGTCGCGTAGCCGAACATTTCTGCCAACGGTACGATCGCCTTAATCACCTGCGAACCGGCGCGATGCTCCATGCCCTCGATGCGTCCGCGGCGCGAGCTCAAGTCGCCCATAATCACGCCAGCGTAATCTTCGGGCGTGACTACTTCGACTGACATCACGGGTTCGAGCAGCACCGGTGAAGCCTTGCGAGCGGCTTCTTTGAACGCCATCGAACCGGCAATCTTGAACGCCATTTCGTTCGAATCGACGTCGTGATAGCTGCCGTCGTAGAGAGTCGCTTTCACATCGACCATCTCGTAACCAGCCAGGACGCCGCCTTCCATAGCTTCTTTGATTCCCTGATCAATCGGCTTGATAAATTCCTTGGGCACGGAACCGCCGACGATATCGTTAACAAATTCGTATCCCTTGCCCGGCTCCTGCGGCTCGATGCGAATCTTGGCGTGGCCATACTGTCCGCGGCCGCCGGTCTGACGAATGTACTTGCCTTCCGCTTCAGCTTTCTTGCGGATAGTTTCGCGGTAGGCTACCTGCGGCTTGCCAACGTTCGCTTCGACTTTATACTCGCGCATCATGCGATCGACGATGATCTCAAGATGCAGCTCGCCCATACCGCTGATGATGGTCTGTCCGCTATCAGGATCGGTGTGAACTTTGAAGGTTGGATCTTCCTGGGCCAGCCGGCCCAGCGCCATACCCATTTTTTCCTGATCGGCCTTGGTCTTGGGTTCGACCGCAACCGAAATCACGGGAACCGCGAAAGTAATGGATTCCAGCGTGATGGGATGGGATTCGTCGCAAATCGTGTCGCCCGTGCTGACGTTCTTGAGACCGACCACGGCGCAGATATCGCCCGCCAGAATCTCTGTGATATCTTCGCGTTTGTTGGCGTGCATTTTAAGCAGGCGGCCAATGCGCTCGGTTCGTCGTCGCCCCGCGCAAAGGACCGAGTCGCCGGACTTAACTTGGCCGGAATAAACGCGAATGAAAGTCAGTTGACCGACAAACGGGTCAGCCATGATTTTGAACGCCAAGGCGGAAAATGGTTCTTTATCGTCGGGATGGCGCGTAATGATTTCGCCGTTGTCCGGATTCGTGCCTTTCACTTCGCCAGCATCGAGCGGAGAGGGCAAATAATCCACGACAGCATCGAGCAGCGGCTGCACGCCTTTATTCTTGAACGCAGTGCCAACGACCACTGGGAACAATTTCAGATCAATGGTGGACTTGCGCAGCGATGCGCGCAGTTCCTCAGGAGAAATCGCTTCGCCTTCCAGGAACTTGTGCAGAATTTCGTCATCGTTCTCGGCAATAGTTTCGACCAACTGGGTATGGAACGCTTCGGCTTTCTTCTGTAGTTCCGCGGGAATCGGGCCCGTAATATATTCGGCCCCAATTGTGTCATCCTGCCAGATGATCGATTTCATTTCGATCAGGTCGACCACGCCTTTGAATTTATCTTCCTGGCCGATGGGAATCTGTATCGCAATCGGCTTAGCGTTCAAACGCTTGCGGATGGTATCGACGGCATGCTCGAAATCGGCGCCCATTTTGTCAATCTTATTAATGAAGCAAATGCGTGGCACGCCGTATTTATCAGCTTGGCGCCACACTTTTTCTGATTGTGGTTGTACACCGTGGACCGCGTCGAATACAGCAACTGCGCCATCCAGCACGCGTAGCGAGCGCTCAACCTCGGCCGTGAAGTCAACGTGGCCGGGGGTATCAATAATGTTGATGCGGACATCGCGCCAGGAACACGTGGTCGCGGCGGAGGTAATGGTGATGCCGCGCTCCTGCTCCTGCTCCATCCAGTCCATGGTGGCTGTGCCCTCGTGGACCTCTCCGATGCGGTGCGTCTTTCCGGTATAGAAAAGGATGCGCTCCGTCGTAGTGGTCTTACCGGCATCGATGTGGGCCATAATGCCGATGTTCCTGCACCGTTCTAATGGGACTGTTCTGGGCACGACAATCTACTCTTTCTGGGGCTCTTAAAATCGCTGCTCGCTTCTCGCTCCTGGCTACTAGCTAGCGGCTAGAAGCTAGAAGCTGTCTTTTACCACCGATAATGCGCGAAGGCCTTATTGGCCTCGGCCATGCGGTGAACGTCTTCTTTCTTCTTGATGGCTGCGCCTTTTCCGTTGGCGGCGTCCAGCAATTCATTGCTTAACTTGTCGATCATGCCTTTTTCGCCGCGTCCGCGGGAGTAGGTGATCAGCCAGCGAATCGCCAGCGAGGTACGCCGATCGGCATTCACTTCTACCGGCACCTGATAGTTCGCGCCGCCTACGCGGCGGGTCTTGACCTCGAGCAGCGGCTTGGCATTTTCAACGGCTTTTGTGAACAGCTTCAGAGCTTCGTCACCGCCGCCTTTTGCCTGCAGGCGCGTCAAAGCTTCGTAGAAGATGCCCTCCGCTGTGCTCTTCTTGCCTTGCCACATCATCGAGTTGACGAACTTCGTCACCAGATCCGAACCGTATACCGGATCGGCTTCCACGGTTCGCTTGGGCGTATGTCCTTTTCTAGGCATTCAGTTCATGCTCCTAAACTCTTACTGCTTGTCATTGCCAACGGCCAACGACGAATGACCAACGACCTGTCTATGCTTTCGGGCGCTTGGCGCCGTACTTCGAACGACTTTGCTTGCGGCCTGCGACTCCGACTGCGTCCAGCGTTCCACGCACTACGTGATAGCGCACGCCTGGCAGATCCTTCACGCGGCCGCCGCGAATCAGCACGATCGAGTGCTCTTGCAGGTTGTGGCCGACGCCAGGAATATAAGTTGTGACCTCGATGCCGTTGGTCAAACGTACGCGCGCGACCTTGCGCAGCGCGGAGTTCGGCTTCTTCGGCGTTTGCGTATACACACGCGTGCAGACGCCACGCTTTTGCGGGCATCCCTGCAAAGCCGGACTCGCCGTCTTGTATCGCGGACGCTTGCGGCCATCGCGAACTAATTGATTGAAGGTCGGCACTTTTCCTCCAGCAACGCCGGTGCGTGCGCATGTTTAAGCGCAGCGACACACAAACGCCGCTATAACTTTCCCTGCATCAGGGGCTGGCTGGCGATCTGCCAACCATACTTCTCACCGCGCATCAACGGCAGCGAGAGATTGTAGGTTTTCCCGTTCAGACTGAACAGCGACGACGGTGGCACCAAGCCCGAAACCCGGGAAGTACTCCGTTTCGTCAGCCGTGCCCCGCATAGCCTCCCAACAGGCGGAAGGTGCGCGCAGGGCATTTCAGCGAGGGCGTCTCCAGAAATTCCTGAAGACGTATAACTGCGGCTCAGCTACTCGCTTGCAGAAACTTACTTCGCACACGCAAGACGCGCAGCGAACATTATCCGCAGCGTACAGACAAGCCAAAATGAACTCGCGGAACCTTTTTAATATACCAACAGTGCTCGGAGGTCGTCAACTTGTTTGCCGTCGTGCGCTGATGAAAGCAAGTGGAATGTACATTATCAATGAGCGGAGACTCTCGACCTTTGTAAATATTGTCTGATGCACTTAGCGAACTTGCGATGCTGCCATAGTCGACGGCCGCAGCCCCAAGTTCGGATGCAACATCCGCTCGTCTGGCCTAGAGACGGGGCTGTATTCTCCAAAATCGGCGAGCTTCAGACTAAAGACGCTGAGGTGAAGGTCGCCCGAGGTCGCATAAACCATGCCGTTCGCTACTTCAAGTGCTGTGGGCGGGCCCCCCATTGCGTAGCTCCACAGAAGAGCGCCAGTGCTTGCGTTCAAAGCATTGACATTCTCGTCGTTTGAACCGACGTACAGGACCCCGTTCGCTACTACTGCCGAACTTGAAACCCCACGCACAGTTTTGTATTTCCAGCGGAGGGCACCGGTGCTTGCATCGAGTGCGTAAACGTCGCTGTCCTGCGAGCCAATGTAAACCAACCCATCCGTAACTGCGGGGGAAGAACTGCCCTTCCCCCCGATGGTATAAGTCCAAAGGGACTTCCCCGTGCTGGCATTCCCAGCGTAAATAAAACCATCATACGAGCCAACGTACACGCCTCCGTTCGCTAGTGCAGGCGACGAAAACGAGCCATAGAACGGGTCACTCCAAAGCAAAACGCCGGAGCGACTATCGAATGCATCGAGAGTGCTAGCCTCGGCGACATACACCGCTTCATCGGCTACAGCGGCAGCCGCGACGATGTACCACCCTGCGGCGCAGTATTTCCAGAGGAAAGCACCCGAACTGGCGTCGAGAGCGTATACACAGTCCGCTTCAACATAAACAACGCCGTTTTCTACAGTTGGTGGAGCTATGATCCAGTCAGTCGTTGGATACGTCCACAGGACCGTGCCAGTGGCAGCACTTAGAGCATAAAGGTCGTAGCCAGCCGCAACATAGACGATGCCGTTACTCACGACCGGAGAAAACTCGGAACCCGTTCCTAGCTTGTAGCTCCAAATAATTGCGCCGGTGTCAGCATTCAAGGCGTTGATGTGCCCGTCGTTTGAGACAACATATGCAAGACCATTGGCTATTGCGGGGCTAGACGTATCAGATACATCAGCGAATTGCCAACGAAGAGCGAGGCCACCCACGTTAGTTCGATTCAAGACGTTTTCGTAAGGGTTGTAGCCCGTGTGGGCAGCGTCGAATTGAAATTGTGCCCAATCCGTTTGCACCAGAAACGGCTCCTGAGCGCCCTTGTCGTCATTCCGCTGGAGAGCTGTAACCCAATGCCTGCCGGGATATGCAGTGCGCGGCGCGTGGATTCCCACGTCGCGGAACTCTCCCATGCCATTAGCGACCACGAGCGCCTTGTCTTTTGTGTCGAAATAAATGTCCACGCCCACATTTGGCCCAAAGCCGCGACCCGAAACCAAAATCCGGCTCGTCGGCGGTCCAGATTTCTTGGACAGAGTGATGGAAGGCACGGCGCAGGCCATCCCGCAGAACAGCAAACACGCGACGAACAGAAATGAAAAAAAGATGACCTGCCGAGGGCATTGCCGAGGATTGAACATATTCGCTCCTCTTCAGGGTGCGAAACGGGGTTTCACCGCACCTGAAACATGCACGCAATCTTGTCCGCTTGACACTGGTTTGTCAATCGTGCAAAGACTTGCGGCTCCAGGTTTTGGCGCCGTTGTCTCACGGTCGGTGGTGAAAAATCGCGTAGCACTCATTGACGGGACGCAGACAATTGATCGGGGCCTCTTCTTGGTTCAGACACGGCGCCGCCTGCATCATGTCCCGCTGTTCGCCGACGGCTCTGTCCCTCACGTCGTGAGGGATTTCGCCGACGGCTCGGACGCCCGCACGATGCCTCAACTTGCTGGCGTGAAACCGGGGAAACCGGGGACAGACGGAATTCCCCGGACACGAGTGCGCCAATTTTCCACGCGTGCTATGGCATGATTGCAGCGGTTGACTCCTGCCCATCGCAGGGGGATACTTGGATGCTGCCAGTTGGGGAATTCATGCCACGCACGTCTGGGAAACCTGCCAAGGTCCTACAGGTGACTGCATCAATGACTCGTCAACAACACATTTCCAATTCGGATCAAAGGAATATCAAATGACTCGATTGTCGCCCAGGTTTTCCAAAGGAAATCTTTCACAGGGAAGTCGCGGTCCGGTGTTTCCGTTATTTCAGCTTGCAACCTGCCTCCTGATTTTCGCGTTGTCAGCCCCGGCGCAGACTCTGTTCGAACAACTCTCCACGCCCGCTCCGAAGGGGTTTACCGGAATATTTGGTGGAGGCCCGTTTTATAAGACTGCGAATTTCAATATCCCGAAGGACATAGCTGAAATTGAACACTCCGGTTTTTCCGAAGCCATCGTCTGGAGCGTTGAAGTCAATAGCCAAGGCGACTTGAACTTTAACGGCGAGTTTCCGTTGACTTCAAACGGCGTCTACGTTGGCGACCAAACTTATCCCAATTTCGCTGCAGATATGGCCACTCTAAAGAAAGCAGGAATTGTCAAGCGAGTCACCTTCAGCATCGGTTCCTCAAACTACGGAGACTGGGAAAACATCACTGCTTTGGTGAAGGCGCAAGGCGTCGGACCGAAGAGCATTCTGTACAAGGATTTTAAGGCCCTGAAGAAAGCGATCCCGGCTCTGGATGCCCTCGATTTTGATGACGAAAATAGCTACAACCTCGCCACCACGGTTAAATTTGGGGTCATGGTGGGCAAGCTCGGCTACCACGTCTTGCCGGATCCTTATACCGACGCCAGCTATTGGCAGAGTGTGGTTTCAGGAATCAACGACAAACTCCCGGGCACGGTAGACGGAGTACATCTTCAAACCTATGCCGGCGGTGCAGGAAACAATCCATGCTCGGGTTGGGATTTTGGAAAGGTGCCTGTTTTCCCGGGCGTGTGGGACAAGAACTACACGCCAAGCCAAGTGGAGACGGTGATGAGAGGGTGGCACAATGAATGCGGGATAATCGGCGGGTTCATGTGGATCTACGACGACTTTGTGGGCAATGGCCTGGCCAAGAAGTATGCTAGCGCGATCAACAAGGGAGTCAAATAGAACAAAGGTGCTGCGCAGGTTCAACTTCAACGAATCGTCCGGCCCCGACTCTTCGATAAAGGAGGCTTGTTCGGACAACTACTAACAGCACTAATCACGCTTTTGGCCGTATCGCCGTATCTTAGAGAATCCGTTAACACGCGATTCCGCCTGCGGGCTCTGACATCCGCATATCACCTCAACTTGCTGAAAAGGTTCGCAGCCTCTACACTGGAAATCTTCCAGAGCGAATACACTTTTAAGAAACGTGCTCGCCGCATGGGCGACCATGACGGCGGGGAGGGTGCATGCGCAGGTCGGTTTTTTGGCGATTTACGGTTGTTCTTTTCATTATTTTCCTAATTGGCGGCCTCGGCGGATGCAGCAGCAGCAGCCCTGTCCACACCGTGACCTATCCCGTCCCTGCCAGCATTACCATTTCCCCTGCGCCCTACGCTTCGATGGAAATCGGTACGTACCAATCGTTTTCTCCAAGCGTTTTGAGTGCGGCCAAGGCGAGCATCACGGAGCCGGTAAACTACCAGTCCAGCAACACCGCCGTGCTTACCGTAGCTAACAACGGCCTGGCATGTGCGGGCAGCTGGGATTCCCTAAGCAGTCCTGCCATATGCACACCCGGACCAATCGGAGTTGCCCAAGTCACGGCCAACGCCCAGGGAGTGAGCAGCCCGGCCACCACCGTTTACGTTCACCAGCACATCGATAAAGTTGTTGTCAGCTTCCTTCCAACTCCGAATCAACCGCTGCCCCCGAATCCTTGTTATTCGGTCGGGCAGACAGCCAATTACCAGGCTCAGGCGTTCAGCAATGGCGTTGACATTACTGCTACGGTTGGAGTCTTCGGCTGGCAAACCAGCGTGGCGAGCGTCGCGGCGGTCAACATCAGTGACCCGGCGCTGCTGCCGGGCCAGGTGCAGGTGACCGCGAAGGTTCCCGGCCTTACACCGTTGTTCGCCACTATCGGAAATGCCAACAGCCTTCCGATCAATTTCACCACTTGCCCAGTGCAGGCGATCACCCTTGCTGTGACCGCTGCGACCAGCACTTCACGAACCATTACGCCTACGGTTTTCGATACTCTGGGCAACCAGATTGCCGGGGTGCCATTAACGTGGAGTTCGTCTAATCCCGGTTCGGTTAGCGTGAGTGCGGCGGGTGGCGCGACTGCATCGTCGACTGGCGGCGGCGCAACGATTATCGCTTCATGCACACCGCCGACGTGCAATAGCGGGATCTTGCCATCGTTGCCGGTCTATCCGGAAAATGTTGTCACCCTGTTCGTGCCCAACACGGGGACCACGCAAAGCGCGGCAGCTACCGTTTATGTGAGCAGCGATAGTTGTGGGACGATTGACAACTGCTTCAGTACGGTGGTTCCCATCACTGCTCCGGCAAATACGCTGGGCGACTTCGTCAACTTGCCGGCAACGCCGAATTCTATGGTGTTTAATGGACAAGGAAGCACAGCTTACATTGGAACTGATTCTGGACGGTTTGGCACCGTGGGCCTCGCGCTGGTTAATACGTCAACCAATTCCGTGAGCCAGCTTGTCTCTGTGCCGGGCAAGGTATTAGCTGTTTCTCCTGATGGAAGCAAAGTAATCATTTCTGACACGTCGCCCGAAGATGGACCGAACCACGTCTTTGTTCTTGATACAGCCACCAACACCAGCCCATCTTTTCAAATTACGGGAGCGACGGCGGCGGCTTTTTCGCCCGATAGTCTGAAAGCCTACATAGTGGCCGGCAGCAACCTTTATCTTTACTCGAAGGTTGATGGGCTGCGGACCATTCCTCTGAGCGCTCCAGCCAATGACGTAACGTTTTTGTCGGAGGGAGCTTTCGCTTATGTGGCTGGGGGTTCGCCCTCGGCGGTGAGCGTGTGGCGAACCTGTGATGGGGGAAGCGCCGATACGGTTTCCGTTCCTGTCGTACCCACCTTTATTCAAACCCTGCCGGGCGCGGCCAAATTGCTGCCCCAGCCCTCCGACACGACTAACACTTTTCATTTGCTGGCGGTCGCACCTCCGGATATCGACATTATTGGCGTGAATACAACGCCCTCGGGTTGCACGCCGCCGTTGAGCGATGAACCAGTGTCGTCATTCAACCTGGGTCAGGGGAATTTTGTGGCTACGCAATTAATCATTTCGCAAAACGGCTCGACTGCTTATGTCATCGCTTCCAACGTCAGCAGCGTGCTGGTATTCAATATTGCGGGTCAAACTTCGTCGACGATTCCGTTAAGCGGCAATGCGATGCCCCTGAACGCCGCGCTCACTCCCGATGGCACTCTGCTTTACGTTGGGGCCAACGATGGGACAGTGCACGTCGTGAGCACGCTTGCGGGCGGGGACATTCAGCAAATCAGTTTTCCCGAAGGGCTATGCAAGAATTCGGCGGGACTGCCGTTTGGTATACCCTGCAATCCGGATCTGATTGCGGTGAAGCCGTAGAAGGGCAGTCGTCGGTCGTTCGTCGTTCGTCGTTGGTCGTTGGCCAAAGGCAAAAGCATTCCAGAGAGGAAATTCCTAAGCTGGGAGACGACGGGAAAAGCGCGACCTGAGCCAACGACGTACGACCAACGACCTGTTCACGCCTTCGGCTTTTCCAGCTCTCGGCCCACACTGTCCAATACTCCATTGATGAATTGAACCGACTCGGGACTGGAAAATTTGCGCGCAATCTCCAGCGCTTCGTTGATCACTACTGCGCGTGGAGTCGCGGGAAATCCCATTAATTCAGCGACTGCGGAGCGCAGTACATTGCGATCGACTGTGGCCATCCGCTCCATGCGCCAATGCTCGGCGTGGCGCTCGATCAGGCTGTCAATCTCGGCGGTGCGATCGGTGGCGGTGCGGAAAAGATCCTCGGCGAAACCACGAACGTCTTCTTGAGTGGAACCGTGCTCGCGCCAAAAAGTGCGGCGAACTTCGTCGGGAGTTTGCCGACCCATGTCCGCTTGAAACAACATTTGCAGAACCATCTCGCGAGATTTTCGGCGGGTGCCCATGGAAGCTGTCAGCTTTCAGTTTACAATCTTTACCACAGAGACACAGAGTCACAGAGAAATCTTAGAAAAAAACCTTTGTGACTCTGCGGTGGACAGGAGTCCTGGATTAACGACCACTTTTTTTCGGACGATCAGGCTGCTTGCGTTTCTGGCTTTTGCTGATAGCTGACAGCTGAGAGCTGACAGCTTTCGTTCCCGCGGCTTTCCCAACGTCCAACGACGAACGGCCAACGACCTCGTCCTTAAGATTCGCCATCTCCACCGCCGCCAGCGCGGCTTCGAAACCTTTGTTCCCCATTTTCAGGCCGGCGCGGTCTATGGCTTGCTCGAGGTTTTCACAGGTCAACACACCGAAGGCGTGGGGCACCCCTGTCTCCTGCGCGGATTGGCCAATGCCGCGCGCGACTTCGTTCACAATGACGTCGTAATGCGCAGTATCGCCACGGAGCAGACAGCCGAGGCAAATGATTGCGTCGTATTTTTTTGTTTGCGCGAGAGTGCGCGCTGCGGAAGGAATTTCAAAGGCACCAGGTATGCGGATGATCTGGATATCTTCTTCATTCGCCCCCGAGCGCACAAGCCCGTCGTAGGCACTGCGTAGCAACCGATCGGTGATGAACTCATTGAAACGCGAGACCACAATTCCGAATGTTCTTCCGGCAGCGCTGAGATTGCCTTCAAGCGCCTTAAGCGGGAGCCGGCGCGAAGTTTTTTTGTTTAGTTTTGTCGTGACTGATCGCTTTCTATTTTTAAAATTATTCTGATCTGTGCGAATCCGCGGCCGCTCTTATTTCCCTTTGAACTGCGCCGCACGCTTCTCCAAAAACGCAGTCGTCCCTTCTTTTTTATCCTCGGACGCGCAAGCTACTCCGAACAACACGGCTTCAACATACAAGCCTTCAGCCAAAGGCATTTCCATGCCCTTGTTCACCGCTTCCATGGCATATTGAACTGCAAGCGGAGCGTTCGCGATGATCTTCTGCGCAACCGCCTCCGCCCGAGGGATGAGCTCTGCGGGAGCGGTGACTTCATTCACCAATCCGATGCGATGAGCTTCTTGCGCGCTGATCATTTCACCCGCAAGCACAAGCTGCATGGCGATGCCTTTACCGACCAGCCTCGGCAAACGCTGCGTGCCGCCATAGCCGGGAATGATTCCCAGCTTCACCTCGGGCTGACCGAACTTGGCATTTTCGCTGGCCAGACGCATAGTGCAAGCCATCGCGATTTCGCATCCGCCGCCCAGCGCGAAGCCGTTGATGCAGGCGATCACCGGCTTGCCCAGGTTCTCGATCAGGTTCAGCACATTCTGGCCGCGGTGCGTGTACTCTTTGGCAGAAATCGCGTCGTGCTTAGCCAGTTCGGCAATATCGGCGCCAGCGATAAAAGCCTTTTCACCGGCGCCGGTCATGATCACCACGCGGATGCCGGTATCTTTCTTGATGTCATGAAAAGCCGCGCGCAGGTCTTCCATCGTAGCCATGTTGAGCGCGTTGAGGACTTTGGGCCGGTTGACGGTGACGTAGGCGATGGAATTTTTCTTCTCGAAGAGAATGTTTTCAAAGTTCATAAATTCAAGTCCGCCACAAATTAACGCCGATTCCACGGATGTAGCCAGCCCTTGTTATCCGGGAGCAGAGAGCCAGACTTACCTGCTATAATTGTATAGCACGAGGGTAATCATGCTCGCCATCCGGCTTCCCGAAAAAATCGAAAAGCGGCTCGACCGTCTCGCCAAACGCACCGGCCGCACCAAGACATATTACGCCCGCGAGGCTATCCTTCAACATCTGGACGAACTGGAAGATGTGTACTACGCGGAAAAAGCACTGGCCGAAATCCGCTCCGGTCGCAGCAAGCCCATTCCGCTGGAAAAAGTAATGCGGCGCTATGGCCTGGAAGGTTGAGCTCTCGCCAAGAACGCTAAACCAATTGGAGAAGCTCGATAAATCCGTTTCCCGCCGAATTCTCAAATTTCTATACGAGCGCGTCGAAAAATTGGACGACCCACGAACAGTCGGAGGAAAGCTCCAGGGCACGCTGAGCGAATTCTGGAAATATCGCGTTGGAGATTACCGCCTGATTTGCTCTCTGGAAGACGACCGGCTTGTGGTACTGGTCCTCCGAATCGGCCATCGTCGGGAGGTCTACAAGCGGTAGCCACCTGCACCATCTGTCACGATATGATCGCGTCTTAAAAATGCCACTTGCGCACAACCCCTGAAATTTGAGAAGGTTATGCAGGCCCTGATGTGGCTCGGGAGCCTTGGCCAAGTAAAAGCCACTTTCATTACGACAGTTAGGGAGCGAAGAGGCGTATGACGAAGGCTGACCTGATTGACGAAGTATCCCAATTGGCAGAGCTAACCCGCAAGGACAGTGAAGTTATTGTCGAAACCATTTTCGACAGCATCGTGCGCTCGCTGCGCGTAGGCGACAAAATCGAGATTCGTGGCTTTGGCAGCTTCCGCACCCGGCAACGCAAGCCGCGAGTGGGCCGCAATCCCAAGACTGGCGATCGCGTGGAAGTTCCCGCCAAGAAGATTCCATTCTTCAAGCCGAGCAAGGAATTGAAAGATCTCGTGAACAGCGGAGTGACCGAGACTGCGACCCCGGCTCCAGCGGCAACGCCTACGTCTCCCAGTCAATAAGTTCCGCCCGGTCTCGCAATTGTCGCGTCCGGAAATGCCTGTGGTTTAATCAGATCCATGTTTGCCCGAAAGATTCGTGTGGAATACGAGCAGAATGGCCGTCGTATTCCTTGCGCATTGAAGTGGTTGGATAGCTTCTCCATGCGCAATTTCACCAATGCCACGGTTTTCGACAATACCCTGCCTTTAGCCGACGGTCAGATGGAAATTGGCACCCAGGTTCCCCTCGCTGAACTGAGGGATGCCATGGAAGACTGGTTCCGGCGTAAAAGCTATATCCCGAAAGACGCGTCGCTGGTCTTGACCGAGACACCCGCAAAAGATTGATTGAAGAACGGGCGGTCTCCACTGTTTAACAAAACCTTACTACTGGAAAACTCCCCTCACCGTAAACGCATCTCAGACCCGGCGTAAATATGGTCCCCCACCCATTCGCGCCTCTTGTAAGTTCCACCAGCGCTGGCCGAAGCTATCGCTGGTTTGAGCGAGTCATTTCCACAGATCCGGACGAAATGGAAGTCACACTATCGCACCAGGTTTTCGTCAACTGGGACAAACTGCTAGGGATGGCTACAGTGTTGGTGGTTTGCGGGGGGAGTTGGACCGCAGCAGGAATCGTCGCAACTCACCTCTTCAGATAATTCCAGTTACTTCTCGTAGTGCAGCAGCGAAAAGATGTCATAATTGGCCAGCTTTTCGCGGCCTTTAAGAAAATCGAGTTCCACGACGAATCCCAAGCCTACAACTTCCGCACCTAGCGCCCTTGCCAGCTTGGTTGTAGCTTCGGCGGTTCCTCCCGTAGCCAGCAGATCGTCCACAATAATTACGCGCTCGCCCTGCCTAATTGCGTCTTTGTGAATCTCAAGCGTGTTGGTACCGTACTCCAACGCGTAATCGTGTCGGGTGGTTGCGGCAGGTAGCTTGCCAGGCTTGCGCACAGGAACGAAGCCGGCATTCAGCCGGTAGGCCAGGGCTGGCGCAAAGATGAAGCCGCGAGCCTCCATACCTAGGACCAGGTCGATTTTCTTGTCGATGTAATGCTCGGCGAGGGCGTCGATCAGAGCCGCAAACCCCGCTTTGTCTTTCAGCAGAGTCGTGATGTCGTAGAAGAGAATCCCCTTCTTGGGGAAATCGGCAACTTCTCGAATCAACTTCTTCAGTGGTTCGCAGTTCACGCTCGCTTTAATCGGCGCTGCGTTGGTCGGCATTACCAGGCTCCTTCAATGCGAAAAGTACTCAGACCAGAAATTGGTTTGGCTTCAGATTCCTCGACGTCATCCACGCGCGCTGCGCGTGGGCCTTCGCGAAGACGCGAGCGCAATCCAGACAATTGTTCGCGCGTACCCATGGCTAAAATTTCGACGCTGCTGTCGGCATTATTTCGCACCCACCCGGCGATGCCGAGTATGTGCGCCTCGCGCTCCACGAACCAGCGAAATCCAACGCCCTGCACGCGACCGCGAACCAGAAAGCGGCGGGCCACAACAGCTTTTTCAGTGGACGTCATCTCTGGTCACATCTCGCAATGATCCGCATTCCATCTTTCAATGCGAACTTTTCATGCTTAAGCTTGGACGCTCCATCGTTTGATCAACACTGCCGCCAGAGCGATCGCGAGCAGAACAAGCAACGCAACAACGACCTTCTTCGCCGCATTTGCCCGGCGGCGCTTTTCAGCCGGCAACGAGGGCATGAGCGCGTCCAGAACAATCAGACCGATATACAAGTCGACGGCAGTGAATACGATCCACCACATGCATTTCAGGCGCGCGACAAATAAACACCCTCAGCCGTATCCACGCGAATTTTCTCGCCTTCGTTGATGAACGGCGGCACCTGCACCACCAATCCGGTCTCTGTCTTCGCCGCCTTGGTCACGCTCGAAGCGGTCGCGCTCTTCAACCCCGGCTCTGTCTCAACCACGGTCAACTCAACCGTTTGCGGCAACTCAATTCCTACCGCCTTGCCGTCGAAGAATTCCACTTTGATCTGCAGATTAGGAATCAGATACTCCACCGCATCGCCGAGAATGTCGCGAGTCAGGTGGGTCTGCTCGAAGTTCGTCGTGTCCATGAAGTAGTAACTGTCTCCGTCGGCGTAGAGAAATTCCATTTCCTGCTCGTCGACAGTGATTTTCTCAATAGGATCGGGCGAGCGAAAACGGTGCTCGAACATGGCGCCCGTGCGCAGGTTGCGCAGCTTCGCTTGAATGAAGGCGCGAAGATTGCCGGGCGTGCGATGCTCTACGCTGAAAACGGAATGCAGATCATTGTTGTGTTTAATGATCATGCCGGGACGTAGTTGGGTGGCAGGAATAGACATTACCGAATGAATCTCCTTTAATTGCGGGTAGCCGGCGGACGCGGGTAGTCCACATTCTCCGCCAGACACGAGGCTCAAAGTGCTTATTTTACAGGACTTGAGCCAATATGGGAAATTGCTATTCGAACAGTCCAGCGATTGCTACTATAGCCGACCTCGTGACTTAGCTACAATAATGACTGGCGATCCGCATCTATAAGGTTCGCATGATCTGAGAGGAGCATTTATGAGTCAAGGAAAATACGAGTCTTCGGCGGGCACGGTTGGAACCGCGATTACTTTTCTGATGATCGGGCTGGGAGCGGGCGCGCTGATCGGACTTCTATACGCGCCGAAGGCAGGAAAACAAATGCGCAAGGACCTGCGCAACACCTTGGATGATGCGCGAGAAACTTTAGACGATTGGAAAGACGAAGCCAAAGAAGTTGCCGAGGACGTGCTGGAACGCGGTCAGGAAATCGCTGACCAATTGCGGGATCGAGTGGGCCCGCTGGCTGCTGCCATGAAGCGGCGATAAGTAGCCTGGGTTCCTAGCTGAAAATCGTGGAGAAGAAGCCTTTGATCTTGGCGAAGACTCCATGGTGGCTTGGCTTGATGCGGCCTTGAGCCGGCGGAAGCGCACCAATCTGAAAAGTTGCTGGCCGCGGCCAACCATGCGGAGGAAGCTCAGCCGCAGCGATCAACGCCGGCTTGGCGACCGGCGGATTCTCCGCTTGCGCCTGGTCGGCGCGAAACACGAACGGCACCTCGACCTGCACATGAACATCGTTTGGTTTTGACGGCGGAAGCGCAGCCGTCTCCGGCGGAAGTTCACCGGGGCTTGCAGGTTTGTCCGACGATGACGCGAGCTGCATCGACGAGGGCAGCGCCGCATCCGAAACTGGCGTCGCATCCGAAGCACGCAGCACCGGAACTGGTGGCGCCGGACAGCCACAACTTGCCGGCACGGCCGCATCCACTAAATTCAGGCGACCGGAGTGAAACAAAATCTGCTCTGCTGGTTTGACCTGATAATTTCCTTCTCCCAGCAATTCCGAAACGATCAGCGAGGCAGTATTCCCGGGCAAAGCGCGGATGCAGGTGTTGCCTCGCGAGTCAGCGCTCACCGCATAGTGAAATTCTCCCGGCCCAGCCAGCAAGATGCGAAAATCCGGAGTCAAAATCGAATCGGCCGAAGCGTCCAGATTGTAGTGCGCTTCTAGCGCTCCGGTGCTCATGCCGAGCATCAGCGCATGTCCGCTTTGTGACGACGTAACCGAAACCGTTGTCCCCGGACACACCAACACCTCGCCGCCTCGTTCCAGGCGCAACACCGATGTCTCAGAACCCGCAGTTACCGACGATCCCGCGTCTAAACGGCCGCTCGCTAAAACCACTCGTCCCGTCGAACCCGCGCTGACCGGAACCGCGATTGGTTGAACTCCCTTGCTAAATGCTGCGACGGTCGGCGGCCGCGAGGTTGCGTCGTCTGGGGGATGCAGCCTGACCATTAAGCGATTGCCAGCAGCGTCCCATGTATTGTCAACCGGCGCGACCAGATCCAGAACCACCCGCGTCACCGGCGGAGCGTTCTGATATTTGCTGACGCGAACCCGGCGAATTTCCTGACTGGGAAGGCCGGTTTCGCTACTCTTCGCCGCCGAATCGAGGCTCGACAAATCCATGTTCGACAGATTAACGTTTGGTAAATCAGGCGGGACATCCGCATTGGGGAGATCAATGACCAGTCGGGGCGGATTTTCCAGCTTGCTTATGATCGGAACCAACGGACGGCTGGACAGGATTTCAACTGCCGGCCCGGGCAGTACTCGCACGCTGCGCACGACAACCGGCGCATCCGTAGTACCCAACAACTTCGAAGGCGATTGCGCAGTGCTCGAAGCGATCGGGAATCCGATTACCAGCGCAAGTGCAAACCAGCGGCTACGAACGCGAGGGAGGGACTTCATTTAGAAAGGTCAGGTGCTTAATTTTAGGTGCTTAATTAACGATACCACTGGCTCGTTATGGGGAGAAGTGCTGGGAAAAGTACGAAGGTCACTAGGACAATTCGTCTCGTGGAGGACGGGCGTCTCGCCCGTCTAGCCGGACATCTCTTACCGGGCACGAAAACCGGCCTCAGCACCAAATAGAGGCGGTCATGGTTCGGAGAGAAACTCGTATTCATCGATGACGGCGGCAACCGCCACTCGGCCTTCTTTGCCATCGTCGACGCGGACAACTTTCCCTTTACACCGCACCCGAATGCTTTCGGTGAGGGTGATTTCTGGCGGCAGAGTCAGAGTGAACTCTATGGGCGAACCGGCCGCGATCGCCGAGTCTACATAGAAGCAGATGCCGCGAGCGCTTACATCTCGAGTCTGGGCAGCTTTCTCCTGCACGCCGTCCTCGGTATAGGTAACCGAAACCGGCAGCCGCAATGCAAAGCGGCGCGTCGCTCGCTTGTTGTCCTGCTCCACTTCGGCCATGAGCCCTCCAGTAGCGTGTAAAGCATGGCGTGTTGCCTTCGCCGTGTCAAGACTGTACTTTTGGACAGTATCCGCTATGTCCAGTTTCGCCGTATTTTTGTAGCGCCGACCACGGCACTACTTCTAGTGGGAAAGGCGCTAGTCCTCAGCTTTTGCGGTAATCTGGTAACACGTCGGTTATGGTCTTCGTCCTGGACAACTACGATTCATTCACCTACAACCTCGTCCAATACCTGGGGGAATTGGGCGCGGAAGTGGTGGTGCGCCGCAATAACGAAATAACCGTGGATGGAGTTGAAGCCATGCACCCGGAGCGCATTCTGCTGTCCCCGGGACCATGCACGCCGCACGAAGCGGGCATAAGTATCGAAGTGGTGCGGCATTTTGCCGGAAAGGTTCCCCTGCTCGGCGTATGCCTGGGACATCAAGCGATCGGCGCAGCCTTCGGCGGCGAAATCGTACGCGCCCCCAAACTGATGCACGGCAAAACCAGCGAAGTGCAACACGACGGCAAAACCATCTTCCGCGGCCTGGCATCACCGATGACGGCCACGCGTTACCACTCACTGATCGTGCAAGAAAACGGCCTGCCCAAGGATCTCGAAATCAGCGCCTACGCCGCAGAAAATGGCGGCTCTCGCGTAATTATGGGCTTGCGCCATAAACGCTTTCCCGTAGAGGGCGTGCAATTCCATCCAGAAAGCGTGCTAACGGCCGACGGCAAAAAACTGATCAGTAATTTCCTGCGAATGTAATCCGGCCTGGGATTGTTCCTTGAGGGCAGAATGCAGCCATGAATGAAGAGATTTCGGAGTTACTCAAGAAGGCCCTGGCGCTGCCGCCTGCGGCACGCGCTGCTTTGGCAGGTTCGCTTCTTGAGAGCCTGGATGAAACCGTGGACGCTGGAGCGGAAGCGGAGTGGCAGAGGGAGATTGCTCGCCGCATGCAGGAATTAGATTCGGGCAAAGTAAAGCCCGTGGCTTGGGCGGAAGCACGCCAGCAAATTTCAGCTATCCTCAATGCCCGGTAAGCGGATCGAGATTCATCCGGCTGCACTTGCCGAACTGAAGTCTGCCGTGGGACGAAGGAATTAAGGCTAGGGAACGACTGGAGCCGCGTACGCGGGCATCGACCGCGATTCTTCCACTGGCTCAAATGTCTCTTTCATATAGAACGCAACGGCCGTCGCGCGTTGCCAGAACCGTGTACCGAGAATGAGAAGCAAAGTGGCTTCGCCCACGATGAACGCGCCCAACACGCTGCTTGGTGGAACGATCGCATGCCACAGCAAGATTCCAACCACCAGAATTGCCAGTGCGACAAAAGCAATCACAACGTAGCTGACCAACAATCGTCCGAGATGGTGGTACGTCTTGCGGAATGCTCCCGCAATCGATTTGCGTACTGCGGATTGGTCGCGCAGCACCACGTCAGTCTGGGCAAGATCGAACCAAATGCGGATGACCGTGAGGACGAGAAACAGTATCAGCCCGCCCGCTAACTGCGTTAAGAAAGGCAGCAATTCATGCGAAGTCTTATCAGCAGCGGTTGCCAGAGCATTGACTATTCCGGCCAAAATTCCGCAGATGACGCCAGCAATAACAATGAAGAACAAGAACAGTCGCACAAATCGCCAGACATTTCGCCCGCAGGCGCGAAAAAACTCCTCCCGCGGAAGCCGGTGATCGGACGAGTATCCCAGCAGCACGCCCGGCATAAATATCAAGCTGGCCAGGAAAAATACGACGGCGAACATCATTGCGGGATGCGATGCGGCAGGAATCATCCCGAATTCCGGGCGCGCCAGCATTTCAACCAATACCGCCACATCGAATCCGTGAAGAAGTTTGTCGGCATATAAGCTGTGGTCCAGAATCCCGCGCGCCTGGTCGTTGAAAGCGGAGGCGCCGAAGTGCGCAAATAATAAATTGAGCAAATAAAACCAGATCACATAGCGCTTATTGCGTCCTGCAATATCAGCGCCTGCGGAAATCAAATTTGTTTTCTCACTCATTAAACGTCTCCTACACCAGCCACCAGGCCAGTAATTGCGCACAGAACTGGCTGATGCAGGTAAAGTAATTTGTCAGCTTCCGCGCCGGCGCGCGACTCGCTTCCGCCGTTCGGCTGTTATTAAAATTATTGCGATCGAAATTAATTTTGTGGTCGGGATCCACTTCGACCGATTCTATTTTCGCCTTCTTCTGATACTCATAGCGCACCCAGCGATCTTGTCCATCCCAGTGTTCGCGGACCTTGCCGCCGTTATCAAATTTGATTTCAATGTCGATGGGCATTACGAAATCATTCTTGCGATGAATCCACACATTATTGACGTATTCCGTTTCGCCCTTTTTCTCTTTCAAATTCTCTTTGTACCAATCCACGGGGACGGAACTCATTTTCAGTACTTCGTAGTCCAGAATCGGTGTGCCATAGATCGTCTGATTGAAGTACCAGCGCAGATTTTGTCCCGAGACTTCCTCAATAGTCTTCAGAAAATCTTCTTTTGTAGGATGTGTAAAACGATAGCGCAAGAAATAAGTGTGCATGGCTCTGCGCATGGTGTCTTCGCCGATCATGCTTTCAAGCGTGAGCAAGACCACGGCGGTTTTGCCGTAGGTGATAGCGCCATACGAGTTGGAATCCGCATACTGCCACCCATTTTTTGCAATGGGGTCGAGGTCGGCGCGGCTCGCATAGAAAAGCCTGGTTTCTTCACGTTCTCCGGCAGTGGCTCCCCATAAATTCAGAAACGAAGTGGTTGGCCCAAAAATAGAATCCATGATCTTGACTTGGGTGTACTCGTTGATGCCTTCGTCCATCCAGGCGTCTTCGAATTCATTGGTTGCGACCATGCCATACCAGTATTGATGGCCAAATTCATGCTCGATGGTTTCTTCAGAACCAGCGTGCAGACCCTCGGGCTCCCACCACGTGGTTCCTCCGGTGATGAATGTCGGGTATTCCATGCCCATCGCCTGGGAACCCGGATCCGGATCGACCAGAGTGAGCGTCTTGTAAGGATACGGACCATACCAGCGGTCGAAGCGCTCCATCGTCTCTTTGAGGATGCTTGCCTCTCGCCCCACTTGTCTCCAGTGCGCGGGCTGCATCATGATTCGCAATTTCACCGGACCCATGCTGCCTTGAAAAGTGTCGTCGTAAATTTGGTAGTGCGGGCTCGCCGTCCAGGCAAAGTCGTGAATGTCATCTCCGTGGTAAGCCATGGTTTTCGTTCCGTCAGGGTTGTTTACGCTGCTGACTTCAATCCCGCTGGCTCCGACCACTTCGTACTGCGGCACGGTTAGCTTGACGTCGTAAACGCCGAAGTCCGCGAAAAATTCCGTGTAAACATGAAACTGATGGCAATTCCACGCTCCATGCCACCAAACTCCGACCTTGGGAAACCACTGGCCGCCCAGCACGAAGTCTCGATTCCATCCGGTGCGCTCCAGCGTCTCCGGAAATTGATCGTGAAACTTGATCTTGAATTGGACGTACCCGTCCGGGGGGATTGGTTTAGCCAAGTGCACCTGCATCACGGTGCGATCGTCTTTGTTGTCGTCGTCGGGATGAATGTATTGCAACTGTGAAGTGAAATCGCCCTGCCCCACCACTTCAAAACTTTTGATTTCTTCGGATCCGTAACTTTTGGGGTCCCATTTTTCAAAGTCCTGGTTGCGAGTTCCCTCACGCTTGCCTTCCCGGATCCATGTAGACGTTGGCTGAAACGCATTTAAATAAAGATGAAACGGAAAGGTATCCTGCGCCTGCCCGGTAAGATTGTGGTAAGTCAGGGTTTCGGTGGCATCGAGAGAGTGAGCTTTGGCGTCGTATTTCGCGTCCATGTTGTAAGCCACTACTCGCTGCGATAGCGGCGCAGAGGAATTGATAGCTGACGTAGTGGCCGGAATTGCCGATGCTGGCGCAATGTTCTGGGCGAAGGCAGGCACAGCAAGAACGTAGGCTAGAAGACACAAACGCATGGACCACACTCCCTCGGTTCAGACCGACCCCAACCGGCCCAAAACTTCGAAAAAACAATTGTAAGACGAACTGAAATCATAGCAGGAAGCTGCATCCTGCTTGATCCCCACCGTGATATTGGTTACGTCATTGAGGATGGGTTGGTTCCGTTGGCTCGCCGATCTCCGGGGCTTGCATCTCAGCTTTCTTCGTGAGGGCGCATCTTGCCGCTTCGCAAATAACGGTTATGCCAGGCTAGGGATTCGCTTAACAGATGCGGTGTGTGCTTGCCATGTGACAGCCGCTCCGACCGGTTGAGATAGTCGAGCAGCAGAGGTTTGTATTCAGGACTGGCGCACTTATCGATAATCAGGCGGGCTCGCTGTCGCGGTGAGAGTCCGCGTAAATCGGCCAGCCCCTGCTCGGTAACCAGCACCTGCACGTCATGTTCGGTGTGATCAACATGCGAGACCATGGGAACGATTGTCGAGATGTCCCCGCGATGCGCCGTCGATGGAGCCATGAAGATTGAGAGATATCCGTTGCGGGCGAAGTCGCCCGACCCGCCAATGCCGTTCTGGATTTTCGATCCCATCACATGCGTCGAGTTTACGTTGCCGTAAATGTCGGCTTCGATCATGCCGTTCATGGCGATCACCCCCAAGCGGCGAATAATCTCTGGATGGTTGGAAATTTCCTGTGAACGCAAAACGATGCGATCGCGGTAGCTCGCCATATCGCCGTTCACTTCGGTCATCATTTCGGGGCTGAGCGAGAATGCCGTAGCCGAAACTGACGTAACCTTGCCCGATTTCAGCAGACGCATCATGCCATCTTGAATCACTTCGGTGTACGAACTTAGTCCTTCAAATGGTCCTTCTTCCAGCCCGCAGAGAACCGCGTTGGCAATGTTGCCCACACCGGATTGCAAGGGAAGCAAATTCGCAGGCATGCGGCCCTTTTGCACTTCCCAACTGAGAAATTTCAGAATGTGATCGGCGATGCACTTGGACGATTCATCCGGCGCTTTGAAGCCGGTATTGCGGTCCGGAGCATTCGTTAGCACGACCGCGACGACCTTCTCAGGCGGACATTCCAGATACGGCGTGCCGATGCGTTGGCCGGGATGCAGCAGTGGAATCACTCCCCGATTTGGCGGCGGCTCGAGACCGTAATAGATGTCGTGCATTCCTTCGAGCGCCTCTGGCTGCCACGAATTGACCTCGAGAATCACGCGCTCGGCTTGATCGATCCAGGTTTTGTTGTTGCCCACGGACGAACTCGGCACCAGTCGCCCGTCCTTTAATATGGCGCTGACTTCGATCAGCGCGACATCGAGTTTGCCGAGGAATCCGTATTCGACAAACTGGGCCACATGACTGAGGTGAATGTCCATGTAGTCCATTTCGCCGGCGTTGATCCGCTTGCGCGTCTCCGGATCTGACTGGTAAGGCAGGCGCAAATGAATGCCGCCCGCCATCGCCAACGCTCCATCCAATTCGGGACCAGTCGAAGCTCCGGTAAAGACACTGACCTGAAATTTCTGTCCGCGAAAATTCGCATCGGCGATGCGCCGAGCCAGTTCAACCGGAACCGCCTTCGGATAACCCGACCCGGTAAATCCGCTCATGCCAATCTGGTCGCCCGACCGAATCAGCGACGCCGCCTCATCGGCACTCATGATTTTCTCAGCCAGATTGGAATTCAAAACCCGCGTCGAGGTTGGCGAAAAAAGAATAGCCATGCCGAAGCTCCTTAGAAAACGAGCGGTTAAATTGTCATTCCGAGCAAAGCGAGGAATCTGGGTTCTTGCCGGGAGAGCGACAAAACCCTCGCCCCACTCAGGACGGCAATTTTGTCACTATAACGGCGTCCCTGCCAGCCGTCTGTGAGCTAGATCACGGAACGAAAAATATCTTTCTGCAGGTAGGAGTGCTTCTCGGAGCCTCTTCAGCGCGCCCCGCCTTACCCTCGCAACTAACAAATTGAGCGCCTTAGGCTATAATTGCGCGCACCAATGCCTCTAACTTCTGGCACGAAACTTGGTCCTTACGAGATCGTCGCCCCTCTGGGCGCGGGAGGCATGGGCGAGGTTTACCGGGCACGTGATACCCGTCTCGACCGCGATGTCGCTATCAAAGTTCTTTCGGGACATTTTGTCTCCACTCCCAGCTTGAAAGAGCGCTTCGACCGTGAGGCGCGTACTATCTCGCAGCTTTCTCATCCCAACATCTGCCGTCTGTACGATGTCGGCTCTCAGGATGGTTTTGATTATCTGGTGATGGAATGTTTGGAAGGCGAAACTCTCGCCGATCGTCTGAACCGAGGCCCGCTGCCGGTAGAAGAGGTGTTACGCTACGGCGCCCAAATCGCCGATGCCCTGGATAAAGCTCACCAGCAGGGCGTAATCCATCGTGATCTGAAACCCGGCAACATTATGCTGACGAAATCCGGCGCCAAGGTGCTGGATTTCGGACTCGCCAAGCAGGCGCAGGCAAAAACTACAAGTTCGAGCGCCCTCACCGCCATGACTTCGGGAAAGGCGCTGACGGTTGAAGGCACTATCGTTGGCACCTTTCAGTACATGGCTCCAGAGCAAATTGAGGGTGCAGAAGCCGACACCCGCACCGACATCTTCGCACTTGGTTGCCTGCTATACGAGATGGCGACTGGAAAGCGAGCCTTTGCGGGCAAGACCCAGGCCAGCGTAATCGCGTCCATTCTGGCAACGGAGCCACCGCCGCTTTCTCAAGTCGCGCCCATGACTCCGCCGGCACTGGAGCGGCTGGTACGTTCCTGCATGGCCAAGGAGCGCGAAGACCGCATTCAGAGCGCGCACGACGTCAAGCTGCAACTGCAATGGATTGCCGAAGCCGGCTCGCAGGCTGGTATTCCCGCGCCCGTTGTGGCAAAAAGACGTGTCTCGCACAGAATCGCGTGGGCGACAGCCGCCATCGCAGGCGCAGCCGCTATCGCATTCGCGATCGGCTTTTTCTTGCGCGCGCCTGTACCTGCTCAGCCTTTGCGAGTAAGCATTCTTCCGCCTGATCAGCACTCGTTTGATCCGCTGAGCATTGCGCTCTCGCCCGATGGCACCAAGCTCGCATTCGTGGCAACGGTCGCCGGTGTGTCTCCGCAACTTTGGGTGCGTCCTCTCGACTCGACCGCGGCTCAGCCCTTGGCTGGCACGGATGATGCCGGTTCTCCCTTCTGGTCGCCCGACAGCCGCAGTCTGGGATTTTTTGCCCAGGGGAAACTTCGCATCATTGATGCCAGCGGCGGCGCAGTGCAAACCCTCGCCGACGCTCCCCAATCCCGCGGCGGCACGTGGGGAGCGAATGGCGTCATTTTGTACACACCCAGCCCCACGTCCCCTTTGCTCCGCATTCCCGCAGCTGGCGGAACTTCGTCGCAAGCGGCGGGAAATAATACTGCAACTGCCGACTCTTTCGCGCTCGCGGCCTCCCCGCGCTGGCCCGCGTTCCTGCCCGACGGACGCCACTTTATCTTTTTCCGCTTTGCCCGCGACAATCCGGGAAGCCGCGGAGATATTCATCTCGGCTCGCTCGATTCACCGCAGGATACGGTTTTGGTGAAAGCTGACGGCCGTGGCCAATTCGCCAGCGGACATCTGGTATTCGTGCGTGACGGAAATCTGATGACCCAGAGCTTTGATGACAAGAAGCTGAAATTGGCTGGCGATCCTGTGCCCATCGCCGAGCAGATTCGCGGCAACGATGTGGGAGCTGCGGCATTTTCACTTTCGAATGACGGCAAGCTGGTCTTCGCGGGCGGACAATCCACAAGCCTCGATCTCGCCTGGTACGACCGCAGCGGAAAGAAAGGTGACGTCATCGACACCGGGACTTTCCAGGACGTGCACATCTCTCCCGACGGAAAGAGAGTTTCGGCAGCGCGAGCCGACGCGGGAGGACATCTGGAGATTTACGTCTACGATCTCGCGCGGGGGACCAAGTCGCAATTCAGTTTCTCTCAGTCGAGGGATGACGATCCCGTCTGGTCCCCGGATGGAAATACGATTGTCTTTGACTCCGGCCGCGCTGGCAAGATTGATCTCTATACCAGACCGGCGAACGGCGCCCGCCAGGAGGAATTGCTGTATCACGACGATTTGAATAAGTACCCCAGCAGTTGGTCCTCCGACGGAAAATACATCGCCTACGAAACCTTGGACAGCAGCCACTTCGACATCTGGATTCTGCCGATGTTTGGCGACCGTAAACCCTACCCTTTTCTCAAGGAAAAATACAACACTCGTTTTCCCGTGTTTTCTCCAGACGCAAAGTGGATTGCCTACACCTCCTCTGAGGCCGGCCACGCCCAGGTTTACGTCGTAGCTTTTCCCACGCCTGGGGGGAGGTTTCTGGTTGGCGATGGCTTCGGACCCGCCTGGGGCCGCAATGGCAAAGAAATTCTGTACATCGACGATCATTCGCGAGTCGCGTCGGTGGAAGTCACCGCGCACGGCGACAGCGTAGAACTGGGCAAGCCGCAAATTCTGTTTCCTACGCAACCCGTCGGCCCCGGCCTGTTCGAAGTGAGCCCCGATGGCAATCGCTTCCTCATGATGCAAGCGCCAGTGCAGAACTCGCCAAGCCTGACCCTGGTAGTGAACTGGCTTCAGGAACCCCAGAAATAGGTAATCAGCTGAACACTGTATAAACTGCTAAGGAAATGCCTGATTTAGTGTTCGGCGCATCCTGAGTTAGCATGTTTTAAGTCGGTTTTGTCCGGCTCCAGTCTCATGTTCATGCATCCTTTAATCGGAGAACTAATTGGGCTCGCTACGCATTCTCATCGTTGACGACCATGAAGCGGTGCTGCGGGGTATTCGCTCACTATTGTCTTCGCGGCCCGAATGGGAAGTGTGCGGCGAAGCCAAGGACGGTGTGGAAGCCGTTGAAAAGGCCAAGACCCTCCGACCCGACGTCGTCCTGATGGACGTGTCCATGCTCCGAATGGATGGCATTGAAGCAACCCGCATCATTCGCCGCCAGGTGCCCTCCTCCGCGGTAATCATCGTAAGTCAGAACGATCCGACCGGAATAGCCAGCCAAGCCGCCGAAGTGGGCGCTGGCGGATACGTCGATAAAAACCACTTGTCCCGTGACTTGCTGCCGGCAATCGAAAAAGCCGCCGCCAGCCGGAACGGTCAAAAAAACGATAAGGTCTATAAGAGCCAGCCGATGCCGCATAACGCTGATGCGAAACAGAAAGATGCAGAACTGGCGAAGCAGGCTAAATTGCTGGACCTCAGCTTCAGTGCTGTCATTCTGCGCGATGCAGAAGACCGGGTCACATACTGGAACAAGGGAGCCGAGGAGCTGTACGGCTGGACGCAGGATGAGGTTTTGGGGCGCATCACGCACACACTCTTTCAAACCGAATTTTCTGAACCGCGGGATTCCATCTTCGGAATCTTGCGGAGTGAAGGCCGATGGCAGGGAGAACTGATCCATACCCGCAAGAATGGTACGAAGCTCACCGTGCTCTCGCGTTGGGCGTTAACCTCTGACCCCGAAACCAACGCCGTATCGATAATGGAAGCCAATATCGATATTACTCAGGCCAAGGAAGCGGAGCGGGCAAACAGTTTGTTGGCCGCCATTGTCGGTTCTTCGGATGATGCCATCGTCAGCAAGCGACTGGATGGCATTATCAGCAGTTGGAATAAAGCTGCGGAACGAATGTTCGGCTACACCGCGGAAGAAGCGGTTGGCCAGCACATTACCCTTATCATTCCGCGAGATCGCTGGGACGAGGAAACTCAAATTCTTCAGCGGCTGAGGCGGGGCGAGCGCATCGATCACTTCGAAACGCTACGCAGGCGCAAAGACGGAACTCTGCTGGACATCTCGCTGACAATCTCGCCGGTGAAGGATGGCTCCGGCAAAATTGTCGGTGCCTCTAAAGTAGCGCGGGACGTTACTGAACGCAGGCGCGCCGAGCGAGCCTTGCGCGAAAGTGAAGAACGTTTCCGCGCCATTGTTGAAACCACTCCGGAATGCGTCAAGCTCGTCGCCTGTGATGGCACTTTGCTGCACATGAATCCACCCGGCCTCGCCATGGTCGGCGCCAGCAGTCCGGAATTGGTGGTTGGTAAAAACGTATACAACCTCATCGCTCCACACGATCGCGAGAGATTTCGTGCGTTTAATGAAACAGTTTGCAACGGGGAAAAAGGTTCTCTCGAATTCGACATGGTGGGTCTCGACGGCGTCCACCATCGTATGGAGAGCCATGCTGCCCCGCTGCGGATGCCAGATGGCAGCGTGGTTCAACTCGCGGTGACGGGCGACATTACGGAACGCGTTCGGGTACAGGAACAACTGCGCAAGAGCGAAGAAGAGTTGCGAACCGTCGCCGGCGAACTCGAAAAACAAGTACAAGTCCGCACCGAGGAACTCGAACTGCGTAACGCCGAAGTTCTACAGCAGTCCGAACAACTGCGCGAACTGTCGAATCGCCTGTTGCAAACTCAGGACGACGAACGTCGCCATATCGCCCGCGAACTCCATGACAGCGCTGGACAGATCATCGCGGCTCTTAGCATGAACCTTGCGACCCTGGCTCAAAACGTCACCCACAATCAGCCGCTCGGCAAAGTGCTCGCCGACAGTCAGGACCTGGTTCGGCAGCTGAATCAGGAGATCCGCACTACCTCGTACCTGCTCCATCCACCTTTACTGGATGAGACCGGGCTGCCTGGCGCCATTCACTGGTACATCAAGGGTTTGACGGAGCGTAGCGGCCTGAGTATAGATGTGAAGATTGCTGATGACTTCGGCCGCCTCTCCAGCGAAATGGAATTGGCATTGTTTCGTATCGTGCAGGAATGCCTGACTAATATTCATCGTCATTCCGGCAGCGAAGCCGCCGTCGTTCGGCTGTCGCGCGCAGCCGAAAATGTTAAGCTCGAAGTTGAGGATGAAGGCAAGGGGATTCCTCCTGAAAAGCTGCGCGGAATCAGGGCCCAGCGTTCGGGAGTCGGAATCACAGGCATGCGAGAGCGGGTTCGCCATTTCAACGGTGTAATGGACATTCAATCGAACGGTGCGGGCACAAGAATCTCGGTTAGGCTCCCGGTTCCTGCGCCGGAACCAGAGAGCGTACTTCAAGAGGCCAGGCTTGCTTAACATCTCTTGATGGAGGCCGGGCGTCTCGCCCGGCCAAACGGGCGAGTCGCCCATTCTCCACTATCGCATTAAGACACGGAGGATTTAGTTTTGCGTATTCTAATTGTGGACGACAGCTCCATGGTTCGTCGTGGCGTTATAGGCCTACTGTCATCTGAGGCAAGCTGGGAAATCTGCGGTGAGGCCAGCGATGGCTCGGAAGCACTCGCCAAGGCGCGCGCCCTTCTCCCCGATGTGATCTTGCTCGATGTCAGCATGCCCGGCCTTAACGGGCTGGAAGTAGCTCGCCGACTGCGAAAGGAAGTACCAAAAGCAAGAATTGTCGTCATGAGCCAACACGATCCCGCTCATCTGCTGCCCGGCGTGATGGCAGCGGGCGGAGATGCCTGCCTCGACAAAAGCCGTCTCGCCGCTGATCTCGTCGACAGCATAAGAAACCTGCACCCTCGCGACCAACAACCCGCAGCATCGTAATTAGGCGACCGAAGCCACCGACTATTGTCATTCCGAAATCCCGTTGAAGACTCGGGCAAAGATTTTGTCGACGTTGCGCAGTTGGCGTTTCAAATCGAATGCGTGCTCAATCGTGCGCCGAGGAACGAGTCGCGTGATTTTTTTGTCCTTCAGCACCAGATCGCGGAAGCTCAGGTCGTCGGTCCAAGCGCGCATGGCGTGTCCTTGGACCATGCGATAAGCGTCCTCCCGCGACACGCCGTGCTCCACCAGATCGAGCAGAAGTTGCCCGCTGAAAACCAACCCTCCGGTGCTTTCGAGGTTGCGCATCATGCGCTCGGGGTAGACGAACATTGTCTCGATAAGGTTGGCGGTCTTTTGCAGCATGTAATCCGCCAACGTGGTCGAATCAGGAATGATGACGCGCTCGACCGAGGAGTGAGAAATATCGCGTTCGTGCCAGAGCGCGACGTTCTCAAATCCAGCTTGCGCGTTGGAGCGAACAACGCGGGCGAGTCCGCTGATCTGTTCACAGGTCACCGGATTGCGTTTGTGTGGCATGGCGGATGAGCCTTTTTGCTTCTCGCTGAAAAATTCCTCGGCTTCGCGAACCTCAGTGCGCTGCAGGTGGCGGATTTCCGTCGCGATCTTATCCAGGGTAGAGGCGATGACGGCTAACGTTGCCAGATAATACGCGTGCCGATCGCGCTGGATCACCTGGGACGAAACCGCAGCAGCTTTCAATCCGAGGCGAGCGCAAATCTTCTCTTCGAGTTCAGGGCTGAGATGAGCCAGGGTTCCAACTGCGCCGGAAAATTTGCCAACGCGCATGTCTTCGGCGGCCTGCCGGAAACGTTGGATATTTCTCTGCGTTTCGGAATACCAGTTCGCGAGTTTGAGCCCAAATGTAATCGGCTCGGCATGAACGCCGTGAGTACGGCCGACCATCGGAGTGTCCTTAAATTCCCAGGCGCGGCGTTTCAAGACTTCCGCAAGACGATCGAGATCGGCGGCGATAATAGAAGAAGCTTGGCCGATCAGCAGCGCCTGCGCCGTATCGACCACGTCGTTGGAGGTCAGGCCGTAGTGAAACCAGCGTGCTTCCGGGCCCACGATTTCCGCGACTGCGGTAGTGAAGGCGATGACGTCGTGACGCACTTCCGCCTCGATTTCGTGAATGCGCCGCAAATCGAAGTTGGCGCGTTTGCGGATAGCTTTGGCCGCATCTTTCGGAACCATGCCCGCTTCGGCGAGGGTTTCGGTGGCCGCCACTTCCACGGTCAACCAGGTGCGGAACCGATTTTCATCGCTCCATATGCGGCCCATGTCAGGGCGTGTATAGCGCGGAATCACGGTAGTGTTACCTCCCTTGGTTGGGCGTTTTCGCCCTGAATCGGAGCCGGCCGATCCCGACTTCGGCGCAAGTTAAATAGAAGGACTAGGGATTCTAAATGGTAGGGAATCCTTGTGTCATTCTGTTGGCAACGCAGATCTGTCGCCAATGTCGATGCTGGGCGGGACGACGGTGGAGATCACATTACCAGATCAAGGAGAATGCAACGGCAGCCCAACGTAGCCCCGGATTCGCCGATTCCTCTGGTTTGTTTCTCAGAATTCCTCTCGATGCTCGCCACCATTTCCTGCATGCGTCGGACGCGCGAAGGCTCGCCGATCATCGGTTGATCGACGCTCTGCTCACCAGTCAAGCTGCCGGCACTATTATCGAGAAGCTTCAGTTTCTGGAGGTTCGTTGCGAATTCGATAAATGAGGTATCCCACAACTGCAATATTTACGATTAGCACCAAGCCCTTGATCGCACTAGGATGGCGGTGGATCTCGTAAATCTCGAACGGGACGAGCGAAGTCGTAATGATTACGCTGAACCACTCGGCCCAACGTTTCACCATCCAAAGACCGATTCCTTCGGTTAGAAATAGTCCGGCATAGATAAAACTGACAATTCCAAAATTCCTGATCTTCTGTGGGGTGAGATCGGCGACCTTCGCAAGCGCCTTGTCGACATACCGGTTGCCCGGATCCAGCCCAAGCACCCCGACCCAATGTTCCGCTACGCTCGACACATCTTTATGGAGCAGATGAAGAGCGCTCATGCCAACCGCTATCAACAGAGCCGCCTTTAGCAGCTTGAATAGCGCAATCACCCGGATCAGCATATTGCCAGAGGATTTCATTTGGCGGAACTATCTCCAATGTGAACACAAATTCAACTTTTGCGCTCGTTCGAGTGACCGTGAACTCGACATCTTCGATGTCTGTGCTCCATAGCTAACCATACGCCCCCGGTGCCACGGGCTAAGAGAGCTCGAACAACTGGCCACGAATGGGCCGAGGGAGAATGTCTAATTCCTAGCTTGGCGAGCCAAAAAATGTAGAAGGTATGAGAGGTCATTACCTGAAATAAAAAAAGCCGCCTCCACAACTGTGAGGCGGCGTTGTTAGCCGTTGGGATTATTGGCCCATGGAGCTTTCGCTCTTCGCCGGTAAATCTTTCGAGGTCATGTCAAAAGTCAGCATGAACCCGTTGGTACCTTTGAACTCAAAAGCCTGATCGCCCTGGCGATATGTTTCCAGCTCATTAGGCATCATGACAAAACCATCATTGCGCGGTGTACCCCAGTAGCGAACGTTTTTCAGCACCGCCGGTTCGTCAGTGATTCCTTGAAACCGTTTCAGCTTTACCTCCGCAGTGGTGCCGCCGTTCAACGTGGCATGCGCTGTATCTTTGTCAAATGTCCAAGTATCGATGTTGCCCTCGGCAGTTTGAAACGACTTCCACTTAACCGGGAAAACATGGCCCAAAATCTCGCCTAAAGCTTTGCGTTGTTCGGGACTGGTCGCCTTGTCAAAAGTGACCAGCGCCCAATTCATCTGGCCCTGCGAGAAGTCGCCGCCCAGATCACCGGTGATCCAAAACTTAGCGCCTTCCAGGCTGACGTCGCCGTAATGACCATGGTTGACCTTGTAGGCATTGTTGAATTTACAGTAGTGCTCGGCCTGTCCGTGATCGTGGTGTGTGGCCGGATGAGCGTTGAAGTAGCAGATGCAGAAGTGGGGACAGCTACAGGCTTCAATCGCGGTAGCGTTAATCGCCCACTCAGAAGCAGGTACGGAGCTGTGGCCCGTGATGACGCCCGCCAGGGCGAGCATTACTACAAATGCAAATCGTCGCATAGGTTCGCCTCCTACGGCAGGGAATTATGCGCCTTCAGGTTTACTGGTTGCAATAATAATTATGTCGGAGGCTTTAACCCCGCATTTCTGGTGATCACAGTTGTTTCTCAACTTACCCACCTTGTGAAGGGCCCACCCAGTCGAATGACTTGCTCACCGCCCGTTTCCAGAAGGAATACATTTCCTTCCGTTTGCCATCAGCCATGTTTGGTTTCCAGGTGTGATCGATGGCCCAGTTGGAACGCAGTTCATCGAGATCCTTGAAATACCCGACTGCCAGTCCCGCGGCATACGCTGATCCGAGCGCAGTGGTGGCATCACGCGTCACCGGACGAATCACCGGCAAATTCAGGATGTCAGCCTGGAATTGCATCAGCAGGTCGTCTTCGACCATGCCGCCGTCTGCGCGCAACGCGTCCAACTTGATATTCGAATCTTTTTCCATCGCCTCTAGAACGTCGCGAGTCTGAAAGGCAGTCGCTTCGAGCACAGCACGAGCCAAATGCCCCTTGGTCGCATAGCGAGTAAGGCCGGCAATCACTCCGCGAGCATTGTCGTTCCAATAAGGAGCGTACAGACCCGAGAAGGCGGGAACGAAATAGACACCGCCATTGTCGGAAACTGATCGGGCCAGAGACTCTATCTCGGAGCTCTTCTCGATCAAGCCAAGGTTATCCCGCAGCCACTGCACCAGCGCGCCGGTGACCGCGATACTTCCTTCGAGCGCATACTGAGCAGATTGCTCGCCGAGTTTGTACGCGATAGTTGTGAGAAGACCATGATTGGAGCGGACCAAGCGATCGCCAGTGTTCATCAGGAGAAAGCATCCGGTGCCGTAAGTATTCTTGGCTTCTCCCGGACGAAAGCACGTCTGCCCGACCAGTGCCGCTTGCTGATCTCCCAGAATCCCGGCGATCGGCACATCTTTTAAAGCAGGCTCTTTTGCGTGCGCATAGACTTCGCTGCTGGAGCAGATGCGCGGCAGCATTTTCTTCGGCACGCCGAAAGCGTCGAGCAGTTCTGGATCCCACGAGAGAGTTTCGAGATTCATCAACTGGGTGCGACTGGCGTTGGTGACGTCGGTGATGTGAACGCCGCCACTGGGGCCTCCGGTCAGATGCCAAACGAGAAAAGTATCGATGTTGCCAAACAGGACGTCTCCGGCTTCGGCCATCTCGCGGACGCCCTTCACGCGGTCGAGAATCCAACGGATTTTCAAACCGCTAAAGTAGGTGGTAAGCGGTAGTCCGGTTTTGTGGCGAAAGCGATTCTGCCCGCCCTTTTTTGCCAGTTCGCTGACGTAGTCCTCGACTCGTGTGTCCTGCCAAACCAGCGCGTTTGCTGCCGGCTTGCCCGTCTTGCGGTTCCACACCACAGTGGTTTCACGCTGGTTGGTAATTCCGATCGCCGCCAAGTCAGAGGGGAGAAGCTTTCCTTTGGACATCGCTTCCGCAATCACTTCGCGAGTGCGTTGCCAGATCTCGTCCGGGTTGTGCTCGACCCACCCGGGACTCGGATAAATCTGCTCATGCTCTTTTTGAGCGCTCGAAATGACGCGCCCTGAGCGGTCGAACACCATGAATCGGGTACTTGTGGTTCCCTGATCGATTGCGCCAATATAATTTGCCAAGTGCTCCTCCTAAGACTCTTCGCTCTCTTGAAATTCTTAGCGCGATGAATTTCAATTGCGCGCGGTCAACGGCTTTTTCGGTGAAGGTCATCCACCATCGTAACTTCCTAGGGCAGGGAAACGCTGCCATATTGCTGTTCCGCACGGTTTCTTCGAAATGGTGAAACCTGGACCGGAGCCTGAGCCTGAGCTTGCACCCGCGCGCCGAAAGAAGGTAAGTCTCTCACCATGCAAACCAGGGTTTCCACGAAAGGTCAGGTCGTCCTTCCGGGTCCTCTTCGCCGCCGGCTTGGCATTCAAGCCGGTGATCCGCTCGATGCCCACATAGAGGCCGGGCGTATTGTATTAACACCCCAGTCACGCTTGAACCGGCTGCGCTCGGCCATTTAGCTAGGGCGCATCTGGAATTTCGGCTTGGCGGGAGAAGAAATGGCCGCGGCTGGAATTCGAATACAGTCAGTTCGTCCGCGGCTGGGAAACTGACCACGATTTCAAGAATGAGTTTTCACCTTGTCCAACAACACCGGAACCTGCTCAACGATCTCGATGTCGAATCCTTCAAGGGCGGGAACTTTTCGGGGATGGTTAGTCAGCAGGCGAATGCGGCGCAGGTCCAGCGCAGTTTTTCATCAATGATAGTCAGGTGGTAAGTCGAAAGCCGTTCTAGCAATGTGGCGCGGGCGCCCGCGCCCGCGCGTCAATGACCGTTTCACGACAAACGAAGGTTCGCGCCCGCAGTAGGTCCTCGCAAATCCAATCGCTGCATGTCTCCCCAGCTGCAAACGCTTGCATATTGACACGTCGCAAATCCCGGAGGACAATGGCTCCCGCTGCATTCAGTTGGGGCCCTCGTACGTTCCGAACCCGGGTTGTCAGGATTGTCTGAAATGAGGTTATTCCATGCGACGAAAAAATTTCTGGATCGCAGCCGGTTGCATTCTGGCGCTGACCGGCCTGCTCCCTGTCGTCTCCTCCGGCGCTTCGCCCGCTAGCAAGGAGGAAGTTCTTTATTCATTCACCGGGGCACCGGACGGGGCGGAGCCAATGTCTGACTTGACGATTGACAGCGCAGGCAATCTCTACGGAACAACGAGTCGGGGCGGGACCGGGAACGCGTGCAACGGCGGCTGCGGAACGGTTTTTGAACTGAAGCGCTCCCAGGGCGGCTGGAAAGAAGAAGTGCTGTACAACTTTACTGGCAACAGTGATGGAGCGTCTCCCCAGACCGGTCTAATTTTCGATAGCGCGGGCAATCTCTATGGAACCACTCCGGGCAACGTTTTTGAACTCTCCCCAAAGGCGCACGGTGAATGGACGGAGACTGTTTTATACAGCTTTAACTTCAGCAGCGACGGCGTTTCGCCGGTGGGGGCTCTCGTCTTCGATCGCAGCGGCAACTTATACGGCGCGAATTCCGCCGGCGTCGGCAATGGGAATGCATGCTTCGACAGTGGCTGTGGCTCCATATTTGAATTGACACCCAAGTCCGGCGGCTCCTGGACAGAAACCACTATTCACAAATTTTTTGAACAATCGCCGGATGGTGCAGTTCCGGCGTCCGGAGTGGTTCTCGATCGTGCGGGAAACGTCTACGGCGCAACCCTGTACGGCGGAACCGGGTCGTGCCGGGCGGGCAATCCCTGGGGATACATATCTGGGTGCGGCACGATTTACGAAGCCAGCCCGGGTGCCGGAGGAACGTGGACGGAAAGTGTCTTGTATAGTTTTGACCGCGGAGGAGGACTCGCGGTGTACCCATCCGGCGGGCTTTCTTTTGACGAGTCTGGTCATTTGCTTGGAACAAGCACCGTGGGCGGCGACGGACTCGGCACCGTCTTTGAGCTGAGCGAGTCGCAAAAGACTGGTTGGCACCAAAGCCTACCCTACATCTTTTACGGCGCCCCCAACGACGGCATTACTCCAGTGGGAAGGTTGTTGACAGACTCGGAAGGCAATTGGTTCGGCGTGACTTCTACGGGCGGGGCAGGCCGCGACGGCGGCGGCACGGTTTTTGAGTTAGAGCGTTTGAACGGCGGCTGGAACGAGGAAGTCCTTCATAGATTCCAGGGCAGCGACGATGGAAGGACCCCTCGTGCCGGGCTGGTTCGTGACTCGCAAGGCCATCTCTATGGCACAACCCAATTCGGTGGAACCGGAGCAGGATGTAACAGCGGGTGCGGCACCGTGTATGAGGTCACGCCCTGATGGCGACAGGTGGTCGAGCGTAGTCTTTTGCGTAAACGGGCGCGTCTCGGCACGTTTCTAGTAATGAGCGAAATGCAAGTCAATCTAAGGAGGTCGATATGGCCGTCCAAAAGTTGAAGGCTTCGGCGCGTGTACCACGAGCAGCTCACCTTGGCGCCCGCCTGGAAAAATCTTTGTGCTCCTACGCCGCAGCCGCCGCAGCCAGCGGAGTAAGTTTACTAGCCTCGGCACCCTCCGCCGAAGCCAGGATCGTTTACACCCCTGCCGATACAACCATTCCGCGTAACGGCGCCCCGGTTCTTCTTGACTTGAACCATGACGGCATCGCCGATTTCTCTTTCTCGAACCGAGGACTCATCTACTTGGGCTGGTTGGTTGCTGACGCGAAAGATCAAGGCAACGCAATCTGGGGCAGAGGAAACCTCAGCGGCGGGGACTTTAAGAACGGTCCCCCGAAGGGAACTTATACAGGCGTATTCGCCTCCGCTCTTTTTGCCGGATTCGCAGTCAAGCCGAACAAGTCGCACTTTCAGAAGGGCCCTCAATGGCTTATGACCTTTGACGGAACTGGTCCAAGCACCAGCGTCACCTTCGGCCAATGGCGCCAAACCAAGGGTCGCTACCTGGGCTTGAAGTTCATGATTGACGGTCAGGTCCATTACGGCTGGGCGCGGCTCAACGTAAGTGCTCAGCGACCGATCACGGCCACGCTGACCGGCTACGCCTACGAGACCATCCCCAACAAGCCGATCATCACCGGCAAGACCAAGGGACCGGACGTCATCACGCTTGAACCGGCGACGACTCGGGCGATTGGCGCAAGGCGCATCCGGAATTTCGGCTTGGCGGGAAAAGAAATAGCGGGGCGTCACGGGAAAACCGCGCCTCATCGCATTGCTCTCAAGAATGAGTTTTGACTTTGTCCAGCAGCACCGGGACCTGCTCGACGATCTCGATGTCGAATCCTTCGAGGGCGGGAACTTTTCGGGGATGGTTAGTCAGCAGGCGAATGCGGCGCAGATTCAAATCCGAGAGAATTTGCGCGCCGATGCCGATTTCGCGCTGGGTTTTGCGCTCGCTCTCCGGCAGAGACGGAAGACGCTTGTCGCGATGGAAAGTTAACATCTTTCGCTCGCCGATGTTCTCGACCGAAAAGCCTTTCGAAGTTTGATGCAGATAAATCAGCGCGCCGCGGCCTTCGCGTGCGATGGCCTGCATCGAGCCTTCGACGGTGGCGCGACAATCGCACGCTGTCGATCCGAAGACATCGCCCATAACGCAATGGGAGTGCATGCGGACCAACACCGGCTCACGGCTTTCAATATCGCCCCGCACTAACGCGACGTGAGATTCGCCGCCGTCGACTTCGCTTTCATAAGCAATCAGGCGAAACTCCCCGTATTGCGTGCCGATCAGCGCTTCGCCAACTCGGTGCACATAGCGCTCGTGCTGCATGCGGTAGCGGATGAGTTCGGCCACCGTGAGCATTTTCATGTCGTGGGTTTTGCAGAACTCGACCAGGTCGGGAATGCGCGCCATGGTGCCGTCGTCGCGCATGATTTCGCAGATTACGCCAGCGGGAATCAGTCCGGCCATGCGGGCCAGATCGACCGACGCCTCGGTTTGTCCGGCGCGAACCAGCACGCCGCCTTTGCGAGCCTGCAGCGGGAAGACGTGTCCGGGACGGGCGAGGTCAGATGGCCGCGTGGCGGGATCGATCGCAACCTTTATGGTGCGCGCGCGATCGAAAGCAGAAATTCCCGTAGTCACGCCGTCGCGTGCGTCGATGGCTTCGCAAAATGCCGTGCCATAGTTCGAGGTGTTCTCAGCAGTCATGGGGCCGATGCGGAGATGGTCGAGACGCTCGTCGGTCATGGCGAGACAAACCAGACCACGGCCATACTTCGCCATGAAGTTGATCGATTCCGGAGTAACTTTCTCGGCGGCGAGCGTGAGATCGCCCTCGTTCTCGCGATCTTCATCGTCGACCACAACGACCATGCGACCGGCTCGAATCTCTTCGATGGCGGTGGGAACATCCGTGAATGCGGATTGCGGCGTCATTACAGTGCGATTGTAGCAAAAGCGGATTTCTTTGCGAACCGCCTCCGCGGTCTCCGCTTTTTACGATTTTTGCCGTCCGCAGATGAAAAGCCTTAAATCGCGGAGGACGATGAGAACTGCCGCAGAGGGCGCTGAGGAACATGCACTCAGGACTCCTTCGCTAATTCATGTTCGGCTCCGCGGAAGAGCCGCCGCATCGAGCGAACCACCCAACGCGCCAGTACAACGATGACGGCAAGCATCGCGCCTACCATGGCTATCGTCGCATACGGATGTTGGGTAGCGAACCAAGTCAGAAAGATGGCGAGCCCATCTTCTCCGAGACTTAATGTTATGTTCGAAAACGGTTCCGGCGACGGCGTTACCGCAGCACGCACAGCGGTTTTGCCGCCATGCGCGGCGAGAGCAATGGCGCCGCCCGCAATCGTAGCCACGAGTTGCTCTCCCGGCGAAAGCGTCGCGGTCGCGCCGTACGCCAGCAGCGCCGCAATGGGGATACGGATGAACGTATGCAGCGCATTCCACAACAAGTCAAAAGCAGGAATCTTGTCGGCGAAGAATTCGATCACAAACATCGCGCCGCTGGCTGCGATCACGTACCAGTTCGATACCAATTGCAGCGCGGGAGGCAGCGGAAGCAGTCCGGCGTGGGACAGCAATCCTAACGTGAGCAGGGTGGCGTAGACGTTCAATCCGGCAGAGAAGCTCGTGGCTATTAATAAGGCTACGAGTTCGCTCGGCGGGATCGTCGCAATGGTCAAGGGACTCGACAATTAAACCTCGACTGTCGGACTGTTATTAATTGCAACAAAAAAGGGCCGCCGTTTGGGCGACCCTCATCAACCTGGTTCCCTCTCTTTAGAGGGTAGATTCGATCTCGAATCCCCAAGCCTCAAGCAAGGGCTCAGGAATGTACTTGGAATTCTTGTTGCGTCGAGCCCACTCTCGCAGGCGGGTGGAACGCAGATATTGGTCCGGCGAAAGCTTGTACTCGCGCACCACTTGTTCGAATTCGGTAATCGTCGGAGTGATGGGTCCAATGGGTTCCGGCTTGCCCCAGTTAGGATTGCCGCGCCGCTTAGCCATAGTTATAACTCCTCGCTTATGAGATAAACTTCCACTGGTAAAAAGTTAGATTCATTCCGCACACGCCGGGATTCATGCTGGCGTGGACTAACCCGACCGAAGGCCCGACAACTGGCCAGGGGCTAAACGGAAGGTTTTGATTCTATGGGTGTTTTGCCTGAAAGTCAACAAAAATCGCAAGCAATGGTTGAACCGCAGAGGGTAAACCGCAAGAGCCGATAAGACAAATGAGATTTGTCCCCGCTGGCCGATGGATTTTTGCAGCTTTATTCAGGGAAGGATTTGCAAGTTCCTGTGTGTGGGAAGGCTGGTATCTGTTCGCCGTTCCCTGCGGGACCTAAGTCCGATTTTTCGCTTACCCAGGGCTCACGGCCTGGGCTAAGTTATGCCGCCCCTTCAGGGTGGTGTGTACCGTTTTTCCCGGTACGTTAATTCAATCTTTCGCACATTCCAGACCCCGAGCCTGTTTTCGTGGCATCATTCGTGCCAGAGTTGGTATTACCGTCGTAACTCGGACGCAACCGCCGTTCATTGACCCGCCCGTTGGGACCAACCTACATTACTTAAGGAGGGCAGTGCCGTGAAGGACATCTACGAAGTACTCCGCAACAAACAGGCTGAACAGGCTCAACTGGGCAAGCAGATCGAAGCGCTACAGAGCGCCGCCGAGCAACTTCGCAGCGTAGCCCATTTGTTAAACGAAGAAGAATCCCATGGAGAGGGCGTCATCATCGGCGGCTGATCGCGTTTATGGAATCTTCGGCTCAGAATCTGCAAGCGCTGGTTGTCTGTTCCGATGACAAGATCATCAGGGCACTGCGCCGCGTCTTGAGTGATCTGGAAATCGCGGTTGAGTTTTGCAGCGATGCCGATTCGGCGGTCAACAAACTGACCCGCCGGAGATTTGAATCGGTCATCGTCGACTGCGCCGAACCGGACCTCGCCGCCAAAGTGTTTGCCAGCGTACGCTCCGCTTTGTGCAACAAGCGATCCATCGCCGTTGCCCTGATTGACCGGCAAAAGGCGGTGCGCACCGCTTTCGAGCTGGGCGCGCATTTTGTTCTTTATAAACCCATTTCCGCGGAACGTGCGCAGAACAGTTTTCGTGCAGCTCGGGCTTTGATGAAGTGCGAACGCCGACGTAATGCGCGCGTGCCCGTGGAGATCGCCGTGGCTTTGACGGGAGATCGTGGCACTCCGCAGCGAAAGGCAATCAGTTGCGATCTTGGCCTCGGCGGAATGTCTCTTAAACTTTCGCGCCGCGCCCTGAGTGCCGGAGCTTTACACGTCAAATTTGAATTGCCTGGCGCGGAATTCAGCATTGAATGTGCCGCAGAAGTTGCATGGGATGGCGGAGGCTCACAGGCGGGCATTCGCTTTGTGAATCTTTCTACGGTACAGCGTGATCACCTGAAGTCGTGGTTAGGTCGGCACGCACCCACCATGGAGCCCGACGATCCGCCGGCTCCCTGCAAGCTCACCGACCTTAGCCCCGGCGCCTGCTATGTCGAGATGCCTACTCCGTTCCCTGTAAATACCAGAGTGAGCCTCAGCATCCGCCTGGCAAAATTCGAGAGTCAGGCGCAAGGCGTGGTGCGCGTCATGCATCCCGAAGTTGGCATGGGAGTGGAATTCACGCGAACCACCGACCAGAGCAGCCAATTGGAAAAATTCATCCACAATCTGAAAACCAGCAAAGCGCAACCGCAGCTGGTGGTGGAACCCGAAGGGATGAACGACTCTGAACCTACGGAGTCAGAGATGCAAGCCTGGGCCGAAAGCGAAGATCCATTGCTCCAGCTGTTTCAGAAAAGTACCGTTCTCACCGCCGCAAAGCTTCCTGAACGTGCTGCGCAGTCAGCGCGAGTCCGTTACGCTTAAAGCCCACGCAGCCGCAGCCTCAGTCTAGTCAGTTACCTCATGAACTGAAGTGCACCCACGGCGTTTCTTACAAGGGTTTCGAAAGGGTCAGGCCAAAGGATCCGCCCACCTTCCCGTAGTCCTTGCACTTGCCCATGAAGTGCTTTGCGGCCCTTCCTCGGGCCAAGATGCCCACTAACTACCCGAGATCCGATTCTGATTCACAAGAACCTGCACGCCGGGGTGTTCAAATAGTCTTGACCGTGCAGAGTTCGGGTCTTGAGCAGATCGCAAGACGAATCTCCAATACCGCGGTCATTCGAGTGCGGCCCAGCAAGTGGAAGGCGATAGTGCCTCAGCTCTTGACGCTGGAGACACCATCGCGAGGACTACGTTCCCGCGGTTGGCGTAGACCCAGGGCACGTACTAAGGCCGACTTGGATGCGGCAGTTCTGAGGGTTGGCGCCCGGCGATACGACCGCGAGCGGAGCGTAGTAATGCGTGATCCCCTGCGGCGGCAAGGCGACGGGGAAGACATCTCCCGCAGCGTTAGTCGTAGTGGGCCACTCGACGTCTCCGGTGGCGGTTCGTGCGGGAATCAGCCAATAATCTCCGGTGAGATAGTAATTCACCGGCGCATTAGGGGGAGCGGGTAGCACAGGATCCGCCGACTGGAAAAAGATTTGAACGCCGTTTTCCAACATCAGCCATTGGCCTTCCTGGACATAGGCACAATTGTCCGCGGGGTCGAGTGTAAGCCCACCCGCGTCGGGATCGCCGCTGGTCTGATCCCAGCGTCGCAGCAACGGATGGAGAGTTTCGTCGCTGCCCACGACTGCAGCAGGCGTGCCGTTTAGCGTCACGGTCAGCGTCGTGGGATTGATGGACTGCACGGGCAGCAAGATGCCTAGCTGATTCAGCAAAACGGAACGGTCGTCCTGCGTCTCGACCAGATTGCCTTCGACCAATCCGAAACGATCGTCGCGGCCGAGACTCTCAACCACGACCGTCGTCGTTGCTCCTCCGCTGGTAATCGGATAGAAGACGGACCCGTTCTCCCGCGACCACTTGAACGTAGCCGAAACCCCAGAGGTCGTGCCGGCAGTACCCGAACGATTGATTTCTACTCGGTACAACTGGTTCTCCGGCCCGGTATAGGCGGCATTGGGATTGATGATGCAGGGATTCGTGGATGCAGAAGTTTGCTTGGCCATCGCCTGGAGCCAGCCGCGAGGCTGGGGTTGGAAGGGCGCGCCAGTCTGTCCCTGGAGCTGAGCCAGGACCTGGGCAGAGAGTGCTTGAGCGGTCATGCAGATAGGCCCGCCGCCATTGTTTGTGTCCGCGGC
>CAVYQB010000047.1:0-25604 GCA_963770465.1 uncultured Acidobacteriota bacterium
GGCTATCCGGAAGTTAAGTGGAGTGGACCTGCGTAAGGACGATCCGCATCCGCCTCGGACACGAATCGCTCGATGTCACGCTAGCCTACCTCAAAGGCAAGGATGCTGAGTCCGAAGAAGCGCAGGAACATGGGAACAGCAGCAGTTTGGCGCTGTACGCGTAAGGGACGCTCAAAGGCTTGCGATGAGACTTCTGGCCAAGTGAACGGGTGAATTACATCCTCCGCCCGTCCCTGCTGGCGTCTGGAGCCCAGTACCTGGAAGAGAGGCTTCTCAGTAGGAGTTGGTGCGAGTCTGTTGTGCGTCCTGTGATCTCGCCCAGCAGCTTGCGTGGACCGCTTGGCCGTCCTCGTTCCCCGGTGCCATTTCGCCCGGTTCGATTGGCTGGTTGCAAAGCGGACAAATCCCTTCCAGGAGACGGCTTGTCTGGTCGATCGTCGATCTCCTCGAAGGTAGCTTCCCGAGCACTAACTGCCCAGGCCGGCACGTTTCAGCCGCCCTCCGTTAGGCCGAACGCCCTCTCGGATAAGGTTAGCGAGCGGACGGACCCCAAGATAAACTCGATGCTGGTAGCCTGACACGATTTCCGGTGCTTGCCTGACATCCGGTTAGAGTATGCTTCAGCCGGACATTGCTGAACGCGAGGGAGTTTTTTGCAACAGAGCCATTCAGCGTACATCCAGCAACCGTGTTACGGCTACTGCAACAGAGCCAAAGGGGTAGACCTTAAATGAACGATCTGAGTCAACATGCTCACAAGGCATCCATAGCAGGAAAAATCATCGCCAAACTGACTAAAGACGGCTTTGCTGTAGCTGCGTCGGATGGAACAAGGCACGATCTGTTTCCCGTCGCCGTGGATCCCAGGGAAGGCATGGCCCTTCAGGAATGGATCAGAAATGAAAATCCACCTTCGGTCATCGACATAGGATTTGGATATGGGTTCGCGGCGATTAATGCCATTAAAGCGCTGCTGGAAACCCGTGGCGATGCTTTTTCGCTATTGACGGTAGACCCCTATCAGAGCACTCGTTTTTCCGACCTTGGCCTTCAGTTCATCGGCGAGGTTGGTGTCAATAATCAAGTCGAGTTCTGCAAACGCCCATCGGAACTTATTCTGCCTGAACTGCAACAGCAGGGCAGAAAATTCGATTTCGCCATAGTCGATGGCACTCACCGTTTTGAAGGTGTTTTTATTGACCTTTTCTATCTCAACAATCTTATGGCGCCCAGTAGCGTGATCTTTCTCGATGACTACCAGATTCCCGGTGTCCGCAAGGCAGTTACCTTTTTTCTGTCCAACATGCAGTGGGTTATGGAAGAAGTTTCCGAAGCCTCTGAAACGCACCAATGGGCTGTCGTTCGCACACGGCATGAGCCGTTGGAAAGAACGTTCAAAGATTTTATTGATTTCTGATTGACGATTTTGACCTAAAAGTCATGACAAGATTCCGTCAGAGAGCCCTAAACAATCATCAATCTGGGGAATGCGGGCTTAAGGGCTTAAGTGCATTTTCTGTTCCATTGCTCCCCAAACCCCAAGATCTGGTAGTGTTTCCCTCATGGAAAAGCCGGCGCTCGTGGTGATCGACATGCTTCATGACTTCCTGGAAAGCTGGGAAGTCACCCGAAGACAGAGGCTCGTGAGTTCGATCAACGAACTGGTGGGCAGTATGCGGGGCCTTGGTTACCCCGTTGTGTGGGTTCGACAGGAGTTCGAGCCTGACTTGCGAGATGCCTTCCGAGAAATGCAGACCAAGGGAATACGCATTACGATCAAAGGGACACAAGGATGCCAGATCGTATCGGAGCTGGCTGTGGCCCCATCGGATCTCGTCATAGTCAAAAAACGGTATAGCGCTTTCTACGGCACGACTCTTGACGAAACACTTGCACGGCTGCAGCCCGACGCGATTATCTTGGCCGGAATCAACACCCACGCATGTATTCGTACTACGGCCATCGATGCTTACCAACGAGATTGGAACGTCATCTTGGCCTTAGACTGCATTGACTCGTATGATCGAGAACATCACGAAGTGTCTCTTCGGTACATGAAAGACAAAATGGCTACGGTCATGAGCAATGCGGACATCCTGTCAGCATTTCACCGCTCCGACTAAACGCTAGCAAAGAGGACCTCGCTGTTCTCCTGTTGAACTGATCGCCACGCTTCCATTCGCACTTAGTCGGGTAGTGTCGAGGCCGGGTGCACATTGGGGTTCACAGATCAGAGTCTCTCCGTCCAATCTTTGTCAGGCCGAACTGGAAGCGGTTGATCAAGACCCAGATTGGCGGAAGCGATGGAAGCGAATACGAAGTTCTCAGGCACTTGACGCGCACCCACGCGAGGATGGCTACGGGAGCGAATAATCGAAGGTCCAGGTGTGTTTACCCTGAGTGTCGATATGGATGATGAGCGAGCCAGTGAGTCCGGTCAGTTCTCCAGTGCCGGAATTGGGTACAACCATCACGCTCACCTCTCCCGCAGAGGGGGCGTCGCCTTTCATCATGGTGGCGCGGTGCGAGAAGGTGAAGCTGCCCTGTCGGCCGTTAAGCTTGCCTGTCATGCGCTCAATAGCAACGTAGGCCATGGAGCCGGTGCTCGCGGTCGAGCCGGTGATCATTTCTCCATGGCTGACGCCTTCGAAGTCACCGTGCCAAGTCTTGTCGGATGTGGACCGAGTAATGTCGTTCGCCTTCTCGAAGTCGGTTGGTTCGACGGGAGTCATCTTGATGTCGAAAGAACCTTTGGCATGGACCATGTGCATCTCCCTCTGGGCTGCGACACTCAGCGCGAGACTCATCACCTGCAAGGCCCTAGTGTACGAGCCATACTTTTCGATAAGTGGCAGGATGGCTTGGTCCTCGCGCTCCATCTTTTCAGCCTTCGCGAGTACCTCTTGATAGCGTTCCTTGGGGGCGACCGAGACCCCGTCCTCGTCCGCAACGACATAATCCCCCGGCATGACCTCTATTCCTCCGCACATGACTGGCACATCCGCCCCGTCGAGTCGATAATGTCCTCCCGCGGAACCTGGCACGGTGCCGCGTGCAAACATGGGAAACCCTAGACGCCTCAATTCCGGCAGGCTGCGCACCGAACCGTCCACGACAAAACCTGCAAGTTTCCGCGTTTTGGCAAGGACCGCGAAGGTGGCTCCGAAGACCGCAAAGTCTTTTTCATCATCAAGGGCTGCGACGATGACTGAACCTTCCGGCGCGCTCTCAACGATCTTGATAGCGGACAAACCTTCTGTAGCTCTCGACGCTGTTTCGTCCCGCACGATACGCAGAGTGAGCGCGGGTCCAGCCAGCCGCGTGCCCGCGATCAAGTGGATCTCGTTGGTCATGTGCGCTCGGTGACCGGTCATTTGTTCTGCCGCGTCGGCCACGTACTTGGCGCCGTAGCTTTGTGAAACATCGGAACTAGTGGACTCAGCACCTTGGATGACAAGCACGAGGATCGACAGGAATAGCAAACCGTTAAGCGTCATGGCGTTGTACCTTTCTTTGGAGTGTCGGTGAACATGGCGTGGTAAATCAGGTGCGTCGTGGAATCGATCCAGTCATTCAATTCCAATCTTGGTAGGCGCACGGCTTGCGCAAGCAAGCTCCAGAAGAAACCGTCCATAAGCCGTGCGAGCGCAGGAATGTCAAGTCCGGATCGTGCGCCAGGCAACTGCTGCAAGAGCGTGAATAAGGTCGTGATACGCATGGTCGTCCAGGCGCGAATTTTCTGTTGTTTGCGCGTTAGGCCTGGATCAGACAGCACAGCTTCCTCCCAGGCGCGACACGCACCCAAGTAGTGAAGGTCGCCTGCAAAGGCGTGAGCCAACAAATCCCGCAAAGCTCGCTGGAGATCCGCGGCGGCTTCGGGGCGAAGGTCGAGTCGGTTTATATGCTCCAGGAGTTCATCCATCAGTGCGAGCAGGAGTTGCCGCTTGGACCGGTAATGCTGATAGAAACCTCCCACCGCGAGATCCGCGCGCCGGGCAATATCATCGACGGAAGTGCGCTCGTAGCCCTTCTCCCCAAACAGAGCAAGGCCTGCGGTCTTTATTCGTGCCCGCTTTTCGAGGCTCCGCTTCTGCTGCGGTTTCTGCGGAAGGTCCTCGCCAGCGAGCAGGTTGGGACGCTTGGTCATAAGCGACCTCCAGGGCGGATGGTCGCCCCTACTAAGGCGCCCGCACAACACAAAAGCATCCAGCCACCAAAAATGCCGGCGACTTCAGAAGACATGTTGGGAAATATCGCCGGGAAAAATGCACTGGAGAATGGGTCGAGCAGCAGTGTCGGGAGGGCAAGCGAAATAGCTCCGGCCGGCCAATCTTCCGGCCGCAGTTGAAAACGGCGGCATAGACGGCGTGCGATCCAGGCCATCACAAGAAAGCTGGCAGCAAACAGGATGAGCGATCCTTCCCAGTCGCCCGGATGGAGCAAATGTTGTCCACTTACCCGCAACAGGAGTGTGGCCGTGATCCACAGGCCCAGTCCACAGAGAAAGAGACGACGATTGCATAACAAGAACATGAACTCATATTCACATAACTGCCCCAACAAATGCAACCTCTAAACACGATAAATTCTCTTCTTTGACAAGCATAGAATGAGCATTGCAATGTCCGCTGATTCGCATCCGTATGCGCCATTTATAAACCGTCAGTGGCAGCACGGCCTGGCGGCGTCCCTTTCCTGAAACACAGATCATGCCTTCCCTCCAATCGAGATCGCCGAGCCGAAGCTCAACAATGTCGCCCGCCCGAAGCCCCAGGCGTGCGAGCAAGAGAAGAATCGCTCGGTTTCGCCTTCCGAGCGAAGTCGTCAGATCGGGCGACGCTATGACCTGTTCGACCTGATCGGCTTGTAAATAGAATGGCAAAGCAGAGAGCCGCGAATGGGCGAAAGTAGGGATTGACGCATAGAGATAGTCGGGGCACCTTCCCTGCGAGATCAGGAAGCGAAGGAACATGCGGACTGCGCAGATGCACTTTCTCACAGATGCCCATCCGGAGTGCTGACTCTTATCCAACACGAACTGCCGCAAGTTCCGTGCGTCATACATGTGCGGATCTTCGCCGAGATCCTTGATGAATGCACGCAGTTCGAAGCGGTAGATGGAAAGAGTGGCATCGGAAACCCCGCGCTGTCTATGCATCCAATCGCAGAAGGCCGTTAATATCGCTGCCTCGACCGCTGGTTCAACAAAGGTTGGAGTTGGGACAATGCCAACGCGCCGCAAATAGTCGAACCAAAGATCGACACTGTACTTCTGCCGGTGAGGTTTCAGTGGTGGATGATGTCCGCGACAACGGCATCGCTTCAAGTGATCGAGGAATTGCTGTTCATATCGTTCTTCAACGCTCGCGATCGACAGGTTTCGATGAGCGATCCAATGGAGAAAGTGTTCCGCTGCCCGAATGTGCTTGCGCGCTGCAACCCACTGATAGCGGCCTTGGGACAGTTCCTAGTCGAATCCTTCAAGCAGATGACCACCGGTGCTGCTGCGCATTTGCTCGATACGTGATGGCCGTCTGAAATAGCGAACCAGCATGATGTTCCCCTCCTTGGGAGCATCATGATTATGTGTGATCGCCGAGACTTGACGTTACACGCGCTGTTGTGAGGACGAAGCGGAACCGTCGGACTTGGCTGAACCTCAACTTCTGGTTTGCCCGTGATCCAGGAATAACCGACAAGGCTACTAGTGGACCGCACCTACCGTCAGGCGATTTTTTTCGTCCAGGCGGAATCGGAGCTAGCCGCCGAAGACGACGCTCGTGCCCGTGGAAGGCATAATGAGTTTCTGTGGCATCTCTTGTTGGACTGCCATCATGGCGCGAAAGCCAGTGCAGTGCATGGGAATCAGGTAGTCCGGGTTGATCTCCTTCAAGGCTTCCACAGTCTTGGCGATGATTTCATCAGGATACGGGGCCAAGTGCCACCCGCCAACCACCGCGTGCACTTTCTCGATCCTCGTGGACTTCTGAATCTGGCGGACTGAGTTGATGATGCCCGCGTGGCCGCACGATGAGATCACGACTAGTCCCCGGTTCTTCACGTTGTATGCGGTGGCGTGCTCTCCCCAGAAGATGTCCTTCACCAAGTCACCCGGCTTAGCTTCAATCTTTACCGTGCCGGGAGGGAAATGAAAGCTGGCCTCGCAGGCCGAACCGGTCGCGCCGGCTTCAAGTCGAGCTGCCGGTGGAGTCATCTCGAAATCGGTGACTCGCGGGATGTGACCTGAGGTGATCGCGTGGCCAACCACTGTGGTCGGCTCCTCCGCGAGCACGACATTTAACCCCCGTCCTTCCAGTTCATCCCGCTTTAGTTCACCGTAGTCAAGCTTTTTCCCGTCCGGTTGCACGACCCAGCGGTGGCAGAACGTGTCGCGTCCTCCTGCATAGAGGGTGAGCCCTGGTTTGGCGCGTCCTTGGAGGCTCCGGGCCACATCGAGCAAGCCTCCGTAATGGTCCACATGCTCGTGGCTGATGATGAGGGCGTCGGCTTTGGCGGGATCGACTCTTAACCCTTGATAGTTGTTTGTCAGTGTGCGTGGGGTGAGTGCAAAGTCCAACAGGATCTGCTTTTCCTCATCTCCTCGGAAGGACTGCAAGTGAAAAGCCAGCCCATGCTCCGACAACAGCATAACGTCTGACCCATACGGATAAGGCAAAGTATTCCGAGTGATCGTGATATTCCCAATCCTCCCGCCCTTGGCGTAAACGTCATAAACGTTGTCAACGAGATTGGTCACGACCAGCCGGTCTACGGTGGGGATCTCCTTGGGAGCAGCTAAGAGGCTCCCGAAACGGCCTGTGCCGCCCAGTAAGAACGTCCCGCCTGCAACCGCTCCGAGCTTCAGGAATTCGCGCCTGTGCATGATGACCTCTTTCTTTGTTAGACCCGAGAATTCCTTCTTGACTTCGAAAACGTTAAGGATTGTACGCCCAAATCGCTTGGCCGGCGTGAGATTTGCACAAAAGAGCCCTCCAAGACGCTCTGTGGCCCGCCCCGAGCAGCCGATGTTGGTGAAAAAATGCCGTAGTTGTGGAACGAAGTTGCTCAACTCCCGGATTGTCGGCAAACCGGAAGCTATCCAGAAACGGGCTTCTGGGAGATTGGCCGGAAATGATGAGTCGGCTTGCCGGAAGTTTTGTCAATGAATGCGCGGGTGATCAGAGGATCCGCAAGTTATAGCTCCGCCCAGGTGGTCCCTGCCGCTTTCCTGGATGTAGAAATTCGTAGCTCACACATTGTAGTTTGAGGGCTACTGCACACGTTTCGCACACAAACTGGTAGGAAATTCCGGCAAACTGATATCTTCGACGGACCGACAGTCAGTCGACTCGAGACAAATCTCACGGTTTAGCGTGTACATTCGTTTGAGTATTTCTTTTTGGTGGACTCACCTGTGCTGGCCCATCACCGGGCCGAATAAGGACAATGTCCTGCCCAGCTTGGGATCTCATTTTTGTCGGGGTTCATCTACTGTCGCTGTACACTCGCAAATGCCGAGCACTTTCGAGCCACTTGGGACACTTAGTCAAAATGCGGTGCAGCATCGGGACCTTTCTCCTGAACGAGATTTGGAGAACCGGCGGCTCAAACTCAAGAATACGGGAATTCGGCCAATGCACGACGCCATTGACGCACCCAATCTCCACTGTTCGCTCTCTCTTCCATGAAGATCGGCGGTTTTGACTTCTCGATAGCTTCCCAGTTTTCGTCAGCGACTTTCACGAGGTCCTCTGGCGAAACACCGCCACTGTCTATCCGATGCTCGGCATCGGCGAACCAGTAGAGAAACTGACGCCATCCGAGTGCAACCCACGCTTTGTTGGTTGGGATCGTCGCGAGTATCTGGTCGCAAAACGGATTCGACTTCGATGCCGGACTAATCAGGCCGTGCGACTGTACGCGGAGAAGGTCAGATTGTCGGAGGAACGCGAGCAACGACTCCTCGAACCAATACGGGAGTTGACCACCTCCGCCGCTGGAGTCCTCAAGCAAGCGCGAGAGTGTGAAACGCCGAGGGCAGAATCGTCAGCGAAGAACGGAGTGCCCGGCCCCATGCCGAGGTACGTTTTGGTCAATGAGGTCTTGTCCAGATCGCGAACAATTCCGAAGTCCACGACGACAGGTTCGCCGCCCTTCTTGCGAAACATGATATTCGCAGGCTTAAGATCGCGGTGAACCAATCTTTGCTCCGCGATATGCGCGACGGCCGAGATCAGATCCAAGCCGAGAAACAGTTTTTTCATGCCGCCCTCGTTGAGCACCAGCATGATGACATCGGTTGAGGACCCGCCTAATTGGAGGCCAAAGCTACCCCCTTCGATTCTGACGGCGGCAGGCGGGCTCCATCCTTTCCTGGTCATGCAAGAAGCGTAACCACGGCCATACTTGCCGCCGCCGATAAACGCCACTTTTTTTAACCCAGGCACAACAATCACGCACCGGGCTTTCCGAAGCAGATCCTGCGGAATACCCTGGTCCGACGCCTGGGACATCTCGTGGAGTACGGTTGTTGAGTCGGCTAGTCGCTGCTCATAGCTTTCTGCCGATACCATCACCGCCGCCGCGATCAAAAATGTACCGATCTTCATTTTCATACTGAGCCTCCTTAATCAGTTGCCTCGTGCGCTTGCTCTAAGAGAGGAGCGTGGGTTTGTCAGTCTTGAAAAAATCTGCACCCGCCGCACCAGTGGGAAATATCCTAAGCTTCACCGTTTGTGCGGGCTTTCCTGCCAAATTTCTCTTCTGTAGACCATGCGTCAATCGTTCATCTTCCGGGATCAGCTTTAGGCTTCTTTTTCTGTCCGCCACTTTGGAATTTCAAGTAGCCTTTGCATCAACTCAGCGAAGTCTCCATCACTTCCCCCAAGGCTGGTAGGCGCGCACCTGATTGTTATCCCTTGCTACTTGGTTTCCACGGCCTCGGCTGCGGAGAGTTTTCGATCTCGGTGTGGCTCGGTGCGCGGAGCACCCGTATGCAGTTGACAAGCTTCCTGGGTCGCTGCACCACAAGTAGGACAAGGCACGGATAATATCTGTTTCCGGGTGAGTTCCTTGGTTTTCACCACCATATAATGCAATGTTCCACAACTGGAAAAATATTCAATATTGCTCGTTTTTAATGCATTTCCGAAGCGGCAGCTTTCATTTTGAGTCCACCGAAGCTTTTTACCAATACTGAGCAAAATTGCAAAATTGAACATCTTTGCTGACACCATTCTGACAAGATTTTCGGGCTGCTTTTGCGCAATGCCATAGCTCGCCAGTTCGGCCATCGTAAGCTGCTCGTCTTTTGTCTTCAGTTCAACCGATTACGCCACCTCTTTCCTTTCCACAATCGTTGGTACCTGCACCAGTTCCTCAAATAAAGAGCGGTAGTGAATCATCGCGGTTCTCAGATCTTCGGTAGTTGCTGCGTCCTTACCGACCCGGAGCGCAATCTCATGCGCAGACCGGTAGTTTTCTACCACTCGGGGATGGTCGACAGAAATATCGGCCGCACGCTGATCGAAATCGGATACCGGATAGCCGCGAGTTTTCATTAAAGAGGACACTAGGTCATCGGCCTCTGCAACTGCCCCCTTGGGGGAATCGACAAAACGAGACTGTACGGACTCCCAGCGTTTTGAAAACCGTTCGTATTCCATCGGATCAAGATCGCGAATGTTGAGCTTTTCAACGCGCTTCTCGCGATCCACTAGTTTCGCTTCAGCTTTTCGTTCTGACCCATGCTTCAGCACGGCCCGCTCGTATTCGGGCCCAAACTTTTGCCGCAGGTCTGCAGTCGTACTCCTGCGTTTTTGCACGTATAGCCAAACCAGTACGGCGATAACCAGAATCGCCACGCCGGCGAGCATAAGCAGCTTCGGATCCAGCAGATTCAAATTCATCGAAATCTCCCTGCATCAAGAATGTCCACAAAGCAAAAGCTGTTCGCCAAGCTCCCTCGGCGACCAGAACTTTGTGAACGGTCAGTATCAAACTTTAGGCTGCGAAAAACTGGTCAGAATTGCTCGTCTTGTAAATTAGTGCCAAAAATGGCACCTAAAAGAGTGATCGCTCAAGCGTTGCTCCTTTTCTCATCCTATCTGGCCCAGCTTCCATCTTCGATGGAAACAGAGGTCGACAATCAGGTGGCAGCACCGGCTGAAACGAGAACACCCAACTGGCACCGAGCGAAAATACGCTCAACAAGAGTGCGGATGGAAGGGTAGCGACAGTGGGCCACTCGGCAGGAGAAACGTTGTCCAACGAAAAAAACAAAGAACACTTGACTCCGACCGGCCTTCTCATGGAAGGCGATTACACGTTTTGACCGTTCGTCGGAGTGATCGCAGCTGCTTTCTTTGATTTCAAACGTGCTCAACCTCGTAGCTGTGCGTGGCAGCGTCGTTGCCTATCACCTCATTCTTGGATGGGAGTTTGTTGGTCGTCAGTGAACCAACGCACGTGACCGGCCTCACAGAAATCGTCTACCGAAAAAGTGAAAATGTGTAGAAACTGGGTATTGTCGGTTCTTATCCAAGGCGCGCTCTTGAGAACATCGCTTGGGGTGCGCCAACTTATATCGAGGAATAAGCGGAAATCATGACAAGCAAAATGTCGAAAAGAAGAAGAGCACGCAGGCGGGTCGACCCCAAAAGAGCTGCAGCAATCCGGAAACATCCGAGCTTTCAGCGTCTGAAAAAGAAGTGGAAGAGCCTTACGGTTTTGGAGCGGGCAACGCTTATGAGCCAGATATTGCGCGATGTTCCTGGTAAAAACCAGAATCTGCTGGCGTACTTGCTGGGAAAAGACCCACGCCTCATTCCCTATTATCTCGACAAATTCGGTCTAAGGCCGCGCCCACCGAAAATTTTGCCGGCTGCAGAGCAACATGGGACGTCGCTGAAAGAACCCGTGCCGATACAAACCGCTGCTGAGGAACTGGCTCGGTGGGAAAGGGGGCGGTGGCATTATGCGCGGCACTGTGGATCCGAACTTCGCGAGGCGATCAAACATTTGAATTATACAGTCGACCCAAACAAGAAAGATCCGCAATTTCACAAAACGTCTGATCCTAAAGTGAAAGAGACAGCCGACTTCGCCCGGGAGTTGTGCGGAACCATCGATGGAGCCTTAAAGGCATTGTACCTGGCAGAACAGTTTTTTGACCGTCCCCACCACTTGGATTGTTGGTAATCCTGAAAGGCGCCTGTGCCGAAGAGACAGCCACGGCGACTGAAAGACTAACAGAATGGCAACCTACACTAGCCAGAAAGGCCTTGGTGGGCTTTCTAACGATATTGCCGACGTCCTGGTCCTTCGCCCATAGGTGATGACGGTGAACTCGTCAAGGCAGCCGAAGGCAGAGAATGTGACGGGCCGTGTACGGGTAACCTCAAGAGCTTAACCCATGCCTGATTCCGCTGCGCCATCGACGTCGTTCCGTCTTTTAACTCCCCAAATCTTTGCAGTTGCTTCCGGCCTGCGGGTTCTGCTGATGTACTGCGATGAATTCCCGCTGGATCACTATGACTCTGGGCTCGATGACCGGGTGAAAGCACTGGCCCGACTCTTGGTACCTCTATCCGATAAGCAAGCTTCGATGACGCACCGAATTCATCTCGACGCTTTGGAAATCGCCATGTGCATGTTTGCGCTTCGGTCGCTCCGGCGGGAGATCAAACTCGGACTGATTCGAAGCCTTTTCTGGCCCTGCGGTGTTTCTTTTCCGAAGCTGATGAAAAAACTTGAAAAGCATCGCAAACGCGCCAAGCGCGCATGGCTAAGCGGCAGTGACCCCGCGACCTATAAAGATTGGCAGAACCGCTGGCATCGTTTCCTGAAAGGCATGCATTACAAACCCCCTCCTCCAGTTTTGCCCGGTTATTATCGACGACGCTTGGAAATGGTTCTCGCTACCGTTAAGGGAGTGCTGGCAACAAATAACGAACCGGTTCCCGACGACCGACGATTGCGCCTGCTAGTCCGCAAAATGCTACGCCACGTCCGACAATACCGAGCGCCGATTACGAGAAGGGATCTTTGGAATGCAAATGACAAAGCGCGCCTTTTTATCTCTACCTACATGCCTGAGCAGATCAGGAAACAGCGTGCGGCCGAATATTCGGCGCCGGAAAGTCCATTCGCCGCCGGCGGAGGCGTGACCGATCGGTGAAGGGAATCGCTACAAGTAAATCAGATCTTCTCGACGACACGGCACGTTGTCGCTGGCCAAATTTGCCGCATCACTCTTGCATGCGTCGCGGTGCGCAAGATGTGCTTTTTTCTCCCCTACTGCACTTTCGAGTGTCTACTGCCAGCAAAGGTGGTGGTAGACTGCTCTCGTAAGTTGCCCGGCGTCGCCAGACGACGGAAATATTGCCCCCTAGATATGGGGCCACGGCTCTCCGAGCTGTGACAGAAGCCGGTTTCAGCTTCGGCCGGTAGCCCGCGCCAGCGGCCCAATAGAACCACATTAAACCGAGGCTACATATGCATACACACCAACCATTAGCGTCAACGTCCTTGCCTGCATGCATCACGCTTGGCGGAGCCGCCGCTTACATGAAGGCGAAACCTTGGGCGTCGGGCCTCTCAGTTCATGGCAACAAACCCAATCATTTCTGCCGGCGTCGGCCGTAGGGACGGCAGCCTAGCTGCCGCCCCTTGGGGCTAGACCCTCGGAAAGGATTGGCAAGCATATATCATGGAAGAACATTCAACGGCTTCAGTCCCGGCGCCTCCCCCCGGGTCGGCCTTCGAGCACCATTATTCAGTGAAGGACATCAGTGCGATGTGGGGCTTGGGCGTGGACACGATCCGCAAACTTTTTGAGCATCAGCCAGGTGTCCTCCGGATGGATCACCCCGAAACGTTGCACAAGCGCCGCTACACGACCCTACGCATTCCGGAGAGCGTATTGCGCAGGGTGCATCGCCGCTTATCGGAACCGAAGGGCAAACCAATTTAGCGGCGCCACGTCTTCGTCAGCGCCCGTTCGAGATTTGCTTGTTGCTGGCGCGACCATTTGGCATAGTACCGCTCGGTAATAGCCAGGCTCTTATGGCCGAGCGCCTTGGAGACGATCCTGATGTCGACGCCCTTTTCGAGGAGCGACACGGCAAAGAAATGACGCAAGCGGTGCGATCCGCAATGGGCAATGCCGGCCTTTGTAAAGAGCTTGCGATAAAGTTTTTCATAGACTGAGGTCGCCGACTTCGGGGTCGATTCGCCCGACCAAAAGAAGTATGCGCGGCTCGTGTTTGGGAGGTTGATCAGTTCTTTGCCGAGGAAGTCGGGTATCACATTGCTCACGCGGGCACCGGTCTTACGCCGGGTAGTGTCGACGCGATAGTGTCCGGCGACCTTCAGCAGTTCGCTCCTTTCCAGGCAGACCGCGTCCACAAAAGAGAGCCCGGACCACCGCTGCAATTGAACCAGCGCCTTGAGCCGGCTCTGCGTCGATCGAGGGATATTGCCGCACTGCGGGATCGCTCTGAGTAATTTGTCGTATTCCTTTTGGCTGAGCGGATCTACTTCGAAATCCGCGTCGGTGATCTTAATCGGGGACAGCTGCGTCGCCGGATTGTCCCGGATCATGCCGGCGTTTTGCGCGTAACGAAAAAAGTGGCGAATCCTCTCTTGATTGGTGCGCAAGGCGAAATTGCTGTTGTAATAGGAAGCCCACTCGGCCCGCCAGGCAGAAAGATGCTCCAAGCGCACCTCCCGGACGAAGTGAAGATTGTGCCGATCGCAGAACGCCTGGAATCTGGAAAGGGTGAGATTGTACTTGGCAATCGTGCTCTGAGCTGCGCCGCCACCCCGCTTGTCTTTGAGGAATGCCTGATTCGCTTCCTCAATGGTAGCCGGTTGATCGTCGCTTATTGGTTTGCCGAGCTGGGCGGCTTCGTACTTCAGTTCGAGTTCGCGCTTGGCCCGCTCCGCAGCCTCCCACGATCGGGTCTTTGCTGACTGGCGATACTGCTTTCCGTGCCAGGTCCAGCGCAGGTGCTTGCGACAGCGGCAGCGCTTCCAGCGTTCGTCCTCGCGGCGTTCGCAGTCGGCGCCGTGACGAACGAAGATCTCGATAGCAGGGATGGCCAGCATCGTCGGTGGGGGCTTGCGTTCGAGACAACGTTAGCACAAAATTAGCACAATTTTCAGGGACTGAATTGAAAACTATCGATTTATATGGAGCTTGAGGTTGGTTGCGGGGGGTGGATTTGAACCACCGACCTTTGGGTTATGAGCCCAACGAGCTACCAGACTGCTCCACCCCGCGTTTTGATCATAACAACCGTGCTTGGCGGCGTCAATTTTTCAGCTTGGGGCGCTCGCAGGCGTCGACGATTTTTGTTGGGTCGATGGCGGAACTGTCGACTTGTTCTTCGAGAATTTTTCCATCTTTCCCAATCAAAAAGTTTATGCGGCGGGCGGCTTTGTATTTATCTACGTAAACGCCGTAGGCGCGAGTGGCGTCTCCGCCCCAATCACTCAGCAGTGGAAAGGTTACGCCGATTTGATCGGCGAAGGCTTTGTTGGCAAACGGGCTATCCATGCTCACACCCAGGACCTGGGTGTCGGTGGCTTCCAGCTTCTGCAAATTCTTCTGGAAGTTTTTCATTTGCTCGGTTCAACCTCCGGTGAAGGCGAAGATGTAGAACGCCAGCACAACATTTTTTTTGCCGCGATACTGGTCGAGAGTTACTTCTTTCAGATTGCTTCCGTCGAAATATTGCAGCTTGAAATCGGGGGCGGCGTCGCCGATTTTCAGCGCGGGCGGCGGGGCGGCTGATTTGCTGTCGGCGGCGTGCAGCACGGCGGTGAGACTTCCGGCGAGCAGACATGCCATCAACGTGGTCTTCGCAAGTTTGTGCATCAGATTCACTCCTTGGACGTTTTATTGTCTCAGCAAAAGAACAACGACGCCACTCTGTCATTGCTAAGCGATGATGAAATTAGTACATTTCCTTTCGGAGATCTTGTGCAAAGCGCGAAATTTCCTTGTGGTTTTTCTTTCGCCCCTTCGGGGCTTGATGTTGTCCGGTCTCGTACCCACGGCTCGCGCCGTGGGCTGTATTCTTGCGCCGCTATGCGGCTTGTTCATCGCGGATGCGACAACAATCGGGGGCTGCATTTTTCCGCCGCTCTGCGGCTGAAAGCCTGCTTTGTTCCTCGCCGCCTCGTGATTGCGATTGCGCCCTGCCCATGAATCTGCAAACTCTCAATGAAATGTTCTTCGCCGTCGTGGAGCGGAATGACCGTGTGGTGGTCATGCACCGGCGGGCCATCCAATGGATTTCTATTTCCTCGTCGGAGTTTTATCAGAGTGTTGTCGGCGTGGCTCGAGCTTTGCAGGAATGGGGCATCCGCAAAGGGGATCGCGTTGCCATCCTGAGCGAAAATCGGCCGGAATGGACGATTGCGGATTTTGCCTGCCTTCTTCTCGGCGCAGTCGTGGTGCCCGTTTATACCACATTGACCGGGAGAACAGACGGCGTACATTCTGCAGGATTCGGGAGCGCGAATAATTTTTGTCTCCAGCGAAAAGCAGTTGCTGAAAGTTCGCAGCATACAGGATCAAACTGCAATCGAACGAATCGTGGTAATGGATGCGGCCGAGACTGCGCACGCCGTGCAGATGCAACGCCTGATGCATGACGGTCCGAAAGAACGGGATGCGCAATTCGATTCCGCAGCGCGCAGCATTTCGCCCGACGATCTGGCTACCATTATTTATACGTCGGGAACCACGGGCACACCCAAGGGCGCGATGCTCACTCACGGCAACCTGGCATCGAACATTGCCCATTCGCTGTCGGGCTTCACCGTGCGCGGCGGTGAGATCATTATTTCGTTTCTTCCGCTGTCGCACGTGACTGCGCGCCATGTCGATCTCGCCATGCTTTCGCGTGGAGTGACGCTGGCTTATGTGTCGTCGCTGGATCAGCTTCCCCAGGCTTTAACGGAGGTGCGGCCTACGATCTTCGTGGGAGTTCCACGAGTTTATGAGAAGGTTCATGGGCAGGTCGATACCAAGGCGAAAGGCTTTCCGAAAAAGTGGATCTACCGCTGGGCTTTGTCGGTTGGCCGGGCTCATCGAGATGAGATTCTTGCCGATCAAACGCCGAGATCGTTGGCTTGGAAAATTTGCAATCGGCTGGTTTATTCGAAAGTTCGGGCGGGGCTGGGCGGACGCGCGGAAGTGTTTATTTCCGGTGGCGCGCCGCTGGGGCGCGAGTTGGCGGAGTGGTACGCGGATATCGGCATCCGCATTGACGAGGGTTACGGGCTGACGGAGACTTCTCCGGTTATTGCAGTCAACAGCCCGCAGGCGCACAAGCTCGGTACCGTGGGCAAGACTCTACCCAACATTGAGGTTCGTATCGCCGACGACGGCGAGATTCTGGTTCGCGGGCCGTCGGTTTTTAAAGGCTACTGGAACCGGCCGCAGGAGACGCAGGCTGCGCTGCTGGATGGTTGGTTCAAGACTGGTGACATCGGCAAGTTGGACGCTGACGGGTTTCTCTCAATCACCGACCGCAAGAAAGATTTAATCAAGACTTCCGGCGGAAAATTTATTGCTCCGCAGCCCTTGGAAAATTCTCTCAAGCACAGCGCTCTGATCGCCGAGGCTGTAATTGTGGGTGACAAGCGCAAGTTTCCTGCGGTGCTGGTTGCGCCTTATTTTCCCGTGCTGGAGGACTGGGCTCGGGCCAATCAAGTTGGGTTTTCTTCGCGGGAAGATTTAGTTGCACACGCAAAAGTACAAGCGCTTTACGAGGGAATTGTCGGGGATGTGAATCGAAATCTGGCTCGTTTCGAACAGTTGAAGAAAGTGATATTGGTTGCGGAAGAATTTTCAACCGAGAACGGAGCGCTTACGGCTAGCATGAAGTTGCGGCGCCGGGTGGTGGAGGAGCGCTATCGCGAGCGGATTGATGCGATGTATGCGGAGGCGGAGGCTTCGGGGGTGGTTTCGAAGGATGGGTGACATTTGGGTGATCGTCTCCCACTCTTTCCCCACAGAACGCGGAAAGAATGGGGCTCCCGGTTCGGTAGTCTCCTAATTTGACCGCGTCGGGGGTTGAGAGTGGCATGAAAAATAGCTATGAGGGCTTGATGTCAAATAAGGGAAGAAAGCGACCCCGGTCAAAACCGCGAAACAGAGTACCCCGAAGTAAGAGAGAGCGAATAACCATATTTAGCGTAATAGTGACCCTAGCCACTCTTTGCGGTTATGTAGTGTTGGTACCCCGCGTGACGGCAGTACTCTCCGATCCAACTGATCCGAATGACCCGTTTTCGTCTTCCGTTACGATTACAAACACCGGATCGATTCCGCTCAAAACAGTTATCCCAAGTGTTAGTTTCCGGGACATAACTTTTCTTACTCCTCAAGGCAAGCCGCTAACGCTGCATGGAGATATGGAACACCAAAAAATTCGCTGGAAAACATGGTCTCCACATGATCTTGGTATAGACGACCGCTTCACGTTGGCCCTAAATGATTTCTTTGGCGGTACTCGGCAGTCTCTCGTAAGTGCCCAAATAGCCATAGTCGTGGATTATGAGTTGCCATTGATTCGGTTCCATCAAGAGAAGCGATTCCCAGTATTCGCTAAGCGTCAAAGCAACGGCAATTTTTATTGGTACGCAGATACCTTTCCTGTGCAGTTCAAATTAGGGCACGACCTGGTTCGTTTGTGAGTAGGTTGTGTCAGAAGCGAATCAATTCCCCGAAAATCAACGGCAGCGGACGGAGTGTCCGCCCCCACGCGGTCCGCTGCCTCAGGATGACATCTTTCAAGGTTGATTCATCGCGGCCCACCCTTCCGCAAAATACGCGGAAAGGGTGGGGCACCCGATGTGCAACAGAAGGACTGCGGCGGAAGGAGTGTCCGCCCACACGCTTAGATCACGTTGTAGAGCTTAAGGGGTTGCACCGTGGCATAGCGGGAGAAATCACGATCTGTCGTAAATATTTGCCAGCTTCGTCGGAGAGCTGTGACGCAAATGAGGAAGTCGATTGACGACCCGGCTATGCCTCGGGCTCGGCATTGGTTGTTCAGGCGGGCGGCTTCTTCATAGTCGGCGGCATCGAGAGAAATTTGCTCAAAGGCTCGGAGTTGGTCGCGCAGTTTCTTGAAGGTGGCTTCTTCGCGAATGCCGGATAGCAATTCCTGGCGGACTGGGCCTACTAGTTGTGCGCGTCCATCCTCGATGAGTTCCCGCAGTGCAGCTGTGATGCTCTGCTCCGTGCGGATTGAGGTCTGCGTTTCTGCGGCGCAGTGCCAGCGACCAGATGGGCGTGTCCACCAAAACCAGCATGCTCAGGAGCGCTTTCTGCGGCGCTCCGCTTTGTAGTCGTACTTGGGATCGAAGTCGACGGTACCGAATGACCTTGAGGATTGTGAAGCTGGTGGCGTCGCTGAACGTATTCGGCAAGGGCGGCGGTGACTGCGTCTTTCTTGGTTTTGTGATGACCTACGCGGCGGGCTTGCTCGATCAGTTTGTCATCGAGAGCGAGATTGGTTGCCATGTGTAGAGTATTACACAACGTCATGTGTAAACACAAACTGGAATCTGCTTGGTTTGCCTCAGCATTTCCCAATCTTTTTCAGGGGTGATTCATCGCGGCCCACCCTTCCGCAAAGGGCGCGGAAAGGGTGGGCCACCCTTTGTTTAATGCTTAGTACCAAAATCAAAGGCGGCGGACAGGAATGTCCGCCCTACACCGGCTATTGGAGGAGGTGCCAGGCTTCGCGGTAGGTTTCCCAGCGGGCGCATTTGCAGGGGATGCCGGGATAGAGGCGGAGGCTGGTGGAGTTGGGCGATGGCTGCGATGGGGATGATGTACCAGGTGTCGAGCGGAATGATGTGAGCGATGAGGACGTCGATGTCGTCGGCGGTGTAGGTGATTTTACCTTTGCCGTACACGCTATAGATAGGTTGGACGTCGTAGCCGCGGGCGCGCAGAACTTCGGTGCATTTCAGTTGCACGCGCCAGAGGCGGGGGCCGGTGTCGAGGATGAAGTCGTAGCGCTCGCTGTCTCCCCAAGGCTTGGCGGGGTTGAAGCCCAGGGTTCTGGCTTTGAGCATGAAGGCGGCTTCGGAAAGTTCTCCGGTACGCTTGGGATTGCGGCGCGCGGGCTGGGTTTTGGCCGGTTTGGGCCGCTGCTTAGCTGGTTTCATCTGGATCCCTTCGGATAGAAAGAAAAAGGCGCAGCTATTGGCTGCGCCTTGGTGTATCTTTATAGTTATAGATATAGATTAGCACATTTCAATGGGTAAACCCGCCATTTTTTGGAATTTATTTGTGGTTTGTAATCAACTGTCTACCGGGAATTCGGAGTAAACAGGGGCTTGACAAGATTTGGTGACGCCGCGGCTTCCGAGGCTTATTCGGTTTGCGTGCTTTTCGTCCCCCGACCCTTGCCTCACAGAACGCGGGGTCGGTCCGAAGTGCATAGATCCTTCGTTGGGAGCCGCTCGCGATGCGAGCGGCTCCGCTGCCTCAGGATGACATCTTTCACGGTTGATTCATCGCGGCCCACCCTTCCGCAAAGTGCGCGGAAAGGGTGGGGCACCTTTTGTGTATTTGGTCGGATTTGTGATGGGTTTGTGATTACACGAGCATGGACGCTCGCGTTTACACTTTGAGCTTCGCGGGCGAAGGCGCCCGCGCCACACGTACACGGCTGATTATTACTTCTAGAGAGTTCCCAAGAAACTTTACACATCCCTGACCTAGCGTTTACGCCGGGAGCCCAGTTTTACTCTTCTTTACGATGAAAATGCGCGGGTCGGCATCTAATCTTTTAGGAGAGAGTGCGATGAAAAAACTAGTGATGATGTTGGTGGTGGCGGGGGCAATGATGTTGCCTCTTGCCGCGTATGGACGTGCGGTCGTCCTCGTCGCGCCGGGTTTCGGGTGGGGATACTCGTCGTATTGGGGTCCTTATCCGTATGCGTATGGCTACTACGGTTACGCCCCGGTGGCTGGCGCAATTAAGCTCGATACCAAAGTTAAAGATGCAGAAGTGTATATCGACGGCGCATACGCTGGGACGGCGGGAAAACTCAAAACCATGTATCTCCGGCCGGGCAGTTACGATGTTGAAGTGCGGTCATCCGGAGGAGCGCGGTTTGCTCAGAAACTTTACGTTACCGCTGGCAAGACCTTGCATGTGAATCCGAACCTGCCTCAACCGCAGGCTAAACAATAACTTTTAAGATAGAGCATGAACTGGCGGGAGCTGCAAGGCTCCCGTTTTTTTTTCGCGATTACTTTTGCGGTTTTGTTGTCAGGCGCTCATGGTAACGCGAGGGACCCAAGTTAGCGTCCACAGAAACGGACGCAAACCTAAGGCAACGTGCCTGCCGCACCGGTTGCGGTTGATTCATCGAAGCCCACCCTTCCGCAGAGAACGCGGAAAGGGTGGGGCACCCTGTCCGCGCGGTGACACCAGCGAGGTCGGCGTCACATTCGGCGGGTCAAGTGGGGCGGACAGGAATGTCCTACCGGTGTGCGGCGGTGGTAAACTTTCGCGGTGAATAAAACATTTCCGCAATTCGCATTGGTGATCGCAATGGGAATTTTTTCTCTTGGGCAAAACGTTCCGCGGCCCGATGTGCCTGACGCAATCAAAGCGCCTGCGGGCGAGCAAGTTGTTTTGCAGGTGCATGCGACTGGCTCGCAAATTTACGTGTGTAAGGCTGGGGCGGATGGTAAGTTCGCTTGGACTTTGAAGGCTCCTGCGGCTGAGCTTCATGACCAGCAGGGTGCGGTTGTCGGCCATCATTATGCTGGACCGGCCTGGAAGCTGAATGATGGAAGTGAAGTCACGGGCAAAGCTGTGGGTCGAGTCGATTCGCCGGATGCGGATTCGATTCCGTGGTTGCTGGTGTCGGTAACGGGTCATTCGGGTGATGGTGCGCTTAGCCGGGTTAGCAGCATCCAGCGCGTGCATACCAACGGTGGGCAACCTCCGGCGGGCGGTTGTGATGAATCGAAGCAAGGTGGCGAAGTTAAAAGCAGTTACGCGGCGGATTATTACTTTTACGCTCCGGGTGGATCGGGTTCACGATGAAGTGACTCTGGGCTTGCTGTTTTATGCGATGGATTGGATTTGAACCAAGGGAAATGAGGTCCTGGTCCGATTCTTCTGCAGCATGTTGGCCGAGGGGATGCCCGTCCGGTGAAATGATTTTTCGCAGTCGGCGGTGGATGGTCCGCGCATATTTCCTTCCATGTAAGCTAACCCGGGACAACGGGTGCATGTGCCGACGTGGGCACAAGTTGAGCAAGTAGGAAGATCGCGGGCGCGGATGGAGCGGACTTCGTTCAACTGCGGAGAGTTGTGCCAGATGTCGGTGAACTTCTGCCGCCGCAGGTTTCCGCTGGGCAGCGGGAATTGCACGCAAGGGAAGACGTCGCCGTAGGGAGTGATGTAGCAGGCGGTGTGCCCGGCGCTGCACGGGAAGCCGTCCATTATATCTTCGCCGGGCGCGGGCGGTGGAGCGCAGAATTCCTCGACATTGCCCACCAACTCCTTGTTGCGAAAAACTTGCTGGAGGTCGGATCCAGGAATGCGTAGCGCGAGGATGGACGTGTCTCCGTCCATTTTCGGCGAAACGGTTGGGTCGAGGGTGTAGGGAACGCCCAAATCTTTTGCCAGCGCCATCACTCCCGTGTTGTCGAATAAATTGCTGGCCATCAGGACATTTGCGATTACAACCTTCAGGCCTTGCGACTTCAGAAAACGGATGGCTTGCAGCGTCCGCTTGAAGGAGCCGGGGAGTTTGGTGATGGCATCGTGAATTTCCGGACGATGCGAGTACAGACTGATTTGTACCTGCTCTACGCCTAAATCGCGAATTCGCTTGGCTTGCGGTTCGCGGATCATCACGCCGTTGGTTTTCATTTTGACGTTGAACAGCAGGCGGCGCGCGTGTTCCACGATTTCGAAGAAATCGCGGCGCATCAAGACTTCGCCGCCGCTAAGCGTAAGAAAGAAAACTCCGGCGTCGGAGAGTTGATTGAGAATGTCTTTGATCTCGGCCGTGGTCATTTCGCCGTGATCGTCGTGATCGAGGTAGCAGTGGATGCAGCGTTCGTTGCAACGGTAGGTAACGTCGAGATGCACGCTGAGCGGAATGCCGAGGCCAAGTGCCTTCCGATTCATCTCCGCCAGTAGGCTCATCGGGCCTCCGCTACGGGCGGGGAATTGATAGGTTGTTCTGACATCATGAGGATGCCATGCTGGCAGAGATCGTTTACGAACTGCTCAGCATCGCATGCGGCCTGGTCGGGGTTGACCTCGAACTCCGGACAGATCTTGTCGGTCACGATTGCTGACAATGGGGTGCGACCGTCTGCTGCCTGCCAGATTAATGTGGCGACTTCGTTGAGCGTGAAAAAAGTCGAGTCTACGGCGGACATGATCATCATTTCGCCGCCGATAAGGCGGGCGGCGATGGCGGAGCTGCGCGCGATGTATTTTTCAGCGATAACTTTTCTCCGGCGTCGCACGGGCGTGGACGCCCGCGCCCACATCAGACCTAGCCTATCATTTCCCAAACTCGCTGATCGGGAACAAATACCAATCGACGGACGGGTACCTGTTCTACAAACTCGCATGCCGAGCGAAAAACCAGGCTTACCAATTCGCGGTCGTCGGCGAAAAAGAGAATATTTCTTAATAGCGATCGGATTGCTTCGGCTGTGCTGACTTCCCCGATGCGATTCTCCGAACCTTTTTCCAGCAGAAAAAGCGTTTGCAGCGGCGCCGACTGATTTTCGCCCAGCTTCGCTAACTCACCGGCAAAGGGTGTGCCGCAGGCGAGGTATTGATTGCCTTCTCGCCTCACGTAGGAAATTTCGTCGCTCAGCAATGTGGCGTCGGGTGGCGCCAATCGCGAAATGGTAGTTTTGCCCGCGCCCGAGAGTCCGGCGAACAAATATGCGCGACCTCCGCGAATGGCGCTGGCGGCGTGAAGCAGAAATCCGCCCTGCCGGGCCAGCAGCAACGTATGAACGATGCGCAACACTGAATCGATCGCGTACGGGTTGCGCGATTGCTGAATGTGCCCGCGACCCAGCTCTGCATTCCAGCGGGCGCGGAAGTCTCCACGTTGAAGAAACCACTCGCCGGCTTCGGCCTTCACTTGCACGTCTTCGTCCGCTTGGGACGTCATCGAAGGCTCGAACAGATCGATATCAAACTGAAATTGCGGATTAGCCGAAGGCTTGATGAATCCGGCGTAACGATCCTCGAGCATTCGGCGAAAGGCATGGTCTTGCGTGTGCAGAGCGATGGCCATACCGCCGATCTCGATGACAATCGCGGGCTGAGCGGCAGGGGTCATCGGAGGTGAGAACGTGGCGCCGCCTCGGCTGTCGTGAGGGCGTGTCCTCATTGGCGAGGGCAAGATGCCCTCGCGCCAGCCGGCAAGGTGCCGGCGCTACTATCTCGTGAGCTTTCTTGACACGACGAATGCAGGCGGAGCGCGACCATTCGGAATGTGCCCGAGTGGCAAAGCATCCAGGCAAGCGCGCGGTTGAATCGCGGGCGGCGCTGGTTGGGAACGATCGTCCTGTTCTTTTTATGAATCAGGGAAACTCTGCCTAGCACGTCGCATGCATCGGCCGGGTCATCGTTGTGGGGGAGCGAGTCCCCTCGCGTAATGCAGCGTGAGTCGTGCTTTTCGATCAGACGATGGATGAAGAAGCGATTGTTCTTCGCCACTAGCACGATGTCTCCGGCCACGATTTCTTGTTCACGTTTGGGCTCGACGCTGAGAATGTCACCCGGCCAAATTGATGGGAGCATGCTGGTGCCGAATGCCTGCAGGCGCAAAGTGTGTCCTGAGGCGAGCACCTCGGCGGCGAGTTCAAGCTTGTGAGCGTCGCGCGCCTCGGTGATAACTGGCTTGGTCAGCAAAGCTAGGAATTTCTCCGGTTGAAGCGGCACTGAAATTCTGTGGGGCTGACTTTGCCGCAAGACAGGGCCATGGTTTCAAAAACACGCTCGCAGCGGAATTCCGGTTTCTGATAAGGCTTCTTTTTTGGACGGTCGTCTTTTACGCTCTTGTCAGCATTCGCGTCTTTTCGCATAAAGTCCGCACGTTGCCCCGAACCGGCAATGGGAGCCAGAGGGCGACCGCTTTTCGTCACACCTGTCGGAAGTCTACAACAACGTAGCGAAGAATTGGTTAGGATTGTTGGTTCCGGGCCCGAACTTGTAGCGCCGCCGTCTCGGCGGCTGTCGTGAGGGCGTCCCGCCCTCACTGGCGAGGGCAAGATGCCCTCGCGACAGCCGGCAAAAATGCCGGCGCTACTATTTTGCTTTCGGTTCTTTCGATAGGAGAACCACTCGGGCTGTGACCTTTTGGCCTTTTTCCATGCCGCCGATCAGAACCAGTCCTTCATGCGTGACCAGCAGTCCGCGATGGTCCATGGTTGGGTCAGGCGTGTTGTCGTCGATAAGCTCCCATTTTTTCGTGCGCAGATTGAAGTCGAAGGTCACCGGAGACGGTTCGGCGGGCTTGCCATCAAATCCGATGCCGCTATAGTCGTAAGGATTATCGGTTCCTCCCGCGAAATAAATCTTTTCATCTTTCTCCGAACCGCCTGCGGCTATACGAAAGCGCGCGGAGCCGGGGTGATTGGCTATTTTGGTCCATTGAATTTTTTTCGGATCGTGATGCTCGATCTTGCCCATCCAGCATTCATCGGAAGCAACGTACTTCGGAGTCTTTCCGGGATCATTTCTGCGAGCTCCATCACAGTAGAGAATATTGTCGCCAACCAGCGCGCCGGCGTGGCCGAAGACAGCCGGACCCGAAATTGGCGTGGCTTGGGACCATCGGTTCTTTTCGGCGTCGAACACCTGGACATTGTTGACCACGTCGCCGTTGGAGCGGCCGCTGATCAGATAGACGTAACGATCGCGATAAACTCCGGCTACAGAATCGCCGAGCGGCAGCGGCAGATCAGCTTCGCGGGACCAGCGGTCGCGCGCAGGTTCGTACATGCCAACGTCGGAAACAGTTTCGCCACGGCCTTGGGCATCAACCACGTAGCCTCCGAAGACGAATAACTGTCCTTCGGCTGCGGCAGCCACAGCCCCGATCCGCCCCACAGTACCCGGGACAGCGTGAACCGCAGACCAGGTCGCATCCTTCGCATCGAGAGAGAACGCGGTGTTGGTGATTGCGTCGGCGGTCTTTTTCTCACCGATACCCATGAAGGAAAAGAGCAAAAGCTGCCAATGGACCTTGAGCATGGCGACCGCGTTGTTCGAAACCGGGTCGGGGAGGGGGGCAATGCCGGAATCAGCTAGTAAGACTCCGGTCAAGAAAAAAAACAAAAGACACAGACAAAGCTTTTTCATGGACTCCATTTGACTGGCAAGTGTTACTTCAAAAATACCACGCCAACTGGTCCACGCAAAAACCTTGCGACCCAATGCCCGGCCGTTACAGTAAGCCTTGACGGACTGCATGTATGAAGTCGGTATAAGGTGGAGTGACCCCTGCGGCCCGCATGTCCGCAGCAATTTGCCCGCGATGATACGCAGAATGCATGACCACGTGCA